>CAWEAD010000006.1:0-130391 GCA_963807225.1 uncultured delta proteobacterium | reverse complement strand
CTTTGTTATTTCGTATTCTTTTTTATCCTTCTTTATTAATCTCTTTATTATTCTGTATAATCGTGCTGGTGGTGTTGACCTTAAATTAGTAAATACTCCATAATCTTTAAATCGTATCGTTCTTGTATATAGCCTTAATAAAAAGCTAAACCCAAAATAATATAATATGGCTAATAGCCATATTATGAATAATGCTGTTTTGCAAAATGATGAAAACCAAGCTAAGTTATCATGAATCACTTGTTGTAAATAAGGGAATAAGGAGACTGACTTTGCAACTGCAGCTATAAATAGTGCTATTGCGCTGGAGAATGATGAGTGTAACAAAGCCCTTCTGATCGGCATTGAACCAGTAATGCCGGAAAGAATTCGCATTAATGTCAATGTTGATGCTAGCGCTGCTGCGTAAATTGTGATTTGGTCTGCTAAAGGCATAGTCTTATCTTCCCTATATTCTCAACTATTTTGAGTTTGGGGGTTTTGTTTTGCCTATACTTAAAGCCTCTTTCTATCAACAGGGTCGTTAATTCCTGTGGAACTGGTTGCGTTCCTTGCGCAGAAACACAGCAGGGATTTTCCAAAGAGTATTGAGTTAAACCATTCTCTTGCAGGTATCTTTCTGCGTCTCTTTTTGAAGAGAGATGTCTGGCCTATTATTTAATTAGATCCCGAATTTCTTTAACTGCTTATTCTGGCATTCTATTGAGTGGCTTGTTTGCTCGGCCCAGTCACTTTGGTATTCAGTGTATCCAACTGCGATTTTTCTTATGCCAAGGGCTCGGCATATATTGATCGAAGCTGTTAGCCTGGCTATTGCGCAAATCAGGCATGATTTTGGTAGTACTTGCTCAAAGTTTTTGTAACCTAATAGTTCTTGTTTTATTTCTGCGTGCCATTCTGAATATTCAATTGCTGCCCAGGAATAGTCATGGGAAATCTGTAAGATCTCATTAGCACGTACTAGGGGTAATCTGATATCTGGGGCCTCACTGCTAAGTAAAGTTACTGCGAATACATCCTTGCCTGTGGAAAGGAGAGTAGCAGCAGCAACAGCTGAGTCTCTTCCTCCAGACTGAAGTAGAAGGATTTTGTTCTTGTCAGATGACATAGATTTAACTCATAAAATTCAACTGTTACCGGATAATATCCTAAGATTAATATGTTATCCCTGCTAGAATGGCTCGATTTTAAAGTATATATTACATCCGCACAATCTATCCCTCGGAGGGTTTATTGTGTAAGCTAATAAATAGAATACCTTCTAAGTGAGCTATCTCAAGACAATCTAGCCGACCAAAGCACTATCAACAATGGGCAATTAAAGATTCAGGTTGTTATTCAAGCCAAGGCAAACCAGGCATAAATTTGTTCACTACGCCAGTTTTGTGCCAGTCATTGTTTTTTTCCTGTTTTGCTTCTATTGTTTCTTTGGTTGGATGACACATAATCAAATAGTTGCGTAATTGCAGGAAGATGATCCGGCCCCCTGGCCTTTATGGGGTTCAGGTGGGCAAAAGTTCGAATCTTTTCTGCCCCCTGCCGATTTTCGACCAAAAAGGGCTACGGACTTCGGTCCGCAGCCCTTTTTTTATACCAGGAAACCAGGGATACTCCCCATATTTCTTTGTTGCTCATGTGAATATCGGACGAAAAAGGGGACAGATTTATTAATTGAAAAATAGATCTGTCCCCTTTTTTCGAAGTAATGTTGGTTCTGGGGTCAGACCAAGCTAACTGTTTGATATCACACCATTCATTATTGTTCGGCTGGGGTCGGACCAAGCTAACTATTTGATATCATGTCAATCTTCTTTGAAAATCAGGCGATTTCAGGCCTTAGAGGTCTCTTTTCGGTATCAAAAAGCGGGCTGTAAGCCTTACCCTTTCTTCCTCGTCGCATACTGCCAGGTAATTGTTGTTTGAATGTAAATCGATTCCGGCGTACATTTGCATAGACATCTCCTCTGCGAAAGATTGGTCTCTTTCTTCAGCTTAGCAGAGGTCTGCTTCTGACAGCTGGAGGATGTGCCTTTGATGTGATTATCAAGTCCGCTCTTGGCTTTTGAGCTGAAGAGCCTGTAGATACGGCAGTACGAATCGCATAATTCGAGGAACCAATGGAAGATGGGTGTCCCAAATGAAGAATGGTTTTCTGTTGTTCCTGGTTGCTTTTGCATTCAGTGGCTGTGGCACCCGACCGGAAACGCACCTTGGCAAGCTTGATTGGGAAAAGCAGCTGGCCGAGGCACAGAAGAACAACGACTATGGAAGCTGCCAGGTTGTCGTTGTCGCCGCCTATCTCGACAAGAATCAGCCTGTCCTGGATATGGCTGCGGAAGTCTGCTTCCCGTTGGCGAAGACGTACCCGGTGTGAAGTCGGCCACTAATTTTTTTGATGTAGAACCAAGGAACAATACGTAAAGCTGGTTGGCCAGACAATGGACAAACAGCCTGAACCCACCGAAGGGAAGTAAGCCCCACCCTGAAGAAGTCTACCGTGTGTTAGAGGGGTCAGATCTTTGCTTGACTCTTGCTCTAGAAGTTGAACGTTGAGACTAATACTCACGAGACTTTTTTACCTGATAAAAACCTTCTTTCTGTGATACTCCAAATTCTCCTGATCCGGCCAGTGTTTGCCCTGGTCGGGCTTAAAAATCGGGCGGTCGGAGAGGGTAGGATATGGCCGGGAAAATTGTTGTCCAGCCTGACTATTTTTGAAACCTTTACCTCGTAGTTTTTCCCCACCGTCATCAAACCTTCATCAAACGACCAGTGGCAGAGGCGACAGAGAGCCAGCCCATTGGTAGGCAGATCGTTATGGTTGACGCACCAAGGCTCAATATGGGCGGCTTCGACCACCGTATGGCCGGCCGGGGTCATCATCCTGATCCCGCATAGCGAACAGCGGTGCTCGTAGAGATTGACGATGGCCCGGCGGAAGCCTTGGTCCCGGACCCTTCGGCCTCGGTCGATATCGGGGTTTTCGTAAATAGTCTCGGGTTGCGGTTCGGATGTTTCCAGCAGTTTCTGACTGTAATCAAAGGCGTCTTTATTGATCGCGCCCTGTTCGCGGAGCACCGGTTGCACATCCTGGGCGAAATAGCCGGAGATCAGGGCTTCCCGCAGTATGTCGTGCGACTGTTTCATCTGGAGAAGGGGAAACAGCTCTTCATCCAGCTTTGCGCCCAGAAAAAGTTCATTGATCAGTTTGATTGAGGTGACGGCTTTGCCGACCGGAGCCAAGGTTCCTGGCCTGGGAACCAGATGCCAGAATGACTCTCCTTCCATGTGAAAGAAAGGGTAGGCCATGTTGCCGCTGGTTCCGAGCGGCATGATCCTGGACCAGTATCGGCTGAAGGTATCGACCAGCTCATAGTCGGGAGAGATGAAGTTGCCGGAGATCAGTCCTTCGGCGATATGATCAAGGATCGAGAGCAGCAGGAAGGGCTTATGTGGGGCTTGGTTATTGGTTAAACCAGTCCACCTGTTCCGGTTCTTGTCAGTCCGCAGTTTCTTGAATAATTCAATGTAACTGTCAATGTTCATACCCATCTGCGCAATAAAATCCTTTTTGCGATATATTCAAAGGAATTTGAATTGTCGGTGAGGTTAAGTTACTGTGCTTTTTATTCTGATTTGCAAAAAATGAGCGCTGACTAAATAGTCAGTGGTAAACCTGACTGCGGCCATTTCCCCACTGACAACAGCCGTTCGGCGGTTAAGAAATTAAAGGACTACCCAATGCAATTTTCAAATAAAAGAAAAACCTCAGTAGGTTATAAAATAGGATTCTGTTTATTGTTATTTATTACTTTTTGCCTTTCTGCAGAACAAGTAATGGCTTTTGAGTTTGATGGGTTCCAATCGGGGTCAACATTAAAGCAAATATTTGGTTTAGCTCAACAACGCGATTTGGGTATTATTGATGGTCAAAAATATGGGATCCCAAGCGCCCATTTTAACGCGAATCTTTTTAAAGAAACATCAAAGATAATGGTCCTCACGTATCATACAGACCTGCTTGATGAACGTGTTTCAATTGACCTTCATTTTACACCGCAAACAAAGCGACTTTTCTCTGTTAAATCAAATCTAAAGACAACACCAAAATACCTGGAAGGATTAACGAGTGTTTTGGATAAGAAACATGGCGCTCATAAAAAGAGTTTTGGGGTACTATTGACACTTCAAAACTCGACAGTTTGGAATGTTGATGAAAGAACAGAAATAAAAATTGTGAAATACATGGGCCTTTATAGATTGGAATACACTGATCCACGCTTTTTTAAATTAAATGAACAAGAAAAGGTGAAAGTGGCATTAGTTGAGAAGAAAGACCTTCAAAGACTAAATGATGACAAATTGTAGTAATTCATCAAAATAAAGGGGCAGGTCTTTGCTTGACCAGTGCTCTCAATTTCTAGTTTAAGTCCGGGTAGGGGCCTGACCCCATATTCATATAATTGCGCTGGCAAAGCCAATATTTAAAGATATTGGGTATTGGTAAAATATTGATATTAACCAGAGACATTTTTTGAAAACATCTTTTTATGATCTGAATCATTCTGATTTAGAAATGATCCTGAAGCAGAACGATTTAAACCGCTCAGCCGCGGCGATTCTTTTTAATTGGCATTATAAGAAAAAAGAAAAGGCGCCATGCCGGGAGAAAATTGCCAAAGGTTCATTGGCCTTTTTTCAGGATAATTTCGACTTTTCCCTGCCCGAAATAGATACGGTTCATGAAGCAAAAGATCGAACCGTAAAATTTCTGTTCAAGCTTCGCGACCAGCATACAGATTGAAACCGTCCTGATCCCGTTTCATAACAAATATTCCATCTGCCTTTCATCGCAGGTCGGCTGTGCGATGAATTGCTCTTTTTGTTCTACCGGCAAACAGGGGCTGACCAGAAATTTGACGACCAACTGAAATTGTCGGCCAGTTTCTCGAGGCTTGGCGTTGGCTCGCGAAAAACCGGCCTGGCGAGGAGCGGATTTTAAATATTGTTTTTATGGGGCAGGGCGAACCTTTACATAATTTTGAGGCGGTGAAAAAAGCCTGCGAAATATTTTTAGCAAAACACGGAACTTCAATCGGGGGGCAGAAGATTACCATTTCAACTTCCGGTTATCTTCCTGGCCTGAAGAGATGGCGGGAGGAAATTCCCGGCGTCAACCTGGCCTTATCTCTGCATTCACCCTTTGCCGAAAAAAGAAATGAACTTATTCCCCTCAACAGAAAATATCCACTGGATGAAGTGTTGGCCTATATCGACCGGATCCCTTTAAGTAAAAAACAATTCATTACCTATGAATATATCCTGATCGAAGATTTTAATGATTCTGCCGCTGATGCGGAAAAATTGGGCACGATCCTGGCTGGCAAAAGTGCTTATATCAACCTGATTCCCTTTAACTCATTCCCGGGATCACCTTACAAACGGCCTGATTCGGCCAAAGTTGACAGGTTTAAAGAAGTTTTGGATACCTTTAAAATTCCAACTTTAATCAGAAGCGCTAAAGGCGACGATGTCTTGGCGGCCTGTGGCCAACTCAATTCCAGATAAATTCCGGATTAAGATGTGAAGAGGGAGTTACCTGTACACGTCCTGGCGGTGGGCGACCTTGACCACCCATGCCGTTGCCCACAAGTTAGAAGGCAGAATTAAGAATGCAGAGGGGTGTTGACTGCCGCGCCACAAAGAGCAAAGAGGCCCCTGTGTAAAGCAGGGGCCTCTTTTTTTGTTACGGACAGTGAGATCATTCCACAAAAAAAGCCCTTATCCATTATCAGATAAGGGCTTTTAGAAAAACAGATCAGGACGGAGGTGACTACTCGGCCTTCTCTTCGGCAGGGGCTTCCTCGACAGGGGCTTCCTCGACCGGCTCTTCCACCTTCTTCTTGGGCTTAGCAATCTTGATCTTGCCTTCCTTGATCAGAATCTTCACCTTCTCTTCGCCGCTGATGTACTTGCCGTCCTTGCCGAGCACGGCCCAGCGTTTGCTCCGCTTCTCGATGAGTTTGTAATCGGGGTTTTTCTTTTTAGCCTTAGCCTTAGCCTTTACCATTGTCATACTCCTTTTCAGTTTCCTACAGGTGATCCCGAATTAACGGGAGGTTGAATAAAAGGGCACGCACTGCGGCGCCTCCAATCCTTTAAAGGCTGAAGACATAATTGACTTCCAGCATAATGTCAAACCGGAAGCCAAACCATGGACCGCATTCGCGGCCATGCATCAAGGGGCCTGGCCCAGGAGGAAGAGCAAAGAAGAAAAGCCCGGTTGCCGATTGCCATGGCCGGGCTTTTTATGGGCTGGTGGAGAAGCTTGGCCGGCGGCGTAAAATTTTGTTTTGACCTGACATTTTTTGCAGTGATACCGTGGAGTTTAGAAGTACAGGGGGAAATGCCTCGCCGGAGGGAAGGCCGCCATTTAGCGAATAAATGGCAGGCAAGCAAAGATCAAAACTTGAAGAAAGGAGAGGTGATGGGAAACATAGATTCTTATACCGGAAGGTTTGTGGAGTTGGTAATTTCATACGCGCCCAAGTTGATTCTGGCAATAATTACCCTGGTCGTCGGTCTTTGGCTCATTGGTATCGTCACCAGTGGTGCCAGAAAAGCCATGGAGAAAACCAGGACTGATAAAACCCTGATCCCCTTCCTCACCCACCTCCTGTCCTGGGGTTTGAAGCTGCTGCTGTTCATCAGCGTCGCATCCATGCTTGGGATCGCCACCACCTCGTTCATTGCGGTCCTGGGCGCGGCCGGTCTGGCCGTCGGCCTGGCCTTGCAGGGCAGCCTGGCAAATTTTGCCGGCGGGGTCCTTATCCTGATTTTCAAGCCTTACAATGTCGGGGACCTGGTCGAGGCGCAGGGACATCTTGGGGTGGTCAAAGAAGTGCAGATTTTCAATACCATTCTTCTTTCCCCGGACAATAAGCGGATAATTATCCCAAACGGGGCGGTTTCCAATGGTTCGATCGTCAATTATTCGGTGGAGGGATTGCTTAGAGTCGACATGGTCTTTGGCATTGCCTACGACTCAGACATAGCCAAAGCCAAGGAGGTTCTGCATAAATGCCTGACGGATCACGCCCTGGTCCTGGCGGAGCCGCCGGCAACCGTGGCTGTTTCCGCCCTGGCCGACAGTTCGGTAAACCTCGTGGTGCGGCCGTGGGTTAAAGCAAGCGACTACTGGCGGGTATATTTCGACATTTCCGAGGCGGCCAAGATGAATCTCGAGGCCGGCGGAATCAGCATTCCCTTCCCGCAAAGGGATGTGCATCTGTACCAGCATAAACCGGCCGCCTGAAATACTTGAAAAGATCGAGAGGTCAAACGCGGGTATTTTTTGCCACAACACCCGGGCGAGATTCTCCCGGCCACCTTGGTCAATTTCCTTGTTCGGCTTTTCCGGTTTTGATCTTTGCCTGCCGCGGTTGATCGAGCGAAAAAAGCCGGGCCCCGCCGAGTGGGGTTTCGGCGGAGCCCGGGAAGGAGGAAAGGAGAGGAGGAAGTCAGTCGATTGTATCTTAAGTTCTTACCAGTCCATCATATGGCGGCCGTACCCGGGGCCGTACCCCTGGCCGTAGCCCATCATGCCGGGACCCATGCCGTAGCCCATGCCGTAACCCATGGCGTAGGCGGGGCCGCGTGATCCCCGGTCCAGTTCGTACTTTTTGGCGACCGTGTCGAGCTTGTTCTGCAGGTCGACGATGTCGCCGGTCAGGGCGGCGATCTTCTTGGAGTCGAGATTGTCCTGACGGTACAGGGCACCCAGCTCGGCGCGGCGGGTGATCAGCTCCTTGCGGAGATCGACGGTCTCGTCGCTGAACTTGGTGAAGTTGGCGTTGTCGCCGGTGACGCCGGGGCCGCCGAAGCCGTAATTGCCGCAGTAGCCGTAGCCGGGTCCGTAACCGGGGCGGTTGCCGTCGGCTTGGGCCGTGGCCACCTGATAGCCGACCAGGCCCAAGGTTCCAACCAAGGCGGAAATGATCAGTAGTTTCTTCATGTGAATCTCCTTACGAAAAGTTGAAAGATAAAAAGCCATGTTCAGGCAATGTCCACGATCTTCTTGCCGCATTGATACTTCAACAAGTGTGCCAGAAGCTTAACAAGAAAACTTAAATTCTCTTATTTTCATCTTAATTCAAGGAGATAAAAATTATTAATATGCCAGGAAGGGAGTAACTGAGGGGGTGGCGATTCGGTAATATTGTCAGATGTCGCTAAAGAAAGTGGGGAATATTCTTTAATTGGCGGCGAAGAGGGCCAGGGATCCAGAGTTCAGAGAACCGCGTTCAGGTACACCTTGCTGGTTTATTCCAAGTGGCATGCGGTACTGCGGGTTGGGGTCAGACCAGGCTAGTCGACTTAAATTGCTTGTATTTATCCATAAAATCAGACATTTTCAGGCCTTGGAACCACATTTTTACCATCAAATGGATACCTTTAAGTTTTATTGCCCGAACCCTGAATCGACAGAACTGCTGTGGTCCGGGCGGCCCTGGCCCATTTCGAACCGGCGGCGATCCATCCGTTTGTTGATGGCAACGGCAGGACGGTTCGTCTGCTGATGAATTTGCTGCAATTTTGAGGCGATCCCCACGCCTACTTCAAGTTTCCCGACCATGGCCCAGGCCGCCGAAACAGCGCCTTATACCCAGGATTACCTGAATATTCCGGCCCGACGTGGGCTATCCCCGCCTTTAAGCTCAAGCGCAACGGGCTGGTGGCTCGCGACGCTTTGCCGAAGTATATAGAAGAGCACGCGAAAAAATAAAGCTGAGTTGCGCAACTAGTTTGCTCAAACCGCTTACTGCGGCTATGATCCGAGGCTGATTGAGAGTTGGTAACCTTTTCCAGGAATGACAGGTGAACGATGAGAGAGTATATCCTCTGGCAAGATGATTTCAGCGTCGGGGTGGCAGTCATTGACGCGCAGCATCAGAAGCTGCTGCAGGTGATCAATGCCTTTTTGGACAACCTGGAGCAAGGGGCGGCCCGGGACGCGATCGAGCTGAGCCTTGAGGAGATGATCCGCTATACCGAATACCATTTTTATACCGAACAGCTGCTGCTGGAGCCGCATCCGGATTTCCTGGCGCACCTGAACCAGCATTGGCAGCTGATCAAGAAGACCAAGCAGATTCAGAACGACTTACGGGCCGGCAAGGTCATGACCAACGAGGTTTTCGACTTTTTGATTTCCTGGCTGAAGAACCATATCCTCGGCACCGACCAGGTTTACTTCACCTACCTCAGGGCCAAGGATCTCCTGCCGAAATAAAAAAAGTCGCCGGCTGGTGGAATATTCTGCCCCGGCAAACCTGCCCCGAGAATTGGGGCGCCTTACTTTTTTATTCCGAAACTCCGGGACGGTGCCGGGTTTTATTATTCGATCATCTCCGGATGATTTTTTTGTCCCGGAAAAGTGGGCGGTTAGAGTATAACAAGGCGAAGTATTAAATGACGGTCTTATACCGGGAGGCAATTGGCTGACCCGGCTCCATCAGCAAAGTATTTAGAAATGACGCAAAAGAGACCAGCGGAAAAACAGGCGATCCCCTTCCGGGACGGTGAATATATCGGGGAATTTCGTAACGGTATGCCCCATGGGGTCGGGACTTACACCTGCGAGGAATTTACCTATATCGGTTCCTGGTTATACGGCACGATGAGCGGGTTGGGAGTGCTCCATTATGCCGACGGCAGTCTTTACAAAGGGGAGTTCTATGCCGACCGCCGCCACGGGACGGGCGAGGAGGATATCGTCAGCGCCGCCGGCAAAATCAGATATATCGGGAGGTGGAAGAACGGCAAGAAAGATGGCAGGGGCGTCGAAATCTCATACCTCGACGGCAAAACGGTGCGCCGAGAAGGGGTGTGGGAAAACGACGTCATGCTATCAACATGAGCGACTCCGGGGCCGGGTGGGGTAAATCTTTAAACCTCGTTTGAGGCCGGTCTTTTGGGTCTAAGCGAAGGTTTTGGCGGCCGAAATCGTCATTGTCGCGGGGGAGACAATTGCCGCCCCCGGCTTAATATAAGCCCCGCTTTTTTTCCCGGGAAATTTTACCGATTATCCAGCCAAAAAATAAGACTCCAGCCCCGGCCAGAAACCACTTGATCGCACCGGTGCGCGAAAGATCGGAATTCTCCGCCGTCAGAGATTGGACTTCCGAGGCAAGCTTTGCATTTGTCTTTTTGAGCTCGTCACGCTCGTTGGTAATTTCTACTACCTTGCCGGAATTTTCCAGAAGGGTGTTATATTTTAAAGTGACTGCCCGCAGGTCATCTTGAGCTTTGGCCAGGGCCCGGTTGAGTTCGTTGACGCTTCCGGTAAGCTCAGCTTCCTTCTGGGTTTGTTTCTCCTGTACCGCATTGAGCACCTGGGAGGAGTCGGCCAGTTTTGCCTTGGCTTGAGCTAATTGTTCCCGAATTTTTTCAACCTGTTTTTCCAGCCGGGAGATGATTATGGCCTTGGGGGTCTCATCAGTGAGATATTGACTCAAAACATATCCTTCTTCCCCGCTTTCCAGTCTGACTTTGGCATAGTTATCATTATCATCCTTTTCCAGAACCTCCATGGGCGTCCCGGATTTAAGGGTTTTTAATATTTGGTACTCCGTACCCTTGCCCCGTCGCAAGGTTATGACCAGCTGATCGGAAACATACGCCGTTTCCGCTACGGCAATGGCAGGGAGGAACAGCAAGGCAAACAGCAACACCATGATTTTCTGAGAAAAACGCATAATATCATCTCCTAATGGCTATTTAAGCAAGATCCATTATCATTGTCCCTTTTAGTAGCTGACATTAATGAATTTGTCAATTGGCCTGAGTCCGTGGCGAGGGCAGGGGGGTGCTTTATTTATTGGCTGGCAACCCGCCAGAGGCTGAAGGCCATCAACAGATACCCGGGAAGATACAAGGGCCAGGGGAAGCGGTCCGGCTGAAAATGACGCAAGGCCTCCTGGCCCGCGGCCAGCAACGGCAGGGCCGGCAGCAGGAAGGCAGCCAGGGCCAGGAGCACCCCGAGGATAAACAGCCAGGCCGCGCCCCGGGTGAAGCGAACCTCCCGGTCCAGAAGCAGTATCCACCCGCCCCAGAGCACAAAAAGCCAGGCAATCATTACCGGCGCCAGCCAGGGCCCAAGCCAGGGCCAGGGAATCAAAAACAGGACATCCCACTCGCGCCAGCTTACCGGCCAGCCGATCATTATTTTGAGCCAGAAGTAATAAAATAGATCCCAAAGGCCGAAGACCAGGACGAAGGCGGCAAAAATCCGCGTTGCCCCTTTTTCCGCCAGCAGGGCCACGGTCAGAATCATCACCAGCGTGGCCGATTCCCGGACCAGTTCCATCCCGAGGTCGTGTTGCGACATCAACTCAAGCGGGAAGATCCGCAGCGGGTGGTCCGGATAATAAATGGTCCGCAAATGGACCACCAGGGCCGCCTCGACCTGGGCCATGGCAATGGCGAACAAGGCCAGCCAGAGTATGTTGCGGGTAAATTTCATCTGCTGGGATTGTAGCACGGAGCAGCGCCGTAAGTAAAAATGAGCCGGGGAACAATTCCGAATTGTTTCGAAAAACCGCCGGTTTTTGGTCCTTGAACTATTTTTCTCCTGAACGGAAACTAGCTTTTCTCCGTGGGCTATGCCTTGGGGATAATCCGGTAAACAAAAGAGAGCAGTTCCAGGGAAGAACGCGGAAGTAAGCCGGCAGCTCCGGGTTTTCGCGCCATCTTGAGATTTCCGGCCCGGATTTATTTCCGCTATTGTTGACACCCCATACCCTGCTGGGTATCGTGGTTAAGTCCTGATGTTTGTTATGCGGGATCGACAGTCGGCAGGTCGAGAAGATGTCTGACCACAGAGGAGGATGCAATGGGTGACAAGGGCGGCAAGAAAGATAAGGACAAGAGCAAAAAACAGCTGAGCAGCAAACACGATAAAAAAGACCAGAAGAAGCAGGACAAGCAACCGAAAAAAATCGCGTAACTGCCTCAGGTAGTGGTCTTTGCAGGGTTTTACCCAGAAGCGGCGGCAGGTCTTGAATTATCCCAGGATAATCTTTCAAGACCTGCCGCCGCTTCTTTTTGACCTTTAAGGCCTGGAGTTATCCTGGTCGAAAGGGAATTCGAGTTCCTTTTTGTCAATCCGCGAGAAAACTTCGCCGCCCCTTCTTTTGCTCACGATTTGTCCTTAATCGGTTCCCGCGCATACGGCTTGAGTTCGAAGATCTTTTTGTGGGGATCGACCTGGATATGATAGTAGCGGTTCTGGGGCATGTAGATGTACGGCACCTCTTCTTTGGGGCGAAAGACGAAATCCGACAGGATCATCCGGTTGACCGCCCGGTGGCCGACGATCATGATGTTGTCGTCGTAGTTGTTCAGATAAAAAACCTTCTGCAGACCCCGGTGGATGCGTCTCTCCATGGTGGCATAGCCTTCGCCGCCGGGATAGACATAATTATACTTATTGTGTTTCCGGCTGGTGGCCACCTCGGGCATCCGCTCCTGTATTTCCCCATAGGTCATACCGTCGCAGACCCCGGCGTAAATCTCGTTGAACTCCGGTAAGGAGATGATCGAGCAATGCTCCTGTTTCGCGGCTATGGGAGCGGCGGTTTGCAGGGTGCGCTTGTAGTTGCTGGTGAAAATTATCGGAATGCGTTCATGGGAGAAATATTCCGCCAGTCCATGGGCCTGAGCCAACCCCTCCTCGGTCAGATCCGAATCCCCGCCAATGCGATCTTCCTGGTTGAAATAGGTTTCCCCGTGCCGGACCAGAAAAAGATTCCGCACAATGCGGGTGGTGATCAGATCGCGAATCCGATCATAATAGGGCAGCAGGTCGGTTAAATGCTCCTGGAGGATGTGCCCCTCAAAGGAATCCACCAGGATGAAGTTTCGCTCGTCGTGCAACGGTTCGTACACACTCTCGTAAAAATCGATTCGTTTCAGGAAACTCTCCAGGGCCTGCTCCCGGCCGAGATGCCGGAACTCCTTTAGAAGGGCCTTCCGTTCAAGATTCGCTTCCAGCGCCTCTTCATCGGTATTCATGCACTCAATGAACAGGAGCGGATAATCAGGAAAGGTCTTTTTAATCAATTTGCGCCGCCCGCAGGTGACATTGGTCGCATCGATTATGGCTACTTCACCGGCGCCGGTTAAAAAATCGCCGGCCATTTCCAGATTAAGGCGGGCGCATTTTTCCCGGAATTTTACCCCTTCCGGATTTTCGGGCGAAAACAACTCCGGGGCGGAGTGATGGTTGGCGGAAAGCTGCCGCCGGAGATCGCCGTTATTGAAAATCCGCACATTGACCTCGTCAAGCTTCAGGGTGCCGGCTATTTTTCGGGCCATGGTGGATTTGCCCCGAGCCGGTAACCCCACCATGGCAATGACTAGTTTCCTGTCCATTTCACCTCACGGATATTACCCCAACTGGCGAGGGTTCCCCCCACCCTCGGGTGACGGCCTCAACCCCATGCTTGGTGCCGAGAAGAGCAAGATTGTTTGAATGCCTGCCCATCCCCTGATCCCTTCTTTCATACCCTCAAGGGGCACCGGGGTTCCTGAGGGAGACGGGGCCTCTAACTTCCCTCTCAGGCCGAGGGGATAATTGTTTTCATTTCAGGCTGGCCAGGTCGATCACGAATCTGTAGCGTACATCACTGGCCAGCACCCGCTCGTAGGCCTCGTTGATTTTCTGGATCGGAATCACCTCGACATCGGACAGCACGCCATGCCGGGCACAGAAATCGAGCATCTCCTGGGTTTCCCGGATACCGCCGATCAGCGAGCCGGCCAGATGGCGGCGCTGCATGACCAGGGAGCCGGCGGCCAGCGGGATGGGATCGGGGATGCCGACCAGGACCATGGTCCGGTCCCGCTTCAACAGCTCAAGATAGGCGTTATAGTCGTGCCGGGCGGAGACCGTGTCGAGGATGAAATCGAAGCGCTTGGCATTCTTCCGGAAGGCATCCGGGTCACTGGTGACCACGAAATCGTCGGCGCCCAGGGCCAGGGCGGCATCCCGCTTGCCCGGTGAGTGGCTGAGCACCGTGACCTTGGCCCCCATGGCCTTGGCGATTTTGACTCCCATATGACCGAGGCCCCCTAAGCCCAGAATGGCGACCTGGTCTCCGGGCTTGACGCCAAAGCGCTTGAGCGGCGAGTAGGTGGTGATCCCGGCACAGAGCAGCGGCGCCACCCGTTCCAGCGGCATTCCCGCCGGGATGCGCAGGACGTAATCCTCATTCACCGTAATGCGGGTCGAGTAGCCCCCGTAGGTCGGGGTCTTGCCGTCGCGTTCGTAACCGTTGTAGGTGACGCTCATCCCTTCCGCACAGAATTGCTCTTCACCTTCACGGCAGGCCTCGCATTTTCGGCAGGAATCGACGAAGCAGCCGACCCCGACGGTGTCGCCGACCCGCCATTTGCCGACCTGGGCTCCGGTCTTGGCAACGGTGCCGACAATCTCGTGGCCGGGAACCATCGGGAAGATCGAGCCCCCCCATTCATTGCGGGCCTGGTGAATATCGGAGTGACAAACGCCACAGTAGAGAATGTCGATCAAGACCTCGTGCGCTCCTGGTTCCCGGCGTTCGATGGGGTACGGTTTTAACTGAGCTTTGGCGGTCATGGCGGCATAAGCGGGGATGGTTGGCATGGTTGAGATCTCCTTGGTAAGCTGATGTTACTCCTGGTGCAAGACTACCCGGGGCGGTAAAATGATCCGGCGGGACCAGAGGAAAAATGAGAATTTATTCTCTTAGCCAGTCTAGGCATCGAGCTAAAGTAAAGTCAAGTTGCGCCTGCTCCTTGACCAAAAGCGGTCAGGCCGGGATAGCGAGGGAGCAAAGCTGGGATATGTGCGGCCGGTTCACCATCATAAAACCTGAAGAGATCAAGGTAGAATTCCACCTGCGGCAAGAGCTCGACTTCCCGCCGCGTTACAATATCGCGCCTTCCCAGACCATTCCCATTATCAAGAAGGGCGAGCACGGTTACCTGAAACCGGCCCTGGCCCGCTGGGGGTTGATTCCCGCCTGGGCCAAGGACGAGAAGATCGCCTACCGGACGATCAACGCCCGGGCCGAGACCCTGGCCGAGAAACCGGCCTTTCGGGAAGCCTACAAGAAGAGGCGCTGTTTGATCCCGGCCGACGGTTTTTACGAGTGGCAGCACCACGACAGTGAAAAAAGGCCCTACTTCATCCGGATGAAGAACAAGGGGCTGTTCACCTTTGCCGGACTGTGGGAACAGTGGCAGGGCGGGGCAGGGGAGACTGTTGAGTCGACCACGATCATCACCACCAGCGCCAACGGCGTAGTGGCCAGACTCCATGACCGGATGCCGCTGATCGTTCCCCCGACCCGGCGGGGCACCTGGCTCGACCTGGTGGCCGACCCGATCCATGACCTGAATTTCATCCACCCGCACGATCCCTTCCTGCTCGTGGCCCACCCGGTCAGCCGGATGGTCAACGACGTCAGGCACGACGCGCCCGGCTGCATCAGAAGAGTTGCATAAACGGAACCTCGCGACGGTAATTTCCAGGAACCGCTAACGATTTGTCGGGGAGCAGGAATTGGCTCGCGCCCTTGGTTGACCTCTGCCGGAAGACCCTTGGGCAAGAAGGGGACAAACCGGGGTTTTCAATTTACCAGTTGCTCGGGTTGGCCGGGATATTATAATATCAGCCTCCCACGGACCACACCCAAGCTGCAAACGGATAACTTGAATCATCAACAGTCAGTACCCGGAGTTGGCCATGTTGTGTCAGAAAGAAAATTGCCGGGCCGAGATTGAAGCGGGCGAGGGAAGAGATTTTCACGGGCGGTTATTGTGCGATGACTGTTACATGGATGCCTTGTCTCCGGTGCGAACCTGTGATCCCTGGGCGGTACGCAGCGCCTCACTCGCCAAAGAGAGCGGCGATACAACCGAACTTAGCGGTAGCCTCCAACAGAAGATCCTTCGCCTGATTCAGAAATCAGGTGGCTGCGAGCCCGGCCGAACTCTCTGAAAAACTGTCGGTTCGGCCGGGCGATATTGCCAGAGAAATCGCCGCCCTGCGGCATATGGAAAAAATACGCGCCGCGATGCAGGACGGTAAAAAGGTCATTGTTCTTTGGTGACATTTACGGTTTGTCCCGAGGCAGTTAATGCGCCGGTTGGACTACGCTGCTCTTCGGACATAGTCCCCGACCGCCATCCCGCTCTTATCATGGCCGCTCCCGGGATTCCTGGCGCTGCTCGGTCTTGATCACCTGCACCAGATTACCGAACTGTTCGGCCAGCAACTCGATGTAGTCGTCCAGCGAGAATATCCCTTCCAGACCGCCCTCGCCGTTGACCACCGGGACGCGGCGTATGCCGCGAGCCCGCATCTTCTCGACGGTTTCGTCGACCCCGTCCTCTTCCCGGGCGGTGACCAGCTCGAAACTCATGGCCTCACCGATCGAGACCGCCTCAGGATCGACTTTCAGGGCCACCAGTTCCACGACAATGTCCCGGTCGGTCAGGATGCCGACCGGATGCCGGTCACTCTGCATGTCGCCGACCACCACCACATCACCGACATGCAGGTGACGCATCAGTTTGGCCGCATCCAGGATGGAATCGTGCTGATCGATTATCACCACTTCGCGGTTGCATACTTCGCCGATTTTCATGAGCATCACCTCCGCTTGGTTTGCTGTTCCTGATTAAAAAATAAGACCGGCGGCGGGATAAATTAAGGATCAGGGAGACAGATTGTGCTTGCAATAGGGAGCATGCCACCTATTATGGTCCGGAGGTAACATTTCCAGTCATGAGATCCCATATCCAGATCAGATTTTTGGGCCGAGCCTTGGTAGCGGCCCTGGTCGCCGGCCTGATCGGTCTCGGCGTCTACGCCTTCTATCTTGACCTCCGAGTCAGAACCGAATTCGAAGGACGTCGCTTCGCTTTACCCGCACGGGTCTACGCTCGTCCGCTGGAACTTTTCGTCGGGGCCAGACTCGGCCCGGAGGAGTTGGCCCTGGAACTGCGGGAGCTCGGTTACCGAGAGGGGCTTCGGGGTGATGAGCCGGGACGTTTCCAACGCGCTGACGATGAGTTCGATCTGGTAACGCCTTCCTTCGTCTTTTGGGACGGGGTTCAAGCCCGGCAATTTCTACATCTGTCTTTCGACGCCGACCGCATCGCCACCCTGGTCAATTTCCAAAACAACACCCCGGTCAACCTGGCCAGGCTGGACCCGGAATACATCGGCGGCATCTATCCCGGCCAGAACGAGGATCGTTTGCTGGTGAGCTTCGACGAGGTGCCGACCTTCGTCGTGCAAGGGTTGATCGCGGTCGAGGACCGGAATTTTTATTCCCATATCGGCATTGATCCGCGCGGGATAGCGCGCGCCTTTCTAAGCACCGTTTCCGGTCGGGGGGTGCAGGGCGGCAGTACGCTGACCCAGCAACTGGTCAAGAATTTTTTCCTGACCCCGGAACGCACGATCAGGCGCAAGGTAACCGAAATGCTGATGGCGGTTCTTCTCGAGCGCCATTATCGGAAGAACGACATTCTTGAAACCTATATCAACGAGATCTATCTCGGACAGGACCGGAACCGGGCGATCCACGGTTTCGGGCTGGCGGCGCAGTTCTATTTCGCCAAGCGTCTCAAGGATCTGAGCCTGCCGGAGGCGGCGTTACTAGTGGGCATGGTCAAGGGGCCCTCGTACTACGATCCGCGGCATCACCCCGACCGCGCTCTGACGCGGCGGAATATCGCCCTGGCGGCAATGCATCAGCAGAAGTACATCACCGACGAGCAGTACCTTGAAGCGAAAAGGGCCCCGTTGGAGGTGGTCGCCAAACCGGAGATGGGAACGACGCGTTATCCGGCCTTTCTCGACCTCGTACGTCAGCAGCTCTTGAGTTTCTACCGGGAAACGGATCTCCGCTCCGAGGGGTTGCGGATCTTTACCACCCTCGACCCGCAGGTCCAGGCCGCCGCTGAATCCGTCTTGTCCTCCGGATTGGCCCGGTTGGATGAGCGAACCGGTAAGGCGGACCCCGCCGGTACCGATGAAACGGGCCGCCTGGAAGGCGCGATCATCGTCGCCGACCTTCAGAGTGGTGAAGTGCAGGGACTGGTAGGCGGACGTGACCCGAGCTACCCCGGTTTCAACCGGGCCGTCGATTTGGCCAGGCCGGTCGGGTCAGTCATGAAACCGGCGGTATATCTGACCGCCCTCGCCAGGCCGGAAGAGTATACGCTGGTCACCCGGCTGGACGATGAGCCGTTGAGCTGGAATGAGCCCGGGCGCCCGGTCTGGGAGCCGAAGAATTATGATCGGGTCAGCCACGGTCAGGTGGCCCTGCGCACGGCCCTGGCCAATTCCTACAACGTGGCCACCGCGCGCCTGGGAGAAGCGCTGGGTGTGCAAAACGTCCTCGATTATGCCCGCCGCCTGGGCATCAGTCGGGATTTGCCGCCGTATGCCGCGAGTCTCCTGGGGGCAGTAAATCTGTCGCCCATGGAGGTTGCCCAGATGTACCAGACCATCGGGAGCGGTGGTTTCCGCGCCCCCTTGCGAGCCATCCGTGAAGTGGTCACCGCCGGCGGCAAGCCGTTGCAGCACTATGCACTATCCGTGGAACAGGCGATCGAACCGGGGCCGGCCTATCTTCTGACCGCGGCCCTGCAGGGCGTAGTGCGGCAGGGGACGGCCCGGGAACTTTCCGGCTACCTTTCTCCCGAACTCTCTCCGGCGGGAAAAACCGGAACAACGGACGACTTTCGCGATTCCTGGTTCGCCGGCTATACCGGTGACCGCGTTGCGGTCGTCTGGGTCGGGTACGACGATGACCGGCCGACCGGCTTAACCGGGGCGAGCGGGGCGCTGCCGGTCTGGGGGGAACTCATGGCCCGGTTGCATCCTGAGCCCCTGGTGCCGCCAATGCCGGATAATGTGGAGCTGGTGTTAATCGATCCTTCAACCGGTCTGCGCGCCGACCGGGACTGCGGCGGGGCAGTGGAAATTCCCTTCATCCGCGGCTCCGCTCCCGATGATTTCGCGCCTTGCGCCCGCTCCGGCGGTACCCTCATGAAAAGTTGGTTTCACCGCCTGTTTGATTGATCCTGGCAGCCGTGAATCTCCGCCCCATCCGGTGCTCCCCGGCGACCGACCGCCCAGCTCTAGGGCCCAGCCAGGATTTTCCCGCTTCACAAGCGATGCCCCAGCGGGTATGATTTCCAGGTAAAAATTGAATTTCCCGACAATCTTATTGCCAGGCGGCCAGGAATGTTGTTCCGTCTTTCCATTCTTCTGTTCACCGTAACCTTGCTTTCCGCTTGCGCGGCGCAGCGTGGCCCTGGACCGCAAGTTTCCGACAATCAGGCCGTGCTGGCGCTTCTGGACACAGCTCACACCAGTGCTGACCAGGGACGATTTCCCGCCGCCAGCGCCACGCTCGAACGGGCTCTGCGCATCGAGCCGAGGAACCCGGCTTTATGGCATGAGCTGGCAGAGTTGCACCTGCGGGAAGGCAACTATCCACAAGCCGAGAGTCTCGCCGCCCGTTCCAATTCGTGGGCCGGTTCCGACAAAGTTCTGCGCGCCTCGAACTGGCGCCTGATCAGTGAGGCGCGCGCCAAGAGCGGCGATCCGGCGGGCGCGCAGGCGGCCTTGGTAAGGGCAGGGGAATTGGCTGAATAACCCCGGCGGGGAGGCCGGCGAATCCGGTCGGGAATCGACCGGTGAAATTCTGGCGAAAACGGCAGGGGACAGGATCTTAATTATTACTCAGTAACGGGACAAATATGCAAATCTACAATATAGTCGTCGGCGTTCTTTTACTGTTGTTCGGGCGCAAGTTATTCTGGCTTTTTATCGGAATTGCCGGCTTTCTTTTCGGCATGGAAATAACCAGGATGTATTTTAGCGCTCAGCCGCAGTCGATACAACTTGCCATTGCCATCGGCATGGGTTGTCTCGGGGCGTTGCTGGCCATTCTGGCCCAGCGCCTGGCCTTTACCGTGGCCGGTTTTTTTGCCGGAGTTTTTCTTGCCGTGCGGGTGAGCCAGTTCCTGGCCTTGCCTGAAAACGGTGCCATGCTTTGGGTGATCATCGGGATCGGCTTAATCGGCGCGGTAATCGCCACCTTGATCATGGATGAAGCGATAACCGTACTCGCCTGCCTGGTAGGGGCCGGCGCCATTGTCGGAGAATTACCTTTGAGCCCTTTACTTGATTTCGTGGTCTTCGTTATTCTGGCCGTGGCGGGTTTTCTGATTCAGGGAAAACTGTTTCCACCCTTGAAAGATGACCGGCATACTTTGTGAAACGAAGCGAGATCAAAGCCGGTCTCAGAGTCTTGATCGTCTTAAAAGAGGATCAGCGCTCCGTTAAACTCACGGAAGGAATCGTCCGGGATATCCTGACCAAATCGCCATCTCACCCGCATGGCATTAAGGTCCGCCTGGAAAGCGGGGAGGTTGGGCGGGTCAAAAAGATTGCCTGATCAGTGGCGCCAAGGCCGGCAAGCTGAGTTTGCCTGAGACCCACTTATTGACAAAACATCAGGAGCATCAGCTTGCCAGGCAGGAATCGGCTGTTGCTCGATTCCTGCAGCCGGCTCCGGCCCGGCGCAGGTCGGCGATCAATTATCTGAGGCGCACCTGCTGCCGGGGCAGGTTGTCGATTCCGCTCTTGTAAGCTTTTCCCGCCCTCAAATTTTACCGATCTGTTCCATGATCTGCTTGACGAAAATTCGATGCGGCGGATTGTCGTCAAGTTCGATAAATTCCTGCTCCCGACCGGCGATGCTTTTCAGCAGGTCGGCGAACTGGGGATCGTTAAATCTTTTCAGCCCGCGGGCGGCAACCTGCAGGAGTTTCAGGCCTCGGGAGATCTGGCTTTTATCCTCAACCTTCCGGTAAAACGAGGAATCCGGATTGCCGAATTCCCGGACTACTCCCCGGACGGTGGACTGGGATATTCTCCCGCCGATCAGGGCGCAGAATATTACCATCTCACGCATCAGGTAAATCAGGAAGCGCAACGGCATCTGCTCTTCCTGCTGGGCCTTCTTGACCGAAACCTGCAAGAGCAACTCGGTCAAACGCCTCACCTTGATCTCGACCAGCTCCTGGTTATATCTGAAAAACTTCAGGCCGACTTTGATCATCTCCTGATCAAGGTTTTCCGTTACAAAAAGTACTTCCTCGGGGGTCAGCTCGATATTGCTCCTTGCTTCCTTGTGATGAGCCCTGAGCAGGATGATGGCCAGGATCAAGCCGTTCCGGTCCGAAAAGCGCATCAGCGAAGTAGGGCTGAATATGTCAGTCAGCAGAATATTCAGCGCCTTCTCGGGTTTTTTCAACTTACCGACCAGGAGTTGGATGGAGTTGAGAAAGGCGAGCCGGTCTTCCTTGATCTCGAGTTCCTTCAGGTAATACCAAAGAAATTCAAAAATATTCTCTTCGTATTTCAGAAATTCGGGAATATTCTTCTCGAAGGAAACTCGCCGGAAACGGCCGATTTCGCTGAAGCAGTCCTTGAGCAGTTGGACCAGGTGTTCGGCTTCCTGCTCCGTGCTCTTGCAGTTTTTGGCAATCACGGAAAAATCCACGGCATCGAACTCAACTTCTTTTTTGTTGATGTCCCGCATCTTAATCTTCGTCAAGGCCCTCTGCTTGAAGTAGCTGACCAGCTGGAAAACTTTTCGGTGCAGCGACCAGCTGGTTTCCGTGCCCTGATCGTCTACGGCGCTGACCTGATCACCCTTGATATTGATTCCGTCGTATATTTCATCGGGGATGTTATGCAGACCTTCTTCGATGTTCTGCAGCGCTTCATTCTGCAGGTCTTCCCGGTTTTCACTTTCTTCGGCCAGCTCCAGAAATTCGGTAGCCAGGGACAAGCGCTTGCCCATGGCCTTGCTTTGGATATGGCGATAACCATCACTGCTGGTACTCGAAATGAGTTCCGACACCTTTATCGGGTCGCTGCCGAATCTGGCGAGCACCAGCCGGGACACCTGTATCGCCGCCAAGGTGTGCTTGGCATTGGTAAGGCTGTTCAGCATGAGCTGGTGCACGTTGTTGACTTCTATCACCATTTTCCGCAAGCGCTGCTGGTACTTTTTGGTGGCTAGAATTACGTCATAGACTGTCGTGAAGCGTTTCAACTCGGGGGCCGGATCGGGTCCCAACATCCGGGGTTTTATCTGGTCGACCAGGCGCTGCATGGAGTCGGCACTGACGTTGTTGGTCGCCGCCAGGAGGGTCAGATTGATGCTCGGCTGGCCGTATTCATCCCGCACGAGAAAATTATCTTCGTTATTCGTACTGTTGTAAAACCGGACCAGAGACCTGAGTACTTGCTCATACTGCCTGGAATTTTCCTCAACATCGCCGGCCTTGACGTTTATGGAAAAGTTGAAGATCCGCAAGCCGCTCATGGTCGTGAAAGCCCGCAGCAGGTTCGCACATAAGGCCTGGCCTTTGCCCGTCTCCCGCTCTTCAACTTTCTTGGCCACCAGATAATCCAGGAGTATATCATTTATGGCTAGTTCGTAATCGCATGCCTCAGGGTTGGCGATTGGAGCGCCGCCGGCTTCCCTGATCGTTTGCTGCCCCCGGAAGCGACAGGTTATTTGGCTGTCCTGGCCGGAGAGATCGGCGATCTTTTTCAGGACATTGAGCAAAATCCTTACTTTCGGGTGATTCTCCTTCTCGAAGTCGGCATTTTTGGTCTCGGCCAGAATATCGACGAAAAGGCAGGTCGCCTGGGCGATCAACAGCCGATAATTGTCCCTTCTCTTCTCTTCCTCCCGCAGGAAGGTCATGAGTTCGGATTCAAGCTTAAATCTGTCATCCACCCTTAAGGTATCGTCGATGCCCTCGAGTTGCTGATAGAGCTGCTGGGCCGACCCATCAAGAGCGAATTCTTTTTTTTCTTCCGGAGCCATTAAGCAACCTCCCGCTGAGGTAATATAACTTTGATGATATTTTCAGCAGTGAAATATAACACCGAAGGGGGGAAGTCTGCTCTGAAAAGAGAGACTTTCCCGAATGGCTTAGAGTTTTTAAGCGATTACAGCCTGCCGTTTGCTGCTGCGCTCAAGGCAAGCCCATTCCGGGCCGGGCTTCCGGCCCCGGTGCCGTCATTCTTTTGCCTGATTCCGTGGCGTTGGTCATTCTGATTAAAGCTGGAATTCGGGAGTAAAACCGCTGCGCATGGTGTTTTCCGTTATGCAGCGGGGGTTGGCGAAGTTGCGCAGGTAACCGGGGCCGCCGGCCTTGGTGCCGATACCGCTCATCCCGAAGCCGCCGAAGGGTTGGCGGCCGACCAGGGCGCCGGTGCAGCCCCGGTTGAGGTAGAGGTTGCCGACCTTGAAACCGGCCCGGGCCGCCGCCAGATTCCTGGGGCTGCGCGAGTAAACCGCGCCGGTGAGGGCGAAATCGGTGGCGTTGGCCAGGGCCAGGGCAGCGGCAAAATCCTCGACGCGGAGCACGGTGAGGATCGGGCCGAAGAGCTCCTCCCGGAAAAACGGGTGGGTCGGATCGTCCACCTCGAAGAGCGCCGGCGGGATGAAGAAGCCCTTGGCGGGCGTCTCACCCAGATAAAGCAGCCGGGCTCCGGCCGGCGGACTGGCCAGCAACCCCTGCAACCGCTCATGGGCAGCCCGGTCGATTACCGGCCCCAACCGGCAGCCCGGATCGGTGGCTTCGGCCAGGGGCAGGGTGCGGCAGGCGGCCGAGAGCCGGGACATAAAAGGTTCATAGATCCCGCCGACCAGAATCAACCGGGAACAGGCCGAACATTTCTGGCCGGCGTAGCCGAAGGCTGAGTTCAGCACCCCTTTCAAGGCGGCGTCGGGATCAGCGTCTTCGTCGACGATGATGGCGTTCTTGCCGCCCATCTCGCAGACCACCCTTTTTACCTGGGCTTGCCCGGCCAGAGTTTTGCCGGCCTTGTCGATAATCGCCAGCCCCACCTCTCGCGAGCCGGTGAAGGCGATCTGGCTGATATCGGGATGCTCGACCAGGAAACTGCCCACCTCCGCCCCCGGCCCCGGCAGGAAGTGCACTATTTCGGGTGGGAAGCCGGCCGCCAGCAGCCGCCGGTAAAATTCATAGGCCGTGGC
This sequence comes from uncultured delta proteobacterium, assembly GCA_963807225.1. Classification (GTDB taxonomy): domain Bacteria; phylum Desulfobacterota; class Desulfobulbia; order Desulfobulbales; family JAGXFP01; genus JAGVGT01. Next base: position 106,233 of record CAWEAD010000006.1, on the reverse strand, counting down.
CGAAGCGGCGGTGGCCGGCTTGATCAGCACCGGGTTGCCGGCCACCAAAGCGGCGGTGGTCATGCCGCAGAGAATCGCCAGGGGAAAGTTCCAGGGGGCGATCACCACGCAGGGACCCCGTCCCTCGTAATGCAGGAAATTTTCTTCGCCGGCCATCTCGCCCTGCCGGCTCGGCCCCAGTTCCTTGACAGCCCGGCGGGCGTAATACCGGCAGAAATCAATAGCCTCGGCCACATCCGCATCCGCCTCGGGCCAGGGTTTGCCCGCCTCATGACACTGCAGACCGGCGAGCTCGTAACGGTCAGCCGTCAGCAGGTCGGCCAGTTTTTCCAGGAGCCCCGCCCGGTGGGCCAGCGCTTGATCCCGCCAGGCGGGGAAGTGCTCATGGGCCAGGCTCAGGGCGGCTTGCGCCTCAACCCGGGTGGCCTGGGCCACCCGGGCCACCACCAGTTCCGGGTCGTTGGGCGAGAAGTGCGCCCTGACTTCGGCCGTGCCGACCACCAGGCCGCCGACCAGCACCGGGACCTCGCGGGGCAGTTGTCCTGCCACCGCTGCCACGGCTTGGCCGAAACTTTCGCGGATTTCCAGCCTGGTAAAATCGAGGGGGCCGAGATTGGCAAAGGGGGAGTCAAGCAAGCCCGGGATCATCCCCGGCGGCGGCGCCGTCTCCGGGCCGGGCGAGGGTGGGGCGAGCAGTTGCTCGAGCGCCACCCCCTCGTGGTAGCTCTGTCTTAAGAAACCGCTGTTCGAGGTATTTTCCAGCAGCCGCCGGACCAGGTAGGCCATGCCCGGCAAAAGCTCGCCAATGGGGGTATAGATCCTTACCCGGTAACCGTCGTCGACCAGCACCCGGCGCAGTGGTTCGGCCATGCCGCGGAGCATCTGCACCTCGATCCCGCTTTTGGGTACCCCCAGCTCCCGGGCCAGCGTCAGGGCATGAACCAGTGAACGCAGGTTGTGACCTGCGAAGGCCGGGCGGAGCAATTGCCGGTTCTCCAGGAGCAGACGGGAGAGGCGCTCGTAGGAGGCGTCCGTCGCCCCCTTGCTCAAAAAGACCGGGCATTCGAAGTTGTTGCGCCGGGCCTGGACCACTTCGTAATCCCAATAGGCTCCTTTGACCAGGCGGACGGTAAAGGGAGTCCCTCGCTGCCGGCTCAGCTTCAACAACCGGCGGCAGTCCGATTCGGCCGACTTGAGATAGGCCTGGACCACCAACCCCAGGTGGGGCCAGTCATGCAGTTCCGGATCGAGGGCGACTTCCTCGAAGAGGTCGTAAGTGATGTTGTGACAGGACCACTGCTCAAGATCGAGATTGATGAAAACCCGTTGCGCCTTGGCCTGCCTGAGCAGAGGCAGGAGCCGTTCCTTGATCCGGGCCACCGAACCTCGATGGTCGGCCGGATCGAGCCAGGGGTCAAGAGCCGAGATCTTAACCGAGATATTGGCCCGGGGCAGGGGACCGTTGTCGGAATCTTCTAACTGGGGCCGGGCCGGCCACTTCTCGACGGCCGCGGCCAGGAGATCGATCAGATCAAAATATTTTCCCAGATAGAGATCCGCTTCCTGCTCGCTGGTGGTCGCTTCGCCCAGGATATCGGCGGTGAAGTCCAGGTTGCGGTCGGCCAGCTCCTTTAACACCTCCACCGCCTTCGACCCGTCGCCGGGGCAGATGAAACGGTGGGCCATTTCGGTGACATTGGCCCGGAGCGCCCGGCTGGCCAAGGGCGCGGCGATGCCGCCCGCCGCCAGGCGCAGAGCACTGTGCACCCCCGGCGGGAAGTCGCGCCCCTCCTTGAGCAGATAATCGCTGACATGGGTGGCCATCGCCCTGGTGGTATGGAGAACCGGGAGGACGTCGACGAAGCGGAAGGCGTCGATCTTGAAGGTTTCGTCGGACATCACCCAATCGAGGATCCGCCCCTGCCAGTAGCGGTGGTCGAAAAGGCCGGGTTTCTCGCCCTGCATCAGCCGCCAGTAACGCCCGCCCAGATCCAGGATGCGTTGCTCCAACGCCAGCCGCTCCACGGTTTCGCTCATTACCGCTCTCCGGACTTAATTGACAGTGCTCGCTGAACAAAGATCATTAAACAGTGTACAATGCGCAAGCGTCGATGACCAGCTGTCGCGAATCAGAATAATTCCGCTCCGGGCGTCCGCCAATCACCGCTGGGCAATTACCCGCAATCGAGACGAACCGCCGGTACGGTCAAGAACTGCCGGCACGGCACTAAAGTCCGCCTGGAAAGCGGGGCGGAGGGCGAGTCAAACAAACCTGGGATTTATTTTCAGACGAATCGGACAGGATTAAATTAGTGCATATCATAATAGATCGACTTTCAACCTGAATAAAAACAACCTGGACAAAAATATGCCCGACCACAAAATCATCGAATTGACCCCGTTCCGCGCCGATCTGACCCGGGCTCTGGCCCGCCGGGGCGAACGACTGTTGGACGCCGTCGACCTGGCCGAGGAGGTGGCAAATCTCGAACCGCTGGAGGCCTACTATATCGTTCGGGAAATCGGTCTGGAACAGGCCCTGCCCATCCTGGTCCAATTGAGTCCGGAACAGCTGGAAACCTGTGTCGATCTGGATTGCTGGAACCGTTACGATTTTGCCTCCGACAGCCTGGACGAATGGCTGAGCGCCTATTCTCTGGCCGGGCCGGAAACCCTGGCCCGGACCTTTTTCGCCCTGGACTATGTGGTGCAGCTGCTCTATCTGACCCAGACCATGACGGTCTACGATCCGGATACCGATCAGGTGCCGGCGGAGGACGAAGAGGCTGAACCGCGCCGGGCCATGACCCCGGACGGCTTCTTTCTGGTGGAGACCAAGGACGAGATTCCGCTGAAAACCCATCCCTTCGCGGTACTGGACGCCCTCTACCAATACGATTCCATCGCGGCCCACCAACTCCTGCGCCAGACCCGGGTCGACCTGCAAACCCAGATCGAGGAAGAAGCCCTGCGCTTCCGCACCGGCCGGCTGGAGGATCTCGGCTTTGTCGCCCCGGAAGAGGCCAGCGTGCTCTTCTCCCGACCAGCCCCTCAGTCAGCGCCCCGGTCGCCCGGGGGGCTGGAGCCGGGCCAGACCCGGATACCCTCGATTTATGCCGGCCCCTTGAGCGAAACCACCCTCCTGGAACAAGCCCTCACCCGGATAACCAATCCGGAAGAAATCTCCCGGCTGGAGCAGGAAATCGTCTGGACCATCAACAGCGCGATCATCGCTTACGGAGAAAAGACTCAGGAGATCAAACAGATCGTCGACATAGCCGAACGGGTGCGGGACACCATCTCCCTGGGGCTGGAGGTCCTGCTGGTCCAGGCCGACCCCGACCTGACGCTGGATGACCCGGCCACCGTCGCCAAAGCCGGCGACCTGCTGGAGGCCTGGACCGTTACCGACCTCTTCCGGCATGGTTTCGGCGCCACCATCGGTCTCCGACAGCAGGTGCAAAAGGTTATGGCCGAGCCCCGATTCCGGGACTGGTATGAACTGTTCGAGACCAGCCGAACCGATGAACCGGGCGATCGGCGGGAGCGTGCCTTTGTCGCGGCGCTGCTCGGTCGCCACCCTTTACGCGGCGGCTTTGACCTGAACCATCCCGATCAGGTCAAGGGCTTTGCCTCCCTGGCCGAGATCAATGTCGCGCGAGTCCGGTTGCAACGGCTGGTCGCCAAACTCTGCCCGGCTTGATGGTACCTCAGCCTGGTGCCGGTAGAGTGATTCGAGTGGGCATGACCGCAGGTAAGACGCAACGCTGTTGTGGATTTACGGAGCCGGTTCCGGTGCTAGAGCTTCAGTAACGGCCGGCCTTGGCGGCCAACTCGGCCATGTCTTTACGAATCTGGACATAGTGCTCCCTGCTCAGACCGGCGCCCAGAGCCACGACTTCGGCCATCTTCGCGGTGAGAAAGTCGCCGGGGCCGTGGGCGTCGGCGTTGACCGCCATCTTGGCCCCGTGTTTGACGGCCAGGTTGGCCACGTGGCCGTTGGTCAGCGAGTGACCTTTGCGGCCGGTGATTTCCAGTAAAACCCCATGCCGGACCGCCAGTTGAACCTCTTCCTCGGTGATGAAACCCGGATGGGAGAGGATATCGACCTCGGCCTCGATGGCGGCCCGATTGGTGCCGGGCCGGACCGGTTCCATAACCGTCTCTCCGTGGGCCACGACGATCCGCGCCCCCAATTCCCTGGCCTTCAATGATAGTTCGACGAACATTTCCGGCGGGATGTGGGTCAACTCGATGCCGGGGATCAGCGTGGTCCGGGAGTGACGATTGAGGTCGACGGCGGCTCGGACGATGCGCGGGACGATGAAATCCAGGTTGGAAGAATCGGCATGGTCGGTAATGGCCACGGCCTGGTAGCCCATGACTTCGACCCGGCGCAGGTGCTCGGCCGGTACCAGCTCGCCGTCACTGAAAAAGGTGTGGGTATGCAGATCGATCATGGTTTCTCCTTCCTGTAATTTGGCTGAGCACCCTGGTTTCCGGTTTCATCGGAATGACTTGGGGTAGTCCAAGCCGGGTAGGGCGCCCGTTGATTTCCCGGCCCACCCGACAAAAAATGCGGAAATCACTCCGCGACCATCACTCCCCGCAACGAGTTCTGACAGGCTTCCTCGATTCTCACCTTAACCATCTCGCCCGGCGACAGTCGCCCTTCGACCCCGGTGAAATTCACCACCTGGTTGGCGGCGGCCCGGCCGCGCCATTGCCCCGCGCCTTCACGGCTTTCGCCCTCGACCATCACCGCCAGTACCCGGCCTTCGCACTCGCGGTTACGTGCCAGGGTAATTTCCTGCTGGCGGGCTTGCAGTCGGGCCAGGCGCGCCTCCTTCTCGGCTTTCGTGACCTTGTCGCCGAAACCGGCCGAAACCGTTTTGGGCCGATCCGAATATTTAAAGGAGAAGGCGCCGTGGTAACGCACCTCTTCCAGCAGACTCATGGTCGCCTCAAAATCGGCCTCGCTCTCGCCCGGGAAGCCGACGATGATATCGGTGGTGATGGCGATATCCGGCCGGGCCGCCCTTAAGCCCGCCACCTTTTCCAGGTATTCACTCCGGCTGTACTTACGGTTCATCCTTTGCAGGACCGAGTCTGCACCGGACTGAACCGGCAGATGAAAATGCGGGCAGAGGTTGGCCAGCTCGGCGAAACAACGCATCAGGTCCTGCGAAAGATCCTTGGGATTGGAGGTGGTGAAACGTAAGCGAACCACGCCGGGCTCGGCCGCCACCCGACGCAGCAGCTCCGGGAAATCGGGGAAGTCTTGCTCCTTGCGGTCCTGACCGTAGGAGTTGACGTTCTGGCCCAGGAGAGTGATCTCCTTAACCCCGCAGCTAACCAAGTGGCGGACCTCGGTCAGGATATCGACCGGATCCCGGCTGACTTCCCGCCCCCGGGTGTAAGGCACCACGCAGTAGGTGCAGAAGTTGTTGCAGCCCTGCATGATGGTGACAAAACGCTTGTGGGGCGGGGAGCTGCTCTCCAGTTCCGGCAGAAAAGAGGGGAGGCTGAAGGCGGTTGACTGCTCCACCGCGATGGCCGCTCCCCCTTTTTCCGCCTGGCGGACCAACTCCGGCAGGCGGTGGATATTCTGGGGACCGACCACCAGATTTACATGCCCCATCCGTTCTCGGAGAGCCGAACCTTCCTGCTGGGCTACACAACCGGTAACGGCAATAATCAGCCCGGGCCGCTTTTTCTTGGCCTGCTTAAGCCGGCCCAGGAGACTCATGGCCTTTTGCTCTGCCTTGCCCCGGATCGAGCAGGTATTGACCACCACCAGATCGGCTGTTTCCAGATCACGGGTCAGGTCATAACCAGACCGCTGCAGAAGCTGGCCCATGATCTCCGAGTCACGCTCGTTCATCTGGCAGCCGAAGGTCTCAATAAAGGCCTGGCGCGGGAGCTTGGTCATTCGGTCAAATTCCACTTGAGTTGGAGGCTCTGATTATAAATCGGCTGCGATCAATGCGGGCCGGTCTCGGCGCAATGCCGCAAGTTCGCCAGGAAAGTCCTTTCGGGAAAGCTCTCCGAATATAACATAATGGCTCTGCCGCGGAAATTTTTTTTGCCGGAGAACAGGGGAGGGCAAGGGAAGGGAATTACCGCAGAAAGGGCTGTATAAATGGCTTTTTTTTACAATAAAAACACATCAAAGCAAAATATTATTTCAATAACTTAAAGTAAAGTCTTAACCAGAGTTTCTTCCGGAGCCCGGTGTTCGACCGAAAGTTCGTCGAGCAGATTCAGCAGTTCGTCCCGGCGGGTCGGATGAAAGCGCAGAGACATCTCGCCGCTGGTCCGATCGACGGTCGAGAGCACCGCCAAACCATCGTAACCTTCGAGAATGAACTTGACGAAGGCGATACGTTCAGGGGCGATCCGGGCCGGGAGCAGGGCGAGGGCGAGGGGCACGAATCAAACCGCCAGGCTGCTGTCCATCTCGCCCAACAGATCGCGATAGGCGGTCAGCCTGGGTTCGACTACTTCGCTCAGGTATTCCTCGACCTGGGCCTCGGCCCGGCCGGTGAATTCAGAGCCATCACCGATCAACTCCACCAGTTCACGGTGAGTGAAAGGCACGGTCGGGTCCCCGCCCAGTCGTTCGAGCAGATCGTTGGCGCCGCCTTCTTCCTTAACCACCCGGCCGGCCGCTACCGAATGGACCTTGATTACCTCGTGCATTTCCTGGCGGCTCCGGCCACGCTCGACGGCAGCCATCAGGATCTTCTCGGTGGCCATGAAAGGCAGCTCCTGAAGAAGATGTTTGGCTATTTGTTTCGGATAAACAACCATATCCTTAGTTATATTAAGGTAAAGTCTCAAGACTGCGTCGGTCAAAAGAAAGGCCTGGGGTAGATCCATGCGGCGAATGGCCGAGTCGTCAAGGGTACGCTCAAACCACTGGTTGGCGTAGGTGGCGCCGAAGTCGGCCGGCAGCCCCATGAGTTTGCGGGCCAGTCCGGTCATGCGCTCGGAACGCATGGGATTGCGCTTGTAGGCCATGGCCGAGCTGCCCACCTGGTTTTTAGCGAAGGGTTCTTCCTGAACCTTGAGGTTGGAGAGGAGGCGCAGGTCGACGGCGAATTTGTGGGCCGAGGCGCCGATACCGGACAAGGTCTCGGCGGTCTTCATGTCCAGTTTGCGGGTGTATGTCTGGCCGGTAACAGCAAATATATCGCTAAAACCAAGCTTTGACGAAACAAGTTCATCTAACTTCCTAACTTTATCATGGTCGCCCTTGAACAATTCCAGGAAGGTGGCCTGGGTGCCGACCGTGCCTTTGGCGCCCCGGGCCTTGAGCTGTTTTTCCAGGTGCTCCAGATAGTCCAGGTCGATCAATAGATCCTGGATGTACAAGGTATTGCGTTTACCGACTGTGGTGGGCTGGGCCGGTTGGTAGTGGGTATATCCCAGGGTAGCCAACCCTTTGTATCGGCGGGCGAAGGCGCTCAGGTTGGCGATGGTGTTGAGCAGGGCCTTTTTAATCACGGCCAGGCCCTGGCGCTGGATCAGCAGGTCGGAGTTGCAACCGACGAACTGTGAGGTGGCGCCCAGGTGGATGATGGGTTCGGCGGTCGGGCACTTGAGTCCGTAGGCATAAACATGGGCCATGACATCGTGGCGGATTTCCTTTTCCTTGGCGCCGGCCACCTCAAAGTCAATATCGTCCTGGTGGTCCTTGAGTTCCTGGACCATTTCGGCCGTGACCAGCTCCAGACCCAATTCGTATTGGGCCTCAGCCAGGGCGATCCAGCAGCGTCGCCAGGTTCTGATCCGGTTTTTCTCCGAGAAGATCTCCTGCATGGCTCGACTGGTGTAACGGCTGACCAAAGGCTCCTGGTAGATGTTTCTATTCATGAATATGGGCTCCGTTGCTTCCTGTTTTGTTCCGGTGGTATCGATTCAAGGTCAGATTTCTTTACCAGAATTCTTTCGAAAATGCATGTTCGGATCAAGGATTAGTCGTCGGTGGCTCTTGGGCCGAATTCAATCAGTTCCATTCTATGTCGCATAATATATATTATGTATAGTTGAGTATAAACAATAAAAAAACAAGTAGTTAATAAACCGGTTTGATGTCTTCGACCCTGATTTCCCAGCGCTCCACCCCTCGGAATTCGTTGCGGCAGATCTTGTAAGCCAGCTGCAAGGGATGTTTCTCCGCCTGATTCAGCCAGTTCGCCAGACCAAAGCCGATGCCGCCGTACATGTTGCCGTTGCTCCGAACCTGGAAACGCAGAGAATCGGCTCCGACCTTTTTAGGTTTATCCAGTTTCATCCCGGTTGGATTGCTGCAGAATAACGGTACCGGGTTGCCCATACCGTAAGGTTCCATGAGCTTCAGATAATGCCAGACCGGCTCGACCATCAGTTCATGGATGTCTGCCTGCCGATCGACTCGAAGCACCGGAGTCATCTTCACATCAGCAGCCGCCGCCGCTTGGGTCACCGCCTTATTGAAGTTCGCCGTGAATTCCGCGATGTTTTCCTCCCTTAAGGTCACTCCGGCCGCCTGGCTATGGCCGCCGAATTTATCCAGCGATTCGGCACATTCCTTAAGGACGGCATGGATGTCGATGAATTCCACCGACCGTACCGAACCCCGGGCCACCCCATCAGGGCCGATGGCCAGGGCCACGGCCGGTCGCCAGAATTCGTTAACCAGTCTTGAGGCCACCAAACCAACGATTCCCGGGTGCCAGTCGCGGCTTCCCAGAACCAGAGCGGCATTGTCTTCCAGCATTTGCTTCATTGCCTGGCGACGGGCTTCCGCCGCCATCTTTTCAGTCATGGTCTTGCGTAGCTGGTTGGTTTCCTCCATTTGCTCAGCCAGGCTTTCGGCTCTCACAGGCGAATCGGTCCGTAACAACTCCAGGGCGGTCAAGGCCGAGCCGACTCGCCCGGCTGCGTTAATTCTGGGCGCCAATTGGTAGGCAATACTCTCGGCGCTCAGGCTACCCGGCGTCAGGCCGGCTTTTTTGATCAGAGCGGCCAGGCCCGGCCCGGGATTATCGTTCAGCACCTCAAGCCCGGCCTTGACCAGGATTCGGTTAACCCCGGTCAGGGGCACCAGGTCGGCCACCGAGCCGACGGCCACCAGATCCAGGTATTTTTTCAGATTTGGCGCCGATTTTCCTTCGCTCCAGTACCCGGTCTTAACCAGGGCGCTTCTAAGTCCGGCCGCCAGGTAGAAGGCCACCCCTACCCCGGCCAGCTCCCGGCAGGGAAAGGAGCAGTCGTTCTGCTTGGGGTTCAAGATGGCGTCGGCTGGTGGTAATTCCGGGTCGGGCTGGTGGTGATCGGTAACAATCACCTTGAAACCCAAACTTCGGGCGGTGGCGACCTCGATCGGGCTGGTGATGCCACAATCCACGGTGACCAGGAGCGGCGCCGGCTGCCCGGCCAACTCCGGGGACAGGCGTAAGCGGTGCAGGGCCTCCTGGTTCAAACCGTAGCCTTCGCGCAGACGGTCCGGAAGATAGCAGATCACGGTCAGGCCGATTTCCCGGAAGAAATTGGCCAGCAAAGCGGTGGCGCAAATACCGTCGGCGTCGTAATCGCCGTAGATCAGAACCGGGTTGTGACTGCTCAGGGCTTCCCGTAAGATAGCCACGGCCCGGTCCAGCCCCAGCATCGTCCCGGGCGATGGCAATTGTTCCAGGGATGGGGTTAGAAAGCTTTGGATGGCGGCCGGGTCGGTCAGCCCACGGCAGGCCAGGATGTTCTCGATGACTGGGGGGATATCTCCATTCTCACCGGAATAGCGAGAGGTCATGGGCCCGGCCAGAATTTCCCAGATCTTTTCAGGGGTTTCAGGTACTGGCATTGGTTAAGAGTTTCCTTTAAGTATGTCAATTTTATATTTGAATTATTGTCCTTCTTGCTTTCCAAAAATACGGAACCCGATGATGATGTAATGGATTCCGGAGATGACGGTGAGGATCGCGGTCAGTTCGATCAGGGCCTGGGCCAGCCATTCATGGTATGGCAGGATTTCCCGGCCCAGGAGGTAGGCCATGGTGATGATCTGGCAGAAAGTGGTGATCTTGCTGTCGATGGTCGGCTTCATCAGCGGGAACAGCTGGTTCCAGGCCAGGATGGCCAGCCCGGAAACGATCAGCAGATCCCGGCTGGCCACCATTACAGCCAGCCAGGCCGGGGCCTGGTGATAGACCGCCATGACGATATAGATCGTGGTCAGCAGCAATTTGTCGGCCAGGGGGTCGAGGAAGGCGCCCAGGGTGGTTTTCTGGTTCAGGGTTCTGGCCATGAAACCGTCCAGGCCGTCGCCGATACCGGCCAGCAGGAAGGTCAGGAGTGCGGCCAGCAGCCGGCCCTCGATCAGAAATATGACGATGATCGGAACCAGGATGATCCTGATCATGGTGATGAAGTTGGGTATATTCATCGCTCTCTGCTTAGATAGGACCTGATTTTTTGGCGGATGGCTTCACCATCCGCCGGCCTGAACCAGTGGATTTCTGAATCGCGTCCGAACCAGGTGAGTTGGCGCTTGGCGTAGCGCCGGGTTTCCCTGGCTATCAGGTTCAGGGTTTCCGCGTAGTCACAGCGTCCGGCCAGGTAGTCGATGACCTGTCGGTAACCGATGGCCTGCAAAGGTTTCAGTTCGGGACTGTAACCCCGGGCCAGCAGTGACTCGACCTCCTCGATCAGGCCGCCCGCCAGCATGGCGGCGGCCCGGCGGTTGATCCGCTCGTAGAGCGATTCCCGCCGATCCGTCAGGCCGATCTTGAGGATTTCTCGCCTGGTGCCACTCCGGCTTCTGGCTGCCTGCTGCCGGGCTAACAGTTCGGTCCAGGTTTTCCCGGTTACCTCGTAAATTTCCAGGCCACGCAGCAGGCGGCTGCTGTCGTGAGGATGGATGCGTCCGGCCGCCTGCGGGTCGATCTCTTGCAAACGGGCGTAAAGTTTCTCCCGGCCCTGTCCGGCCAGTTCATTTTTCAATCGGGCGCGGATCTCGACGTCATCCGTGCGGCTATGCTCCCCGGCCATCAGATCGTTATCATTGGCCGCGAAGAGGCCTTCCTGGAAACCTTGCAGGTAGAGGCCGGTGCCGCCGCTCAGCAGGGGCAGATGTTTCCTGGCGGCAATCTCCAGGCAGGCCTGTTCGGCATCCTCGATGAAGCGGCTGAGGTTATACTCTGCGTCCGGTTCGACCAGGTCGAGGAGATGGTGATGGACCCTGGCCTGTTCGGCCGGGCTGGGCTTGGCCGTGCCGATATCCAGGCGGCGGTAGACCTGCATGGAATCGACGCTGACCACTTCACCGTCCAGCTCTTCGGCCAGTTCCAGTACCAGGGCGGTTTTACCCACGGCAGTTGGACCGATCAGGGCGATCAGTGGTTTGGATAGCTGCTTATTCTCTTTGGATTTCAAAACCGGAAATTCGGAAAAATTGGCTGAGACTGTCGTACTCATCAGTCCGGATATTACCAGACCGTCAACAGAAAAACCGTATTATTATTGTCCAGGCGGCAGACCTGGACGGCAGCGGGAAGGCCAGAAAACTATTCGGCGACCTTCTCTTTTTCCCAGCGCTTGACCTTCTCGAAACCCTGTCGGGTGGCCATCAGCAGCATTTCCAGTTTGGCCGGTTTGGTGAAATAATCGTCGAAACCGGCGGCCCGGCAGTCGGCCAGTTCAAAGAGCGAGGCATAACCGGTCATCGCGAAGATACAGGCGGCCGGGTATTTCCGGCGAATCCGGCGGCATAGTTCCAGGCCATCGATTTCCCCGGGCAGCTTCAGGTCGAGGAACATCACCTGGATGTCGGGGCTCAAGTACTGCAGGGCCTCATCCGCATTGGCGAAGCAGACCGGATCGTAACCGTGGTAGGTGAAGAGTTCCCGCAGGACATCCCGGATGTCTTTTTCGTCCTCGACGATCAGGATCTTTTTCGGTGTCATCTTTCTTCCCCCGGTAACAGGCATCTCTATTAAATGAATCGGATTCTCGGCCACCCTTCTTAAGGGTCTCCTAAAAAGCCACCGGGAAGCAACAAAATTAATCCCGAGACGGTTGGCCCGGGGTCGATAAAGTGCGTAAAAATAATGGGCTTCGAACTGTCGCCCCCATGATATTTTTTGCAAATCTCCACACAATCGGGTATCCATAGACCCCTGATCGCCGTTTCTTTATTACAATCCAATCACAGCCGCCTATAACCGGAGGATAAAATGCCTGACAGAATATTTAATTTCAGCGCCGGCCCCGCCGTTCTGCCCGTGGAGGTTCTCGAGCAGGCCGCCCGGGACATTGTCAATTTCAACGACAAGGGAATCGGCCTGATCGAGATGAGCCACCGCAGCAAGGATTTCATCGCCGTAGCCGAAGAAACCGAAGCCCTGCTCCGGGAAATCCTGGGTGTGCCGAATAATTTCAAGGTACTTTTCCTGCAGGGCGGCGCTTCCCTGCAGTTTGCCATGGTGCCGATGAACCTTCTGGGCCCCGGCAAGAAGGGGGCATACCTCAATACCGGAACCTGGTCCAAGAAGGCGATCAAGGAGGCCAAACTCTTCGGCGAGGTGCAGGTCGCTTACACCAGCGAGGAAAGCAATTTCAACCATGTCCCGGCCCCGGGCGACTATCGAGTGGACGCTGATGCCGAGTATCTCTACTTCGTCTCCAACAATACCATTTTCGGCACCCAGTTCCAGACCATGCCCCAGGTTGACCAGATGCTGGTCTGCGATATGTCCTCGGACATTCTCTCGCGACCCTTCGATTTTTCACCCTTCGGCCTGGTTTTCGCCGGAGCCCAGAAAAACATGGGGCCGGCCGGCTGTACCGTGGTCTTCATTCGCGAGGACCTGTTGGACCGCACCCCGGCCAACGTCGCCACCATGTTGAAGTATAAGACCCATGCCGACGCCGATTCCATGTTCAATACCCCGCCCTGCTTCTCCATCCATGTCATCGGCCTGGTTTTGAAGTGGCTCAAGAAACTGGGCGGCCTGCCGACCATGACCGAAATGAATCGCGACAAAGCCGCCCTGCTCTATCAGGCCATTGACGCCGGCGATTTTTACCGGGGCCATGCCCGGCCGGAGTCCCGCTCCAACATGAACGTCACCTTCAACCTGCCCACTCCGGAGCTGGAGGCCCAGTTCGTCAAGGAGGCCACGGCCCAAGGGCTCGACGGCCTCAAGGGTCATCGTTCGGTTGGTGGTTGCCGGGCCTCGATTTATAACGCCTTCCCGCGCCAGGGCGTGGAGAAGTTGATCGGTTTCATGCAGGAGTTCGAAAAGCGCCAGGGCTGAGGTCCGGCCCGGTCCATGGATTACGTCGGCAATATAATTCGGCCGCCCAGCGAAGCCGACAGCATCATCCTGCAGGTTACCGTGGGCTGCAGCCACAACCGTTGCACCTTTTGCGGCACGTACCGGGGCGAGCTTTTCCGGCTCAAGGATGAACGGATTATCGACGCCGACCTCGATTTTGCCGCCCGTTACTGCCGGCGCCAGAACCGGATATTTTTGGCCGACGGCGATGTCCTGAGCCTGCCGCAGCACCGTTTGGTCGCCCTGTTGACCAGGATTCGGCAACAGCTGCCCTGGGTCAAGCGCATCTCCCTCTACGGCAACGCCAAGAACGGGCTGCGTAAAAGCGTGGCCGACCTGGAGGAACTGAAGGGTCTGGGGCTGAATCGGGTCTACATGGGGCTGGAGAGCGGGCATGACCCGACCCTGACCGCCATCAACAAGGGGGTTGATTCGGCCGCGCAGATCGGTTTCGGGCAACGGATCCGGGCAGCCGGGCTCTTTCTCTCGGTTACCGCGCTGCTCGGCATCGCCGGGCGGCAAGATTCCCGACAGCACGCGATTGAGACCGGCAGGGTAATCAGCGCCATGCAACCCAACCAGGTCGGGGTCCTGACCCTGATGCTGCTGCCCGGCACCCCGCTCTTCGACCAGGCCACCAAGGGTGAATTCACTCTGCCCGACCGGGACGGTCTACTGGAAGAACTTTACGTCATGGTGGAGAATATCGAGACGAAACGCCTGCAGCTGCAGACCAATCACGCCTCCAACTATCTGCCCCTGAACTGCAGGATGCCCAGGGACAAGGAGCAGGTGCTGACGGCAATCCGGCAGGCCCGGGCCGGAAAGATCGGCCTCAAGCCCGAGCATCTGCGGGCGCTGTGAGCAGAGATAGTCTTCAGGAGTCGGAAGAATAAAGGAAGAGAACGAAGGTTAATTCCCCCTCATCCCGACCCTCTTCCTCCAGGGAGAGGGAGAACAGATGCCGCCTGTTGCCCCAGCTTCTTGTAAATACCAAATCAATGACTATTGTAAGGCAGTTAATTTAGCAGTAATACCGTTAGCCTTTCCCCATCTCACGCAGCCGAGCACCACAGAAACTGCCGAAAAAGAGTTTGAATCGTTTGAGTCCGCCTACCAAATGCCCAAAATCGACCTGAAAAACCTCACCCGTAGCGCCTTGATCGACTATGCCAAAGATCTGGGCTGGTCGCCCTTCCGGGGCAACCAGATCTTTTCCTGGCTCTACCGGCCGGGGATCACCGATTTTGCCCAGATGACCGACCTGGCCAAAACGGCCCGGGCCGAACTGAGCGAGAAGGCGGAAATAAGTCGATTGACGGTTGAGAAGAAGGAAGTCTCCAGTGACGGCACCATCAAGTATGCCTTCCGCTTGAGCGACGGCCAAATCATCGAGTCGGTGCTGATCCCGGAGGAGGATCGCAATACCCTCTGCGTTTCCTCCCAGGTCGGTTGCGCCATGGGCTGCCGTTTCTGTCTCACCGGCACCATGGGCTTCAAACGCAATCTGACCCCGGCCGAGATCGTCGGCCAGATCTGTGCGGTCCGGGACGATCTGCCGGCGGAGATGTGCCCCGGCACCGATCGGCGTAACGGCTGCATCACCAACCTGGTTTTCATGGGCATGGGCGAGCCGCTGGCCAACCTCGACAACCTGCTGATCGCCCTGGAGATTCTAACCGACCAGCTGGGCTTGGACTTTTCCGGCCGGCGGGTGACCGTCTCCACCTGCGGGTTGCTGCCCCGGATGCAGGAGTTGGGTGAAAAGACCGCCGTCAATCTGGCGGTCTCCCTGCACAGCGTCGATAACCGGGTGCGCAGCCAGCTGATGCCGGTGAATGACAAATATCCGGTGGAAATGCTGCTGGAGGCTTGCCGCCGCTACCCGATGCCTAACCGGCGGATGATCATGTTCGAGTACATCCTGATCAAGGATCTGAACGACTCCGACGCCGATGCCCGCGAACTGGCCCGGAAACTGGCGGGGATGCGCTGTAAGATCAATCTCCTGCCCTTCAACCCCTGCCCCGGCCTGCCCTACGAGCAGCCTTCCCGCAACCGGATCATGGCCTTTCAAAAAATTCTCTGGGACGCCGGCTTTACCGTATTCATCCGTTTCAGCCGGGGCAGCGACATCTCGGCGGCCTGCGGGCAGCTGGCCGACCGGGTCGGCGCGGTCGAACAGGCGGTTGACGCGGCAGACGGCGATGATGGCGAGCTTACTCGTCAGTAATCCGCCCGAACCGTTAATCAGTCCGAATTTCTACTCCGCTCCAGGCCCCGGCTGGTTTCGGAGATCTTCAGCTCGAAGAACTGTCATACCGCTCTCCCCTGCTCCGCCGTCCGGCTCTGTCCCCGCTTTTTTGCCGCCCCTTCGACCAACGACCCTTGGCGACAATCTCTCAATAGAGCAGATTGCATAGCGCTACCGAGGCGATGATTCCGGCGGCGTCGGCGCAGAGCGCGGCAGGCAGGGCATGACGGGTTCTTTTGATGCCCACCGCCCCGAAATAGACCGCCAGTACGTAAAAGGTGGTCTCGGTGGAACCCTGCATGGTCGAAACCAGGAAAGAGAGAAAACTGTCCGGGTCGCGGCTGACGATCTCGCTCATCAGTCCGAAGGCCCCGGAACCGGAAAGTGGCCGCAGCAGGGCCATCGACAGGGCCTCGGCCGGCATCCCGACCATGGTGGTCAGCGGCGACAGAAGGTTGATCATGATCTCGAGGGCGCCGCTGGCCCTGAGCATGCCGATGGCGACGAAGATCGCCACCATGAAAGGGATGATCTTGACCGTGGTGGTGAACCCTTCGCCGGCCCCTTCGGTGAGGGACTCGTAAACCTTTACTCCACGCCAGTAGCCGAAGATCAGAAGCGCGCAGATGATCAGCGGAATGAGCCAGGCCGAAGTGGCGCTGACCAGGCCGGTGAAGGAATCAGGCGTTGGCGTGATGATGCCACGGTAAATCATGGCGCCGGCCATCAGCACCGCGAAAACCGCCACCATAAAACGGCCGGCCGGACTAAGCATGAAACCGGAAGTGATCGGCTGTTCGGATTCGTCCGGAGTTTCTTCAAACTCAACCGGGCTGATGCTGACATCGGGGCCGGCCAGGGTGCGGGCGGCGATGATCGCCACCGCCGTGGAGCAGATGGTGGCCACCAGCGACGGCAAAAAAATCCCGGCCGGGTCATGAGCCCCGGCCGCCGCCCGGACCGTGATTACCCCAAGAGGCAGGATAGTGACGCTGGAGGTATTGATCGCCAGAAACTGGCACATGGCATTGGTGGCGGTGCCTTTTTCAGCTGCCAGTTTGTCGAGTTCCTGCATGGCCTTGATGCCCATCGGCGTAGCGGCGTTACCCAGTCCCAAGGCATTGGCGGCCAGGTTCATGATCATCGCGCTCATGGCCGGGTGTTCCGGCGGCACCTCAGGGAAGAGCCGGGTCATCAAGGGCCGCATTCCCCGGGCCAGCAGGCGCAGCAGCCCGCCGGCTTCGGCCACCTTCATGAGGCCCAGCCATAGGGCCATGGGGCCGATCAGACTGATGGCCAGGGTCACCGCCGCTTTGGCGGAATCGAAGGAGGCCCTGGTAATTTCATCCATGCGGCCGGTATAGGCGGCGGTAACCGTGGCCATCAGGATCATGGCCAGCCAGATGATATTTATGGCGGCGGATTTCGGTTCTTTTTCGCTCATGTTTTTCAAGAGACCAGAGGTTGATAACCTGGAATTAACAGAGCTGGAGGCGGGGCCGCTCCTGGCTCCAGCCGGAGATGCCGGTAATTTTGTTCAGAACATAGGAATACTATGAACTGCCTCAGACGGCATTCATAAATTTCGGGCCGGGTTAAATCGATTTCCACATTCCGTTCTATCCCCGGCCAAAAAATTATTTACCGGCTAATCAAGGGCTAATTTTCGTGGTGTAAAGTGCTTACCATGGTGGGTGGGCAATCAGGAGTCAACCCGAAAATCAATCATATCGACAGGAGCAACGTCATGATAGCAGTGAAGAAACAAGTAATTATCTTGCTGAGTCTGGGGCTGACGATGGCCGCAGCCAATGCCTTGGCCTATACGGGCCAGCAATTCGCCGGCCAGGCCAAAATCAGTCTGGAAGCGGCTCGGGCCATTGCCCTCAAGGCTCATCCCGGCGAAATCACCGATGTGGAACTGGAACCGGAGAAAGGCGGCAGTGGCCTGCGCTATTCCTTCGACATCCGACACGGCAAGGCCACCCAGGAAGTCGGGGTGGACGCTGGGAGCGGCAAGGTGCTGGAAAATGCCCCGGAAGGTCCTGACGCGGACTAACCACCTGAAGCTGAGAAGATCCCCCGTTATTGTTTAGTGGAATGGAGGATCTTCTCTAATCTCAGGTTTTCTGGCCGGTTTTTCGCCAACGTTTGGGATGAAGTCTCCACAGGCCAAAAGCCGGTGGCTTCAAATTACACTTAAAGCTCGCAGGGCGGCTCCGTATACTAACCGGTTTCTCCTCTCAGGAAGCGTGGCCTTTTCGTACCGAAACGAATCAATGGGGCGTGGAGACGATTTTCCCCTGCCCATTCCTCTCCGACAGAGGGCCAGTATAGTAAAATGTTTGCGACGAACTTATTGCCTGTTCTTGCCACAAATTATTCATGGACGTTAAAATTCTACCTGAAGCAAGGGAGTGCCCTCCCAGAAGGAGAAAATAAAAATGCAACCGCTGCGCCAAAACGTAAACATATGGTTTAACCAGACCGCTTTAACGAGTTTATTCCGTCGTCTGAATTTCACGATCACCCATACCTATCATAATTCCCGTTTTGTGCTTCACACGACAGGCAAGTTAAGGCGTTTTTTTCTGGTTCATTTCCGTAAAGGGCATATTCAGCGGGAGTTGCAACTCCGTGAAGGCGGATGCAATCAATGCGGTACTTGCTGTAACCTGCTCTTTACCTGCCCAATGCTGACCAGGCAAGGCCGGTGTCTGACCTATGGTTCCTACCGGCCGAAGGCCTGTAAAGTCTTCCCGATAGATCAGCGGGACATTGATGATGTAAAACTATGTGGCAGTCAATGCGGTTACCGTTTCAACCGTACCTACCCCGGAGGGCGGACAGATTGAT
Source organism: uncultured delta proteobacterium (assembly GCA_963807225.1). Classification (GTDB taxonomy): domain Bacteria; phylum Desulfobacterota; class Desulfobulbia; order Desulfobulbales; family JAGXFP01; genus JAGVGT01. The sequence goes on along the minus strand of CAWEAD010000006.1, from coordinate 87,801 downwards.
CTTTCCGTACAAACCCGCGCAAACCAACTGATTTTGCGGAAAATTGTCAGAAAGACGCCTTAAATTCAAATTGATGACCCTTGGCGCCAGCTGTCCCGCCAGGTAGAACATAAACCAGTCTCATTGGTTGTAAGTCATCCCCCTCTCCGATTCCGCACTTTACCGCGAAAACAAATTTTCCTGGCTAATCATCGGCTAATTTTCGTGATGTAGAGTGTTCATCGTGGTGGGTGCATGAGGCGCCGGCCCGAACTTAATTATTCAACAGGAGTATCAACATGAAAATAGTGAATAAGCAGATAATTATCTCGCTGGGTCTGGTTTTGACCGGGGCTGCGGCCAATGCCTTCGCCTTTACGGGCCAGGAATTAGCCGGAGAGGCCAAGATCAACCTGGAACAGGCCCGGGCCATTGCCCTCAAGGCCTATCCAGGCAATATCACCGAGGAGGAATTGGAGCATGAAAATAGTCGCAGTGGCCTGTGCTATTCCTTCAATATTCAACACGATACGGTCTTGCAGGAAGTCAACGTCGACGCCGGAACCGGCAAAGTTCTGGAAAATGCCTCTGAAGGGTCGAATGCGGAATAATAGCTGGAGCAGCTAATTAATCAGCCCCCATTTCTGGTTGTGAGAAACGTGAGGCTGATCTGGTCCCATGAGTTTATCGACTGTTTTGCAGCCGCTTTCAACCAAAGGATACAGGAACAATGAAGAAACTCCCCGAAGTCACTCTCCTCTTCTGGATCATGAAAATAGCCGCTACCACTCTGGGTGAGACTTCCGGCGACCTGCTGTCCATGACCCTGAATCTGGGTTACGCCGTTAGTTCGATAATTTTGTTCGGCTTCTTCCTGGTCACGGTCATTCCACAGCTGGGCAGCAAAAAATACCATCCCGTCATCTACTGGAGCGTAATCCTCTCAACTACGATGGTCGGTACCACGATTTCGGATTACATGGATCGCACTCTGCATCTCGGCTATGTAACAGGCTCGGCGATTCTGCTTGCCATTCTGCTGGCAATCTTCACCTTTTGGCGGCTTAGTGGGCAACCGCTGGATGTGGAGAAGATCAGGTCGTCCAAGGCGGAGTTGTTGTACTGGATAGCAATCCTGGTGTCGAACACCCTGGGCACCGCCTTGGGCGATTTTTTCTCCGATACCTCAGGGCTCGGCTATGCCGGTGGCGCGGAACTGATCGGCATGGCGCTGGCCCTGGCTGCGTTTGCTGCCTACTTCACCAAGGTTCCCAAGGTATTACTGTTCTGGCTGGCTTTTGTGCTGACCCGTCCCTTTGGCGCGACTTTCGGGGATCTTTTCACCAAGCCTCTCGGACATGGTGGACTGGGGGTGGGTACGATAGATTCATCCTTACTGCTGCTGGTGATTCTTGGGAGTTGCATGGCCTATTGCACCTGGCAACACTATCGCGGCTTGCAGCAACTTCAGGTCAGACCGACCAGTACCGAAAGTGATTTTTAGGTTGTTTTCCGGATAAGGAGGATTGAATGCCGATTCCTGAGGGGCAACGTAATTTTGCTCTACAGGCAATCAGCCCTCGACAGTTTTTTCAGGCGCGGCAATAATAATCCCCCTCAGGTTGTGGTAATTAGATGATACAGCGTGGTTGAAAAGGCTGAGGAGTCGGTTCATGCGGGTATTGCTGGTAGAAGACGATAGAATGATCGGAACAGCGGTCAAGCAGGCGCTTAAAGATGCGACCTACGCCGTCGATTGGGTGCGGGATGGCCAGGAGGCATTATTTTCCATTGACGGCCAAACCTATGACCTTCTCCTTTTGGACCTGGGTTTGCCCAAGAAGGACGGTTTGGAGGTTCTACGGTCCATTCGGTCGCGGAACAACCCCATACCCATAATAATCATGACCGCCCGCGACGCCTTGGAAGATCGCCTGCTTGGCCTGGACGGCGGGGCCGACGACTACGTGCTGAAACCCTTTGAGATGGCGGAACTGCTGGCCAGGATGCGGGCGGTTGTCCGGCGCAAAGGCGGTGCATCCGGCCCGGTACTTTCGAATGGCGTCATTACCCTCGATCCGGTCACCCGCGAAGCAACCGTGGCCGGGGTCACGACTCTCCTGTCCGGCCGGGAGTTTTCCTTGCTGCAAGCCTTGCTGATCAGGCCCGGTGCCATTCTCTCCCGCGGCGAACTGGAAGATCGCATTTACGGCTGGGGCGAAGAGGTCGAGAGCAACGCCGTTGAGTTTCTCATCCATTCGTTGCGCAAAAAGCTGGGCAGCTCGGCCATCAAAAATGTCCGGGGGGTGGGATGGCTGGTTGCCAAGGACAAATGATGAGTCAATCCCTGCAATTCCGGCTTTCAGCCTGGCTCGCGCTGGTTATTCTGCTGGTTGCCCTGGCCACCGGCGTTATTTCGTTCCTCTCGGCTTTTCAGGAGGCAATCGAACTGCAGGACGATCAACTTCGGCAGACTGCCGCTTTGATCCATCGCCAGCGCTTGCATGTTACACCACCCGAGTTGCCTCAAGATGTCGTCCCGGACGTTGACCCAGAAACCCGGGTGGTGGTTCAGCTCTTGCACCAGCCGAATTCACCGGAATTGGAACCGGCCGGGGAGCTACCCGGCTTGCCCTTGGATTTGCCTGACGGCATTCAAACCGTCATGGTGCAAAATCTGTCCTGGCGGATTTTCGTCAAGACCCTGGCTTCGGGCACCCGGGTGGCCGTCGGCCAGCAAACCGCCGTACGAGATGAAATCGCCCGCGACAGCGCTCTGCGGACCATGCTGTCTTTTTTAATCCTCATCCCGATCTTGCTGCTCTTGGTGGGCTACCTGATCAAAAAGATGTTCAGTCCCATGAAGAAACTGGCTTTCGAGCTTGATCAACGATCCGAAGATGATTTACGTGAGATCGCCGATACCCACTTACCCTCGGAAATTCGCCCCTTTGTGGTGGCAATCAATCGCCTGCTGTCGCTGGTCGCCCATTCAGTGGCGGTGCAGCGGCGCTTTGTGGCGGACGCCGCGCACGAATTGCGTTCGCCGTTGACGGCGCTTTCCCTGCAGGCCGAGCGCCTGGGCGCGGCGGAGATGTCGGACCAGGCCAGGCAGCAGTTGATGGCGCTGGGCAATGCCATTCAACGGACCAGAGTCCTGATCGAGCAACTGCTGACCATGGCCCGGATCCAGGAGACATCCCGAGAAATACCGGGACCGGTGTCGGTGCAATCGGTTTTTCGTCAGGTGCTGGAAGATCTCCTGCCCCTGGCGGAAGCCAAGCATATCGATGTCGGCGTGGTGAGTGAAGGTGACATCAGGATAATGGTCCGGGAAGCGGATCTGAAAACAGTGATAAAAAACCTCGTTGAAAACGCGATTCGCTATACACCGGAGGGCGGGCAGGTAGATCTCTCCGTACAAACCGCCGTTCAGGGCAGGTGATTTTACGGATCGCGGATACGGGTCCGGGAATTCCTGAAGCCGAGCGGGACCGGGTCTTCGATCCCTTCTACCGGGTATTGGGTAACGACGAGATGGGCTCCGGACTTGGTTTGTCAATTGTCCGAACCATTGCCGAACGGATAGGTGCGACAGTCAACCTGGCTTATGCCAACCAACAAAGCCGAACCGGGCTTCTTGTAACAGTGACTTTAGCTGTTAAAGAGCCAATCGCAGAGTCAGGACTTTAATGTTAGGGTCTGGGTAATGACTTTCTGCAAATCCCGCAATTCGAAGGGCTTGGCCAGATAACCGCGGACCGCCGGGTGACGACGCAGGTTTTCGTCGTTCAAAGAGCCGGTGCAGAGCACCACTTTCAAGTTGGCGAATTTATCCGCCAGTTCCCGCAGCAGTTCGCCGCCGTCGATGTCGGGCAGGGTCAGGTCGAGTAGAACCAGCTCAATCTCCGCCCCGTGGCTGGCCATTATTTCCCTGGCCTGCTGGCCGTTGGCGGCCATAAAAACCTGGTGGTCCAAGGTTTCCAGCAGTTCCCTGGTGGTTTCCAACAGCAGGATGTTATCCTCGATCAACAGCAGCTTGCTCATTTGTCACGCTCATTTACTGTTGTACTGCTAAAAAAAAGACGGTTAAACATCATAGAGATGTCTAACCGTCCTGCCGGAAAATCAAGGAATAAGCTCAATCGGCGCTGACGCCGGCCAGGTTCTTGGCCAGTTTCTCATCCACCGCCGTGGCGATGGTCTGGTCGGTCAGCCCCGGCACCTCCTTGCGCAGTTCCTTGCTCAGATTGCCGAAGCCGATTCGAACCTTGCGGTCGCTGACCATCTTCAGGGCCAGTTCGGCCTTGGCGCGGGCCTCGTCCGGGCTCATGCCCTCGGCGGCGCCCAACGGCCCCAGTTCCTTGACCTTGGCGGTGAACTCGGTGATCAGTTTGACGAAGCGCGGCGCTTCCGCGGCCGAGGCCCATTGCAGGTTATAGCGGGCCGGATTGAAGCCCACCTCGGTCAGTACTCTCTTGATCAGCCCGTTGACTCCCATTGCATCGTAATTACCAACCTGGTAATGACATTCGCCGAGTTGTCAGCCACCGCTGAAGATGCCGGCCGCCCCCTCGACAAAGCCCCGCATCACGAAGGCGGGGTCGATGCGGCCGGTGCACATCACCCGGATGGTCCGCAGTTGAGGGGGATACTGGTAGCGGGAAACCCCGGCGGCATCGGCCGCCGCGTAGCAACACCAGTTGCAGAGGAACCCCAGGATTTTGGGATTGAACACTTCCTTGCTCATTTCAGGACTCCTGTTCTACAGTCTGACCGAAGGCTTCGATCTGGCTGGTGATCTGTTCGTTGGTGAACCCGCCCATGGAAATGGCGAAGGTCGGGCAGTGGGCGGCGCAGATGCCGCAGGCCTTACAGGATGCAACTATGGTCTGGGCCTTGGGCAGCTTGCCTTCCTTGACCATCTCGATGGCCTGGTAGGGGCAGAGACTGACGCAGAGCCGACAGCCGATGCACTTGTCCTTGTCGATGTTGGAGACGATCGGCTCCACATCTACCTCGCCCCGGACCAGGGGGATGGCCGCCTTGGCCGCCGCCGCCTGGGCCTGGACGATGATCTCCTCCAGCGGCTTGGGGGCATGGGCCAGACCGCAGAGGAAGACGCCGGAAACCGGCATTTCCACCGGCCTCAGTTTGACATGGGCCTCCAGATAAAACTTATCGGCGTTTACCGGAATCTTCAGCAGCTTGCTGAGCGCCTCGGTATCCTCGGGTACGGTGCCGACGCTTAAGACCAGCAGTTCGGGGTTGATACTCACCTCTTCCCGCAGAATCGGATCGAAGAAAGTGATCCCCACCTTCTTGGCATCACCGCTGATCTCCGGCTTGCTGTCCATGCTGTAGGGAATGAAGATCACCCCTTTTTCGCGCGCCTCACGATAAGCATCCTCGGCGTAGCCGTAGGTTCGCATGTCGCGGTACAGGACGATGACCTGGGCGGCGGAATTGATTTCCTTGATCTTCAAGGCGTTCTTGACCGCCTGGGTGCAGCAGGTCTTGCTGCAATAGGCCAGATCGTCGCCCCGGGAACCGGCGCACTGGATCATCACCACCGATTTCGGCGCTCGCTCCTTGCCCTTGGTGTCGGCCAGCCGCTGCTCCAACTCGAGCTGGGTGACGATCTGCTTCGATTTCGGCAGAGCCCGGCCCAGAACCTTTTCCGGTCGGTGATCGCGGCCACCGGTGGCCACCACCACCACCCCGTGATCGATGGTCTGCTCTACTTCTTTTTTGCCCTTGCTGGTCTTGATCACCGAGGAGAAGTTGCCGACGAAACCATTCAGGGTTGCCAGCTGGCTGTCGGTGAAAACCTCGACCAGCTTGTGCTTGGCGATCCGGTCGGTGACCGTCTTCAGGAAGTCGGCGGTCTTCCGGCCGTCGAGGGTGTAACGCTGCTCCCGCAGGTGGCCGCCGAGCTCGGCTTTCTTCTCGATGACCGAGGTGTGATATCCCTGGTCGGCCAGCGAAAGGGCCGCGGTCATGCCGGCGATGCCGCCGCCGAGGACGATCGCCTTCCTGGTCACCGGTACGGTCTGTTCCGGCAGGGGTTGGATGTGGCGGGCCTTGGCAACGCCCATCCGCACCAGGTCCATGGACTTCATGGTGGCCTGTTCCGGCTCGTTGGCATGGACCCAGGAACAGTGGTCGCGGATGTTAACCATTTCGAACATGTTGCGATTCAGGCCGGCGTCCTTCAGGGTCTCCTGAAAGAGCGGCTCGTGGGTCCGGGGCGAACAGGCGGCGATCACCACCCGATTCAGGTTATGGAGCTGAATCATCTCCTTGATTACCTTCTGGGCGTCCTGCGAACAGCTGTAGAGGCTCTGGGCGTGAAAGACCACGCCCTCCATGCCCGCGACGTAGTCATCGACCTTGGGCACGTCGACCACCCCTGCGATATTGATGCCGCAGTGACAGACGAAGACCCCGATCCGTGGTTCCTCGTCCTTGGCCAGTTTCTTCTCGGTCGGGTAGGACTTGACCACCACACCCTTGCCCCGCTGACTCTTGATCAAGCCGGAGGCGATGCCGGCGGCGGCGCTGGACTGGGTGACGCTCTCGGGGATATCCTTGGGACCCTGGAAGGCGCCGGCCACGTAAATTCCCTCGCGGGTGGTGGCCAGGGGGTTGAAGATGTCGGTCTTGCAGAAATCGTACTTGTTCAGTTCGAAAGCGCCGATGCCGGCCAGTTGTTTGGCCGAGGCCGGGGCGTCCAACCCGACCGACAGCACCACCATGTCGTGGGGCTTGAAGCTGTGTACCCCGTCCATGGTCGAGTAGGTCAGCTTGAGGCTCTTGCCCCAGGGCATGACGTCGGCCACCCGAGCTCGGACGAATTTGATCCCGTAATGCTGTTCGGCCCGGGTTTTGGCGGCATCGAAGTCTTTGCCCTGGGTGCGCAGATCCATGTAGTAGACGGTGATCTCGCAATCCGGGTCATGCTCCTTGGCGACCATCGCCTCCTTGATCGCGTACATGCAGCAGACCGACGAGCAGTAGCCGTTGTCGCAGCCCAGGTCGCGGGAACCGACGCACTGGATGAAAGCGATGCTTTGGGGATGCCGCTGGTCGGAGAGGCAACGCACCTCGCCCTCGAAGGGACCTGAGGGGTTCAAGAGCCGCTCGAATTCGATGCTGGTCACCACGTCCGGGTGCTGGCCGTAACCGTATTTCTCCAGGGCCGAATCCGGCACCCGGCCGAAGCCCGGCGCCATAATCACCGCCCCGATATCCAGGGTGATGTTCTTGGCCTGCTGGCTAAAGTCGATGGCGTTGCTGCGGCAGACCGGTACGCAGATCTTGCAGGTGTCATGCTGGATGTGCAGACAGGCCTCGGGATCGATGTAGTAGGTGGCCGGCACCGCCTGCGGATAGTCGATGTGGATCGGCCGGGTGACGTCCAGCCCCTCGTTGTAGGAATCGACCAGATGCCGCGGGCAGTAAGTGGTGCAAAGCCCGCAGCCCGTGCACTTGTCGGCGTCGATGTAACGGGGCCGGAGCTTCAGCTCGGCCTGGAATTCACCGGGTTTGCCCGACAGGGACAGTAAATCGGCGTTGCTCAGAATCTCGATATTGGGAGACCGACCGGCCTCCACCAGCTTGGGCGCGAGTATTCAGAGCGAACAGTCGTTGGTCGGGAAAGTCTTGTCCAGCTGGGCCATGGCCCCGCCGATGGCCGCCGACTTTTCCACCAGGTAAACGTAATAGCCGAGTTCGGTCAGGTCGAGAGCGGCCTGGACTCCGGCCACTCCGCCGCCGACGACCATCACGGTCCCGGATTTCTGCTGCTTTGCTGCTTTTGCCATGTTACTTCACTCCAGATGAGTTTCTTGCTTGATGCAATTCAAAAACTTTAGGCATTTACAAGTTACAATTTTAAACCTTAGGCCCTTCTTTTCATGCCGTCTTCCCCGGCAGAATTTCCACTCTGATAGCGCAAAGCTTGTACTCAGGGCTCCGCGACAACCGATCCAGGGCGTCCAGGGTCAGGAGATTGACCAGGGCCTCCAGGTGGTTGTAAGTTGCGAAGACAGTGCCTTCCTGGGTGCGGTCGGTAATGGTGGCCCGCAGTTCGACCGAACCACGCCGTGAAGTAAGCCGCACCCAATCCTTTTCCTTGACCCCCAGGCGGCCGGCATCGGCCGGATTGAACTCGGCGAAGCACTCGGGGCTGATCTCGTCGATCTCCGGGGTTTTTCCGGTCATACTGCTGAAATTGTAACGGGCCAGGTCGCGTCCGGTGGTAAAGGCGAGCGGATACTCCTGGTCGGGCAGTTCCACCGGCGGCAGGTAATCCTCGGGGACAAAGAGACCGCGACCCCGGGTAAAGGTCTCGGTGTGCAGCACCGGAGTGCCGGGATGGTTCTGGTCCGGTACCGGCCACTGCAGTCCTTCCCGTTCCAGCCGGGCATAGGTGATGCCTTTGTATTGCGGCAACAGGGAACAGATCTCCTCGAAAACCTCTTCAGCCGAGTCGTAGTGCTTCTCGTAACCCATCTTCTTCGAGAGATCGCGGAAGATCTTCCAGTCGGGTCGGGCCTCTCCGGGTGGTTCAACCGCCTTGCGCACCCGCTGCACCCGCCGTTCGGTATTGGTGAAGGTCCCGTCCTTCTCGGCGAAGCAGGCGGCCGGCAATACCACGTCGGCCATCTTGGCGGTGTCGGTCAGGAAAATATCCTGAACCACCACAAAATCGGCTTTTTCCAGAGCAGCATGCACATGGGAGATATTGGCATCGGCCACCGCCGGATCTTCCCCGAAGATGTAGAGGCCGCGGATCTCACCCTTCAGGATGTTTTCCCAGACCTCGGTGGCCGGTTTGCCGGGTCGCCGGGGCAGTTTGACCTTCCAGACTTCCTCGTAACGGTCGAAGAGTACGTCGTTGCTCAAGCCGCCGTAGCCCGGCAGGGTGTTGAACAGAGCGCCCATGTCGCAGGCGCCCTGGACGTTGTTCTGTCCGCGCAGCGGATTGCAGCCGCCGCCTTCGACCCCGACCTTGCCGCAGAGCATGGCCAGGTTGGCGATCGACTTGACCCGATCGGTGCCGGTGACGTAATGGGTGATGCCCATGCCGTGGTAGATGGAGTGACGACCCGGGGCGGCGTACAGCCGGGCCACCTGGTGGAGTTGTTCCTCGTTGATTCCGGTGATCTCACGGACTCGGGCCGGCGGGTATTTCTTGACGATGCTGACCAGATAATCGAAATCTTCGGTCCGCTCCTCAACGAATTTTTTGTCCCAGAGCTCTTCCTCCAGGATGATGTACATCAGGCCGTTTAAAAAAGCCACGTCGGTACCGGGCTTGATTGACAGCCAGAGATCGGCTGCTTCCGCCAGCTTGGTGCGCCGAGGATCGACCACGATCAGTTTGGCCCCCTGCTCCACCGCCTGGTGTACCCGCAAACCGATGGTCGGATGGCTGGTGTCGGGATTGGAGCCGATCATCAGGAAGAGATCGGTCTTAGCATCCTTCGCATCGGCGATGGAATTGGTCATCGCCCCGCTGCCGAACGTGATGGCCAGACTGGCCACCGTGGGAGCGTGTCAGAGTCGGGCGCAGTGATCGATATTGTTGGTTCCGATCGCTGTCCGCATGAATTTCTGCATCAGATAATTTTCTTCGTTGGTGGCCCGGGCACAGCTGAAGCCGGCGATGGAGTCGGCCCCGTACATGGCCTTCAGATCGAAGAACCGTTTGGCCACTTCGTTCAGGGCTTCTTCCCAGCTGGTCGGCACCAGCTGGCCGTTCCGGCGGATCAGCGGCTGGGTCAAGCGGTCGCGGTGCTGGACAAACTTCAAGCCGAAGCGACCCTTGACGCAGAGCGCCCCGTAGTTGGGAGCCAGGTGCGGTTCCGAGGTGGCCTCCATCAGGGTGTTGCCCTTGACCTTGAGCAGGATCTGGCAGCCCGCCCCGCAGTAAGGACAGGTGGAACGGACCTCGCGGACCTCTTCGCTAACGATGGGGACGATCCGATCCTTTTTGTTCAGGGCGCCGGTGGAGCAATTGTCGACGCATTCGCCGCAATTGACGCACTTATCGTTGAAAACCAGCTTGATTCCCAGTGGCCGTTCCTTCTCGTCAAAGGATTCGGCCGAGAGTTCCAGGGCCTGGTACTGGCAGCTGTTTTTACAGCGCTGGCAGTAGATGCACTTGTTCAGGTCGACGGCGATGACCGGGTGGCTGGTGTCTTTGGCGTAGATCGGCTTGGTGCCCATGCCGGTCTTGTTGGGATCGACTCCGTGGTCGATACAGAGACTTTTCAGTTCGCAGCGTTCGTAGGCCGTACAGCCGCAGGACAGGCAACGCCGGGCCTCGCTCCGGGCCATCTTCTCGTTGAAACCGGTCTTGACTTCGTCGAAATCCTGGGTACAGATCTCCGGCGGCCGGGTCGGCATCTTCTCGCGGAGCTTGACCTTAATGCCCTCGAAGTTGCGCAAATCGACGTCGTCGAAAGTCCGGCCCCGGCTGAAGTTGAAGCGGCTCTCGGTGGTATCCTTACCGGTGCCCATAACCTGGGCATGGATATTTTCAGCCGCCCGGCGAGCCGTCACCACGGTCTGAATAACCGAGCGCGAGCCGCTGGTGACGTCGCCGGCGGCAAAGATTCCTTCATGATTGGTCAATGAAGTGCGGGGGTTGGCCTTGATGTTGTTGGCTGGAGTCAACTCCAGGGTTCTTTCCAGCTCACCGCCGACCAGAACTCCGTCGCAGGTCATCTGCCCCAGGGAAGTGACAATGGTGTCGACCTGGAGGACATTGGAGGAGCCGGCTATGGCCTCGGGCTGCCGAATGCCTCGGGCGTCCGGCAGGCTCAGTTTCATCCGCATCAGTTCCATGTCGAGGCCCTGATCGGTTTGGGTGATGTTGACCGGAGAAGCCATCAACAGAAACTGGATCCCCTCCCCTTCGGCCTGGCGGATATTACGCTGGTTGGCCGTCATCTCGGTCTTGGGCCGGGGATGGATGATGGTGACCTCCGGTACCCCGCAGCGAACCAGGGAGCGGGCCACTTCCATGGCCGCGTTGTTGCCGCCGATGACCGCGGCCCGCTGGCCGTAATCACTGGTCTGCCCGGTGTTCACCGCCCGGAGGAATTTGGTGGCCGGGATGACTTTGGGCAGGCTGGCTCCGGGAACCTCCAGAGGTTGATCTACCGGGGCGCCGATGGCGATCAGGGTGGCTTCGAATCCCTGGTCCCGCAGGGACTGCAGGGTGAAATCCTTACCCCAGTTCTGGCCCAGTTTCACCGAGATGCCCATCTGCAGGATGGTGGCGATTTCGTAGTCCAGGACGTCCTTGGGGATCTTGTATTCCGGAAAACCGTAGCGCAGCATACCGCCCAGTTTGGGGGCACCCTCGAAGACCGTGACATCGTGACCCTTGCGGGCCAGATAGAAGGCCCCGGAGAGACCGGCCGGACCGCCGCCGATCACGGCCAGCTTTTTACCGGTGGGCGCCTCGCGGGGAATCTTCAGATCGATCCTGTTGGTCATGCACCAGTCGGCCACGAAGCGTTTGATATGGTTGATGGAAACCGGTTCGTCGACCAGGATCCGGCGGCAGCGGGTTTCGCAAAAACGCGGGCAGACCCTCCCCACCGAAAAGGGAAAGGGGTTCCTTTCCATGATCAGCCGTACCGCCTCTTCGTACTCGCCCTTGGCGACGTGGGCGATATAGCCCTGGACGTTGATCTGGCCCGGACAGGTGATATTGCAGGGGGCCTTGCAGTCGCCGAAATGGGTTTCAGCCAGCCGGCTCAGCCGTTCCTGGCGATGGGCGGCGATGGCCTTGGATTCGGTGGTGATCTCCATGCCCTCTTCGAGCCTGGTGTCGCATGAACGCACCAGCCCTTCGCGTCCGGCTATTTCCACGCAGCAGAGTTCGCAGGGCACCTCGGAGTTCTTGCCGTTGACGAAGCAGAGGGTCGGGATCCGGATTTCCGCCCGGCGTGCCGCTTCCAGGATGGTTATCCCTTCTTCGGCGATGATGCTGTTATCGTTGATCGTAATCTTCATTTTGTCGCTGGTTCTCGGAGGTCGGCCGTCATCAACCGACCTGATTGTCCCGCTGGATAACTTTAATCATCATCAGCCCTTCGGTCATGCTCAGGCCGCCGGCTTCCACTCCTTGAGGAAGGCCGGCAGGTGCCCGGCCTCGCGCGGACCGATGGTGATGGTCCAGCCGGCCAGTTCTTCTTCCAATTCGCCCTTCATCGAGGCGAGATAACCGGGGATAATCAGTTCCTGGTGCTTGATCTTGTCGGCGATCCCGGTCTTCTTGATAAAGGCGGCGATCATATCGGCCCCGAATTTGCCGGCGGCCCAGGCGGTCAGGACCGAAAGTCCTTCGGTGTCCTTGATCAAGAGCCAGGACGGCACCTTGCTGCCCTCGATCTCGCCGGAAACGATGAAGTAGGTCAGCGAGAAGTTGCAGGTGATCAGTACCGGCGAGTTCTCGTCCGGGCCGTTCAGGGAATAGACATCCTCCTGGACCACCATGGGCCGCTGCGGATCGGTGAAGATGTTGAGCCGTTCCAGAAACAGGGGGAAGAGGATGTCGCCCTGCAGGTCGGAAAGGATGATGATGCCGGCGTATTTGGCGATCAAGACCGAGCTGATCATCGCCTCCAGCAGCGGATCGTCGGTCATCTCGCAGGGGAAGGTGATGGTCGAGAAACCCAGCGGCTTGAACTTCTTGGTTACCGCGGCCTTGCGGGCCACCAGGTTGTCTTCCAGGGCGCCGCGGATGGTGCGGGCGCCGGTATCGAGAACCAGATCCTTCAAGCCTTCGGCCATCAGCTTCTCGCTCACGGCGATGGTGTCGTCCAGGTTGGCGCCCTTGACGCCTACCGGGCAACCCGATTCCTTGGCTACCGCGGCTATTTCGGCAGCGTTGGCCTCAGTCGCCCCGAAGAGCAGGGGCTTGCGATCGCCGCAGGCGGTCGCCGCCGCCTTCAGGTTGGCGGCCGAGTCGCTGATCAGCACCAGCTTGGCGTCGGCGGAACCGTCCAGGACCTTCTTAGTCAGGGCGACGAAGGAGGCTTCATCGTTCTTGGCGTCCTTGACGGCGATGATATCGGCCTTCATCATCACCCCGACCCGCTCGTAGCGCAGGTTATTGAAACGATCGATGCGGCCGGCCACGTCGGCATCGACCATTTCGGTGGTGACCAGGACGCCGATGCCGGTGGCGTTCTCGAAGCGCTTCTCATGGCGGTACAGACAGGTCTCGCCACCCATGGTGAAGATGTTTTCCCCACCGCCGATCTTGACGGTGCGGATCGGCGGGGCCGAGGCCTCGCCGATCTGCTCCTTGACCGCGTCGCTGACGTAGGGGCATTCGCCGATCTCCTGCTGGCCGGCCGCCACCTTCATGGCGAAGGCCAGGCAGGTGGGAATCCCGCATTCGCCGCAGTTCTTCTTGGGCAGCATCTTGAGGATCTGTATACCTGTTAAAGCCATTTTGGGTTCCTCCCGTATATATAAACTTAAAATTGTTGGCTTGTTTTAGACGACCGATTCCATGGCCAGGGCGGGATGGCCCTTTTCCTGGAGGAATTTGAGGATCTCTTCCTCGGTGGTGCCGTTCTCCTCGGTGGCGATCATGTCGTAGAACTCCGGCATGCCCATTTCCTTGCAGCGTTCGATCAGCTTGTCCTTGATCTCTTCCTTCATCATCTTGGGCAGCCAGACGATGCGCTTCAAGCCACCCTCGGCCAGGAATACCTTGGGGCTGGTCATGAAGTGCTTGGAAACCCCCATGAAACCCGGGGTCTGGGCGCCGCCGCCGGCCATGCCGGCCAGGGTGGTGAACTTCATACCGGAGGGCGTCATCCCGCTGAAATCTCGGTTAACCACCATGATGCCGTTGCACTGAGGCAGCATGGCGGCAATGGCCTCGAAACAGCCGCAGGCAGTCATCGGGCTGTTCATCAGGGAATAGCAGGCCAGTTCGGTGACCGCCCCGCGGGAGGCCTGGCCGACGAAGTCGTTGATACCCTTGAAGATCCCCAGGTTCTGATCCAGAACCTCGCCCTTTTCGATGGGCTGGTTGGGGCCGGTGGGGTTGATTTGGTAGGAGGCCTTGCCGTCCAGCCAGTTATAGGCACCGCACATGCCGATCCGCTCCGGGGTAATGACACAGACGTGGCTGGGGGCGAAGGACTGGCACAAGGTGCAGGAATAGAAAATCTCCTCGGTCTCGTCGGTCATCGAGCCCAAGACGCTCATCGCGTTCGGCATAAACCTTTTTGGCCAGGTTCTGGACCTCTTCCACTTTCTCGGCCGTGGTGTAGAGCTTGACCTGAATCTTGTCGACGATGGCACCGAACTCCTGATGGAGTTTGCCGTGCAGGACCTTGCCGATATGGGTAAAGGAGAAGCCCTTCTCGACAGCGGCCTTGCCGATCCGCACCCACATGATGTTCCGCTGACCCATGTGCATGATGCCCTGGATATAGTTGGTCAGGTGGTGGAACTGCCGTTCCAGGATGGGCTCGAAGTCGGATTGCATCTCGCGGCCGGCTACTTCGACCAGGATGCCCAGATGGCAGGTTCTGGCCCTGCTCGATGTCCTTGATATCCGGACCCTCGATGGTGATCTTGCCGTCCTCGACCTCGGACATATCCTTGGAAACCAAAACTTCGACGCCCGGGGTTCGGCCGCCGCCGCATTCCATGAACAGGTCGTCCTTGCGGATGCGCTCGCCCTCGAAGGCGGGACCGAAGGCCATCGGGATGTCGATCTTGGTGACGCTGACCTTGAGGCCGCGTACCTCGATGGCCTTCTGGACGATCTCGTCGTGGGGTACGTTGCTGACCACGTGCTCGTAGGTACAGATGCCGGTGGGCAGGACCTCGGGAATGTCGTAGTCGGAGATGGTCGGGAAGCCCCAGTTGATGGCGCCGGCGGCATTGGCGTACCATTCGTCGGAGACCGGGCCGAAGGCCATAACGAAGGCGAAGGTCCGGTCCTTGTTGTAGATCAGGTTGCCCCGGTAATCGCCGGGCTTGATGCCGCCGAAGGCCATGGCCACCCGGCAGGCGAAACCGATGGCGAAGACCGCCGTGGTATACGACTGCCCGAATGGCACCAGACGGGTATTCCAGCCGACCTGGACATCGTTGTCCACCAGTTGGTTCGGCCATATGGACGCCGTCGGTCTGATCGTGCATGAAGATGTAGAGATTCTTCTCCTGCAGCTCCAGGGCGATTTTGCTGGCGATCTCCTTATCTGGGCGGGGCGCCCATGATGGCGGCGAATCCGGGGGCAGTGCCGTCGACGAATTCGACGCCGCGTTTCCGGAAGATCACGTCATCGGCAGCACCCAGCCAGAGGTTATCCTTCAGGGGATCTTCGGTCTTGGTGTAGAACTCCGGTGTGTCCAGATAGCGGACCGCTTCGAACATCTCCTCGGCAAAAAAGGTTGCCATGCCGGCGTCCAGGGCCGGGGCCAGATAGGGCAGCCAAAGCCCGTCGGTAACCAGCGGCGGCAGGAGCTTACGGCACTCCTGGAAGATATCCTTCATGTCGCCGAGTTTGGCGACCTTAGCGCCCAGCATGGAATAGATGACCGGCAGGAAATAAGCGGTGTTGGGGAACCCCACTTCCTGGTCGGGCCCGTACTTCTTGAGGGCTTCCTCGTATTTGGCTTCGGCCATGTCGGTAATCTTGTGAGCGCCGCGGATGGCAGCCGAACAGATGATCTTGGACATTGGGTGACTCCTGATTTATGCGATAATATTTGCTTGCCGCCGGTCGATGTCGCCCGGCGTAATTAAATAGCCTCAGCCGAGCAGACCGTCGATCATGGCCCGGGTCAGTGAGATGGCCTGAGGATGCCGCATGATCAGCACCTCGCCGCCGGCCATCAGCATACAGGAGGCGGTGATCGCCTCGAGCAACACCCCGCGCCGCTCCTGATCGCCGATCATATCGTCGCTGGGCATCCTGGTTTCCTTGGTCTTCCAGACCTCGCGACCCAGGTTGCAGATGAATGGCACCTGCAGTTTTTCGTCCTTCTGGGTCATGGCCGCCAAACGGATCCGCTCCATGACCGAGTAGGAATACTCGATACCGTAGCCCAGGGCGCCGATAGAGGGATCGATCAAGACGCTGTCCAGCGGCACGCCCAGATTTTCCAGCAGAATATTGAGCTGCTTGGCCAAATTGACGTCGATGGGCGAAGCCGCGACCATCGGGTGCTGGAAGGCCATGGCGGTGGCGCCGATCGAACGATAGTTGGCGTCGGACAAGGGCGCCAGGCAGACTTTCTTGTCGCCGATCATGGCGGTGATTTCGCGCAGGGTCTCGGTATCCTTGTCGCTGTTGCCGCAGCCCCAGAGGATCAGCGGCACTTCGATGTTCTTGATCACTTCGGCGGCCACCTTGGCCGCTTCGGAAGACGGTTTGTTGAGGCCGTTGGGGTCGGTGCTGACCAGGGAAAGGCAGATGGCCTCGGCCTGGTAGTCGTTAACGCACTTCTTGGCCCACTCCACCGGATTGTCCATCACCCCTTCGAAATGACGGGTCAGGGTGGTCGGCCATTCTTCGGGCTTGACGTCGAGCACCTCCATGGCGATCAGCGGCCGATTGGGCATGTCGCCTTCGTAAATCTGGAAGGGCATGACGGTTTCGCCGCCGACTTTGACGATCTTATCGCCGTTGCCGAGGCTGGTCTCGCGCATCTTGCCGGAGTAGTTGACCGTGTAATAGTCGGCCGGCACCTTCGAGGCCCGGCTGGCCAGCGGGGTGGTTTCGACGGCCAGAGCTCCGGCAGTGGCGGCGGGCGCCACCGCGGCGGCTGCCGGGGCCGGTTTGGGCTCGGCAGGTTTGGCGGCGGGCACCGGTTTCTCGGCTGGAGCCGGAGCTGGAGCGGCCGCTTTTTTGGCTGCCGCCGCGGCCTTGATCGCCTCGATATCGACTTTGGCGGCGGCTGGTTTGGGTGCGGCTGGTTTGGCGGCGGCCGGGGCTGGAGCCGCCGGGGCCGGTTTGGCGACCGGTGCAGCTGGAGCGGCCGGCTTGGCCGGAGCCGGAACTGCCGGAGCCGGAGTAGCGGCGGCAGTCGGGACCGCGGTTTTAATCGAAGCGCCACCCTGAGGCGGTTCCTTCTTGAGGATCGCCTCGGCGCTGGCGAATTTGATCAGGGCCTCGAACTGCTCATCGGTGAGGCCCAGGGACTTTTTCAGCGCCTCCAGGCCAAATTTCAGCGAATCCAGCGCCAACAGGCGTTCCTTCTCATTCATCTCATGTTCTCCCGCGTCGTCAATTTCAATACTTTCGTGAACGGCAGCAGTCACCCCTGCGGAACCGGTCGTCTTGGCCTGAGTTTGAAGCCGGGCGGCTTCCTCCCGGGCCTTGGCGACGATCTCTTCCGCTTCCCTCTTAGCCGCCGCCATGATCTCGGTGGTATCGGCGCCGGGCGCGCTCTCCCTGATTACAATTTCTTCTTTTACGACCTTGTCGGCGGTTTTCGCCGGAGCAGCCTTATCGTCGTCGAACTGCGGCCGTTCGGCAAGCTTGGCCCGCTTGACGATTTCCGGCACGGCGCTTTCCCATTCGATGGCCATGATATGGACGCCGGACACGCCCTTTGATCTCACGGACCTGATTGATGATGTCGACGCAAATGTCTATTCCCTCTTCTTCCTTGTTCTTGGCACCTTTCAGACGGTCGATGACCTCGTCGGTAACGTCCATGCCGGGCACCGAACTCTTCATGTACCGGGCCATGCCCAGAGAACGTGGCGGAGTGACACCGGCCAGGATGTGTACCTTCTCGTCCAGGCCCAGATCCCGGACCATCTCCATGAATCTGGTGAATTTCTCGATATTGTAAATAATCTGGGTCTGGACGAAATCGGCGCCATTGGCAACCTTCTTGCCCAGTCTGGCTGCCCGGCTCTTGACGTCGGGTCCGGCAAAGGGATTAGCGGCGGCGCCCAGAAAGAAGCGCGGCTCCATGCTCTTGATCTCTTCGCCGCACTGGAACTTCTTGGCGTCCCGCAGGTCGCGCGCCATGCCCAGGAGCTGAATGGAGTCCATGTCGAAGACACCCTTGGCCCCGGCGATGGTTACCGAACTTCTGATGGTCGCCGGTAAGACAGAGCAGGTTCTTCAGCCCCAGGGCGGCAGCCCCGAGGATATCGCTCTGCATGCCGATCCGGTTGCGGTCTCGACAGGTCATCTGGATTACCGGTTCGATACCCTTCGTCTAAAGCGATCAGGCCTGCGCCGATACTGGACATCCTGACGATGGCGGTCTGACAGTCGGTGATATTGACCGCATCGACGCTGCCCTTCAGGAGTCGGGCCTTCTGGCGGACCACCTCTGGATCGCTGTTTTTGGGAGGACCCAGCTCTCCGGTCACCGCAAACTGGCCGGAAGTGAGAATCCGTTCTAAACGGCTGCCCGATTTCATCTATTCCCTGTCCCTTATTTGAAATTGAATAAAATGTTTTCTACTGAATGATTTCTTTTCACCGCAAAGAGCCCAGAGACCGCAGAGGATAGATTATAAAAGATCTCTGCGTTCTCCGTGTCCTCAGTGGAAAGTTACGGTGCCGTTGACGCGGGGCCAAGGCAACCGGCCCCGACCGGACTCTCACCCGAGGCCAGGTCGCGGCGCATGGCCATGTCGAAGAGGACCCTCTCGCGCTGCTTGTCGATACCCAGGGCCGCACGTTTTTCGTCGATCCGGGCGATCATGATTTTGGCGATCTCATGGGGATCCTCGGCCACATTCCATTTGGCGCCCAGCGGTTTCATCAGCCCTTCCAGGAGATATTTGTGAAAGGCCTTGGCGCCGGTGGTCGGCAACGACTGAAAAACAACCTGGGCGCCGCTGGCCACGAAGTACTGGCCGATGGCCACCGCTTTTTCGCTCATCCATAGAGGAGCGGTACCCACCGCCGGCAGGTCACTGATGTCGTCGCCCAGCCCGCCCTCGCGGACCATGGCGCTGGCGGCGATCAGGATCCGGGAGTTATCGACGCAGGAACCCATGTGCAGAACCGGCGGCATACCAACGGTCTCGCAGACCTCGGCCAGGCCGGGTCCGGCCAGTTTGGCGGCCTCCGGACAGACCAGACCGGCCCTGCCCAGGGCGGTAGCGGCACAGCCGGTGGCCAGCACCAGGACGTCGTTCTTGATCAGTTCGCGGGCGATGATCTCGTGGCTTTCGTCGGTGAGCTTGAAGTTGTCGCAGCCGACAATCGCCCCGATCCCGCGGATCCGGCCGTTGATGATGTTGTCGTTCAGCGGCCGGTAGCTGCCGCGGAAACGGCCGCCCAGCATGTAGTTGATGGTCTCATGGGAAAAACCGACCACCACATCGAGTTTGGACTGCATGGGGATGAAGCATTTGCCGCGCTTCTTGTAGTTCTTGATGGCCTGAGTCAGGATGGTTTTGGCGCTGTTCAGGGGATCGTGCTCGTCGAACTGGAGATGTACGCCGCCGGGCATCTTGGCCCGGTAGTTGGTGGTGATGATATCGGTGTGGAAGTTCTTGGCCACCTCGGCCACCGACTGCATGACGCACTGGACATCGACCACCATGGCCTCGACGGCGCCGGTGGCCAGGACCATTTCCTGCTGGATGAAGCCGGCCGCCACCGGGATGCCCCGGCGCATCAGAATTTCGTTGCCGGTGCAGCAGACCCCGGCCAGATTGATGCCCTTGGCGCCCTGCTTCTTGGCCAGTTCCAGCATCTCCGGATCCTGGGCGGCGATACAGAGTGATTCGGCCAGCAGCGGCTCATGGCCATGGACGGTGATATTGACCTGGTCCGGTTTCAGGACGCCCAGGTCGACGGTGGCCCGGCGCGGCACCGGGGTGCCGAACATGATGTCGGTCAGTTCGGTGGAAAGCATGGAAGAGCCCCAGCCGTCCGATAGTGCACAGCGCGAGGCCTGGAGCATGATGTTCTGGTATTCCTGGTCGACGCCCATATGGGTCCGGTGCATCATCTCCACCACCTCACGGTCGACGCCGCGGGGAGCGATTCCCAGCTTCTTCCAGATCGCCTGTCTTTTTTCCGGGGCCCGTTTCAGCATGGAAAGCGGTTCGTCGTCCTGCTTACCGAACTCGGCCAGGGCCTTCTCGCCCAACTCGACGGCGATCTCCTGGACTTCCCTGCCCTCGGTCTCAATATTGAAGATCCGGGCCAGGGATTTAAGTTTATCGACGTCCTTGATCTGGTGCGGGCCTTTGCCGCGGGCGGTTTCCAGGAAGCCTTTGACCATCTCCCGGGCATGGTCGGTATGGGCGGCGGAACCGGCGGCAACGGTGCGGGCGAAGTTGCGGGCCGCCACGGTATCGGCGGTGGCGCCGCAGATACCGATCATCTCCTCGACACCGTCGATGATCTGACAGGGACCCATGTTGCAGTTCCGGCAGCAGGTGCCGCTGGAGCCGAAGAGACAGGCCGACATGCCGCGGGATTTGACACGATCGTAGGCGGTCTTGACGTCTTTGGCGATATCCTGGGCCAGTACTTCCTTGGTCGATACACAGGTGATATCCGTGCAGCCTTCACAACCATTTCTTTTGACAGCCATCTTGAAACCTCGATAATTATTGTCGTTGCGCGCTGGTTATTGACAAATATAACAGCAACGAATGCCGTCGGGAACGGCATCTCGTCAGCACCCTTAACTATAAGTAGTAAGAGGGAAACAGTCCAAGGGTCGGGTTTATTCGCCCTCGGGTTCCGGCGCAGTGCCGCGATTACTCCAGGCCGGCGGCCTGACTGGCGGACTGTACGGTATTCTTCATCAGCATGGTGATGGTCATCGGACCCACTCCGCCCGGAACCGGGGTGATGAAGGAGGCCTTCTCCTTGACGGAATTGAAGTCCACGTCACCGGCCAGGATTGCCTTACCGGATTCGGACTTGCCGATCCGGTTGACGCCGACGTCGATAATTACCACCCCTTCCTTGACCTGGTCAGCCTTGATCAGATTGGGTACACCGACGGCGGCGATGATGATGTCGGCCCTTCTGGTATGGAAATCGGTGTCCTTGGTCCGGGTATGGCAGAGGGTGACGGTGGCGTTACCGGCCGCCCTCTTCTGCAGCATCAGATTGGCGATGGGCTTGCCGACGATGTTACTGCGGCCGAGTACGACGACCTCTTTGCCGCTGGTCTCGATGCCGCTGCGCTGCAGCATTTCCAGGATGCCGTGCGGGGTGCAGGGCAGAAAGCATTTTTCGCCCAGGACCATCTTGCCGACGTTAACGGGATGAAAGCCGTCGACGTCTTTGGCGGGATCAATGGCGTAGAGCACCTTGCCTTCATTGATATGCTTGGGCAGAGGCAACTGGACCAAAATCCCGTTGATCTTTTCGTCTTTGTTGTACTTGTCGATCAGGGTGAGCAAATCCGCTTCGCTGGTGTCGGCCGGTAGATCGACCTGCTCCGAATAGATCCCGAGTTCCTTGGCGGTTCTGCTTTTGGCGGTAACGTATGAAACCGAGGCAGGATTTTCGCCGACCAGGATGGTGACCAGGCCGGGAACCACATTGTGTTTCGCTTTGAGTTGAGCAACCTCTTCTTTCAGTTCGTCACGAATCGCCTTGGCGATCTCGACGCCGCTGATGATTTTTGCACTCATGTTTAGCTCCTTTAAACAGCTTAATTTTATATAAAATGAATAATTTTTTTTCGATCATGGTCCTGCTAGCTCCGGTTGGCGCCCGTTCGAGTTTTGGTCTTGATCGTCATGACCGGAATCCCTGTATAAAGGGGGAGAATCCAGCTGAGCGACCGCCGCCAGGACAAGGGATTTTTGTCCCGACTGAAATGAACGAGCATTCATCAACGGCCAGAACTTAGCAACTTACTGAATTGAAAATTTAATTTCAAGCAATAATTGGTAGTACAAAGTGGCAGCCAGTCAAGCTGACAAGGGTCTGGCGGCTATCGATCCCCCGGCGAACCGAAACGATCAACCCGACTTGTTGCGGCTGTTGGCCAGTTTGAAGATCATCTAGTTGGCCTGCGAATGCCGGAGGAAACGGTTTTGCATAGATGCTTGCTGACGTCCGGATGTTTTTCGATCAATTCCATGCTCTTGCCACCGGAGAAACGCTTAACCATGGAGCGGCCCTTGGAAATTTTATTGGCCGAACGCGGTTCGCCGGTGATGGCTGACATCTCGCCGAAATATTCCTCGGGCTGAACGATTTCGGCTATTTTTTGTCATCTCGGACCACCGACAGGGCGCTGGTGACCGGCTTGAAGAAATCGGTGTCCAGATCGCCCGGGCGGATGATATAGTCACCGTCTTTGTATTATTCGAGATCGGGTTGACCATAGGTCGCAGGCTAAGAGGCAGAAATCACTAAGGATTTAAAATCCTGAATGGGCGATGGTTTGCTAAGTGCCTTTTGTCTCCATGCCTGACTTAAACAAAAAAGCGGCCGGTGACTTCCGCCACCGACCGCTGAAAAAACTGAGAAAAATTCCCTGCTTCGCTTAGAACAGTCCTGATACCTTGCCGGTTTCCGGATCAACGTCAATACGACGGAAGGCCGGATTTGAGCTGGTGCCAGGCATCAAGCTGATCGTCCCCGCGCAGGGGCAGAGGAACTTGGCGCCGGAATAGATCAAGATGTCCCGTACCGGCAGCCGCCATCCCTTGGGCACACCTTTGAGAGTCGGGTCGTGACTCAGGCTCAGGTGGCTCTTGACCATCATGGTGGCGTAATCTGCGTACTGGGGATCTTTCTCCAGCATCTCAGCCTTGGCATTAGCCTCGGGCGACCAATCAACCCCATCACCGCCATATACTTCCTTGGTGATCATTTCAACCCGGTCACGGAGTTTCATCTCCAGCGGATAGAGGAATTTGAAATCATTCTCTTCGTTACAGGCTTCGATAACCGTATCGGCGAATTCCAAAGCGCCTTCGCCGCCTAATTCCCAATGTTTGGACTCGGCACAACGGGCACCGGCAGCCTCGGCGATCCTGCGGACGACCTTGCACTCTTCGTCAGTATCGCTATAGAAGCGGTTGATGCAGACCACCGGGTTGATGCCGGCTTTGCGGATTACGTTGATCAGGTGGACCATGTTCTCGCAACCTTTCTCGACCAGGCCGACATTCTCTTTGGTGTAGGCATCATCCAGAGGTTTACCAGCCACAACCTTCGGTCCGCCGCCGTGCATCTTCAGGGCACGGATGGTGGCGGTGAGTACGGAAACGTGCGGCTTGAGGCCGGAGTAGCGGCATTTCACGTTCCAGAATTTCTCGAAACCGATATCGGCGGCAAAGCCGGACTCGGTGATGTTGTAATCAAAGAGTTTCAGGGCAACCCGGTCGGCAATGATGGAAGACTGACCGACCGCGATATTGGCGAAAGGTCCTGCGTGTACCAGGCAAGGGTTGTACTCGGCGGTACACATCAGGGTCGGGTTGATGGTATTGCGCATGAAGGCGGCCATGGCGTTGCCGACTTCCAGGTCGCGACAGGTTACCGGCTTGCCGCTCTTGTCAAAGGCCACGGTAATATTGTTGATCCGCTCCTTCAGGTCGGCCAGGTCAGTCGCGATGGCGAGAATGGCCATCAGTTCGGAGCCCACGGCAATCCCGAACTTGGACTGCATGGTGAAACCGTCGGTGCGGCCGCCGAGGCCGATGACGATGTTCCTGAGGGCCTGGGCACAGAAATCGATGATCCAGCCGAATTCCACCCGGGTGGGGTCGATGTCAAGCCGCCGCATGCCGGTCAATCTGGCCAGCTGCTCATCGTTGTAGTTCCGCTCATGCTGCATCCGGGCGGTCATGGCGACCATACCCAGGTTATGAGCGTTCATGATGTCGTTGATATCACCGGTTAACCCGAGGGAAAATTCGGTCATCGGGATCAGCAGGGAGTTGCCGCCGCCTGCCGCGGTACCCTTGACGTTCATGGTCGGGCCACCGGAAGGTTGACGCAGGGCACCGCCGACATTCATGCCGCGTTTGCCCAGACCTTCCATCAGACCGCAGGAAGTGGTACTTTTACCTTCACCAAGGGGGGTCGGGGTAATGGCGGTGACCTCGATATATTTGCCGTCCGGCTTGTCTTTGAGCCGATTCATGATTTTAAGAAAATCGAGCTTGGCCAACCTGCCCATGGGGAGAATTTCGTCTTTCTCGAGGCCTAATTTGTCTCGCCATTCCTCCGGTGTGGGCATGTTTTTTTCAGCAGCCTCGGATATCTGCCAGTCTGCCATTTCCACTGCGTTAAAAGCCATTGTCTCCTCCTTCTCTAAATTAATAATTTAAAAACAAATACATCGGTATCCTTGCCGGACCGCCGGAACGGCCGGTTGTTTTCTGTATTTAGTGCGACGGAATAAAGGGGAGAGGGATGATCGTCAGCGGCCGCAGGTTGGCCTACGGATCAGCGCCTCATGAAACAAAACCTTGGAAAATTACCGGATAATCAAACGGAAAGCAACAGGTATGAATCCCTGAGAAGTTTAAAAGCCCGGTGCGGCGGCAGAAGGTCAATACCCTGCTCTCGACCTTGATTCTGATGAAAGCAACTGCAGACGACAATGAACCACACCGATCATTCCCGGGGCTCAGGGCTTGAACGCCGGAGCCCGGGAACGATTTAAGCTATGTGGTCGTGGCGGGCGTTGTTCCCAAGCGGCCCGGGCTGCCGGGCGGTGCTTATGAAAGAGAACGGCTCAATTCGGCGAACTGGGCCGGGTAACGCTGTCCCATCTCCTTGAGCAACGGGATCATCACCTCGCGCATCGAGGGTTCGGCGGCCTGGGTGGTGCGGAGGCGAAAGATATGCAGCCACTCCAGGAGATTGCAATAGACGATAATCTCGGTCTTGCAGGAATTGGGCAATACCGTACGGGCGGCCTGGGGTGAGCTGGTCTTCAGAAGTTCCAGGTAGATTTTTTCGGTTTCGACCATGGCCTTTTCCCAGAGGCGGTACTCATCGCTGCCTTCGATGAAGAACATGGGCCGGATAAAGGTGACCTGGTTGGCGAACTTGTCCTCGCTGTAGCGGCAATAACGCTGGCTCTCCTGCAGGAAGGAACAGGGCCGGTGCCGAACGATCTCGTGGGTAACGGCCCGATTGGTGATGAACTTGACCCCGACGTAACGATGCCGGGCCTGCAGGTCGGCCGGCAGTTTTTCAACCTTGGCCAGGGAGAGCTTCTCGACCTCCACTCCGGTCTGGGTCATCCAGCCGTGCGGGGGGGTAAGATCCTCGAAGAACAAAGGGTAGCGTTCACCCAGGAAGCCGACCATCGCCTTGATCAGCTTATCGCTGGGGTATTCCCGAAAGAGTTCGCGGTAGGCCCGGACCGAGCCGGTGATCAGCATCCGGCCCTTGTCGGGCCGGTCGATTTGCAGGAATTTGGGCTGCCGGGCCATGAACTTGTGGGCCAGTGACTCCGGATCGAATTCAAGCCGCAGGGTAATCACCCCCATCTCGGCCACCGAGTTGTGGCCGTGTTTGAGGATGGTCTTGATAAAGGGCGTGGCCGAATCACCGCTGATCTTTTCTTCGCTCTTGTAGCAGATCCGACCGCAGGCCTCGATCCGCACGGCCAGAGGCTGACGGTCGAGTTCGTCCTGGATTTCAAAGGAGGCGGGAATTACTTTCATCTTGGCGCTCAGTTCTTTTTACAGCCGCAACCGCAGCCGGCTTCGGTTTTCATGGCCTCGGCCCAGAAGGGCGACATCTCACGGAGATTGGCGATGATCCCGGGCAGGTGCTCCAGGACATAATCGATCTCCTCCTCGGTGTTGTACGTGGAGAGGCTGAAGCGGGTGGAACCGTGAGCGGCGGTGAAAGGCACGCCCATGGCCCGCATCACGTGCGATGGTTCAAGCGAGCCGGAGGTGCAGGCCGAGCCCGAGGAGGCGCAGATGCCGAAACGGTCCAGATGCAGGAGGATCGCCTCGCCCTCGACGTACTCGAAACTGATGTTGCTGGTATTGGGCAGCCGCTCGGTCTTATGGCCGTTCAGGAGGCTGTGGGGAATGGCGGCCAGCAGTCCATCCTCCAGCTTGTCGCGCATGGCCTTGACCCGGGTGTTCTCCTCGTGCATCCGCTCACCTGCCAGTTGACACGCCTTGCCCAGACCGATGATCGAGGTGACGTTCTCGGTGCCGCCGCGCCGGCCATGCTCCTGGTGGCCGCCGATCAGGAAGGGCACGAAGGGGGTGCCCTTGCGCACGTACAATACGCCGATGCCCTTGGGGGCATGGAGTTTATGGCCCGAGAGCGACAGGAAATCCACCGGCACCTTGGCCAGGTTGATGGGAATCTTGCCCACCGCCTGTACTGCGTCGGTGTGGAAGAGGATGCCGCGCTCCTTGGCCATGGCCGCCATTTGCGGGATCGGGAACAGCACCCCGGTCTCGTTGTTGGCCCACATGATGCTGACGATGGCGGTGTCCTCGGTCAGCGCTTCCTCGTACTTGCAGAGGTCGAGGGTGCCGTCGCATTCCACCGGTAGCTGGGTCACCTTGTGTTTGTGGCCGGTCAGGGTCTGCAGCCGTTCGCAGAGATTCTTCACCGCCGGGTGCTCGACCCTGGTGGTGACGATGTGGCGACGGTCGGCCTGGGTCTGCAGTGCCGAAAGAATAGCGGTGGAATCGCTTTCGGTGCCGCAGCTGGTGAAGATCAACTCGTCGGGCTGCGCACCCAGGAGCGAGGCGATCCGCGCTCGGGCCTCGGTCACCTTGTTCCCCACCTGGCCGCCGAAGCTGTGCATGCTGGAGGGGTTACCGTAGAGCTCGCAGAAGAAGGGGCGCATCTCCTCCAGCACCTCGGGAGCGACCCGAGTGGTGGCGTTGTTGTCCATGTAGACCACGCGTTTCTCGTCGCTCATGCCCTGCCCTCCTCGACGGTCAGGGTGTCGAGCACCTGTTCCCGCAGCTTCTTTTCAACGTACTCCTTCAAGGTGGTCTGCGACTTCATGCAGCTGGCGCAGGAGCCGCGCAGTGAAACGATGACCGTGTCGCCGTCGACGTCGATCAGCTCAATGTCGCCGCCGTCCTTTCGCAGAGCCGGTCGGATCTCGCGTTCCAGGGCCTCCTCAATCATTTTGATCTTCTGGATGGTGGTCATCCGCCGGGGCCGACGGTCGGGAATGGAGGCCTGGACCTTGTCCTGGCGCATCTCTTGCAGAATTTCTTCCAGCCGATCGTGACACTTGCCGCAACCGCCGCCTGCCTTGGTAAAGTTGGTGATCTCCTCCACCGTCTGCAGGTTGGATTCCTGAATCGCCCGCTTCACTTCAAGATCGGTGACCCCGAAACATTCGCAGACCACCTCGCCTTCGGCCATCGGCAGCTTGATCCCGCGGTAGTCGGCAATAGCCGCTTCCAGGGCCTCGCGGCCCATCACCGAGCAGTGCATCTTCTCCTTGGGCAAACCGCCCAGGAATTCGGCGATATCCTCGTTGGTGATCTTCTCGGCCTCGGCCAGTTTCATGCCCTTGACCATCTCGGTAAGGGCCGAGGAAGAGGCGATGGCGCTGGCGCAGCCGAAGGTCTTGAACTGGGCGTCGGTGATAACCTCGTTCTCGTCGATCTTAAGGGTAAGCTTCAGTGCGTCGCCGCAGGCCAGCGAACCGACCTCGCCAACCCCGTTGGCGTCTTTCACTTCCCCGACGTTGCGGGGGTTGAGGAAATGCTCTTTGACTTTATCGGTATATTCCCACATGGCGATGAAAACTCCTGATATCTTGCTCTGAATAAAACCGGTCCGTTATTGATGATGATATTCGCTTGGACCGTGGAAGAAAACCGCAAAAGCGGAAAAACATCTTAATTTTACCACCTGTAAAAAGCAACCGATAATCCGCCCGGGGGGCTGGGGTGCAAGCGGAGATTTACGACTTCTCAGTCACCGGCATGAAAATGGTCGTAAATCGATCGGGCCAGCTCCTGGCCGGAATCCTTTACCGCCGCCAAGTCTTCGACTGTCGCTACCCGCACCCTTTCCAGGCTGCCAGTTCCTTGAGCAACAAACGGCTGCGGTTTTTTCCCGACCGGGGATGACGGTCAGTTCGGTGGCCAGAGTCTCTTGGCGCCGAAACGTCGGGGGAAGGTGATCCCGAAACGGTGGACCTCGTCGCGCATCCGCATCAGAAAGTGCAGGACCGGGAAAGACCGGGATCAGCACCTAATTTTTCGATTCTGAGACAGAATAGCCATCAGCGGTGAACAGACTGAAGTGATAGGCCAGGGAAATGCCTAGGACTTTGGCACGGAAATTCCCTTTCGGGGCGGACATGTAGCCGTATGAAGCCGCGAGGCTGAAAGCATCGGAGAGCCTGTAGCCCAGATTCGCGTTGGCCTGCCAGACGAAGCCACCGGCCACATCCAACCCGCCGCCGCCGGCGGCGCCGAACAACCCTTCCAGTTCGGCATAAAGCGGCGTTTTCGCGATCGGCAGATGCAGCCCTCCGCCAACCAGGCCGGTCATATAACCGCCGGCCTGGCCGTTCCAGGCAGCGATGCCCTGACCACTGAGATATAGCTTGGGAACGAGAAAATAATCGACCTGGAAACCCAAGGTATCGACATTCTGGTCGGCATGATGATTTCGCCAGTCTGAAGCACCCTCCAGGTAGGTCTGCTCAACGAAACGCAACCGCAACCTTTTCTGCTCGAAGCCTTCAAGGTCGGTGACCGGCACCTCGTTCCGATCGAATATCGGGGTTCCGTAGCGGTAACCGACTTTGGCCAGATAGCTGGTTGCGCGGAAATCGCCATCGGGTGAGTTCACATAGGCACCTCCCGCTTCGATAAAGAGACTGTCGGTGAAGTCCTGCTGGATAGCAACCGAACCATCGAGCAGCACACCGCCGCCGGTGGCCACCGATCCGCCGCCGGCCGCCCCGGCCGAAACCGACAGTTTCAACGCGGTGGTGGACGCCAGCGCCAACCGGTAGCCTCCGCCCAACAGGATCTGCATATAGCCGTTGCTTTTACCGCCCATGGCCCCTTCCGATTCGATCTTCAGGAACAGCCCGTCCTGTCCCAGGTAATGCTGCCATTCCGCCCCCAAGAGTTGGATGGTCGAATTCTGCTTGTCGCCTTTATCGGTCTTGACTCCTCCCGGAATGCGGTCATAGCGGTAGACCAGGGAAAATTCCTGCCCGGAAATAGACAGGTGAGGATTCCTGGTTTTGTCGATATCCAGTTCCGGCCAGCCATGGGTCAGAAGCGTCCTGAAAGGGTACTCGTAGGCGATATAGGGCTGCAGACTGTGGATGCTGCCGTTGGGGAAATCGACATAGCTGGCGCCGGCACCCAGATTACACCAGTCGGTCAACTTCAGGGTCACGCCCAAGTGCGAACGGACCATCAGTCCGCCGCCCTGAAGCGTATAGCCGCCACGGCCGCCACCGGCGCCGACGAACAGCCCGCCGTCCAGGTCGATCCTCTCGGCCAGTGGCATACGCAGGTCGCCGGCCAGGCCCAAGGTGATGAACCCGCCACGGTCACCGGTGACCGCCCCGTAAGCGGCCGGTCCGATCGACAGCCAGTCATAGGCATCATAAAGAAAGGAGCCTCCCATCAATCCCATCTTTTCATCTTCGGGCAGATTCACCCTGTCAAACGTCATGCGCAGCCGGGCCGGAATGACTTTCAGGGTTTCCTGAGGTTCCGCGGCAATCGCCGAGAAAGCCGTTGACGCCAAGGTGACCAGCAGAACGGCACATGTCGTCGCCAGCAACACCCCAATCTCCTTGAAACTCTCAATCATTTATAATCTCCTGCCATGGAAGAGTATTGGCCGGGGAAAAGAGGCCAGATCCGCTTTTGACTTTTGCTCATCGCCTTTGTTGTTCCATCAGTTCAGTCGCAGCAGAGCCTTGATCTTGGCTCTGCTTTCCGCAATTTAGGATGCCGTGGCCCTACCCTTTCTTTCGGCCTGCCGGCTTTTCCAGTTGAGACTCTTGAGCTGATCGGCCAAGGCGGCCCCGGACGCGCCGGTTCCGGACTGCGTTACTCCGAGGGGAAATCCCTTTATCTGTTGGTCACACCGGGACACAGACCAGCAAGCCGGACCGGTTATTATCTGCCTGGGGGCTCAGCACCTGTCAGCCGCCCAGGTGAAAATGATCGTAAATCTCCCGGGCCAGCTCCGGGCCGATACCCTTGACCGCCGTCAGGTCTTCGACTGTCGCTTCCCGCACCCTTTTCAGGCTGCCCAGTTCCTTGAGCAGCAAACGGCTGCGGCTTGTTCCCAGGCCGGGGATGACGGTCAGTTCGGTGGCCAGGGTCTCTTTGCGCCGTAAACGTCGGTGGAAGGTGACCCCGAAGCGGTGGGCCTCGTCGCGCATCCGCATCAGAAAGTGCAGGACCGGGTCATGGCGTTTCAGGGCAAGCTGGTTTTTACGTCCGGGCAGAAAGACCTTCTCGCCTTCCTCCGCCTTCTCTTTGGCCAGAGAGGCCAGACCCACTTGGCCGGTCAGGCCGGTTTCGGTCAGGACCTCCCACGCCACGTTGAGTTGCCCCTTGCCGCCGTCGATCAGCAGCAGGTCCGGAACCTGCCGCTCCCGGTCCGGAGCCAGGCGGCGGAACAGGACCTCCCGGATCATCCCATAGTCGTCCGGGGTGTCGCCGGACCGGATCCGGTAATGGCGATAGTTTTCCTTATCCGGCAGGCCATCGCGGAAGGCGACCAGCGAGCCCACCGCCTGCTTGCCGTCGAGATTGGAGATATCCAGACATTCGATTCGTTCCGGCGGAGCCGTAAGGTGCAGCTGTCGGGCCACCGCGGTCAGCAGGGCCCGGTTGGACTCGGCCTCGCGTTCCCGGTCGGCGAAGAGTTGGCGCCCGTTGTTTTCGGCCATGCGGACCAGGGCCACCGCCGCTCCGCGTTGCGGGTGGTGCAGGCGGACCGGCCCACCCCGCTGCTCGCTCAGCCAATCGACCAGGACTTCAACCCGGTCCGGCTCGACCCCGACCAGAATCTCGCCGGGAATCTCCCGCTCGTCCTGGTAGAACTGAACCAGGGCGCTGCCCAGCACTTCGGGATCACCGCCGAGCGGGTCGGCCAGGATAAAGCTTTGCTGGCCGGTGACCAGCCCCTCGCGGACGAAAAGGACCGACACCACCACCGTTACTCCGTGGCGGACCAGGCCGAAGACGTCCTGACTCTTGTAGTGACCGGCGGCCACCACCTGCTTCTCCAGGGTGGCGGTCAGCGATAGTTTAAGATCGCGATAACCGGCGGCCTTCTCAAACTCCAGGCCGGCCGCCGCCGCCCGCATCCGCTGGTCCAGGTAGCCGAGCAATTCACGGCGCCTGCCCTCCAGGATCATAAGCACCTCGCGCACCGCCTGGTCGTAAGCGATCCGGTCGACCGAGCCGCTGCAAGGGGCCGGACACAAGCCCAGCTGATGATTCAGGCAGGGCCGTTGCCGGTGCATCACCTCCTGGCCTTTGCAGGTGCGGAGCGGGAAAAGCGCCCGGATCAGCCGCAGGGTTTCGTGCATGGCACCGGCCGAAACATAAGGACCGAAATAGCGGGAACCGTCCTTGCGCCGGCGCCGGGTGATCAGAACCCGGGGCCAGGTCTCGCCCACGGTCACCTTGAGGTAGGGATAGCTCTTATCGTCTCGCAGGATTACGTTGTAGCGGGGGCGATACTTCTTGATCAAGGCCCCTTCCAGGAGCAGCGCCTCTTTTTCGGTACCGGTGAGGATGGTCTCCACTGTGGCGGTCCGCCCCAGGAGCGCCACAGTCTTAGACTGACCGCCCCGGGCCGCGTCGCGGTGGGAAGAGAGGCGCTGCCGCAGATCCACGGCCTTGCCGACGTAGAGGACCTGGCCCTGCCCATCCCGCATCAGGTAGACTCCGGGGGTGCGGGCCACGGTTTGGAGGAATTCCGGGGTGAGGGGCATAGAAATCAAGGCAAAATTAAAAAGGCAAAAGGCAAAATTTTATAGCCGAAAAGCGAATTTCCGGAACTTGGACGAAAGCGAACATAATTATAGGCACAAATATTTAATTTGTCCCTTTCCCTTACTCTTGGACCTACGCGGTTTATTTTGCATTTCTAATTTTGCTTCTTAATGCAGGCCTGAGCCGCCGGCTCAGGCCTGCTCGCTCACCCCGAAGATCTCCCGATAGAGAATGCCGGTGACCATGATGAACATCGGCATGGTCCAGATTACCCCCAATCCCAACGGAATCATGCTGACCATATAGATCAGGGCCATTACGAAGTAGAGGCCGAAGATCTTGAACCAGTGCTTGGAGATAGCCTTGCGCGAAGCCTCCATGGCCTGCCAGGGCCCCATCCCCTTGTCGACGATCAGAGGAATGGTCAGCATATAGGCCAGGCTCAGGTAGATACCCGGAATAATCAGCAGCATAAAGCCCAGGCTGGTTATGATCCCGGTCAGGAATACGGAGATGACGATGGGCAGCAGGAAGGAGAAGTAACCGAAGGCCAGTTGCCAGTTGACCGGCAGGTCCACCGCCCGGCGGATGCCGATCATCATGATCCCGGCCATTAAGGGATACATTGCGATGGTCAGGGTGATCTGCAGGGCCGCGGCTATCGCGACGCTGCTGCCACCGGAGCTGAGCATTCGGGCCAGGAAACCCAGGACGGTCCCGATCACCATAAGCGCCAGAAGAATCATCAGCAGGCCACCCCAGAGCGGCCCCTTGACCCCTTTGGTTTTCTGCCAGGCCTCCTTGAGGATGGCGCCGATGGTGAAGTCATAGTCGGTCCCGGCCCCGGTCGGTGCGGCAGTCTCCTGGGCTCCGCTTTCGGACTCGGCGCCTCTTGTCCGGCCGGGGATTTCGACCCCGGGCGGCGGCGCATTCGGGGTGGCGGCCTTGACGGCACCGGTGGTGATGCCGGGAGCGGCTTCGGGAGCCGATCTGGATAAATAGATTTTTTCCCCGCATTGGGGGCACGTGACACTGGCCCTTTGCCCCACCGGGATTTTTTCATCGGCGATCTGCCCCACCCTCTTCTGGCAATTCTGGCAAAAAATTTCCATGGTTTGTTCCCCCGATCTGCAGGTTCACGGCTTCGCCCCCTCTGGCGCTGGCCGATAAGTCATCTAGTTAGGATATACCGGGATGGGATAAGAATGGCAAGAATTCAGCTGCAGTGCATGTACAAGTCTGGCCTGAAACGCAATCGGCATAAGATCTTGCCGTAAAATGAGCAGGAATAAGCGATGAGTTACCAGGCTCAGAAATAGCGGCCGAATTGCACCAATACCGAGTTGATACCGCGATTTTCGTGGTAAAGTTCGCCGTTGGAGAGGTGATGCGGACGAAAGCTGGCGAAATAGATCGCCCCGGCCTGGCTCCGGTAATCACAACCGATGCCGAACTGGGGGTTGAAATTGATCCGCAGTCCCTGCCCTTCGACCTGGAAGTCGCTGTAGATCAGGCCGATGCCCGCCTCGACATAGGGGCGAAAGCGGGCCGTTTTTGGGGCCAGGTAATACTGAGCCAGCATGTTGACCGAGGAGAACAGCCGCCGGTTGCCCTGGTAAGAGGCGAACCCCAGACTGCTTTCCAGCTTGAAACGAAGCGGTTCCGGAGCCGGGTGCGGCCAGACCCGATCATAATCGTACTGGGCCACTCCGGTCAGCTGGGCAAAGCCGAAGGTGGGTTCGGGGTCGTAGGAATGCCCCAGGGTCAGCGCCAGTCCCAGCCGCTCCGGTCGGGATAGATCGTTGAAACCGGCCCGGGCCGCCGGGACCGCTGTCAGGAGCAACAGTAAAGGGATGATCAGCCCCAGCCGGATTTTCGTTTTCAACCTTATTTCCACGTCAACTCGATCGCTTAACTCTTGGATCCCTTGTCTTCGTCCAGCTCTTTGCAGGCCTCGTATTCGGCATGGATCGGCCGGCGGTCGGCTTGCGCCACCAACTCGCAGTAAAGGGCGATTTCGGGATGCCGGCGGCGCAGCTCGGCCAGCTCCTTCTCCTGCTCCGGATTGAGTTTTTTGTAGTCCTGGAGTTTGCCGCCGATATAAACAAAGATCAAGGCCGGTCCGACGAAGAGGGAAAGGGCCACGGTTTCCAGGATTTCGCTGTTTGGGGTGTCGGAAAGAATGCCGTAGGCCATCAGCAGGAGCCCGCAGAGAGCCAGGGCCAGAAGCAGCAGGGAGATCAGGATGTACTTGCCCCGGTTCCGGAAGATATCGGCCGGCGGCTCACGGGTGAGGTCAATTTTCATCTTTCCTTATATACCCCGGTTCTCTTCCAGGTGCAATGACCTCCGAAGAACGACACCGGACGGAATAGGCGGTTGCCAGACCGGCTTGGCTGATATAAGGTTCAGGGTCCAACTTAACTACAAAACCCGGTGAGTATGATGACCGCCCCAGTTCCGACTCCGCTCGAAATCTACAAGCTGCTGCCGAAAAGCAACTGCGGTAAATGCCTTCTGCCCTCCTGCCTGGCCTTTGCCGCAGCGCTGGCGGCCGGCCGCCAGCCGCTCTCCGATTGTCCCGATCTGGCCCCGGAGGCGGCCGCCCAACTGGCCGGACGCCTGACCCAACGCGAAGACCGGGAAATGGAGCAGGCCGAGTTTATGGACAAGCTGCGGCGAAAAATGAGCGAGATCGATCCGACCGCCCTGGCCCCACGGCTCGGTGCCACCATGCGGGGCGACAAACTGGTGATCCGCTCCTTTGGCAAGGAATTCCTGGTCGACACCCGGGGCGTGGTCAGTTCCGAATGCCATATCATCCCCTGGGTCGAGGCACCGCTGCTTTCATACATCACCCACCAGAGCCACGGGGAGATCACTGGCCGCTGGCTCTCTTTCCGGGAGTTCAAGGGCGGCATCGAATGGCAGGGCCTGTTCACCAGCCGCTGCGAAACCCCGCTGCGGCTGCTGGCCGATGCCCATCCCGATCTCTTGAGCGACATCATCGATCTTTTCCAGGGCCGGACCATCGACTGGTACCAGTCCGATATCGCCCTGGTTCTCCATCCCCTGCCCAAGGTACCAATCCTGATCTGCTATCAGGCCCCGGAAGAGGATCTGGATTCGGTTCTCAACATCTTCTTCGACGAGTGTTGCGGAGTCAATCTCCACATCAAGTCGATCTTCACCCTCTGTTCAGGTCTGGTGCAGATGTTCGCCAAGATCGCCGAACACCACCGATAACCCGGCACCCGGCGGCAAAAAATCATGGCCCTGAAAGCGACGATCTTTAAAGCGCTCCTGGAGATCAGCGACCTGGAGCGCCAGTACTACGGAAGCCACACCCTGACCGTGGCTCAGCACCCCTCGGAAACCGAGGCCCGGATGATGATCCGGTTACTGGCCTTCGCTCTCTATGCCGACGAACAGCTAAAATTCACCCGGGGGTTGAGTTCGGTGGAAGAGCCCGATCTCTGGCAAAAAAGCTTGAGCGATGAACTAGAACTCTGGATCGATCTGGGCCAGCCCGATCCCCGCCGGTTGCGCCAGGCCTGCGGGCGGGCGCGGCGGGTGGTGGCGGTCACCTACGGCAGCCGGGCGGCAGAGGTCTGGTGGCAGAAAAACCGGGGAGAACTGGAACGTTTGCGCAACCTGACCGTCCTGCACCTGGCCGTATCCGACCAGGATGCTCTGGCCGGCCTGGTCAGCCGCAATCTGAACCTGCAGCTGACCATCAGCGACTCCAACATCTATCTGACTGCCGGTGACCGCACGGTGGAGATAGGCCTGGAAAGGTGGCTGAATTAAACGGATTTCTTGACCTGGATCAAGGAATGGGCTGCCTGATCGGGATATGATAGGCTTACTGAACAACAATCATTTTTCCATCCAGGAGTCCGGCCATGACTGACACCCACATGAAATTCTCTGAAAAACGTCCCGCGGCAAATCCTCCGAACCAGGTTCAACAGGAGCAGTCTTCCCCTGAGGCCGGAGATGCAAGGCAGAAATCTGTGGACTATACCTCCGTATGTCCACAGATTGATAACCAAGCAGATTCGACCTCAGGGGAAGGCTGCAAGAGTTATAATGTTCTGCCCGGTCCCAAGATGGGGCTGGTCACTCCCGAATACCTGGAGCGGATCGCCGCCCTGGCCCGGGAGCACCGGATCCCCTTCCTGAAGATTACCGGCGCCCAGCGTCTGGCCATCGGCGGCCACTCGCCGGCGACGGCCGCCGAGATCTGGCGGGAACTGGGGTTGCCCGAAGGACCTAAGAAACCGGCCGGTATCCACTACATCCAGGCCTGCCCGGGTCAACAATGGTGCAAATACGGCCGTCAGGATACCCTGGCCCTGGGCAAGAAGATCGAAGAAGTGCTGCTGCCCTTGGCCCTGCCGGCCAAGACCAAGGTCGGCATCTCCGGCTGCCAGTTCAACTGCTGCGAAAGCTATCTGCGCGATCTCGGCATCTTCGGCACCACTAAAGGCTGGAACCTGATTTTCGGCGGCAACGGCGGCGGCGCCCCCCGGATCGGTGATCTGGTCGGCGAGGGTTTGAACGACGATGAGGTTGTCACCCTGGCCCGCCGTTGTCTGGATTTCTACCAACAGCGGGCCCGGAAGATGGAAAGAACCGGCCGCTTGATGCGCCGTATCGAGCTGGCCGAACTGACCGGTTTTCTCCAGGAGGGTTAAAGGACATGACCCACCCCCGGATGCGGAGGGAACGACGGACGGTGGAGCTGATGATCAGGCTCTACTGCCGCGATCATCACCAAAGCACCGGCGAACTTTGTCCAGATTGCCGCGAGCTCCTGGAGTACGCCAGGCTGCGTCTGGCCCACTGCCCCTTCCAGGAGAACAAAACCACCTGCGGCAACTGCCCGATCCACTGTTACAAGCCGGCCTTGCGCGAGAAGATCCGGACGGTGATGCGCTACGCCGGGCCACGCCTGGCCTGGCGTCATCCCCTCCTGGCCTTGGGCCATCTGCTCGACAGCCGGCGGAAGCAGCCGGGGCCCCGAAAACAACCGCCATCCGCCCCCGGTTGAACCTGGGGCGGTTCAACCGGCAAAACCCTTCCCTTTACCGCCCCGTTCCACAGCATCCGTGACCTGCTGCCGGCCTTCACTCAGCGCCCTTCCCTAAACCGCCGCGCCACCCTAAACCGCCCTTCCTACCTTCCTCCCATCGGGAAAAATAATTTTAGGCTATACATACCGGGCTCTTCGCTACTACAATCGAAGAAACAGACAGACACCCCGTGGCAAGTCCGTCAAGTCCGGCGGCATTATCCCGCCACGGCATCCGGAAATGATTACCGAAAGGCCGGGCCTTTCGGACTGCGCGCAATTAATGGATTTCGTCCCCGCACATACCGACTTCTCGCCCTGGTCTCCGGGGCTGGTCAGCCTGGCGATCTACGCCCTGATGGTCTTTTTGCTCATCGGCGTCATCCTCTGGCTGGCCGGCTGGCTGGGTGAGAAGCGCGTCAATCCCGAAAAGCTGCGGCCCTACGAGTGCGGGGTGCTGCCCAGCCCCGGCCTGCGGCCACCCCACCCCGCTCCCTTTTATCTGGTGGCCATCTTTTTCCTGCTCTTCGATGTCGAGGGGGCCTTTATTTTCTCCTGGGCGGTCGCCATGGAGCCCCTGGGCTGGTGGGGCTGGCTGGAGATCACCTCCTTCATCGGGGTTCTGGCTTTGAGCCTGGTCTATCTCTGGGCCAAGAACGGGCTGGAGTGGGGGGTGGGTCGTCCATGAAGCTCGCCACCACCACCCCGGAACCCAACATCGCCGACCGGATCATCAACTGGGCCCACGCCAACTCGCTCTGGCCCCTCTTTTTCGGGCTCTCCTGCTGCTTTGTCGAAGAGGCCACGGCCTTCACCTCCCGCTACGATATCGCCCGTTTCGGCTCCGAGGTTTTTCGCGGCTCGCCGCGTCAGGCCGATGTGCTGATCGTCTCCGGCACCGTCTTCAAGAAGGCGGCGCCGGTGGTCCTGCGCCTCTATGAGCAGATGGGCGAACCCAAGTGGGTGATCTCCATGGGTTCCTGCTCCAACAGCGGCGGCATGTACGACGTTTACAGCGTGGTCCAGGGGGTGGATCAGATCCTGCCGGTGGACGTCTACGTCCCCGGCTGCCCGCCCCGGCCCGAGGCGCTGCTGCAGGGGCTTATGACTCTACAGGAGAAGATCAGGCGCCGGGAACGGCCGGCCCGAACAGTCTTCCATCTTGCCGGTGGCAGCCAGGGCTCGACCGACGGGCTCCGGGTCGACGGCCACGACAAAGCTCGGGATGCCCGGGGACCCGGTTATGCCGGCTGCACCATCCGCGGCACCGCCGAACTGCCGCCCGATTTCCGGGGCAGCCGTACCGATTTGATGTGGACTCCGCCCCCCCGCGACCTCAAGCTGCCGGAGCGGGACCACCAATTGGTCGCCGCCCTGGGCGAACGGTTCGGTGCGGCGGTCCGGATCCTGGCCCCGGTCACGGACATGCTCACCCTGGAAACCGACCCCGGCCGGGCCCTGGAAGTGTTGAGCTATTTAAAGTCCGAGGCGGCGGTCCGCTACGAACGGCTGGAGGACCTGACCGCGGTTGACGAATCGGCTCGCAACCCCAAGGTCGATGCCGACTTCACCCTGGTCTATCACCTGCTCTCCTTCGGAACGGCCTCCCGGCTGCGGCTCAAGGTGCCCCTCTCCGGCTCGGAGCCGACCATGGAAAGCTTGACTCCGCTCTGGCCTTCGGCCAACTGGTATGAGCGGGAGGTCTTCGATATGTTCGGCCTGCGCTTCCGCAACCATCCCAACCTGCGGCGTCTGTTGATGCCCCATGACTGGGTCGGTCACCCGCTGCGCAAGGATTATCCGGGCCGGGCCACCGAGATGGCCCCGTTCACCCGGGCCGAGGCGGAGCAGTTCCAGCCTGTGGACGCAGCCGAACTTCTGGGCCGGGAGGGAGACAACGAAAATCTGATCCTGAACCTGGGCCCGCACCATTACAGCACCCATGGAGTACTGCGGGTGGTTCTCGCCCTGCGCGGCGAGGAGATCGTCGACCTCGACCTGGACATCGGCAACCACCATCGCGGAGTCGAGAAGATCGGCGAGCGCCAGTCCTGGCACCAGTTCATTCCCTATACCGACCGGGTGGACTATCTGAGCGGAGTGGCCAATAACCTCTCCTATCTCTCGGCGGTGGAGACCCTGGCCGGGATCGAGGTCCCGGAGCGGGCTCAATACATTCGGGTGATGCTCTCCGAGCTCTTCCGACTCTCCAACCATTTACTCTTCGTCGGCACCTTCGTCCAGGATCTGGGGATGATGAACCCGATCTTCTATACC
The DNA here is from genome assembly GCA_963807225.1 of uncultured delta proteobacterium. Lineage (GTDB taxonomy): Bacteria > Desulfobacterota > Desulfobulbia > Desulfobulbales > JAGXFP01 > JAGVGT01. The sequence continues at coordinate 48,556 of CAWEAD010000006.1, read as the reverse complement.
TTCCGGGAACGGGAACAGATCATGGATATCGTCGAACTGATCACCGGCGGCCGGCTGCATCCCGCCTGGTTCCGGATCGGCGGCACCGCCATGGACCTGCCCCGGGGCTGGAAGGAGGCAGTGAGCAATTTCACTTCGATCTTCGCCCAACGGATCGGCGAGTATCAGGCCCTGATCGACCGCAATCCCATCTTCCTGGCCCGGGTCAAAGGGGTGGGCGCGATCTCGCTCACCGAGGCCATGGACTGGGGGATGAGCGGCGCCAACCTCAGGGCCTGCGGCCTGGAGTGGGATTTGAGGAAAAAGATTCCCTACGCCGCCTACCCGGCCTTCGACTTCGAAATCCCCACCGCCGACACCGGCGACTGCCTGGCCCGCTACCGGGTACGGGTCGAGGAGATGCGCCAGTCCCTGCGCATCATCGAACAGGCGGCGGCCCGAATGCCGGAGGGACGCTACATCACCGCCGATTACCGCTACGCCATCCCGGCCAAGGAGGAAACCCTGCGGGATATCGAGAGCCTGATCCACCACTTCGTCAACGTCACCCGCGGCCCCAAAATGCCCCGAGGCGAAGCCTATGCGGCCACCGAGGCGCCCCGGGGTGAACAGGGTTATTACCTGGTCAGCGAGGGCCAGGGCAAACCTTACCGGTTGCGGATCCGGTCGCCCGGCTTCGCCAATATCCAGACCCTGCCGATTCTGGCCGAGGGGCGCTCGATCGCCGATCTGGTCGCCATTCTGGGCTCGCTGGATTACATCCTGCCGGACATCGATCGTTAGGAATGAAGATATGATCCCCGAAGAACTGCGCCATAACCTGCGGGAAATGATCGACCAGGCTCCCAAGCCGCGCGAACTGGCGGTGGAGGTAATGTACCGGTTGCAGCATCATTACGGCTATCTGAGTGACGAGGCGGTTCAAGAGGGCGCCGAACTCCTGAATATGACCCCCCTGGAACTGGAGGAACTGGCCACCTTTTACGACTTTATCTACCGGGAACCGGTGGGCCGCTTCGTCATCCATGTCTGTGACAGTGTGGTCTGCTGGATGCTTAAAGGTGAATCGGTGCTGGCCTACCTGTGCCGCACCCTGGGCGTGGCGCCGGGCGAGACCTCTGCCGACGGGATGTTCACGGTGGTGCCGGCCGCCTGTCTGGGCTACTGCGATCATGCCCCGGCCATGCTGATCAACGGCCAGTTTTTCGGGCCCCTGACGGACGGGGAGATCGACCGCATCCTGGAAGATCTGCGCAGCAGGCCTTGCGATCTGGTGATCTGTCGATGACGCAAACATCCGGCAGCACCACACTTGCTTTGTCTTCGGCCTGCTCGCAGACGGGCTATAATTCGCCGGCCTCTTCCGCACCTCCGTGGCGCCGCCGGACGTTTGCGCGACTTTTGATGGGAATTCAAGTTTGACTATGAGCGAAAAAGCCCTGTTCAATAACCGCCAACCCGGCCGGCCGGCTACCCTGGAAGAATACCGGGAAACCGGGGGCTACGAGGCCCTGACCAGGACCCTGCGGGAGCTCAAACCCGAAGAGGTCTGCGATATCGTCGCCGATTCCGGTCTGCTGGGCCGGGGCGGGGCCGGATATCCCACCGGCAGGAAATGGCGCTCCCTGGCCAAGGAGGCGCCTCACCCCCGCTATCTGGTGCCCAATACCGACGAGATGGAGCCCGGCACCTTCAAGGACCGGGTCCTGGTCAACCTCGACCCCCATCTGGTCATCGAAGGAATAATTTTATCGGCCTACGCCATCTCGGCCAGCCGGGGCATCTTCTTCATCCGCCCCTCTTATGAACAGGACGCCACCCTGATCGAAACCGAACTGGGCCGGGCGCGAGCGGCTGGGTTTCTGGGTGAGCACATCCTGGGCAGCGACTTCTCCTTCGACATCGTGGTCCACCGCAGCGCCGGCCGCTACATTTGCGGCGAGGCCTCGGCCCAGATCAACGCCATTTCCGGCCGGCGCCCCAACCCCAGCAAAATCCCCGGCGTCCATCTGACCGACCGCGGCCTCTGGGGCCAACCGACGGTGGTCAATAACGCCGAGACCCTGGCCTGCATCGGACCGATCCTCCGCCATGGACCGCAATGGTTCAAAAATCTGGCCCGCAGCGAATCGGGCGCCGGCACCAAACTATTCTCGCTCTCCGGCCGGGTGGCCAAACCGGGCTGCTACGAACTGCCCATCGGCACCCCGCTCTCCGAGATCATCGAGGGCGAGGGCGGCGGCATGCTGCCCGGCACCGAGTTCAAGGCCTGCCTGCCGGGCGGCGCCTCCACCGGTTTTCTGCCCAAAATGCATTACCAGGTGGAAATGGACTTTGAGCCCCTGAAAAAGATCGGCAGCCGACTGGGCACCGGTTCGATCATCGTCTTCGATCGGGAGACCTGTCTGGTGGGCGCCACCCTCAACCTGATCGCCTTCTTCATGCGCGAGTCATGCGGCTGGTGCACCCCCTGCCGGGAAGGGCTGCCCTATATCCATAATCTCCTGCAGCGCTTCGAGAACGGCGAGGCCGAGGAGGACTGTATTCCCCAGCTGCGCCACCTGGCCCAGTCGATGTCCCACGCATACTGCCCCCTGGCCCCGGGCGCCGCCGAACCGGTCCTAGGCCTGCTCGACTATTTCGAGGATGAACTGCGGGAACACTTGAGTCAGAAGGGTTGCCCTTTTGGGAAATGAGATGAAGTTGGGAAAAACATACAGGCTTTGGAACAATGGTAATTATGGGATTAAAATTACGGAGCCACCCTCCCATTACAGCTCAAATAAATTTTTCATTCTTAATTCTTAATTCATAATTTACCCATGCCCACACTGACCATCGATAACCGAAAAATCACGGTGCCCGACGACACCCAGGTGATCGAGGCCGCCGAACAGCTGGGGATCATGATTCCCCGCTTCTGCTATCATCCGGCCCTGGGGGCGGTGGGGGCCTGCCGGATGTGCGCGGTCAAGTTTCTCGACGGTCCGGTCAAGGGGCTGCAGATGAGCTGCATGACCAGGGCCATGGATGGCATGGTGGTCTCCACCACCCATCCCGAGGCCGTCGACTTTCGCCGCCATATCATCGAGTGGCTGATGCTGAACCATCCCCATGACTGTCCGGTCTGCGACGAAGGCGGCCACTGCCTGCTGCAAGACGAGACCGTTTCCGGCGGCCACGGCCGCCGCCGCTATACCGGCGCCAAACGGACCTTTCGAGACCAGGACCTCGGCCCGCTGGTTCAGCACGAGATGAACCGTTGCATCCATTGCTACCGTTGCGTCCGCTTCTACCAGGAATACGCAGGCTACCGCGACTTCGGCGCCCTGGGGATCGGCGCCCGGCTCTACTTCGGTCGTTTCGCGGACGGCGCTCTGGAAAACCCCTTCAGCGGCAATCTCATCGATCTCTGCCCCACCGGGGTTCTCACCGACAAGCCCTCGCGCTACAAGGCCCGGTACTGGGATCTGGAAAGATCCCCTTCCCTCTGCCTCCATTGCAGCCTGGGCTGTAACACCACCGTCAACGGCCGCTATCGGGAGCTGATCAGATTGACGGCCCGCCCCAACCCGAAAGTCAACGGCCATTTTCTCTGCGACCGGGGCCGCTACGGTTTCGGCTACACCAACCAGGCGGATCGTCCCCGCCTGACCGAGTCGGACGGTCGCGCCGTGACCCGGGAAGAAGGGCTGACCCTGGCGGCCGAACGGCTGCGGGACATCATCGACCTTGGCGGCAGCAGTTCAGTGGCGGTGCTGGGTTCGGAACGCAACAGCCTGGAGACTCAATTATTGCTCGCCCGTCTCTGCCGGGAGTTGCAGTGGCGTGGGCCGAATTTCTTTGTCGATGGCCAACGGGGCCGGGCGTTGGCGCAGGTGATCCACCGTGTTGACCGGGGGTTGGCCGCGAGCCCGGCCGATCTGGAACGGGCCGACCTGCTGATCGTAGTGGGGCTGGATCCCCTGAACGAGGCGCCGATGCTGGCCCTGGCCCTGCGCCAGGCGGTGCGGCACGGAGCCCGGCTTCTGGTGCTTGACCCCAGGCCGATCCGGCTGTCCTGCGACTTCGAGCATCTGCCGGCTACTTTGGCTGAGATCCCCCTCCTTCTGGCCCGGCTGGTAAAAAAAGGTCTGACCGGGGTTAAAGACCGAGAGACCACTCCCGAAATCGAGGCCTTTCTGCGCGGTCTGCCCGAGTCGGAGTTCGAGCCGAATCTTATGGCCCGCCTCGACCGATTCGGGCAACTGCTGGCCGAGAGCAGCCGCCCCGCCTTGCTCTGCGGCACCCGGCTGGGACCGGAGACTTTGCCAGCTCTGGTCCTGGATCTGGCCCGGGCGGTGGCAGGATGCAAGAGTAACTGCCGTTTCTTCCTCGATCCCGGGGGCCCGAACAGTGTCGGTGCCACCCTGCTCAGCGCTAAAGAAGACGGTTTCGAGGAGACTCTGGCGGCCATCGAGACCGGCGAAGTGCAGGGGCTGGTGGTGGTGGAAGCCGATCCCTTCCACGACTATCCGGACCGGGAGCGTCTGGAGCAGGCCCTGCAACGACTCAAACTTCTGCTGGTGCTCGATTACCTGCCCAGTCCCGTTTACCGGCAGGCCCACCTCCGCCTGCCCACCGCCACCTTCTTCGAGGCGGGCGGCAGCTTCATCAGCCAGGCCGGCATCCTGCAGTATGGCGCCCCGGCCTATCCTCCCGGCCTGCCGCTGCACCGGTTCAGCCAGGAGTCCCACCCGCCCCGCCACTTCAGCCACGATATCCCCCTGGGCACTACTCTCGGGGCCTATCCGACCCTGCTGGCCCTGGGCGGAAAGCTGGGGGTTGAACTCCAGACGGCCGGGACATCGCCCTGGTCCCTGTTGCCCGAGGATTTTCCCGGGGCGGTCGAGTTACGGGGCCGGGGGTATCCCGCCGACGGCGTCAAGATCCTGGCCGAGTCGGCAACGCCTTCGCGTTTCACCTCCGTGCCACTCCCGCCAGCGGACCAAGGCAAAAGTGACGGCCTGACCGTCTTGGTGGTTGAGGCGATTTTCGGCACCGAGGAATTGTCCTCCCGGGGTGAGGTGGTGCAAGGATTGACCCCCGCCCCCTGGGCCTGGATGCATCCCGATGATGCGGCCCCGGCCGGTCTCAGCGACCGTTGCCGGGTCCGGCTGGATCTGGGCCGGGGAGAGATCGAACTGGAGATCCGTCTGGAGGCAGGTATGGCCCGGGGCTGCTTCATCCTGCCCCGGCATTATCGATTGCGCGACCGGCTGGCATCCTGGCCCCGGCGCCTGCAGGCAACGGAACTTACGGTGATCGACAGGTAAGAAATATGTGGCTGATCGGACTGCTCATACTCTTCGTTAAACTGGCCCTGGGCCTGGTGCTGGTGATGCTGACGGCCGCCTATCTGGTGCTGATCGAACGCAAGCTGCTGGGGCACTTCCAGCTCAGACATGGCCCGAACCGGGTCGGCTGGCACGGGATCTGGCAGCCCCTGGCCGACGCCATCAAGCTGCTGCTCAAGGAAGATATCACCCCGGCCGGGGTCGACCGGACCATCTTTCATTACGCCCCGGCGGTGGTGGCCCTGGTACCGCTCCTGATCCTGGCGCTGGTGCCTTTCGGTCCCGATCTGCATCTATTCGGCGGCAAGGTAGTGCTGGTGGTAGCCGATCTCAATGTCGGGCTGCTCGCTGTCCTGGCCCTGGCCTCGCTGGGGGTTTACGGCGTCGCCCTGGGCGGCTGGGCCTCCGGCTCGAAGTACAGCCTGCTGGGCGGCTTGCGCGGCGCCGCTCAGATGGTCAGCTATGAACTGGCCCTGGGCCTCTCCCTGGTGCCGGTGGTGATGCTGGCCGGTTCCTTCAGCCTGCGGCAGATCGTCGCCGCCCAGACCGATTATCCCTTTATCCTGGTGCAGCCCCTGGCCTTCGTCATCTTCCTGATCGCCAGTGTCGCCGAGAGCAAGCGGCTGCCCTTCGACCTGCCCGAAGCGGAGAACGAACTGATGGCCGGCTACCACACCGAATACGGCGGCATGCGCTTCGCCCTGTACTTTCTCGGCGAGTATATCAACATGATCACCCTGGGCTGCCTGGTCGCCGTTTTCTTCCTGGGCGGCTGGCACGGGCCGTTCCTGCCGCCCTACCTCTGGTTTGCCCTCAAGGTGGCGCTGGTGCCTTTCTTCCTGATCTGGAGCCGCGCTTCCCTGCCTCGGCCGCGCTATGATCAGCTCATGGCCTTCGGCTGGAAGGTACTGGTGCCGGCGGCACTCTTGAACATCGTGGTAAGCGGCGCGGTCATTCTCTGGTGGCGCGGATGAAATATTATGTGAGCCATTACGGCTCAGGAGTCTGTTTTTCGGCCCGGTGTTTATACCGTAAGAGGTTACGATGAAACTGGCGGAAGCAAGGAATAGCCGGCTGACCATGGTTCTGGCCGGGCTGCGGGGACTGGTCGCCAGCTACGGCATGACCATGCGCCACCTGTTCCGCCGGCCGCTGACCGAACAATATCCCGAGGAGAAGCGAATCCTGCCGGAGCGCTCCCGAGCCCGTATCGTCCTGACCCGGGACCCGGACGGCAACGAACGATGCGTGGCCTGCTACCTCTGCTCCGGGGTCTGCCCGGTGAGCTGCATCTCGATGGAATCGGCCGAGGACCTCGACGGTCGCCGATATGCCCGCTGGTTTCGAATCAATTTCGCCCGCTGCATTTACTGCGGTCTTTGCGAAGAGGCCTGCCCCACCCTGGCCATTCAGCTGACCCCGGATTTCGAGTTCAGCCGGACCACCCTTCTGGAGCTGGTGGCGGAAAAAAAGGACCTGCTGGTGGACCATGGCGGCAAGAATAAAGAATACGATTATTATCGGCACGCCGGCGTGGCGGCAGATCGACCCAAAGGGGGGCATTTAAATGAAAAGGCGCCGGTCGACTTTAAGAGTAATTTGCCCTGATTTGGGGCGGTTCATGAGAATCATGGAAGCATGGGAAAGATTGGTCCGGTGGTTCCCCTTTCCCGGAATAACCATTGCACCCAAGGTAATTTAAGGTAACCAGATGACCATCCTCGCCATCATCTTCTATCTCCTCGGAGCCCTGGTTCTGGGTAGTGCGGCCCTGGCCGTCACCCGGCGCCAGCCGGTGCACGCGGTGCTCTTCCTGATCGTCGCTCTGGTGGGAGTGGCCCTGCTCTTTCTCTTGCTGGGGGCGCCGCTGCTGGCCGCCTTCCAGGTTATTCTCTATGCCGGGGCGATCATGGTCCTCTTCCTCTTCGTGATCATCACCATGCCCGGCAAGGCTCCCATCATTGAACATCTTTTCCGGCGCCGCTGGTTACCGCCGCTGGTCCTGGGTCTGGCGATCGGACTTTGCCTGCTGCTGCTGGTCGGCTCCGATCCGGCCGCGACCTCCGCCCTGACCTCCAACCGGCTGGAGCCCCGCACTTTCGGCCTCCTGCTCTTCCGGCATTACTGGTACGCGGTGGAACTGGTCTCCCTGCTGCTCTTCGTGGGTCTGGCCGGAGCCCTGTATCTGGGCCGTTCCGAGCGCAAGACCATCGCCCCCGGACCGGAGGAATCCCGATGATCGTGCCTTTCGGCCAGGTCCTGATCCTTGCTTCCCTGCTCTTCCTGATCGGGGCCTGCTGCGCGGTGGCTCGTCGGGAGCTGCTGATGATCCTGATCGGGGTGGAGATCATGCTGAACGGGGCGGCGCTGGCCTTTGTGGCCTCGGCTTTACATTGGGGGCTGGCCGACGGCCAGATCTTCGCCCTCTTTATCATCGCCGTGGCCGCGGCCGAAGTGGCGGTGGGACTGGCCCTGATCGCGGCGGCCCGGCAGCGGACCGGTTCCACCCTGGCCGACGATTTCAATCAACTAAAGGGCTGACCGATAATATGCATATCTACCTGACCCTGATGCTGCTTTTCCCCCTGGTTGGCGGACTGGGCCTGCTCGGCTGCCTGCCGGTGGGCGGCCGCCAACTGCCCCGGCGACTGGGGGAAGCCATTGCCTGCCTGGCCAGTCTCGGGGCTCTGGCCATGGCGGCGCTCGCCTTCTCGGCCGGTGGCGGCGGCACATTTCATCTGGTCCTGCGTGATTGGCTGACGCTGCCTGGCTTCACCTCGCAGATGAGCCTGCTCTATAATCCCCTGGCGGCGGTGATGGCCCTGATGGTCACCCTGGTGGCGGCGCTGATCCACCTCTACTCGGTCCCCTTCATGCGCGGGGAAGAAGGCTATCTGCGCTACTTCTTCCTGCTCAACCTCTTTCTCTTCAGCATGCTGGTAATCGTCCTGGCCGACGACCTGCTCTTTCTCTTTCTGGGCTGGGAGGGAGTGGGCTTCTGCTCCTACGGGCTGATCGGCTTCTGGTATAAGGATCCGGCCAACTGCCGGGCCGGACGCAAGGCCTTTCTGGTGACCAGGATCGGCGACGCGGCCCTGCTGATCGCTCTCGCCCTGCTCTTCACCCATCTCGACACCCTCTCCCTGAACGGGATCAATCGGCAGGTGGCGGGACTCCCCCCCATCTGCTCGAACTGGTCGGCTACCTGCTGCTGGTCGCGGCCATGGCCAAGTCGGCCCAACTGCCGCTCCAGGTCTGGTTGCCCGACGCCATGGCCGGACCTACTCCGGTTTCCGCCCTGATCCATGCCGCCACCATGGTCACCGCCGGGGTCTATCTGTTGATGCGCTTCCTACCCCTGTTAACCCTGACGCCGCAGGTAATGCTGGCCCTGGCCGCGGTCGGCGCGCTCACCGCCCTCTACGGGGCCGCCTCGGCCCTGGCTCAGCGAGACATCAAGCGGGTCCTGGCCTACTCCACCATCAGCCATGTCGGTTTCATGTTCCTGGGCCTCGGGGCCGGGGATCTCGCCGGGGCGATGTTCCATCTGCTGATCCACGGCTTCTTCAAGTCCCTGCTCTTTCTGGGGGCCGGCTGCCTGATCATGCTGCTGGACGGCGAACACGATATCTTCCGCATGGGCGGTTTCCTGCGGCGGCGTCACCCCGCCCTCTTCTGGAGCTTTGCGGCCGGCATCGTCTCCCTGGCCGGAGTGCCCCCGTCCGGCGGCTTTTTCAGCAAGGGCGAGATCCTGGCCGCCGTCTTTCACCAGAGCGGGTTCGGCTACCGCTTCCTCTGGGTGCTGGCCCTGGTCGCCGTCCTGCTCTCCGCCCTCTACGGCTTCCGCTTGCTGCTGATCGTCTTTTTCGGTACTCCCAGCCGTCCGGCCGCTTACACCTCCGAACCGCTGTCGCCCCTGATGCTCACGGTCCTCTATCCCCTGGCCCTGCTCGCCCTGGGCGGCGGCCTGCTCAACCTGCCCGGCTCCGCCTGGCTCGCCGGTTATCTCCGGTTCGCCGCTCCGGCAACGGACTGGGGCCTGAGCAGCCTGGACACCCTGCTCGCCTGCTCCGGCCTGGGCCTGGCCTGGCTCTTCTACGGACCGGCCGACCGGCTGGGGTTGCGCAATCCCACTTCCCTGGGACCAGTGCTCCATGGCTTACTGCTAAGCGGATTCGGCCTGGATCGGTTCTACCTGGCCTGCTTGGCCCGCCCCTATCGCCGGTTGGCCGACTTTTTCTGGCAGGGGGTGGATGAAGGGCTGGTGCACCGTGGGCTCCTGACTCCGGGCTATTTTCTGGCCTGGTGCGGGCAGATCCTGCGCCGGGGAAGCACCGGCCGCCTCTCCACCGCTCTGCAGGGTCTGCTCCTGGGCGCGGCGGTGATCTTCTGCCTTCTGGCCCTGAGGTTGTGGTCATGACTTCCCCGTCCCTGCTTTCCATGGTAATTTTCCTGCCGACCCTGGCGGTGCCGGTGGTCCTGGCCCTCTCCGGCCGTCCTCGCCTCTGCCGCTGGACGACGCTGCTGGCCACCGGCGCGGTGCTGCTGCTGGTACTCTCCCTCTTTTTTCAACCGGGCGGGGGGGTGCTGCAACCCGGCTGGCAGCTGAGTGAGCGCCTGGCCTGGCTGCCGCGCTTCGGCATCTCCTACGACCTGCGCTGCGACGGGATCAGCCTGATGCTGCTCCTGCTCACCGGAGTGCTCTCACTCCTGGCGGTGCTGGTTTCCTGGCGCTCAGTCCGGCAAGGGGTCGCCCTTTTCCACGCCGCCCTGCTCTTCACCGAGACCGCGGTGCTGGGCGTCTTCCTGGCCGCCGATCTCTTTCTTTTCTATCTCTTCTGGGAGTTGCAGCTCCTGCCGATCTTCCTGATCATCGGCCGCTGGGGTCACGAGGGTCGCATCCGGGCCGCCGTTCAGTTCCTGCTCTTCAGCATCGCCGGCAGCCTCTTCATGTTGATCGCCCTGATCACTCTCTATCTGGCCCACGGCTCGGCCACCGGGGACTATACCTTCGCCCTGATCGACCTGGTTCATACCCAACTTGACCCGTCGCTCGGCAGCTGGCTCTTCGCTGCCTTTGCCCTGGCCTTCGCGATCAAGATTCCCCTGGTGCCGCTGCACGCCTGGCTGCCGGACGCCCACACCGAGGCGCCCACCGCCGGCAGCGTCATTCTGGCCGGCCTGCTCCTGAAGACCGGGGCCTACGGTCTGTTGCGCCTCGGCGTCCCCTTATTCCCGGCCGCCGCAGCCGCAGCCGCGCCCCTGCTCATGGTCCTGGGCGTCGCCGGCCTCGGCTACAGCGCCTGGATCGCCCTGGCCCAGAGCGACATGAAACGGCTGGTGGCCTACTCCAGCATCGGCCATATGGGGCTGGTGGTACTCGGCATCGCGGCCTGGAACACCATCGCCTTGACCGGCTCGCTGCTGCAGATGGTCAATCACGCCCTCACCACCGGCGCCCTGTTCATTATGGTGGGGATGTTGGACGAGCGGCTCGGCACCCGGAAGCTCGCCGAGGTCGGCGGTCTCTGGCACTCGATGCCCCGGTTCAGCGGCCTCTTCCTGCTCTTCGCCCTCTCATCCCTGGGTTTGCCCGGCCTGAACAATTTCGTCGGCGAAATTTTGATCCTCTTCGGTATCTTTCGGGCCTGGCCGCTCATCGCCGTCTTCGCCTTCGGAGGTCTGGTGTTGACCCTGGTCTATGTCCTGCATTTCGTCCAGGAGGTCCTCTTCGGCCCCCCCCTGGAAGGGCGGATTCTCGACGATCTCAGCAGCCGGGAAACTCTGATTCTGCTGCCTCTGGCCTTGGCGGTGGTGGTGCTGGGGGTCTTTCCCCAGCCCTTGCTCAAACTACTGGCCGGGCCGGTCCAACTTTTGCTGACCGGAACCAGGTGAGGACGCCATGACCACCATCGCTCTCCTGCCCCAGATTATCCTCGCCGTCGGCGGCGTTCTCGCATACGCAGCCGGGGCTTTCCTGCCCCGGCGCACCGGCCTGCCCTTTGCCATTGCCCTGCTGGCCGCCGGCGGCGGCGGGCTGGCCGTCCTGTTGACCTGCCCGCCGGCCGGGAACTTCGCCGGTCTGGTCGAGATTTCCCTCTTCAGCCGGTTCTATACCGGGCTGCTCTGCCTGCTCGCACTGCTGGCCCTGCTTCTGATGCAGCGTTATGCCAAACTTCATCTTTTCGATAACGAGGTGCTTTACGGCACCATGCTCTTCGCCGCCCTGGGCACGGTGGCTCTGGCCACCGCCGCAAACTGGCTGGTCTTCTTTCTGGGCTTCGAGTTGCTCTCCATCTCCCTCTATATCCTGATCGCCATCCACCGGCAGGGGGAATTCTCTTACGAGGCCGGAATCAAGTACTTCATCATGGGTGCGGTGGCCAGTTCTTTTCTGGTCTTCGGCATCGGGCTGATTTACGGCGGGAGCGGCACCCTGACCATCAAAGCCGTCCTGGCCCCGGCCGGGGCAGCCGGCCATTCGCCCCTGTTCTGGTCCGGGATCGGCCTGATCCTGGTCGGGGTCGGCTTCAAGCTCGCTCTGGTGCCATTTCATCTCTGGGCCCCGGACGTCTACGAAGGAGCGCCGCCGCCGGTCACCGCCTTTCTGGCCACCACCACCAAGATCGCCCTCTTCGCCTTTCTGCTGCGCCTCTTTCCGGGCGGCCCGATGACCGGGCCGCTGCTGCCGCTGCTCTGGGGTCTGGCCGCCCTGACCATGATCGTCGGCAATCTCACCGCCCTGGTGCAGAGTCGGGTGAAACGGCTGCTGGCCTATTCCTCCGTGGCCCAGATGGGTTATCTGCTCATGGCCCTGCTGGCCGGCGGCGTCGATGGACGGCTGGCGGTAGTCTTCTACTCGGCGGTCTACGGTTTGATGGATCTGGCCGCCTTCGGTGCTCTTGGCCTGCTTTCCGGCCCCGAAGCGGATCGCAATAATCTCGAAGACTTCCGGGGCCTCGGCTATCGGCAGCCTTTCGCGGCCGGGCTCCTGGCCCTGGGGCTTCTGGCCCTGGCCGGTCTGCCGCCCACCGGCGGGTTGATCGGCAAGCTGCTGATCTTTACCGCCGCGCTCAAGGGCGGCTTCGTCGTCCTGGCGCTGATCGGCATCGTCACCGCCATCGTCTCGGTCTACTTTTATCTCAAGGTGGTGGTGGCCCTTTACCTGCAGGGAGAAGAGACGGCGAAACCAGCCAAGATCGGCCTGGCCGGCGGACTGGCAGGCACCATCATCATCCTCGGTCTGCTCTGGCTCGGTCTGCTGCCCCAGGGGATAATGGCCCTGATCGGCCGGGCCCTGACCGTTTGGGTTTGAAGGTTTTGGCGATAAGCCGATAAGATGGTCTGGGTGGTAAGCAAATAATCAATTCATATCCAATATGCCGGTTGTCTAAATACATCGGTAAACCCAACCCGGGCTGCATCCCGGGTCGGGTCGAATCAGGAGAGTGGCATGAGTGAAATAGGAGTTGGCGTGGCGACCGGCAAATTGCCGGAAAAATTAATTATCAAAGATACCCCACCGAGCAGTTGCATCATCGTGGTCTTCGGCGCCACCGGCGATCTGGCCCGCAAGAAACTCTTCCCGGCCCTCTACGGCCTGGAACGGGACGGGATGTTGCCCCATACCTGTATGATCGTGGGCTTCAGCCACACCGATCGAACCCGGGAAACTTTCCAGGCCCAGATCCGCGACAATATCGCCACCAAACTGGATAGCGCCTTCGATGAGCAGGTCTGGCAACGGCTGGCCGCCAGGCTCCAATACCATGCCGGCGATTTCAAGAACCCGGAACCCTTCCGGAAACTGAGCAATCGGATCCGCGAGGTCGAGAGCGGCAGCGGTGCCGAAGGCAATCGCCTCTTCTACCTGGCCACCGCCTCTCATTTCTTTCCCGCCATCCTGGAAAACCTCAAGGCGGCGGATCTTCTGCATGCCTCCGGCCTCGGCGACCAGGAACCCTGGACTCGGCTGGTCATCGAAAAACCCTTCGGCAGCGATTTGGCCTCGGCCCGCGACCTCAACCGCATCGCCGCCGAGATCCTGGCCGAGGAGCAGATCTTCCGGGTGGATCATTACCTGGCTAAGGAGACGGTCCAGAACATCCTGGTCTTTCGCTTTGCCAACGCCATCTTCGACCCGGTCTGGAACCGCGCCCACATCGACCATGTGCAGATCACCGGGGCCGAGGATATCGGCATCGGCAGTCGCGGTACCTTTTACGATAAAACGGGAGTGGTGCGCGACGTCATTCAGAACCATCTCCTGCAGGTGCTGGCCCTGATCGCCATGGAACCGCCGGTATCCTTCAAAGCCGCTGATTTTCACGACGAGAAGAGCAAGCTCTTCCGCTCGCTGCGCCCCCTGCGCCCGGAATGGCTCAGCGGGCAGGTAACCCTGGGCCAGTACCGGGGCTATCGCGATGAACCGGGCGTGGCCGCCGACTCCGATACTCCGACCTTCGCGGCGGTCAAGATCTTGATCGACAACTGGCGCTGGCAGGGGGTGCCCTTCTATATCAGAGCCGGCAAGCGGCTGTCCCGGCAACTCACCGAGGTGGTGATCCGATTTCGCCATATCCCCATCTGCCTTTTCGGCTCCAGGGAGGTCTGCCAGAACATCAGCCCCAACACCATCACCCTGCGAATCCAGCCGGACGAAGGAATCTCCCTCTCCTTTTCCTGCAAGGTGCCGGGCGATCATCTGGAGGTGGGGGATATGGCCATGGACTTCGGCTACACCAAGGCCTTCGTCGGCAAAAAGGTTCGGCCGGCGTACGAGCGCCTGTTCCTCGATGCCATGCGCGGCGACCAGACCCTCTTTGCCAGGGCCGACAGCCTGGAGGCACAATGGGCCTACATTGAGCCTATCCTGCGGGCCTCCGGCTCCACTCTGGAGGTGCACCCTTACGAACCGGGCAGTTCCGGACCGGCCCGGGCGGACGATCTGTTCCGGCGGGCCAGCCGAAGCTGGCACCCGCTGTTCATACCCGACTAGCCCTGTTTCTTCAAGAATCGGAGGCGGCGTTCGGCAGTCCCTTGCAAAGTGAGTTTTGATCAACAGTGGTGCGTTATCGCAGCAGGTGCCCGTGCCGCTCATGGATGCCCAAATACTGCCATTAATGTTGAGTGCGTGCCCACAATCAATGGAGACGTAAAAGGCGTTACCCTGGCTGACAAAGGACCGGCATATATGGAAAGAAAAATACTGATTGCCATTGGTAACACGGGGTTGGACAAAACGACCATCAGCTATCTTATCAACCTGTTTCAGGACCGGACGGATATAAGACTCCACCTGCTTAACATCGTGCCACTCCATGGGGTTGGCGAAAGTCAGCAACTGCTGGACGACCTGGAACTCATCGCCGCTTCCCGCCCGGCAGCCTTGAAAAAACGAAGCACCGCCCGCAGCCATTTACTTGACTTGCAGAAAAAACTGCAGGCCGCAGGGTTTAAGGATGAGCAAATACACTGCGAATCAGTTTTTTCGCTTGGCAGTATCGCTACCCCTCTTCTGCACCAGGGGCAAGCAGGGTCGTATGACGCCATGGTTTTGGCCAAGAGAGACCTGTCTTTGCTTGAAAAAATGACCAGCGACAGTATCTCGTCAGAGCTTTGGAGAAAGGACCATTCCGTACCTCTATGGCTGGTCAGCGGCAATCCGCAAACCCGTAACTTTCTGGTGCCGGTTGATTGCTCGGTGCACACCATGAGGGCGGTGGATCATCTCGGTTTCATCCTGCAGGGCGACCCGCAGGCGGAAATCACCCTTTTCCATTCCTGTTCCTTGCTGGCGGCGGAACATATCACCCCCAGAGAAAAATTTTATCAGCACTGGGGTAAGGAGTGGTGTGAACAACACCTTAGAGGGGATGACGATGGCCATTATCACTTTCATGCCGCCGAGCAGATCCTGAAGGAAAGCGGAATCCCGGCTGCCCATATTCATCGGCAGCGTCTTGCCGCCGGCATCGAACCGGCCCAGGTCATTGTCCGGGAGGTGAAAAAAGGTTCCTACGGCACCATCATCATGGGCCGTAGACTGGATCAGGAAAAGAACATCTTTCAAGGGGTTTCTGATCGGGTGCTTGCCAATGTCCACGATGTAGCCCTTTGGATAGTCGGCTGATCTTTTCAGGGAAGTGAAAGGAACTCCGAAATGGCGAAGAACTTCGGTTTCCTGAGGCCTGAACCGGCAGGAAACTTCGGCCGATGCAGTAGCGGCTGACCAGTCCCTCCTGGCCAGGGCCGACAGCTGGCCCGATGGCTGGATGCTTGACGGTCGTCTCAGGGAGGATCCGGGGCCAAGGGAGAAACGGGCTGAAGGGGATCTCGAGAGAAGCACCACCGGCTCAATAAGGTAATACCATTATCCCCTCATCCCGCCCTTCTCCCTCAGGGAGAGGGACAGGGTGAGGGGAGACAATGAACATCCGTATTTTTCTTGTTATTCCAGCAGAGTGCTCTAAAGCTGCCACCTGAATATGGGGTTTCAACCCTCCCCAACGTTTAAGGCGGAACCGGTAGCACGGCGCCTATTGCCCCGATCTACTGCACCACATTGACCGGTGCCGGCCCCCGCTGCACGGTGCGCTGGTATTCCACCGCCGGTTCGCCGAAGACCATGGCGTAGCCGATCAGGTGATCGGCGGGGATATTGAGCCGGCCGGCCAGGTCGGGCAGCAGGGAGAGCGCCATCATAAACATGCCGTCCCAGACCGTACCGACTCCGTGGACCTGGGCTAGGAGCTGGAAGGTGGTCAGGGCGATATGGGTATCCTGCACCGGACAGGGGGAATTTTGCGGGGCGCTGGCCAGCAGCAGATGCGGGGCGCCCCGGAAGATAATGTCGCTCCCCTCTTCGCGCCAGCCCTGGATCGCCGCGCCCAGATACTGACCGACCATGCCCTCCGGCAGTTTCCCGTCATCCTTAATTTTACCCAGTTGCATCATCACCTCGTTCCGCAACCGGTCCATCGCCGGCTTGTCCCGAACCACGGTGAAGAGCACCGACTGGCTGTTGACCCCGGTCGGGGCATGCCAGGCCGCCTCCAGCAGATCGTCGATCAGGCTCGGCGGCAGGCTCTTGTCGACATAGCGGCGTACCGAGCGGCGGCCCTTGATCAGGTTGACCAGCCGATCCGCTTCCGGCAGATTGCCGGCCAACCGGGTGGAGTTTTCCGGATCGCGACCCAGCACCGAAACCGCCCCGGTCGGGCAGATGGCCAGGCAGTGCTGGCAGCGGTAGCAGCGTGCCTCGTCGGTGATCTTCGGGTATTCGTCCATGATGATGATTCCGGCGGGGCAATCCGCCGCGCATTCGCCGCACTGGATGCAGCGTTCCTGGTCGACGTGAAATTGAATCATGATGATCTCCTTTTAAATCGGCAGCCGACTCCGACTGCCATTGAATTTCTAAATGTTGATCATTTTCCCGAGGCCTGGCCTGGCACCTAAAAATCAAATGGTCCTAGCTCAGGTAGTTGAGCAGTTTAATTAGAGCACAAGTTAAAGCAAATCGGAAGGGTTTCCGGTATCCTATTCCGGGTAAAATATGATTGGTAAGATCGAGAAAATAGGAATAAAAAAGCAGCCATGTCAGTACATCCCGAAATCATTGCCGACGAGCTCCTGATCAAGAGCGGCCAGGTGGAGGCCGTGGCCGCGCTGTTGCGGGACGGGGCCACGGTGCCGTTTATCGCCCGCTATCGAAAAGAAGCGACCGGCCTGCTCGACGAACTGCAGATCGCCGCCATCCGCGACCGGCTCACGCAACTGGCCGAACTCGATAAACGGCGCCAGGCGATCATCGCTTCCTTGAGCGAACGTGAACTGCTGGAGCCCCAACTGCACCAGGCTCTGCTGGCCGCCGCCAATCTGACCCGGCTGGAAGATCTCTATCTGCCGCACCGGCCCAAGCGGCGGACCCGGGGCCTGATCGCCCGGGAAAAAGGGTTGGAACCCTTGGCCCGCGCCATCTTTCGCCAGGATAACCGACCGCCGGCAGCGGAAAAATTCATTGACCCGGCCCGGGAAGTCCGGGACGTCGATGAGGCCCTGGCCGGGGCTCGCGATATCATCGCCGAATGGCTCAACGAAGATCCAACCGGTCGGGGTGAGCTGCGCCGGCTGTTCGGCGCCAAGGCCTGGATCAGCTCCAGGGTGGTGAAGAAGAATCAGGAAGCCGGCGCCAAGTTCCGGGATTATTTCGATTGTCGGGAAGCGGCCGCCAAGGTTCCCGGCCATCGGTTGCTCGCCATGCTGCGCGGCGAAAACGAAAAGGTCCTGACCCTTTCCATACGCCCGGCTGGAAGAAGAAGGGATCGAACTGCTGCGGCGCCGATATGTCAAGGGCAGCAACCCGGCGGCGCAGCAGGTCGCGCTGGCGGCGGCCGACTGCTACCACCGGCTGCTGGCCCCCTCCCTGGAAAACGAATTAAAATTGCAGCTCAAAGAACGGGCCGATCGTGAGGCGATCAGGGTTTTCGCCGATAACCTGCGGGAACTGCTGCTGGCCCCGCCCCTGGGCCGCAAACGGGTTCTGGCCCTGGATCCCGGCTTCCGGACCGGCGCCAAACTGGTCTGCCTGGACAGTGAGGGCCAGCTCCTGCATCATACCACCGTCTTTCCCACCCTCTCCACCGCCCAGGCCCTGGCCGCCGGCCGGACCGTCGTCGAACTCTGCGAAAAATACCGGATCGAGGCCATCGCCATCGGCAACGGCACGGCCGGTCGGGAAACCGAGTCCTTTGTCCGTGGTCTAAGCCTGCCGCCGGCCATGATCATCACCATGGTCGATGAAAGCGGCGCCTCGATCTACTCCGCCTCGGAGACGGCCCGGAGCGAATTCCCCGACCTCGACCTGACGGTGCGCGGTGCGGTCTCCATCGGCCGCCGGCTCCAGGACCCGCTGGCCGAACTGGTCAAGCTCGACCCCAAGGCGATCGGGGTCGGTCAGTACCAGCACGACGTCGACCAGGCGGCCCTGAAGCAGAGCCTGGCCGACACCGTGCTCAGCTGCGTCAATCTGGTCGGGGTCGAGCTGAACTCGGCCAGCGCCGAGCTGCTGGCCCATGTTTCGGGCCTGGGCCCGGTCCTGGCCCGAAACATTGTCAACTACCGCCGCGAACATGGCCCTTTTGCTGACCGGACCCAACTGCTCCAGGTCCCCCGCCTGGGGGCCAAGGGTTTTGAACAATGCGCCGGTTTCCTGAGGATCCGGGACGGCCACAATCCCGCTGGACGGCAGCGGAGTCCACCCTGAGAGCTATGGCCTGGTCGAACGAATGGCCCGGGATAGCGGCTGCCGGGTCGCCGACCTGCTCGCCGACCCGGCTACGAGAGAAAAGATCGAGCCGGAGCGCTATGTCACCGCAGAGGTGGGCCTGCCGACCCTGCGGGATATCCTGGCCGAACTGGCCAAGCCGGGCCGCGATCCCCGGGAGAGCTTCGAGTCAATTCGCCTTCGCCGCCGGGATCAACCGGATCGAGGACCTGCAATACGGGCCAGCGGCTGCCCGGCATCGTCACCAACGTCACCAAATTCGGGGCCTTTGTCGATATCGGCGTCCATCAGGACGGGCTGGTCCACATCAGTCAGCTGGCCGATCGCTATGTCCGGGATCCGGCGGCGGTGGTCAAGGTGCGTCAGCAGGTGATGGTCCGGGTGCTGGAAGTCGATCCCCAACGTAAAAGAATCGCCCTTTCCCTGCGGGAAGGCTGAAAAACAAAAGGACATACCGAACCATGACCCACCAGGAAAACGACCGGCCGGGATTCGACCGGCGAATGAGCAAGGATGAGATCAACGCCTGCCCCATGCAACAGTGGGACGGGCCGGTAAGCGTGGTGCGAACCGCAGCCGAGCTGGCGGCGGCCATGGAGCGGCTGGCCGGTGAGAACCTGCTCGGTTTCGATACCGAAACCAGACCCGCCTACAAAGTGGGGGAAAGCTACCCGCCCTCACTGCTGCAGCTGGCCGGCGAGACCGAGGTCTTCATCTTCCAGCTCAAAACCCTGGGACTGGCCCGTCCCCTGCGCGAGCTGCTGGCCGATCCGGCCATCATCAAGGCCGGAGTATCCCTGGACTACGACCTCCGCGAACTGAAAAAGCTCTCCCGCTTCCAGGCCGGCGGTTTCGTCGATCTCGGCGATCTGGCCAAGCAGGCCGAGATCAAGAATCACGGTCTGCGAGGCTTGGCCGCCGTGCTCCTGGGCTTTCGCATCTCCAAGGGGGCGCAGACCTCCAACTGGGCCAATCCGGATCTCGCCCCCCACCAGATCCGTTACGCGGCCACCGACGCCTGGGTGGGCCGCCGGCTCTATCTGGCCCTGACCCGGGATGCCGCATGAATTCGCCGCCGGTTCAGGACCCGCTGCACGGCCTCACCCTGGAGATGATCCTCACCCGGCTGGTGGCGCACTACGGCTGGCAGAAGTTGGGCGAAAAGATCCGGATCGACTGCTTCATCAATAATCCCACCATCAACTCGAGCCTCAAACTCCTGCGCCGCACCCCCTGGGCCCGCCGCAAGGTGGAGACCCTCTATCTGCGCACCAGGTTTCGCTGAGCCGGTCTTTTAAAAATCCTCACGGCTGCTCCGTAATAGTTGAGCCGCCATCTTCTCTGCCTTTGACTTCTCCCGCGGCAAACCGATATCCTTGGAGTAAATCCTGCGCGGCACGCCTTTACCGGTCGTTTATTCTGGAAATTGGAAAAAGGAGAGAAGAAATGGGCATGATCAGTGAATTCAAGCAGTTTGCGATGCGGGGCAACGTGGTCGACATGGCCGTTGGTATCGTGATCGGCGGCGCTTTCGGGAAAATCGTTTCATCCTTTGTCGCGGATGTAATCATGCCGCCCATCGGTATTCTCATTGGTGGCGTAAATTTTTCCGGACTGGCCCTGACCCTGAAACAAGCGGCTGGAGAGACCGCCGCCGTCACCCTCAATTACGGAAAATTCCTCCAGACCTTCTTGGATTTTGTGATTATCGCCTTTGCCATATTCATGGTGATCAAGGCCATGAACTCCCTGAAGAAAAAGGAGGAGGCAGCGCCGGCGCCTCCTCCCGGGCCGAGTAAGGAAGAGCAGCTTTTGGCGGAGATCAGAGATCTCCTGAAGGCTAAGTAACCCTGAGGTGAATTGACTACCAACCAAGAGCTGAAATGAGAGGAAAATGATGAAAAAATTTTATACCGCAACCTTGTTGACGATGATGATCCTGGTGGTTCCGACCGCTCGGGCGGCAGAGAAAAACTGGTCCGACCAGGCCGAACTTTCCTATGTCAAGACCAGCGGCAACTCCGATATTTCCACGCTGTCTTTTAAAAATGAACTGAAAACGAAATTTACCGAGCAATTGTCCTCAACCTGGAAGTTGGGAGCCCTGTCCAGCCAGAATGACGGCAGCCGCACCGCGGAAAGATATTATACCGAACTGCGGGGGGATTACCTGTTCACCGAGAGGCTGTATTCCTATCTCGCCGTCGGCTGGGAGAAAGATACCTTTGCCGGTATCGATAGACGAATTTATAGCGGCCCCGGGGCCGGCTACAAGATCCTGCTCGGGCCGAAACATTTTCTCAATGGTGAGGCGGGGTTGAATTACGTAAGCGAGAAATACACCAACGAGACGACCAATGATTTCTTGTCGGGCCGGCTTTTCGGCAAGTATGAATTCGCCTTCAACGACACCAACAAATTTTCCCAGAGCCTGGAGTATCGGCATGATTTCGAGGCGAGCAAGCATTACAAGGTGATTTCCGAAACCGCGGTCACCTCGGCCCTGAACAGCAGATTCTCGCTGAAGGTCAGTTATACGGTCAACTACGACCATGCGCCGGTTCCCGACACCCTGGATCAGACCGATACTATCCTGGCCACGGCCCTGGTCGCCAATTTTTAGCCGGATCGTCCGACCAGAGCGATACCTTTGGCCTCGATGGTGATCAGCTTTTTTTTATAGAGGGCGCCGAGGGCCTCTTTGAAGCTTTTCTTGCTGACGCCGAAGAGGGCGTAAATCTCCGCCGGCGGGCTTTTATCGGTCAGCGCCAGCTGGCCGCCCCGGGCTTTGACGGTCTTGAGAATGGTCTGGGCCAGTTCCTCTACCCCTCGATAGCCGGAGGGCTGCAGGCTCAAGTCGATTTTGCCGTCGTCGCGGATTTTTTTGATGTAGCCCTTGAGCGCTTGACCGGGCGCCACGGCCCGGAATACTTCGTTCTTATAAAGTATGCCGCCATGGCTCTGGTTGACTACCGCCTTATAGCCCAACTCGCTCCGCGCATAGACCAGCAGCGCCACCTCCTCGCCTTCTTTATAGGGCGGCGGGTGGTGGCTGAGAAATTTTTCCAGTTTGGTCGAGGCGGTGATCCGGCCGGTTTCCAGATCCAGAAAGACATAGACCACATAGGACTTCCCGACCGTCATCCGCTCCAGCTGTTCGCTCTTCGGGACAAATAGATCCAACGGCAGCCCCCAGTCCAGATAGGCGCCGGAGGTGGTGTTGGCCACCACCGGCAGGGAGGCGAACTGTCCGACCATGACCCGGGGTTTCTGGCTGGTGGCCCGGAGTCGCTCTTCCCGGTCCCGATAGACAAAGACCTCGATCTCGTCGCCGGCTTGGCAGCCCCCGGGCATCTCGCGACCCGGCAGGAGAATATCCCCCGACTCGCCGCCATCCAGATGGGCCCCGTAGTCCCGCGTTCTTTTTACCTTGAGCCGGTTGATGTCGCCGATCTTCGCCATGTTATTCCCGATAATTTGTGCTGGTCGCCGCTGTTCCCGGCAACCTTCAGGGTTTGATCATCATCCGGCCATTGCGGCTGAAAACCTTGGCGGCCAGATAGCGCACCTTTTCCCGGCGCTCCTTGAGGTAGGTCCAGGCCATCTGGGCCCGGGCTCCGGTGGTGCAGTGCAGGTAGATTTCCTTATCGCCGGGAATTTCGGCCAGCCGCGCCTCCAGTTCGCTGAGCGGGATCAACAGGGCTCCGGCGAAGCTGCCTTTGGCCTGCTCTTCGGCGGTCCGCACATCGACGATCACCGCCCCGTTGTCCCGGCCGTCCAGAACCTTTTGGAAATCCTCGCTGGCGACCTCCCCGGCATCCAGGCGCCGATGCCATTCGATCTTAAAGGGAATCCTGCCTCGAACCACCGGGTTGCCCCGGGTCACCCAGCCGGGATAGCCCCCCTTGACCTGCGATACCTGGCTGAAGCCCCAGCCTTTGATAGTGGCGGCGGCGGCCAGTGGTTCATCGCCGTTACCATAGAGTACCACCGGGGCCGATTTCTTGACCGGGAAATCATACTCCGCCTCGGAGATCTCCCCGGCCGGAATATTGACCGCGCCGGGCAGGTGTCCCGCCTCCGCCTCCCGAAGGTTGCGCAGATCGATCAGCACCACGTTGCCGTTGGTCACGTAGGAGTCGGCCGAATAGAGAATGCCGCCGCTCTCCTGCCATTCCGACAGTTCCACCAACAGGACCGCGACGTGTTTGTAGCCGGCGGCCACGGCCAGGGCCGCCGAGTTTGGTCCCAGCAGACAGGTCGAGCCCAGGCAGTAAAAGATCAATTGTTGCTCACGATCGGCCGGCAGGGCCGCCAGCTTAACTTCCCGGCTTTCGGTCCAGGGAATCGAAACCGAGGTCGGCAGGTGGCTTTTGGCATAGAAATCACCGGGCCGGCAGTCGATCAGCAGATATTTGCCGACCCGGGCCGGATCGGTGATCAGGGTCATCAATTCTTCGATCTCGATTTCCCGCACCCCGGCCGGAATCGTAACCGGGGCCGGCTCCACCTCCAGGGTCATTCTATCCTCGCCCGCGCCCCGGCAGCGGAGCATGACGTTATCGCCCGGCCAAACTTCATCCAAACCCGCCGTCTCGGAGTTGTAGGGCAGCAGCAGGGTCTTCTCCCCGACCTGAAGCGAGAGCAGGTGCGCTTTGGCGGATTGTCCCAGAAACACGCCCCGCAGTTCCTCGACCCCCGCTTCGACCGCCGGGGCCGGGAGAGCATAACCGAGCAACGGTGGAAGCAGGAGCAGAAGCAGGAACAGGGGAACTGCAAAGAATGCCGCGGGAAGTCCGTTTTTCATCATCATCACCGTCCGGTTTAATTTATAATTTCACCGGGGCGCCAGGCGGCCGGCCCCAAGAGGGATGGACTATAATGTACTAAGATATTCGGTCAAATCGTTTTTTCGGCAAAGGGTCGGGAAATCGAGGCGAAGATGGGAGGGATTTTCGGATGGAACAGCCGGAGGCCTTGCATCTGCTGCGGAGCATGATCGATTATTTCGAAGCCGGCAACCGGGAAACCGCCGCGGCCGCCAAGGATATCGTCGCCTGTGATTTCGATTATCGCGAGCATTGGCGGGCGACAATCGCGGAGCTGCAACGGGGCGTGGAGTGGACCGGCTTACGGGCGCCGGAAGCGGAAATCGTCGCCCGGGCTCGGCGGCTGCTTCGGGAGCTGCTGGCCCGCCCGCCCGCTGATCCCGGCAAATAAAGCCTTCTTCCTGTCTTCCCGGGCCATTCGTCCGGCGTTCCCGGCTCAGGTCCGGTCGTAGAAAATCAGCTCCCAGTAGCCGGCCGCTTCATCGTACCGCAGGATATAGACGGCGCCGTCAGCGCCACGCAGCTTGAAATAGCGGTGGTCCGGGGCCAACCAGCGGTCCAGGACTTCCCTTACCTCGATCCGACGCTTCTCCAGGAAAAAACAGCGCGGCGTTTCCTCACCCCGGTAACCGGCGTAACATTCGACCCGGACCTCAAGACCTCTCGCCGTCATCTCAGCCTCCGGGTTTGCCTGCCGCCCTTACCCGCCCTCCCGGTCGAATGGCGGCAGGCGGGGTTGGGAACTTCACCTTCACCGTCTTAGTTTTCCGGGGCCTGGTCCATTGGTTGGGGAACAATCTCGGGGATGAGCTGCCAGTGCAGAGCCCACTTATCGTTTTCCCTTTTCAGGGCGACGATCCCGCCCATCCGGAAGCGCACGACCTCTCCCGCCCCCTCGCCGCAGAGCAGGAGCGCGGCCAGTTCCGACAGATGGGGCAGATGCCCGACCAGGATCAGATCGGAGGTCATTTCCCGCAAGCGCTTGCCCCAGAGGGCCGGGTCGTCCAAGGGCTGCAGGCCGTCGGTCGCTTCAGGTTTGGGCAGGTGCAAAGTGGCGGCCAGCAGTTCCGCCGTTTGTCGAGCCCGCAGTTTGCCGCTATGGCGGATCGAGGTGGTCGGGGCGATGCCGCAGCAGTTCCGGACGGCGAACTCGGCCACCTGGTCGACCTCCGCCTTGCCCAGCGGCGACAAAGGCCGCTCCCGGTCCTCTTCCTTGGCGACTGCTTCGCCGTGTTGAACAAGATAGAGCCACATCGGAAGCCTCCGTTATGCAATGATCAATTGCGCAAAAAATGACAAATAAATCTGCCGCTGTCCATTTCATTCAACAACGAGCAGTGGGTAAATAACAAACTGATTATCAATAAATCTGCCGCGCCAGGGGGGGAGTTTTTATTTCATTCGGATCCGCCGGCTGTTTATAAATCGATCCGGTCTTACTATATTAAATAGATCCAGGATGAAAGAAGCAAAAATCGGCGCCGGGCAGAGATGGCAACCGTGTATCTGCGAGTGATCGGCGGCGATCCGGATCAAGGCAAGAGGGCAGCAGATGGAATATGCGCGACAACTGGCGGAACTGCTGAGTGAAATCACTGAGGAATACCGCTATACGGCGAGTTTCACCGGCAAGAGTCAACCGGCCGCCAAGGTGCTGAAGGCCCTGGCCGGGGTGGAGCGCCACCGGTTCGTGCCGGAGGAGATGATCCGCTTCGCCTACGACAACCAGCCCCTGCCCATCGGTTACGGGCAGACCATTTCCCAGCCTTACATCGTCGCCCTGATGACCGATTTTCTGGAGATCGGCAAGGACGACACCATTCTGGAAATCGGTACCGGCTGCGGCTATCAGACCGCGGTCTTGTCACTGTTGGCCCGGAAGGTTTATTCGATCGAAATCGTCGAGTCCCTGGCCGAAGCGGCAGCCGAACGGTTGACCCGGCTGGGCTATGACAATGTCGAGGTTCGAAGTGGAGACGGCTCCAAGGGCTGGCCGGAGCAAGCCCCCTTCCAGGGGATCATCGTAACCGCCGCGGCCAAAGAGATTCCCGTTGCCCTTTTCGAACAGCTGGCGCCGGACGGCCGGATGGTTATCCCGATCGGCGAACCGCACCGGGAGCAGAACCTCTATCTGGTGACCCGGGGCTCGGATGGCGGCATGCGGAAACGCCACCTGCTGCCGGTGGCCTTCGTCCCCCTTACCGCTAGGAGTTACGCAGCCTGAGCACCTGAAATCACCGGGGCCCGGAAAGATGAAGTACTCGCAAAAAGTCTTGGCACGGTTATGCGAAAACCGGAAGTCTGGCCGAAGATCCGGGCGGACCCGCCCCTTGCTTCATGAGCTGGTTAATTATCTTTTTTCCTGGGATAGATCGCCGAGCTGTGGCAATATATGTTTTTGAAAGTACGAATGGAGGAAAAGAGAAATGACCAAACAGAGCAAAGTGGACGAGATCTGCAAAAATGTTCAGCGGGTATTCAACCCGTCGCGGATCAGATTCATGAAGATTGAAACCTATCCGGCCAACAACGGATTGCGGATCAGCTTCGATTACCGGAACACCACCAAGACCATCACCTTCTCGGAAGGCTACATCAAAAAGCGCTCCGAGTCCGACCTGGCCGAATTCCTCAACCACGACTCCCTGGACCGGCTTAAGGAAAATGGCGATCAGCACCTGCAACTGGACTAACCGGCTCCGGCAGGGCTGATCTTCTTCCCTGCCGCCCGGCTGGCTCGGCCAGGCTGAATACCATCTGCGGCTCCGTTCCCTTCCCCCTCGGATCGATTTTTAATCTTGCTTCCCTCCTTAACCAGTGTGCTAGCATTGAATTACAGGGAACAAACGTCAAACGCTATTTGACGAGGAGGAAAAATTATGAACAAGATGGTAGATCCGCGAACCTGTATAAACTTCCGCGTGCAGGACGTCTGCCCCAATCGGGACCAGGAAATCCTGGCCTATCTCGATAACCGGGTGATTTCCGACATGAAACTTTCCTTTACCCCGGAAAGGTTCGACCAGGCCTTCGAATACTGTGCAACCTGCGCCCACTATGCGCCCTTTGCCGAGATTCAACAGCAGAGCCGAACCATCCATTAGAGCGGACTTTGCCGGTCCACCCTTGCCCCCGATCCGCATTGGGGCGGCAAAACCAAAGACCGGCTGCAAGCCGTCGACGGAGCCGCCCCCGCCGCGGTCTAATAGATCAGCCAGATGGCCAGGGGTAAAATTTCCACCTTGACCGGCAACCGGCCAACCTGCTCGCCGTCTAGATCGAGCAGAACCGGAGTCCTTGATGCGGCCGCGATTTTCCGGCCGGTGAATCCGGAAACCTGTTTAACCGAATAGATTCTGCCGTTATACAACTGCGGCAGGTTCAGTAAAACCTCCAAAAAAGAAAGATTCCCCACGACCGTCACCCGCAACCGCCCGTCGTCAAGCCTGGCATCCGGGGCGATACGCATCCCGCCGCCCTGATACTGCCCGTTGGCCACGGATACATGCCAGCAGACGATCTCTTCGTCAAACTTATCGTCGATCTGCAGCCTGATCAGCGGTTTCTCAAAAGTGATCAAGGCGGTCAGGGTCGCCCATAAAAAACAGAGGAAACCGCCCAGCACCTTGCTCGACCGGTTAACTCGTCCTACTACCTCGCCCCCCAGCGCAAAGCTGAGGACATTGATGAAATATCTCCTGGTGGTTTGCCGGTCATGACCGACAAAGGTCGCCCGGCCGACATCAACCCAGCGCCCTCCCCCGGCGGCGATATTTCTCAGTCCGTTCTCCAGATTTTCCGTAATCCCAAGGGTTTTCACCAGATCGCTGCCGGTGCCGACCGGCAGATAGCCCAGTTTGGGCCGACCGGTTTTCTCCACCTTGAGGGACAATAAACCGTTCACCACTTCGTTAAGTGTGCCGTCGCCGCCGACACAGACCACTTGCCCGACCCCCTCCTTCAGGGCCTGACCGGCATATTCCGTTGCCCGTCCCGGACCATCGGTAACCAGGGTCCGGTGCTCGGTGAAAAATCTCCGGGCCAGGGTCTCGATCTCGGTAATTCTCCGCCCGGCCGCTCCATTGCCCGCTTTCGGGTTGATGATAAACAGCGTATTGGTGTGATTTTTCGTCATCGGGGCAACCCGTGGATTTGGGAGGTTTTCAGCCGCCGTTGCCGGTGATTTCCCGGCGGATCAAGGTCAGCAGTCGGGCAAAGGACTCGGTAAAGTAATGCGGGGTGGTCTGCCCCGGACTGTTGGGGTTTTCGAGGTTGACGCCATACTCCAGGCCCCGGGCGGTGAGGGCCTTGTACTTTTTCATTTTGCCGGCATATTTCGCACTCGGCCGCTCCTCCTCCGAGAGCAGCCCCAGAGCCACCAGGGCCCGGTTCGCCCCGACCGCGGAAAGCTCGGAGTTATGCTCTTTCAGCAGCTTGGTGATCGACTCGGTTTTTTCCACAAGATCCTCGCAGGGTTCGCCGGCAAAGGGGTCTGACTGAAACGGTTACCCAGGTGTTGCGCCCCGGCTCTTAACAAACAGCAAAACCGACCGGCGGGCAATAAACTTCGTCGCGGATGGTGTTATTGGTCGGAATAATTTCCCTTTCGCTGCTTAGCGGTTCAAGGGTATTGACTCAAGTCAAGGCAGCCCGTTCGCATCGCCGGTAATAATCCGGACTCCATTAATTAACGACAAGGTGAGATATGGCACTGCCAAAACCGACCACCACCGCAACCCTGCTGCGGGATGCAAACCTGAAAAATCTACGGCTGCTCACCCAGGCGGCCTTCGCCCTGTTCTGCCTGTACTCCGGGTTCCGCTTTTATCAGTTCTACCTCTTTGCCCTGGGCAAGTCGGAGTTCTATGTGCCCAGGCCCCCGGCCGTTGAGGCTTTCCTGCCCATCGGTGCCCTGATCAATCTAAAGGGTTTGCTCTTGACCGGGGTTTACGACAAGATCCATCCGGCCGGCTTGACTATTTTCATCGCCGCCCTGGTCATCGGTCTCTTGTTCAGAAAAGGTTTCTGCGGCTGGATCTGTCCCGTGGGCTTTGCCTCCAATCTGGCCGAGAAATTTTCCCTGAAGTTCAAGATCCTCAGACGGTTGCCAATCTGGATCGATTACCCTCTGCTGGCGCCCAAGTACCTGCTGCTCTTCTTCTTCGGCTTCTTTATTCTGCTGAAAATGGGCCTCCCGACCATCGAGGAATTCAATAATTCGTCCTACAACCTGGTGGCCGATGCCAATATGCTGCTTTTTTTCCTTGAGCCCTCATCCCTGACCATCTGGGTCCTGACCTTTCTGGTGGTGGTCTCCTTCGTGCTCCGTAACTTCTGGTGCCGCTATCTCTGCCCGTACGGCTCCCTGCTCGGCCTGCTCACCCTGTTCAGCCCGGTGAAGATCAGGCGAGATCCGGAGAAATGTATCGATTGCCGGAAATGCGAGAAGGTCTGTCCCGGCTCCATCCTGGTGGCGGAGGGGAAGACGGTTTACAATCTGGAATGCATCGGTTGCCTGGAATGTCTGGCCGCCTGTCCGGTCGAGGATTGCCTGTCGGTAACGGCCGGACCGCGCCAAATTAAGGCGTTCTGGTTACCGGTGGCGATCGTCGGGCTGTTCCTGCTGTTCTGGGGAGTGGCGAAACTCTCCGGTCACTGGCAATCGGCAGTGCCGGTCGACCTCTTCAAGGAATACTATCAGGCCGTACTGGGGCAGCCATGAGCAACCGTGATCGAGGTTGATACTGCAGGCAAACCACACCTTATGGATTGGTGCAATTAGTCCCAGGGATTGCAGTGTCAGCAGTTGACACATTTGAATCCGTATCAACAGGTGGCGATCCAAGAGCATCAATGACCGTGGCAAGTTCCGAACAGGACATACCAAGGTTACTACTCAAGTCAATATAGCTTGCTTTGGTTAATGTGACTAAACTATCAACATTTCCGACACCAATACCACCGATGCTGTTGGTGCCGAGGTATAAATAAGTGAGGTTTGTCAGGTTAGCCAGGACATCTACGTTGCTGATGCTGTTGTTGCGAAGATCTAAACGACTGAGACCGGCAAGACCGGACAGGGCGCTTATATTACTGATGTTGTTGTTTTGCAGGACTAAAGTAAAGAGACTGGTGAGGTTGGCCAAGACATCTATGTTGCTGCTGGAGGTGGATGCGAGGTCTAAAGAATGTGAGGTGGGTAAGGTTGGCCAAGGCATTTATGCTTACGACGGTGGTGCCGGAAAGGTTTAAGGAGGTCAGACCGGTCAAATTGGCTAAGACCTCTATGTTGTTGATATTGGTGGAGCCGAGGTCTAAATATGTGAGGCGGGTAAGATTGGTCAAAATACTTATGTCACTGACGTTGGTCTGACCGAGGTCTAGAGTAATGAGGTTTGTATGGTTGGCCAATACACCTATGTTGTTGATGTTGCATGAGTAAAGCCTCAGGTTTTCGAGACCGGTCAAGTTGGCCAATACATCTATGCTGTTGATGGCGGTGGAGCCGAGGTCTAAATGAGTGAGACCGGTCAGGTTGACCAATACATCTATGTTGCTGATGCTATTGTCACGGAGATCTAAAAAGGTAAGCCGGTCAAGGTTGGATAAGGCACTTATATTGCTGATATTGTTGAGGCCGAGGTCTAAATGAGTCAGCCTGATCAGGTTCGCCAAAACATCTATGTTGCTGATGTTGTTGCCGAAAAGCTCTAATTGAGTGAGATTTACCAGGCTGGACAAGACATTTATACTGCTGATGTTGTTGACGTCGAGATATAAAGAAGTGAGCCTGGTAAGGTTGGCAAGGGTGCTGATATCGCTGATGTCGTTGGCGCTAAGCTGTAAATCAGTGAGACTGGTCTGGCCGGCCAATGCACTGATATCGCTGATGAAATTATCTTGCAGGTTTAAATAAACCAGATTAGTCAGATTGGCCAGCGCACTAATATTACTTATGTTGTTGTCGTATAGGCTTAAAGAAGTGAGACTGGTCAGTTTCTCAATTCCGCTTAAATTTTGGATATTACTGGAATCGCAATCGAGCGAAGAGACTTCACTTACCCATGTGTAACCTGTATTATTTACGCATGCAGCCAGATTTTGATCAGTAAAATTTATGCTGGATATTGGAACTTCAGTGGTGCCGCTGGTGGCTGGAGTATCGCTGCCTCCACCTCCACACGCCGAAAAGAAGAACAAAGGCAAGAATAATGAGAAATTAATTAATAATCTGATTTTCATCTTTCCACCTCATAACTATAAAGAAACTTTCTGTTTATTCCAAATGGCTACCCCCCATTAGCCGGGTGCAATAAAGCACCACACTTGTTTGTCTATCCCCGATTTTTCCTGGCTCGGTTTTGAGAAAAATCTTGACCAGGTTTTTTCCAATTATGGACATTTTTTCTGTCACAAGCAAGCGATACCAAAAAACGAAAAAAAACGGCAAATCAAGCCTATTACTTTTCCAGGGCTCTCCGTCGCCTCAGACCATTGAACCCGGCCTTTTTGCCACCGAGGTAAGGCCGAGGCCCAACTCCTGGCCCGCCGATATATAATAATGAATTTCACCAAGACCCGCCGATTACATGGGGTCCGAGATAAGGTCGGATGAAAATAGCGGGCCCCAAAGCGCCGGTTATTCAAACGATAGATGGAGGGGGCAGAATGGCAAGAATTCCCCACGGGAATCCCGGGGGCAGCCAGGCGCAACCGTGGTCGCAGTTGATGGACCTGGCCGCGAATTATTTCTTTTTGCTCTGCCGCACCAGACGATCGAAGGTCTCCTGATCGGCGACCAAGGCCTTGGCCTGCTCCCCGGCCCTGATAATACTAACCCGCCTGATCCTGTCCCCCTTGCGGATGGCGTCCACCACCTCCTGACCCTGCACCACCCGGCCGAAAACCGTGTGCATCCCGTCTAAGTGGGGAGTGGCCTTATGAGTGATGAAGAACTGACTGCCATTGGTATTGGGACCGGCATTGGCCATGGAGAGGATTCCGGCCCGGTTGTGGCGGAGCTTCGGATGAAACTCGTCCGGGAATTTATAGCCCGGCCCGCCGCTGCCATTACCCTGCGGATCGCCACCCTGGATCATGAAATCCTTGATCACCCGATGGAACTTCAGGCCGTCATAGAAGCGGACTCCGGCCCCCCGGCTGGATGAGATCGTCCCCTCGGCCAGGCCGACAAAGTTCACCACGGTCATCGGCACCTTGTCATATTCCAGCTCTAAAAGGATCTCCCCCCGGCTGGTTTGCATCAGGGCATAGAGCCCATCGCCGAAGGTAGCAACCTTGGCGGCCAGCTGCTGGTCGGTATACAGAGTGGCCTCCCCGGTATCCTCATGACCGTCATACCAGAAGAAGCCGGCAATAACCGCCACGACCAGCCCCATGACCACCAGTTTCGTTTTTTTCGTCCAGGCCGACATAGTATTCCCTCATTACTTTCCAGAGGAGGTTCCCAATAAAACTACAGGCTGGAATTGGTCTACATTCAAATCGGCTATTTGGCAATCAGCGATCATAAGGGGCAGCGCCGTTACCAAAAGCTTCTTCCGAACCAGGGTGAGGTAATACTGGCTGAACTGGAACCTTACCGCCTTCATATTTTCTTCATCTTCTCCAGCTAGAATCCTTGATATAAAAGGGACCAGGCGGTGGACCGGAACCGGACGCAGGACGATTTTATGCCACGGCAAAGCAGGAATTGATCTCAGGGTGGATAACATGGGGTGGCCGTTCGACAAGTCATCAGCACTTTTTCCCCGCCACGGCGAGCGAAACTGGTCCGTCGGCCTTGGCCTTTTCCTGTTGTTCGTAGCCCTCTATCTGCTGCCCCTGGGCCAGCGGCCCATGTTCATCCCCGACGAAATGCGTTATGCCGAAGTGCCCCGGGAGATGCTGGCCAACGGAGACTGGGTAGTGCCCCGGCTCAACGGTGTACGCTATTTCGAGAAGCCGGTCCTGGGCTACTGGCTGACCGGCGCCTCCATGCGCTTCTTCGGGGAAGACGGCTTCGCGGTCCGCCTGCCCTCGGCCCTGGCCGCCGGACTCACCGCTCTGCTGATTTTCCTTTTTGCCCGGGCCGGCGCCGCCGACCGCTCCCGAGTCGCGCCCCTGGCTGCGGCCATCTTTCTCACCAGCTTCGAAGTCTATGGCGTCGGCACCTTCGCGGTGCTGGATACCATGCTTTCCTTCTTTCTGACTCTGACCATGTTCTGCCTCTATCTGGCCCTGGCGGCAAAGCCTGGCTCGGGGCGGGAAAAGGTACTGCTGGCCGGGGCTGGCCTGGCCTGCGGCCTGGCCTTTCTGCTCAAGGGCTTTCTGGCGCTGGCCCTGCCGGGGCTGGTGTTGGGTGGCTATCTGGTCTGGCAAGGGCGCTGGCGCGAACTGCCGCGGGTATCAGTGCTGCCCGCCCTGGTCACCATCCTGGTGGTGTTGCCCTGGGGGTTGGCCGTGCTGCGGCGGGAACCGGACTTCTGGAACTTTTTCTTCTGGAATGAACACGTTCGGCGCTTTTTCAGCGAGAATGCCCAGCATCGTCAGCCCTTCTGGTTCTTCCTGGCCACCCTGCCGGCCATGTTTCTGCCCTGGAGTTTTACGGTGCCGGCGGCCCTGTCCGGCTGGCGGGGTGCCAACCGGGAAGGTGCCGCCCGAGATTTGACGCGGTTTTGTCTTTGCTGGTTGCTCCTGCCGTTGTTGTTCTTCTCGGCCTGCAAGGGCAAGCTCCTGACCTACATCCTGCCCTGTTTTCCCCCTCTGGCCCTGCTGGTTGCCCAGGGGCTTGCGGGAAGCCTGCAAAACGAGCGCTGCCGGCGCTTCCCCTGCGGCGCCATCGGGGCGGCCCTGCTCTTCGCTATGATGCTGGTTGTTTTCCTGGGGTTCCAATTGGGAGGCATTCAAACCCAGCCGCCCTACAGCCAGACCGGGGGCTGGTTCCTGGTGGCCATCGGTGTCACCCTCATGGTCCTGCTTTTACTGCTGGCGGCCCGGAATCATCGAGCCCATCTGCGCCATATCTGTTTTGTTCTGGCCCCGCTCCCGCTCTTCTTAGCCTTGCAGGGAGCCGTGCCGGACCGGTTGTTGACGGTCAAGGCACCGGGGGCGTTCCTGGAGGATCACCGCCCCGAAATCAGTGGAGAGACCATCCTGATTTCCGACGATACCCTGCTCCAGGCGGTCTGCTGGGTCTTCAAACGTACGGATGTCCTGCTGCTCGAACAGGGTGGGGAGCTGGATTACGGTCTGGCTCGGGAAAACGGCGGAGCCCGCCTCCTCAGCGTGCCGCGGGCTGCGGCCTTGATCCGCAGCCACCCGGGCGAGGTGGTCCTGGCCGCCCGCCGGGAGAACTTTGCCCGCTGGGCTGACACCTTACCGCCCCCGCGACACCTGGACGATGACGGGGCCGACGACTTCATCCTGGCCCGGTTCTGACTCCTGGCGCCGAAGCGCCCGCAACAGCGGCCGGGACAGCTGCCCCTGAAGCCAAGGGGATGGTCATGATTTCATGCTTTTTCTGATCTTGATCTCCTGCAATCTAGATCCCTGCGCACGAGCGAAACACTCCGGTACCCCGCCAAGGCCTTGCCAATCACTGCTTACCTGTCCCATCAACCTATTCATTCCTGCTAGTGATCGCCGGTTTGATGCTTTCGTGTTCCCTTTCTCCATGGGACAACGGCGGGGGTCAGTGGAAAACTGGCCGCGGACCATGTTTTCCGTGTGCAGCCGCTGGTTCGGCGGATAATGCCATGAAAAATTTAATGCCCTAAAAAATATTTTTCCCCTGATCATCGCGTTTGGAAACCGAATGCCAAATTAGTTATTGAACTAACAGCGTAACCTGCTGTTTTAAGGCAAATGTTTATCCGCCTGGCTGTGGGGCTACAGGCTGTCCCTTTTCCCGGTTTTGCTCAGGAATTCCCAGCCCTTTCAATTCATTAAAAATGAATTAATTTATAAGTCGTAAAGAGAAGTGAAAAGCCCTTTCCCATCAGAAAGGAGGTGAACTAAATGGTAAGATTTAGACCGTATGTTAACATTCTAACAGGTTTGTGGGCCTTCATAACTGGATTCTCGGTTTCAATGCTGCATCCGTTGAACATCGTTGTCCTCGGTGTGGTGATTGCCGTATTCGGTTTCTGGACCTACGAAAAGGAATGGCAGGGTATCGTCAACGGCTTGATCGGACTGTGGTTGGTTTTGTCCGTCTTTTCTCCGGCACTGATGGTACCTGTCAACTTGTGGATTTCGGGATCTATCGTTGTTGTATTGGCGATTTGGCGACTCATCAGCGTTTCGTCGCATCATCCCCATCTTCCGGAGCATCCGGCAATGGGATAAATCCTGGAAAGACCAAGTAAAACACCACCGGCTAATGCCGGTGACTTAGAGTAATCGATAAAGCGGGCAGGAAGAATTCTTGCCCGCTTTATTCTGTTCCCAGAATTTGAAGGTGTACAAAGGGGACGGCCATGATTTCATGCTTTACCTGATCTGATCTCCTTCAATCTGTATCCCTGCTCACGGGTGGAACGCTCCCCCTGCTGCACCGCACGACTTACGGCCGGCTGGGTAAGCCCCAGAAGCCTTGCCACCGATGTGACTCCGAGTCCCAGTTCCCGGACCGCCCAATAACACAACAAGCTGCGTGCCTGGACCCTTTGCGGTTGTTTCCCGGCCGCCACGATCTCTTTCCGGTCCATTTTGAACATATATGTCCCGCAACATGTCTGTCTCTTGAGGAGTCATTGATTCATAACTTCTTCATCTTGCGCCACAGGGTTGAGGTGTCGATGCCGAGGAGTTGGGCGGCCCGGGCCTTGTTGTTGCCGGTGGCGATCAGCACCTTCTTGATCATGAACTGTTCCATTTCGTCAAGACGCATCATGGGTAGATCGGTATTATCGGTCGGCGATTGATCGGTTTTTTTTATCTCCTCGGGCAGAGCGTTGTCGGACAGAGAGTCGCTTTCTTCCATGATGACAGCCCGGCTGATGACATTTTCCAATTCCCGCACGTTGCCGGGCCAATGGGCGCGACAGAGAAGCTCCAAGGCACGATTGGATATCACCTTTATGTTCTTACCGTACCTCGCTCCGTATTTGGCGAGGAAGTGGTAGCATAACTCGGGAATATCATCTTGCCGCTGCCTGAGCGGCGGCAAATGAATATTCATGACATGCAGGCGGTAGTAGAGATCTTCCCGAAAGCGGCCCTCCTTTACGAAGGTTTTGAGGTCGGCGTTGGTGGCGCTGATGATACGGATGTCGCAACTCGTCTCCCGAGTCGCGCCGACACGTAAAAAATTCCCCTCCTGCAGGACACGCAAAAGCTTAATTTGCAACGGGTGCGGCATACTATTAATTTCATCGAGAAAAAGGCTGCCGCCGTCGGCTGCCTCCAGCAGTCCCTTTTTCTGTTGGCTGGCGCCGGTAAAGGCCCCTTTCTCGTAACCGAACAGTTCTGAATCCAGCAGCGTTTCACTCAAGCCGCCGCAGTTGATGGCAAGGAACCGGGCTTCTGCCCTTCGGCTTGCCCGATGAATAAGGCGGGCCACTAATTCCTTGCCGGTGCCGGTTTCACCGCTGATCAGCACGGTGACATCAAGAGGCGCCGCCCGGCTGATCAGCGACTTGACTTTCTGCATGGCCACTGACGCCCCGATCAATTCGTTGGCCTTGATGGTTGCCAGCTGCGCGGAAAGTTCCCGATTTTTTTTGATCAGCCCGAAATGCTCCTCCGCCTTTTGCACGGCGAGGACCAATTCCTCCGGATCGAAAGGTTTTTGGATATAGTCATGGGCACCGGCCTTCAGGGCCTCGATGGCGGAATCGATGCTGCCATGACCGGTGATCACAATGACCGGCAGATCCGGATCGCGTCTCAGGGCGGCCTTGAGGATTTCTCCGCCACCGATATGCGGCATCTTAAGATCGGTGATGATCGTATCGAAGAGTTCCGATTGCAGCATCAACAGCCCTTCCCGGCTATCGCCACAGACGGTCACCTGGTAGCCCCGATCGGAAAAAACCTCCTGAAGCAGTTCCCGCTGCCGAAGATCGTCATCGATGATCAGCAGTCTCACGCGGCTTCCCCCACTTCCTCGGGAGCGGTGGGCAACAGCACGGTAAAGCGCGCCCCGCCCTCTTCGCCCGGTTCGACGTCAATGGAGCCTTTGGCCTCTGCCACGATCCCCGCACAGATCGACAAACCCAGCCCGGTGCCTTCTCCCACTGGTTTGGTGGTGAAAAATGGATCAAATACCCGGTGCAGAATGGTGTCGTCGATGCCGGGACCGTCATCGGTGACGGAAAAATAGACATTCCTCCCGACCCGGCCGCTGTCAACCAGGACATGACCTCCCTCGCCAAGAGCCTGGAAGGCATTGAGCAGAAGATTGAAAACGACCTGCTCTATTTTCCTGGCATCGGCAAAGGCCTCCAATGTTTCCGTTCGATCAAACGATACAGTGATCCGCTGCTTGTCGGCTTGGTAGCGAACAAGGGTGATGGTCTTATGGATAAGGGCGTTAAGGTCGAAGAGCCCTGGCTCCGCCCCGGAACTGCGGGAAAATTCCAGCAGCCCCTGGACGATATCACTGCATTTTCTGGCCTGCTCGACGATCACCGACATCTTGCGTTCGATTTCCGGGGCAGGGGTGTCAGGGCGGATGTACCTGGCGTATCCTATAATATTTCCCAGGGGGTTGTTGATCTCATGGGCCACGCCGGCGGCCAGTTGACCGATAGCGGCCAGCTTTTCGGTGTGGCAGTAAAGCTCATGACGCTTTTTGTCGGCGGTGATATCGCGGAAGGTCTGCACTCCTCCCACCGGCGGCCCACCGACGTCATACAGAATGGCGGAGCTGACCGAAACATGGAGCAGCCTGTCGTCGCGGGTTTTCATGGTCGTTTCCCGATTACGGATCGTTTCGCCTGCATGATTGAGGGCACAGGCATCACGGCACAGCGTACTCCGAAATAGGTCGGAGCATTTCTTCCCCAGCGCCTCACCGGCGGAAAAACCGCTGATCTGTTCCGCCGCCTGATTGAAGGAGACGATCACCCCGTCGTTATCCGTGACAAAGAGCCCATCCGCCATGCTGCCGACAATGGCCACCAATTTCCGTTGTTCGAACTGCAACTTTTCCTGTTGCTTCCGGATGGCATCGAAATTCTTTTGGATGGTTGCCGCCATTTCGTTGAAAGAATTACCGATATCAGCAAACTCCGTCGGTTCTTCAATATCAATCTGCTGGTCCAATTCGCCATGATGCAAGGTAAGAATTGCCCTGTGCAGCCGGGCAAGCGGCAGGGTAACCGCCTTTTTGAGAGCCAGATTGCTCATGGCCACTCCGAGAAAATGAAAAATGACAACCGCCGCGACTGTTGCCAACAGGAGATTGCGGGATATCCGCTGGACCCTTGCGGTGGAAAGGTCGATTTGGACTTCGCCGAAAATTTCCTTGCCGATGGTAACAGGGTGCGAGATCGACAGGATATGGTCCTGGGGGCTTTTCTCGCCATAGGAGGCAAGGACTTCGCCGTTCGCCCTTTTGATTGACAGAGAAACAATGGTGGGATAACGGACGATATCCGCGGCATAGCGCTCAATCGTGGCGTAATCATGTACCATCACCGCATCGAGGGTGACGGCAGCGAGGATGCGAGCGACGGCCTCCCCTTTATTGGTGAGATCGTTAAGAAGGATGGTGCGTTCCGCTTGGACCAAAAGGAGTCCCAGGAGGATGGTGGAAAAAATTGCCAGCAGAGTGAGGCGACGGAAGAAAATTTTCTTGAGAGAACGTTTCATCGGGCCTCGATATAGTTAATAATCGTGCGGGCCTCGTCGAAATCACCGTCCGATACTTCTTCGAATCGCAGCATTGCTGGATTTATGCTTTCGAGAACTGAGGGGTCCCGGAGCGACAAGAGACTCTGCCGCAAGGCGTCCTTCAGCCCTTGTTCCAGATCCGCGCGACAGACAAGAGCATGCGGTGGAATAGGGAACGGTCCGGCCAGGGTTCGTAATGGCCGGTCGGCATATTTCCGAAATATATCGAGCCGCACCCCACCCGCGGCAAAATCGCCATGCAGAACCGAGAGGACAACATTGTCATGACTTTTCACAAAATCATAGGCGACGAGATCCTTTATCGGCACACCATTGGTGTCCAACTGCCAGCGAGGGAGATAATGGCTGCCGAAAGACTGGTGATCGCCAAATGCAAAGGTCTTGCCGGCAAGATCGGCAATGCTCTTGATTGGGGCCGCCTCGCGACAGAAGATGACCACTTTGTCATTGATGTCGTCCCGCATTTTGAATCTAGCCAGAAGCTCAATCCCGCCGAATTTGTCCTTAATCCGCACATATGGCGAGGGGCCGACAAAGGCGAGATCCGCTTTGCCCTTCCCCACCATTAAGACATGCGCAATATAGCTGGGGGCTATTTTGATGGTGATAGTGTTGCCTGTTTTTTTCCCGAGGTACTCGACAAGTGGCTGAAAGGTTTGATAAATGGTAGCCGGGTTGGCAAAGGGATAGGTGCTGAAAACGAGCTCCCGGGCAATTGCAATCCGGGGGCTAAATGATAAAATGATCAGTAATAACAGGATTTTGGAGAGCCATATTCTGTTCTTCATTCGTGAATCGTAACTCCGCCACTGCAGAATGCAATACAAAAGTGGCGGAGTCGAAATTGGCTAAAAAGGATCATTTTTATGTTTGACATCCCCACGTTCTCCGACCTTGGGGTATACCGACACGGGATATTTAAAAGAGGATAGTTTTTCCACAGCAAAGGACTCGGTCAGGGGACGCGAAAGAAGTTCCTTTGAGAAAACCCAGGCGAGATCCCGGGTCTTGGTGATTTCTTCCGGTGTCGCCTTGCCGCTTTTCACCTTTTTTTCAAGTTCTGCCAAATCGTTCGGGAAGACCTCGGACCGGCGGCTTACCTTCACTGTGCTGCCGTCACTGATCCGTTGCACAATCCAGCTTGCCCCCAGATTATTATCAACGTCCAGAGTACCGAAATTTATTCTTCCACCGGTCAGATAGGCGGAGGCGTCCATAAAACAAGGACCGTTTTTGGAGAGAATCCGCAGGTCGGTGCGGTCTACAATTCCTTTCGGAAAAAGTTCATTCAGAGCGAGCTTGATGGCCGCTGCTGCCTGAATAAGTCCATCACAGGCATGTCCGTGAAATTTAATCAGATCCTTCAAGGTGATGGTCTTGGTCATCGGGGCATATCTGCCCAAGGCACTTTCCGTATCAAGTACCTCAAACTCCGGAGAGTATTTTGAGTTGCTAACCCAATCCATGGCGAACCAGGCAGGGGTTCGATCGGCTTCCGAGGCGCCTGTTATAACACTGTCCGATAAGCCGCTGGCCCAAACTCGCCCGGATAGCATCAGCAACATCATAAGAACAAAGACAAGGGTTTTATTTTTCATGAACGATCCATTTATGATAGGTGATTTCGAATAGGCCATCACGAAGAGAATCCAGCTCCGCCGTGATGGCCTTCAGGAAAGAGAGTTATTCTCCGTAGATTCCTTTCTGCAATATGCCGTCGCTGAACTTGTCGACTTTACCGTCCACCCAGCGGACATTTTTATACCCTTTGTCTGTCAGTATCCTCCAGACCTGCAAGGCACGGTTACCGGCGGCACAATGGACAATGACCGTTTTGTCTTTGGGGACTTCATTCCAGCGCCTGTTCATGGTATCGATGGGTATGGTCATGGCACCGGGGACGATACCGGTTTTGATCCATTCGGATGGCTCGCGCACATCGACAATGACGGTATCGGCGGGGATGGAGCGGGCGATTTTTTCGAAGTCGGGAATTGACATGGCGCCGGGCAGAGTTGTTTTTCCCTCGTAGGTTATCTTGTCGGAAAGAGAACCCTTTGCAACCGGATATCCCTTATTTTTCCAGGCCGTAATGCCGCCATTCAGGATGTAGCCGTTTTCCACGTAATTGGCCCGCATGGTCCGGTGCATCTGCTCGGCCACTTCCCGATCATCCGAGTAATAGATTATCCGTGCTGCCTTTTTCTGCTTTTTGGAAAGAGCTTCGCTCAACTTTTGCGCGGCATCCACCAGATTGTCGTCGGCCGGGAAATTGATCGCCCCCTTGATATGTTCTCTCTCCGCCTTTTCAGGACTTCTCAGATCAACGAGAATATGGGCGATATTCTCTTCTTGTGCCATTTTCAAAAATTCAGGCTCGGTATAGTAGGCGTTGATCCCCTCCTGCCATGTTTTATGGCCGGCAATCATGTACTTGACGTTTTTGTAACCATATACTTCTTTTACCACCCGGGTAAAATGGGGACTCATGCTTCAGGTAAAGCCTCGGCAGTAGGCAATTATCTGCGTATTTGTGTCTTCCGGCAACCGGTCTTTAAACTCCAGGAGACGATAATAGGGGATGTTCACCGCATAGGGCAGATGTCCTTCGATGAAATTGTCATAGCCGCGTGCATCGACAATCATATAATTTCCTTGTTCAGGGGTCTCTTTTATGACCTGCCCGACCTCGGAGATGGTGATAACATGATCCATCGTATGGAAATGATAGCCCGGCTTATAACTTATCTCTTCCGCATAGACCAAGCCGTTGCCCTCTTGGCGGAATTCGACAGAAACCGCTTTTTCGTCACGCAGTTCCCGTACATTCGAGAAACTGTCGAGGCTTGATTGCTTGTCGTAGCGGATCTTCCACACATCTCTTCCGGTTGAAACCTCCACCGTGCTGTCAGTCTGCGAGCCGGGCACAATAGTGCCCCAGATGGTGCTGCCATCCGATTGATGACAGCCGATGCAGTTTTTGGCCACCAGATTTTTCGCTGCCATCGCCGGCGGTGCCATTACCAAAATAGCGGCAGCCACCAGAAAGGCACCTGTTGGAATTCGTGTTCTCATTTATCTCTCCTAAGTTGAAATTTACCGACATTGCTCTTGTCACATCTGGCGCCCATGGCCACGATGTTACATTGTGGTATAGCAAGCAATATGCCAGAGAGAAAATAATGATAATTAGAGCAATAATTACAACAATTTAAATATTATTATGGGATCAGAGCTGCATGCAGAAATCCACCAGAGACACGCATTATTGATTGCAAAATGCAATGATTATGAAGAATGCAATGCCGCGATCATGGCTGCCTCGTCAAAGAGCCCCATGGCAAGGGTATGACCTGCCCTGCGGCAACAAGCCATTTCTTTTGCAGGGTTTTTGAACCGGAAAGAGGAGTGGCGGCAAAAGGAAGTTGCCAAGGTCGATGGCAAAGACTGTTATATAGCCCTCTGGATTTGGGAAAAGCGACATATACCACGGCGGGGACCCGCCTGAAAGATGGTCGACACAAGTTCTAGCGGTCAGACGGAGGAGAAAAGCGAAAGCTGCTGTCTGTCTTGGAACTCGAGTCAGTGCAGGAGCTTCATCGAGTAGCTGCATGGATCAGGCCCCCGCCATCCATGGTCAGAAAAACGTTATAACCAAAAAGACGGTATGACGGGAAGCCTGTCACGGATGGAGGAGGTGGTTAATAACCGAACTTGACGTTAATGCCCACGGTGAGGGTATTCTCTTCTGTATCCTGGGTATCGTTAAGGCGACTGTTGTAGGCGGCGAATAATTCCGATTTCTGGCTCAGGGAATACTTTGCGCCCAGACTCCAGTTCTTGAACTTATCGTTTTTGTATACCGAACCATCTTTGTTGATACCATAGGCTGCAATCAGACGTGTCTTGCCAATCTTGTAGATCCCGTTAACATAGGCATTCTTGCCCAGGCCCAGATCTTCGGTATCCTCGTAAAAAGCGGCAATAGAGAAATCGGTAAAGCTATACCGGCCGCCTATCTGCCAGCCATTATCGTTTGTCAGACCAGCCTTGGTAATATTGTCGGAATCTATGTTGATGACATCAGCACCGACAAACACCGGACCGGCCTGATACTTTACACCAAAACCTGCGGCCGAACCGCCGGTAAAATTCTTCAGGGTGCCCGTGTTGTGGAGCGGATTGACAGCATCGTCAAATTCGCTGGCATACCAGACAGAACCCGTCAGGCCTTTGATAAATTCAGGTGTTACATAATCGACGGCATTATTGAAATAACTGGAATGGAGTTCCGAAGAACCCTGCCGGCCACCGGAACGGGATTGCGGTGCGTTATCGTTCCAGGGATCAATCGTGGTCAGAGTCGTCTTATAAGCAGTATTCAAACGACCTAGACGGATTTTACCCCAAGTTTTACTGGCCAGGCCTGCATACCCCTCACGAAACTCGAGCTGTTTACCGGCGGTACCATCCACCGAATCCGTGGTTTCATAACGTGTTTCCGCCTGATAAATAATATTGCTGTCAGCCAGGCCACTGGGGATTACCCCCTTTACACCCAGACGGGAAGCGTTGCTGACGATTGAGATGCCCTTGGAACCATTCTTCCAGTCGCCCGAGTGACTATCAATACTGACCCGTGCCTGCCCGTAGAATTGTATTGCCTTGGAATTGAGTGACCAGTTTGGTGCCTTATCCCCCTGATTCTGTTGGTTTTCCAAATCATCAACACGCTTCTGTAACTGTTGTAGCTGCTCGGAATTATCAGCCAGTGCCGGTGTTGATATTAACATTGCCAGTGTTGCACCAAATAAGATTTTCTTAACAATTTTTTGCACTTCGTCCCTCCTTATTTGTCTTGCTTGTATGTTGGCTATAGATAACGAACTGTAGCCTGTACAAAGCAATTACTATGCCACATTGTGGTATCGCCACAATGGCTGGCATTTACGAAGAAAGCGGGATTGGAAGTGGAGTCACTTGTCATTGCATAGTGCAAAACCAATGCAAAATGCGATGAATCGGTCTTTCAAATATCGAACCTGTTACACGCCGGAGACTTGACGCCCGCCAATATTTAAGAGGCTGGATCAATTACTTTGGTATCGCTAAAGGTTATCAGCTCTGTGTTGATTTGGATCAATGGATCAGGCGTAGGGTCAGAATGGCTTATTGGCGGCAGTGGCGGAAGCCACGAACCAAGGTAAGAAGTCTGATGGGACTTGGCGTTCATGTTCGTAGTGCAGTTGCGTGTGGTATTACCAGCAAAGGCCCATGGCGTAGTTCTAAGACTCCGGGCATACAGCAGGCATTATCCAATGCC
Source organism: uncultured delta proteobacterium (assembly GCA_963807225.1). Classification (GTDB taxonomy): domain Bacteria; phylum Desulfobacterota; class Desulfobulbia; order Desulfobulbales; family JAGXFP01; genus JAGVGT01. Next base: position 4,918 of record CAWEAD010000006.1, on the reverse strand, counting down.
TATCTCAAATCTCAGGGACTTTACGCGTTACGCGATGGATGGATCAAAATTCACCATTCTATGTGAAACGCCATGTGCGGAGCCGCATGCAGGGTGTTGTGGACGGCAAAGGGGACGGTCATGATTTCATGCTTTACCTGATCTGATCTCCTTCCATCTATATCCCTGCTCACGGGCGGGAATAGAAATAGGGGTCTTTGCTTGACCCTTGCTGATTGTCAATGAGTCAAGCAAAGACTTGACCCCTATCTGACCCCTATCTCTATCTCGGATTTACCTTCTCCGTAAAAAAGGAAGCTATAATTTCAAGACCGATTTGCCTGCAGTTCAACAACAAATAATGCAACAACGCAAGACCCCGCTCTAATCCTCACGCCGCCAGCAGTACTCACGCCTTCTCCGCCAGTTTCAGGAATGCTTTGAAGAGGTCGAGCGGGATCGGGAAGGCGATCGTTGAATTGTTCTCCGCCGCAATCTGGTTGAGGGTCTGAAGGTAGCGGAGTTGAAGCGACATCGGCTGCGTTTCCATCAGAGCGGCGGCCTCGATCAGCTTCTGGGCTGCCTGGAACTCTCCTTCCGCGTTGATCACCTTAGCCCGCCGTTCTCGCTCCGCTTCCGCCTGCTTGGCAATGGCCCGTTTCATCTCCTCGGGCAAGTCGATCTGCTTTACCTCGACATGGGAGACCTTAATTCCCCAAGGTTCGGTACTCCGATCCAGGATCTCCTGGAGTTGGAGGTTGATCTTCTCCCGCTCGGAGAGGATCTCATCCAGTTCCATCTGGCCGCAGACGCTCCGGAGGGTGGTCTGGGAGAGCTGCGAAGTCGCATAGAGGTAATCCTCGACTTCGATCACGGCGGAATTCGCGTCCATGACCCGGAAATAGACAACCGCATTGACCTTGATCGAGACGTTGTCCCGCGTGATGACGTCCTGCGGCGGGATATCCATCGTGATCGTCCGCATGTCAATCCGGACCATCCTGTCAATGATCGGGATCAGGATGATAAGCCCGGGACCTTTCGTGGCGATGATTCTCCCCAGGCGAAAGATCACGGCCCGTTCGTACTCTCTGAGGATCCGGATGGCCGCGGAGAGAAACATAACGACCAGAACTACCAGGACGATGATTGGGTACAAACCTGACATGACCTGCCTCCTTTATTTTATAATGGGTTATCGTTCAATGGGTTCCACCTTGACTTTCAGATTTTCCAGATCGATCACCCGTATGCTGGACCCCTTGGCGATGGGAACATCGCTGATTGCGTTCCAGTTTTCCCCATGAATTAAGGCCCTTCCCTCCTCATGGATATCGGTGAGGGCCACACCTTCCATACCCCTCATCCCCTCTTGGCCTCCATGCCGCAGACCGAACTGCGCCTTGACGGCAATCGCGATGACGACGATGAAAAAGAGCGACATGATCGACACGGCCGGGATGAGGACGCTCCAGGAGATCCGCAACGACGAATCCGGAGCATGGAAAAGCATCATCGATCCGATGATCAGGGAGACGATCCCGCCGACGGCAAGGATCCCGTGACTGATCACCTTGATCTCCGCGATGAACAGGATGACGGCAAAGAGGATCAGCCCAATCCCGGCGTAATTCACCGGCAGGGTCTGCATCGCGAAGAAGGCCATGATCAGGGAGATGCCGCCGATCACCCCGGGCAGAATCGCGCCCGGATTGGAAAACTCGAAGTAGAGACCGGCAAGACCGATCAACAGCAGGATGTAGGCGATGTTGGGATCACTGAGAGCGGCGAGGACCTTCAGCCGGACGCCCATCACTTTTTCGCGAAGGATGGCGTCTTTCGTCTTCAGGATCCTCTTTCCCCCCGCCAGCAATACCTCGCGGCCGTCCAACTGCTTGATGAGGCTGTTCAGATCCACGGCCATGAAGTCGATCACCTTCAGGCGGAGGGCCTCCTCCGCGGTGATGGATACACTCTTTCTGACCGCATTCTCGACCCACTCCTCATTCCGGCCCCGTTTGTTGGCGATTCCCCGGACATAGGCCACGGCATCATTTTCGACCTTCTCGCTCATGGTCTTGTCCAGCCCGCCGCCAATCCCTAGTCCGACGGGGTGCGCCGCACCGATGTTCGTTCCCGGCGCCATTACCGCAATCGCCGCGGCCATGGTGATGATCATCCCTGCCGATGCAGCCCTCGCCCCGGGTGGCGCGACATAAACGATCACGGGCAAGGGGGCATTCAGGATGGCTTTCACAATGTCCCGCATGGCCAAATCGAGACCTCCGGGAGTATCGAGACGGATGATCAACCCTTCTGCACCGTTCTTCTCAGCCTCGTCGATGCTCTGAGCGACATATTCAGCAATGGGCGGTGTGATGGCCGCGCTGATGGTGATCACATCATACACGGGCGCCTGGTCCGCCGCCAGTGGTCCCTGTTCGTACGGCATCATGACAAGGAACAGGGCCACTGTCAGAGCAACCGTCAAGATTCTTTTCAGCCACAAGACTCTCTTCATCTCCCAGAACCTCTCTTCCATTGAACCACGCTGTTTTTTACTGCTACCTTAGCAGTAGTAACTATTGCAATTCTAGCATCTTCTTCGTTTGTTAATGCAAAAACTCTAACAAATAAGGGTCAAGTTGCTTTCTACACAGGAGGTGAAATGATGCGGATGGCAACGGGGGTCAGGCTTGACAATTTGATATTTTCTGAATGTGTAATTCGATTTTATCGAGGCGGTTGCACAGTTCGGTATCCATTTTCGTTTTTTCGAAAATTCGACCGGCTGCCCTGCTCAGGGCGGCAACATCCCGGTGTGTATACCTTCCCATCTCCGTTAAGCTCAAGCCTTCCCGCTCCCGGACAAGAAAGGCGATAACCGCTCGGACTTCAGCCGCCGGTTGTTTTTTCCCGGGTTCGACGAGCGCGGACTCCGTAAGGTTGTAAATTGAACATGCGGCCTTGATCACCTCCGCTAAGCCGACCCGGCATTTTGCTTCTTCGCCAGCTTGGGCAAGCACTTTCTCGCTAAAGCGGTCATCACCGAGAATCCTCCCCTCATGGCTTCCGGAATGAAAATCCTGACGGTGGGATTCTTCGACTCCGGCCTGGACAAATCGCAAGTATAAGGAGCGGGCTTTCTTGGTCTGACTGGCAAATTGCGCCAATACCGTCCCAGTGGTCAACCAGGGAATCGATTCACCTCCCAGGTAGGCTTGGTGGCTGCTCCAGCGATATTTTGCCGGGTTGGCGACTAAACCGGCCCTGACCGGGTTGCAGTGAATGTACCTGGTCAGTTCCAGAAGGTAGCTGTCTTTGTCTATAATCAGCCCCTTGTATCTTCCCTGGAACAAATGCCCCATGCTCTTTTCCGTGGCATTCACATAGCGTGTGTAGCGAAAACTCAGGTTCTGCATAATCCGCGAAAGGGGAACCGTGCCGACCTCGATCAGCAGGTGGACATGATTGGTCATCAAACAAAAGGCATGAACCCGGTGACCATATCGCTCAAGCCCTTCCTGGATAAGAAGATAAAATCTGCTGCGATCGGCCTCCGATCTAAAAATATCCCGGCCGCCATTACCACGAAGAATGACATGATAAAAAGCCCCGGGACAATGGATGCGAGGTTTACGAGCCATGATTAATGGTTATGCGACAAATGACAAATTGTCAAGCCTGACCCCCTTTCGTTGTATCTTTCCTGGACACAAATGACTCATGCTTCTTTTCACATGGAATCTCTCTTAGCATGTGAAGCGAAAGCTGTTAGTTTGCTGCATACCTCAGCGGTAGGGGAACTGTTGCCGAATTCGATCAGCTGGTGGACATCGTTTGATAATGCAAACAAAAGGGCATGAACACGGTGAACGGAGCGCTCAAGCCCTTCCTGGATAAGAAGATAAAATTTTCTGAATCTGTAATCCGATTTTAAACGAGTATCCCGGCCGCCCAGTTACCACGAAGTATGCCATGATAAAAAGCCCCGGGACAATGGATGCGACCGGCTTACGAGCCCTGCTCAATGGTTATGCGGCAAATAACAAATCGTCAAGTCTGTACTACCTTTCCATCTCCGTTAAGCTCAAGCCTTCCCGCTCCCGGACAAGAAAGGCGATAACCGCTCGGACTTCAGCCGCCGGTTGTTTTTTCCCGGGTTCGACGAGCGCGGACTCCGTAAGGTTGTAAATTGAACATGCGGCCTTGATCACCTCCGCTAAGCCGACCCGGCATTTTGCTTCTTCGCCAGCTTGGGCAAGCACTTTCTCGCTAAAGCGGTCATCACCGAGAATCCTCCCCTCATGGCTTCCGGAATGAAAATCCTGACGGTGGGATTCTTCGACTCCGGCCTGGACAAATCGCAAGTATAAGGAGCGGGCTTTCTTGGTCTGACTGGCAAATTGCGCCAATACCGTCCCAGTGGTCAACCAGGGAATCGATTCACCTCCCAGGTAGGCTTGGTGGCTGCTCCAGCGATATTTTGCCGGGTTGGCGACTAAACCGGCCCTGACCGGGTTGCAGTGAATGTACCTGGTCAGTTCCAGAAGGTAGCTGTCTTTGTCTATAATCAGCCCCTTGTATCTTCCCTGGAACAAATGCCCCATCCTCTTTTCCGTGGCATTCACATAGCGTGTGTAGCGAAAACTCAGGTTCTGCATAATCCGCGAAAGGGGAACCGTGCCGACCTCGATCAGCAGGTGGACATGATTGGTCATCAAACAAAAGGCATGAACCCGGTGACCATATCGCTCAAGCCCTTCCTGGATAAGAAGATAAAATCTGCTGCGATCGGCCTCCGATCTAAAAATATCCCGGCCGCCATTACCACGAAGAATGACATGATAAAAAGCCCCGGGACAATGGATGCGAGGTTTACGAGCCATGATTAATGGTTATGCGACAAATGACAAATTGTCAAGCCTGACCCCATTTT
>CAWEAD010000005.1:0-1464874 GCA_963807225.1 uncultured delta proteobacterium | reverse complement strand
GACCGAATGCTGCCATCTGTTCGATCGAAATAATCTTTGTCAACCACTTGGATTTGGTTGTCGATAGCAACTGCTTTTTTATCTATAAAAAGATTAACGAGTGTATCGAGACTATGATGGTTGACATGAAAATATTTATATTTCCCCAAGGCATTGTTAGATCTTTCTAGCTCTGCGGGAGCCATGTTCTCCGTGTTTCCGCAAAAATGAACTTCAATGCTAGGATTTGGTTTATTTAGAGAAGCCCAGATCTCTTTAACTTTATTCCAAAGAAGAGGGTTGCATGTTTTTTCAAGGCCCTTATTTTCGTCCAAAACATCATCAAAAAATGACACAAGCTTGTCTATTTCACCGCCAGGAAAGTTTTTCTTTGTGTTCTCAAATGTGGTCACGTATTTAAATTGAAAAACATGAATTGAATTTCTACCTTCACGATCATCGACAAATACAGAGTCACAACCTCTATCCATTCCTCCATCGGTAATTGCATCCTCCGCCTCTTCATCAGAAACGCCTAGTATGGAAGCGACCATTAATATTGGGAATGCTTTTTGAGAAGTGTCGACTCCATTATCGGGGTCGAGATAAGCTTTCACTTTATGCTCCAAGGTGTTCCAATCAAGCATATTCGCCATGGTTTATTCCTATATTTAAATCGGTGCATCGTTGCTGTGTAACGGCTGGCATGTGGGGCTGGCAACCGCAAAGCGAAGCGGCGCGGTTGACAGTCCCACACGATGCCATTGTTAGACCATTTTTACTGTGATGTTTGAAAGCTCGTCAACACCTTGTTTTCAAAGTATAAATACTGACCATTACCATAAACCCACTGTTCATGAACACCATATGAGCCAACTGACTTATTATTTTTCTGTGGTGGACCCCATGAAAGCAATGCTTGTTCTTCAGTCATACCAACTTTTATTTTTTGTTCTTTTATTAATTTAACAATTGAATTATCCCAGTCTGGTTTGATGGGATTTGATTGAGTGAAAATCCTTTGATGATTAAGGAAGCAAACATTCTTTACCTGATTCTGTTTTAACAACAAGAAAAAAAGGAACAGCGCCAAAAGTATGTCCATATGCCGTCGTATCAATATCAATAACATGTAGACGATCTAAATTACCTTTGGGTATGAAACATTTGGATCTGTTGTAAAAAGTACCTAGCCTTTTTTACTCCAAATGGAACGCTCGTCCATATATCTTTACCCATCAATGATTTGGCTTTTTCAAGTGTTTTAACAAAATAAATACCTGTAAACTTCTCAAGATCGTCAACTGACTTTTGACCACTTCCGCTACGAGCACTTGAATAGATGGTTTCGCTGTCTGTAACAGCCACAAACCATTTTGAGCTGTACTTACCAGTTACAATCTGATCTTTAACCTTGCCATGTTTGTTTACATAGCCAGAATAATCAAGCTTCTGGCCGCTTATATCAGGTGATTTTTCCCAAGACATATAGCCATATTTTTGAAGTGACGGTGACTGCTTGCGAAAAACAAACTCTTTTCCCTGAATAGAGTTAAAAGAACAGTCCTTCGGCGTATCATTGGTATTCGCAACACTTAACCGTTCGGTCCTTGAGTCGTAAAGCAGCCTGCAAGAATAAGGGTAATACCAAACCCGATGGTAACTAACTTTTTCATTTATTCTCTCCCTTTTATTCAAGTTAACGACTTGATTATAGGTATCCGTATATAAGTGACTTGGCACCTATATACGTTACCGGTGACTTATATAAGTGGCCTCCCGGTCACCCATATACGTTACTTCAGCCATTTTCCCCGGGGAAAAACGGTAACCGATATAGGTGACTTATTCACAGGAAACTTGCACCGTCTTTTTGTTCATTTCACATGGAACATCGGTCCACCGACTACTCTTTAACGATTCGTTCCACCAGTGTCGTGTCACCCCGAATCGCTCCAAAACAGACCCACGAATATCCGTTCCTCCGACTTCTAGTGCCCCCCGGCTCTTTTCAGCTTTTCCCTCAGTTCAGTTTCGTTCTTAGGAAATGGCTGACCGCAACCATGTCCGCATCCCGGTGCCGCCCGGCCAACCGGGGCCGTCTATCCACGATGATTTCCGCTGTCGTCAGGTTGTCGCCTGTTCGTTCATCATACCGATAGCGGACACAGACCAGCGCATCACCAAAACGCGACATCAGTCGCTGCGTTCCCTTCTGGCCCGGTTTCAAAGTGGCCGTATGCCTTCATCTCCTTCAGCATGATCCTCCCGCCGGCATTGTTGGAATGTAAGCGAACTCAGGGCAACGAATCCGTTGTATTATTGGCCTGCTCATGTACACAAGTAACCTTGCAGCCCGATGCCTCGCAGTTCTCGTAAACTCGCTATCTGCATCTCCGGTATCCTGCAATTTCTTACTGAATGAGAGATGGGCCGAAACTTGGCGCCGTATCCCGTGATTGGTTACGAAGGAATGATGTCCGAAAACATTTTATCTTTGAAATTGTTACGTATCCGACGAATAGTTTTTAAAACATTTTTTAGAAAACATGATTGACATAACATGTTGTATTTTCTTACTATCACAAGATATATAACATTCTATTTGAACTATTATCCTGAAAGCTTCAACTCCATCAGGTTTTCATAGAAAGATTGCCGTTTTCTTCGACTTACTTGAAGTGATCTATTTAGCCAAATCCCGAAAAAATTCGACAGGAATGCACCTTATACTGACAATGATTTTGTGTCAAAGGAGATTGTTTTGATTCTGATTCCCAAGGTTGAATTCCTTCGGTATATTGCTTACCTGAAGTCGCGCGGGATCGAGGTAGCCCAGGTATGCGGAGTACAAAAAATGGTTACGATTTTATCTCCGATTTCTGTGACAAGTATCCGGTGCCGGAACAGCTACCCGAACGGGTGCGCCTCTTTACGGATAAGTTGCGGAGCAAGAAACAATCCGAGGCACTGCTCAAATGTGCTGCCCATGCTGTTTCGCTCTATGAGGAGATGCAAAGAGGTGAGGGGGATGCTTCAGCCGCGGACGAAGGGACAAGTGGCGTAACAGCACCTGAATCTCTCCCCACCGACGGCTTAAAGCAAGTTCAACCCACCAAACAGGCGGAACGGAAAACCGAGTATACAGTTGCGAAACCGGCTGATTCGGCGGCACCGACACCGCCACCGAGGAGATTTGCCGCCAGCAGATCGAACTTTTCAGTAGAGGGGTATACGGTAACCTCCGATTCACCCGAAATCGGATGCAGTGCTTACGGCAATGGCCGACGAGATCAAATTACGCCACTACTCAAGGAAGACCCTGCAGCTATGCCCTCTGGGCGCGTAAATTTCAACGTTTTCTGAAGAATAAAGCGCCCCGGGATCTGACCACTTCCGACGTCAAAGAATACCTGACCTTCCTGGCGGTGAAGTGCCATGTCGCCGCCTCCACCCAGAACCAGGCGTTCAATTCGCTCCTGTTTCTGTTCCGCCACGCCCTGAAGCGGGAATTCGGAGAACTGCGCGACGTGCCGCGGGCGAAGAAGTCGCTAGTATGTACCGGTGGTGCTGTCCCGTCCGGAGATCGATGCCATCCTGGCCGATCTCTTCCACCCCCACAAACTGATCGTGCAGCTGTTGTTCGGTTGCGGTTTGCGGCTGTTCGAGTGTCTGCAACTGCGGGTGCGGGATTTCAATTTCGACGCCGGAGATTCTGACGGTGCACGGCAAGGGGAAGAAGGACCGGACCGTGCCGATGCCGGTGACGATCATGGACGCTTTGCACAAACAGACGAAAGGGTGCAGGCGATTGCACGAAAAGGATCTGGCGGATGGCTACGACGGGGTATTCCTTGACGATGCGGTGGAACGGAAGTATCCCAAGGCACCGAAGGAACTGGTACACCAGTGGTTCTTCCCGCAGAAGGACCTGACGCTGGTGGAGGAAAGCGGCCAGCGACGGCGGGCCCACATCCACGAAACATTGCTGCAGAGAGCGCTGCATATTGCCGTACGCAAGGCGCAGATCCCCAAGCGGGTCACCGCCCACACCTTCCGCCATTCCTACGCCACCCACCTGCTCCAGGCCGGCTACGACATCCGCACCATTCAAACCAAGCTGGGCCACGCCAGCCTGAAGACCACCATGATCTATACCCACTGCGTGCCGGTTACGACCGTGAAAGAGTTTGAAAAGCCCGCCGCAACTTCTAAGAGCAAAGCCCGGCTCCGCGTTATTCTCGAAGACCCTGACTCGGCCTGACCAAGGTGGTGGCTACCGGGGAATACCGCGTTACCACCTTCACGAAACCCACGTCCAGAAGGCCCTCCGGATGGCTGTATCCAAGGCGCGGCTTACCAAACGGGCATCGGCCCACACCTTCCGGCACAGTTTCGCCAGCCATCTGCTCCAGGCCAATTACGATATCCGCACCATCCAGGAACTGCTCGGCCACAGCGATCTGAAAACCACGATGATCTACACCCACACCGTGAAAAGCTCCACCATCAAGGAGCCCAGGAGTCCGCTCGATTTTTAAAGCCACAGGGCCGCTTTCCACTCGACTGCCGACGGTGGCCCTGCGGTAGACCGATCCCAGCCACTTCTTAAGACTTGGGGGGATTCTCAAGCGCTTTCAGCAGTTTTTTCTTGTCGAAACCCTGGATCTTGACGCTGCCGTCGACAATGATCAACGGCACCCCCCGCTCCATTTTCGGTACTCCCATTTCGTCGAAAATCTTTAAAAGTTCGGCCATGTTGGCGCTGTTGTCGCCGACTTCCTTTTCGCTGAAGGGAATGTGGTTTTCCCGCATGAAACGCTTGGCTTCCTTGCAGTGGGGGCAGGTGGAGAGGGTGTAGATAAGCACCCGGGGTTGCTCCTTGGGTGTGGTCAGCTCCGGGGTCAGGATGGTCTTGGGGGGTGCGGCAGCCGGGATGTCCCCGGCCAGGGCCGGGGCAACAAAGCAGATCAGACTGAGGATCAGCAGGACAATTTTCGCCATCTTTGTCTCCTTAACCGTAAAATTCATCAATTCTCGCAGCTCGGCCGTTCCCTGCGCCAAGGGCTTATTCTGGCTGATCCTATCACCGGGCCGGCAAGGAGGTCAACCGGGGTCGGTCGGCAATCTGCTTCGCCGAGCTATGATATCTTCTTGCTTCGTCTCTCTACTTAGATAGAATGAATAAACCCCGGCAGGCATCCGGCCGGGTCAATCCATCCACCTTCGGGAGTCCGCCATGAATAACTTTTTGCCCAAAGCCCTCTTTATCGCCGCCCTGTTGATCCTGCCGGTCGCCAGCCAGTCACTTGCCCTGGCGAACAACGAGCAGGCCGTAAACCGGGAACATCGCGATCGGGAACCCCATCGCCAAACCGCCCGGGTCGGCAACCCGGCCCCGGACTTCAGCCTGGAAGGGGTGGTGAGCACCGATGCGGACAAGGAATTCAAACAGATCAAATTGGCGGATTACAAGGGAAAATGGCTGGTCCTCTTCTTCTACCCGGCCGACTTCACCTTTGTCTGCCCCACTGAGATCAGAGGCTTCAACGCGGCGCTCGATTCCTTCAAGAAACTGGGCGCCGAGATCGTCGGGGTCTCCACCGACAGCAAATACTCCCACCTGGCCTGGATCGAACGCGGCGACCTGGGCGAGATGCGCTATCCCCTGCTGGCCGATTTCACCAAGAAGACCGCCCGGGACTACGGCGTCCTGGAGGAAGAGACGGGCGTGGCCCTGCGTGGCCTCTTCATGATCGACCCTCAGGGGGTGATCCAATACGAAGTGGTGCAGAACCTCAATGTCGGGCGGAGCATTGACGAAGCGCTCCGGGTTCTGGGCGGCCTCCAGACCGGCGGCCTCTGCCCCCTGAACTGGCAGCCCGGCGAAAAAACCCTCGGTGAAGCGAACTGATAATAGCCGCAAGGCCAAGCCCGGGCAGCCAATCGCCAAGTTTTACTCCGCGACCTGATGTCCCGTTTGGATAGTCCCGGGTAGTATTTGCCGGACCTCGCGGCCCCTGGCTGCGTTGCCGAAAACTCAATATAGCGCTGCCATGCCTTCGTTTAAGCGCCTTGCCATGGACCACGATGCCTCGACAATTACCGAACACTACTTCCCAAACGGGACACTAGCAATGCCGCTTTCTCAGGCTCAGACAAGGGATGCCGTTAATAAACATCCAGGCAGGAGGAAATACCGATGAATAGTTCGGATCAAGCCGGTGAGCGAATTTCCCGACGGTGGGTCTGGGGAGTTGCAATAACCATGGTCGTCGGGTTCGCGGTGCTGATCTGGATAGGAGTGCGCGCCTACCGGGAGGGCCCTCCCATTCCGCGACTGGTGGTGAACTCAGCCGGACGGACGGTTTTCACCGGCGCCGATATCCGCGCCGGCCAGCAGGTATTTTTGCAATACGGCTTGATGGATAATGGCTCGATCTGGGGGCATGGCGCCTATCTCGGCCCGGACTTCAGCGCCGACTATCTGCACGGTCTGGCCACGGACGCCGCCGATCTGCTGGCGCTTGAGGTTTACGGCATAGAACGAAAACTGCTCGGACCGCTGGAAACGGAAACGGTTCAAACCGCCGTACCTACCCTTCTGAAAACCAATCAATACGATTCCGCCACCGGCACCCTGCTCTTCAAGGAAGCGGAAGAGGTTTCCTTTGCGCGGCAGATTGGCCGCTGGCGCGATTATTTCACGGACCCGGCCGCCAATGGCGGGTTGCGGAAGGACTTCATTGACAATCCCGAGGAGCTTCGCCAGCTCACCTCCTTTTTTGCCTGGGCCGCCTGGGCCTCGGTGACCGAGCGGCCGGGTAAAAACTATTCGTATACCAATAATTTCCCCTACGACCCCCTGGCCGGCAACACCCTGACCGGCGAATCGATATTTTGGAGCGCCCTGAGCCTGATCACCCTGCTGGCCGGCACGGCGCTGGTTCTCTTTGCCTTCGGCAAATTCGACTACCTGGGCTGGCAGGGGGAAAAGCAGCATGTCCATCCGTCCATGCTGCCCGGTTCGGCCAGTCCGGGCCAGCGGGCCACCATCAAGTTTTTTGTCGTGGTCTCCCTGCTTTTTCTGCTGCAGGTTCTGGTGGGCGGGGCTGTCGGCCATTACCGGGCCGATCCCGGCACCTTCTACGGCTTCGATCTTTCGTCGATCCTGCCCAGCAATATCCTGCGGACCTGGCATCTGCAGCTGGCTATCTTCTGGATCGCCACCAGCTATGTCGCGGGGGGGCTGATCCTGGCCCAGGCCATCGGCATGAAGGAACCGGCCCGGCAGGTCGGGGGCACGAACATCCTCTTCGGCCTGCTGATTCTGGTGGCCGTCGGCAGCCTGCTCGGAGAATGGCTGGGCATCAATCATTGGCTGGGGACCATGTGGTTCTGGATCGGAAACCAGGGCTGGGAATTTCTCGAAATCGGCCGGGGCTGGCAGTTCCTCCTGGCCGCCGCCTTGCTCTACTGGGTTTTTCTGGTATTCCGGGCCCTGCTTCCCGCCCTGCGTGACCCTGGCCGCAGTGAGATCGCCTGGCTTTTCCTGCTGGCGGCCTTTGCCATTCCCTTCTTTTATCTGCCGGCCTTTTTCTTCGGCAGCACCACCGATTACACCATGGTGGACAACTGGCGCTTCTGGATCATTCACCTCTGGGTCGAGGGATTTTTTGAACTTTTCGTCACCGCCATGGTGGCGGTGACCTTCTTCCGGCTCGGCGTAGTCTCCAAGCAGACCGCGACCAGGATCATCTATCTCGACGCCATTCTCTTTCTCGGCGCCGGCATCATCGGTACCGGCCACCATTGGTATTGGACCGGACAGTCGACCTTCAACCTTGCCCTCTCGTCGCTGTTTTCGGCCATGGAGGTGGTACCGCTCACCCTGCTGACCCTGGATGCCTGGAGTTTCATCAAGCTCACCCGGGGCGAATGCGATGAGTGCGGTAAAGAGCTGGCTATTCCCCATAAATGGACCTTCTATTTCCTGATGGCGGTCGGATTCTGGAATTTCGTCGGGGCCGGTATTTTCGGCTTCCTGATCAACTTGCCGGTGGTCAGCTACTTTGAGGTCGGCACCATTCTCACCCCCAACCATGGCCATTCCGCCCTCATGGGGGTCTTCGGCATGGAGGCCATCGCCCTGATGGTCATGGCCTTCCGGCAGGTTCTGGCCGACGACCAATGGGTCCGGGTCGAGAAATATATCCGCGTTTCTTTCTGGGGTTTGAACGGGGGGCTTCTGCTCATGGTGCTGGGAAGTCTCTTCCCGGGCGGCCTGTTGCAGTTTTACGACGTGCTTAGCCACGGCTACTGGCATGCCAGGGGACTCGACTATCTGAGCCGGGATCTGTCGCGGGCCGTGGAATGGGCGCGGATGCCGGGGGACCTGGTTTTCATCTTCCTGGGTGTCGTCCCCCTGGTTGCGGCGGCGGCCAGGACTTATTTATACCTCGATAAACCGGCGAAATCGGCCAGCGCGGAAACCTGAAAGGAAAAAAGTGAACCGTTTGGTATTTTTCGGAGTGCCGGGGATGCTTGCCGCCATCTTTTTGGCAGGCTGCCGCAATTACGTCCCGCTCAATCCCAAGGGACCGAGCGGTGAAAGTGAGCGGTTTGTCATCATCGCGGCCTTCGCGCTCATGCTGATCGTGACCCTCTTCTTCGGCGGGACGATCTGGATCATGTACCACCTGAACTATCGGCTGGGCTGAGCATGGCTTCGGGACTCAAAAACTATCTGCAGATCACCAAGCCCGGAGTCCTTTTCGGCAACCTGGTCGCCACGGCCGGCGGCTTCCTGCTGGCGTCGAAGGGGAGAGTGGATATCGCCCTCCTGTCGGCAATCCTCATCGGCACGGGCCTGGTCGTCGCCTCCGCTTGCATCTTCAACAATTGCATCGATAGATCCCTGGACCTGAAAATGCTCCGGACCCGCAACCGCCCCCTGGCCAGGGGACTAATCTCATTGCCCGTTGCCGTAGGCTATGGTTCGTTGCTGGGGATAACCGGGGGAGCGCTGCTTTGGGCGACAACCAACCTGCTGGCCTTTGCCATGGTGCTGGCCGGTTTTGCGATCTATGTTGGGGTATACAGCTACTGGTTGAAACGCCATTCCGTTTACGCCGCTCTGGTCGGCAGTCTGGCGGGAGCCGCTCCGCCGCTGGCCGGATACTGCGCGGTCACCAACAGCTTCGACCCGGGGGCGTTGATCTTATTGGCGATTTTCAGCTTATGGCAGATGTCCCACTGCTACGCCATCGGGATTTTCCGCTTCGACGATTATGCCGCCGCGGCAATTCCGGTGGGGCCGGTCACGCTGGGGATAGCCGCCGCCAAAAGGCGCATCCTCGGTTATGTCCTGGCTTATACCATGGCCACCTTGATGCTGAGCTTCTGTGGTTACACCGGTGACGGCTATCTGGCGGCGGCGGTCATTTTGGGTCTGTCCTGGCTTAGCCTGGCCTGGGCGGGCTTCAAGGCCTCCGACGACCGGCTCTGGGCCAAAAGGCTGTACCTTTTCTCCATCCTGAGCATCCTGCTCCTGAGCGTCATGATGTCGATCGACTCCAGAGCGGCCCGGGCGGACAACCCGGGTCCGACCGGGACCAGCCGGATTGATGTTTATGGTTGACTCACTGCGTATGCCCCGAATTACGCCACCGTCACTTCCTTGCAGAGATATACGTCCTGGACCGCGTGCAGCAACTTGACCCCGTCCGCCATCGGCTTCTGGAAGGATTTTCTGCCGGTAATCAGCCCGGTGCCGCCGGCCCGTTTGTTGATCACCGCGGTGCGCACCGCCTGGGCCAGATCATCCCGGCCGACCGAAGCGCCGCCAGAATTGATTAGTCCCGCCCGGCCCATATAGCAGTTGACCACCTGCCATCGCGTCCACTCGACGGGGTGGTCCGGGGCCAGATCGGTGTAGACCCTCTCGTCGGTCCGGCCGAACTTAATCGCCTTGTAACCTCCCTGACATTCCGGCTGTTTCTGCTTGACGATGTCGGCCTGGATCGTCACCCCGAGATGATTGGCCTGGCCGGTAAGGTCCGCGGCCGTATGGTAATCCTTATCCTTCTTGAATTCCGCGTTGCGGAGATAGCACCAGAGCACGGTGAACATCCCCAGTTCGTGCGCCTGCCGGAATACCTCGGCGATCTCCACCAGTTGCCGGCGCGCCTCCCTGGAGCCGAAGTAGATGGTGGCCCCCACGCCTACAGCCCCCATATCGAAGGCCCGGCGGACGCTGGCGAAGAGGACCTGGTCGTAGGAGTTGGGATAGGAAAGAAGTTCGTTGTGATTGAGTTTGACGATAAAGGGGATACGGTGGGCGTATTTCCTGGCCACGGCGCCGAGAATCCCGACCGTGGAAGCCACCCCGTTACAGCCGCCGGCCAGGGCAAGCTCGACTATCCGTTCGGGATCGAAGTACTCGGGGTTCGGCGCGAAGGCCGAAGCCCCGGAATGCTCGATCCCCTGATCGACCGGCAGGATTGACAGATAGCCGGTTCCCGCAAGCCTGCCGGAGTGATAGAGCCAGCCGAGATTCCGCATGGTCGCGATACTGCGGTCACTCGGCATCAGCACCCGCTCGATAAAATCCGGCCCCGGCAGATGCAGTCTTTCCTTCGCGATGCCGCTACAGGTGTGCTCCAGCAGGGAGGAAGATTCCTCGCCCAGTAATTCCCTGATTTTCTCGATCATCATTTGTCCTCCTTACATCATTTGGGATGGCCGGCCTCGACCGGTGCATAACCGGGTTTCGATCCATATACCTTCGGAAAAAACCGGGCCAAGATATGCAGTTTTAAATCATTGAGAAAATTGTAATTTTTTGAGTTTTACCCGGCAACGCCCGGTGGGCCGCTGATTACCACTCAATTTCAGCCACATTCCGGGGCCAATCATCGCCTTTTACTTAAGCACATGAAAACATGGTTATATCTGTGCCAGGACGAAATGGGTTTGGGCCAGCCTTCGGCAGGCTCGGGATGATCGGTATAACCGTAATTCCGTTCACCCTGATAGTGAGCCCGGCGAACCATCGAAGGGTTTCATGACTATTTTGAGAGTTCATCAATCTAGACGGGCTGGTATATTAGTCGCCGGATCTATCCCCGGTAGGCTTCTTCATATCTCCGGATTTCGGCGCGGCTGCCGACCGCGAAGGGAACCCGCTGATGGACGCTGCCGGGTCGGATTTCCATGACCCGCATCTTCCCGGTAGTCGCGCCGCCCCCGGCCTGCTCGGCCAGCATGGCCAACGGCGCGCACTCGTAAAGCAGGCGCAATTTACCTTCGGGTCTTTTCTGGTCTTCCGGGTAGAAGTAGATGCCGCCCCGTTGCAGAATCTGGTGGAGATCGGCAACCAGAGCCCCGGTATAACGCAGTGAATACCGCTGTCCTCGACCATTGAGCATCGAGTCGGCAAACCTCTTTGCCGGGCCGGTCCAACGGTCGTAATTGCCGATATTGCAGCAGAAAGTTCCGCCCTCTTCGGGCATGCGCAGCCCGCCGCGATCCAGGACGAACTCGCCGATCCGCTCGTCCAGCACAAACCGGTGTACCCCTTCTCCGGCAGTGTAGACAAACTGGGTGGCCGGCCCAAACATGATATAGCCGGCCACAATCTGCTCCGCCCCCTTGCAGAGGATGGATTCTTCAATCGTGCCGGTCAGGGCGCGGACCGAAAAGATCGAGCCGACCACACCGTTGACGTCAAGGTTCGAAGAGCCGTCGATCGGATCGATGAGCACGATGTACTTGCCCGGATGATCCTGGGAAGAGAGCAGTCGCGGACTTTCCATTTCCTCCGAGACCAATGCCCCGATCAGATCGACATATTCGAAAGACTGGACAAAAAGATCGTTGCCGAACTTGTCGAGCTTCTTGACCTTTTCCCCCTGGACATTCTCTTCGCCGGTAAGCCCCAGCATCCCTTCAAGGGCCGCCCGGCGCAGGGAGCCGGAGATGATCTTGCCCACCATGGCGATCTGGCCGATGACCCTGGTCAGCTCTCCGGTCGCCTGGTCGTGGCGCTGCTGGCATTGGCTGAGGAAACGGTCCAGGGTGGTATTCTTCTCACAGGCGTTTATCATTTCATCCTCTCTTCCTGAAAAAATCACACAGCCGCCTTAGACGACAGATCCTTCCCTCCCTCCCGATTGGCAAATCGCCAAGCGGAGTGAGCTCTTACCGATCTTCTCCGCTTGAATCTATAGTATTCAGTTTAAAGATTAGGAGTCCAACGTCCCGGAGTCAATCAGAAGTAGTACCAGATGGTATCGTAATCGCTGACTTGTTCCCCGGCGGCTTCCAGCCTTTTCAGATAATCGAGGATCGGCACGTCCGGGGTGCAGTAGGTGCGGATGGCGGTGGAGATATTCTTCTCCCAGGAGTAGAATTCGTAGACCCGGGAACCATCCGGCAGGATGGTAAGCAGGTCCCGATGCATACCGGAACGCAGATAGTTCTTGCCCAGGCGGGGGACGTTGAAAACCGCCTCGTCGGTGCGCTCCAGCCCCGGCAACAGACGCGCCTCCTCCTGTTGTTCCTGGAGCAACCTGGCGACCGGCACCCGGTAGGAGATGGTCTCCTCCTTGCCCTTGGTATTGAAAGTATAATAAGGATCGATGCCGACCAGCCGCAGGAGCCGCCGCAGGGAGGCCGCCTCGAAGCGCCGGGAAACGAAGAAGGTATAAACCAGCTGGTTGTAGACTGGGATGCCACGCTGCCGCAAACGCTCGACGGCGGCTACCAGGTCCGGGGTAATCTCGTAGGGGTGCTGGACATGGGTGACCACCGCCACCATGCGCCGGCCTGGTTGCCGAAAACCGGCCAACAGATCGGCCAGCTCCTCGGTCATCCGCATCGGCATGGTCACCAGGGTCCGGGTACCGATGCGAATCCGCTCGACCGAGGGAATCTCCGCCAGCCTGGTCAAAATGGCCCTGATGGCGCCGTCGCCCATGGCCAACGGATCGCCGCCGGTGACCAGCACCTCGTGGATGGCCGGATGCTCCCGGATCCAGTTGATCGCCGCCTCGACCCGGTCCATGCCGGCGAAGGCGCCGCTGGCCATGGCATCGTCGATCTCCCAGTTACGCTGGCAGTAGACGCAGATCTGCGGGCAGGTGTTGTAGGGCTTCAGGATACAGATGGAGGGGTAGCGCCTGGTGATCAGGTCGAAGGGCGAGGTATCCTCTTCGCCCATGAAATCCAGAGCGGAGGTGTCGGTAGCGGCCACCACCTGGCAGACATAATCCATCGGCGGCAGGATCTGGGCCCTGATCGCCCCATCCCGCCGGCCCAAGTCATCGTCGATCAGCGACAGATAGTAAGGAGTGGCGCCGAAAGGCAGGGAGTGGCGCCGGGCCTCCAACAAAGCTTCGCTCTCCTCCGGGGTCAATCTGACCAGCCGCTCCAGCAACTCGTGATCCTTGACCACGTTGGCGATGTGCCAGCGCCAGTCCTGCCATTCCACCTCCGAGGCCCCCAGAATGTGGCAGATTGCCTGTCGGCGTTGCCGGCGGCGCTCGACGGCTTCGGGCTCGAGCCCTGAGGAATAAAGGGAGATGCGACGATCAACCTCGCCCCGCAGGCGGTCCAGCTGGTCGGAACGGGCAATGGCCGCTTCCCGGCCGGAAAGACTATCGAATGGCGTGACATAAACATCCTCCAGAGCCACGCTGGAACCATGCCCCTGCATCCCTTTGAAAATATGGAAGAGATCGGCGAAAAAGGCCGGGCTCAGATCGGGCCGGGGCACCTCGCGGGCCAGATCGAGCAGGGCCTGGGCCAGGCTGAAGCCGGCCAGCTCGTCGGAGCGCTTCTGGAGCATATTGCTCAAGACCTGCCCGCAATCACGGATCCGAGCCCGGGCGGTGATCGACAAACCTACTTCCTGGCTGGCCTCCACTTCCAGTTCGCTGAACAACTTGGTCAGCTTGTTGCGCAGGGACGATTTGCCCCGACATTCCCGGGCCAGGGCAAAGACCTGGGGATTCTCCCGGATCAGGGCTTCGCGGTTAAATAAACTGGCATCCATCTCGTTCTCCCATCAATATGCCCTCAGCCGTAAAGTAAGCCCGGCGTACAGGACATTTTCCCCCGGGCGGAACCCTAAAGTATAGCAGAAAAAGAGGAGCAGGGTAACCCCGACCACGCAAAGTGTCCGAAATGACTCCCGATTCTATCAAGTTGTTTCAAGCTTTTCCGGACCCGAGCGCCCACTTTTATATCTTTCCCGTCTTTTTTGCTTTTTCCGGTTATTTCCCGCATTATAAGGGTAAATACTCGTGCCGCGAACAGTTCCCGCCCTTCCAGGATCGGGACCGTTCGCGATCCGACCAACCTGAGCCAGGGAGACCCGTCGCGATGACCGAACCCACCAAGGACGACCCCGAGGATACCCGGAACCATGAATCAGCCGATCAACAGGGAAATCTTTACGACCGGATGGCCGAAAGAGCCCAGGATCTTTTCAAGACCGGCCGGGACAAGAGCCGTGAGGCCATGGAAGCGGCGGTGGAAAAGGCCCGCCGGCAGATGACCGAGGCGGGAGTCTTCTCCTCCGAACGCAGCCAGGCCTTCAAGGAATATATATTGAAAGATCTGGAGCGGATGGCGGTCTTCAGCCGGGAACTGGGGGATGAGGCCAAGGTGAAACTGGACCCGACCAGATTGGGAGCCGGCGCCCTGGCTTCTCTATCTTCGCTGTTGCACCTGGCCGGAGATACTTTCCGCGACCTGGCGGCCAAAACCGATAAGAACCTGGCTTGCAGAACCGGAGAATTGACCAGCGCCGGCAGCTTGACCTGCGATGAATGCGGCAAAACCATTCGCCTGAAACAGAGCGGTCATATCCCCCCCTGTCCGAACTGCCAGGGTACCAGATTCAAGAAGGGTTATTGAGATGAGGGTCAGCCGTGGCGCCATCCGGGAAGGACTGGAGCCGGCGGGAGCCTCTCGCAGCCGACTTAAGACCAGCATGCGGATAATTTCATGAGCACCTCGCAAATACCGGTGATCGCCGCCGTGGCCGCAGGCACCGTCTTTCTCGGCGCCTCCCTCTACCTCCACCTGCGGGCAGGCCGCCACATCCCGGTGGAGATTCGGCCTAAATGGCAACTGATGGCCGGTTTGATGGCCTTCTTCCTGGCCGGCTATCTATTCTTTCTCTTTATCCGGGTCGAGGGACTGCCCTTCCCCCTGGAGATCCTCACCTCGGCCGTTTTTTTCGGCGGCGCCCTCTTTGTCTTCGTGGTCACCAGGATCACCCTCAAGGCCCTGGCCCAGATTGTCGACCACGAGCAACAGTTGCAAGCGATCAACGATCAGTTGCTAAGCAAGAACCGGGACCTGGAAGATGAAATAGTTCGCCGCCGGGACGCCGAGAAAAGAGCGAGTATCCATCTCAAGCATCTGACGTCGCTGCATGATATAGACACGATGATCTCGGCCAGCCTCGACCTGGGCGTGACCCTGAAGGTCTTTCTGGACCAACTCGTACCTCAGCTCGACATCGACGCCGCCGCAGTTCTGCTATTCGACCGTCACACCCAGACGGTCGAATATGCCGCCGGAGTCGGCTTTACCGGTGAAACAATTAACTCCTCCAGCGAACGTCTGGGCCAGGGCAGCGCCGGCCGGGCCGCCATGGAACGCAAAGTCCAGTATATCCAGGATCTGCGGGTCGAAGGTCATGATTTCAGCCGGCCGGAACTGGTCCGCGAGGAGGGGATGGTTTCTTACTGCGCCCTGCCTCTGGTCGCCAAAGGCACGGTCCAGGGCGTTCTGGAGATTTACCGCCGTCACATGTTCAAACCCGATCATGAATGGCTGGAGTTCCTGCAGTCCCTGGCCATCCGCGTCGCCATCGCCATCGATAATGCCGCACTGTTCAACCAGCTGCAGCGCAGCAACACCGAGCTGATCCTGGCTTACGACACTACCATCGAGGGCTGGTCACACGCCCTGGAATTACGCGACCATGAGACCGAGGGCCACACCCAGAGGGTGGTAACCATGACCCGGGCCATCGCCAAAAAAGTCGGGATGAAGGATGAACAGCTGGTGCATCTCACCCGCGGCGCCCTGTTGCACGATATCGGTAAAATGGCGATCCCGGATGAAATTCTGATGAAGAACGGTCCGTTGACCGAGTCTGAAAAGGAGTTGATGCAGAAGCACCCGGTCTACGCCATGGAGATGCTCTCGCCCATCGCCTACCTGCAACCGGCCCTGGATATTCCGTACTGCCATCACGAGCGCTGGGACGGCAGCGGCTATCCCCGCGGCCTGAAGGGCGCCCAGATCCCGCTGCCGGCCAGGATCTTCGCGGTGGCCGATACCTGGGACGCCCTGATCAACGCCCGGCGTTATCACGAGGCCTGGCCCCTGGCGAAGGTCTGCGCCCACATCGAGGAACGGGCCGGCAGCCATTTCGACCCGGAGATTGTAAAAATCTTCCTGGGCATGGATTGGTGTCGTGGAGAGAACTGCAACATTTCAACCCGGCCGTCGGGGCACTAACCGGAAAAACCCTAAAACTGCTCCAGCTTCAATCCTCAGGCAACCGGGCGGTGTGACACCAGAATGATTCGATGGCGCGGATTATTTTGATGAATTCGTCCAGATCGACCGGTTTGATAATGTAGCAGTTGGCCCCCAGCCGATAGCACTGGCGGATGTCCTCGTCGGCCTGGGAGGTGGAAAGGACGATGACCGGAATCACTTGAAGTTTTTGGTCAGTCTTAATCTCCTTAAGGATCTGGCGCCCGTCCTTGCCGGGGAGGTTCAGATCCAGCATAATCAGATCGGGACGAGTCGGCTTTTTCTTCCCCGACTCCCCACGCAGGGCAGCCAGCGCCGCCTCACCGTCTTCGAACACCCGCAGGTCCAGGGCCACTCCGCTTTCCTCCAGGATCTCCTGGAGCACCAGAATTTGGGCAGGATTGTCCTCGATCAGGAGAACCTCCAGATTTCTACTACCGGTGTTACGCCACATCACTTTTTCTCCTTTGCTTCAATCAACTTCCGTGCCTGGCCGGCAGAGAAAAACAGAAGGTCGCCCCTTCCCCGGGAGCCGACTCCACCCAGATCCTGCCGCCGTGCCGATCGACGATCTTCCTGCAGATCGCCAGGCCGATACCGGTTCCCTCATACTTGTCCCGGCTATGCAATCGCTGGAATACCTGAAAAATGCGCTCGGAATGTCGCGGGTCGATGCCGATCCCGTTGTCGCGCACACAGACGATCCATTCCCCCAGGCCGTCCCGGCTGAAGATCTCCAACCGTGGCGTCTCGGGACCCCGGAATTTCAGTCCGTTGGCCACCAGGTTCTGGAGCAGATGCAGGAGTTGTGACTCGTCGGCCAGCACCAGCGGCAAATGGTCGGCGACGACGATCTCGGCCTGGTGATCGTTGATCGCCTTGTCAAGATTAAGCAGCACCCGGTCGACCACTCCACCCAGGGGAATTGGCCGCAGCTTCAGGCGCCCCCCGCCCACCCGGGAGAAGGCCAGCAGATCCTGAAGCAGCCGCTGCATCAGTTTTGTGCCCTTGATTGCCTGGCCGGTATAGACCTCGCCTTTTTCACCCAACTGCTCCCGAAAGCGGCGTTGCAGAAGTTGCACGAAACTCGCTACCGTGTGCAAGGGTGCCTGGAGATCATGGGCGACGATATAAGCAAACTGCTGCAGGTCCTGGTTGGAGCGTTCCAGTTCCCGGTTCAACTCGTCCGACTGGAAAAGGTTGGCTTTCAGTTCCTCATTAAGGCTGCTGATCTTCTGTTCGGCCTTTTTCCGCTCGGTGATGTCACGGGAGACATGGACCGAACCGATCATCTCCCCTTCCTCGTCGAAGAGCGGCGTGGTTGTCACCAGGAAATCTCCACCCAAACGCTCTTCACGCAGCTCGGCCGTATGCTCCCGGCCATCCAGCATGGTCAGCACGTGCGGACAGGCCCCGGGCGGCCCGTTGGAGCCGTGCACGCAGGCGAAGCAATGGGTTCCGACGCACTCCTCGGGGCTCAGGTTCAACCGTTCGGCCATGGCCCGGTTGGCCCGGACCACCCGATGCTTCTTATCCAGGATGGCGATCAGGTCGGGCACCGCGTCGAAGGTCCTCTCCCACTCCTGCTTGGCCCGGACCAGTGCCTCCTCGAACATTTTCCGCTCGGTGATATCGGAGATGACCACGATGGCCAACAACGGCTTCCCCTGGCGATCCCGAGCCAGGGTTCCCGAGTAGCTGAAGATCCGCTGCCAGTCGCGGTCCAGCCTCCTGACCCGCACCTCAAGGCCGTGCAGGGTTTCGCCGCTCAAGATGCGGGCCAGGGGCCACTCGGCCAGGGGCAGGAGCCCTTCCGGGACGGTGGAAAGCTCGAAGATTTCGGAGAAGGCCTGGAGGCGGCGCTGACCTTCCTCGATATCCGCGAAGCCGTGCATGGCCACGGCGGCCGGGTTCCAGTAAAACAGATCGGCATCGAGATTGGCCACCACCAAACCTTCCGTGATGTTGTTAAGGATGGTATGCAACTGCGCCTCGCTGCGGCGCAGGGCCTTTTCCGCCTCAGCCCGGGCCGACCTCTCACGCAACGAGACAATCCCGTGGGCCAGATCCTCGGCCAGTTCGCCGAGCAATTCGATTTCTCCCTCGGAAAAGCCATCGGTTTCCTTGGTGTAAATGGTCAAGGCCCCGAAGGCCAGCCCATCTTTCAACAACGGCAGGGCCAGGGATGAAGCATAACCGCGTTTTACCGCCTCTTCGCGCCAGGGGACGAAGTCTGGCTCAGTTGCCAGGTTCCGGCAGGTTGTCATCCGGCCGGTCCGAATGGCGGTACCGGTGGGACCCCGGCCCAGTTCGTTGTCATCCCAGGAAATCCGCACCGACTCCAGATAATCGTTGCCCAGGCCGGCCTGGGCAACGGGCCGCACCGTCCTCGCCGCGTCGTATTCGGCATAGCCGATCCAGACCATGCTGAAACCGCAAACTTCCACGACGATCCGGCAGATCTCTTCCAGGTAGGCCGCTTCGGTGCCGGCCAGGATGGTCGCCTTCCGGCTGTCGCCCAACGCCTTCATGGCCCGGTTCAAGCGGGACATTTCCGCCTCGACCGATTTTGCGCTCGCTGATGTCCCGGGCCACCCCCTGCACCCCAGCACCTTGCCTCCACGTTTGATCGGGGTGGCGCTGATCTCGAAAGCTGCGAGTGCTGGTACCATCGGCCTTGAGCAGCCGAAGTTCTATGATTAAGGCTTTCACCGTCGACTGATTTGCACGCAATGCCGTCCCTGGCCCGAAGCCGTTCCTCCAAAGGAACGAATTTTGAGAATGGCCGGTTCAGAACCTCCGCCGGAGTGTAACCGAAAAGCCGGACAGACGGTGAGATGTAAATCACCGTTCCAGCCTGATCGAGTTGAAAGATAATGTCGTTGCCGGATTCGGCCATCAGCCGGAAACGTTCCTCGCTCTCGACCAGGGCCAGTTCGGCTTCCTTGTACTTGCGTCGTTTCACGCAAGGTAAAGACCAGACCCCGACACCGAACCATCCTCCTCCTTGACCGGCACCAGACTCCAATCCCAGTAGGTGATGCCGCGCTCCGGCTGATCGGGAAATTCGAAGGGCTTGTCCTTGTGGAAAACCGGGGTCCCGCTGTCGCTCACCTGCCGAAAGATCTTTTCGTTTTCGGGATGAGGGTAAAGCGCGAAGTGGTTTTTACCGACCATCTCGTCCGGCGACATCCGGCAGGTGGCGGCATAGGCGGAGTTGACCAGGACGTAGTTGAAGTCCCGATCCAGGTAGACCAGCATGACATCGGTGGCATCAATGACAGCCGCCAGCAGCGTCTCAACTTCCGACTCCGGGCGCACGACACCGGAAGGGCCTGGGCCGATCGCCTTGCTTTTTCCAGGCTTCCCGGCGGTTCTGCCTCTGGCGATCTCTGGCTTTCGCATTTTCATAATCTCCGGTCTCCCCCGCCAATCCGCATAACATCGCATAAAATTATGACTCTGACAAGATAGGAGTTCTGACATGATCTGGCTTGGATCGGTGCTGACCTGATGTGCTAAGACAGTTACCTGGGCCGGCAGTGTAAAAATTTGCGTATCCGAACCTGCCTACGCCTCGATCCGGGCGGCGATATACTCGGCCAGGGCGGCGATGGTCAGGGAAGGGTTGGGACCCAGGGAGGTGGGGATGATGCTGGCATCGACCACATAAAGCCCAGGATAACCGAAAACCTCGCCTTCAGGATTCACCACCCCTTGTTGCGGCGACTCGGCCATGACACAACCGCCGATGGGATGGACGGCGATGATTTTGTCGAGGTGGGTCAGGGGGTTGTCGACAAAGTTACCGCCGAGGTGACGGGCAATTTTCTTCATCTCTCGTCGGACCCGGTCGTAGTGGAGCCGGCTGGCCGCCATCTTCCACCTGATCACCGGCTCGCCGTCTTCCCGCAGAACGATCTCCCCGTCGTTGCGGTCCCGCCCCATACCCAGAAGCAGGAAACCTTTCTGCACGAACTCGTCGCTGTCGATGACTTTGGTGATTTCATCGCCGATATTGAGCTCGGTTTTGGCCTTGAGGCGAAAGAGCCGGAGCAGGAGGCCGCGCAGAAAGATCCAGCCCATTTTCAGCATCCCCGGCAGGGTTCCTGGGGAAGGCAGCTTGCCGGCCAGAAACCAGGCCAGTCCGATCGGAAAGCCGGCGTCCTGGATGAAGGCCCCATGTTTGAAACCATCCGGATAGTCGGTGAACCGATAGCGGATGGCGCCGGTGATCACCGGCCCCTTGGTCGGACAAACGATCTTCTCACAGCCCAGGGCGGTGCCTTCAAGGTCCCCGTTGCCACACCAGTGCCGGCCGAGCCGCTCACTCAAGTCGGGCAGATGGCCATCCCTCTTCATCTTCAGCAACAGCCCGGTAGAACCGAGGGTGCCGGCCGAAAGCACCACCCTGGCGGCGGTGAGGGTCTGGGCGGCGCCGCTTTCGGGATCGACGTATTCGACCCCATAGCCCTCGGCCAGGGGAATGATCTTTTCCACCTGGGCGGAGGTCCGCACCTCCGCCCTGCTTGGCGCATTGTGCTCGGCGCTGTGGATATAATTCAAATCCAGGGTGTTCTTGGCCAGCAGGTTGCAGCCCAGATCGCATTCCCCGCATTTGGTGCATCTGGACTGGATGGCCCCGTGCCGATTACGGCTCTGCTCGCCGGGAAAAGTCCCCCGAAAATTTACGGCCAGGTCTGGAAAGATGAACTCCGGCCGGCCGCTGAAATCCTCCTCCATCTCCAATTCGCCGCAGAGATCCCGAAAGGCTTCAGTCTTGGGGGTATCCCGATAATAGGGATCGGTCTCGAAGGGATAAGGACTCGCCTCCATGGTCTGGAGAACCTTGTCGTAATAGGGATCCAGTTTTTCCCTGGTGATCCCGCCCGGCCACCCCTCGAAAAACTCCGGCGGCATCCGCATCAGGACATTGGCGTAGATCAGCGACCCGCCCCCCAGGCCACTGGCCGAGACGCTCATCAGATCGCTTTCGGCGTAATCCCGGAACTCCATGAACCCGTACTTCCGGTCTTCCGGATCCCAGAAGAGCCGGGACTTCATCTCGTGGATACGCCGGGGAAAGGAGTGCATGCCGTAACGTTTGCCCCGCTCCAGCAGGCAAACCCGCAATCCTTTCTCGGCCAGCCGCAGGGTCATCACCGATCCGCCGAAGCCGGAGCCGATGACGATGACATCATAATCAAAATCGCTCATCCCTGCTCCTCCATCTGTCTCCGCAGAAAGTCCAGTAAAGACGGGAAGACCTCCCGGTCGCAGTTCTTGCCCATGAAGACGTCCTGATGCCCGTAATCCGGCAGTTCCAGATAGGCGACTTGCGCCTCGGGCCGCAAGGCCCGGAGTCGTTCGAAACTGAGACGGTTGGAACCGGGAAAGATCAGGTTCTTGTCACCCGAGACGAACAGGGTCGGCGGCAGCTCGATATTTTTCAGATTGCCCAGATAACTCTCCGGCAGTTTCCGATACTGTCCCCGGCGCCGATAGGGAACCGATTCACCGGCCGCGACCATTTTGCGGATATGGCGAAAGTAATTGACCGCAGTTCCTCCGAAGAGATCCTTGAGCCGGCGATGGGTAACCGGGCTCAGGTTGGCATGGACATAGGCGGCCGGAAAGCCCCACCCCCACATGAAACTGACCATGTGGCAGGCCGGCTCCCGGCATTCCCTGCGGATCAACCTTTCCATCCAGAACAGCCATTTGCCGAAGCCGGGACCGGGCATATAGGGAATCTGGGGGCTGATATAGGGATAGCGCAGCACATATTCGAGCAGTGCGGGGGCAAAGAGCAGCTTCAAGCGGGCCAGGAAGGGTACCCGCGGGGTCAGGGAAACGCTGTTGGAGATGATCGAGGCCAGGTCTTTACTGAAACCGCCGGCCACCGAGGCAAAAAGCCCCAGTGAGCCGACACAGTGAGCGATGACATGAATCTTTACCTCCGGGCCCATCTTCTTGCGGATTACCTCCAGAGCGGCCGGGATATCGTACATGGCGATATCATCGATACTGAACCGGTGGGGAATCAGGTTGTAGGTGAAACGGCCGCTGCCGCGCCAGTCCAGGGACCAGACCTCGCCGCAACCGTGGTCCAGAAGATACTGAACCAGGTTGTAATGCTCCGGCATGATGAACATGTCGGTGGAAGTGGTCAACCCGTGGAGCAACAGCACTACCTGTTTGGCGATTCCGCGCCGGAACCGCTGCAGGGTGAGAGTCAGACCGTCGCCGGTATCGAAGGGCAGCAGCTCCTTCTCGCAGCCGCTCACCCCCTGCAGAGTCTGGACCGGGAAGAGATGCTCGTTCCAGCGCCGTTTGTCGGTGCCGAAAATAAAGGGGGCATAGGCCTCCCAGAGATTGCCGGAGAAGAGTCTGACGAATTTCAGCAGGGCTCGGGTCTTTTCGCCGAAGGCTTGGGCATTGCTGGTGAAGGTGGTTAACTGCTCGGCGAAATCCTTCAGGGATATGGTCAGGATGCCCAGGCCGACTACCTGCAGATCGGCGGCCGGAGCGGCATGGTGCCCCGCCCAGATCCTGCAGTACAGCGTGGTCGTTTCCGCCCAGACCTGGACGCTGTCCTCTCTTTCGATCTCCTTGAAGCCATAGAGTGTGAAAGGGTTGCCCTGGTGATCCCGGAAGGGCAGGAGGTAGTGCATTTCCTTGGCGACCTTGAAACTGGAACTGGCCTCAGGTTTGACGAACAGATTGAAAACTCCGTCAGCGACCGTCAAACCGTCGCCCAACCTGGTCGAGTTGATCAGGCCGTCGGCCCGGGCGGTCAGTTCGGGATCCCGGCAGAAGGCATCGATATCGGCGATGGCGATGGTCAGAGTGAATTCAAAACGCGAGCCTTGAAACCTGGCCTTTTCGACCGCCGTACGGAACATCTCCCGATCGATTACCGACGGATAATCCTGCTCGTCAAAAAGTACAAAGCCCTGCATTCTCTCCGTGAACGACAACGACGTGGCGGACATGACCAATCTCCCTGCGATATGCTTTCCCGCGCCGATACGCTTTGCCTGCTCCTCTCAACCGGGTGGCTGTTCGTGGCCCGGCGAGGGATAAACCGGCAGCAAGCGTCGGAAAGGTTCTATCCTATCATATCAATATCTCCTTGACCCTAATAATTTCCAGCCCCGGGGAGTCGGCGCCACTATCTCGGATTTTAGCGAGATTAAGCAGAATCATTGTTTGGGCATGGATCAATGCCTCGATTTGTGGCAAACTCTGGTAATAATTCAAGGCGACCGCTTACGAACATGAACCGGCACTCCAATCACAACTTTGAATATCTGAAGCTTTCGGCCTTCGGCCGTCATCTGCGCATCCTCTGCCTGGCCATCGTCATCGGCGCCCTGGCCGGTTACGGTGCTGTCCTGTTCCGCTACGGCATCAAA
The DNA here is from genome assembly GCA_963807225.1 of uncultured delta proteobacterium. GTDB lineage: Bacteria > Desulfobacterota > Desulfobulbia > Desulfobulbales > JAGXFP01 > JAGVGT01. Next base: position 1,440,914 of record CAWEAD010000005.1, on the reverse strand, counting down.
TTGCTGCAGTATCTCTTCTACCGCAACCAGGCGGATTACCTGGCCTTTGCCGCCACCGTGCCAACCTACCTGAAGGTGGGTCTTCCCGCCCTGGGCGGCCTGATAGTCGGGATACTGGTCACCTTCGGCGCCCCGGAAGCCAAGGGGCACGGGGTGCCGGAAGTGATGGAGGCGGTGGCGCTGCGCGAGGGAAGAATCCGCAAGCGGGTAGCCCTGGTCAAGATCATGGCCTCCTGGATCTGCATTGGCTCGGGCGGCTCGGTGGGTCGAGAGGGTCCCATTGTCCAGATCGGTTCAAGCCTGGGCTCGACCATCGGCCAACTCCTAAAAGTCAAAGGCTCCCAGCTCAAGACCCTGATCGGCTGCGGCGCCGCCGCCGGCATCGCCGCCACCTTCAACGCCCCCATCGCCGGCACTCTCTTCGCCCTGGAGATCCTGCTGGGCGACTTCGGGCTGGCCTCCTTCTCGCCGGTGGTGCTGTCGGCGGTTCTCTCGACCACCATCTCGAGACATTACTTCGGTGCTCTGCCCTCCTTTGTGGTCCCGGCCTATTCCCTGCAATCCAACTGGGAGATCTTCATCTATCCCTTTCTGGGAGTCCTGGCCGGAACGGTTTCCATCCTCTTCGTCACCACTCTCTATAAGTGCGAGGATATTTTCGAAAAACTGCCGCTGCCCAACTATCTCAAGGGCGCTCTGGGCGGCCTGCTACTGGGACTGATGCTTACACGCTGGCCCCAGGTCTTCGGAGTGGGCTATGGCGCCATCAACGTGGCCCTCCTCACTCAGCTGCCCCTCGCCCTGCTGCTGATGCTGGCGCTGCTTAAGATCCTGGCCACCTCCATCACCCTGGGCAGCGGCGGCTCGGGGGGGATCTTCGCCCCCTCGCTGTTCATCGGTGCCATGACCGGCAGTTTTTTCGGCACTGCCGTCCATCACCTCTTACCGGCCGTCACCGCCGGCCCCGGCGCCTATGCCCTGGTGGCCATGGGAGCCTTGGTGGCCGGAACCACGCAAGCGCCGATCACCGCCATCCTGATCATCTTCGAACTGACCAACGACTACCAGATCATCCTGCCGTTGATGGTTTCCTGCCTGATCAGCACGATAATCAGCACGGTTTATCTGAAGGGGTCGATCTACACCATCAAGCTGTTGCGGCGGGGAATCGATATCCATAGCGGCATGGAACAGAACATCCTCAGAACCCTCAAGGTCAGCGACCTGATGCGGAGCAAGATCGCCCGGATCACTATCTCGGCCACAGTGCCGGAAATCATGGCCGCCTTTCGGGAACAGGACGCCTCTTATCTACATGTCTTTGATCAGGGGGACAAAATGGTCGGCATCCTCTCCTTCCGCGATATCCGCCACCTGGCCGCCGGCGGCACCGCGGACCCAGCACCGACCGCCGGTGAGATAGCTACCCGGGATTTGAGCGTGGTTACCCCGGCAGACGACCTGCGGACCGCTTTGCACCTGATGAGCGCCAAGGGAATCTCGCAACTGCCGGTGGTTGACGCCGGGAACCCCACCCGGGTCTTGGGCATCGTGCGCCAGAAGGACATCCTCACCGCCTACGACAAAGCGGTGATGCGCAAGGAGTTTGAAGAGCAGTCCGGCGAAGAGACCACCTGAAGCGCCTCGACAACCGCCCCCACATCCGTCACTTCCGCTTAAATATCTTTTCATCCCGCCGTACATCGCGCATAAAAAAAGCGGACCCGAGGGTCCGCCTGTTCTTACCTGCCGGCAATGGTGCCGCTACTTTTCCGGCACCCCCAGCTTCTTGAGAATCAAACCCAGCGGGCAGAAACCGGAAAAGCCGAATTGGAAGAGGTTGGCCCCGACAAAGGCGGTGAACCACAACCAGTATTTGCTGACGAAGATGGGGCTGGCCTCAACCCCGAGAGCCAGGCTCAAAAGAATAAAAGTCCCGGCAAAAACGTGAACCCAATCGGTAACGAGCATTTTCATAACTATCCCTCACGACACAAAGTTTTCTGAATTATTCAAAGGGCAAAAACCCACTATACTTATATTAATCATTCATCGTTCCCGGGTGGGTCGGATCGGCCCGCCCGGCAGCCCCTAAGCCTTTTCCGGCGGGAAATGGTGATGCCGGCGCAGCATGTAGTACAGCACCGGCACCGCCATCCGGCTGATCAAAAGCGAAGCGATCTCGCCGAACATCAGCGAAATGGCCAGACCCTGGAAGATCGGATCGGCCAGGATCACCGAGGCGCCGACCACCACGGCCAGGGCGGTAAGCAGCATGGGCCGGAAGCGGATGGCCCCGGCCTCGACCACCGCCTCGGCCAGCGGCAGGCCATGGCTGATCCGCAGTTCGATGAAATCAACCAGGATGATCGAGTTCCGCACCACGATCCCGGCCCCGGCCATGAAACCGATCATCGAGGTGGCGGTGAAGAAGGCGCCCAGAGCCCAGTGGGCCGGCAGGATGCCGATCAGTGAAAAGGGGATGGCGGCCATCACCACCAGCGGTACGAAGTAATCCTTGAACCAGCCGACCATCAGCATGTAGATCAGGATCATCACGGCGCAAAAGGCCAGTCCCAGATCGCGGAAAACCTCGAGGGTGATATGCCATTCGCCGTCCCACTTGAGGGCCGGGGCCTGTTCGGTGAAGGGCTGCTTCAAGTTATAGATCTCGATCTTCTTCTGGTCGCCGCCAAACTGTCGGCCGTCGAGGTCAGCCAGCTTCCGGTTCATTTCGAAGATGGCGTAAGCCGGGCTTTCCGCCGCTCCGGCCACATCGCCGGTCACATAGATTACCGGCTTCAGGTTCTTGCGATAGATCGGCTGATCAATCGGAGTTGTACTGACCTTGACCAACTCGCGCAGGGGCACCAGTACCCCGGGGTTCAGTCCGGATCGCAGTTGCAGGTTCAGGACCGTGTCGATCCGGGCACGCTGGCTCTGAGGCAGTTCCAGAATAATGTTGACCGGTTCCTTCTCTCTGGGCTGATGGAGCAGGTCGATGGACTGTCCCTTGACCGCCAGGTCCACCGTGGAGCTGATCTCCCCGGCGGATATGCCGTTCAAGGCCGCTTTCTCCCGATCGACCGTGATCACCGTTTTTTCCCGGTCTTTCTCGCGGTACCAGTCAATATCGACCACGCCCGGGGTCTCGCCGAAGATCTCCCGAACCCGGGTAGCCAGCTTAACCCGCGCCGCGTCGCTGGGACCGTAAATTTCCGCCACCAGGGTCTGCAGCACCGGCGGACCTGGCGGTACCTCGGCCACCGCCACCGTCGCCCCGTATTTCGCGGCAATGGCCGCCACTTCGGGGCGCACCCGCTTGGCGATATCGTGGCTCTGGGCCTTGCGTTCACCCTTGGGCAGGAGATTGATCTGGACATCGGCGACATTGGGGCCGCGCCGCAGGTAATAATGCCTTACCAGCCCGTTGAAATTATAAGGGGAGGCGGTGCCGGCGTAGACCTGATAGTTGATCACCTCCGGTTCCCGGCCGACCACGGCCGCCATCTCCCGGGCAACCTCGGTAGTCTTCTCCAGACTACTGCCCTCCGGCATATTGAGGATGAGTTGGAATTCGCTCTTGTTGTCGAAGGGCAGCATCTTGACCTTGACCAGGCCGAAGTAAACCATGGAGCAGGAGCCGAGCAGCAATCCGATGATCACCAGGAAAAAGAGCCCTCTCCAGAACGGGCTGCCCAGCAATGGCTCCATCACCCGGTGGTACAAACGGGTGAAGAAATCCTCCGAGGCGTGGTCCTGCCCGCCCGTCGGAGCCTCCAATTCAAAGTCCTCTTCCAGGGCACACTCATGCGGGCCGCAGTGCTTGCGCAACACCCGGACGGCAGCCCAGGGCGTGACGGTAAAAGCGATGATCAGGGAGAAAAGCATGGCGGCCGAGGCGCCGATCGGAATCGGCCGCATGTAAGGCCCCATCAGACCACCGACGAAAGCCATCGGCAGAATGGCGGCGATCACCGCCCAGGTGGCCAGGATCGTCGGATTACCCACCTCGTCGACCGCCTCCACCGCGATCTTCACCAGCGGTCGCCGCTCGTTGGCGGGCAAACGCAGGTGGCGGACGATATTCTCCACCACCACGATGGCGTCATCCACCAGGATGCCGATGGAGAAGATCAGGGCGAACAGGGTGATGCGGTTTAAGGTGTAGCCATAGAGATAGAAGAGCAGCAGGGTCAGGGCCAGGGTCGAGGGAATGGCCAGGATGACGATGATCGACTCCCGCCAGCCCAGGAAAAAGAGAATCAGCAGGGTCACACCGAAGACGGCGATACCCATGTGAAAAAGGAGTTCATTGGATTTTTCCGCCGCCGTCTCGCCATAATCCCGGGTAACGCTGATCTCGACATCGTCCGGGATCAGCGTGCCCTTGAGGGTCTCGACCTTGGCCAGGATGGTCTCCACCACATGCACGGCATTGGCTCCGGGCCGCTTGGCCACCGACAAGGTCACCGCCGCCTGTTCCGGCTGCCCCTTGCCCTGGCCGAAAAGGACGTAGGTATCTGGCTCCTGCGGTCCGTCGATCACGGTGGCAACCTCGTCAAGATAGACCGGTTTACCGTGATAGACCCCAACCACCACCCGGCCGATTTCCTTGGCGGAACTGAGGAACTCGCCGGTTTGCAGGGTGATTTCCTGATTGAGCGACAGGAGTTCGCCGGAATAGGACTGACTGTTGGCCTGTTGCAGACGGGGAATAATCTCCCCTGCCGTCAACTGGTGCCCGGCCAGACGGACAGGGTCGAACAGAACCCGGACCTGGCGCTGGGGCCCGCCGATTACCTTGGTTTCCGCCACCTCCTGGATGCTCTTGATGGCATCATCGACCTGGGCCGTCAGTCTCCGCAGGGTGAAATGGTCGTATTTGGCGCTGTGCAGGGTCAGGGCCAGGATCGGCACGTCGTCGATGGTGTGCGGCTTGACCAGTGGCGGGGAGACATCCCGGGGAATCCGATCGAAGTTGGTGGCCAGCTTCTGGTTGAGGCGGACAATGGCGTCCTCCATGTTTTCGCCCACGTAAAAACGGGCGATCAACAGACTCCGGCCGGGCATCGAGGTCGAGTAGATATACTCGATGCCGGGAACTTCATAGAGCAGCTTCTCCATGGGGATGGAAACCCGCTCCTCGACCTCCTTGGGAGTGGCGCCGGGCATGGCGACCATCACATCGATCATCGGTACTTTGATCTGCGGCTCTTCCTCGCGGGGCAGCATGACCACCGCCATGATCCCGAGGAGCAGAGAGGCTATGATCCCGATCATGGTCAGCTTCGAGTTGATGAAGAAGTCGGCCAGCCGGCCGGCGAAACCCTGCGCTTTGTGAGGCATCGACTCTTTCATCATGGCACGAGCTTTACGGGCTGTCCATCGGTCAGCAGGTTCTGGCCCTCAACCACGACCTGCTCTCCGGCCGAAAGACCGGCCAGAATCTCCACCTGCTCGCCCTGGTGCTCCCCGGTCCGGACCAGACGCAGCCGCGCTACCCCGTCCCGGACCACGTACAACCGTTCCATCTGGCCGTAAACGCTGACCGCGGCGGCCGGCACCATATAGGATTTGACGGTCGTTCCGGGCAGCAGAACCCGTACATACTGGCCCGGGCGCAATTCCGAACCATCTTTGATCCGCATCTTTATCGTGGTGGTTCGGGACTGGGGATCGGCCGAAGGAGCGATCTCGTTGACCACGCAGTTTTGCTCCAGCCCGGCGGCGGCAATCCTGACCTGCAGCTTCTCGCCGATCTTGACCCCCGACGCCAACGCCTCCGGTACCGAGGCCACTACCTGCAGCTGCCGGTTATTTTCCAGGACCAGCAACGGCATGCCGGGTGTGGCCAGGTCGCCGACCTGGACATTCTTGCCGGCAATTACCCCGGCAAAGGGGGCGGTAATCGTCATGTAACCCAGCATGCTCCGCGCTTCGTTGTAGCCCGCCTCGGCCACCCGAAAGGCATCGTCCAGGGATTTTACCGTTTCCGGAGTGGAGGCCTCCTGAGCCAGTAGGCGTTTTTCCCGTTCCAGGTTGCGCCGGGCCTGTTCCAGCTGAGCCTCGGCCTGGGATACCCGGGCGCTGATTTCACCGGCACTGAGCCGGAGCAACAATGCCCCGCTTTTGACCACCGACCCGAGTTCCACCGGCATCTCTTCGATGATGCCGGTGACCTTGGCGGCAATGGTGGCCCTCTGCACCGCCTCGACCGTGCCGGTCACTTCATTCAAACTCCGTCCGGCCTGTTCGTCCACGGTCGCAACTTTGACCTGGGCGACCGGCAGATCGGGCTGCCTGGAGCTCTCACCCGCCGGCTGGTCTTTGCACCCTCCGGCGGCCAGAAGCAGGCAGACGGCCAGGATGAGCAGATTTTTTTTGTAGGTGCTGGGCATGGGTTCCTCTTTTCTAATCTGGTCGGTTATATGGTCTGTAAATCAGTAACTTCAAGTTCCCGCCTGAAATCAGTCGGCCGCGGGCCTGTCGACCCTCGCCTCTTCTTCCAGGTCCGGATACTGCGGCATTCCCAGGGAGCGGCGCAGATCGGCGATGGATATCCGCCGGGCCGTCTCCGCCATAGTTCGCCGCAGGAGGGCATCGGTCAGCCCTTTTTCCACAGTAATCAGGTCCGAGGCCAACACTTGGCCTTCCTTGAATCTAGCCCGGTAGATCCGGGCGCTTTCCTGGGCCTGCTCCACCGCTTTCTCGCTGACCTGGAGCCGGTTTTCCGCCTCGTTCACGGCCAAATCGGCCCGGGTGACCTCAAGTCCGATAGCCAGATCGAGCTGACGTTGTTTTTCGCGTGCTTCAGCCAGTCGGGCAGCCGCTTCGTTCACTGCACCGGACGACCGGTGGCCGTCGAACAGGTTATAGTTCAGCTTGATCCCGGCCTGCCAGGAATCGCCGGAACCATCCGTTTCCCAGCCCTTATCCAGATCGTAGGCGGCATAACCGTCCAGGGTGGGATAACTTGCGCCCCGGGCCAGGCGCAGCCCGGCTTCGGCGGCATGGACCATGGCCGCGGCGCTCTCCAGTTCGTAGCGCTGCCCATATGATCTGGTCGCCGGAATCTCCTGGGGATCTTCCGGACCGGCAGCAATGGTCACCCGGCCCTCATTGAGACCGAGAAGATTGAGAAAAACCCGGCGGGCGAGCTCCAAACCATTTTCAGCCTGAACCAGGTTTTCCTTGGAGCCGGATTCCTGTACTTCGAGATTAAGCAGATCGGCTTTCAACAAAACCCCTTCACTGTAACGAGCCCGCGCCACTCCCAGAGAAGCATCTATCGCCTCTACCGCGGCCCGGTGGGCCTTGACCACTCCCTCCGCCTGAATGATCAGGTTGAAGGCGCGCACCGCGCCAAAGGCCAACTGGTTACGGACCGCCCCGAGTTCCATGCGGGTGGCGGTCTGCCGGGCCATTGCCGCCTTGACTCCGGCCTGATCGCGACCGCCGTTATAAAAACGGTAGCTCAGTTTGACCCCCAGATTAAAATCATCGGTGCGGCCGGGATCGTTGAAGTCGATATTTTGATTGAAGGCGCCCTGGTTGAGGATATTGCCGAAGGAGTACATCGGGTTGTCAGTCTGGCTGTAGCCTGAGGCCAGTGTAAGCTGCGGGTAAAAAGCCGCCTTCCCCATCACCAGCGCGGCGTTGGCCGCCTCAAGTCTTTGCCAGGCCATACTGCTTTCGGGGTTGTTGCGAAGGGCGAAACCGACCGCCTGCCGAGCCGTCCAGACCTCGGGCAGCTCCGAAGCTCGATCGCTCTCGGCAGCTTTCACCGAATTGGCCAGAAAGACCAGGGCCACAAGAAGAAAACCTGTTTTCCACCTGCTCGACATCTTAAGGTCCCCATGCTGTTTAAATTAAGAAACCCACCCGACCACCGCCGTGAGCAAGCGGCATAGCACTTAAAACCCGCCGGGCGAACTTCTGATAAATTTGCCGTTAATTATTACTATCGAAGAAACAAGCCGTTAGTCAATCACCATTTCCCGCCAGGCTGACCTGATCCGGGGGCTTGAATTAACCACCGCTCCGGGACAGCCGGTATTCTTCCCGAGCCGGGAGCTTATGCAGGAACTTTTAGCGGGTCGACTGGCTCAGCCGAAAAGAACAAACCGTGGAAAAGAACCATCCGGGCAGGCCCGGAAATGGTTAAAGGAATGCCGAGGGTTGTTACTTTTCCTGGCAGAAGAGCTGGCGCATATTGGCGATCAATTCCACCACCCGACCATCCTCTATCCGGTTGAAGATAAAATTTGCCTCCTTGCGGGTACTAAGGATTCCCTGGCCCCGCAGTATGGACAGATGCTGCGAGACATTGGCATTGGTGGTCTTTACCTGCTCCCTGATATCCCCCACCGTCATCTCCTTTTCCTCCAGCAGGCAAAGGATCTTCAGGCGAATCGGATGTGACATGGTCTTCAGCAAACCCGCAACTCTGTTAATATGTTCCTCTTCCACGTTATCCCCACCGCATTTTAGAGTTTAATTTAATACTAAAGCTGCCGCTTGTCAAAATATTCTTCCGTTACCCTGATCTCCGCCCCGACTCCGACCTGGAGCACCTCCTCGGCCCGGCCCTGATTAATCGCCAATTCCAGGGTGTCGCGGCTGCCAAAGAGGGCCACCGGGGCTCCAACCGGCTGGCTTGAATACGTTTCCGACAAACCGGCAATTATTGTCTTACCGCAGCCAATCCGCAGACGGTCCGGAGATCCGCCGCCGAAAACCGCCCGCACCTGCTCCCGGCCGATGTTGGTGATCAGATTGCCGAAACGATCCACCTGCACCACCTGTCCGGTTAGACCTCCCGATTCCGGGGCCACCCTCGGTTCCAAGTCGGTCAGGGCGATCAATTCATCGACCTCCAGACTTGGCCCGACTTGATCCGGGGTCAGACCGGAGGCCAGGCTGGCCGCCACCGGCGCGAAAATATCCCGCCCGTGAAAAGTCATACTGACCCGCTTCATAAAAAGACTCGGTCGGTTGACCAGCCAGGCCCGGGGTTGTTCGCTTCCGGTCTTGACCAGAGTGAGCAGACCGTTGTCCGGGGCCAGGAAATACTGCCCCCCGGCCTCCAGCAGGATCACGCGGCGGGTGGAACCGACACCCGGATCAACCACCGCCACATGAATGGTACCGGCCGGAAAGAAACTCCAGGCCCCATTCAGCAGAAAGGCCGCCTGCCTGACATCATGGGCCGCGATCCGATGGCTGAGATCGACGATCACCGCCGTCGGCTCCCGACTCAGGATCACCCCCTTAATGACGCCGACATATTCATCCTCCAGCCCGAAATCGCTGGTCAGGGTGATAATCCGCCCCATGCCTCTCCCGGATCTCCAACCGTTGTTGATAAATTCCTGATTTAGCCTTCTTCTTATAGCATATAGCTGAAAAAAAACCAGCATTCGAATGCAGCATAGCCGCTCAATGCACCAGCTTACTGACGCCCACTACCCGGGCCCGGCCCAGGATTTCCACTCGGGCCCCACGCAAGGCCTCCAGAGTCTGCGGGTAAGGGTGGCCGATGCCTACCGCCCACCCCTGTTTACCGGCAATCTTCAGGAGTTCCCTGATTTGCCCGGTAATCGGCCCAGTTTCGCGGACATTGTCCAGGAAGACTTGGCGACGGGTGGTCTTGATCCCCATCTCGCGGCCCAGGGAATAGCCGAGGCTGGACTGGGTGGTCATGCTGTCCAGGAAGAACAGGCGGTGTTTCCGCACCAGCTCGAAAAAGTCCCGCATGGAAGGCAGATTCTGGGTAAAACGCGAGCCCATGTGATTATTGATCCCCAGTGCCATGGGGACCCGACCAAGATTTTCCTCAAAAATCTTCCGGAGTTGCTCGCGGTTCATGTTCAGGGTGATGGTCCCGGGGCCCGGATCCCATTTCTGATCGGCGGCTTCCATGGGGAAGTGCAGGAGTACGTCTCGTCCGAGCGACCTGGCCTGGGCCGCCTGACGACCCGTGAGAGGGCCATAGGGCAGGAAGGCAAAGGTCAGATTGAGATCAAGTGCGAGCAGATCTTCGCCCCGTTCCTTTTGGTAACCCATGTCATCGATGACGATGGCAATCTGCGGCAACTTGCCGGCATTGCCCTTTTTATCCGACCGGACCAGCGGCAACGATGCCGGTCCGTGCTTCTTGCCGGAGTTATCCAGGGTTGCCACCGCCGGTTCCCGGCCGCTTTCCTCGTATTGGATCGGCGGCTCGTGCCCCAGCCCGACTTCGACTTTAGGCGGAAGATCCTTTTCAAAAGGGCGCAGAAACACGACCGCAAAGGTCGCCGTCAGGGTCAGCAGCAAGATGCCGACCACGATTGCCGGCCAGACCCATGATCGCTTAACGGCCCGGCCACCGACTTTCTTTTTTCCTTTCTTGCCGGTAGTTTTCTTGCGTCCGTTCGCCAAGCGAATACCCGTGTCCTTAGATTGGTGGTCCGGAAATGCTTTCGCGCCCCGAAAGGGCCGACCCAGAACATTATCCCGCCACCCCGATTAGTCAACAGAATTGATCGATCGCCTTGTGGTCTCCAACGATAGCGCTTTCCCGGTTGAGAATCGGTTGTTCCGTCAGCCATGAACCTGGCGGATATCGCCATGCGCCGGGTTCTTGTCTAAAGACTCGGCCCGGACCGGAGAAGATCGCACTCGAATTTCGAGACACAACTATATCTTTCGGAAATAAAGGAGTTGCCGGTCGGTCCAGCCTGGTCGCCAATTGTCGTGGTTTGGCCTCCCGACCTTCGGAAATCCGGCCCTGAAGAAGGTGCTCCCGGCATCCTCATGCGCATTTCGTCAACCGCCATGCCATTGATGAATGTTTGGAACCAGATAGCATCTTTGAGGAATTGGCCACCAAAATCTTTGTTGCAATATTTTTCCGATGATTTATATCAGATCTTTCGGTCGTCACCATACTGGTGACTACCAAACAATTTGTTGCTGTTACCAAAAGTTGGTGACATGGACAAAAAAGATTCAATAAGGAGCCTAACATGTTCAAGAAAGCGATTATTATCGGAATTTCAGTTGCGACGGTAGCTTTTGCCGGTGTTGCCTTTTCCTCCGGTAACGGGGCAGAGACCATTGTCCTGAAGGGTGGTTCCTTCGGCGACGTGACCTTCCCCCACAAATTGCATCAGGAGAAGCTGAACAATAATTGCGATGACTGCCACAAGTTGTTCGCCCAGGAACCTGGCTCCATCGAGAAAGCCATCACCGCCGGCACCCTGAAGAAGAAAGAAGCCATGAAGCAGTGCCAGGACTGCCACAAGGCAATGAAGGCCAAGGGCGAAGCCACCGGCCCCACCGGCTGCAAGGAATGCCACAAGAAGTAATTCTCCGCCGGGCAATTTCCCGGCCCGAGTCGCCGGCGGGAGCGGCATCACCATGTCGCTCCCGCCGGCATTTTCATCAAACGGATATAACCGTGAATCCCAACGGGTAGAATATAGCCGCAGAAAGCCAGCCACGCCGGGCAAAACCAACCATTAACGGTCCCGCTTCAGGACATAGGCGGCCAGCCCGGCAAGCAGCTCCTGCTCGGGGCCTGGCGGGAAGCCCGAAACGGCCAGCAGTCCTTCATCCAGTAGTTCTTCCGCCTTAGTCCGGGCTCCGGCAAAACCGTCATATCGCTCGATCAACTCCCGCACTTCCGCGAAACTCTGCCGCCTTACTTCCGGGGTGGCGGCCAGCCGGGCCAGCAAGCGCCGACGATCGCCGGCCTCGGCCCGTTCCAGGGCCAGAAGCAGCGGCAAGGTCATTTTGCCCTCGCCCAGATCGTTGCCCACCTCCTTGCCGGTCCGTTCCGGATCACCCAGGTAGTCGAGAAGATCATCGATAACCTGGAAGGCCAAACCGAGATTCTCGCCGTAACGGAGGCAGGCCTGGCGCTGGTCCCCGTTTCCACCGGCCAGGAAGACTCCTGACTCGCAGGCCGAAGCGATCAAGGCCCCGGTTTTCCCGGCCGCTACCCGGAAATAATCATCCAGAGTGGCCTGCCCGGCTGTTGCCAGACGGGCCTGGAGGAATTCGGCTGCCACCATGGCACCGATGGCTCGGCTCATCAGCTTCACACCCTCGCGGCCGGCCACCTGCCCGGCCAGATTCAAGGCCCGGCTGTGCAGAAAATCGCCGGCCAGGATCGCCGGCGCCGTTCCCCAACGGGCATTAACCGAAGGTTGCCCACGCCGCCTGGTCGCATGATCGATGACATCGTCATGGAGAAGGCTGGCCACATGCAGATATTCAAATGCGAGCGCCAACCGCAACACCTCCTCCTCGCTACCGCCTCCTCCGGCCAGCCGCCAGGTCAGGATTGCCAGTTGCGGCCGGATTCTTTTCCCGCCGTTGAAAATGGCATACTGCAGCACTTCGTCCAGTTGCGGATCGACGGCCTCTTCCAGATCGACCCGCAGGGCCTGGTCTATTCGACCGGCTGCCTGGCGAAAATATCTCAGTACTTCCGTGGCTTCCATGAATACGCACCTCCAGCCTGGAAAGATAAGGGAGTTATTACTATCAAAGCGAACCGGATATAATCAGTCCCGCTCGCGCAAGGTATTCCAGAATTCCGTTACCACCGCCAAATCACGGGTGACCGGACTGGCCGGCAGGCTCCGCAAGAAAGTCCGGCCATATCCCTTGGCAAAAAGGCGGCCATCGAGAATGGCCAGCACGCCCTGGTCGGAGGCGCGCCGCATCAGGCGCCCCACTCCCTGCCGCAGAGCCAGAATGGCGCGCGGCACCTGGTAATCGCCAAAGGGATTGCCCCCGCCCTCCCGAATTCGTTCCACCCTGGCCTTGACCACTGGATCTGAGGGCACTTCGAAGGGCAGTTTATCGATGATCACACAACTAAGGGATTCGCCCGCCACATCCACGCCTTCCCAGAAAGAGGCCACGGCCAGCAGCACCGAATCGAGATCCCGGCTGAAATTCTCCAGAAGTACCGCACGCGGGGCCTGGCCCTGAACATAGACCGGGAAGGGCAGGTTCAGGGTGGCCAGATAGTCGGCGGCCGCCTGCATGGCGCTGAAACTGGTAAACAGGGCCAGGGTTCGACCGCCGGCCATTAACATGAGCCGGGACAACAGCCGCCGGGATTCCTCGGCGAAAGTGGGGCCGCCGGGCAAGGGAAAGCGACCGTCCGGGACATAGAGCAGAGTGCGCCGGGCATAGTCAAAGGGGGTGGTGATGGTCAAGGTTTCCGTCCAGTCCGGCAGCCCCAGCCTTTCCAGGAAAAACCCGAAACCACGATCGGCGCTCAAGGTGGCCGAGGTAAAGACGGCAGCCTGCACCTGCGAGTAAAGATGCTCCCTGAGTTCCGCCGCGACTTCGATCGGCGAAGCGGTCAAGACCACGGTCTTTTCCCGCCTTTCCAGCCAGTAGATCATGCCCCGGTCATCCCCGGCGACTATCTCCCGCAATCCGTTTTGCAACTCCAGGCATCGCCGGCCGAGACCGCCCCAGATTTCCCCGCCGGCCAGTAGACTTTCCAACTGTCCGCTCAGACTGGTGAAGAGCTCATCCAGCTCTTGCATTTCCGATGCCCAGGCCGGCAGCGCGGCGACCGCCTCGCGCAGTTCGAAATTGCCGACCTGCGCCGGCAGCAGTCCGGTGAGCCGATCGGCCTGGGTTGCCAGGGCCCGGGCCAGCTGAATTGTTCTGTTCCTCTGCTTCTCGCTTAATTCCGCCTCGGCCAGAGCCTCAACATCCCGGGCCAGATCGATGACCTGAAAGAAACTGACCGAGATCCCGAAATAGCGCGTGGCGGTTTCCTCGATATGATGCGCTTCGTCGAAGATCACCGCCTCGTAACGAGGTAAAACCTCGCCGTGGCTGGCCCGGCGCAGGGCCAGATCGGAGAAAAAAAGGTGATGGTTGACGATCAGTAATCGGCATTTGCCCGCTTCGCGGCGCAGTCGATTAATGAAGCAAGTACTCCACTCCGGACAGTTACCACCCAGACACTGGGAGGCGCTGGCGCTTACCGCCCGCCACACCGGCGCCCCATCTTCCAGCCAACCCAGCTCGGCCCGATCGCCGGTAGTGGTCTGCCCCAGCCAGTCGCCGATGGCCGCCACCTCGCCGCTCAGGCCGAACAATTTTTTCTGCGGGGCCACAGCCACCTGCTGCCAACGGTAGAGGCAGAGATAATTCTGCCGCCCCTTGACGCACATGGCGGTTAGTTCCGGGTCGAGATGTTCCCGGATGAATGGGATCTCCTTGTGCAGAATCTGATCCTGCAGGTTCAGGGTGCCGGTGGAGATCACCACCCTCCGGCCACTGAGCGCCGCCGGTACCAGGTAGGCCAGGGTCTTGCCGATACCGGTGCCTGCCTCCGCCGCCAGCAGGGCTCCTGCTCCAGCCGCCGGCCCGCTTAGATTGCGCCATACCGCTTCGGCCAGTTCCAGTTGCCCGGGCCGGTATTCATAGTCTGGCAGCCTTTGGGCCAACAATCCGCCCGGCCCGAAAATCCCACTCAGTTCGGCGCCTTTCCCTGATTTTGGCAACCCTCGCTCAGACATTCCCTCTCCTGGACCGCCTGGGGACCGGCCGTTCTTGACAAGCCGAATCCCACTCTGCTAGCCTAAAAATAGAGGAAGAGTCCTTGGCAGGCTTTGGTTTACTGCCGGGCTTCACCAATAAATCTAGGAGGCTGAATATGAAAGAATTCCGCAAAATTTTGGTTCCTGTTGATTTTTCCGAAAACTCTCCAAAACTTTTGCAGGATGCGGCCGACATTGCGCAACGTTTCGACGCCGAACTGACGGTGGTTTTTGTCGTTCAGAGTTTTGAGGATTATTCCGGATTTTTTGTCCCGCATATTCCCATCAACCAATTCGAGGATGAAATGGTCCGGAGCGCCACCACCAAGATGGAAAAGTTTCTGGCCGAAAATCTTAAAACCAAAGTGCCGCATACTTCCAAGATCCTGCAGGGTGACATCTCCGAGGAACTGGTCAATTTCGCCACCGAAAACGACATTTCCCTGATCATCATGGGCACCCACGGATACAAGGGCTTGGAAAAAGCCCTTTTCGGCAGCGTCGCCGAGAGAGTGGTCAAAACCGCACCTTGTCCGGTGTTGACCATTAACCCTTACAAGTAGAGGTCACGCCCAGCAACATTGTCGAGGGAACCGGCACTCCCCCACCGGTCGCAGCCAGACCGCCCAGGGCGCCAAAAACCTGATGAACCGTAGCGGTGGGGAGCAGATAAAGACCCAGGCAATGCAAGCGCCCTGCCGCTGCGGCCAAACCGTTGTTCCAATCCACCAGAGCCTTCTCCAGAGCAATCCGGCCTTGCGCGGGAGGCATAGAGACGATCTCGGCCAGGGCGGTCGCCAGGGCGACCCGCGCCGCAGGCAAGACCATCGTGATACCGGCTGCCGGGATGAGCACATCCGGCAAGCGGACGGTTAGATCCGGCGCCCTCTTTTCCACCTCATCCAGCAGCAGTTCTCCAGCCTCCCGGTCATCGGTGATCAGAAAAGTCTCCGGCTGCCGATCCTCCGAGAATAAGGCCGCCCAGGCCCCCAACAAATCACGCACCCGGAAGGTTCTCGGACCTGGGCGCACAGCCGGGCTCGACAACGGCGGGGGTTCTTCCTCCTCGGCCCCTTCGCCATGCAGCGCCCGCAGCAGCGCCTCCTGTTTGCGGTTCACCACGGCCAATTCCAGGTGAATTTCCGCCTCGGCGGCCGAGATCTTTTCGGCCAATTCGAGAAACAGCCGGGCCTGCCAAAGCCTTTCGATCCTGGACTTTTCCCGTGCCGCCGCAGTTGCTTCATCCTTGCTGCTCTGCAGGGCTGCGGCCAGGCTCCAGCCGCTGTCTTCATCCCGATCCCGACCGAGTCTGGATGAAGACGCCATCAACTGGCCCTTGAAATATTCCGCTTCCCGCCCGGTCATCTCCCGCAGCAAAGACAGAAAGCGATCCCGCTCCGATCCCAGCGGCGCCACTACTCGAACTTCACAACCGGGGACCGGTTGGTCTCCTTCCACCGCGCCATAGCAGATCAGACGATCGACCAGGGAGGAAATGGCGACGATCCAGGCCGGATCAGGCCGCAATGCTGGAAAATACAAGGCATTTAACATGTTCGGCTTTTCTATCCTTTTAAAATCGTCTAAATTATCGGGCTCACACCCAGCCCCGACCAACTTTAACTTCGACCTCTTGGAACCAATGGGCAAAACCCGCGAAAACCTGACCTTGTTGCTGCTGGCACTTTTCTACCTGCTCTGCAGCACCCGCTATTTCCCCGGTCACCCGGAGGAATCTTTACTGGCCACGGCCCGTCAGCTTCTGACCCTGGCCCCTTTTCTGGTGGGCGCCACCCTGCTCGCCCGATCTTTTTTTCATCGCTTCACCGGCGAATACCTGGGTTGGTCGAGACTGGCCAGGATCTATCTGACCCTGGGACTGATCGGTGAATTTTTCCTGGGACTTTATCACTACCTCGCCCTCAACCAGCCGGTCTGAAACGGATTATCCCCGGAGTACGGTATTTTCCGGATGGTATCCGGAGGAAGCCGTGGTATTCGGCAACAGAAAGGAACGCCGGCCGATCAGCGTCCCCGGATTGGTCACCGAGTTGCAGCCGGTCTGCACCTGGTCGCCCAGGATGGCGCCGAACTTGCGCAGGCCGCTGTCCAGCTGTCCCTCCGGTGTACGAACCTGGACATTGCCCTTGACGAAGCGCAGATTGGCCATCTTGGTACCGGCCCCCAGATTGACCTGATTGCCGAGAATCGAGTCGCCCAGATAAGCGAAATGCCCGGCCTTGGCCTCATCCAGGAAAATAGTATGCTTGACCTCGGTGACATGGCCGACCACGCAGCGGTTCCCCACCAGGCAATTACCCCGCAGATAGGCGCCCTGCCGAATCTCGGTCTGGTCGCCGATCACCGTCGGCCCGGCGATAAAGGCCCCGGGCTCCACCAGTACCCCGCGCCCGAAAGAGAATGGCCCGCCATGCAACACCGCCCCGGCCATCAGCACGGTAGCCCCGGGCAATTCACGCCCATCCCGGCGGACCAGAAGACCACCTTTGGTTACCTCGCCGTAAACAATTTCCAGACCCTCCGTGCCGCAGACCTCACCTTCGTGCAATACCAAAGTCCGGGCCAGGGGAACCGAGGCCGTCACCCCCGCCGGCAGAGGCGGGAAGGGATAGGACGCCAGGTAATCGGGCAAACGTCGCAGCGCGCTCCAAACCGGTTCCCGGTCGTCGAAGAGTTGCCGATGCGGGTAATCGGCCAGTTCGAAAAAAGAATTTGCTGTTAAAAGGGTCGTCATTATAGTATCCCTGTAATGATTTTTTTTGGCAAAATCGGCCAGTTCCGCCCAATAATGCTGCAAAAATGCTTTTTTTACAACTTCAATCGGGATATGGTCGCCGGTAATCACCGGTTCTCATCTCAGGGCCGCTTCCCGACAAAATGATCGAAAACATCCCGCTCAGGAGTAAATTGCATGGACATTAACGATACGATCCAGGAAGGAATTCCGGAATTCCCCGATCTCGGCGAGCATACCATTCCCCAGACTCTGCCGATGATGGCCGTTCGGGATGTGGTCATCTTCAATTACATGATCATCCCCCTTTTCGTCGGTCGTCCCAACTCGGTGGGGGCCGTCAACGAGGCCTTGACCAAGGACAAGATGATCATGCTGGTGGCCCAGAAGGATGCCACCATCGACGATCCTGAACCGGATGACATCTATGGGGTGGGCATGGTCTGCATGATCATGCGGACCCTGAAGCTGCCGGATGGTCGGCTCAAGGTTCTGGTCCAGGCCATGAGCAAGGCCCACATCGAGGAATATCTGCAGATCGAACCCCACTTCATGGTGCGCATCGAGCCGCTGCCGGACGAGGAAATCGGCGAGATCACGGTGGAAACCGAGGCCCTGATGCGGACGGTTCGCGAGCAGACCGAAAAGATCCTCGCCCTCAAGGGCATCATGTCCTCCGACCTGATGGTCATCTTGAACAATATCGAGGAACCTGGCCGTCTGGCCGACCTGGTGGTCTCCAACCTCAACCTCAAGACCTCCGAGTCCCAGTCGGTTCTGGAAATCACCGAACCGGTTTCCCGGCTGAAAAAAGTTTCCGATTACCTCAATAAGGAGATGGAGGTTTCGGCGGTCCAGGCCAAGATCCAATCGGAAGCCAAGGAGGAGATGGGCAAGACCCAGCGCGAGTACTTTCTGCGCGAACAACTTCAGGCCCTGAAGAAGGAACTGGGCGACATCGACGACCGTTCCCAGGAAATCGAGGAACTGCGCATCCGGTTGGCCAAGAAGCACATGCCGCCGACCATCAAGAAGGAAGCGGAAAAGCAGTTGAAAAGACTGGAGATGATGCACCCGGACGCCTCCGAAGCCACCACCGTCCGCACTTATCTGGACTGGATTCTGGACATCCCCTGGCGCCAATCCTCCCGCGACCGGATCGACATCAAGGAGGCCCAGCGGGTGCTGGACGAGGATCACTACGGCCTCGACAAGGTCAAGGAACGAATCCTCGAATACCTGTCCGTCCGCAAGCTCAACAAAAAGACCAAAGGGCCCATCCTCTGCTTCGTCGGCCCCCCGGGTGTCGGCAAAACCTCACTGGGTCAGTCCATCGCCAGGGCCATGGGCAGAAAATTTCATCGGCTCTCGCTGGGAGGCATGCGCGACGAGGCGGAAATCCGCGGACACCGGCGGACTTACATCGGCTCCATGCCCGGGCGGATTATCCAGGGTTTGAAAACGGTGGGCGCCAACAACCCGGTCTTCATGATGGACGAGATCGACAAGGTCGGCGCCGACTATCGGGGCGATCCCTCCTCCGCCCTGCTTGAGGTTCTGGACCCCGAACAGAACTTCGAATTCACCGATCATTACCTGAACATGCCCTTCGACCTCTCCAAGGTGATGTTCATCACCACCGCCAACCTGACCGACACCATCCCCGGCCCCCTGTTGGACCGGATGGAGATCATCCAGCTCTCCGGCTACATGCTGGAGGAAAAGCTGGAAATCGCCAAGCGCTACCTGCTGCCCCGGCAGCTCAAAGAGAACGGCATCAAGGCCAAGGATCTCAAGCTGGACGACAAGACCCTCCAGAAGATCATCGCCAACTACACCCGGGAGGCGGGACTGCGCAACCTCGAACGGGAGATCGGCAAGATCTGTCGCAAGGCCGCCCGCCGTATCGCCGAAGGCGCCAAAGGCCCCTTCACTATCTCCGACCGGACCCTGGAAAAGTATCTCGGCCCGCCCAGACATACCCCGGAGATGGAGCAGGAGATCATCGACCAACCGGGTCTGGCCACCGGCCTGGCCTGGACCGAGGTGGGCGGAGAAATCCTCTACATCGAGGTTTCGATCCTCAAGGGCAAGGGCAACCTGATGCTGACCGGCCAGCTCGGCGATATTATGAAGGAATCGGCCCAGGCCGCGCTGAGCTACTGCCGCTCCAAGGCCAAGAAGTTGAAACTGGACGAAAACTTCTTCGAACAAATCGATATCCACGTCCATGTCCCGGCCGGTGCTATCCCCAAGGACGGCCCCTCGGCCGGGATCACCATGGCCACGGCTCTCTATTCGGCCCTGTCCGGCAAGAAGGTCCGTCAGGATGTGGCGATGACCGGTGAAATCACCCTGCGCGGGAGAATCCTGCCGATCGGCGGCCTCAAGGAAAAGGCCCTGGCCGCGCTGAGGGCCGGGATCAAAAAGATCATCATCCCGGACCAGAACAAGAGGGATCTGGTCGAAATCCCCGAGGATCTGCGCAAGCAACTGCAGTTCATCCCGGTCAAGAACATGGACCAGGCCTTCCCGCATATCTTCTGAAGCGGAAAGGGCGGTATCCGAATTGTCCATGTCAAATAATGGGAAAATCTTCCGGAGCCTCTGGATGCGGGCAGCGCTGGTCCTGATCCTGCTGGGCATGGCCTTCGCATTCTGGCTGGGGATCTACGCCTTTACCCCTGGCCCGGAACGGCCGGAACCGGGGCAACTGGTGCAAATTCCCGCCACTCTGCCTTTTCCGGCCATTCAGAAAATCCTGGCCGATTCCGGGGTTATCTATCCGGATCGCCGTTTCTCCCTGCTGGCCCGGTTGATGCTGGTAACCACCGGCCTCCGGGCCGGCGAGTACAGCTTTCCGGTGCCGGTCCCACCCTACCGGGTGCTGCGGGATCTCTACCGGGGCTCGAAGCTGCAACACCCCCTGACCATCCCCGAAGGGTCCAACCTCAAACAAATCGCGGCCATCCTGGCTCGGGACGGCTGGACCACGGAGGACGCTTTTCTGGCCGCCGCCGGTGATCAGAATTTCATTCGGGAGCTTGGCTTGACGGTACCGACCCTGGAAGGTTATCTCTTTCCGGATACCTACCTGTTCGAGCGGGGCAACAGCGACCCGCGGACCATCATCCGCGCCATGGTCGAGCAGACCGAGAAGGTTCTGGCCGAGACCGGGGCCCGGAAGGGACTGCCGCAATACGGTCTCGATGCCCACGGCATCCTGACCCTGGCCTCCATCGTCGAGAAGGAAACCGGCCTCGGCCTGGAGCGGCCGATGATTGCCAGGGTCTTTCTGAACCGCTTGCAACACGGCATGCGTTTGCAGACCGATCCCACCGTGATCTATGGCATCGCCAATTTCAACGGCAACCTGACCAGAAAGGATCTGCAAACCCCGAACCCATACAATACCTATCTGCTTGCCGGCCTCCCCCCCGGTCCCATCGCCAGTCCGGGGTTGGCCGCCATCCAGGCGGTCATGGCGCCGGCGCCGGGCGATTTTTATTATTTTGTTTCAAAAAACGATGGTTCACATTACTTTTCCAGAACGCTGGATGAACACAACCGGGCCGTCAACCGCTATCAGAAACAGGCGCCGGGTCCGTTAAACGAAGAGGTGCAAGTTGAAGAGCTCGAAAAGAACGGGGCTGAACAATCGGGGATTTTCCCTGATCGAAATCATGATCGTCATGATTATCATCGGTCTTTTGGCCTCCCTGGTGGGCCCCAAGTTGTTCGGCCAGTTGGGCAAGGCCAAGCAGAAGACCGCCAAGGCCCAGATCGAAATGCTGATGGCTAGCCTGGATGCTTACCGGCTGGATGTCGGCAGCTATCCCTCCCAGCAGGAGGGCTTGGAGGCCCTGGTCAAAAACCCCGGGCTTGAAGATTGGCACGGGCCCTATCTGGCCAAAGGCATAGTACCCGAAGATCCCTGGAAACATCCATATATCTACGAAAATCCCGGTCAACACGGAGAAGTTGACGTTTACTCGCTGGGTAACGACAACAAACCCGGCGGCAGCGGCGAGGATGCCGACGTCAACAGCTGGGAATAGTTCGCCCGGCGAAAGCAGTCGATCCGTCCCAAATTACTTCGGCGTCGGAACCACGCCCGGGCCGAGTTACCTCCCGGCTAAGCCCAATGGCCAGCCGAATTTCCTTTTCAACTTCCTCCTCTAAGCCCCGGAAACATTGACCAGCTATCCCGATAAGTGGAAAAGGTTTATGATCGTGGCGGTCGGGGTGTTCATGTCCACCTTGGACAGCAGCATGGTGAACATCGCCCTGCCCTCCATCATGCGCCATTTTCACAGCCCCATGCACGACACCCAATGGGTGGTGCTGGCCTATCTGCTGACCATAACCGCATCTCTGCTGTTCTGGGGGCACCTGGGGGATCGCTTCGGCCGGGGCCGGGTCTACGGGGTCGGGATGATGATTTTCGCCCTGGGTTCATTGGCCTGCGCCCTTTCCCCGAACCTGCCGAGCCTGATTGTCATGCGCTTCGCACAGGCCCTGGGGGCAGCCATGATGATGGCCACCGGGCCGGCGATCATCCGGGACAGCTTCCCGCCGGAACAGCTGGGACGCTCGTTGGGACTAGTGGGAGTTTCCGTCTCGCTGGGGTTAATGTCCGGCCCTGGCCTGGGCGGCCTGTTGATCCAATGGTTGTCCTGGCGAGCCCTCTTTTATCTCACCGTGCCCATCGGCTTGGTTTTTTGCCTGCTGGCCGTCCGCTATCTGCCCAGACCGGCAGCCAGCACTACCGCCTCCGCCCCCATCGACTGGTCCGGCACGACATTGCTGGCTGCCATCCTCTGCCTCTTCACCCTGATGCTGACCGGATTCAGCGATCGCTCCTGGTCCGCCACCGCCATTCTGCTTACCACCCTGCCGATCCCGCCCCTGCTGTTCAGGTTCATCACTATCGAGCAGCGCTCCCCGCATCCCTTGCTGCCCCTCGATGTGTTCGGGGACCGCTATTTCCGGTTGGGGATCGTCAGCGCCGTCCTCTCTTTCACTACCCTGTTCAGCGCCATTATTCTCACCCCCTTCTATCTGGATCAGGTCCGGCAGATGCCGCCGGCGGCCATCGGCTTGATCATGATGGCGATTCCGGCCTCGATCATGCTGATGTCGCCTCTGGCCGGCTGGCTCTCCGATCATCTGGATAAAAGCCGGCTGGCCACCCTGGGTTTGCTGGTCAGCAGCTCAGGCCTGTTTCTTCTGTCCGCCACCGGCCCGGACACCAGCCTGTCGACCTTCACCGTGCATCTTGCCCTGCTGGGTTCTGGCCAGTCTCTCTTCCTCTCGCCCAACAGCGCCGCGGTCCTGGCCCACTCTCCCCGGAACCGGACCGGAACCGCCGCCGCCCTGCTGGCCACCGCCCGCAACCTGGGCATGTTGCTCGGCATTGCCCTGGCCACCCTGGTCTTCACTATGATATTCAGCCGCCTCACCGGCGGACTCGATCTCAAGGATTTCCGCCCGGCTCAGACCTTGGACTTCCTGGCCGCCTGGCGCGGAACCATGCTGACCGCAGGGGGGGTGGGGATTGCGGGAATCCTGACTTCCGGGTTGCGGGGCGAAACCCCCGGAACAGCTCTCCCGGCTGATTAGTCAGCTTGAGCGGAACAACCCGGTTTATATTTTTTGAGGGGATAAGCGCGAGAAATCTGACGCCATCAGACGCCGGAGGCTGGTGATGGTTCGGGAATACGCATGCTGGCCGGCAGTTTGATCAATACCTCCAATCCCTTTTCCGGCCGCATGTTAATCACGAAACTGCCGCCGTGGGATTTTAGGACATTCTCCACCATGGCCAACCCCATGCCGGTGCCGTAGGTCTTGGTGGTAAAAAAGGGATCGGTGACCTTACTCAAATAATTTTCCGGCATCCCGACACCGGTATCGCGCACCGCCACCTGAATCCATTGGTCATCGGTGCTGATCGCCACTTCCAGCTCGCCGCCGTCGGGCATGGCCTCGATGGCGTTCCGGAAAAGGTGCAGGAACATCTGCCGCAGATGCTTCTGATCGCCGCTCAGCCAAATGATTTCACCGCAGCCTATGCAATTTCCAGGTTATGCCCAGCTCGACCATCTCGGCCTGGACCAGCAGCTGAGTGCGCTGCAGGATGTCGCAAAGCTCGACCTCTCCCAGGCTCAACTCCTTGAACTGGTCGGTATAACTGTAGAGATCGTCCATGATCTTTTCCAGCCGCGCCGTTTCCTTGCTGACCACATCGAGAAATTTCTTCTGCTCTTCCGTCTCCACTTTCCGGGCCAGGATTCTGGCGATCCCGCCGATGGAAGTCACCGGATTGCGGATTGAATGCACCAACTGCGCCGCCATGTGCCCCAGAGCGGAATATCTCTCCGCCGCCACCAGCAAATCTTTGCTGCGGTTGAGTTCCTCGGTCAGGGCTTCCAATTCGCCGATTTTGCGCTGCTGGTCCTGATAAAGATGGCTGTGCTCGATGGCCAGACTGGCCTGACTGGCAAAAAGCTCCAGGGAATTGATGTGGTTGTCGGTGATCTCCTGACCGGTGACAAAGTTGTCGGCGATAATCACCCCGAAGGAACGGCTGGGGGAAAAGAGCGGCACCACCACAAAGGAATCTTCCTGCAAAAGATTAATCAGCTCCCTTGGCACCTCCAGCCGGTCCGGCGCGTCAAGCTCGCGCCGTTCTACGGCCGAGGGCCAGGTAGACTCGGTGCTGGTCGATTCCTGCCCCCGACGCTCAGCCGCCTGCGGCACACTGCCGTTCTCCCGTGAAACCCTGATACTTCGCCGTTCCCGAGCAGCCTTGATCAGGATATTATCGTGGTCGGTCACCGGCACCTTGAGTCCGAAAATCACCCGGTTCACTTCCCGATCCGTACCCCGGCAGGTTGAGCGGAAGCCATGGACGAGATCGAGAAAATTCATCGACTTCTGCTGAATCTCGGACCAGATCCGGCCGGCCTCCTCCCGGCAATCCGGGCCGATGGCCAGCTTGCCCACCAGAAACTCGTTGTTGTCGTCGAACATGGCCAGAAAGGCGCGGTTGAACCGCAAGCCTTCTTCCGCCGTGATGCCGACCAATACCGCTTGCAGGATCTCGTCCAGTTCCACCGTGCTCAGATAGGCGGTGTTCATCTTGACCGAGAGCTGGTGCAGAACATGGATCCGGAAATGGGCCTTTTCCAGATCCTCGTGGTACTTGCGATTTTCAAAGATCAACAGCCTCTTTTCGAGGGCTTTCTTGACCACGAAGAGGATTTCGTTGAACTGGACCGGCTTGGAGAGGTAATCATCGGCGCCCTCCCTGATGCAGTCCATGGCGACTTTCAGATCGGCCACCCCGGTCAACATCACCACCGCCACATCCGGATTGCGGGCCACGGTTCGGGCCAGAACCGAGCGGCCATCCAGATCCGGCAAGCCGATATCCAGCAGAACCAGGGCGATATCTCCTCGATCAAGCAGCCCCAGGAATTCTTCGCCGCTGGCCGCTTCGGCCACCACCAGACCCTGATCCTCCAGGAAAATCCGCAAAGGCTCCCGGATGGCCGGATCGTCATCGACGATATAGACCTTCTCGCCCGGCAACAACAGTTGCTCGGTGGCGATGGAGATGTGCTGGCGCAAACCTGAGACCGATTCGACCATGTTCCACGACATTGGGGTTAACAGGAATAATTAGTGTCCATTCGAACGCGCAATAACTAACGATAAAGGCTATGGCCTAACCGCAAGAGCAGTCAAGTATTTTTCTTGCTGCCCTAAAAAACAGGCGCACCCGCAGAATCTGCAGGTGCGCCTGATACCGGCGAGTACAACCGCCATTGTTATACACCCCCGCGAGGAGGAGATCTTTCACATGGGCACGATCAACTTATTCGAATCTTCGTTCCACTTGACCACCAGATACCAGGCCATCATGGCCAGGACGATCAGGGCCAAAGTGCCGCCGTAGCCCAGAAAGGTATCGGGCATGTAAACAAACTTGCCCAGGCCGCCGCTGACGATGCCGCCATCCTCGAAATATCCTTTCATGTTCTCGAAATCACCCAGTCCGCTCCGGAACCAGTTGTTCATGAAGTAGTTGGTGATCCCGAAGAAGGGTACAACCAGCCAGAGCTTGATCTGCCCCTCGCCAACCCGCCACAGGGTGCCGGTACCGCAGCCGCCGGCGAACATGGCGCCCAGGCCGAAGGCAAAACCGCCGACCACACCGCCCCAACCGAAGGTGCCGCGGATGTATGAGAGGAAGTGCAGGCTGTGGATGTAATCGTCGGGATCGTTAAAACCGTCCAGCACCTGGTGGAGCGCCACCGCGCCGATTGCCAAAAGCAGAACGCTCAGGGCTACCGACTTGGCCAGAGTACAGTCGCCGGTCATGTGCGGCTCCCGGAAGCCCTGGATCATGCACCAACGCCCCCTCTGCATCGCATAGCCGAGGGCGGCGGCGATCAACAGGACGCCACTCAGATTGATCAGCTCTTCTTCGTCGCTGCCGGCGTAACAGTACGCCCCGTAGACCAGGGCGACCAGGGCCAGAAGTCCAAAGATCAGCTGCACGGCGAAGGGGAATTCGATGGTCTTGGCACCGCCGCTGCCCCAAGAGATGTGCTCCATTTCCAGATAGAGTAATTTGAGGCCGGTTACGGCACCCAAGACCAAGCCGACCCACATGGCGAAGCCGGAGGCCGAGAGGTTGCCGATGGCGTTATAGAAGCCGCCGACGTTGCAGCCGCCGGCCAGGGCCGCGCCTACACCCATCAGGATACCGGCGATAATCGCTTTGACGAACTCCCGGAGGGGGGGAAGCGCAGGGCGAACTGGTTGCCCAGGCAGGCCGAGAGAAAGGCGCCGCCGACAAAACCGATGCCGATCACCGAACCGTTGTTGGTCAACACGCTCTCGGGCTTGTCAGCCATTGTCCCCATACCGTAAAGAATCCACTCCCCCCAGTTACGGACCGCACCGGTCGCTCCCCAGGGGCGAGCCCAGGCCATCATTATCAGACTGAAAAAGGCGACCAGCACCCCGACCATATAAGGATTCCATTCCTGCTGGCACCAAGCCTTGTATAACTCCTTGAATTTTTTCCCCACCACACTTCCTTCGCTCATCTGGCTTCCCTCCTGGATTTTTTAATTCCGTCTCATCTTACCGCCGCGAAACCGAGGTCGATCCGTTATTTTCCGCCCATCCCCAGGGCGTTACTGCATGGTAGCAGTACGTTTCTTTACTCTTGACGCCAATTTTTGTCAAGCTTCATGCAGCATCCGCAACGGATACCACAATGTGACAGGAATTACTATTTATCTCGAAGCCAAAGCGGCTTGCCGGCTTTGAGGTTTTTCAAGGTTTATCAAGGAGTTTACCGTTAGTGAATTATCATTCATTTACAACTTGACAGGCCTCTGGAATCTTGGTAGAGATTTTTTCTACTCATCAGAGAACTTAGCGTTTCCAATTTGCAAACTAAACTTGGGGTTTGGCGAGAAACGGCCGCTCCGGCAGCCTCTATCCCCAACCTTCGAACACAAGCAAATAACCAAGGAGGAGTATATGAGCGACGTAAAAATTGCCCCTGACGGAATTACCGCGGACCGGACCCTTGACGCCAAAGGCCTGAGCTGCCCCATGCCCCTGTTGCGCACCAAGAAGGAAATTGACAAAATCGCTTCCGGCCAGGTCCTGGAGATTCTCGGTACCGACCCGGGTTCCCGTAACGATCTGCCCGGCTGGGCCGAACGTAGCGGCCATGAGTTCATTGGTGAAAAAGAGGACACCGGCTTTTTCCGCTTTTACATCAAAAAGGGTTGATGGTTCGCTGTTTCAGCGACGGAACTGAAGTCCCGTCCTGAATGCGGCGTTATGGCGTAGCGGTCGACCGGCCTCTGCGCCACCACTTTTTTCACAGGAGGTTAACATGGCAAAAAGTTTAGGTATATTCGTCACCAATCCCGACAATTTCCGCCACGTCATGGGGATTGTCAAGGCGGCCAAGGCCAAGGGTTCCAAGGTCAAGGTCTTCTTTACCTGGTCGGCAACCAAGAATGCCAAGCTTCCCGAGTTCCCCGAACTCTGCAAGCTGGCCGACGATGTCGCCATCTGCGTGGACAGCTACCAGAAGATGGGCTTCAGCCGCGATGACGTCCCGGCCGGTCTGGACCCCAAGAAAATGGCGACCCAGGCCCAGCACGGCGCCATCATCGAAGACTACGACTGCTACCTGAGCTTATAAGGGAGAACGACTATGTCAGAATACAAAAAAGTCTGTTTCATGTATCGGCACAAGGATTACGCCATGGACGGCATTCGTTCGGCTCTGGGCCTGGCGGTTGAAAACATGTATTCCTACGGCGTGGTGATGGATGCCGAGTTACCGGCCTTGGATGAGAACCAGCAGGAAAGCCTCGAGATGCTGCGTGATATGGAAGGCGAAATCTACACCACCGTACCCGCCAACGTCGAGACCTGCGGCTTCGAAAGCCTGAGCATCGAGGAATTGGGCGAGAAGCTGCGCGAAATGACCATCGTCATTCCTTACGGCATTAAATAAGGAAAGGGAGAACCGCCATGAAAGTTCTTAATGTATATCGTTCCGAACCCGATGCCACCGTCAAGAAACTGGTGGAGATCGTCACCCGAGACCGCGATTCAGACAGCTTCAAGCTGAACGTCGACGCCCCCAACTACGATGAACTGGTCGACAAGATCTTCGCCGCCGACCAGACCATCTGCTGGTGGTAAGTCTCGACCGATTTTTCCAATAAGCGATAAAAAAAGCCCGAACCACGTTGCCTGGTTCGGGCTTTTTTTATTTTCTGCCGGCCGCTTGCTCGCACCGGCGGAACTCGGGATATCCATGACTGAATCAAGCCAGAACCGCAACAACCTCCGGCCACGAAACGCCTGCCACCGCTTCCACCCTATAGAAAATTGAAGACAACTAGGTGGCGCAAGTAGCTCAAGAACGATTGACAAGATCGCCCAGGCCTTGGTTGAGAGTAGTTCGCTGGGCTATGGATGGATCGGCTGGTGGTGCGGAATGACGGGGCGAATTCTTAACCCGTTTGCTGCCGAACGCGATAAATCGGTGTAAGCGATGGGCACCGAGCGGATCGCTCTGTTAAACAGTATCATTCTCTGAGTCTGTCGCATGATGCACCATTACCGAATAGTTGGTGTCGAATAAACTGTTGGTAAATTTTGCCAGCAGATAAAAGACCATAATCGGCAAAGCAATAACCTGAATCAGAAAAACGCCGACATAGAGAAAGGCCAGCTTCAAGAGGTTATCGACAATACTGCCGGCGTTGTTGACGGTGGCCACAATCGCATTCTTGAATTCGATTGATTTGCGCTGAATGAACGAGGCGTTATTCTTGATTGTCCCCAATATCCCGTCAATTTCCGGCAGGGTAAACTGCATCAATTTATCAAGTTCCGCCGCCCCAAGAGCCAGTTCTTGATTGGCATTCGATATTTTCTCCGCGAAAAAATTATCCTGGATGTAGTTGTTGGCAACAGCCGAGATCGGCAGAGCAAATCTGGTTACTAAAATCAATAACATAAACCTGACTAAGGTTTTTTGGGCTCTAGCCGGTTTGTCGTTTTCGAGCCAGATTAAAATAGAAAAGAGCAAAAGAACCATGGCCAGGATCCGGGGTAAAATCTCCACCCCGATCTCGAAGGCCAGCTTCTGTACCCCCAATGAGGTGATCGCCGTCACCAGCACATCGGAAACTCGTTCGATCATATCATCAATCGGGTCCAAGGCCTGCCCGACAGCCAACGTCACCCCGACGCCGGCCGGTTCCAGATTCAGGCTTGAATCCTTCGCGATCGAAACCGAGGCATTGATCACCCGGCAGGTCGCATAAGCAACCCCGGCCTTGGATATTGCCTCACTAAAGTAAACGTCGGTCGTGCTGTCCAAGACGGGGAGCCGTAAGCCGGGGGAGATGAAAAGCAATACCGCCACCAGGACTCCCAGCGATGATCTCACTATCTTTTGTGTTGTTGTGAGTTTCATTTTCGGTTTTCAGTATGTCCACTAAACCGGGGTTGGATGTTCACGGCATGGCCGATAAAGTATGGCTATCCCGCGATACTGCGTGAGGACCGAACTGATGGTAGTATGGCCAGTCGCGAACGGAATTACCGGATTTGCAGGAGGACTTTCCGTACTTTTTACTTTTCTACACGAGAGGCTTGACTAACTTCGTCTTAAGGTAGCGTCTTGTTGTGTAGTTTTTTGTATTAATATCAGCATATTAGGTTGATCTAGATAAGATTATCAATGTCAACGCCGAGTTCTTGAGCAATATTTTTAAGTGTATCTACGGTTGGATTGCGTTTGTTGTTCTCTATTTGTGATAAATAAGCCGGACTGATTCCGACTTTTTTTGCCAACTCATTCATTTTGATATGTTTATACTCTCTCCAAGCTCTGATAGGATTCGTGCCCTCTAAAATGGCAAAGGTTATTTCGCCTGGAATTGCGATTTCCGCACCCTCACTTAGGGCTTTCATATTTGTTTCAATATCTTTTATATCTTCAGCGTCCTCCAGAGCCTCTTGAAATTTTTTGTACTCGCTGAAGGGGATTACAGCCCATTCTGGTTTCCCATTTTTTTCGATAATTTGAACGTTCATTTGTATACCTCCCCTCTGGGTTTGACGTTTATAACGTGAATCAATAATTCGTTGTCATTCACCGTATAAACAATACGCCAATCACCAACTCGAAGCCTAAATCCAGGATGGTTGGTTAATTTTTTAACATTGCGCATTTCAACGGGATTTGTGGCCAATTGCTTGATTTTGTTGGCTACAATCACCGCTTGATTTCGTGGCATGCGCCTTAATGCTTTGTCGGCATTTTTGCTAAAAGTTATCTTGTACACAGTCAAATAATAGCAATTAGCAACCAGAAAAACAAGCGTTGAATTAACTGAGAGTTATTTTTTTACACACAACGCTTTGCTTGAGGGGCGCGGCCCAAAAACTTGACCGCTTCAGTACCGCAGGCGTTAACTGCGTCCCTCTCGGAACGTTTGTTAACCCCTAATATTTTGTTTTTTATTAGCGGAGTAATTCATAACTGAAATTAACACCAAATTAACTGACAAGAATATTATTGCCGTAAATAATTTGGTTGTAGTGCTAGCGCTACTGGTTGTGACTGCCACAACGGCAATTAACGATATTACTGACACAAAGAGAGTAAGGGAAAAACTCATGACTCCCACCTTGATTCTGTAATCAGTGTAAAACCAAGCTGCAAAAAATGCGTAAATTGAAAGCACACAACCCAAGATGAATGAAAGAACCAGTGAATTAAAATATTGTATCCCTAAAGACTGGTTTGAATTTAATGCAAATAATATGGAACCTATCATGCCCGTAACAGGAACCGCATAAAATAAAAATTTTCGGTGAAATGTTTGTCTACTCATAAGAGGGTTAACGACCTAAATAAGCAGCTGACCAAACTCTTGCACGATAAGCACCCAGATGATATTCAAGTCAGCATTAATTCTTTTCCTATGTACTTTCTTTGTTGTTATTCAGTAATTTTTTTATTTCTTCAAGTTCACACTGGATATTCATTGATGTCACGCTTATGTTGTAAGACATTATGATAAGTTTCACAGAGACCAAAAAGACACCAGCTTCCAACAATAAATCATGGGTAAAACCAGTAGTAAACAAAGCCACGCCAAAAAAAATAAAGGTTGTAACTATTACTATAATTGAACCCAAGCTAAAATGTTTCATTTCAGTACCTTACTTATTGGAAACATAACGTCCACTTTATCGGGGGAACTGCACAATTAATTCGCATTTTACCATGGAAGAATTCATAACATTCCGGCTCGGTCGTGGGTTGATCCCAGCCCGGACCTCGCTTGCGCGGTCCGGGCTTATATTGGTTTCAGTGTTGCGGAAACTTCAGGCGCGGATCTGTTCTTCGGCCAGCATTTCGTCGACGTAGCGAAAGAGAAAATCGCGCTGGGCCTTGGTGGCATATGCGATGCAGGAGCAGTGCAGGTTGGCCTGGTTGCGGATCAACAGTTCGAAGGAAAGATGCGCCCGGCTCAACTCGATGCCGAAATGGAAGGGGCCGCAGGGACCATGGCCTTGCTGAGCCTCACCCAGCAGATCATCCGGCACTCGCAGCCAGAACATCCCCTCGATCTGTCCCGACCCCAGGGTACGTTTCAGATAGTGTTCCAGGTTATCCCGTTCCTGGGGCGACAGATCGTCTATTACCAGCTGGCGCATTCTCTCTTATTTCTCCTTGCCGTTCAGGCGTTTGCGGAACCCGTCCATCTTCTCGTTGAAGCTCTTGGTATACTGGCCGAGAACGTCTTCCGATTCGATGACATAGGGGGTGATCATCACCAGGAGCTCTTTCTTGTCCTTTTTCTCCTGCTGATACTTGAAGAGCCAACCC
This sequence comes from uncultured delta proteobacterium, assembly GCA_963807225.1. GTDB lineage: Bacteria > Desulfobacterota > Desulfobulbia > Desulfobulbales > JAGXFP01 > JAGVGT01. Next base: position 1,409,128 of record CAWEAD010000005.1, on the reverse strand, counting down.
AGCAAAGGGATATCCTTCAGCAGCGGCACTCCGCTTTCGACATTGTTGACGTTGTTGGAAATCAGCCCGCCCATGAAAATGGTCTGACCGTCACGCACCGCCAGCTTGGTGGAAAGCTCCCGGTTGGAAATCTTCGGCGAGGTGCTGCCGCCCAGATTATTCTCCGAAGCCGAACTGACCTGCTGATTGATGTCGAGGATGATGATCCCGTCATAGTTGATCTTGGGTGTCACCTTGAGAATAACGCCGGTGTCCTTGTACTGGATGGTTTGATTGACGGTAGTGGGGGTTGTGGAGCTGATATCGCCGGTCTGGCTGGTGACGATCGGCACCTGCTCGCCGACGTTGACCGTGGCGGTCTCGTTGTTAAGCACCATGACCTGGGGCGAGGAGAGGATGGAAAGATCGTTGTTGTCGGCGATGGCGTTGAGCATCCCGGCCACCTCCCCGGCCGAGTTCAGCACCGTATAGGTCAAACCGACGGCGTTGGTGCCGATTTCGGCTGGGGTGGTGCTGCCGCTCAGGTCTTTGATATTGTTGGCAAAATTATTGCTGTAGGTGCGCCCGTCGATGGTGCTCTGCTTGTGCAGAGCCCATTCAACGCCCATCGACCAGGAGTCGGACAGGGAAACCTCGGCGACCATCACCTCGATCAAAACCTGGCGGGGCATATTGTCGAGCCGTTCCAGGAGCTTGACCAGCCGGCTGTAATCTGGGGGCAGGGCCCGCAGCAGGATGATGTTGCGGCTGTCATCGGCGATCAGCGCCGGCTCTCCGGCAAAGCGCAAGCCGGCCCCGACCTCGCCGGCCTTGAGGCCCACTCCCCTGCCGGTTTTCACCACCGCCGGGGTCGGCGCCGGAGTGGGCTGCGACAGGGTGGAGCGATTCGCCGCCTCGTCCATGCCCGCCCCGGTCGCGGAGTTGATAGCCGATTTGAACGACGACTTTTTGGTGGCGGCGTTCGGCTGGTTGCTGATCAGATCGTTAACCAGCCCGGCCAGTTCCGAGGCCACCGAATTCCTGACGTTGTAGATATAAATATTGTCCCGTCCCTGGCTGGGTACCTCGTCCAGTTCGGTGATCCAGCGGGTGGCGCTGTCCAGCAACTCCTGGTTGGCGCTGATCAGCAGCAGGGAGTTGACCCGCTCCAGAGACATGACGGTGACGCCTTCATGCCCCTGCTTGTTGATTTTCAAGGCGTTGAGAATTTCGGTCAATTCGTCGCGCAGGTCGTAGAGCGGGGCCTTGTCGACCCGGACCATCCTGAGCTTCATGGTGGACAGCGGCGAGATATCGAGCTTGGCCAGGATCGTCATCATATCCATGACCTTGCTTTCATAATCGCTGATGAAAAGGGTGTTGGGGTTGTCCAGGGTGTCGATCGAGCCCTGCTCGGATTTATACGGCTCCAGCAGCTTCTTGGCCTCTTCGGCCGGCAGGTGCATGACCGGAATGATCTGGATGACCAAATCCGGCGACTCCTTCAACTCGCCAACCTGACCGTATCCGAAAACTTTTTGCGGGGTGGATTTGCCCTGGGTCTGATAAATGTAGTTGTACTCACCTTCGCTGCGGATATCCAATCCGTTGATATTGAGCAGTTTCTTGAAGACCGAGAAGAGTTGATTCAGGGGGATTTTCCGACCGGAACGGATGTTCACCAAGCCTTTGACCTGGGGATCGATAATGTAGTTCAAGTCGAGAAGCTCGGTGATGACCTGAATCACCTCGTAGATGTCGGCGTTATCGAAATTCAACAGCACCCCCTCACCGGAGAGGGACACCGGCGTTGCCGGCTGGCCGATCTCCGGGAGCTTCTTTAAGTAAGGGTTGCCGGCGTCACCCTTGCTTTCGAGATCCCTGACCGGCGCCGCCTTGGACGCTTCCTCGGCCGGATTGACCCCCGGTCCGCTGTCTACCGCCGCTTCTTTTCCGGCCGGTTTTTCGATGGTATTACTGATCGCGGCCAGATCGAAGGCATTCCCGGTCCCCGGCCCCAGGTCGGCGCAACTCCAGGTAAAGAGCAGCAGGACTACAGCGAACCTTTTCAGCATATGATTAAGACGCATGTATCACCTTTATGGCTCTGATTGATTGTTCGAGGGCACGGGCTGCGCCGGCAGCCCCGGCAACCGCCGGGAACGAATGGCCCGGCGGGACGGCGATACCGCCCGGGAAGGTACACCCGGAACGGTCCGGACACTCACCGAAGGATTTGTCGGTGGCTGGTTAGCCGGCGAAGTCCTTACCGGGGCGTTGACCCCGGCCTGATCAAAGGGTGCCGCCGTTCGGGGAGCTTCGCTAACGGCCGGACGTTTCTTATTCTGGTCGTAAAGGAACTTTACGACTTTTTCACCACCCTTTTCGAAGACGATTTTCTCCGGCTCGATGGCGGCCACTACGTAACCCATGAAGTGATCACCCGGGATCAGCACTTTGTTCTGTGAACCGGACATCGTTTCCGCTGCGCCGACGCGGCCGCGCCTGGGGTAACTGTTAAGCCGGGCCGCCTGGCTGCCGCCCCGAATATTTTCCTGATAGGTAATCAGGGCCTGCCGCCGGTCTCCGACAATCACCGAGCCGGTATAATAAACCTGCTCCAGGCCGGCGGCGGTAGCTTCCGGGGTTTCCTGGCTACCTGAGCCGAATTCGCCGAAATCCGCCTCATCCAGTTTCCGTTCCTCATTAAACAGGTACCCGCTATAAACCTCCGGTACCGCCCGCACCGCCGGCTTTTGCCCGAAACCTGCTTCAATGCCGGGCATGGCGGCCGATCTGGCCCGGCTCCGGCCCTGCTCTGCTTGCGATTGGGGCAGGGGCTCGGGATTGAACCGGCTGATCATAAAAAGCAACGAAGCCAGTAAAGATATAAGCAGAGCGATTCTTAACATTTCCGGTGCCGATCCTCAACCAGCCGGGGCAGCGACTTGCGGCGCCCCGGTCCCGTCGCCTTCCTCGGAGGGAATTGTGATGAAATACCCGCGCAGATCGAGGGCAATTTTCAGTCCGGCCTTTTTATAGGGGGACAAGGCAAAACTATCGATCTTGAAAAACTTTCCCGAACTTTCCAGCGCGATAAGAAATTCCAGGTATTCGGACAGAGTCCCGACCAACCTCGCCTTGATCACCACTTCGCCGGGGAGGCCCTCGGACTTATCAACTTCCGCCCCCCGACCGCTCCTCTGTTGCATCGGCCGAATCGACTCGCTCTGGAGGCCGGCCGTCAAGAGCATGGCCTGCAAGTTCAGCTGCATAGCCGAAATGATTTTTTCCTCGCTGGTGCCTCGGAAGAGAAGGGTCATCAGCTTTTCCCGGCTCGCCTGCAAGCGCTTCAGTCTGGTGCGAAGCTCCTCGGCGTTGGCGGTCAGGTTCCGATATTGTTGCAGGGTGGCCTGGCGGGTTTCCAGAGTCGTCACCCTTTCCTGGTAATTTTCCAGCGCCATGCTCCCCAATTTCGCCAGCAGGAGCAGGGCGGCCAACCCCAGTAACCAGGTACGCCGCCGATAACGGTTGAAGAAACGGGTCAGGCTGTTCATGGCAGTCCGATCTCCACCTGGAAGTAATTACGATTTTTCCGGCGGCTGGTGGACTTCAACCTGACTTCCCCGAGCCCCTGCAGACTCTTGGTCATCTCCGCCAGATCATCGGTATAACCGTTGATGGTCACCGTTTGCTGCTGACTGTCATACCGGAACTGATCGAGATAGGAATCCAGCGGCAGTTCGGCGGTTAATTTCTCGAAAAAGGCCGGCAGATCGGGATTGCCACCGAGCGCGTTCAGGGCGGTCAGGAATTCTTCGGCCTTGTCGACCTGCGCCCTGGTCCGGTCCACTTCCTTGACCAAAGGCAATAACTCGGAGATTTCCGTTTCGGTCTGCGTCGCCAAACCGGACAGCCGCTGGAAACGGTAACCGATCCCGGCCGCCAGGGTCAGCAGATTCAAGGCCACCAGGGCGATGATGGCCATCTTCAGATAATCCGGCCGCCGATAGGATGGTGGCAGCAGATTGTACTCCTGCAGCAGCGGTGGATCAGCCAGCAGCTCGGCGGCGGAACTGAAACCGCTGTCCGGTGCCGGCGCGGGATGGTAGATCCGCCTGGTCTGGCAGCGCTCGCTCAGTTCGTCGAAGGAAGGCTGGGTTCCGAGGCAGAGCAGCCGGTTTTTCAGCTGTCCCCCCTCGGCGAAAACATAAACTTTGGCCGGTCGTCCCGGCATCACCAGCGCCCACTCCAGCCCGCTGGTTCGTTTGGTCAGATACCGCTGGTGTTCCGGATAGATGCCCTTAACGGTGAAACCTTCCTCGATCAATTCATCAAGCGCGGTGGCCACGGTCCGGGCCCGGGCGGCGAAGGCCATGACCCGATAGCCATCGGCCTGCCGGGTCACCGAATAGGCGCTGAGCGCCTCTTCCTGGGGAAAGGGCAGAGCCAGGCCAAGTTGCAGTCCCACCGCCTCCTTGAGGTCGGGGGTCCTTAATGGCAGATCGAGTTCCAGACCAAAAATCAGCTCTTCGGCCAGAAAAAGATGCACGGTCCGGCCGGCCAGCCCATGTTTTTCTCGAAAAGCGTTGAGACCGCGGACGAGATCGGGCGCCACATCAGGCTGTTCTTCTCGGAGATGGCCCCGATCAAAACCGAAGACGAAGCCATCACTTTGTATGACAACTTCCAAACCGCCTCTCATAAATACCTCTCCCGCCAGGTCAGGTTGGTGAAACCGCTGCCGCCGATTTCCACCAGCACCCGAAGCACAACCCCCGGATGATACTCCGCGGACGTATCCGTCCCCTTCTCGTTCAGCGGCCGTTTACCCTTGTCGGCAAATCCGGTCGAGACGATGGAATATTGATTGCCCCTGAGATTATAACGCAAATAGTTGTGCAGGGCGGCGAACCTTTCCGGACCCATAATCTCCTGCGCCTCGGCCGAGGACAAGTTCATCCCGGAGTTCTTCAGTTCCCAGTATCTGGCCAGCCTATCCTTATCACCTGCGACTAGAAAATCGATCATTGCCGGGGTAAGGCTGTTGAAATCGACCACCCCGGTCGTGGAACCCACGCTGAAAACCTCATAGGGGTCGAACCGTCCGCGCAGCGCTTCGGTACCCTTGACCAGGAAGAATTCGGCGACATCCTCAAGTTTGCCGTTGCGGGGGCTGTAGGGCGGCGTCAGGCTTTGGTAGTAATCCTGCTCGGCCCCGTTTAAACGGTACAGATCGTCACTGTCCCGCCAATCGGCCAGGGAATCCACCACCACCGACACTTCGTCCGGCTCGAGACCCTGGTACTCCAGGAAGGCCCGCAGCAACCCGGTCAATTCTGAATTGAGACTGATCTTGCCCGATTCGTTCACGGCATAGTACTCGATTTTACCAGTCGACAAAGTAGTTTCATAGGGCCGGCCCAGCAAAAACCCGGCCTCGCCGAACTCCGCCGTTTCGGTTCCCGGTTGCGGCGGATCGAGAATCCGGAACAGGGCCAGATTCACTCCGCTTTCGGCCAGCAGCCGTCCCGTGGTGCGGAAGCCGGTGTTGGCCACCGTCCGCAACTCGGTCCTGACCTGCATGATCAACTGCGAAGCCAAGAAACTGACCAGCAACAGGATAACGATCACCACCATCAAGGCAAAACCCGGACGGTTTTTGATTTCCGGCGCCATCCTCACGGCTTCCGCTCCAGCACCAGAGTGGCCGTCCGGCCCCGGGTTTCGCCGCCGTCTACCAGCACCAGCTGGTACTTCTGGCCCTGGGCGTAGATTTCTCCAACCAGCGCTTCGGCTTCCAGCTGTCCCGGAATCACCATCAAATCAGCTTCCCTGGCCAGCAGCGTCTCATAACTTCGCAGGCCGCTTTGCTCGATTCGCGTGATATTCCTCAGCGAAAAGGAAAAATTCTGCAGCACCACCAGGTAGGCCATGCCCAGAATAGTCACCGCCACCAGGATTTCCAGCAGGGTGAAACCGGCCGGTGACCTTTTCTTTCTCAACTCGGCCGCGGCTCCGGTCATCACAAATTCTCCGGGCGCCAGCACCTGACCACCAGGCTGTACTCTTTACCGCCGAATGCGACCTGCAGTATTCCCCGGGTATTATCGAATGCCCAGGAAATCCCGCCAACGTCCTTCATCAGCACCTCCATCTCCGCCCGTTCGGGATGGTAATCTTCCTCATAGTCGGGGTTGTAGAAATCCCTCTTTTCCGTGTAAAAAAGAGTGCCCTCCGCCGGGTCATAGTAATAAATGGCCAGAACCACGCCGGCATCGCGGTTGAGCAGGGGGGCGGTGGTCACCAGTTGCAGATAGTCGCCCTCGGCAGTTATTCGCACTTTTTTCAGGAGCTTGTCGTACCAGGCACCGTGAACCTGGCGGTGGAGCAACTCCAACAGGGAGAGGTCGCGCTCGATCCGCCGCAGTTTATCCTCACCCTTGCGGGCGAAACCGATGCCGGTATTGAGTACCGAATAGAGCATGGTGGAAACCATCACCATCAGGATCATGGCGACCAGCAGCTCCAACAGGGTAAGACCTCTCTGCCCGGCTTTTAACTTGATCATCTCACACCAGGCCTCGCCGCGGCAAGCCTGCCGAAAGCCATTTCCATCCTCGGTTAAAGGCCGGCAAGCATATACCCATTACTTCTCTTCCAGCTCCGGCCGTCCGGTCAACAGGTCCAGTCGCAGCCGGGAAACCCTTTTCCCCTTGGTGAAAGTCAGGGTGCCGGGAGTGGCGTATCCTTCCGGGAAAAAGTAAAGATCGCCGGGATCCATGACCAGGATGTCCCGGTCCCGCAGTTCGCAATCCTTACTCTCCTCGACCGGGCCGGAGAGTTCGAAAACGCAGTCATCAATCTCCCGGTCCAGGTGCACCCGCACCGTTTCACCGCTGGAAACCGCCAGCAGACGGGCATAGCGCAGAATGGCGCTGAAATGCCTGGTCTGCTGGCGAAACCTCTGGCCCTCCAGCAGACGGCCCAGGGCCGGTCCGGCCATCCCCGCCATGATTCCCAGGATAACCAGGACAACCATCATCTCGATGAGGGAAAAACCACGCCGTCCCTTGGCGCCGGTTACCGGAGCCGGGCTTCTTTCCCCGACCGGCTCGGAAGCGAAGGCGTCCGAGCCCGGCCCATAATTCGACCAGGGCCTGCTCATGCGGCGATATCGTTGATACTCAGGATCACGGAGAGCATGGAAATAACCACGTAACCGGCGACCAGGGCGATGGTCAAAATGAATATCGGTTCGATCAGGGCAATGATTCGCTTGGTCTTGAGCCGCAACCCCTCCTCGTAATGATCGGCGATCTGCCCGCAGACCTGGCCCACCCGGCCCGATTCCTCGCCGATGGAGAGCAGGTCGCCGGCCAGGTCCGGCAACAGACCCGAACCCTTGAGTTTACCCCCCACCCGTTGGCCTTCCTTGAGGGCGGCGGTCGCCTGTTGCAGCAACCGTTGGAATTCGCGGTTGCCGGCCACCCCACTGCTTATCCGCAGCGCGGTGGCCAGATGGACGCCGTTGTTGACCAGCACCTCCAGGGTCCGGAAAATCCTGGTGGTCTCCAGATCCCGGACGAAACCGGTGACCACCGGCAACCGGAGCGCCAGCCGGTCCAGAGTCTCCCGGCCGGCCGGGCTCCGCAGGTAACGGACCAGCAGCGCCGGCACCCCGACCAGGAAGAGGCCGACCAGCAGCAGATGATCGCTGATCAGGCGGGCGCCTTCCATCATTACCCTGACATGTAGCGGCAGAGCCTGGCCGACTCCGGCAAAGAGCAATTCAAAGCGCGGCAGGATCGCGACGATCAGGATGATCATCGCCACGAAACCGACCGCCAGCAGGAAGGCGGGATAGATCGAGGCTGAAATCACGAACTGCTTCAATTCCTGGAAAGAGCTCTGATACTCGGTAATCTTGATCAACATGGCCGAGAGCACGCCGCCTTCCTCGCCGGCCTTGACAATGTTGACGTACATCGGCGAAAAGTGCTTGGGGTAGTCGGCCAGGGCCTCGGAGAAGGATTTGCCCTCCTTGACCTTGCGTTCGATGTCGCCGACGAATTCCCGGAACGAGTTCTTGTGGGTATGTTGCTTGATGGTGCGCAGGGCCGCATCCAGGGACAAGCCGGCGCCCAGCAGCAGGGAAACCTGCTTGGTAAAGAAATCGATGTCGCTCCGGTTCACCCGGTCGCGTTGCAACCATTTGAAGCTGAAGGAGGTACGCGCTTCCAGGGCACGCCGGATCTCCAGGGGGCGCAATCCCGACTGCATCAGGCGGGCCGCCACCACCTCCCGGCTCTCGCCCTCCAGGGTGCCGCGCTTGATATTCCGGTCGGAATCCTGGGCTATGTAGCTGAACAGGGCCATGGCTTCACCCTCCGGAGACTCGGACCACCTCGGCCAGAGTGGTTACCCCGGCACGGGCCTTGGCCAGACCGTCTTCATACATGGTGGCAAAGCCCGATTCCCGGGCAATCCGACGCAGATCTGGCAGATCGCCGCCCTTGGAGATTCCCCGGGCCAGGGGCTCGTCGATGACCAGGAACTCGTAAAGCCCGACCCGGCCGGAGTAGCCGCTGTTGCCGCACAGGGGGCAACCGCGCCCTTCATAATGGTGAAAGTCGCCACCGACCGGGATCTGCCCCAACGCCTCCGAGGCCAATCCCTGTCGTTCCCGGCAATGTACGCAGACGCGGCGCACCAAGCGCTGGGCCATGACCGCCCGTAGCGAAGAGACCAGGAGAAAACGCTCGATGCCCAGATCGATCATCCGGACCACCGCCGAGACCGCATCGTTGGTATGCAGGGTCGAAAAGACCAGATGCCCGGTCAGAGAGGACTGCACAGCGATCTCGGCGGTTTCCAGGTCGCGGATCTCGCCGATCATGATCACGTCCGGATCCTGCCGGACGATGGCCCGCAACCCCTTGGCGAAGCTGAGGTTGATTTCCGGGCGCACCTGGATCTGGTTGATACCTTTGAGCTGGTATTCCACCGGATCCTCGATGGTGATGATCTTGTTGGTTTCGTTGCTGACCTGGTTCAGGGCGCAGTAGAGAGTAGTGGTCTTGCCGCTGCCGGTGGGGCCGGTGACCAGGATGATCCCGTCCTGGATCTTCAGGAGCTGGCGGAAGCTGCTCTCGGTCTCGGGCGACATGCCGAGCCGGCTCAGATCAAGAATGATCGAACCTTTTTCCAGGATCCGGATGACCACGCTCTCGCCGTAAACCGTGGGCAGGGTCGAGACCCGCAGATCGATCTCCTTGCCGGAGATGCGCATGGAGATCTTGCCGTCCTGGGGCAGGCGGCGCTCGGCGATATCCAGGGCCGCCATCAGCTTGATCCGGGAGACGATCGCCGCCTTCATGGCGGCCGGCGGATGTTCGTAATCCTGGAGGATGCCGTCCACCCGGAAACGAACCAGCAAACCGTCCTCCTGGGGCTCCAGATGAATATCGCTGGCCCGGCGGCTCACCGCCATATCGATCAGACCGTTGACGAATTTGATCACCGGCGCTTCCGAGGCCATGTCCTTGAGCCGGTCGACATCGGATTCGTCGACCAGGATACCTTCGGCTCCGCCTCCCTGGGGTTCCAGACCGTAATGGGCACTCAAGATCCCGCGCAGGGCCGCCTCGGTGGTCAGCTGCATTTCGTAATCCCGCGGTGAAACCATGGCCAGGGCGGCCTGCAGATCGCCATCCAGGGGGTTGCTGACCAGGAGCAATAGCTGCTCTCCTTCGCCGCCCCGCTTAACCAGAGCAAAGGGATGCTCGCGGTGAAAAGAGGTAGATACCTCCGTCTCCAGGAATTCGTCGCCCGGTTCGGGACGGTATACTGAAAATCCCAGCTGTTCGGCCAGGGCCTCGGCCAGATCGTCTTCACCGATATAGCCCAGGGTGACCAGGATCTCGCCAATCCGGCTGGTAACCGAAGCCTGATGAGACAGAGCACGCTCCAGCTGCTTCGCTTCCAGCTTATTGTTGCCGACCAGTATTTCACCGAGCCGCGGATGCTCACCCGGATAAATCATTTCGTTCATTGCCGACCTCGCGAGGTAAACCGGTCGCCGGCGACCGCCTAGTATTCAGGGTTTTGCCAATCTAAATTCAGTATAAAACCATACCAAAGCCGCCGACTCTTGGCCAAACAATTATCCTGCAGGATAACACCATATCAGTACCGGGAAACCAATCTTGCCGAAGCGCCTGTTATTGGCATTCCAATTTCCGCTTACCACCGAAATTCAGCCGATTACCCTGGGCCAAGCCCAGGATGAAACCATGGCCCGGCTTTATTGCCTATGCTCTACATCTTTGCTCAACACTTCGTCAAGATCGGGAAGTCACAGTGCTTACCCTGAATACCGCTGAAGATTAGCGGAATTCTGATTTCAATTTGACATCCCCACACCCCTCCGGTAACTTCAGTTAGTTTCTACAATCCACGAGGAGTTATCGATATGAGCAGCGACTGTCTTTTCTGCAAAATCGGCAGCGGCGCGATCCCGGCCAACAAGCTTTACGAGGACGATGAACTGCTGGCCTTCTGGGATATCAACCCCCAGGCCCCCAAGCACTTCCTGGTCATCCCCAAGAAACATATCTCCGGGCCCGGCGAGATCACCGCCGCCGAGGCCGGCCTGATCGGCAATCTGCTCGCCAAGGCCGGCGAGCTGGCCCGCCGGGAAGGGATCGGCGAAGGTTTCCGGCTGGTGCTGAACCACGGCGCCGAGGCCGGCCAGACCGTCTTTCACCTCCACCTGCATGTCCTGGGCGGTCGCGCCCTGGGCTGGCCGCCGGGCTGAAACCTGCTCCCGGCTTACCCCGACGCAACCCATGCCACCCGTCATCGCCTTTGTCGGCAAACCAGACTGCGGCAAGACCACCCTGCTGGAAAAACTGATTCCGGAACTCGGCAGCCGCGGCTATAAGATCGGCACCATCAAACACCATGTCCATGAATTCGCTTTTGACCGGGAGGGAAAGGACACCTGGCGGCACAAACAGGCCGGTGCCCGCGTGGTCGCCCTTTCCTCGCCGACCGGTCTGGGGCTGATCCGTGACAACGACCGCGACCCGGCGGTGGCCGAACTGGTCGACCGCTACTTTTACGACGTCGATCTGGTTCTGGCCGAGGGCTACAAACACACCGACCTGCCCAAGATCGAGGTCCACCGCAGCTCCGCCCATGCCAGCCCACTGACCGACAGAGACCGAACCTGGCAGGCCCTGGTCAGCGACCGGGCAACCGCCGACAATCTCCCCTGGTTCAGCCTGGATGATACTATCGGCCTGGCCGATTTCATCGTCAAGCGCTTCCTGGTCCGGCCCGGGCCGGTTCGGGCCACCTTGCTGGTCGACGGACAACCGGTAGCCCTGAACGATTTTGTCGAACAATTCCTGGCCCGGACCGTAACCGGCATGACTTCCGCCCTCAAGGGCTGTGAAGACGGCCGGGAAATCACCCTGACTATCCATCCTGATCCCGATGCCTCGCTCTGAGTTTACCGGTGTCCTGCTGGCCGGCGGGCAGAGCCTCCGTTTCGGCAGCAACAAGGCTCTGGCCCGTTTTAAGGGCTGCCGTCTGATCGAGCACCCGGCCCGTGTTCTGGCCACCCTTTTCGACCGCCTGCTGCTGGTTACCAACAGTCCCGAACTGTACAGCTTTCTGGGCTGGCCCATGGTCCCAGATTTATTGCCCGGGAACGGGCCGCTGGCCGGCATCCAGGCCGCCCTGCATCATGCCTCTACCCCCTTCATCTTCGTGACCGGCTGCGATATGCCGACTTTGGACCCGAAGTTGATCGTCTACCTTTGCGAGCGGGCCGCCGGTTATGACGTGGTCCTGCCCGTGACCAGCGCCGGTCCCGAACCCTTGCATGCCGTGTACTCCCGCACTGCCTTGCCCCGGATTGCCTCGGCTCTGACCATCGGCGTCCGAAAAATCCAGGAGGGCTTGGGCTCTTTGCGGGTCCTGGAAATCGATCAGGAAACAATGGCCGGGATTACCGCTACCCCCGGTCGTTCATTCGGCAACATTAATACCATTGCCGATCTGCCCCATGACGAAAGCTAAACTACATTCCCTGAGTCAGGCGGTCCGTGAGGCAACCGCTCGCTGCCACCCGGAGCCGCCGGAGGCGATTCCCCTGAGCCGGGCCTTGGGCCGGGTTGCGGCCGGCCACTTGACCGCTCTGCTGCCGGTACCGCCTTTCGCCCAGGCCGCCCGCGACGGCTACGCCCTGCATCGACGCGACCGACGCCAACCGCTGACCGTTATCGGAGAAGTGGCGGCCGGTTGTCAAAAATCACCATCCTGCGGAGTGGGTCAGGCCCTGCGCATCATGACCGGCGCGCCGGTGCCGGACGGATGCGATCTGATCGTCCCTCTGGAGGAAACCCGGGAAGAAAAGGGGGTGCTGAACCTGACCGGCCCGGACGGCCCCGACCATATTCGCCGGCCCGGTTGCGATCTGGCCCCGGGCCGCCGCATCGCCGCCGCCGGCGACCTTCTGCTCCCGGAAACGCTGGCCCTGGCCGCCGCAGCCGGAGTCAGCCGGGTCGCGGTGCACCGGGTGCCAAGGGTGGCGGTGCTCTGTACCGGCAGCGAACTGGTTGTTCCCGGCACCACCCTGGGCCCGGGGCAGATCTTCAGCGCCAACCTCCTGCTGCTTCAGGGTCTGATCCAGGAAAACGGCGGCGAGGCAGAATTTCTGGAAATCGCCCCGGACCGATCGGGAGACATCTTGGAACGAATAAGGGCAATGCTGGTCACCCGGCCGTCCCTGCTTCTCACCACCGGCGGTACCGGCCCGGGTCGCTACGATCTGATGGAACGGGTTTTTGCCGAACTTGAGCTGGAAACCGTCTTTGCCGGCCTGGCGGTCAAACCCGGGCAACATACCCGGCTGGGACGGTGGGGGGATTCCTTGATCGTCGCCCTCCCCGGCCCGCCTCCGGCCGTCAGACTGATATTCAATGAACTGGTGCGACCGTTGCTGTTTAAACTGTCCGGCCGGAGAACCCCGCGGTCGTTGCGGGTTCGACTCAGCGAAAAATTAACCTGCAAGGGTCGAACGATTGCCAATCTGAAGGGAGGGGTTTATCTGTCGACGGGAGAAGGTATGACCGTGCGCCTGGCCGGCCGCGACGAAGCGAGCAACTGCGTCATCGTCCTGCCGGCCCGGACCAGGCAGCTACCGGCCGGGGCCATAGTAACCATCCACCCGGCCCGCTGACCTTAGCGTTCACAGGCGATTTATCGTTAGGGTAAATAGTGGGCAATGACCATTTGGCCGTTGTACTTGCCTGATGGCAATTTTGCTGATACCACCGGTAATTCAGCAGGTGATAGAACTGCTGCCGGCGGCAGCAGCCGGTCGGAACTACTTCTTGCGGACGACCCTGAGCAGCTGGGGGCTAGTCTCGGATCCGTGGGGATCATGGCACAAAAGGCACTGGGATTCGACCAGCCCTTGGCTGTGCTGGGATCCGGTGCCCTTGTCGTGGCAGGTCAGGCAGAGAGCCTTGCTCTTCAGCTTGAAGACGCCGGCTTTGCTGGAGGTGCACTTGGCCCCAACCGGCTCATGGCAGATCACGCAGGCCTTGACTCCGGCCATCTCGGCCGCCACCGGTCCGTGAAGATATCTGACCTTGGTCAGGCCCTGATGGCAGGAACCGTTTAAGCATTCCTGGGCCATGGACCTGCCGCTCCAGAGGAAACCGCCGACGACACAGGCCAGAACCAGAAAAACGACTCGCTGAATCATCTAAGGCCTCACATAATCAAAAGGATATGCCAACCACAACCGCACCGCCAGTTTCAGCGATTCTAGCAGTTATCAATCCTGATTGTCAAAGATAAGGACCGGCCTACAGGTGGTACCGCCCCTTGATTTCTGCCGGACCGCATGCTAAAAGTCTTTTCGTTTCGGCCATATCGGCGATTACTGCCGGGCAATAAAATATTTCATTAGGAATCCTCTCATGCTTGAACTCCGTTTCATTCGGGAAAATCTGGATCTGGTCAAGGAAAAGATGCGTTTTCGGGGCATGTCCACCGCCGGCCTGGACAACTTCGCCGCCCTGGATCAGGAGCGCCGCACTTTGTTGACCGAAGCGGAAACCTTGCGCAATCAGCGCAAGACCGCTTCCCAGGAGATCGGCGTCCTGAAGAAAAGCGGCCACGAAACTGAGCCGCTGATGGCCAAGATGCGCCAGGTAGGTGAGCGGATTAAGGAGTTGGAAGGGAGATTGACCGAAGTCGATCGACTGCTTCAGGACATTGTCATGGAAATCCCCAACCTCTGCCATGACACCACCCCCTTCGGCAAGGACGACAGCGACAACGTCGAGATCAAAAAATGGGGCGTGGTGCCGCGGTTTGCCTATACTCCAAAGGCCCACTTCGAACTGGGCGAGGCCTTGGACATCATCGATTTCGACCGGGCCGCCAAACTCTCCGGGGCGCGCTTCGCCCTCTTGAAGGGCTTCGCCTCCCGGATGGAGCGGGCCTTGATCAACTTCATGCTCGATCTCCACACCCAGAAGCACGGTTACCTGGAAGTGCTGCCGCCCTTTCTGGTCAACACCGAGACCATGACCGCCACCGGGCAGCTGCCTAAGTTCGCCGCCGATCTCTTCAAGACCGGAGTCTCCGATCGCGACCTCTGGCTGATCCCCACCGCCGAGGTGCCGGTGACCAACATCCACCGCGACGAGACCCTGGCCGAGAAGGAGCTGCCGATCAAGTACTGCGCCTACACCCCCTGCTTTCGCTCCGAAGCCGGCTCCTACGGCAAGGACACCCGGGGGCTGATCCGCCAGCACCAGTTCGATAAAGTCGAGCTGGTCAAATTCACCACCCCGGAGACCAGCGATCTGGAGTTGGAGATCCTCCTGGCCGACGCCGAGGAGGTCCTGCAGCTGCTCGACCTGCCCTACCGGGTGGTCCAGCTCTGCAGCGGCGATCTTGGCTTTTCCTCCTCCAAGACTTACGATATCGAAGTCTGGATGCCGGCCCAGGATAAGTACCGGGAGATTTCCTCCTGCAGCAACTTTCTCGATTTCCAGGCCCGCCGGGGTTCCATCCGTTACCGGCCCCGCGATTCCAACAAGAGCCGCCT
Source organism: uncultured delta proteobacterium (assembly GCA_963807225.1). Taxonomy (GTDB): domain Bacteria; phylum Desulfobacterota; class Desulfobulbia; order Desulfobulbales; family JAGXFP01; genus JAGVGT01. The sequence continues at coordinate 1,394,010 of CAWEAD010000005.1, read as the reverse complement.
GGTCCATACCCTGAACGGTTCCGGTCTGGCCGTGGGTAGAACCCTGGCTGCCATTTTCGAGAACTACCAGCAGGAAGACGGCACCATCAAGATCCCGGCCATTCTGGAACCTTATTTCAAAAACCACTTCGTCCCGGCCCCCTGCAACTGTTGCGGCGGCGGTAAGCACTGATCGGGAGTCACCTAAATACAGGGTGGGCGGCATTTGTGCCGCCGTTTCGGAAGGTTCGCATTATTCGGCCTGGGCACGAATTCGTGCCCACCTGCGAACTTCAAGCCTGATTAAAGGTTTCGGATATCAAGCCGCGGTGAAGAATGCTCCGCATCCCGACTCCTTGATCCTGAATTCACCCCACCTGCCCCTTACCCCTCCGGCCACTGCTCCAGCAGATAGGGCTTCATCTCTTCGAAAACCCGGGCCTGGGCGTCATAGTATTCCTCGGCCTCCTCCTGGCTTTTGTCGGCCAGCACGGTGACCAGAGAAGCCACTCGGGCGTTATAGAGCGGGATCATGGTGTCGATGATCTTCATGCGCTGGCGCTCGACGCTGGTGCAGTGGCAGGCGTAGCGATAGACGATTCGCACCCAGGACTCCACCGGCAGCTCGAAGCCGTCGCTCTTCCCTCCCTTGGCCAGCTGTTCGACAATGGTGAAATCCTCCGGGTCGATAATTTTCTTCCAGACCCCGCCGAAGTTCTGATAGCCCAACCGGAAATACTCCACCAACTGAGCGGTATCGATGGCGAATGGTTCAGGCTGCACCCCCACCGCCTCGCCAAAGATAGGCGGTGTCTGACTGCCTTTGACCCCTTGCCAGAATTTCCGGTTTTCCTCCATTAGACGGAAGATGGTGCCCACCACCTCCCGGAACATGGGGCCGAGGTCGGCAGCCGGGTCCTTTTCGCCGTGGATCTTGGCGCCCAGCCTGGTCTGGCAAAGTTTGAAGCCGCCGGTGATGGCAGTGGTGGTCATCCAGATATCGACCCCGAACTTGGCAATATCGGTATCCCAGACCTCCTGCTCCAGATAATGCTTGACCAAGGGCAACGAGAGGCCGAAATCGCCGCCGATGGGTTGGCGGATATTCCAGCCGTAGAGGGCCCGGGTCAGGTTGTAAGCGATGGTGTTGGTGATGGTGCCGTCGAATTTGAAGCGGGAATAGTCGGGGGCGACAAAATCGAATCCCTCCAGGACCGGGGCCAGGATATTCTTGACCCAGCCCGGGTTGATCGACTTGAGGTCGGAATCGAAAACCGCCACCGCTTTGGCTCGCAAAAACCGGGCCGCCTCGAAGATGGCCCGAAAGGCAGTACCTTTACCGGGCATACCCCGGTAGATGGTGATAATGGTCTCCAGATTGTAGTAGTACTGCTCGACATTCTGGGCCACTTCCCGGGTGTCGTCGGTCGAGCCGCCGTCGGCCACCATAATCAAGGCCCGCATTTCCGGGTAATGACGCTCCAGCCCCATCGACACCTGGGTAATAACGTGGGCGATGGACTCATCGCTGTAATAGGCCGGGATGCCGACCACCAGATCGGTATGGCCCAGCTGCTCAATCTGCTTGCGAGTGAACTCCCGCAGAGCGCTGGAAAAACGTCCGGTTCGACTCATGATTCCTCCTTGGCTGTAACGATTAACAGGACCAGGTCCATGACGTTGGTGCCGGTTGGGCCGGTAAGCACCAGCCCGTCGATCCGCTCGAAAAAAGAGGTGGCGTCATTTGCAGCCAGATAACGGTCGATTTCCAGCCCGGCCGCCGCCGCCGCCCGGAAACCGGCGCCATCGGCCACCGCCCCGGCCGCTTTGGAGTTGCCGTCTATCCCGTCGGTGCCGGCACTGAGCAGGGTCAGAGCCGGTTCACCGGCGAACCGGGCCAGGGCGGCCAGGGCCAGTTGCTGATTGCGACCGCCCCGGCCCGAGCCGGTAACCGTGACCGTGGTTTCCCCGCCGAAGAGCAGGACCAGGCCCGGCGGCTCCGGCGGTTGAAAATGGGCGAGTTCCAACCCCAATGCGCAGATGAAACCGGCGGCCGCTTCCGCTTCTCCTTCCAGCCCGCTGGTCATGAGGCGTACCGCAAAGCCCAGTTCCCCGGCCTTGCGGGCGGCGCCCTCTAAAGCCACCCGGTTGGTGCCGAGCAAAAAGTGGCGGATATTCTCGGCCGGAGCTTCCGGGGTCTCGGGTCGGCTTCCGGCGGCGCCTTCCCGCAGCACCTTCAAAACCGCCGCCGGGACCTGCTCATTGAGACCGGCCCGCGCCAAGATCTCCAGGGTTTGCCGGTAAGTACTGGAATCTCCGTAGAGCGGTCCCGAGCCGATGGTTTCCAGGTCGTCGCCGACCACGTCGGAGATCACCAGCACCGCCCCTTGAGCCCGGGTGGCCTGTCCCAGTCGCCCACCTTTCAGGGCGGAGAGATGCTTGCGCACCTTGTTGACCTGGCGGATCGGAACATTGTAGCGCAGGAGAAGCCTGGAGGTTTCCTGCAAATCCTCCAGGGATAGCGGCGCCAAAGGCGCCTCGATCAGGGCCGAGGAACCGCCCGAGAGCAGATAGATAAAAAGATCCCCGGGCATCAGTCCGGCCAGGCGCTCAAGCAGCCTGGCGCCGCCGCGCAGGCTGCCCTGATCCGGAATCGGATGTCCGCCTCGAATCACCTCCAACCCCGCCACTGTCTCCTCGGTACTGGTGACGATACAACCGCCGGCCAGCCGCTCGCCGAGAATCTTCACCAGGACCCGGGCCATGGAGGCCGCCGCCTTGCCGGAGCCGAACAGATGCACCTTCTGCCCCTCTTCGAGCAGGTATTCAACCTCACCGATCGACAAACGATTTCCGGTCAGCCTAACCGTATCCGGCAACAGCCGTTCCGGCTGCACCGCCGCCACGCCGGCCTTGAAGATCTCCCGGGCCGGACCCCGCATCGAGCCGTAAACGTCCCGCTTATCCTCAGAGTCGGCGATTGTCATCCTCGATAGCCTTGATCAGATGCTCGTAGATATCCGGCACTGAATATAGCACCCGGTTCCAGGACGGGATCACCGAGCTGACGTGCGGCCCCTTGCACTGCTCCCAGGCCTGCCAGACGAAACCCCGAAAATGGTGCAGGGCCTGCTCCTCGGCGAAGCGGTCGTAGCTCAAACCGTTGACTTCGGCGTCGTCGCTGTAACTCTTGATGAAGGAGAGACCATTCTGGTAGTAAGTGTGCAGCAGCATATCCACCGTCTCGTCGCTCAACTCGAAGCCGTGCGAGCGCATGTAGTTGAGGTAGAACTTGGCTATATCCACCACCATCCGGTGCAGACCGCGGCTGGCATCCTCGGCCGAAAGAACCTGGTGTTTGTGCTCGTAGTTTGGGGCCAGGTCGATCTGGGCGATCTTGCTGGGCATCAAGCGGTGGTAAACTTCCGACAGGGTGCTGACCTCAAGACCCCAGTCGTAGGCGATATTAATGCCCCGGGCCAGGTGGTTGGAAAAGCTGAATTCGCCGGCCAGCGGATAATTGAAGGAACGATGATAGGTGAAGAATTTCTCGTTTTCATAGAGATGGCGCTGCCGCATGATCCGCAGCATGGCGTCGACGAAGGGCACCACGAAGAGCCGGGTGACCCGCCCCTTCATGGTTCTTTCGGTCGGCGAGATCCGGGCATAGTAGCCTTTGCAGAATTCGAAATCGCTGTTGGGGTTGGCCACCGGCTCGATCAGCCGGCCCAGCAGAAGCCGGTCGTAGGTGACGATATCGCAGTCGTGCAAGGCCACCACATCGGCCACCTCGCGGCCCAGGATATAGCCCAGGGCGATCCAGACCGACTGTCCCTTGCCCTGCACCCCCACCGGGATCTCCCGCTCCCGCAAGCGCTGCAGCACCGCCTGGACCCGGGGGCCTTCGATCCAGATCACCTTGACCTCACAGCCCTTGCGGGCCAGCTGCCGGAAGTACTTGACTCCCTCCCTGGCCTGCGTCTCATCGTTGGTACCGCCCAGGGCCACGACGATGGAACGGATATAACGCACCTTATTGATCTCGGCGACGATATTGTCCAGTACCTGCCTTTGCTCCAACTCCGCATAGAGACAGGGCAACAGCAGGCTGATCTGGAGATGGGCGGAATACTCCTCCAGCTTGGTCTCCAGAACGCGCAGATACTCGTCCCGGTCGAAGGCCTCGTAGAGGGCATGCAGATTGGTGATCAGCCCTTCCTGGTGAAAATCAGCCATGCGCCACCTCCGTATGATTCCTGCATCGCGCGAAGAAGCCGCGCTCATTTTCCCAGTCGTCGAGCAGAGCCATGATCGCCGCTCCCCAACCCCGGCTGCCAGGGGCAGTGGCGCGGATCAGCGGGGAGACGACCAGTTCCGCGAAGGAGCCGTCGGGCTGGGGAATCTGGACCGGGATCTCGACATTGGCCAATAGCTGCTCGTCGTTTTCGCTGTCGCCCAGGCCGATGGCCATCACCGGCCGTCCGGCCGAGCGCCAGGCCCGAATGGCGGCCTGCACCGCCCTGCCCTTATCCTGAGCACCGCCCATCAGATGATAAAAGCGGCCGCCCCGGGTGATCGCCAACCCTTGCCGGGCGGCCAGTCGGCGGAACTGTTCCAGATCTCCCGCGCAGATGAAGGGTTCGGTGAATTCTCGATTTTTGGCCCTTGCAGCCTGGCCGGGCGAGAGGCCCGTCCGTTCGGCGATCTCGAGCTCTGACATGTCGCCAAAACCCCTGACCTGGAAGCGCGGGCCATGTTTTCGCAGGAAGCGGCGCAGACTGGCGTATTCGACGCCGAAGCGCAGGAGCCGATAGCGGCCGCACAGTTCCGCGGCCACCAACGGCAGTTCATCGAAAGCCGGGGGAAAAAAAAGACCGCCGCCGTTTTCAACAATGAAAGGCTGGGCCAGTTCCAGTTCGGCCTGCAGCGCTTCCACTTCGGCTCTGGTTTTGCTGGTGGTGAAGATCAGGGGGATGCTCAACCGCCGGATCCGGGCCAGAGCCGGGCGGGCGCCGGCCACGGAGTAGTCTTCGTGATCGAGCAGGGAACCGTCGAGGTCGGTAAAGATAAGCAGGGTCATGGCCGTAAGAGAAAATGGTCTTTCTCTTAACTACACCATTAACCGGATCCGAAAATCAAACGAAAATCGACCTGATGGCTAACGCGGCAACCGGAGGACGCCCGATACTACTCCCCGCTGCCGTCCTTGAGCCAAACGGCCAGGTTCCGGGCCAGCTGCAGGTTACCCTCGGTCAGGAACCGGTTCTGGAAAATCGCGTCATCGCCGAATACCAGGAAAGCCCCCTTGCCCCGCTCGCCTCCGACCAGAATCCCCTGGGGCATAGTCGGCTCATCCGGGCCCATCCGGCCGTCGCCGTTCAAATCGGACCAGGTTCCGGGGCTGCTCCAGGCCAGAACCCGGCTGCCGCCGTTCATATTGCGCAATCCCCAACAACCCTTGACGGTGAAAGCGGCAAGACCGGCGGTCACCGGGTGGGCAACCAGGTTGGTCACCCGAAATTCCAGGGGATCGCCGCCGATCAGGTTGCGTTGCTCCCGGATCGGAGTCCCGGTCACCGCTACCCCCAGTTCCTGCAGCAGCGGCCGGGCCGGATCGGCGATATGCAGCATAATGCAAAGACGGCCACCCCGGGTCAGGAAATTCTCTATCGTCTTCATCTCGGTTTCGCCGATCGGTTGAAAGGGGCCGGAGAGCACCAAGGCCGTCGCCTGTCGCAACGATTCCGGGGTAATTCCTCCGGTTTCGACCCGGGGGCTCAACCCTTGCCCCCGGAAGGCGGCCGCCAGGGCGGCAAGCCCCAGAGGCTCGTCGCCTTCGATCAGAAAACGTTGTCCATGCCCCTGATCGAAAAGCACCACCCGCTCAACCGCCGGAACCGGGGTTATGAACCATCCTGTCATCAGTAGACCGACCAAGCATAAAAGCCATCCGCAATATTTGTTCACCCAGCTCTCCTTCCCTGAATATTTAAATTTTAAAAGGAATATTCTACGCCACGGACGACCCACGCATATAGCACGGCAGTTTTGCCTTTGCCTTTAGCTCGCCTCATCATCGCCGTTTTCCCGAATTCCGTAAACGTTCTGTGCCGGCGGCCGGCCGCGCTTTTCCATGGATACTTCGCATTGATGAAATTGCGGCCGGGAACCGCGGTTGAAAGCGACCAGGGCCTTCAAGGGCAACCAGCCAATCTGGCCCCGGGCTGCCATCCCGGTCAGTTCCTCCAGGGCGCTGCGATTGTCGAAGGATACGGGGCGGTAAGGTCGAGGCGAAATCAGGGCATCGTAAATGTCGGCGAGGATGACTATCTCCACCATCTCGTCGGAGGAATTGATGCCGCGCGGGTAACCGGAACCATCGCGACGCTCATGATGATCGCGGGCGACCCTGGCGGTGAGATGCTCGAAATCGCCGGTGTAATAGGCCAATAAGACGTAACCGGCGGCAGCGTGATGCTTGAGAATACTCGCCTCCCGGTGGGTCAGGGGAGTGCTTTTCCGGAGGATCTCCGGAGGTACGCAGATTTTGCCGAGATCATGAGAGGGACCGGCCAGCGCTCCCAGCAGGGAACGTTGGTCATCCGGATAGAGATGCCGGGCCAGAAGGGTCGAGAGGGCAAAAACCATCAAGCTGTGGCGGTAAGTGTGAAAATCCTGCTCGCGAAAATATTCCAGGGTCTCGATCACCGGTTCGATCAGTTCAACCTGACCCATCAGGCCGAGAATTTCCTCGGTCTCCAGCCGGTCGCCGAAAATGTCACGGTAGGGAGGTTTGCCCAAAAATTCCCGTAGGTCCTTGTCCAGGTCGGTCAGGTTAGCAAAGGGGTATCTCCGAACGGCCCGCTCATTTAGCCGTCGGCTTAATTCCGCGCAGGTCCGATGGTCGAGCCAGGCGCCGCGCGGCAATAAGATTTCGCCGGTCAGAGTGATCACATCGTGCGGCAGAACCAGATCTTCCATACCACCTCACCTTCCTTTCGCCGTCAAAAACGCGGCCTCGCAAAGGGCTTGTCCGGTAATTATACCGTAACCGGGCCGATGCCGATAACCAAAATTACCGACGTCTGGTTATGGCGCTTTTCCCAGGCATTCCCGCAAGGAGTCGCCGAGACGGTTCATCAAGAGGAAATAGGCCTCCGGCCCGGCCGGCAGATCGGCGCCCAAGGGGTCAAGAGTGCCGATCTGCGCGCCCGTCCCTTCAGTGAGCAACCTCATCAGTTTCGGTTCGAACTGCGGCTCCCTGAACACGCAACGAGCACCGGTCGCCTTGATTTTTTCGCGGATCTCGGCCAGGCGCCGGGCACCGACCGGCCGCCCCGGATCGACGGTGATGGAACCCACGGCCTGCAGGTGGTAACGCTTCTCCAGGTATGGGTAAGCGTCGTGAAAAACCACATAGGGACGCTCTTCCACCGGTTTGAGTTGCCGGGCCAGATCCTGGTCGAGCTTGGTCAGACGTCGCTCCAGGGCGGCACCGTTGGCCCGGTAACGTTCGGCGTCGGCCGGATCCAATTCAGCCAGGACTTTGACCAGCCCGGCGACAATGACCCGGGCATTTTGCGGATCGAGCCAGAGATGCAGATTAAACTCTTTATGGCCGGTTCCCGTCTCCACGTCAGGAACCGGCTGGTGATCGGCGTGCTCCTCCCAGACCCCTCCCTCGCGAGCCGGCAACAAAGTAATGCCCGGCAGCTCATCCAGGGAGACAATCCGGGCATTGGGAGCCAGGCTGGCCAGCGACCGATTGAGGAAGGTTTCGAAGTCGGCCCCGACTCGGACCACCAGTTCGGCCCGGGTCAGCAGCTTGGCGTCGGAGGGCCGCAGACTGTAATAGTGGGGTGATCCCGCCCCTTCGATAAGCAGAGCCGGTTCACCGACCCCGGCCATCACTCCGGCCACCAGGGAGTGGATCGGCTTGATGGTCACCACTACCCGGGGAGAGGCCGACGCCGGCGGCGACATCAGCACCGCCCACCCGATGAAGAAGATGAAAAATCCGGCCCGTAGGCCTGAATTGAAAGGCATTAGACACCTCCTCGGAGCAGTCTTTTAAAGGTCTCTTTTGTTATAGATGTTAAACTCAGTATTATGTTATATTATTGCAAAAGCAAGACTAAAGGAGTGAACCTTGAACCGGATACCATCCGTTACCCCGCCCTTCAATGATGCCGGGCACGATCATGGCCACTGCGTGAACCAGGCCCTGACCAAGGCCGAAGCAATTTGCCGCCAAAGGGGGCAACGCTTGACCGCCTTGCGCCGCCGAGTGCTGGAGTTGGTCTGGGACAACCACCAGCCGGTCGGTGCTTACGCCCTGCTGGAGAGAATGCGAGGTGAACGCGGCCAGGTGGCGCCAGCCACGGTCTATCGCGCCCTCGATTTTCTTCAGGGCCAGGGGTTGGTTCATCGCCTGGCCTCGCTAAATGCCTTTATCGGCTGCGCCTTTCCCGACGCCCGCCATGCCGGGCAGTTTCTGATCTGCACGGCCTGTCGGCAACTGGCCGAACTTGACGACAACCGGGTCACCACGGCCCTCAAGGCCAGCGCCACGGCCAGCGGTTTCACGATCAGCAGCAGCACGGTGGAGATCATGGGACTCTGCACAAATTGCCGGGAGCAGCAATGATAAGCGCCGAAAAGATACAACCGGCCCAGGAAGAGGTCCTGATCCGGGCCGATAATATTCACTTGCGCCTGGCCGCCAAAGAAATCCTGAGTGGGGTAAGCCTGGAGGTCCGGCGGAGAGAAATTCTCACGATTATCGGTCCCAATGGCGGCGGCAAGACCACCCTGCTGCGAATCATGCTTGGCCTGCTGCGGCCCGACTCGGGGTTGGTAAGCCAAACCGCGGGAATAAAAATCGGCTACATGCCCCAGAAAATGCATTTCGATCCGATCCTGCCCCTCACGGTCCGCCGCTTCCTGACCCTGGCCTCCCCGCGTCCGCCGGAGGCATTGGTCCAGGCCCTGGAGGAGGTCGGTGCCCCCACCCTGCTTGACGCCCCGGTGCAAACCGTTTCGGGCGGGGAACTCCAGCGCATCCTTCTGGCCCGCGCCCTGCTCAGGGAACCGGATCTCCTGGCCCTGGACGAGCCGGCCCAGGGGGTTGACGTCCAGGGCCAGCAGGAACTCTTCGACCTGATCTCCCGGCTCAGCCACGACCGGGGCTGCGCCGTCCTGATGGTTTCCCATGACCTGCATCTGGTAATGGCCGCCACCGACCGGGTGATCTGCCTGAATCGCCATGTCTGCTGCACCGGCCATCCCGTCGCGGTACAGGCCGACCCGGCCTTTCTGAAGCTGTTCTCTCCCCGGGTAATCGACGGACTGGCCCTTTATACCCACCAGCACAACGGCCACCGCGATCCAACCACCGGCGAGGAGTGCCGGCATGGATGATGGCGTCGCCAAAACTCCGCCCTACTTCGTCGTGACACACTTTTGTTCCCGCGGCATACAGAGTGTATGGCCTCACTCGCAAAAGTTCGTCTCTCTTTGTCCGGCAAATTTTCGGCATAGCCATAGCCACAACCATATGCGAGGCAACGATGGATGATTTTCTGCTGCGAGCCCTGGCCGGCGGGATCGGCGTGGCCCTGGTGGCCGGAGCCTTCGGTTCCTTCGTGGTCTGGCGCCGGCTGGCCTACTTCGGCGATACCCTGGCCCACTCCGCCCTGCTGGGGGTGGTCATCGGCTATCTGCTCCACATCAATCTGACCCTCGGGGTCATCGCAATCTGCCAGCTTCTGGCCCTGCTGCTCTTCCTGCTCCAACGCCGCCGCGGCCTGGCCGGTGATACCCTGCTCGGCATCCTGGCCCATTCCGCCCTCTCCCTGGGGTTGGTCCTGCTGGCCCTGGCCGAGACTTTGCGGGTCGACCTGCTGTCCTACCTGTTCGGAGATATCTTGGCGATCAATGCGTCCGACCTCGGCTGGATCTATGGGGGCGGTGGAGCGGCACTCTTTATCCTGGCCCTGATCTGGCGTCCGCTGCTGGCCCTGACCGTTCACGAAGATCTGGCCCAGGTCGAAGGGATCAACGTGGCCCGGATCAACTGGTGTTTCATGGCCCTGATGGCCCTGGCCGTGGCGCTTCTGATGAAGGTGGTGGGCTTACTGCTGGTCACCGCCATGTTCATCATCCCGGCCGCCAGCGCCCGCCGTTTCGCCACCACCCCCGAGGGTATGGCTGTCGGCGCCGCCGGCTGTGGAATCATTGCGGTGGTGGCCGGACTTTTCACTTCCTATTACTGGGACACCCCGGCCGGCCCCTCCATCGTCATCGCCGCCACTCTGCTCTTCACCATCACCTTCCTGCTGCCGGGCCGCCGGGTTTGAAAATCCGCCGGCCAACGACAGCAACCGCTCGACGGATTCACATCAATCAAGGTTGCGGAGAGAGCGCGCTAAAAATCACGGAAAATAAAACTTTAATGGCTGAAACAAGCATGTTGAATATCTTCCGCCCGGCCGGATAAAACCAGGCCGGAAGGCCAAGCCCTGCCGCTCTTCATTTCACTATCACACCAGCTCTTCTCGCCTTTCCCGGGCCGTTGGGCCGTTGTGAACCAATTTTATTCACAACGGCCCGACGGCTCGAAGGGATTTTGCGGGTAGCGGCTACACAGATTCACGATCAATGATTATTATAGTTGTTTGGATATTTTGCGGAGTCCGCCTGATTTGCTCGAACCACAACCACGAAACCAAGGAAAATTGGCATGTCTGAAACAGTTCAAACTTTGCCCCTCGACGGGGATGAAACCAGGAAAAAATCGAAATTCCGGGAATATACCGAAGCAATTGCCTGGGCGCTGATCCTGGCGCTCATCATCAGAACCGGAGTGGTGCAGGCCTTCAAGATTCCCTCGGGCTCCATGGAAAACACCCTGTTGGTAGGCGATTACCTGTTGGTGAACAAATTCATCTATGGACTGAAGCTGCCCTTTACCGACCAGCGGATCCTGAAGCTCCGCGACCCGCAACGGGGAGATGTGATGGTCTTCGAATATCCCGTGAACCGTTCCCAGGATTTCATCAAGCGGGTCATCGGCGTGCCCGGTGACGTGATCAGCGAACGGAACAAGGTGATCTACGTCAACGGCGCCCCTTATTCAAATCCCCATGAGATCCACGAAGACGACCGGATTCTGCCGAGCACGGCAGGCCCGCGCGACAATTTCGGCCCGATCAAAGTGCCGGCGAACTCATATTTCATGATGGGCGACAACCGGGACAACTCCTACGACAGCCGTTTCTGGGGCTTTATCAAAAACAGCGATATCAAAGGGGAGGCCTTCATCAAATACTGGTCGTGGGATCATGTTGCCTGGCGGGTACGCTGGAACAGGCTCGGACGCTGGATCGAGTAACCCGGACCAGGCCTCGATCAAAACGCAACCTTCCCTAATTTATAACAATTAACTTGTAACTGTTTTTCATCTCTCTTTCTGCAGGGCCAGTTCGAGCAATCGGTCCAGGAGGGCGGGGAAATCGAGGCCATGGACCTTGGCCGCCTGGGGCAACAGGCTGGTGGGGGTCATGCCTGGAATGGTGTTGGTTTCAAGGACGTAGATGCCGTCGGCGGCGATGATCATATCGGTGCGGCTGTAGACTTCGAGCTGCAGGGCCCGGTGAGCGTTGAGGGCGTAATTCTGGGCCAGATGCGTGGTTGCGGGGTCCAGTTCCGCCGGGCAGACCTCCCGGCTGGCGCCGGCCAGGTACTTGGCCTCATAGTCAAAGAAGCGAAACTTCTTGTCGGGAATTATCTCCACCAGCGGCAGGGCGGTGAGATCGTCACCGTTGCCCAGCACCCCGCCGGTGATTTCCCGGCCCGCAATGAATTTCTCGACCATTACCCGGTTGTCGAATTCGAAAGCCTTCCCGAGACCAACCATCAGTTCGGTCATCGAATCGACGATGCTCATGCCCAGGCTGGAACCCTGCCGCAGCGGCTTGACCACCAGCGGCAAACCGAGCCGAGCCACCAAACCTTCCAGATCGGCAAAACCAGGGGCGACCATTTCCCATTCCGGCACCAGCAACCCGACCTGCCGGTACATGATCTTGGCGAGATGCTTGTCCATGGCTAAAGCGCTGCCCAGCACTCCGGCCCCCTGGTAGGGAATGCCCAGCAGATCGAGAAAACCCTGGACCGTGCCGTCTTCGCCCAAACGTCCATGCAGCAGGATAAAGGCGACATCGATCTCGGCCGCCTCGGCCGCCAGCCTGGCCAGGTCGGTGGCCGGATCATAGCGGCGCACCTCATAACGCTTCAGGTCCAGAGCCCGGGCCACCCCCTCGGCCCCCTTAAGCGATACTTCCCGTTCGCCGGATTTACCTCCGGCCAACAAAGCCACCTTCAGTTTTGCTCCCATCTTCATTCCTCAGATTATTTTCTGCTCCGACCCTCAACTCAACCCGGCGCTGTTGGTCACCCTTGGGTAGTCCGACCGACTCGCACAGTCCGGACTTCAACTCAAAAACCAAGTGCCGTCCCCAGCAGATTAAAAACTTTTCCACCACTCGGCAAGCGGCCCGGAAAAAATATCTCTGGCCCCCCTCCGGCCGGCTGGTTAGAATCAGCCCATGCACCGCGAAACCATAAAAAAACTGGCCGCCATTGTCGGCCCGGAGCATTTGACCACCATCGCCGAGGAGCTACTTTGTTACTCCTATGATGGCTCCGGGCTGGAATATGCGCCCGAGGCGGTAGTCTTTCCCGGCAACACCGCCGAGGTCGGCGCCATCATGCGGCTGGCCACGGCGCATGACTTTGCCGTGGTTCCGCGCGGCGCCGGTACCGGCATGACCGGCGGGGCGCTGCCGTTGGCCGGCGGGGTGGTCATGGCCATGAACCGCTTCAACCGGATCCTGGAAATCGATGCGGCCAATCAGGTGGCGGTGGTGGAACCGGGGGTTATTACCGGGCATTTCCAGGCCGAGGTGGCCAAAGTCGGACTCTTCTACCCGCCCGATCCAGCCAGCCATCAGTTCTGCACCCTGGGCGGCAATGTGGCCGAATGCGCCGGCGGCCCCCGGGCGGTAAAATACGGAGTTACCCGCGACTACATCCTGGGCTTGGAAGCGGTCCTGGCCGACGGCCGGATTATCCACACCGGGGTGCGGACCGCCAAGGGCGTGGCCGGCTACGATCTGACCCGGCTGCTGGTCGGTTCCGAAGGCACCCTGGCGGTTATTACCAGCATCACGGTGAAGCTACTGGCCCAGCCCGGAGCCCGCGTCACTTTTCAGCTGCTCTTCACCGACCTGGCCGCCGCCACCGGTCTGGTCAGCCGCCTGTTGAACCGGATGACGCCCAGCACCCTGGAGTACATGGACCGCACCACCCTGCGAATCGTCGCCGACAGCCTGCCGGCGCCATTACCGGCAACAACCGCCGCCCTGCTCCTGATCGAACTGGACGGCGATCGCGAAGTGGTGGAACTGCAGGCCCTGAATCTGGAGACTTTTCTGGCCGGCCAACCGGGGCTGCTGGAAACCCGGCGGGCCTCCTCCGGCCCGGAAACTGAACATCTCTGGGCCGCCCGCCGGGCCATTTCTCCGGCCACCTTCAAGCTCAAGCCCCACAAAATCGGCGAGGACGTGGTGGTGCCCCGCACCAGAATTCCCGATCTGGTCGCCTACACCGAGGAACTGGCCGCCAAGCACGACCTGACCATCCTCACCTTTGGCCACGCCGGCGACGGCAATATCCACGTCAACATCATGCTGGACCGTAAAGATCCCCGCGAACTGGCGGCCGCCGAGAGCGCCACATCCGAACTCTTCGACCGGGTCATCGAGTTGGGCGGCACCATCACCGGCGAACACGGTGTGGGACTCACAAAATCACCATTCCTGGATCGGGAGATCGACGAACCTACCTTGGAGATCATGCGGGCGATCAAAAAATCCTTCGATCCGCGGAACATTCTGAACCCCGGCAAGATCTTCAAGTAACCGGGTGCGGATTACCTCAGCCACTATCGGCGGATAAATAAATGCAGTAACCGCCAAGACTGGCTCCCACCCCGGCATGTCCGATTACTTCCGGTTTGAATACCAAAAAAAGGTTTGACAACTCCATGTCTTCCCAGCTATATATGACCCTTTTCACCAATCCCCGCAAACCTGCCCTAACCCGAACCGGGCCGGGCTTATTTTAAGTACAGGAGAACAAATGATCACAGTTGAAGTCAGAGGCGATGTGGAACAGGCCCTGCGTTTTCTCAAGAAGAAACTGCAGTTGGACGGCATGAAGAAGGAAATGAAGCGCCGGGAATATTACGAGAAACCCAGCGACAAGCGCCGTCGTAAATCGACCGAGTCCAAGCGCAAGCTTCGCAAGCTGATGAGCCGCATGAGCCGCGGCTAAGCGGTCTTCAACTTACCCGCATGCCCAAACCGGCACGTCCCGGTAGCACCGACACCCAGCCGCCCCGGCCGAAGAGAACGGCCACCGCCCACCCTTTTGACCGGGAGCTGGAGCTTTATCTGCATTATCTGACCGCCGAAAGAAGGCTGTCCCGCAACACCATCAGCGCTTACCAGGCCGATCTGGCCGCCTTTTTCCTGTACCTGTACGAAAATCGAATCAAGTCGCTGACCAAGGTCGACGCCCGCCGGATCCGCGGCTGGCTGACCCAATGCCATCAACAGGGGATCTCCAGTCGCAGCAACGCGCGACGGGTTTCGGCCCTGCGCGGCTTCTTTCTCTTTCTAAGTGGCGAGGGTCTGCTGCCGGAGAATCCGGCCGACAATATCGATTTGCCCAAGCCGGGCCGGCCGTTGCCCAAGGTCTTGAGCGAGACCGAGGTAAACGCACTGCTGGCCGCGCCGGCCGGCACCGACCCCCTGACCCTGCGCAACCAGGCCATGCTGCACCTGCTCTATGCCTCGGGGCTGCGGGTTTCCGAATTGGTCAACCTGCCGTTGGCCGGAGCCAACCTGACCGGTGGCTATCTGCGCATCTTCGGCAAGGGAGCCAAGGAACGCCTGGTACCCTTCGGTGAGCAGGCCAAGTCCCGCCTGGAGACCTACCTGCGCCACGGCCGCCCCCTGCTCCTGAAAAAACGGCGCAGCGACGCCTTTTTCGTCACGGCCCGGGGCCAGGCCATGACCCGCTTGCGCTTCTGGCAGATCATCCAGGAAACCGTCTTCGCAGCCGGGATCAAGAAGAAGATCAGCCCCCATACCCTGCGCCATTCCTTCGCCACCCACCTGCTGGAGCATGGGGCCGACCTGCGCTCGGTCCAGATGATGCTGGGCCACGCCGATATCGCCACCACCCAGATCTACACCCACGTAGACGGCGAGCGCCTGAAGAAGATCCACCGCAAGTTCCATCCCCGAGGCTGACAACCACCGGCAGTGGTTGGCTTTCCCCGCCCGAGATGGTAGATTCTGAGCAATGGAAATCATCACCACCCACCTGAACGCCGACTTTGACGGCCTGGCCTCGATGCTGGCCGCCCGCAAGCTCTATCCCGGCGCCAAACTGGTCTTTTCCGGTTCCCAGGAACGCAACCTGCGCCGCTACCTGGCCACCTCGTCCCATGCTTACGACTTCACCAAGCAGAAGGAAATCGACCTGGCCGCGGTCACCCGCCTGATTCTGGTCGATACCAGGCAGGCCGGTCGGATCGGCAACCTGGCCCGCTGCCTGGACAACCCCGGCCTCTCGCTGCATATCTACGACCATCATCCGCCTCTGCCCGGCGACCTCCAGGGCGAATTCGAGGAGGTGCGGCCGGTGGGCTCAACCGCCACGGTCTTCACCCAGATCTTTCGTGAACGCGCCCTGCCCGTGAGCCGCGACGAGGCCACCCTGCTGGCCATGGCCCTGTACGAGGACACCGGCTCCTTCACCTTCGGCACCACCACCCCGGACGATCTGGAGGCCATGGCCTGGTTGCTGGCCCAGGGCGCCGACCTGCCCACCGTAGCCCAGTTCGTCTCGCAGGAGTTGACCACCGCCCAGGTCGGCCTGCTGCACGAACTGATGAAATCAGCCACCACCTACAACATTCAGGGTCTCGATATCGTCGTCGCCAAGATCCGCCTGCCGGAGTACGTCGATGAATTCTCCCTGATCGTCCGGCGCTTCATGACCATGGAGAACCTCAACTGCCTGTTCGCCCTGGCCAACATGGGCGAGCGTACTTACCTCATCGCCAGAAGCCGGATACCAGAGGTCAATGTCGGCGAGATCAGCATCGATTTCGGAGGCGGCGGCCACGCCTCGGCCGCCTCGGCCACCCTCTCCAACCTGACCCTGGTCGAAGCCGAGGAGAAACTCCTGCACCTGTTACACAAACACGTCAGGCCGGTGGCCATCGCCGCCCGGATCATGTCGGCACCGGTGATCTCGGTGCCCCCCGAAGTCACCCTGAAGCAGGCCAATCAGATCATCGACCGCTACAACGTCACGGTGCTTCCGGTCCTGAGGGCTAAACGGGTGTTGGGTCTTATTTCCCGGCGGGTGGCCGGCAAGGCCATCTACCACGGCCTGGGTGACGAACCGGTCAGCGAATACATGACCACCGAATTCGCCACCCTGGAGCCTAGCGCCACCCTGGCCGAAATAGAGGAACTGATTATCGAGCACCGCCAGCGCTTTATTCCAATTGTCGAGCAGGAGAAGATCATCGGGGTGATCACCCGTACGGACCTCTTGAATCTGTTGATCAACGACCCGGCCCATATGCCCAAGGAGACCCTGGATTCCTCGGGACTTTCGACTACTCAGCGTCAGCGGAACCTGAACAACCTGCTGGTGGAAAATCTGGCGCGCGAGGTCATCGTCCTGCTCCGCACCATCGGCGAGGTGGCCGCCGCCAGCGGTTACCAGGCCTATGCCGTGGGCGGCTTCGTCCGCGACCTGCTGCTGCGCCAACCCAATCTCGATCTCGACATCGTCATCGAAGGCGACGGGATCAAATTCGCCCGGCAGCTCACCCGGCAACTGGGCGGCGAGGTCCGCACCCACGAGAAGTTCAACACCGCCGTGGTAATCCTGCCCGACGGCTTCAAGATCGACATCGCCACTGCCCGCCTGGAATACTATGAATACCCGGCCGCCATGCCCACGGTGGAACTGTCGTCGCTCAAGCTCGACCTTTACCGGCGCGACTTCACCATCAACGCCATGGCCATCCACCTGGCCCCGGAGTCCTTCGGGCAGCTGGTCGACTTCTTCAATTGCCAGAACGATCTCAAGGATCGCAAGATCAGAATTCTGCACAACCTGAGCTTTGTCGAGGACCCGACCCGGATTTTCAGAGCCATCCGCTTCGAGCAGCGCATGGGGTTTCAGCTGGCCAAGCACACCGAGCGAATGATCAAGAACGCCGTGCGGATGAACCTCTTCAACCGCTTACCGGGCAAAAAGGGCACCCGGTTGGGCTCGCGGATCTTCGGTGAAGTCCAACTGCTGCTGAACGAGGAAAACCCTCTGCCGGCCATCCGGCGCCTGGCCCAGTTCGACCTGCTGAAGTTTCTCCACCCGGCCCTGCAACTCGATCCGCCCTTGACCGGAATCATCGAATCGACCCGGGAATCCCTGACCTGGTACCGCCTGCTCTACCAGGAAGAAACCTGCCTGCAATGGCTGGTTTACCTGCTGGCCCTGACTAGTCGCCTGACCGCGCGCCAGATGCCGACTTTTCGTCGCCGCCTGGAAATTCCCGAACGTTACGCCCAGCCGCTGCTGCGGGAAAAAAGCCACCTGAACCGGCTGCAGAAGGTATTCAAGATGTTCCATGACCTCAAGCCCAGCGAAATCCACAAACTGCTGCAGCCCTTGACCCTGGAAGGATTGCTTGCCCTGATGGGCCAGATCCGCCGGCCCGAGGGGAAAAAGGCTATTTCCCACTACATCACCTACCTGCGACATGTTAAAACTCATTTGAAAGGTAGCGATCTCAAGCAAATGGGTTACGTCGCCGGCCCCATCTACAAGCGCATTCTCGACCGGTTGCTCCAGGCCCGGCTGGACAACGAGGTTGACAGTCGGGAAGACGAGATTAACTTTGTTAAAACTCGTTACCCGGCGGAACGATACCAGCAGGGAGGCCGGAGACGCCGGCGGATAAAAGCATGAACAGCAACCTGATCCAGCAGATCGCCATTCTGGCTCCACCCTTTCTGCTGTCCATCACCTTTCACGAATTCTGTCACGGCTATGTGGCCTGGCGCCTGGGCGACCCTACCGCCCACGATCAGGGCCGGCTGACGATGAACCCCCTTAAACATCTGGACCTCTGGGGCGTGCTGGCTTTCATCATCATGAAGATCGGCTGGGCCAAACCGGTGCCGATCAACCCCGCCTATTTCCGTAAACCGTTGCGAGACATGATGTGGGTGGCCCTGGCCGGTCCCGGTTCCAATTTAATGCTGGCGCTCCTGAGCGGGATCATGGTCAAAATCCTGACCGCCGGGGTCGGCCTGATCCCGGGCTTGGTCCTCTGGCCCTTGCTGAACATGGCGGCGGCCGGAGTCTGGATCAACCTGCTCCTGGCATTTTTCAATCTGATCCCGATCCCGCCCTTGGACGGTAGCCGGATCCTGAGCGGATTTCTGCCGACCGGCGGCGTGCTTTTCCTGAGGAAGATGGAACCCTTCGGTTTCTTCATCCTGCTGCTGCTTTATTATCTTGGGGTGATCTCAAAGGTAATGATGCCGATGATCAACTTCGCTCAACAGCTGATTACCGGTTGATCAGCCGCCTGCATCTGCATGACCCTGTGTATGACTCGGGCCAGTTCGTTGACCCGGAAAGGTTTTTCGACCACCCCGACAAAGCCGTAGTCGCGGAAATTTGCCACTATCGGATCATTGGAGTAACCGCTGGAGACCACGGCCTTGACCCGGGGATCCAGTTGTCGTAATTTTTCCACCGTTTCCCGCCCGCCCATGCCGCCCGGAATGGTCAGGTCGATCAGGAAAGCGTCGATGGGACGCCCTTCCTGTCGGCACTGCCGGTAATAATCCATGACCTCGCTGCCGTCTTTGGCCAGGAGAACCTCATAGCCCAGGTGGATCAGCATCTCCCTGGCGATCTCTCGAACCATCTCTTCGTCATCCAGAACCAGGACCAGGCCACTGCCCCGGACGGAATCAGGCTCTACGGTCCGTTCCTGGACCGGTGCCCGGCCGGCGGCGGCCAGATAGATGGTAAAGGTCGTACCCTGGCCCGGCTTGGAGTCAACCGTGATATAACCGCCGTGTTTGTTAATGATTGAATGAGTAATGGCCAAACCCAGCCCGCTGCCCTCTTCTTTGGTGGTGAAATAAGGATCGAAAACCCGGTCCAGTTGGTCGGGCGCAATCCCTCGGCCGGAATCCTTGATGGTTAAACACAGAAGGTGTTCGGCCATTACCGGCACGGTCCGGTTGAGGTTATCGAAATTGCTACAGGAAATTTCGATTATCCCCCCCTCCGGCATGGCCTGGCTGGCGTTAAGTGTAATATTCTGCACCACCTGGCTGATCTGGCCGGGATCGATATCCACCGGCCAGAGGTCTTCGGGAATCCGGAACTGACATTTCGACTTACTGCCGCGCAGGACGAATTCGGCCGAATCCTCGATAATTTCGGCAATGGAGGTGACCAGTTTGACCGGCTCCCCCCCCTTGGAGAAGGTCAGAAGCTGCTGGGTCAGATCCTTGGCCCGGAGCGAGGCCTTCTCCGCCCGGTTCAGAAGATTGAAACGGCGGTCGTCCCGATCGGTGGACATCAGGGCCAGATTGATGTTGCCGAGAATGGCGGCCAGGATGTTATTGAAATCATGGGCGATGCCGCCGGCTAAAACGCCGACAGACTCAAGTTTTCTTACCTTGAGCAATTCTTCTTCGATCTTTTCCTGTTCCGAGATATCGCGAAACACCACGACTGAACCGACCACCAGGCTGTCCAGGTCCTTGATCGGGGTTCCGCGGTCAGCCACCAGCCGCTCACGACCATTCCGGGCCAACAAAAGATTCTGGCGGGCCAAGCCGCTCGGATCTTCAGCCCGCCCCGACCCCGGCAGATCGACAATCGGCTCCCGGCTATGGCGCTCCACCAAGCTGTACACTTCCAGCAGAGGGTGGCCCATGGCCTCTTCCTGCGCCCAGCCGGTCAACTCTTCAGCCACTTTGTTAACCAGTACGACTCGTCCTTCGCGGTCGGTGGCGATCACCCCGTCACCGATGCTACGCAGGGTGACGGTCAGTCTTTCCTTCTCGGCGGCCAGTGCCTCTTCCGCCCTGAAGCGGATATCGATCTCCTCCTGGAGCAAACGGTTGGAAGCGGCCAATTGGGAAGTGCGCTCCCGCACCCGCTGGTCCAGAAGATCGCGGGACTCCCGCAGAGCCTCTTCGGCCTGGCGGCGTTCCGCCACCTCATGCTGGAGTCGAACATTGGTGGCTTCAGCCATTTCCTTGGCCCTAACTGCGGTGTCGGCCATTTCTTTAAGCTGCGAGCCCAGTTTCCGGCTGAGCAGCAAACCGGTCACCGAGACGGAGAGAACCAGCACCGACATGATGATGCTGAAAATCGTCATCCGGCGGTCATGGCTGTCGACAAATCCCTTCAGACTGGTGATATTATCGTTCAAATTGGCGAACATCTTTTCCTGCTGTCGGATGGCTTCCTTGCGTATGGTCTCGAACTGCAGCCAGTCTTCATTCAGGACCCCCTGAATGTCATGCAGAGCCCTGATCTGCTCAAGATAGGCCGGGAAATCGCGCAGAATCTGCCGCGCCGGCTCGCTGATCTCCGGATCGGCTGAGGTCAGGGTTTGCAGGGTCTGGCGCAGAATCAGCAACATGGAGGAGGCGGTCGCCCGGGCAGATTCCTGCGGGTGCACTTCGTCGATCCCCAACAGGGAAGGATCGTTGTTCAGGACGCTGGCATCGATCAACACCTGTCCGTGAAAGAACTTCTCCTGGCATAGTGGCACCAGAATGTAAACCTGCTGGAGACCTGTAGTGTCCCGGCCGGACATGGCCTGGTCCACCATCAACCGGCCGGCGTTTTCCCCCATCAGTGTCAGGCGTTGGGAGAAATCTTCCTGGTAGCTTTCTAATTTATGCTGAACATCATTGATCTCAGTGTAATCCTGGAGCAAATCGGCTAAACCCCGGTAGTACCTGGTCAGGGTCTTCAATAACTGGCGGCTCTCTTCACTTTTGGCGTTATGCCCCACCATCAGGAGCAATTCCTGGAAGTCCTTGAGCAGGCGGGCTTTATCGCGACCCAAGACCTCGGGCTTACGCAGGACCTGATTGATGAATTCCTGGACCTCCACTTCCAGGAAGCTGAGGGAGCGTCGCAGTTCGGTATTGAAGGCGATATCAGCCGTGCTCCGCTCGATGTCGACGAAAACCCGGGCATGCTGCCCGCGGAAATAAACGACGATCCAGACAAAGGCCAGGGCCACCAGGGCAAAGGTCACAAAGTTGACCCCCAGCAGCCTCCTGGTGTTGGCGGAGATATTGATCGGCAGCAGATCCTTGTCCATCAAGGCTGGTCCTTCCCCACCATTTCGGTGCCCAGAACCGCCTCGGGCGTCAGGGTCAGGTTGAGCTTTTTCAGGGTGGTTAAATTGACCAACCGCTTGCCGTTGCAGTTCTGTGTAATCGGCAGGTCGGCAACTTTGGCGCCTTCCCAGATCTTTTTCAACATGGCGGCGCTGATCGACCCCTGTTCGGCATCGGACTTGATTACCCCACAGAGGATTCCCGCCCGAATCTCCCAGGAGCTCGCCCCGATGGTGGGCAAGCGACAGCTTTCGGTCAACAATCTTATTGCCTCGGGGCCATCCACAGCCACTCCCCGGGAATCAAGGATCCCGCTGAGATTGAGCAGCAATATCCCGTCAACATTTATTCCCAGGTGGGAAACAATTCCCTGTAGTTCAGCCAGGCTCTCCACCGGGTACTTGCCGGTTATCTCCAGGGGGTAGTCTTCCTCCTCTGCCTCAATCTGGGCCAGGTTCTGCCGGTTGGCCGGGTTGTCCTTGTAAATCAGAGCCACTCGCCGGAGAGACTGCACCAGCAGCCGGGCAAAACTCAAGCTTTCCCGGTAATGTTTCTTTTCCAACACCCCGGTAACATTGGTGGCCGGATAATCATACTTGCCTGCCTCGAAGTTGACCCCGCAGAAAATGACCGGAACTTTTACCCGATCGCGCAGGTAGGGTACCACGAAAAAGATCTGGGCCGGATCATCGACAGCCACCACCGCGTCGGGCCGGTATTCCTGGAAGATCCTGTAAGCCTCGGCCCCCATCTTGCTGCCGCCCTCATAATCGTACTTGGCATTGAGATAAAAGTAGCGGAATTCGGCCTCTGGGGCATTCTCCTCCAACCCCCGGGCGACCTCGATCTCTCCTTCGTAATCCTGATGGTAGCTCATGACCACCAGCACCTTCTTCTTGCTGGTTGCGGCCGATCCTTGCCCGGCTGCCGACAGCGCCGGAACCAGGAGGATCATAGCCATTATCGCCAAGCTCAGCCTACGCAGTCGAGTCACCGATGTCATTTTCATTCCCCCGGTAATTACCTTAAGAGTTTGGACCCCAGGATCACTTCCCGCCCCAGGGGCAGGTTCAGTTGCCGGGCCGTGGTCAGATTCAGATAACGTTGGCCGTTCAGGTTCCTTTCCACCGGGATCTCACCAGGTTTCTTACCCCCCATGATCTCCCGCGCAATCTGCCCGGCCCGAAAACCCTGTTCCCGGCCCAACTGGACCACCCCGCACAAGGCGCCGGCCTCGATAGCGTAATCTTGAGTGGCGATCATCGGCAAAGCAAGTTTCCGCAGGTCGGCGATCACCTGGCTGTTGTCCATCGGCAGACCCCGATCATCCGTGATGCCGGAAAGGTTGAGAACCAGCACAGCCTGCACGCTGTTCTTGATTTTGGTCAGGACCGCTTTGGCCTCGGCCATGCTGGCGACACTCAGAAAATCCGTCAATTCGACCGGATAACCGCCCATCTCCCGATGGATCTGGGCCAAATTTACCGCGTTGGAAGGAGTTTCTTTATAGATAACCGCCAGCTTCCGCAGGTCTTTGATAATCAGTTTGGTGAAACTGATGGTCTGCAAATAATGCTTAGCCTCCACCACCCCGGTGACATTGGCGGCTGGATAACCGAATTTGCCGGCATCATCGTTAACCCCGCAGAAGACCACGGGCAAGGGGCTTTTTTCTTTCAAATAAGGCACTACGAACAATTCCTGGGCGTTATCGTCTGCAGCGATTACCACCTCGGGTCGAATTACCTCCAGAAGCTTCAAAGCTTGCCGAGCCCTATCCCTGCCGCCTTCCAAGTCATGCTTGGTGTTCAGATAGAAAAATGTCACCTCGTAATCGGGCAGCGCCTGGTTAATCCCCTCTCTGACCTTGATCGTCCAACTGTTGTCGGCCTCATAGCTCATAACGGCCAGAACCTTGCCCGGCGGGTGACCCATCTCTCCTTCGGTCGCTTCCCCTGCCCCGGAGCACAGCCACAATGGCGAAGCCAGCAGCAACCAGAGCACAACTCCCATCCAGCCACGAATCGACATCTTGCCCCCTTTAGCCCCATACTTAACGGTTTCCAGGCTCTGCACCTGGCCTAGTATTTATAATATTAATACAAATCACCGAGAAGCTAAATAAATCCCTCTCCAAGATCTGACGATGGGTAGGTAAGTATAACCAGAGCCACCTTCGACAATTATTTTTGCGGCCACTATCCTTCCCTGCTATGATTAACTTGCCCGCCAGGCAGACCTGGCCTCGGCGCCAAGATCAGCAACCGGCCGGCAATTCCCCCCAACCTGCGAGGATGAATTCACCATGGGTAAGCAACTGGTTCTGATCGGTGGCGGGCACGCCCACATGGTTACCCTGGCCGGGATCGGCGAACTTATCTCCCGGGGTCACCGGGTAACGGTGGTTGGTCCCTCGGAACATCACTATTATTCCGGCATGGGTCCCGGCATGCTGGGCGGGACTTACACCCCCGAGGAGATCCGCTTCGCCACCCGACGGGTGGTGGAAAAACAGGGCGGCACCTTCGTGCGGGATTATGTCAGCCGGATCGACCCGGTTGAACACCGATTGATTCTGGCTTCCGGTGCCGTTCTGGATTACGACGTCCTCTCCTGCAATGCCGGCAGCCAGGTTCCGCAAATTCCGACGACCGAGAATCAGGCCGATATCTTTTCCGTTAAACCGATAGAAAAACTTTCCCGGGCCAGAGCCCGGATCCTGGAGCTGGCCGGCAACGGCCAGCTCGAAATCGGCATTGTCGGTGGCGGCCCTTCCTCGGCGGAAATCGCCGGCAACATCCTGCAACTCATCGGTCGGCATGGCTTGCCGCCGGTCCGGATTCGAATATTTTCCGGCTCGTCGTTCATGCAGCGCTTTCCGGAACCGGTCCGGAGCAGGATCCGGAAAAACCTGCGCCAAAGGCAGGTGGAGATCGTCGAGGGAAGTTATGTGCGGGAGGCAAAGACCGGTTTGGTCTCGCTGGAAAATGACCGGGATTACCGGGCCGACCTGATCTTTCTGGCCGTCGGGGTCAAACCGTCGCCGATCTTCAGCGACTCCGGACTGCCGGTGGGTCCGGACGGAGGTCTATTGGTCAACCGTTTCCTGCAATCGCCGGCTCATCCGGAAATATTCGGCGGCGGCGACTGCATCTACTTTCAGGATGAACCTTTGGATAAGGTAGGGGTTTACGCGGTGCGCCAGAATCCGGTCCTCTATCATAATCTGCTGGCCGGCCTGGAAGGGGGCTCGCTACAACCTTTCGAGCCGGGTGGGGAATACCTGCTGATCTTCAACCTTGGAGAAGGGCGAGGGGTGCTGCATAAAGGCCGGCTGACCTTCGGCGGCCGCCTGGCTTTTCTGATCAAGAACTACATCGACCGCCGTTTCATGCGCCGCTTCCAGGCCCTGGAAAACGACTAAGGCGGGAGTTGCCCGGCCGGCCGGGCGTTAGGGGCAATTGGCGGAGCGGCTCGGATTTACTTTTTGCGGGGCTTGCCCGTCGGCGCCAAAGATCGCTGGAGTTACCGGCTCCTCTGCCAGTTTACGCCGAGCAGCCGGATCTTCACGGCTGGTAATGTCTTTCCACCCAATCGCGATAAGCACCGCTGGTGACATTTTCGACCCATTCCCGGTGATCCAGGTACCAGCGCACGGTCTTCATGATTCCGGAAGTAAAGGTCTCGGCAGGCAGCCAGCCCAGTTCACTTTCGATTTTACCGGCATCGATGGCATAACGCCGGTCATGACCGAGGCGGTCTTTAACGTAGGAGATCTGTTCCCGATATGCTTTACCGTCGGCCCTGGGTTGCAACCGATCCAGGATCCCACAGAGGGTTTCCACCACTTCCAGGTTGGTCTTTTCGCTCCTGCCGCCGATATTGTAAGTTTCGCCAAGTCGGCCATCTTCCAGCACCCTCCTGATGGCCGAGCAATGATCGCCGACATAGAGCCAGTCCCTGATCTGTTTTCCATCGCCGTAGATAGGCAGGTCCAGCCCGGACAGGGCATTGTGGATGCAGAGCGGGATCAGCTTTTCCGGAAACTGGTACGGCCCGTAATTGTTTGAACAGTTGGTGGTCAGAACCGGCAAGCCGTAGGTATGATGATAGGCCCGGACCAGATGGTCCGAAGCCGCCTTACTGGCCGAGTAAGGGCTGTTGGGCTCGTAGGGGTTGGTTTCGGCGAAGGGCGGGGCATCCGGAGCCAGAGAGCCGTATACTTCGTCGGTGGAGACATGCAGGAACCGGAAGCCGTTCTTTTCGCCTCCCGGCAGTTCTTGCCAAAATGCTCGGACCATTTCCAGGAGATGGAAGGTCCCGACGATATTGGTCTGGATAAAATCCTCCGGACCATGAATGGACCGATCCACATGACTTTCGGCGGCAAAATTGATCACCACCCGGGGTTGGTGCCTTGCCAGCAGCTCGGCGACTAAGGCCTGGTCGCCGATATCGCCGCGGACGAAAATATGGCGGGTGTCATTCTCCAGAGCGGCAAGATTATGCAGATTCCCGGCATAAGTCAGCTTATCCAGATTTATGACCGTCTCATCATGCTTCCCAAGCCAATCAAGCACAAAGTTGGAACCAATGAAACCGGCGCCGCCGGTTACCAGAATAGACATTATATTTCTCTCAAGATTATTACGAAACTTCAAAGCCATACGCCACTTGGCGGCAGGTGGGGAAAAACCGGAAATTAGCATGGCCCTAGTGGAAAGTCAAGGCGGTTGCTGCTCACTGTTCCGGCCTTTTCCTCCACTCAGGGAGGCCCCGAAATCATGGCTGACCATATGCTTCGGTGAAGAAATGTAATTTTTTCAACTCGACCACCAGCCACGCCGGAGTTTGCCTGCCCCGGGTCCCCACTTCCGTTCTCCTGCCAATAAACACCAAAGGCCCCGTACAGGGGCCTTTGGCGAAGCTGGAAATAAGTCTCCTACATTTAAAAGTAGAGATGAACCATGAAGTCAAGGTGCCGATCATGGTCGCCTTCGGCTCCGATCTTGAAATCGGCATACTCCAGCGCCAACTTGGTGTTCAGCCAGGGATTGTAAGTTACATTGACCAGCGGGCCCTTCTTGTCGAGGCTCGCATCCTCGTCGGATTTCATGTAGTCGTAGCCGACGGTGCCCGAGTACTTGCGGTCGTAAATGTAAGAAGCGGCCGCGAAATAGCCCTTGAATTTGACGTCGTTGCCGGCTACGCCGTCCAGATCCTTGTCCTTGCCCTGCATATAGACCCCGAAGGCCTCGAATATATGCGGCCCGGCTTCCATCTGGAAATCGACGTCGGCGCCGTAACGGGAGACGTCGCTGTCATAGGTTTCATCCGGGTAAGTCGGATTGGGGTCAGCATACCGCTCGGTGCCGCTGTAGACCACGCCGCCGACAGTCAGGAAAGCCACGTTGGATTGGATGATAAACGGTTGTTCCCAGGCGGCCCGGCCATAAAAGTCCCAGGGATCAATGGAATCGTGGCCCCGGAACCCGCCGGCCGCAAGATAGAGGCGGTTGTTCAGGAATTTGCCGTTGCCGATGATCCCGGTATTGTCGGTAGCTCCGAAGGCAAAGAAATCCGTTAAGCCGATTGTCAACCCGTCGATGCTCCTCGTCGAGGACAGAAGGCAGATTGATGGTCTGATAGGCGGTAAAGCGAATGGTGTTGTATGGATCGGCGCCGCCGGCGTCCATCTTGCCGGCCACCAGGCCGAGCGTATTGCTGCCCAATCTTCGATAGGCGGCCACCTTGGCGAACTCGAAGGCAAAGTCCGGCGCCAGGATCGGCTCGATGAAGGCGCCGACATTGGGGGTAATCCGCCCGGCATAGAAAAGCGCGACCTCGGCCGGGATATCGGTTGAAGCGGGATTGCCACTGCTTTTGGAATAGGGAAAGGAAATCACGGAAAGAGACAGGGGAGCGTAGCGCAATAGATCGAGATTGTCCCCTTCGATCCGCGGATAATCTTCGCCCACGTCGGTGTAGGCGGTGAGCTTAAACTCCCGGCCGGTGGTATTCAGACGGGGCCACATGGTATGACAGGCACTGCAGGGTTTGCCGAACTGGCGGGCGAAACTGGGGACGGCCAATGATTCCCCGGCGCTCAAACCCAGCGCCAAGGTGAAGACCGCCAAGGCCAACAGACACAATTTGGTTTTATTCATCTTTTCCCTCCTTATAAAGTTATTACTACTTTTTGAAGTCAACCTTGAGTTCAGCTACCCCTCCAGCCGGCACCACTACGTGCTGTTCCTGCTCGCCCAGAGCCTCATGCCAGATCTTGAGCTCGTACTCTCCAGGCGGGACATCTGCCATCGAGAAATTCCCGTTGGCATCGGTTACCGCAATGTAGGGATTGTCGATCAGGTAAAGATACCCCTGCATCCAGCTGTGGGCGTCGCACTGGATGCTCATGACCCCGTCTTTGCGGATCGGTTTCTTGATCTGCATGCCGGTGATCGGCAGGGCGAAGTTGTAGACGGTCCGTTTGTCCAGATAGATGTGGGTGTTATGCAGCATGGGATCGGTGTTCTTGATGATCAGCTCCTGCCCCTTGACCCCGACCTGGACATGGGGCACGAAGGCGCATTTGACGTTGTCGATCTCCACCGGCGTGGTCGGCATCGGCTTGCCGCTCTTGATCTCCTCGATGAAAACCACGGCGTAGCGCAACCCGCCATCCTTTCCGATCACATACTTTTCCCGGGGCAAGGTGTCGCCGCAGGCAAAATTGTCCTTGGTGACCTTAATCGTTTCATCTTGGGGGATATTGCCGGTCACCACCACCCGACCTTTGATGATGCCGCCGTTGGCGACCTGGGTCTGTTCATAACCCCAGCCATTGACCGCCAGGGCCAGGACCAGCGACAGTACTGCGGCTGTCGTTAGATTTCTCAGCATGTTTCATCCTCCATGATTTGATGTTTCATATACATATCGTTAATAACCCAGACCGGGCCCGAGCCCGCCCCAGAACTTGAACACATAATAGGCGGCCCACGCCGCCACACCAAAACACAGCACCAGAAACCAGAAGGGCGTCGACTGCCGCTGATCGCCGGCCGGACCGGTATGTTCAAAGTTTTCTTTTCTCATCTTGCCACTCCCGTTCCATGACGCGGTATTTCACCTCTTCATTTTCCTCGTCCAGTTCCCCGTTCAGGACCGCCCAGATGAAGAGGCTGAAAGCGGCCAAGCCCATACAGAGGGCCACGAGAAACTCCCAGTAAACAATTTGCTCGCCCATTATAGTTGATCCGCCGAGAGACTTAAGATGTAGTAGGAAAGCGCCCAGCGATCTTCCTCGGTGGGCAGGATCGAGTCATAGGATGGGCATCGGGGTGCCGTTCAGACCGGTCATGAAAGTCCGATAGATATCCTCCGGGCTGCGGTCCGACCTTGAAAATGCCGGTGGTGAAATCGGCCGGTTTGATCGGGTTGCCCCAGTCGTCGGTGAGACCGGCCGCCGAAGGCCCGTCACCCTTATGATCTTCGCCATGGCAAACGGCGCACTGAAACTTCTTGTGCAATTCCTCGCCTCGGGCCAGGAGTTCCTTGGTGGGAATAGGAGCCTTGGGAATATAGATGGGGGGGTCGGGTGAATACTGTTTGAAATCGCTGCTGAAAGTCTTCAGGTACTGGATCACGTCCCAACGGTCCACTTCCGGCAACTCATACCAGGGCGGCATGGCAGTGCCGCGCACCCCCATGGTGATGGTCCGGTAAAGGTCACTGTCCAGCG
Source organism: uncultured delta proteobacterium (assembly GCA_963807225.1). Lineage (GTDB taxonomy): Bacteria > Desulfobacterota > Desulfobulbia > Desulfobulbales > JAGXFP01 > JAGVGT01. The sequence continues at coordinate 1,364,742 of CAWEAD010000005.1, read as the reverse complement.
GCAGAGAACCACTGGGCGTGGTTCGGAATTTAAAGGTGGCCGAGGTGAAATCGCGGGGCAACACCTTGGTGAAGAAGGTGGCAGCCGGCCCTTTACCATCGCCCTTCTCTCCGTGGCAGCCAACGCATCTCTTATCATAGACCTCCTTCCCGTGGCGCAGAGAATTGTCGGTGGTGATGGCGGCCGAGCCCCCGGTGAGGATCTGGCTGGTGAACTCATCGCGCCACTTGCCCCGATTCATTCCCAGGTTCTGGACGAAGGCGATCAGGGCCGCGCCTTCGGCATTTGGTACCTCCTTGCCGTCCTTCCTTTCGAAGAGCCAGGGGAACTTCGGCATGATCGAATCAGGCACGATCACCCGGGCATCGAAAAAATGGACATGGTGCCAGTCATCCCCGAACTTGCCGCCATCCCTGGTCAGGTCCGGACCGATGCGGCGAGTGCCAAACAGATGCGGGGTATCATAGGCGTACTCGCCGACCTGGGAGACCACACCCCAGCGCCGATCCTCACCGGTTACCGGCCGAACATACATGGAATGACAGTACCAGCACCCCTCGCGGATATAGATCTTCCGCCCCTGCTCGATCTCTCCCGCATAGGGCCGGGAATCAGCGTTGACGTTCTGCAACTCCCCCAGCGAAGTCCGGACGGTCTTGGTGACATACTTGACCGCAGTCTCCTTTAATCGCGAGGGGATGATGACCTGAATGGTTATGGCCAGCGAGACAAAGACGACACCGGCCAGGAGGGCGACGAATTTGGCTCTCTTCATGCTTTCCCCCTCAGCAGATTGATGCCGACCATGGCCACTCCGACATCCATGGAAGTGCCGGCGAAGGTCCGCACCAGCCAGTAGGGCTTCATGGCGGCGACACTGTCGACAAAGACGCTGCCGGTCATCAGCATGTTACCCTGGATCAGTCCCTGGGTAATCAGCCCCAGCCCCATGCAGGAGATGCCGATGATGATCAGCCAGGTCGACCAGTGGGCCACATAGCGGCTGAAGGGTTTGCCCGAGACCTTGGGCCAGACATAGTAGCAGGAGGCCAGGGCGAAAACGACATAACCTCCGAAGACGGTGAGATGTGAATGGGCGATGACGAAATCGGTGAAGTGGGTGGACTTCTGCAGGCCGCGCATGGCCTCGAAGCACCCCTGCAGGCTGCCCAGGAAGTAGAACAGGGTGCCGACGATCAGAAGCTTGACGGTAAAATTATCGATGAAGGTATGCCATTTACCTTTCAGGGTGCCGTAAAAGTTGACCAGCACCGCCGTCACCGGGATGATCAGCATCAGGCTGGCCCCGATGGCCAGAGTCTCGGCCCAGTCGACGATGGGGCTGAAAAGATAATGATGGATACCGACGAAGGGATAAAAGAAGGCCAGGGACCAGAAGCCAATCAGCCCGAGGCGATGACTATAGAGGGGATTACCGGAGGCGGCCGGCAGAAAGTAATAGATGCAGGCCAGCCCGGCCGGGGTAATCCAGAGACCCACCGTGTAGTGGATGAAGAGGCCGTGCAGGGCGGCGCTGTTGGCGCCGCTGACGGCATAGGGCAGAATGAAGTAGCCCAGCAACAGGTTGAAGGAGGTCCAGACCAGACCGGCAGTAATGTACCAGAGCGAGACGTATAGTGTTTCTTCCTTGCGACGGCCGATGGTCTTGAAGATCTGGAAGGCGATGGTCACAAAGACCAGCCAGAGCACCGCCGCCACCGGGGTCGGAAACTCGGCCACTTCCAGTCCGTTGTTGTAACCGGCGGCGATGCCGATAAAACCGGCGGTCAGGGCCAGGTTCCAGATCGGAATCAAGAACTTGCCCCCACTCCTCGCGATAAAGCCGGACCCCGGTGATCTTGGGCACCATGTAATAGAATAGCCCGAAGATCACCGTGGTGAAAAAGCCGAAGATCACCCCGTTGATATGGATTGGTCGGAGGCGGCCGAAGACGGTGTATTCGGTGTTGAGAAAGTTAGGATAGTTGAACTTGAGTGAGACCAGAATACCGATCAGCGGCCCGAAAATCGACCAGAAAAACCCCCACTTCAGCCACTCCCGCACCAGCTCTTTATTGACCAGCTCCTCTTGTCTGTCCATACCCCCCCTTTTATTTCTACGGTGGCTAAATACTTAAATATTCTGGCGCGTGTAAGATTTTCTACTAGTCATTCCCGAGTTAGAAATCGGGAGATAAGCGCAGACTTCAATCCAGTTCTTTGAGAAATCAAGGAATTCTGGATTCTCTAAATTCTCAAACGAAGTGCAACACTTGGCAAGATGTTGCACTTCAAATGTGAATCCACCTTCCCGCCTGCGCGGGAATGCCGGCAGAGCAAGCCAGATCTTTGTCTGGCCTAATTTAGATATTTACCCGCCTGAGCAATATCATTGTTAATTGTCCGGATTTTTCGAACCTCAGCCTCTCCCCATGATGTAGCCTTCGGCGAGGTCTTTTCTAATATTACGCTACGAAAATTTATAAAATCAAGCCTGAAATAAACCGCTGCCGCTAATTGATACAGTTGACTTAAGAATTTCTTCATTATCCTCTCACACTATTTCCATCATGCGATGTTCCTTCATTTATGGTAAAATTAAACGATAATTAATATTATTCTCTCTAATCCTATCCCTCTTTCTTAACGGGCATCACCTGCGGAACATTCGATGAAATTAAAGAGCATCGTCGCCACCCTCTGTTTCCTGGTGCTGGCCATCGCCGCCTTCAGCGCCATCGAATATTACGATGCCGCCAGGGAGAAGGCTCTGCAGGAAAACTATCGGCGCTCGTTCGACACCGTCACCGAGACGAGCGAACGGCTGGGAACCCTGTTGCTGGTTCACCGGCAAGCGCTTGCCCGACTGGCCTCGTTGGAGCAAGCCATCGCCACCCTGACAGCTCAACCCTCCGGACCTGCCATTGATATCGACCAGCTTCTGGATCAAGCAGGGTCAGGGTTTTCGGGCAGCCTCTTTTACCTGCTTGACCGCCAAGGCAACATTGTGGCTTCATCGGATTATCCAAGAACCGACAGTCTAACCGACCGCAACCTAGACCTCCTTCCTTGTTTCCAAGAGTCCCTGTTGGGCAAGGACTGCGCTGTGCCGGCGGTCGACCTGAGCTCGGACCGAAAAAATCTCTTCCTGAGTCTACCAGTCAGGAATTCTTCCGGAACCGGGGTTATCGGAGTGGCAATCTCCGAGTTGCCTTTCGCTGAGATCGCGCAGGCGATCGAGCCGGACCGGTACCAGGGGATAATCGCCTTGACCGGTCCCGACGATCTGGTCTTCTTCAGCAACCGCCCAGAGTTGGAAAACCGGTTTCTCTGGCAGAGAACCTCCCCGGAAAAACTCGCCGGTCCGAATCAGGAACGGCGGCCACCCCCCCCCGGACCTGGGCCGGATTCCTTAAAATCAATTCGCACCAGGGCCTGGGCCCCGAGCGGAAAAATTATGCCATCCACCGCCGCCTGATTAATTCCCTGCCCGGCTGGAAGCTCACCTATCTCCACGACAACGATGTATTCGCCAACCAATTGTCTGCCAGGCTGACTCGGGATATCGGTCTGTTCCTGGCTTTTATTTTCTTGCTGATCGGAATTTTCGTCTTCCTGCTCTATCGCGTGGCCGGACGCGAGATTCGAGAGAAAAAAGGTTTGGAGGAGCAGTTGCGCAGCAACCAGAACCTTTTGGGAGAACAAGTGGTCGAGCGTACCATGGCACTACGGGCAACCAATAAGGAATTGCTCCTGGAGATGCACAAGCACCGAGCGGCCGCCGAGGAATTGGCGCAAAGTCACAAGACCAAGGAATTGCTCAACCAGATTCTCGTTCTGGCCCTGAAGGGCGATAACCTGCAGGGTTTTCTCAATAACTTCATGGAGCAGACTATAACTTTCTCGGAACTTGGCCTGCTGCCCAAGGGCGCCCTTTTTCTGGTTGATGAAGATAATCCCCAAGCTCTGCGACTGAAGGCCCATTACGGTCTGGATAAGTCCTTGATCACCACCTGCAGCCAGGTAAATTTCGGCCATTGTTTGTGCGGTCGAGCCGCCGTTGACGGCAAGGTGCTGTTTGCCAGCCAAATCGACGAGCGGCATGACAATACTTACGGGGCTATCGAACCCCACGGCCATTACTGCATCCCGATTCTCTCTCGGGATCGAATACTGATCGGCCTCTACAACGTCTATACCCAGCCGGGTGTCCTCCATGACCAGCAAGTCGAGGATTTCCTGGTCACTGTTGCCACTGCGCTAGCGGGTATAATTAGCTTCAAACAGGCCAGTCAACAGACCATGGAAAGCGAGGAGAAACACCGCGCCATCACCAGCACCGCCAAGGAGGCCATCATCACCATCGACCGGCAGGGCAAAACCACCTTCTGGAACCCGGCTGCGACCAAGATCTTCGGCTACTCCCAGGAGGAGGCCCTCGGGGCCGACCTGCATCGGCTGATCACCCCGGAGAGACTTCTCTCCGAAGCCAATCATGGCTTCGGGAATTTTATTAAGACCGGCCAGGGCCCCCTGATCGACCGGACCGTTGAAATTTTCGGCCGCCGCAAAGACGGTTTGGAAATCGAGGTCGAACTGTCTCTGACGGCCCTGCATCAACAAGAACACTGGGCAGCAGTGGGTATTCTGCGTGATATCTCCGACCGGAAAAAAAACGAAAAGGAAAAAACGCAGCTGCAGGCCCAACTCCGCCAGGCCCAGAAAATGGAGGCCATCGGCACTCTGGCCGGCGGCATTGCCCATGATTTCAATAACATCCTGAGTTCCATTCTGGGATATACCGAACTGGTTCGGGAAGAATTGCCCCAGGAATGCACCGGCAACCTGGACGATCTCGACCAGGTCATCAAGGCCGGCAACCGGGCCAAGGATCTGGTCAGGCAGATCCTGACCTTCAGCCGCCAGACAGAAGACGAATTCATTCCGGTACAGGTCAGCCTGATCGTCAAGGAAGCCCTTAAGCTTCTGCGCTCTTCCCTGCCATCATCCATCGAAATTCGCCAGGTCATCAGCGATAGTTCCCTGACCGTTTTCGCCGACCCCAGCCAGATCCACCAGGTTTTGATGAATCTCTGCACCAACGCCTTCAAGGCTATGCGTGAAAAAGGCGGCCTACTCGAAATCCGCCTGGAATCATTCACTCCGGACCAACCCTTCACCGAATCCTACCCGGGACTACAAGCCAATCATTATGTCTGCCTGGTGGTAAAAGACACCGGCATCGGCATGGACGGTTCCGTTCTTCCGCGCATCTTCGAACCTTACTTCTCCACCAACAAGAAAGAAGATGGCACCGGCCTGGGATTGGCCGTAGTCCACGGCATCGTCACCCGCCTGGAAGGCGCCATCGAGGTTTCCAGTATCGTCGGCGCCGGTTCGACCTTCAAGGTTTATCTGCCGGTCGCGGAAAATCCGGACCTGCCGACTACCCAGACGGCTTACGACATACTCCCTCTGGGTAGTGAACACATCCTCCTGGTGGACGACGAACAGCCCATTCTGGAACTGAGTTCACGCATCCTCTCCGGCCTGGGTTATCAGGTGACCTGCCGCACCAGCAGCATCGAAGCACTTGAGCTGTTCCGACATCAGCCGGCAAGATTCGATCTGGTCATCACCGACCAGAATATGCCGAACATGACCGGGACCAGGATGGCCGATGAAATGACCTCAATCCGCCCGCATATCCCGATTATCCTCTGTACCGGCTACGCCGATCTGAATCTTAGCCAGCAAAGCGGGCGTAGAAGTATCAAGGAAATCCTCATGAAGCCGATCGCCAAAAGTCAGTTGGCCGCAACCGTCCGCCAAGTGCTGGATCGTTCGGCAACTTAGGTCTGCCTGAAGCGGCGACCATACCGATAACCGCAGAACAGGGTCACTTTAACGAGTTGAAGAGGTAATCGATGGCCGAGAAAAAAACCAGAATCCTGGTAGTTGATGACGACGAAATGCTCTGTCAACTGCTGATCCGCTGGCTGGAAAAGGAAGGCCATGAATGCGTTTCCGCCTATAGCGGCGAAGAGGCCTTGGAAAGGCTGAGTGAATCGAGATATACCTTGATGGTCACTGATATAAATATGCCGGGGATTACCGGGATGGAACTTTTGAGTCGAATCCGGGGTCGTTTTGACGATATGGTCTCCATTGTCGCCTCGGCCATCGATGATCGCAGCATTGCCGTCAATGCCCTGGAACTTGACGCCTTTGCCTATATCATCAAACCTCTGAGCAAGACCGAGACCCTGATCACTGTCGATAATGCCCTGCGCCACCAGAAATTGGAACAGGAAAACCGGGATTACAGCGAAGAGATGAGCTTGCTGGTCCTGGAACAGACCAAGGATCTGCGGCGCAAGGAGGAAGAGATCAGGTTGTCCCGCGATGAAACCCTCTGCTGCCTGGGACGGGCCGCGGAATTCCGCGACGACGACACCGCCCAGCATACTCTCAGAGTGGGTCGTTACTGCCAGCTGCTGGCCGAGAAATACGAACTGGATGCCGAGACATGTAAACTGATCGGCGCCGCCGGCCCCTTGCACGACGTGGGCAAAATCGGCATCCCCGACCAGATTCTCCTAAAACCCGGCAAACTAACCCCCGCAGAGTTTGAAGTGATCAAATCCCATTGTGAAATCGGCCAGCGCATCCTTGCTGATTCCACCTCGGACCTACTCCAGTTGGCTGCGAAAATTGCCTACACCCACCACGAAAAAATTGACGGCAGCGGTTATCCCGCCGGACTCAAGGGCGAGAAAATTCCCTTAGCCGGCCGCATCACCGCGATCTGCGATGTCTTCGATGCCCTGACTTTCGACCGCGTCTACAAAAAGGCCTTTAGCATCGAAAAAGCGGTGGATATACTCCGGGAAGGAAGCGGCAGCCACTTCGACGCGGGACTGCTGAGCCTTTTCCTCTTATCTCTGGACGAAATCCTGGACATCCGACAACGTTATTCGGGCGAGGTTTTGGTGCCAAATTTCGAGAACATGGTCGGGTAGCCGGGGTACTTTTTCTCAATATATTCAGGACTTCAGATGAATAACCGAACCCTTCTCCGCCTGATAGTTTCTACTTCCTTCCTGGCGGTAATCATCATCAGCTGTTTAAGTCTCTTCGTCCTATCTCCCGCTTACAAAAGGCTGATGATCAAGAGCACCGAGCTGGAAGCGATCAAGATCGCCAAACACCTTGAGGAGATCCTGATTGTCGAAAATGACCGGTCCCAGATTTCCCTGATACCCGGCTTTTTACGGGAGGTCGAAAGGGCGGTAAAGGACTACGGCCTGATGAGGCTCAAGCTTTTCGCGGCGGACGGCACGATCATCTTCTCGACCAGAGCCAAGGATATCGGCACCATCAACCAACACGATTACTTTCACAACGAGGTCACCCGGGGCGAAGTTTACACCAAGATCGTCCGCAAGGATGAAAAATCCCTGGAAGGACAGCCCGTCAGCGTCGATGTGGTGGAAACCTATGTGCCGATCATGGCCGAGGGCAGATTCCTGGGCGCCTTCGAGATCTACCTGGATATCACTGAGAACATCGGAGAACTGCAGGGTCTGCTCCACCGCTCCAACGGCTTGATGCTGCTGGTCGCCGCCGGCTTGCTCCTGGCCCTCCTGGTAATCTCCCGGAAAGCGATGCTCAATTTACTGGCCCACGAAAGGGACGAGCGTAAGATTATCGAGCAGGGAGAAGAACTTCAGATTAAAAACCATGAACTATCGGTAATCAACGATGTCTCCGAGGCCTTGAGAACCTCCATCGATCTAAGCGATCTTCTGCCCCATATCCTGGCAACCGTGATCGACCGGCTGGCCATTCTCCGTTTGATCCGCAAGGGCGGCATTCTCTTGCTCAACGGTGAGCGGTTGGAACTGGCGTCCCACCTGGGCCACCCCGAAGCCTTCCTGGCCATGCACGAAAATCTGACCATCAATGACTGCCTTTGCGGTCTGGCGGCGCGAACCGGCGAAGTGGTCTATTCAACCGACTCGCACGAAGATGAGCGTCACACCATCTGCTATCACGGTATGGAACCCCATGGCCACATCATCGTCCCCCTGCTTTCCGGCAAAAAGGTGCTTGGTGTTCTTTACCTGTACCTGCCGGCCGGCACTGAGGTTGACGAGAGCAACCGGGAACTCTTGAAAAGCATCGGCAACCAGATCGGCCTGGCGGTGGATAACGCCCGCCTCTACGAGGAAACCAAACGCCTCTCCCTGCACGATCCCCTTACCGGGCTGGCCAACCGCCGCGGCATGGAGATCAACCTCAAACAAGCGATGAACCTGGCTGAACGTTACCGTCATCCCCTGACCGTGGCCATGCTTGATATCGATTTCTTCAAGGAATACAATGACACCCACGGCCACGCCGCCGGCGACGAATTACTGACCCAAGTGGCTCGAAGGATCGTCGGTTCAATCCGCACCGCGGAGCAATCGGCCCGTTACGGAGGCGAAGAGTTCCTCCTCATCCTGCCGGAAACCAACCTGGATGGTGCCCGCATCGCCGCCGAGCGGCTCCGGGAGACCATCGCCCGGGAATTGGAGATCACCGTCAGCATCGGACTGGCCCGATATCGTCCAGGCAGCACCAGAGACGAGCTGGTCAAAGGTGCCGACGACGCCCTTTACCGGGCCAAGGAGAACGGCCGAAACCGGATTGAATGCGCCCCGGAGGTAGCATAGAATCCTTCTGCATCTGTGCTTTGCCGGATCACATTCAAATTGGCCGGAAGAAGCATAGAATCAAATCTCCGATCTAACCGACCGCCGGATTCAAACGGCAGCGCTTCTTAAACAAACCAAACAAGATTTGGACAGGAACACCGTCTTTGGAAGTAACGCCACTATCAACAATGTCGTTATCACCAATGCGCCAATCTCACCCAGGGATGTCATTGTGATACTGATGTGTACATAAAAAAAGCCAGCGACCTCAGATAAGTAGCTGAATTCACTGGCTAAATAATAGTGGGGCGCCGGGAATTGAATTTAAAAACCTCTTCACATACCCATGTCAGTCAGCGCGCAAATTGGTCCGCCAATTTCGACTGACAACCCTGGTTCCCCTCCCGGAGAGGGAGTAGGGTGACATCCTTAATACTTCATCATTGCATGGAGCGCTTCTGCGAAGAAGCAGGCAAGCTACGAAGGAGACTCCGATCTTTATCTTGTTGATATTAGTAGGGCGTCATTGCTTCACTTCACTTACATTGTCGCCCAAAATAGTATTTCGATAGGTTGCTATGGTGCCGTGAGCTTCCAAAAATTTATCTCCATCATTTTTTAATTAGGCAAATGGTATAGAAATTTAGTAAAATGTTAATTGTTCGGTAGGGATATAAAACTATGTTTTATTAGTAACATGAACTGTTTTGCCGCTGAAGCGGCAGGACCAAAAGGGGGAACAAGAGATGAAGAAAACACTGGTGCTTTTAATGGCGATGATGTTTTCAGGAATGGCGGCAAGTGTCCAAGCTGCCAATGTAACCTTTAATCCCAACTCGGTGGCTATGAATATTGAGGCGGGAAATTCGGCAATCGTCAATCTTAAGATCAATGCCAATTCTAATGCATCCAATTACGGCATAATACTGCAGCTTGGTTCGGGGGAAGTAAAGGGTAACCTGCCGCAGGGTTGGCTGAAGCCGGTCAATGTGACTCTTTTTTCCATAATCGGAGGAGCCACTTCCAAGACCACGAAACTTGAGGTCAATGTCCCGGAGGGTATTCCGGGGGGAACTTATTTGGGGGTTGTAACACCTCAAATTGTCAATTCAACTGAGCCAGTAGTGGCCGGCGATTTTACCGTTGAGATTGTTGTCCCATCCCAGGTCAGCTGTAGTGGTGTTCCGGCATTGGCGAATGTCAAAGTCGGCCCCAGCAACATCTGGGCCCCAACGGAAAAAGATGTTGAAATCAATGTCTCCGGAACGGTTGTCGTGGATACAGGCTGTAAAGTTACCGGGACATATGCCATGGACAGCATCGGCGGTCCAGTTGCCGGATCGATTAATATTGATGACGCCGGCAATTTTGCCGCTAAATTTCCCATCAAGGTTGCAAAAGATGCGAAAGCCAAGCAAGGCACCGTTTATAACGGCATGCTCTCGGTGGTAGATGAAATTGGCAACAAGACCAGCCAGGAGTTTTTTGTCCAGGTCGACCATGATCGGGGTAAATGATCAACCCCGAGTCAATATAGGATAAACCGAGAGAGGTCCGATGGAAATTTTCTTCAGCGATAGATTGGATCCCTACGAATGATAAAAAAAGGGCTGCTTCGGCAGCCCTTTTTTTTATCCCTTAAAAAGACAGCCTGCTGCTTTGGGCACTTGTTCGGCTGGCGAGGATTCGATTCGCCGCGCCTTGGCCGGTCTTGACGAGACTGCGGGTGTTGGTCTTTGGGGCATGGGTTCTGGATATGGATAATACCGTCAAGCCTCTGTATGGCAAACAGGCAGGGGCAGTCAAAGGCTACAACCCAACGAAACCGGGACGCCCATCCCACTCCTATCGCAGTTATTTCATGAGCAACACCAGGCCGGCCCTCGGGGGTTGAGGTAGCGCCCGGCAACCAACACAGCGGCGCCCATGTCTCCGCCCGGTCTCCTGTCGCTGCTTGAACGTATTCCCCGGGGCTATGGCCGGCCTTCAACCGGAATAATGTCGCCTTCGGCAATGAGGCGCTCATGAATGAGGCAGAAGAACGGCACCTCCATTATCCGACCAAACTTCCCTTGACGGCAAACGTCAAAAGGCTCATCAACAGGGTGATCGCCGACGGCAACTGGTTGGATGCCGACCAAGGCTTCCGGGGCTGCGAGGCAACACTCAAGCTCACCGGCTGGACACGGCATCGCCGGGTGATCAACTTGAAACGCAGGATAGATGGAGAAATCCTGTTTGCACGAGCCCAAGCTGAAACTGGCCTTTATCGATACCGATGATGGCATCAGGAGGAGTATAAGGTGATGGTAACTTCGTTGCCGGATGAGCACATGGCCATTGCCCGGAATTACCGGAATCGTATTGACTGCGAAAACTGCTTCGACGAGTTGAAGAACCGCTGGTGCTGGGGTGGCTACCCCACCAAGGATCTTTCCAGTTGCCTAAACATCAGCCGACTGGTGGCCCTGGTCTACAACTGGTGGTCACTCTTCACCCGGCCTGATCAGGCCCGACAAACGCCAGACGAGCTTTCAGCGAAATGCTCACATCAACCATGCTGTTGCCAGAATCCAAACTCTTCCCGGCTCCGGGATGAAATCAGCCAACTGCCGCTTTTAGGATAAAGCTTTTGAAAGGTACTTTAGGATTGAGGGAGCGAAAAGTAAGGTAATTTATGATCTTACGCAGATCGATTCCGTTAGACCGACGTTAAACCCAAAAAAAGCCAGTGACCTCAGCTAAATACCTGAAATCACTGGCTAAATAATGGTGGAGGCGCCGGGAGTTGAACCCGGGTCCGAAAATACTCCCCTGTAGGCATCTACATACTTAGTCCCGTTAAATTGCTTATCGTGTCGAAACTTACTCGGGACCAGGGTTCCGACACTATTCTACTAGTGATTCGCCCTTCGGCCGGCAGACGCAACCGTCGAGCTATCCCGCGTGCGCGACGCTCTTAGGAAACCCCGCGGGAGAGGTCACCCAGAACGGTAGCCTTATGCGGCTACAGCGTATGCATAATCGTCAGCGATTATGTTTAATGTCTGATGGATTTACGAGCAATCAGAGCTCGGTATGCAGCCCAAGCTTATATATCCCCGTCGAAGCCGTTTCGCCCCCATATTTAAAATTAAAAACTATGAATGCAGAATTAAGAATAAATTTAATCCTCGCTCCGCATCCCGCTCACTGCCTGCGAAAAACTCGTGCTATTTCTCTGTCGCCTTCCTTTTGCTTGAGGGTGGCGCGCTTATCGTAGAGCTTCTTGCCCCGGCAAAGTCCCAGTTCCAACTTGGCCTTGCCGTTACTTTTAAAGTATATCTTCAGGGGCACCAAAGTAAATCCCTTTTCCTTGACCTTGCCGATCAGCTTTTTGATCTCCTGCTTGGAGAGCAACAGTTTGCGGACCCGCTCCGGGTCAGGCGCGGCGTAGGTCGTATGGGTATAAGGCGAGATATGAATATTGTGGAGAAACACCTCGCCGTCTTGGATCTTGGCATAGCCATCCTTGAGGTTGACCTTGCCGCCCCGCAGGGATTTCACCTCCGGCCCCTTGAGCACCATGCCGCACTCCAGGGTATCGTCGATAAAATAGTCGTGATAGGCCTTCTTGTTGGTGGCCAGAACTTTGCCGGACAATGTATTCCTCCCAGACTTCAAACAAACAAAAACCCCCTGTCACTTTCCGCAAGCGCAAGGGGTATCAAACAAATTTAACTATAATCACCTCCGGTCTATTTTGCAAAGCCGGAGCCGAACTTAATTCATACCGGTCACCCGGGTAGCCTCCTCATAGGTGGTAACACCCTTCTTTACTTTGGCCCAGGCGTCCTGCTTCAGCGTGGTCATCCCCTCGCGCATGGCTTGGGCGCGGATTTCGGCTTCGGAAGCCCCACTACAGACCAGCCGGTTTATTTCATCGGAAACCGGGAAGATCTCGAAGACACCGCAACGGCCCAGGAAACCGGTATTACGGCATTCCTTGCAGCCGGCGCCGCGTTGCAGAGAGATATCCCCCTCGCCCTCGGCCGGAAAACCGAAACCGCGCAGCAACTCGGCCGGTACCATGAGTTCCTCCCGGCAATGGGGACAGATGGATCGTACCAGCCGTTGGGCCATGGCCCCGATCAGGGTCGAGCCGACCAGGAAGGGCTGGGCGCCCAGATCAACCAGTCGGCTGATGGCCGAAACCGCGTCATTGGTGTGCAGGGTGGAGAAAACCAGATGGCCGGTGAGGGCGGCCTGGATGGCATTGACCGCCGTATCCAGATCGCGGATCTCGCCGATCATGATGATGTCCGGATCCTGGCGCAGGATATTGCGGAGGATGGTGGCAAAGGTTACATCGACGGAGGGCTGGACCGAGATCTGATTGAATTCCTCATGCACCATCTCCACCGGATCCTCGACGGTGACCACGTTAATCTCCGGGGTGGCGATCAGTTTCAGGGTGGAATAGAGCGTGGTCGATTTACCGCTGCCGGTGGGCCCGGTTACCAGCATGATGCCGTGCGGCTTGGTCATCAGGTCCTGGTAGACCTTGAGATCGCGGGAACTGAACCCGAGATTGTTGATATCCTGGAAGATGATGTCCGGATCGAGAATCCGCATCACCACCTTCTCGCCAAAAGCCACCGGCATGGTGGAGACCCGGATCTCGGCCTCCTTGCCTTCGTGGTCGATCTTGATCCGGCCGTCCTGGGGCCTCCTTTTCTCGGCAATGTCGAGCCGTGAGATCGTTTTGATCCGCGAGACCAGGGCCGAATGCACCGCCATCGGCAGCTGGTAGATGGTGTGCAGCACACCGTCTATGCGCAAGCGCACCTGGCTCTTTACCCGCTTCGGTTCGATATGGATGTCGCTGGCCCGCTGATCGAAGGCGTAGGTGAAAAGATGGTCGAGGGCGCTCTTGATGTTCTGGTCGGAGGAGTTGATCTCACCAGCCCGGTCGATGCGGATATACTGTTCCAGATTTCCAAGGTCGATCAGGGGCTTGGCCAGGTGGTTTTCCGCCGCGGTGATGGAACTCTGAAAGCCGAAAAACTCGGCCAGCATCCGCCGGATATCACTCCTGGTGCTGAGATAGGGCTTGATGGTGATCTGATGGACCCGCTCGATCTCCTCCAGGATATCGCGCTTTTCGGGTTCGTAGATCGCCACCTCGTGAACGCCGTTCTTCACCGCGAACGGCAGAAGCAGATGCTTTAAGGCATAATTCTTGGGCAGGGTCTTGGTGACCACATCCAGGTCGAGCTCCAGGGGATCCAATCTTTTGAAGGGCAGCTTGACATCATGGGCCACCGCCCGCATGATCAGTTCCTCGGTCAGGGGCTGTCCCTTGTCGCCCAAGATCTCGAAATTCAGGGAGACAATCACCTCGACCAGATCCGGCTCCCGAATCTGGGCCGCAACCCCGCCTTTTTTCTGCTTGCGCAGATCGCGCATCAGCTGCTGCTTCTGCTGATCGGCTTTCTGGGCCAAGAACTCAGACTGGCCCGAGGTAATCAAGCGACTGCGGCGCAGCAAGTCGCAGAGATACTTTTCGTCGTTTAAGAGATTCATTTCCGCCCTTATACCACTACAGACTACCGAGTCATGATTCGCATCGCCACGGATTCGCCGGGACAGACCCTACATTAATAACACGTTCCGGCATAGCCAAGGGAAAAGAACCAGAGTTGAAAAGCAGCGAGGGAGAACAACCGTTCTCCCTCGCTCTTCTTGCCTCTATATTCCCTTAATAATCGGCAGGCGCACCGGCCCGGGTATACCCAGAATCTCTCCTAGAAAATATTTGCCAGGCTCGACCAGGTGAAGCCTTCCGAACCACCAGTGTCGTCATGCTGGGGCTTGGAACTCAAGTCATCGATCGAAATCAGCCATTTGTCGTTGGCGACGCCGTCCCGATTGGGATCGCCAAGGGCAAATATAGTGCCGCTGGTGATAAAGCCGCTGGTGCTTGGCTCTACCCAGTATTCATAATCACCGTTGCTGTAGGTGCCAGCTACCGAAAACTTGGTCAGATTGTTGATTTTCCCGGCGTAGGCGCCATTTTCGGCGAAATACTGCTCCTGGCCTGCCTTGATTGACATCAGCTCCCCGATCACCGAGGATTGCCGACTGCGCACCATGATGATTGTAGTAAGCCGGCATTGCCACCGCCGCCAGGACAGCGACGATTGCGATCGCGATCATCAACTCCAGAAGGGTAAATCCGCCGTCCTGTCCTCTTCCGGCTCCGAGAAATTTCGCCATTTCCTTTGTGCTCCTTGTTAGTTTCAGTCGCCCAACTCACGCCAAGAAACGACCCCGCTCTTGACCACGCCGGGGTTATCCTGCTGGACGCTGATAATCGCCCCGGTACTGGTCTGTACGAAGGCCGTGGAGCCGGTTTCGGCGCCACTGTGAATATTGGGCGTACTGGCCAGACCGCCTCCGATATCGATCTTGCGCTCTATCTCGGTCGTCCCGTCTCTATTTACGGTCCCGATCACGTTCCTGGCATAAGCCGTCCCGGTCCTGAAGTAGGGTGCCCAAAGGTAACTCTCACCCTCCGGCTGGCAGATATTCTCGGAGGGAACGAAGGTGGTAAAGGTGACGATATTTCCCAGAACGGCTGCCTGTCCCAGATTCCGTTCCCCAGTCAGATCGAAGTCCAGTTTCCAGCCGTTATAGGTATCATAATCACCGGTCTTCGCCGACATCTCCGCGTTCAGTTCATTGAATGTAGATATGCCCGTCAGTTCGGTTTCCGCATTTCCGTTGTAGGAGTCGATAGCCTTCAGGGGCAAGGAGCCGGTGGTTAAATTCAGGTCGCCGCCATCTGCAACCCAGACCTTCGACACGTCGACCAGTTTGACGGTGGTGGGTGCGGTCAGATCCATATGCCCGTTGGAGGCATATTTTTCCTTTATGCCGTAATAGCTCTGCTGGGTATGATTGATCTTGTCCAACTTCGCCGAATAATAACGCCCGGTGCCAAAGTATACCCAGACCCGCGCACCGTCCGAAGACACGGAAGGGGCGCCGGAAACCGGTTGGTTAACCGGGGTTTTGAAGAAGGTATTCAAGGACCAGGGGTTCGAGACGCTGTCCGCGTCCTCGCCGAGCACCAGACGGTGCATCCCTCCAGTGTTTCCGGAGGTCGTATCCGTATCAGCATTGTCGACGGAGCCGAAATAGAGGGTATCGGTTTTGAAATCGAGATCGTAATCCACCGCGATCACATCTGTGAAGAACGAATTCTCAAATCCGGCATCGGATCCTGCGTAAAGGTGGTGTAGGTGGAGCCGACCGGAGGGGTAACATTCCCCAGATGGCCGCTCTCGCCGGTACCGCCCAGTGGTACCGTATACAGCCTGGCCCACTGATTGCTGTAGCCGTCCAGGGCCGACTGCATCCGTAGCCGCCGGTGTGCTGGTGGTATCGTGCGGGCCGGAGGGGAAGGCCAGATACCAGTCCATCGGCCAGGGTTCGGTGCTCTGGTCGCTGGGGCAATCCATATTCAAGTTGCACAGCAACATGGGAATCGCGGTGGGCGCGCCGATGGTGAAACCCAGGTTCGGGTCCTTGAATTCGCCCAGGATCTTGGGCGGCTTCTCGGGATTGGTGATATCCAGAATGAAATATTCCGAGCGCAGGGTCAGTTCGTCCCCGTTTGTTGTGTCGCTGTCGGTGTCCACCCCGATATCGCCGCCGCCGAAACCCAGGCCGCCGACCAGGATGGTTCCCCAGCCACCGGGATGATCGCTATCCGGTGCGAAGATCTTGGCGTCGAAGATATACGGCTTGATATCGACGTAATTGACATGGGGGTAATCGGCGTCGGTCAGCCACTTGAGGTGGGGGATGACGTTTTTGGGCACGAACATCCACATCTCGGCGCCCAGATCGTATGCTACCTTGTTCGTCGTCGGACATGTCGGCAGGGGGCCCGTTATCGATGGTTTTGGTGGCGCGGTTGTAATAGCCGGCGTTAAAGGCATGAAATCCGCCATCGTTGCCGCCGGCGTAGACCATGGCCCGCCGGTAGCGATAACGCTTGCTGAACGCCTGGTAGGACGCGTCGCCATAAATCAGATCATAATCCTCGGCCGGGGAGGAAACGACCGTCGGTGTCGAGTTGACCACATCGCCAAGCTTCCAGATTTCCGTGTGCCATCCTGTCCCAGTCGATTTTCCGGGAACGATAACCGCGGGGAGGTGCCACCATCGGTAAAGATCCTGGGTATCGTCGCCGCGGACGTAATTGATGATATCGTCGGCCTCGTCGGCGTTGGCGGCATGGAAGTACCCCCCATAGGCGTTTGCGCCCAACGCGCCGCGATCTGCCGGGGTGAAGGCGATCATGTTGGCCCCGTCGAGACTGGTAATTATGTGGCGCTGTTCCCCCGTGCCTTCGTACCGTCTGGGTCTTCACATTATGCGCCGGATTAACTCTCTTGCGACACTCTGGCCAGCCACTCACCGGCACTCCAGACATAACGGATATCCCGCAGGCTGATGTCGTTACGGCCGGGTTCACATCGTTATATGCCCATTGCCGTCTTCGTCGCTGAAAATCTGGCCCGGGCGGAGTTGGAAATCGGATCGGTCTAGAATTCCATGATGTGATCGACGGTTGGTCCAGTGGAAATCCTGATCTTCGGCCCCGCAACTCGAGGCCGCAGTCCTCCCGAATATTGCCCTGTTCGTCGAGCCACAGGGCATGGACATCACCGGCCCAGGTTATTGCCTGCTGCAGGTCTTCCTGGAGGGAGAAGACCGCCTGGAAAATGGCGCCCTCGCCGCTTCGTGAGTTGGAGATGACCGAGGCCGCCGAACCGGACGAGGGCTCGCCGCCGATCGGTTCGAAGACCTTGCGGAGATTGTCTTTCAATTCCGAAAGATCTCGGACTCCATCAACTCGCTGCCGGAGTTGACAGCAACTTGTTCCAGTTCGTTCTGGGATTGCAGTCATGCTCCGTTCCGTCGTCCTTCAGTGATGCTCCGGCCGAAACCACATAGGTGGTGATTTTCTTTTTGTCCGACCGATCTATGCTGGAATAGTAATAAATATCGGATAAGGATTTCGTCGTGCGCATAGAAACTAAGATCGTCCAGCAGGGTCGAACCGTACAAACTGTGCTGGTCATTAGTATTCTTGCATTCGAATTCTCCCCCGGTCGGTTGCTCTGTATGTCCGGAGGCATAAGTGACAGCGCTGTCACCGTCATTATGCACGTCCCGTCATCATTGTTCGTGGTCGTGACGAAATTGGTCATGGTCTTATTGATGTCGCCGGTGGAACCGCCGTCGGTGATGATCAGGATATTGTTGCGCTGGCAACCGGCCTTCACCGGGTCGTAGGGGATCCAGTGCACCCCGGTATCGCCATTGATATTGTCGGCAGTGGCATCGGAGGTGCCGGTGGTGGCGGCTATGTATAATTTTCTCCCTTCGCTGATGCCCCAATCATAGCTGACCTTGTTGCCTTCAGTATAAGGCTGCCCGGCTCCCAGACCGGATAGGTTGAAATGTCATAGTCCTGGTTGCAGACAAAATCATCGTCGTTCAATCGGAGTTCCGATCTTTGGGTATAGTAGCCGATCGCCTCCATATAGGCCTCGGCGATCGGGGTCCAGGCCGTGGCGGAAACATTGTTAATGGCGCTGACCAGTTCGGTAATGTGCGTATTGCCATCGTCGATATAGGAAATAATCTTGCCGCCATCTTTCATATCAGGTTCTATCGCGGTGGTACTCGAAGTAATCGCTGTCCCTTTAGCTTGCAGGCAGTCATACAAGGAAGCCCTATAGGTGCCGTCACTCCGCAAAACCGGTTGACATTCAACCGTGCCCAGACTTGAGTCTGTGACGGGTGAAACACCGGCGTTGAACTTCATGGCCCCAATCCGCAGGTTGTATTTGAACTCCTGGATCAGACCGGTCGGGATTGAGGAGGCTTGAACAAGGCCTTTCAGGGAAACCAGGGGATCACCCAGTTGCGCCTTGCTGGCGTTATCAACCAGCAGAGCCGGCAGCCCCGCGATGTCACCCTCGGAATCGGTATAATCGGACGGGTCGACCGTGGTTTGCTCGTCAATCCCCTGACAGTATGAATGGAGAGCCTCTTCGGCACAGGTATCACCAGGTTGCGAATCGGCGGCGTTGTCATCGGTCCAACCGACGGTACTCACCCAATCCCCACCGGTTATTGGATAGGCTATCGACAATTTCGCCCAAGTCCCGGGATTACCGTTACAAGCTCCAGTATTCGAATTGTAGTTGCCATTGCAATAGTAGACGTAATCCGCCACACATCTCTGGGAACCGTCAGCCGGGAAATTATAGCCGGCACAGGGGACGTTCTGGTAAACGATAACATCATTGCCCTCCCAGGTGGACTGGGTTTCCCAGCACTGCCCGAGGTAGCCGGAGCCCCATGGGTAGCTGGAATGGGGCCCAGGCGTAACGTAGTTGCCGTAACAGATATCGGAGGGGCTCAAACTGCCGGGGCTGACATAACCCGCATACGGCAGCTCGACCCTCGTATTATTGGGGACGTTGTAAACATCCTCGCAGGCGTTTTTCAGGGCTTGGATCGAACTACCGCTTTGCCACGTTCCATGCTGTCTGTAGAACGCGCACTCCTGCATGGTTTGGTTGAAAGCGGCTCGAGAGTCGAAGAGGCCGGTACCCGTAGGGTCCAGACAGGCTAAGATATCGTTTTTAAACTGCTGCCCAGGTAAGCCGAATTGCTCGATGGCAGACTGGCAATGGGCAAAGATCATGCCGGTGTCCGTAACTTTGTAAATATCCAGCCGGGTGTTACTGATGGAGCTGTTATAGACACCATCGGCCGTCTTCTCCGCCTCGGTCGGCGGCCGAACTCCGAAGGTTGCGACATTGTGTGTGCCATCGCTTACTTTAACTACCGGAATATCCTTGATGAAAGTACTTTCGTTGCAGCCCCGAGACTCCAGGATCATCTGGGAATTGGTGCCGTCGTACTTGCCGCCGGTCAGGATCTTTTTTTCCACATCGAACTTGGAAGACATCAACCAGTTGAGGAAACGGCCCTTGGCGGCAAAAGCGGTGACGCTGTCCGGGTCGGTGCTGGTATCGATCGTCAGACAGAGGTCATCGGCGGTGTACTTGGTGCCGGTGGCGTCGGAACAGAAAGTGCCGGCATCGGTGGCCGAAACGAACTCGGATTCGACCGAGTCGTACTTGTACCAGCTGGAATCGTCCGTGTCGAAATAGCCTTCATAAGCCGTAGTTCCATCGTAGTTCTTGTCGTAGACGCCATTACCGTTGTTGTCTTCGGTGGCAGGGTGAAGACCGTCGCCGTCCAGGTCCTCGTCGCCACGGGCGTAACAAACATTGTCGCCATCCGGGTTCCGATAGGCCGCATCATACATACTGGCCGAGTTGTCGATCAGCAGCAGCAGGTTGGGATCCAGGCCGGTCTCGATGAAGGGCGGAATCTTGGAGTAATCGTACATGGTCTCGCTGCCTGCCAGTACTCGGCTGGCGGAGCCGAACAGCAGAGAAAATACGGCCGCGATCAGAAACGCGCCTATTCCAGCTTTCTGAATCATGATATCACCTTTGACTTTGCCCCAATTGTTCCATCGTTTGTCGCCGACAAACCTTCGTTCAGGCCGGGAACCCGGACCAAGGCTGCCAACCGTGACAACCTCGATCCGGCTTAACCGCCGTCCGCTATTTGGTGACCATCCGGTAGTTCATGGCCACCGTGGCGGTGGCATTACTGGCGTCGGTTCCGGTGGACTGGATATTGTAGATCACGTGGGCGCCGCCGCCGCCCAGCCCCTTGCCGACACCGGCATAGCCGGCCGCCACCTGCATCGCGCTGCCCTTGGTGATGCCGCTGACCACTTTCTGGGTGATCACAGCGGCTTCGATATCACCGGTCATCGCCATCGTTTGATTTTCATTGGCATTTTCGTCGAGATAGAAGGTGCCATTGGCAAGGCCGTTGGCCAGGATATCCAAGGTCCCCTTGTATTGCGCACTGAGATGGGGGAATACGAACGGCGGTGTATCGTCCCAGCCGGAATCAGCGACATTGCTTTCCAGGATGTCGGCGCCAGCCATCATCCCCGATTCGGCGAAGCCGAAGGCCCGGGCCCGGAATTTCTGATACGCCGCCAGCCGCACATCCATGGAACTGTCCATGCTGAGACCGACGGCCAGCAGGGAAACGACCAGTAGCAGGAGCAAGGCGGAAATCAAGGCCATGCCCCGTTCGCCTGAAGCCGGCCGGAATCTTTCTGCGCGCTTGCTCATGGTCGCACCTGCACCTGCGTGATCGTCACGCTGTTTTTGCCGTCACTCCATTTGGTGGAGTACGTAATCATTTTAGTCAACTCGCTGGGGCATTTATCCCTGACCGTCCAATCCACACCGCTGGCCTCGAAATCTCCGGCAATAAGGGTCGGCGCGACTAAATCAGCGTTGGTATCGGCCTGGGTATGAGCGCCCGCGGTCAGCCAGCCGTCATCGTTGTACCCGGCCATCAACATCCCCTCCAGGTTCGAGCCGGTCAGCTGCACGGCCTGGGACATGTTCTTGGAAAAAAACCAGCTGTACCGGTTGGAGATTTTCAGGGAGGTATAACCCAGCAGGCCGATGGCCAGAATGCTGACGGCAAAGACCACCTCCAGGATGGTAAATCCTTTCTCGCGACCCAAAAGTAAACTGTTCATGCTCATCCTCGCGTTAAAGCCCGGAATTCCGTAACAGGACCACCGCCGACGCCAGATACCGGTGCCGGTGTTCTCCGGCGCTGGGACTGGCCATCGGCGCGAAGGACGCCGGCGAACTAGCGGCGTAGGGGCTGTTCGGGTAATCATAGGTGTTGGTGTCGGTATAGCTGTAATCCGGCTCGCTCATGGCCAGCATATAGATCCTGATCGCCCGAACCTTACTGGGATCATTGGCCCCAAGGTTGCCCTGCCAGGTCTCCTCGGTCAGATCTTTGTCATCGTCGGTGTCGAACAGGAATTGAAACTGCAGATCCTCAATGTTGCTGGCGATGGGCTGGTTGATGTTGTTATAGCAAAATTCGAAGTTGTCTTTTCTGATGAAATAGGTGGCGGTATTGAGCTTGTAGACCCGGGCCGGTGCGGCCTGACCGTAATTATGCAGGAGATCGATGCTGGCATCGTTCAGCCCGGTATTGACCGCGCGTGCCGCCGTAGTGCTTGCAACATTGGTTTTCTGGAAGATGGAATAGTTTTGACAGTCGGAAACCACCAGGATGTCACCCTCTTCAAAGGCTGCTGATTTCAAGATAATGGGATCGGTTCCGGCGGTCATGGGATTGGCGGGATTCACCATGGTCTCGCCGGAGAGAAAGACCAGGGTCAGGGCGTCGGTTCCCGCGGCGTAATAATCGTGGCCGGCCGGGGCATCATCGCTGAAGGCCAGCGGCGTGCCCAGATAAGAGAAGCTGGTCGGGGCGAGATAGGTGTCGAAATCGAGCAGCTGTTTGAGGATGGTATTGTAGTTCATGTCACGATCCAGGCCCGTGCCCGTCGGCGGGGCCTGGGCGATGGTCAGCTTGCCGATGTAGGTAGCGTCGGAACCGGTGTTGGTCAGGATATTGGCGGCCAGATCCCCGCCGCAGCCCAGAAAACCAGCCCGCCGGATATCCCTGACCATGGCAGCCATGGCCACCCGGGCGTTGTTCTGCATCTCCAGGATGGCCTCCTTGCGTTCCTGGTTGACATTTTCATCGACCATGGCCCGATAGACTCCGCCCATGACAATCAGGGTGATCACCATGGCGACCATGATTTCGACCAGGGTGTAGCCCCGAGCCATCATTTTCTGGTTCGCTTTTCCCATATTCTTAGCCCGAGAAATGTTTCCAATGCCGTCGATTGTCATTCCACCCACGCTCCATCCTTCCATTCGGCAAGTTGGATCCGACCGACGCTATTGACGATTATCGCCCAGGGTCCGGCCGCGACCTTCTTGCCGCCCCCGGTAAGCCGGGGGGAGTAGATGTAAACCGTGGCGTTTTCAGCGGCGCCGCCCGGAGTGAATCTGATCCTGAGGTCGCCGGAGTCCGCTACACCGTTGAAGATGTCGGTTAGAACGGAGGAGGCCGGCGCGCCATCGATGTCCGGAGGCCCGCCGCTGGCATCGGCTGGGTCGTAGATCTCCGTGCCCTCGGGAAAGACCACGTCAGCCCCGACCTTCTCACCGGGCGGGTCGTAGTTGCCGTCCTTGTTATTATCGGACCAGATGGTGAAGCTGTTGCCGTCGATGGCATTGTCGTTATTTAAATCGAAATCCAGGTAGACGTTGAAGCCGTTCTTGATCGCTTCGAACTTGGCCTGTTTGAAGCGGCTGCCCACATTGAAGGCGAAGGACCTGAGCTTGGCGTCGGCGGTGTTGATGTACACCCCCACGACAACCCCCAGAATTCCAAGGATGGCCACCACGATCATCAGTTCGATCATGGAAAAGCCCTGAAAACCGAGAACTCCTTTATCTTTACGCGGTGAGATTTTCTTCATGGTATCCCTGTTCAAAGCAATTTTCAGACCATCGGTTATCTTACTTCCGCAACCAACTGATAATTTTGACTATTTCCCAACAGACAAAGCAACCGCCAAATTATTCCACCGGCAAATTGTAAAATACAATTACGGCTCGGCAACCGGATTGTAATATTTTTTTACAATTTCGCTTTTACTACTTTCACTATGAGTCAGCTCGGAGTCCCCGCCGCCCCTTACCTGCCGCTTTGCCTGGTTGCTGCCCTTTCAGGCGCGCCTCTTCGAAAAAACATTTGTGGCAGCTACTATAAAATGACGGCCAGGCAAATGGAAGGAAAAGAAAAGTTGATCGGCACGAGCATCTTTGTGCCGATTTGTGAGGAATTATAAAGCCGATACTCTCTCACCCCGGCGCTCAGCCGCAGAACCTTTGGCGCTTCTTTTGGGCAGAGAGCCACCCCTGGCTGGGCGAGGGAATCAGGCAGTCATATTTGAGGGGTGGACACACCTTGAAGGTTCATCCGGTAGGAAAGGTTTCCGACTTGGCCTTGATCCTCAGCCGCCTTGGAATTCGGCCAACAAGTTCAACGCCATTTCAGCAGTTCCGCCCGCCACTCCAACACCCTGAGCCGCCCGACCCTGCTCTGCACTACGGCCATAGGCCCGGCATTATACCCTCCTCGACCGGCCGGCACATAAAGATAGACCGTTCCCGCTTTATTGCCGAATCCATCGGGATGCATGACAAAACGATTGCCGGAAAAGGAGATCCCGTCTTGCCCCGCCGGCCAGGGCTCGTCGATTACAGTACGTTTGGGGCCTGCCGGTGGAGGAGATATTTTGGTCGTAGTACACCACCGGGGCCGACAAATTTGTTTCGGCGATTATCGAATCGGCAGTGTCACAATTATTGTCGGAGTCAAGGTCCAGACAAATTCTATAGCCGTCGGCGCCGGCCTCAACTCCGTCATCGTCGGTTTCACCGGCACGGCTCAAAGTCGATCCAGAACTTCCCGGCCGCGCTTGACCGCTTCGAAGCGGGCCAGTTTGAATTCCGCCACGACATTGAAGGTCTGCGCTTTCAACTTCGCCTCGGCAGCTGGAAACGACTTGTACCATCGCAATGGCCAAACATGCCACGATGACCAGCACCACCAAAAGCTCAATCAAAGTAAAACCTTCGCCACCCATATTTTTTCGCATTACTCTTGCCTCCCGCTCTTGGCCATAGACTCGTTCCAGGGAAATTATCCGCGCCTGCCATCACCTGGCAATTATCTGACTGCCCAGGCTTCTTTTAGCCTAACCACAAGCAGCTATACGATGGCTGTAATTAGATAACATTCTGTTAGGCAATTGTGCAACTGCTTTTCGTTGCCAGGAAGATGCCAAGCTACTTTTTTCTTTTCTACATTCCAAAAAGGAGGGGGGATTTAGTATAGTTGTTGCTTTCCTTTATCCATAGCAGGAAGGCGGGCTCGGCATCGCCCGCCCGAACCCCTATTTTCAAGCCGCGAGGAATTACTTATGCTTGCCCGTATCCAGGTAGGATTGAAGCTTTCCCTGAAGGACTCCTTCGGCGACAACACCGCCAAGCGGATCAACAGCGACCTCCAGCTGCCGGTGGAGCGGGTCCGGACCATCAAGGTCTTTACCGTCGAGGCCGATCTCACCGAGGAGCAACTGCACCAGGCGGCGACCGGGCCCTTCTGTGACCCGGTCACCCAGGAATGGTCGCTGGGCCCGCTGGCCCTCGAGTGGGGTCTTGATTTCGACTGGGTCATCGAGGTCGGCTTCCGGCCCGGGGTCACCGACAACGAGGGACACACCTCGGCCCAGGCCCTGGAGTTGCTGATCGGCCGCAAACTCACCCGCACCGAGGCGGTCTATACCTCGGTGCAGTATCTGATTTCAGGCAAAATCAGCCGGGAAGAGGCCGAGACCATCGCCCGCAAACTGCTGGCCAACGAACTGATCCAGCGCTTCACCGTGCTCGACCGGGCCGAATTCCAGGCGGCCGGCGGGATCAAGCCCTTCGCCGCCAAGGTGGTCAGCGATTCCATTGCCCACATGGCTGAGATCAATCTCCATGTCGCCGACCAGGAACTGCTGCGGATCAGCCGCGAAGGGGTGCTGGCCCTGACCCTGGATGAGATGAAGCTGATTCGCGATTACCTGGCCCGACCCGAGACCATCGCGTCCCGGAAAGCGGTTGGCCTGGGCGAAAAAATCGCCGACGTCGAGTTGGAGGTCTTGGCCCAGAGCTGGTCGGAGCACTGCAAGCACAAGATCTTCTCCGGTGATATCGATTACGAGGATGGTGAAACCGGTGAGCACCGGAAGATCAGCAACCTCTTCGACACTTACATTCGCCAGCCCACCGCCGAAATCCGCGCCCGGCTGGGTTCGGACGACTGGTGCCTGTCGGTCTTCAAGGACAACGCCGGGGTAATCCGCTTCAACGATAATTGGAGCGTGGTTTTCAAGGCTGAAACCCACAACAGCCCCTCGGCCCTCGACCCATACGGCGGGGCCTTGACCGGCATCGTCGGCGTCAACCGCGACCCCTTCGGCACCGGCATGGGGGCGAAGCTGATCTGCAACACCAACGTCTTCTGTTTCGCCACGCCCTTTTACGACCAGCCGCTGCCGGCCCGGCTGCTGCATCCCAAGCGGATCATGGAAGGGGTTCGGGAAGGGGTCGAGCACGGCGGCAACAAGAGCGGCATCCCGACGGTGAACGGCTCTGTGGTCTTCGACGACCGTTTCGCCGGTAAGCCCCTGGTTTTCTGCGGCACCGTCGGCATCATGCCGGCCCTGGTCAACGGCCAACCTTCGGAGCAGAAGCTGGCCCGGGTCGGCGACCACATCGTCATGACCGGCGGCCGCATCGGCAAGGACGGAATCCACGGCGCCACTTTCTCCTCCGAGGAGTTGAACGAGAACTCCCCGGCCACGGCGGTGCAGATTGGCGACCCCATTACCCAAAAGAAGATGTTCGACTGTTTACTGATGGCCCGCGACCGGGGCCTCTATAACTGCATGACCGACAACGGCGCCGGCGGGCTCTCCTCCTCGGTGGGCGAAATGGCGCAGGACACCGGCGGCTTCGAGCTCCACCTCGATAAAGCGCCGTTGAAATACGCCGGCCTGCAACCCTGGGAAATCTTCATTTCCGAAGCGCAGGAGCGCATGACTCTGGCGGTACCGCCGGAAAAACTGCAGGCCTTCCTCGACCTCTGCGCCAAAATGGACGTCGAGGCCACCGTCCTCGGGACCTACACCGATTCCGGCAAATTCCACGTGCTCTACGAAGGGCGCACCGTGGCCTACCTGGACATGGATTTTGTCCACAAGGGTTTACCGCCCATGCAGATGGTGGCCCGCTGGCAGCAGCCGTATCACCCGGAACCGAAACTGCCGCAGGATCCCGATCTCGGGGCCGAACTGAAGACCATGCTGGGGCGGCTCAACATCTGCAGCAAGGAGTACATCGTCCGCCAGTACGACCACGAGGTGCAGGGCGGCAGCGTGGTCAAACCCCTGACCGGGGCAGCCAACGACGGCCCCAGCGATGCCGCGGTGCTCCGCCCCCTGCTCGACTCCTTCGAGGGGCTGGTCATCGCTCATGGCATCTGCCCGCGATACTCGGACATCGATTCCTACCACATGGTGGCCAACGCCATGGACGAGGCGGTGCGCAATGCCGTGGCCGTGGGTGCCGGCCTGGAGACCATGGCTGGGCTCGACAACTTCTGCTGGTGCGACCCGATCCTCTCGGAAAAGACCCCGGACGGTCCCTACAAGCTGGCCCAACTGGTCCGGGCCAACGAGGCCTTGGCCCACTACGCCAAGATCTTTGGAGTGCCTTGTATCTCCGGCAAGGACAGCATGAAGAACGACTACCAGGTCGGCGCCACCAAAATCTCCATCCCGCCCACCCTGCTCTTTTCAGTGGTGGCCCGGATCGACGATGTGCGTCTGGCCGTGACCATGGACGCTAAACACCCCGGAGACCTGGTCTATTTGCTGGGCGCCACCGGTAATGAACTGGGCGGCTCGGAATACGGCGCCCGCCTGGGTGCCGTCGGCAACCTGGTGCCCAAGGTCAACGGTGAGGAGGCCATCGCCCGCTACCGGGCCTTGGCGGTGGCGATCCAGAAAGGATTGGTGGCCTCCTGCCACGACTGCTCCGACGGCGGACTCGGGGTGACCCTGGCCGAAACGGCTTTTGCCGGCGACCTGGGCCTCGATATCGACTTGCGGCAGGTCGCCAGGGTCGATATCGACCGGGACGACGTGCTGCTGTTTTCCGAGTCAGCCAGTCGTTTGCTGGTCACGGTAAGCCCGAAGAAAGCCGATGCCTTCGAAGAGGTCATGGCCGGCACCACCTGGCGCCGGATCGGTCAGGTGATTGAGACCAAAAAGCTGCTGATCACCGGACTGCAAGGTGTGGTGGTGGTCGATGAACCGCTGGCCGGCTTTAAAGCCGCCTGGCAGGCCACCCTGAATTTTTAACCACCGGCATTCCATGAAAGGCTGCCTGATCAGGGAGATTAAGGATAACCAGAACGTCGAAGGATTGTTCATGGTCCGCGAGGTCTCCCGCCAGGAGACCAAGAGCGGCAGCCCATATCTGTCGCTGACCTTGATGGACGCCAGCGGTGAAATGGCTGCGCGGGTTTGGGAAAATGCCGACCAGTTTCTGAAACACTGTCGCCCCGGGGCAATCGTCAGACTGCGGGGCCAGGCCCAGTCCTATAAGGGCGTGGTCCAATTGCGCGTCGATCATCTGGAAGCGGCCGAGGTTGAGGCTGAGGAAATGGGCCTCTTCATCCCCACCGCCCCCGGCGACCGCCAGGAGATGTGGATTGAACTGGCCGGTCTGGCCAGAAGCATCACCGACCCGCATTTCCGAGCCCTGACCCTGGCCTTTCTCGGCAATCGTCGCCTGGGCGAACTGTTCAAGAAGGCCCCGGCCGCCAAACACATGCACCATGCCTATCTGGGCGGCCTGTTGGAACACACCCTTGGGGTCGCGCGTTTGGCTGCCCAGGTGGCAGAACTCTATCCGGACCTCGACCGCTCGCTGCTGCTGACCGGTGCCCTCCTTCATGATTTAGGCAAACTGATCGAGTTTGATTACGAGAGCTATCCCTATGACTATTCCGATCGCGGGCGGCTGGTGGGGCATATGGTTCTGGGACTGGAGTTGATCCGGGAACTAGCCGCCGCCCTGCCCGATTTTCCCGAAGAGCGACTGACCCGGCTCCAGCATCTGATCCTCTCCCATCATGGCCGTCACGAGTATGGCTCTCCCACCCTGCCGATGTTGCTGGAAGCCTTCGTGCTGCATTTCCTCGACGATCTCGACGCCAAGATCAACTATATTTCCGGGCTGGGTAAACTTAAGGAGGAACCCGGATACCACTGGAGTGATTATCAGCGCAACCTGGAACGCTTCCTCTATATCCGCAATCCTGAATTGGGGCGCAACGATGACGGCGACCCTGACACCCCGCCGATCGATCGCCGCCAACGCAGCCTCTGGCAGGGATGAGAGAAAATATTTAAGTTATAAGTTGAAAGTTTCATATACCCAAAACCGGGTATAAATGTCTAAAGTTGTGATGGTTACGATTAGACGATCTGAGTTTGGGCAACTCGCCCCCAGGGTGGGATCGACTTCCGGGGCGCAAACTGGAAGTCCGGGGCTGTCTTCCAACCAGAGATCCTGCCGACCTGAGTATTCGCGTTCAGGCGACAGCTCTTATAGTTGGCGGCGGTCACCGAAGTGGATGTCATAACCTTTCTCCTTTAAACTTCTGCGGTTCCGCGGTTCGATATTCTGCTGCTCCGCGGTTCGCGGTAATATGAAAATGCCCAAAGAAGGTTTCACCATCGGCGAGGTTCTCGGCCAGGAAAAGGCCAAGGGGCTCCTGCGCCGGGCCGCCAAAGGCGGCCGGCTGGCCCACGCCTATCTCCTGCGCGGTCCGGCCGGTGTAGGCAAAAAAAGTCTGGCCCGGGCCTTCGGCAACTATCTTAACTGCCTGAATCCCACCCCGGAAGTCGATGCCTGCGGACATTGCACCTCCTGCCGCAAGCTGGCTTCGGGCAACCACCCGGACCGGCTGCTCATCGAACCGGACGGGGCGGCGATCAAAATCGGGCAAATCCGGGAATTGAAGCGGACCCTGACCTTCCCTCCCCTGGAAGCGAGCTACCGGGTGGTAATAATCACCGAAGTCCAGAGCATGCGGCGGGAAGCGGCCAACAGTCTGCTCAAACTGCTGGAGGAACCACCACCCGGAAACCTGCTGTTCCTGACCGGCGACACCGCCGGGGAGATCCTGCCGACCATTCTCTCCCGCTGCCAGCAGATCCCCTTGACCCCGCTACCACTGGATCTGGTGACCCGGGAACTTTGCGGAGACGGCATCCCGGCGACCACCGCCGCTACCTTGGCTGGTCTAGCCGATGGCAGCCTGGGCCGGGCTCGAGCCTTGGCCGGCCTGGAGTTTCTGGCGTTGCGCCGCGAGGTGATCGGCCGGCTGCTGACGACCCGGCCGAACCGGCCGGAGACCGCGGAAATGGTATTTTCCCTGGCTGAGCGCACGGCGGCCTTGAGCGAACTGCTGCCGGAATTCCTGGGTTTGCTGCGGCTCTGGTTCCGCGACCTGCTCCTCATGCAGCACCGCCAGCCCCAGCGGATTATCAACCGCGATCTTGCAGAACTCCTGGAACAGGGGGTTGGACGCTGGCCTCCGGCCCGACTTCCGGAAACCTTCAAGCTTTTGGCCCGGGCCGAACAACAACTGGCCCGTAACTGCAACCGGACTCTGGTCTGCGAAGTACTCTACTTTGCATTGCTTTAACCCCCGCCAGCTGTTAAAGTACGCGATTAATATCGGCTCAACGGAGCGGTATTTTTCATGACCAGAGCAAACTCTTAACCGGGCTATTCCTTGCAAGACAACTCACCCGATAAAACGCCAGAATCGCCGGCTGAACAGGCAGCGAATCAGGTTGCCGCCAACGAGCCGCAAGGCGCTCCGACCCCGAGCAACTTCTACTACCTCCGTTTCCGCCGCAACACACCAGCCTCTTCGGCGATATGCCGGCAGGCCGGTTTGAAACGGGACGAAGTGGTGATGGTCCAGACCGAGCACGGGCCCGAGCCGGCCACCATCACCGGCCCCGGCCCGGAAGAAGAAACCCCCGCCGGTTTCATTCTGAATAAAGCCTCCTACAATATTATCCGCCGCGCCAACCGGGATGAGATCGACAAGTTTGAAAACCTCATCCAGCGCGAGGACGAGGCCTTTCTAATCTGCCAGTCCCATATCAAAAAACATCGCCTGGAGATGAAACTCACCCGGGTCGAACGCTATTTCAACGGCAGCAAGATCATCTTCTATTTCACCGCCGAAAACCGTGTCGACTTCCGAGAACTGGTCAAGGATCTGGTCCAGGAATTCCGCACCCGGGTGGAGATTCGCCAGATCGGCGTGCGCCACGAAACCAAGATGCTGGGCGGCATCGGCTGCTGCGGCCGGGAACTGTGCTGCTCATCTTTCATCAAAAACTTCGCCCCGGTTTCGATCAAGATGGCCAAAGAGCAGAACCTGCCCCTGAATCCGGCCAAGATCTCCGGAGTCTGCAACCGGTTACTCTGCTGTCTGACCTACGAATACGAAACCTATCATCGTCTGCGCAAGGACATGCCCAAACCCGGCAAAACCTTGACTCTGAACGGGGTCGAGTACAAGATCCTGCAAACCAATATCCTCAAGGGCACGATTACCGCGGTAGCCCTGAGCGGCACTCCGGAAGGGTTGCAGATCTTCTCCCGGGGAGAATGGGAGGCGGCCCTGGCCGCCCCGCCGGCGTCAGCGCCGGCGCCGGCGATCGAGAAGAAACCCCGCCCCCCCAAGAACCGGAACCGGCGTCAGAAGGGAAAAAGAAAAGACGGCCCCGCCCCTGAAGGGGAAAACCGCGAAGATTCCGGCTCAAGTCCAAGCCCGCAGAATCCGGAGCCAAAACCGGAATAAGGCCATGCGCTTCTACTTCACCACCCCGATCTTCTACGTCAATGCCCAGCCCCATCTGGGTCACGCCTATACTACCATCGTTGCCGACACCATCAGCCGCTACAAAAAATTGTCCGGCGAAAAGGTCCTTTTCCAGACCGGCACCGATGAACACGGCGACAAGATTGCCGAGGCGGCGAGCAATGCCGGCGAAACCCCGCAGGAGTACGTCGACCGGATCAGTGGCCTGTTCCGCGAAGCCTGGCCGCCGCTGTCAATCCGGCCCGACCGTTTCATCCGCACTACCGACCCGGTGCACATCCGCACGGTTCAGGAGATTCTGCAAAAGGTCTACGCGCAGGGCGACATCTACTTCAGCGAATATTCCGGTCTTTACTGCAAGGGTTGCGAACGTTTCCTGACCGAGAAGGAACTGGTGGAGGGCAACTGTCCCGACCACTTGACGCCGCCGGCCCCGATCACCGAGCAGAACTACTTTTTCCGGATGTCGAAATACCAGACCTGGTTGATCGACCATATCCAGGCCAACCCGGACTTCATCACCCCGGAACGCTACCGTAATGAGGTTCTCTCTTTTCTCAAGGAACCACTGGAGGATCTCTGCATCTCCCGGCCCACCAGCCGCCTGACCTGGGGGATTCCGCTGCCTTTCGACGACAAGTTCGTCACCTACGTCTGGTTCGACGCCCTGATCAACTATCTGACCGGACTCGGTTACCCGGCCGGACCGGACTTCGCCGAATTCTGGCCCGGCGCCGAACACATTATCGCCAAGGATATTCTGAAACCCCACGCCATCTACTGGCCGACCATGTTGCGGGCACTTGGGCTCCAGCCCTTCCGGCGCCTGCACGTCCACGGCTACTGGAACATCAACGACACCAAGATGTCTAAATCCCTGGGCAACGTAGTACGCCCGGCCGAGTTGGTCGAAAAATTCGGGGCCGACGCCACCCGTTATTTCCTCCTGCGGGAGATGACCTTCGGGCTTGACTCCTCTTTCAGTTACGAGGCGCTGCTGACCCGGCAGAACACCGACCTGGCCAACGACCTGGGAAATCTCTTCAGTCGTTCGCTGACCATGGTCAGGAATTTCTGCGCCAGTCTGGTTCCGCAACCAGGAAGTCTGGAAGCAGGCGACACCGAGATGCGCGACGCCGCCCTGGCCATGCTGGCCGAATACCGCGAACAGATGGACAACTTTGCCTTCAGCCGGGCTCTGCAGTCGGTCTGGAAGGTAATCTCCCTGGCCAACAAATACATCGTTACCAACGCCCCCTGGGAACTGGCCAAGCACCCGGAACAGCAGGAGCGTTTGGCCACGGTGCTCTACACCCTGCTGGAAACCCTGCGACTTATCACCCTGACCATGCATCCGGTAATGCCGGAAACCGCCGATAAGATGAGCACGGCCCTCGGCCTGAATACCACCCCCGACCTGAAAACTCAGGGACAATGGGGGCTCCTGCCGCCGGACTCGGCGATCAACCCCGGGCCATCTCTTTTCCCCCGTCTGGACCTGAAGAGCCCATCCCAACCGGCAGCTACATCGGCTCCGAAAAAAGACAAGAAAGTCAGCCGCTCCCCGGATCAATCCAGCCCCGGCGAAGGGTTGATCTCCTTCCAGCAGTTCCAGCAGGTCGACTTGCGGGTAGCCGAGATCGTGGCCGCCGAAAAGGTGGCCAAGTCCGACCGCTTACTGCGGTTGACCGTCAAGGCCCCCGAAGAACGAACCATTGTCGCGGGGATCGCTGAACACTACCAGCCCGAAGAACTGATCGGCCGCCAGGTAATTATCGTTGCCAACCTGAAACCGGCCAAGCTCATGGGCATTACCTCACAGGGCATGGTCCTGGCCGCCAAGGATGGAGAGCATCTGGTCCTTTCCGGTTTGAGCGGGACGGTACCCCCGGGCAGTAAAGTCTCCTGAGTGGTGCGCTAAACTGCCGCCAACAGCCTCGCCGCCTGCCGGCATCCGCAAGCCATTATTGTAAGCTACCGAATTTATTGATAATCGTAAAAGCGGCCATTGGCCCCACTGAGATAACTAGTTAATAATTTTAAAAAAAATCTTGTTTTATTGGCTAAGCGCCTGTTTTTTTATATATTATTTTAAATCCCTCCTGGCGAGGGCTGCCAAATAACCTCTAATCCCCGGGGATAGCATGTTTGTAGTCAAAAATTTCCTCAGTGCCCTGGCGGTACTGGTCGATCTGGTCTTGAGCGCCTATATGTGGATCATTATCGGCCGGGCCATCATCTCCTGGGTCAACGCCGATCCCTATAATCCCATTGTCCGCTTTCTTTATCAGGTAACCGAACCGGTTTTGAGCCGGATCCGCCGGTTTGTTCCATCCCTGGGCGGGGGAATTGATTTTTCGCCGATGATCCTGATCATCGTCATTATATTTCTTCGCAGCTTCATCGTCCCTACCCTGCAGCAGCTCGCCTTGTCGCTCGGGTAAAAAGGATCGTTAATCTGCGTTTGCCGGAGGATTCAAGCCATGACCATCACCCCGCAAGATATCCAGTCCAAGCAGTTCCATATGCGACTGCGCGGCTTTGACGTCGACGAGGTCGACAAGTACCTGGAAAAGATCGCCGAGGAATTTTTAATCCTCTCCATGGAACATAAACAAGCCATGGAACGCATCACCGCACTGGATAAGGAAGTGGCCAACTTCCGCAACAAGGAACAGGCCTTCCAGCACGCCATCCTTTCGGCCCAGAAGATCAGCGATGAGATGCAGGGGAAAAGTCGCCGCGAGGCCGATGAAACCCTGGAGAAGGCCCGCGAGGAAGCGGCCGAACTGGAAGCCAGGAGCCGGGACGAGGCCGAAACCATGCTCTCCCAAGCCACCCTGGAAGCCGAGACCATAAAAGAAAAGGCCATTACCCAGGCCCGCAGTCTGGTGGAAAATTCCAGCTCCCGGATGCTGGAATTGACTAATGAAATCAACCGCCTGATCTCCATGAAAGAGCGGATCATGGGCGACTTGCGCCAGTTGCTGGAGGGTTACCGGCAAAGTTTGGAGAAAGGCGTTCCTGCCGGTCTGGAAAATCTGGAACCCTTACCGGAACCGAAACCGATCGATGATTTCATTGATGACGCTACCGCCGCATCGGAAGAGTTGGCCGGGGAGGCGATCGCCAGCGATAAAACCGCAACCGGTTCTGGAAATGAAGAAGATATGGAGTATCTTTACGAAAAGATCGATCTTCCCGAGATCGAGCAGAAAAATCAAGCCGATGCGGCCGCCTCGGATGCTGAAGAGGAAATGGCCACCCTGGAACTGGCCGATATTGAAGCCCTGGAGCTGGATGACGATCGTAGTCATGAGGAAATCGTCATCAGCCGGGAGTCATCTTTGAATTTCGACACGGATATCGCTATTCCCGATCTCGGCGAAGAAATGCTTTTCAGCCTGGAAGATCCGCTGGACGAACTGGAACCTTCTATTTCCATCCATGGCGACCGCAAGCACGACTGATGAGGCGTAACTTATCCGCCGCCGGTACCCGGCCCGACGCCGATCCGCCACCTCCGCTGCCCTGCCTTTCCAGCCACGGGGAGAGCGAAATAGCCCTGACTATCTATGTACAACCCAGGGCTTCGCGCACCCGGATAACCGGCCTGCACGACGGCAGTTTGAGGTTGGCCCTAACCGCTCCACCGGTGGAGGGACAAGCCAACCGGCAAGTCATCAGCTTTTTGGCCAAGCTTTTCCGGGTTCCCAAAAACGCGATCACCATTACCGGCGGGGAACAGGGAAGGACCAAGCGTTTGCACGTCGCCGGGATTTCCCTCGGCGAAGCCTCCACTATCCTGGAGCCACTGTTGGGGAGCTCCGAGTCGGCGGCCGGACCAACCTGAGTGCTTTGATTTTTTACCTGCCAGAGTATGGCTGTGATTACAATCAGGCCCCACACTTTGTAAAAAGCCGGATATCCCGACATGGCAAGCACCATCGGCATTCTTTCCGACACCCACCTGAGTTCGGCCAGCGATTTCTTTCGGGCGCAAGTCTCCGCCTGTTTCGCCGAGGCCGAAATTATCCTTCATGCCGGCGATCTGACCAGTTTGACGGTGTTGGAAGCCTTCGCCGACAAAAAAGTCTTCGCCGTCCATGGCAATATGTGCGACCGGGCCGGGCACAACACCCTGCCCGCCAGCCGGACCATCAAACTGGCCGGTTTCACCATCGCCCTCACCCACGGGCACCAATTCGGCTATGGCGATCTGGAAGACCGCCTCCTGATGGCCTACCCGGAAGCCGACTGCATAGTATACGGCCACACCCATCGCCCGGTCTGCCACCGGATCGGGGGGATCCTCTTCATCAATCCCGGCAGCTTCACCGCCACCGGCCGGCACGGCGGGACCGGGACTTACGCCATGCTCAGAATCGATAACCAACTTAGCGGAGAAATCCGCCATGTGAGGTTCGAACCATGAAAAACCTCTGGACCCCCTGGCGCATGGATTATATTCTCGAAAAAACCGGGAAAACCGAGGGCTGCATCTTCGAGGCGGCGGCTGACCAGCCCTATGACCGGGAAAAACTGGTCCTCCTCCGGGATCGGCGAACCGTGGTCCTGCTGAACCGCTTCCCTTATGCCAACGGCCACTTGCTGGTGGCGCCGGCCCGGCATGTCGCCGATCTTACCGATCTCCGTAAAAACGAAGCCCGAATCTTGATGGAAATGATCCGGAATGCCACCGCCATTCTCCGACGTCATCTGCGGCCGGACGGCTTTAATATCGGCCTGAACCTGGGCGCGGCGGCCGGGGCCGGCCTGGCCGAGCATCTGCATTTTCATCTGGTTCCCCGTTGGCAAGGTGATCACAATTTCATGACCCCCCTGGCCGAGGTCCGCACCATTCCTGAACATCTGGCGCGAACCTATGACCGCCTGTTCCTTGATTTCCAGGCCCTATCCGGAGCCGGAGGAGTAAAGAATTGAGCATTGATCCAGGAAAAATCACCCCCATGCTCCGGCAGTACCTGGAAATCAAGGAACAGCATCAGGACGCCATCCTCTTTTATCGGCTGGGCGATTTCTACGAGATGTTCTTCGAGGACGCCAAAATCGCCTCCCGGGTTCTGGGCATCACCCTGACCTCCAGAAACCAGAAAGATGAAGAAAACCAGCGTATCCCCCTTTGCGGGGTACCCTACCATGCCGCCGCGGGATACCTGGCCAAGCTGGTCAACGCCGGTCACCGGGTGGCAGTCTGCGAGCAGGTCGAAGACCCCAAGTTGGCCAAAGGCGTGGTCAAGCGCGAGGTGGTCCGGGTAGTTACCCCGGGATTGGTTACCGATGAGCAGTTACTGGATGACAAAAGCAATCGCTACCTGGCCTCGGTCGGTCGCGGCCAGGGTGCCTGGGGCTTAAGCCTGCTTGATCTTTCCACCGGCGAATTCCTGGTCACCGAACGCGATGAAGCGACTGACCTTCTCGATGAACTGAACCGCCTGCAACCCTCGGAGCTGCTGATCGAGGAGAACCTGCTGGCGGAACTGGGCGGGGTGGAACTCTGGCCCGCCTCGCTCTGCCTGACCAAGCGCCCGGCCGGCGCCTTCCAGCCCGAAACGGCCCGCGAACTCCTGCTGGAACACTTCGGGGTCGCCAACCTGGCCGGCTTCGGCTGCGGACAGATGAGTGCCGGGATCACCGCCGCCGGCGCCCTGCTGGCTTATCTGCGTGAAACCCAGAAGACCGAACTGTCGCACATCGAACGACTGTCGCCGCTGATCATGGACGACGTCCTGATGCTTGACGATACCTCCCGCCGCAACCTGGAATTGACCCAGACCATCATTGGCGGCAAACGCGAGGGCTCCCTGCTGCACTGTCTGGATCGGACCCGCACTCCGATGGGCGCCCGGTTGCTGAAAAAGAATCTGCTCTTTCCCCGTCAGGACCTGGTGGAAATCCAGCGGCGGCTGGATACCGTCGAACTGCTGCTCGGGGAAAGCGAACGCTGCGAGGCCATTCGGACCCGACTCGACCAGGTCTACGACCTGGAAAGACTGAACAGCCGTATCGTTCTGGGTAGCGGCAACGGCCGCGATCTGCTTGCCCTGCACCAGTCCCTTTCGCAACTTCCGCTCCTGCGGAGTGAGGCCCAAGCGGCTGGGGTGCTGGACCAGCTCTGCGGAGAACTGGATGAATTGGGCGAAATCCGGGAACTACTGGAATGCTCAATTCGCCAGGACGTCCCCATCACCCTGCGGGAGGGAGGCCTGATCAAATCCGGCTATCACCGGGAACTCGACGAGTTGGTGACCATCCTCACCGAAGGCAAGAACCTGATCGCCGGGCTGGAAAGCCGGGAACGAGAACGGACCGGGATCGGCAACCTCAAGATCGGCTTCAATAAGATCTTTGGCTATTACCTGGAAGTGACCAAGGGCCAACTGGTCAACGTGCCCGATTACTTCATCCGCAAGCAGACCCTGGTCAACGCTGAACGTTACATCACCCCGGAACTTAAGGAATTTGAGGAAAAGGTGGCCGGCGCCCAGGAAAAGCGCCTGGAACTGGAGTATCGATTGTTCACCGAGATCCGGTCCCGGGTGGCCGCTGAAAGCCCAAGGATTCTGCAGGCCGCCGCCTTTGTCGCCGAACTGGATTTCTTCTGCTGCCTGGCCGAGGTGGCCCGCCGCCAGCATTACGTGCGACCGGTGATGGATGATTCGGAAGAAATCAGCATCAGCGAAGGGCGCCACCCGGTAATCGAACAGGCGCTGCCGGCCGGCCGCTTCGTCCCCAACGATCTGGATCTGGATCCAAATGGGCAGCAGGTTCTGATCATCACCGGCCCGAACATGGCCGGCAAATCCACGGTCCTGCGCCAGACCGCGCTGATCGTCCTGCTGGCCCAGATGGGCAGTTTCGTCCCGGCCGCCGCAGCCCGGATCGGCCTGGTCGACCGGATCTTCACCCGGGTCGGCGCTATGGATGATCTGCGCAAGGCCCAGTCCACCTTTATGGTGGAAATGAACGAAACCGCCAATATCTTGAACAATGTAACCCCGCGCAGCCTGGTAATCATGGATGAAATCGGCCGCGGCACCAGCACCTTCGACGGTCTCTCCATAGCCTGGGCGGTAACCGAGGATCTGGCCAACCATGCCGGCCGCGGGGTTAAGACCATCTTCGCCACCCACTACCACGAACTGACCGAACTGGCCGCGACCTTCCCGCGCATCAAAAATTTTCATATTGCCGTGCGGGAGTGGAACGATTCGATTATCTTTCTCCATAAGCTCTTGCCGGGTGGCACCAGCCGCAGCTACGGCATTCAGGTGGCGGCCCTGGCCGGCGTGCCGATCAGAGTGGTGCAACGAGCCAAGGAGATCCTTCGCAATATCGAGCAGGGAGAATTCACCAATAACGGTAAACCCCGGCTGGCAGGAATTTCCGGCACTAAGGGAGGCTCCGGCCAGATGAACCTTTTCGCCCCGGCCCAACATCCGTGCCGGCGACGATTGGACGAAATCAAGCCCGATGCTTTGAGCCCACTGGAGGCCCTTAACCTCCTTTACGAACTAAAAAAGTTAAATGATACGGATTGATCTGCCGACAATGCGGAAAGGAAAGAGTCTCATCATGCTGCTTCTGAGTAAACATCTCCGAACCATCCCCGTCCTGTTGCTGCTCATCACCTTTCTGGCTCCAGTCTTGCCGCATATATCTCCGGCCCTGGCCGCCGCCAAGACACCCACCATTGCCGAACAATATCGTCAGGCCAAATCCTTTTACCTCAAACTCGGCCGGGACAACCACTTGGCTGCGGACCGCAGGAACTGGCTAACCGCCGCCCGCAAGTTCCGCAAGGTTTACCAGAGTGATCAGAACCACGATCTGGCACCGGCCAGCCTTTTCATGATCGCCCGGGTCTATCGGGATCTCTACAAACACTTCAAGAACCCTCTCGATCTGGGCGAATCCATCGCCTACAACGAAGATATCGTCTCCCTTTACTCGCATCATCGCTTGGCCGACGATGCCCTGTTCAACATCGCCAAGCTATACCGGGAGGAGCGCCATGATCCGGATAAGGCCGGAAAAATCCTGGAAAGATTGCTGAAAAATTACCCGGACGGGGATATGGCCAAACCGGCGGCCCGCCTGCTGGCCCGGCAGACCTCACCCCCGGTGACGGACGAAATCAAAACGGTTCTCATCGCCCAGTCGTTAAAGAAAGCGGTGAACGACCCCTTGGGTTCCTCAGGCAGAGAGGCAGCGAAAAAGCCGCGAATAGCCGAGGGACCGCCTGCCGATCTCAAACCATTACGCTACTGGTCGACCAGCAACTATACCAGGGTGGTCATCGAAACCACGACCCCGGTCAACTACAGTGAAAACCTGCTGGCCGCAACCGAAAACCAGCCCCGCCGTCTCTATATCGACCTGGAAAACTGCCGGGTCATGCCCGAACTGCAAAAGGCGATTCCCATCGATGACGGCTTGTTGCGCCAGGTCAGAAGCGGCCAGTATTCAGCTACCCAGGCCCGGGTGGTCCTTGATACCTTGTCGCTCTCCGATTACAAGGTCTTCAGTCTCAACGATCCTTTCCGAATCGTCATCGATGTCCGTGGTCAGCGTGATCAGGAAGCGACCACCACCACAGCCGAATCTGACTCGGACCGGGAACCGTCGTTGGCACAGCAACTTGGCTTGGGCATCCGCCGCATCGTCCTCGACCCTGGGCATGGCGGTAAGGATTGCGGAGCCATAGGTGTCGGTGGACTGAAGGAGAAGGATATAGTTCTGGCCGTGGCCAAACAGGTGGCCGCCCGCCTGCGGGCCAAGCTCGGTTGCGAGGTAATTATGACCCGCGACCGCGATGTTTTCATCCCCCTGGAAGAGCGTACCGCCATCGCCAATACCAAGGAGGGCGACCTGTTTATCTCTATCCATGCCAACGCCGCCCCGACCCGCAATGTGCGCGGCATTGAAACCTATATCCTCGATTTGGCCCGCAGCAAAAACGCCATGCAGGTGGCCGCCCGCGAAAAC
This sequence comes from uncultured delta proteobacterium, assembly GCA_963807225.1. GTDB lineage: Bacteria > Desulfobacterota > Desulfobulbia > Desulfobulbales > JAGXFP01 > JAGVGT01. Next base: position 1,324,441 of record CAWEAD010000005.1, on the reverse strand, counting down.
TCCACTTCGGACAGCCAGATCAGCGATCTGCAGTACATTCTCAAAGACTTGATCCAGAACAGCAAAAAAAACGAGTCAATCAAATTGGCCGAATACGTTCAGGAAAGCATGATCAGCGGCCTGAAAATGCGAAAATACCTAGACGTCCGCGATTTGGGGGTTAAACAGGCACCTTTTGTGGTCCTGGTCGGCGCCCAGATGCCCGCCATCCTCACCGAGATCGCCTTTGTCAGCAATCCCCATGAGGCGGCCTGGCTCAAGTCCAAAGAATATCAAAACCTGGTGGCCGACCAGATCGTTTCCGGTGTCTCAGGCTACATCAACGACCTGAACCTAGCCTACCTGAAGTAGCCGGCCGGTTGGTCAACCTGGCTTGCCCTGGTGCAATAGGACTTATGGGTTACACAAAACTTTGGGTTTTACGGCCCACACCTGCCTGAGCAAAGCCCTTATAGCGGCCAGGCCCCCGCACACCACAAAAAACGTCGCCACCGGAATCACTCCGGTGGCGACGTTTTTTGCAAACTGTGCAGCTACATACTAAATAGCGAAGGGGATACGCCCCTCTTTGAGATCACGTCCTTCCAGATAACGGATGATTGATTCAGCCGCTTCCTTGGCCTGGAAAATCGCTTTGGCCGCAGTTTCCGGTCCCAGAACCGCGTCGCCGGCGGCGAAAAGCCAGGGTACTGAACTCTGCATGGTAGTTTCGTCCACCTCAATGGTCTTCCACCGGGAGAGCTTGATATCCACGCCAGCCAAGACGGTAAGGTCCACATCCTGGCTGATCGCCGGCACGATGGCGTCAGCCTCAATCATAAAATTAGAGCCTTCTACCGGCACCGGGCGACAGCGACCGGAGGCGTCACATTCACCAAGTTGCATTCGGATGCACTCAATCTTGGTAAGCCGGCCGTTCTCCCCGTGAATCTTAACCGGCGCGGCCAGGGTCTCGACCTTGACCCCCTCCTCTTCTAGGTGATGGATCTCGGCCTTGGAGGCCGGCATCTCCGCTTTCCCGCGGCGATAAAGGATGAATACCTGATCGGAACCAGTGCGTAAGGCAGTCCGGGCACAATCGATAGCCACGTTGCCGCCGCCCACCACCACCACGTTGCGGCCCAGGTTCATGTCCTCGCCCAGGTTGACCCTGCGCAGATAATCTACCCCATGACTTACGCCGGCCAGATCTTCGCCCTCAACCCCTAGTTTCCGACTGGAATGAGCGCCGACCGCTACGAAAACAGCAGCGAAGCCTTCCTCTATGAGCTGGTCGATGGTCTTGTCCTTGCCGATTTCAACATGGGTAACGATCTTTACTCCGCAGTTTTTCAAACCCTCGAATTCGGCGGCAATGATCGCCCGCGGCAGACGATACGACGGAATGCCAACCCCGAGCATGCCGCCCAACGCCGGTAACTTCTCAAAAATGGTGCAGGGATAACCGGCATGGGCCAGGAGATACGCCACGGTCATCCCGGCCGGGCCGGAGCCGATTACGGCCACTTTTTTATCTTTCGGCCTGGCGCAATTGCTGACCAGATTCTTACCGTTGGCGACCATCCAGTCAACAATGTATCGTTCCAGCATTCCGATGGCCACCGGCTCGCCTTTTTTGCCGCGCACACAGAAGCCCTCGCACTGGAATTCGTGAGGACAGACCCGAGAGCAGATCGCCGGCAGGGAATTGGTTTCCCGATCAGCCCAGTAGGCTTCCTCGATCTTACCTTCACGCAGCAGCGAGATAAAGCGAGGGATATCGTTATGGATCGGACAACCTTCCCGGCACTTGGGTTTCTTACATTGCAGACATCGGTCTGCTTCACGTTTGGCAGTAACCTCATCGAAGCCGAAAACTACCTCGTCGAAGTTATTGATCCGGATCTGAGGGGGCAATTCCCTGACCTGCTGCCGGGGAATTGTCATTCTTTCCTTGAGGTCCATCGTTTAAAGCCTCCAGCATTTTACTTAGCTCAATAATATTAATACAACACCCTCACCGGCTACCGCTTGAACTACCCTGAAATGAGATAACATTAGAGGAATAACCGGGGGCATAAACACTTGATACCAATAGCAAACCAACATTGCTGATCTATTAAAGTAATCACTCTGAAACGTGATTCCACTCTAAAAATCCAGGTACATCCGAGCCAAACCCGTGACAAAAAAAGCCGCACGACTGTGCGGCTTTTCACGGAACTGCCTTATCTACTTCAGGAGGTTTTCTGACCAGCTGCCCTAAGCCGGGCCAAAGCCCGTTGCAGGGCGGCCTCGGCCCGGATCTGATTGACTCTCTCCTGCTGAAGCTTAGCCTCGGCCAGTCTCTTTTCGGCTCGTTCCTTGGCCCGCAATGCCCGATCAACATCGATCTGCGTGCCGCTTTCTGCCGATTCCACCAGAAAGGTAATCTTGTTATCGGAGACCTTACAAAAGCCACCGCTGATCATAATCTGCTCAACCGCTGCACCCTTCTTATAGGTCATAACCCCGATCTTGATGGTGCTGAGAAAGGGTGCATGATTGGCCAGGACGCCAAACTCGCCGCCATAGCCAGGCGCGGTGACAATATCGACATCCTCGCTCAGTACGGCGCCGCGGGGAGTAACGACTTCTAGTTTAATGGTTTCAGCCATGCCTCTCAGCCTCACTTGAACATTAAACCCGGTAGCGGCTGAAGACCGCTAAGGGCTGTAGATAAATAATTATCAGGCCGCCTTACTCTTGGCTGCCGCAGCCTTAGCCACCGCCTCGTCAATGGTGCCGACCATATAAAAAGCGATCTCCGGCAACTCGTCATGCTTGCCTTCGAGAATCTCCTTGAAGCCACGGATGGTCTCTTCAACTTTGACATAGGCCCCTTTCATGCCGGTGAAGACCTCGGCTACAGTAAAGGGCTGGGATAGGAAACGCTGGACCTTCCGGGCCCGGGTGACGGTAACCTGATCTTCGTCGGAAAGCTCGTCCATCCCGAGAATGGCGATGATGTCCTGCAGATCCTTGTACTTCTGCAAAGATGTCTGTACGCCGCGGGCCACCTTGTAGTGCTCCTCGCCCAGAACGTTGGGATCGAGGATACGGGAAGTGGAGTCGAGCGGATCCACCGCCGGATAGATGCCGAGCTCGGCGATCTGGCGGGAAAGAACGACCGTACCGTCGAGATGGGCGAAGGTGGTGGCTGGCGCCGGGTCGGTCAAGTCGTCGGCCGGTACGTAAACGCACTGGACGGCGGTGATGGAGCCCTTGTTGGTGGAGGTAATCCGTTCCTGCAGGGCACCAAGATCGGTAGCCAGAGTCGGCTGATAACCAACCGCTGAAGGAATACGACCCAGAAGCGCCGAAACCTCGGAGCCGGCCTGGGTGAAACGGAAAATGTTATCAACGAAGAAGAGCACGTCCTGGCCCTCTTCATCACGGAAATACTCGGCAGCGGAAAGACCGGTCAGGGCCACCCGGGCGCGGGCGCCTGGCGGTTCGGTCATCTGGCCGTAAACCAGGGCGGCTTTGGGGAGAACACCTGATTCCTTCATCTCATGGTAAAGATCGTTGCCTTCACGGGTCCGCTCGCCGACGCCGCAGAAGACCGAGATGCCACCATGTTGCATGGCGATGTTGTTGACCATCTCCATCATGATAACGGTCTTGCCGCAACCGGCACCGCCGAAGAGGCCCATCTTGCCGCCCCGGGGAAACGGGACCAGCAAGTCGATAACCTTAATGCCGGTTTCCAACACGTTGATCTGCGTATCCTGATCGGTAAAAGCGGGGGCCGGCCGATGAATGGGGCGCATCTTGTCCGAAGTAATGGGACCCAAGCCGTCGACGGGACGACCAACCACGTTCATGATTCGACCCAGGGCTGCCGGGCCGCAAGGAATTTCAATGGGGCTGCCGGTGGCGCGGGCCTCTTGACCGCGGCGCAGACCGTCGGTCTGATCCATGGCGATGCAGCGGACCACATTGTCACCCATATGCAAGGCGACTTCGATGACCAAATTGTCAGCCACATCATTGATAGCGAGATTGGTAACCATGAGCGCACTCATGATCTCCGGCAACTGGCCTGCCTCGAACTCCACATCGACAACCGGTCCGATGACCTGGACTATCTTCCCTATATTTCCTACGGTCTGCTCACTCATATCCTTCAAGCCTCCTAAGCATTAATGTCTTTTGCCGGAAAACACAGAGCCGGCGCAACGCCCCGGCCCGGAATCTAAATTTTATCCCTTGAGGGCCTCGGCGCCGCCGACGATATCCATCAACTCTGCGGTGATGCCCGCCTGTCTGGCCTTATTGTAAACCAGAGTCAGGTTAGCGATGATGTCCTTACAGGCGTTAGTGGCATTATCCATGGCGGTCATCCGGGCCGCATGCTCGCTGGCTCCGACCTCCAACATGGTGTGATAAACCATAACGTTGAGGTACAGAGGCAGCAGGACATCCATGATCTCGGCCGGGCTGGGCTCATAGATATAGTCACCAGCACCAGCCTGGGCTGCCGCTTCATCGCCGGCTACCGGCTGAATCGGCAACATGAGAGCAGTGTTGGGGCGCTGGATTGCCACGCTCACAAACTGCCCATAGACGATCTGCACCTGATCGGTTTCACCAGACAGGAAATTGGCGGCCACATCCTGGGCAATTTCCCTGGCGTTGAACATCTGGAAGGTGCCCATGATATCGACAAAGGACTGGCGAACCTTACCGGACTTGCGAAAAAAGTTACGGCTCTTCTTGCCGATGCAGACCAGGCTAACCTTTTTGCCTTCAGCTTCCAGCTTTTTAACCAGCTTATCGGCAACCTTCATGATATTGGCATTAAAGCTGCCGCAGAGACCGCGATCAGAGGTAACGACTATCACCTCCACGCTCTTGACCTCACGCACTTCCATAAGCGGGAACTGCGAGGTTTCCATGCTGCCGGAAAGGCTGGTCATGGCCTTGTTGAACTGGTCGGCATAGGGGCGGAAGTTTTCCATCTTCTGCTGGGCACCGCGCAACTTGGCGGCGGCCACCATGTTCATGGCCTTGGTGATCTGCGAGGTCTTCTTGACCCCCGCGATCTTACTTTTTACATCCTTGAGACTTGACATCTGCGCGTACCCCCCAGCTTATTTGAGGCCCCTGGCACCCTTGAAGGTTTCAACGAAAGCACCGATGGCTTCTTTCATTTTGGCTTCAAGATCGGCGTCGATGGCCTGCTTCTCCCGGAGGGCATCGAAGATCGCCGGCACATTCTGCTCGATGTGGCCATACAGTTCCTGCTCGAAAACAGCCAGGGTGTCGAGCGGCAGGGTATCGAGGAAACCGCGAGTACCGGCGAAGATGATGGTTACCTGCTTCTCCATGGGCAGCGGTTGATACTGGGGCTGCTTGAGGATTTCCACCAGACGGGCGCCACGGGTCAGCTGGGCCTGGGTGGCGGCATCGAGATCGGAACCGAAACCTGCGAAGGCGGCCAGCTCGCGGTACTGAGCAAGATCGAGTCGCAGGGTGCCGGCGACTTGTTTCATGGCCTTAACCTGGGCAGCACCACCGACCCGGGAAACCGAGAGGCCGACGTTGATGGCCGGCCGCACACCGCCGAAGAAGAGGTTCGGCTCCAGATAAACCTGGCCGTCGGTGATGGAGATTACGTTGGTCGGGATGTAAGCGGAAACGTCACCGGCCTGGGTTTCGATAATCGGCAGGGCGGTAAGCGAACCGGCACCCAGTTCGTCATTGAGCTTTGAAGACCGTTCCAGCAGACGGGAGTGGTTGAAGAAGATATCACCGGGGTAAGCTTCGCGGCCCGGCGGACGGCGCAGCAAGAGGGAAAGTTCGCGGTAGGCCACGGCCTGTTTGGAGAGATCATCATAGATGATCAGGGCATGTTGGCCGTTGTCACGGAAGTACTCACCCATGGAGCAGCCGGCGAAGGCGGCCAGATACTGCATCGGGGCCGGATCGGAGGCGCAGGCGGCAACCACGGTGGTGTACTCCATGGCGCCGTGCTTGCGCAGGGCCTCGACCACCAGAGCCACAGTGGATTTCTTCTGGCCGATGGCCACATAGATGCAATGGACACCGGTGTGCTTCTGGGCGATGATGGCATCGACACAGAGGGAGGTCTTGCCAATCTGCCGGTCACCAATAACCAGCTCACGCTGGCCTTTACCGACCGGGGTCATGGCGTCAACCGCCTTGCTGCCGGTGTAGCAGGGTTCGTGTACACCCTTCCGGGCAATAACACCGGGGGCCAGAACCTCAATCTTCCGGCTCTCCTTAGCGGTGAGCGGACCCTGGCCGTCGATGGGCTTGCCGACGCCGTCGACCACCCGCCCTTCCATTTCTGGACCGACCGGAACCTCGGCGATGCGACCGGTTCTTTTGACGATGTCGCCTTCCTTGATGTGCTCACAGCTGCCCAAAACGGCGCAACCGACATTGTCCTCTTCCAGGTTCAGGGCCAGGCCGAGAATGCCGCCCGGGAACTCCAGGAGCTCCATGGCCATACAGTTTTCGACGCCATGAACGCGAGCGATACCGTCGCCGACGGAAATTACGGACCCGGTCTCACTCAGATCAATTTTACTGTCGTAATCCTTGATCTGCCCCTTGATAATCTGACTGATCTCTTCGGCTTTGATCTGCATTGGCTATTCACTCCCTTTTATGGATTCTTTTAAACCCGTTAATTGCGTCTTGATACTGCCATCCAGAACCAGATCGCCCACTTTGGCGACGATCCCGCCGATGATGGAACTATCGATTTCGGTTTTGAGCAGAACCTGCTTGCCGGTTATCTTCTCAAGTGTTTCCTTGATTTTGGAGTTCAAGGCACCGCTCAGAGGAGTGGCTGATGTCACCGTCCCCCGGCACATGTTGCGCTCCTTGTCCACCATGGCCTGAAAGACCTCGGCGATGTCAGGCAGTACTTCGGCACGACGTTTCTGGACCAGGAGCTTCATAAAGTTGGCGAACATGGCCGAAACTTTCATTTTGCCGAGCAGATGTTCCATGACCTTTTCCCGGACATCCTGGGGATAGATCATGTTGCTCAGGCCATCGACCACTTCCGGCACCGCTGCGTATAGTTCGGCCATTTCGGTCAGCGCCCGGTTGAACTCATCCAGCGCATTTTCCTCTTTACCGACCTGGAACAGGGCCTTGGCGTATCTCTTTGCTAAAACAGTATTCTTCACTGTATGGCTCCCACCTTATCGAGATAATCTTCGACCATCCGGTTCTGGTCGGCTTCCTGCAGATTCTTCTTGATCAGCTCTTCGGCCAGCTTCACGGCCTGCTCGGCCACTTCGCCACGCAGCTGCAAACGGGCCTGGGCCATCTCGTGCTGGATAGACAATTCGGCCTGACGCCGCATGTCGGTGGCAGCCCGATCGGCCTCGGCCAGCAAGCGATCCTTCTCGATCTCGCCCTGTTTTACCGCGGCGCTGATAATCGCCTCAACCTCGGCATCGATCTTGGCCAGCCTCCCTTCATATTCTCTGTAGATCCTCTCGGCCTCACCCTTCTGGGCCTCGAGATCGGCAAATTTGTCGATGATCGCCTGCCGCCGACTCGAAAGAGCGTGGGCGATGGGCTTCTTCAGGGCCCAAATCAGGATGATCAGCAGACCGGCGAAGTTCAGGGTCCGATAAAGCAGATCCATCCATTTCTCATGGGAAATGCCTCCGCCTTCGTGAGCCCCTTCGGCTCCGCCAGAGGCTTGAGCCAAGGAGACCAAACCAGAGATCAAGACCACGGTCAGCAACAATGTCAGTGCTTTTTTACCGTTAATCTTCATTAGATGGCCCTCCCGACTATCTTGCCGGCAATCTCGCCGGCAAAGGCTTCCACCTGGCCTTTCAGTTCCTGACTGGTCTTGACGAATTCGGCGCGGATACTGCTCAGATTCTCGGCCTTGTAGGTTTCGACTTCCTTCCTGATTTCGGCCAGCCTCTCGTTGCCGGCCGCCTGAGCTTCGGCTCGGACCTTGTCCACCTCGTCCTTGGCCTTACTCCGGGCACCATTCAGCTTGTCGTCGAATTCCTCCAGCCGTAGTTTGGCGTTCTTATGGAATTCCTCGACGTCCTTCTCCAGGCCGCTGATCCTCTTTTCCCGCTCCGCCAGGATAGTCCGGATCGGTTTATAGAGGACCACATTCATGATCACGATCAGGATCAGAATATTGGCGATCTGTAGAGGCATGGTTAAATCGATATCGATCATGGTCTGCTCTCTGCTCCCTTACAATTAAGAATACCAATCAATAAGAACTAGAAATCAATGAGACAACACTGTTATCCCTTGATTATCACGAACAATTTTAATATGGGGAGAAATGAATACCTGTTCAGTTAAATGAAGGATAACTACTCCATTAAAAAACGACTGTCAATATTTTTTCCGGCCCGATTTTACCCCTGAATTCCTGGCACCCTCCTAAACGCCTCTACTACCGGAAGCTCTGGTCGCAGCTTTAATATCCTCGCCTCACTTGGTCCGGCTGGACACAACCTCGGTCACCCGGGCCAGAGCTTCGTCCAGCTTATCCGGCATGGTGCCGCCAGCCTGGGCCATGTCGGGACGCCCGCCGCCACTGCCACCCACCACCGCCGCCAACTCCTTGACCAGATTGCCGGCCGGGCAACGTCCCTGGAGATCCTTGCTGACAATGGCCAAAAGGCTGACCTTGTCACCCAGCACCGCCCCCAGCACCGCCACCCCACTGTCAAGACGGTCGCGGACCCGGTCTCCCACTTCCCGCAGGGTCTTGGGACTGTCCGCCTGAATCCGGGCGGCCACCACCTTGATACCGTTAACCTCGTGAGCGCCGGCCATGATCTGCTCCAGATTGCCCACCGACTGGCGAGTGGCCAATTGTGCCAGTTCTTTCTCCAGTTCCTTTTGTCGGGTTTGGAGTTTAGCGATCCGGTTGCGAATCTCCTCCGGGCCGGTCTTGAGTTGCTCGGCGATCTCCTTCAGTTGGCCCTCGGTTTCTCGGAAGCGGGCCAGGGCACCGGCACCGGTCACCGCCTCGATGCGCCGGACCCCGGCGGCAATCCCGCTTTCAGCAATGATCTTAAAGAGGCCGATCTCGCCGGTGGCGGCCACATGGGAACCGCCGCACAATTCCTTGCTGAAATCGCCGACGCTGACCACCCGCACCTCATCGGCGTACTTTTCGCCGAACAGCGCAGTGGCCCCGCCCCTAACCGCCGTCTCGCGGTCCTGAACCACGGTCTGCAATGCCTTGTTGGCCCGGATCTCTCGATTGACCAGATCCTCGACCTGGACTATCTCGTCCGGCGTTACCGGCGAGAAGTTGGTGAAATCGAAACGCAACCGCTCCGGATCGACCAGGGAACCAGACTGCTTGACATGCTCGCCCAACACTTCTCTTAAAGCGGCCTGCAAAAGATGGGTGGCGGTATGGTTGGCGGCGGTCTGCCGTCGAAGAGAGGCCGCGACCTGAAGCCGCACCTTTTCACCCACTGCCAGGGTTCCTTCCGTAACCTCGGCCCGATGGAGAATCAAGCCTTCACCCACCGCCACCGTGTCCAGTACCAGGGCCCGGCCGTTCGGGCCGACGATCTCGCCCTGGTCACCAACCTGCCCGCCGGATTCGGCATAGAACGGCGTCTTGACACAGACTACCGCGACCTGCTCACCTTTGGCCGCCTGCCGGGTCGCCGCACCTGAGGCTTCCACCAAGCCGGCAACCTCGCTCTCGGCATCGAGCCGGTCATAACCGACAAAGCTGGTCTTGCCGACGGTGGCTAAAAGTTCGCGCACCCCGGCGCCCTGCTCGGCCAAACTCCCTGCCTTCCAGGAGTTTCGTGACTGCTGCTTCTGTGCTTCCATGGCGGTATGGAAACCGGTTTCGTCAATCCTGAGCCCCTTTTCGATGGCGATATCCCGGACGATGTCGACCGGGAATCCGAAGGTATCGTAGAGCTTGAAAATGAACTCACCCGTTACTGTTGTCTCCCCAGCCCTGCCCAGGCGGGATAGTTCCTGATTGAGCATGACCAGGCCGTTGTCGATGGTCTCCAGGAAGCGCTCCTCCTCGTTATTGACCACCTTGGTCAAGAGCTGCCGCGCCTCGAGCAGATGGGGATAGGCCCCCTGCATCTGTTCGACCACCGCCCCGGTGATCTCAGCCAGGAAGGGTTTGTCCATCCCCAGGAAACGGCCGAAACGGATGGCCCGCCGCATGATGCGTCGCAGCACGTAGCCCCTTCCCTCGTTTGAGGGCAAGACTCCGTCGGCCACCAGGAAGGCGGTGGCCCGGCTGTGATCGGCAATCACCCGCATGGCCGTATCGACCTTAGCATCGGTCTCGTAGGTCTTGCCGGTCACCGCTTCGATCCGCCGGAAGATGGTGGTGAAGAGATCGGAATCGTAATTGGTCAACTTGCCCTGGACCACGGCGGCGATCCGCTCAAGACCCATGCCGGTGTCGATGCTGGGCTTGGGCAGCGGGGTAAGCTGGCCGTCCTCGGCCCGGTTAAACTGCATAAAGACCAGGTTCCAGACCTCAAGATAACGGTCGCAGTCACATCCCAGCCGGCAGTCGGGCCGACCGCAGCCCACCTCGGGCCCCTGGTCATAATGAATCTCGGAGCAGGGCCCGCACGGGCCGGTATCGCCCATGGCCCAGAAGTTGTCCTTCTCGCCCATGCGAACGATCCGATCCGCTTCGACCCCGGCGATCTTCCGCCAGAGATCGAAGGCCTCGTCGTCATCCTGGAAGACCGATATCCACAGGCGCTCCCGATCGAGCTTGACCACCTCGGTCAAAAACTCCCAGGCGTAGCGGATCGCCTCCTCTTTGAAATAATCGCCGAAGGAGAAATTACCCAGCATCTCGAAAAAGGTATGGTGACGTGCGGTGTAGCCGACATTTTCCAAGTCATTGTGCTTACCGCCGGCCCGCACGCAGCGCTGGGAGGTGGCGGCCCTTACATAGCCGCGTTTTTCCTCGCCCATGAACAGCCGTTTGAACTGGACCATCCCGGCGTTGGTGAAGAGCAGGGTCGGGTCGTCGTGGGGCACCAGGGGCGAACTGTTTACCAGTTCATGGCCCCGTTCCTTGAAGTACTGCAGAAATTTCTCGCGTATCTCGTTTCCGGTCATCACTGCTTTTTGTCTCGTTTAAATTTTTAGAATCCCGCTTCGGGTCCAGGTCGCCGCCACTGCCCCACTCGCTGGAATGGATGCTCAATCATTCTCGTAACTTGGGGCCACGGGACCGGTTCGGCCACCCTTCTTACCCTTTTCGAGGATCCCCCGTTCATCTTTGCCCTTGGTTTCCTTCCGGGGCTCGTCTCCGGTTGGCAGTCCGTAACCGAGCCTGACCTTGCGATCAATCTCAGTGAAGATTTCGCGATGCTCTTTCAGGAAGGACTTGGCGTTCTCCCTGCCCTGCCCGATACGCTCGCCGTTGTACGAATACCAGGCGCCGCTCTTCTCGACGATGTTCAGTTCCACCGCCAGATCGAGCAAATCGCCCTCCTTGGAGATCCCTTCGCCGTAAACGATATCGAATTCCACCGACTTGAAGGGTGGCGCCACTTTGTTCTTGACCACCTTGACCCGGGTGCGGTTGCCAATGGCCTCGGCCCCTTCCTTCAGGGCCGCGATCCGGCGGATATCGAGGCGCAGGGTGCTGTAAAATTTCAGGGCGTTGCCGCCGGTGGTGGTCTCCGGGTTGCCATACATTACTCCGATCTTCATACGGATCTGGTTGATGAAGATCAGCGCCGTTTTGGTCCGATTGAGGATACTGGTCATCTTCCGCATCGACTGAGACATCAGGCGGGCCTGGAGGCCGACGTGGGAGTCGCCGATATTGCCGTCGATCTCGGCCTTGGGCACCAGGGCTGCCACCGAGTCGATGACGATTACGTCGATGGCGCCGCTCCTGATCAGGATCTCGGCGATCTCCAGGGCCTGTTCACCGAAGTCTGGTTGGGAGACCAGCAGTTCGTCGACATTGACTCCGAGGCGTTCGGCATAACTGGTGTCCAGAGCGTGCTCGGCGTCGATGAAGGCGGCGCTGCCGCCCAGACGTTGGGCCTCGGCGATGACGTTCAGGGCTAAAGTAGTCTTGCCTGAGGATTCCGGCCCGAAGATCTCGACCACCCTCCCCCGGGGTATCCCGCCGACTCCGGTGGCGATGTCGAGGCTCAGTGCCCCGGTGGGAATTACCGGGATCTTCTCGATTTGGGCCCCGCCCAGCCGCATGATGGCACCCTTGCCGAACTGCTTTTCAATTTGCAGAATCGCGGTATCAATCGTCTTGCTCTTTCCCTCGCTCATGGCCATCGTAACATTCTCCCGGTCTGATTTAAGCCAGAATTGCCTGACATAAAAATTAATCTATTAAGCATGGTTTTGGTCCAGAGTCAAGCGCAGCAGATCAAGAGCCTGGTGGGTTGCCGACTCCTGCACCTGCCAGCGGTCGCCCCGGAAGACAACTCGCAAATCCCGGGTTCCGGCGGCTGAAGCCAGCCCGAACCAGACCGTGCCCACCGGTTTTTCCGGGCTGCCGCCGGAGGGTCCGGCGATGCCGGTAACCGCCAGTCCGAAATCGGCGCCGGCAAACCTCCGCACCCCTTCCGCCATGGCCCGGGCGGTTTCACCACTCACCGCCCCGAACTGCGCCAGGGTATTCTCGCTCACCCCCAAAGCTTTACGCTTCAACTCGTTGCTGTAAGCCACCACCCCACCCAGGAAATAGACGGAACTGCCGGCAACCCCGGTAATCCGGGCGGCAATCCGACCGCCGGTGCAGGATTCGGCCAGGGCCAGGGTCCGACCCTGAATGGCCAGCAAGCCGCCGACCATCTGCTCCAGGCTCTCCTCATCGGTGCCGTAGAGATTCTTCCCCAACCGCGCCCGAATCTCCCGGTCGGAGTCGGCGAACAGCTTCTCGGTTTCCTCCAGATCCTTGCCGGCCACGGTCAGGCTAACATGCACCTCGGAAAGCACCGGATAGTAACCGATCTTAAGCCGTTGATCTCCGTTCTCCAGAAAGGAGAGCCGTCGATTGATCTCGGTTTCGGGCAGACCTGCCACCCGATAGAGCCGTTGGCGCACCCGCCGGATTTCTTCGCCCTCCCAGACCGCCAGACGACTGATCACCGTCTCGACCAGGAGTTCCTTCATCTCATGCGGGACCCCGGGCAGGAAGAAGATCGGCTTGCCCTCGTGGACCAGGAAATAACCGGCCATGGTGGCGTTATATTTCAGGGCATGAGCCCCGGCCGGCAGCCAGGCCAGCTTTTCCAGGGAAAGCCGGACGTTTTCCGGGGCGTTCCTGCTGCCGGCCCGGATCTGGGCCATGATCTCCGGGTAGAAAGTGACCGGCCGCGCCAGGGCATCCATCACCGCCTCATTGGTGAGATCGTCGCTGGTCGCGCCCAGACCGCCGGTGACGATGACAAACTCGGATCGATCCAGTGAAGCCAGCAAGGTCTTACCGATCAGGACCGGATCGTCGCCGATGGTGGTCATGGCGACAATCTCGTGCCCGGCTGCGAACAATTGCCCGGCCGCGAAATAACTGGTGGTGTTGAGAATTCGCCCGGAGGTCAGCTCGTCGCCGATGGCAATGATCTCGCCGCGCACCGCTACTCTCCTTCGACCAGAGTCCCGGCCACGCCGGCTTCGCTCAGCCGCTCCAGCCGCACCTTTACCACCTGATTGACCAGGCGCGGTGGCGCCGCGAAAGTCACCGGGACATAATTATCTGTAAATCCCTGTAGACCGGCAACTCGGGCGCGGCCACGCTCGGCCAGCACCGGCAGGGTCCGCCCCAGCTGGGAAGCGTAAAAGTCCCGCCGCTTCTTCCGGTCAAGCTCCCGCAGGCTCGCCACCCGGGCCGCCTTGATTTCCTTGGCCACCTGCCCGCTCATCCGGGCCGCCACGGTACCGGGCCGTTTCGAATAGGGGAAGACATGCAGGTAGGTGATCGGCAGTCCGGCCAACAGTTCGTAGGTGTGGCGGAATGCCTCCTCGTCCTCGCCGGGAAAGCCGGCCATGACATCGACCCCAATGGCGGCGTCGGGCAGCCGTGCCTTAAGCCGGCCGATCAGAGCGGCGAAGTCGGCGGCGTGGTAATGGCGGTGCATACGCTCGAGAATATGGTCGTCCCCGCTCTGCAGCGGAATATGCAGATGCGGCATGAGCAGATCTTCCGAGGCCAGCATCTCCAGCAATCCTTCGGAGATTTCCCCCGGTTCCAGCGAACTAACCCGGTAACGCACCGGGCATTCGGTCACCAGCCGCTTGAGCAAGGAGACCAGATCGGTGGCCGGCTCGAGATCCTGGCCGTAGATCCCGGTATGGATGCCGGTTACGACGATCTCCCGATAACCCTCGGCGACAAAGATCCGGGACTGTTCGATTACCCGGTCCGGTGGCAAACTGCGGCTCCGGCCTCGGGAGAAGGGCACCACGCAATAGGTGCAGAAATTGTTGCAGCCGTCCTGAATCTTCAGGTAGGCACGGCTGCGCCCGCCGAATTGCCGTACGGTTAGCGGACAGATCTCCCGGCTCCGGCCGATATCGCCCATGAACATTTCCAGATCGCAATGCTGTTCTTCCAGGGCGATTTCCACCAGCCGGTCCTTGTAGCCGTTGCCGACAATACACAGGGGCTGATCGACGATATCGAGAATATCCTGCGCGGCGATCTGGGCATAACAGCCGGTCACTACCAGCCGGGCCTCGGGGTTGGTCCGCAAAGCCCGCCGAATCATCTGCCTCGACTGCTGGGCGGCCCGGGCAGTAACCGCACAGGTATTGATGATATAGACCTCGGCCGGCTGCGAGAAGGGCACCAGCTCAACCCCCCGCGCGTTCAATCCGGTGAGAAAGGCGGCCGATTCGAACTGATTGACCTTGCAGCCGAGGGTGGTCAGAGTCACCCTTTTTTTTCTGGGTCTTTCGGTCATTTTATTGGTACATGGCTGCCCTAGCGCCGACAACTTTATAGGTTTAACAATGGCAAAGGCCCCACATTAACGAAGAGGGGGCCTTGATCAACGACCGGGTTGGACCGCTTGCCGCTGGCAAAAGCCTGATCGGCCGGGTCGGGAATCAGACTGCCAACTGTGGCCAAGACTCTGATTTATCGCGAGCACTCCGGAGTATTCCGTCTTTTGACGAAGTCGTCAATTTTAGCGGTTTCCCCGAATTAGTCAACAGAGGAAAAATCAGGGGCTTAGCCGGATGACGCCGCCGCCCATAAGTTCATCCCCCTGGTAGAAAACGGCGAACTGGCCCGGAGTGATGGCGCGCTGCGGCTCGACGAAATAGACGATCACACCGCCGTATCGGGCAGCTTCAAGCCGAGCCCTGACCGGCCGCTGGCGATAGCGGATCTGCACCTCCAGTTCGGCCGGCAGATCCAACTCCTCGGCCAGCCAGTTCACCTCCTCCACCAGGAGACGGTCAAGGAAGAGTTCTTTCCCGGTGCCCACTACCACCCGGCCGGTTCTTTCCAGGCCGACGACGTAATAAGGCTCGGCGGCGGGGATCCCCAGGCCGCGGCGTTGGCCGATGGTGAAATGGTAAATTCCCCGGTGGCGGCCGACTTCGCGCCCCGCAGTGGTCACTACCACCCCGGCCGAATCCGCCGGAGCTCCGGCCTCCAGAAATTCGCCCAGATCCCGCCCCTGCAGGAAACAGACATCCTGGCTCTCCTGGTCGGGCTTGAATTCAAGCCCCAGGTCGGCAGCCAACCCATAGACCTCGCGTTTGCGCTTTTCGCCGAGAGGAAAGAGCAGGTGGCGCAGTTGCGCCTGGCTCAGTTGATTGAGGAAGTATGATTGGTCCTTGGTTGGGTCGAGGCCCCGCAAGAGATGGCAGTTGCCGCCGGGATCACGCCGCAGTCGGACATAATGGCCGGTGGCCAGAAATTCGGCGCCGCCCTCTAGGGACTTTTCCAGCAGGAGGCCAAGCTTGATGGTTTTATTGCAAACCACGCAGGGGTTGGGGGTTTCCCCCAGGTAATAGCTCTCGCGGAAATAGTCGATCACCCGGGTGGCGAATTGTGCCTGCAAATCGACAACTTCAAGTGAGATCCCCAACCGATTGGCCAGAGCCTGAACTCTGGCGGTTTGGGCCTCCTGGCCGGGCTGACCGAGGAGCATGAAAACCCCGCGCACTTCAGCACCCTCAACCTTTAGCAGGGCAGCGGTGACGGTACTGTCCACCCCGCCGCTCATGGCCACAGCGATCTTTCGACCTTTATTGGGTAGCCGGCTCTCGACGTTCACGGTTTACGCTGGACCCACTGGCTTAATTAAGTTAAAAAAACGACTCGCCACCAAGGCTCAACCATAACTTATCGCCCGGAAAACATCATGCCGAAAATCCCCGAACTCCTGGCCCCGGCCGGCAGCCTGGAGAAGCTGAAAACCGCCATTCACTACGGCGCAGATGCCGTCTATCTGGGCGGCAAGGAGTTCAGCCTGCGGGCCCATGCCGCCAATTTCACCTCCGAGGGGATGGTTGAGGGGCTCAACTATGCCCACGACCGTCAAGTCAAAGTTTATGTCACCGTAAATATACTGGCCCACAACCGCGATTTCGCCGGGCTGGCCAATTACCTGGAATCCCTGGCCCGGGCCGGAGCCGACGGCCTGATCATCGCCGATCCCGGTATCCTCCGGGTCGCCCGAAGAGTGGTGCCGCAACTGCCGGTGCATCTCTCCACCCAGGCCAACGTCACCAACCTGGAAGCGGCCCGTTTCTGGCGGGAACAGGGGGTGAAAAGACTGAACACCGCCCGGGAGCTTTCCCTGGGCGAGATCCGAGAGATCAAGGAAGGAACCGGCCTGGAGGTTGAGGTCTTCACCCACGGAGCACTCTGCATCTCGTACTCGGGCCGCTGTCTCTTAAGCTGCCACTTGACCGGCCGCAGCGCCAACCGGGGCGACTGCGCCCATCCCTGCCGCTATAGCTATTCCCTGGTCGAGGAAAAACGACCGGGCCAGTACTTCCCGGTGGAGGAGGACGAGCGCGGCACCTACATCTTCAACTCCCGCGACCTCTGTCTGATCAACCGGCTACCGGAACTGGTCGCTGCCGGAGTAGACAGCCTGAAGCTGGAAGGCAGGATGAAGTCAGTCTACTACGTCGGCGCCGTGGTCCGGACCTATCGCGCCGCCTTGGACGATCTGGCCGAACGCTGGCCGGGCCAAGCGGGAGCGCCTCTGCCCGAAATGGACCCGAAGTTCACGGCCGAACTACTAAAGGTCGGCAACCGGGGCTATACCGAAAACTTTCTGGACGAACCGCCCGGCCCGGAAGACATGCTTTACGACCGGACCCACATCGCTCCCACCGAGGAACCGGTGGGAATCGTCCGCGAGAGTGGCGATCATCCCCTGGTGGAGATGCGAAACCAGCTGTGGCCGGGAGAAGAAATCGAATACCTGGGCCAAGGTCTCGCTTCTACCTTCCATCGGGTGTGCAAACTGCTTAACGAACAGGGCGAAGAGCTGCCCAAGGCCAACCCCGGCCACCTGGTGCGGCTGCAACTGGCACCCCCGGCCGGTGAATGGCTGCCTGGTTCATTATTACGGAAAAAAATCGTTCCCCAAGTATAGCCCTCCTTACCGGCCGCATCATTAAAACCTCAATTAAATACCCCCAGGTTAAGGCCGATAGCATCGTTTAGCTCTAGAGGGGTCGTCTACGCCAACTCAAAATGATAAAATATATTTATTACCCCTCATAACACCCTCTACAAGGTGAGGGAATGCAAGGAAAACATTGGAGGTCGAAAATGTGCTCACTTCTCGGCACTCAAGAACGTTTGGCCAAGATTCTCCTGGGCTGCCTGTTCATTCTGGGGCTGACTTCCTGCAGCGGCCTGACCGGAACCCCGAGTAACCGGGAGGCTCACCCGGATCTCCAGACCGGTTCAACCGAAGAGGCCACGAAACTTTATTGGTGGCGGGCCAGATTTGTCACACACCTGGATGAGGGCGAAAAGCCCCGCTGGGTTTCCGATCTGATGGTTGCTGACTTGGTCATTGAGCCGGTGATCGGGGAATACGCCTCTGCCCTGGCCTTGTGGCGTTTTCACCGCCGGGCCGTCCCCGACGCCGGCGGCCATGCCTTCAGCTTCATCTTCTATACCGACCGGCAAACCTCCGAACAGGTCTTTGCCACGATCGCACAGAGCCCGGCCCTGGCCAGGCTGATCCGCCACGGCCTGATCGAAAAGTACGAGAACGACTTGGAGAATGAAAACCGGCCAAACGTCCCGGGCGCAACCAGCGACGGCCACTGGTCACCCCCCCTGCAAGAGGTCTGGCCCGCCTATATCATGGGCGCCAGCGTCATGTGGCTGGGGCTGATCAATCAGTATATCGATGCATCAGGAGCGGCTGCCCGGGATTTTGACGAGCTGGTCGACGATTATGAGAAGGTCGACGAGGACATAGGCGAGATCTGGCAGTCCGAGGGCCAGCACGCTTTTCTACACCACCTCAACGCCTTGTTCGGATATGAACCGATGCAGCTGCAGGTCGAAACAAATTTCTGATTCTCCAGCCAGGGCTCAGCGCCGCCCAAAAGTGCGCGGATGGCCAGGTGACCAGGAATTGCTTTTGAGAAGTCAAAGGGAACGATTTGCCCCGGTTGAATTCCGGCCGCGCCGCTCCCTGGGAGACCGGAGCGCCACTGCGAAGAACCGTTTAAACTATCGCCAAGCGGCCAGCAAGCGGCAACTCATTCATCACTTACGTTATCGAGCAAAAAGAGCTGCCTTCCTGCTTCCGCTCTGCTCTGCGCTATTAAGCAGAAAATTAAGAGTAGGCCGTGGTTGGGCTATCACGCCGGTCTGATATGCAAAGAAACCTTTACTTAAGTGGGTTAGCCAGCTATTTAACTTAAGTAATGCCCGAGAAAAGAGATTATCTCCCAAGGCCAAGGGGTAGGGGGCGGGAATCCCAACCATCCGGATAACATCATAACCGCTCTGATTCAAAAGATTCACCAGAGATTTCGGGGTGAAAAGGCGATGATGTCCCCTGTCCAGAATTCCTTTTTTTCCGTAATGAAACCAGCCGAAGAGAAGTCCCAGGCGGACCGGCCAGAAAGCGATATTGGGCGTTGTAATGACAGTTTGAGGCTGCGGAGCATCGGAGTTTTCCATACAGGCGGAACGCAAATCCATCAGCAGCTTTTCCGGACTACGGAGATGTTCAATCACATCGAGCATGAGGATCATGTCGACTTTCGTGTCCTCCGATTTCCATTCATATTTTTCTATATTTGCCTCGATAGTCCGGACAGATTTTTCTTCCAGCAGCGGCTGAACATGACTGTCCACTGAAATGACTTCGACTCCTTTGCAATTAAGGTGTTCCGTCAGGTAACCGGGTCCGCTGCCGATATCGAGCACGCGCATGCCAGGGTCGACTTGATCCAGCGCAAATTGATGGGAACTGTCATATCCTACCTTGGCGGTGTAATGTTCGTTTTTATAATCGTAATCGAACATCGGCGTATAAAAGATGCCCAGTTTCATCAGCCTTGAATGTAAAGTACTGCGGAGAATAAGGGCCGCATATTTGATCCCGTTCACATAACTTATTTCCTCGCCGTAATAAGTCGGGATTGGAATCTCTTTGATACGCTGCCCGGTATTTAGCAGTTGGATAATGATGTGGGTGTCGAAATCGAAATAATCCGAATTGAAGGCAAAGGGGATTTTTCGCAGGGCCTCGGTACTGTACGCTCGATATCCGGTATGGAACTCGGAAAGTCGCGAACCCAGAAGAGTATTCTGGATTCCGGTAAGGATCTGGTTTCCCAGCCATTTATAGAGGGGCATCCCACCACGCAAGGCATGGGCCTTGTTGATCATTCTAGAGCCGAAGACGGCATCCGCCTCCCCCTTGACCAGCGGCATGATCATTTGATCCAGGTACTCTGGCGCATACTGTCCGTCACCATGCAACAATACTACTATGTCGAAGGTATGCTTCAAGGCATAGTAGTAACCTATCTTCTGGTTCCCTCCGTAGCCCTGGTTGACGGGATTGTGCAGGACGGTGATATCTCTATGGGAGAACTCTTCCATATACTCCAAGGCACGATGAAAGGTCCGGTCGGAAGACTGGTCGTCTATAATTAGAATCGAGGTATCATAGACGGTACTTTCCCACACCTCTTCCGGGATGCGATCAAGTACCTTCTGAATAAATGATTCCGCATTGTAGCTCACGATAAAGATCAGAATTTTCTTTTTGTCGCTCATTGGATTGCCTGTTATAACGGCGGCAGAGAGCTTAAGGAGCAGATCGTTAGGGTAACTGCTTCCCAGACTCTTTGCTCTGTACTCCCATTTCCCGTTATTCACTTCTGCGGTTCAATATTTCCAGGTTCAGCGATTCTACGGTTCGCCTCTCTTTTCTCTTTCACCTTCAGCACTCTTATCATCGGAAAGTCATCATATACCTCCTCAAAATATCGCCTGTCATAGTTGCCAAGCAAATACTGCTGGTTGAAGTTGGTCCGAAACAGGCGTTCGTCAGCCACCAGGATCATGTAAAGAATACCCTTCCGCATCAGCACCTGCAGATAGTAACCCTGCTCATTCCCATAGTTTTTCTGGTCAAGCACGTGACCGTCGTTAACAAACAATACCGCACGGAGCGGGATGTCGACCCTTCCATCGTTCATAACACCCCTGCCTAAATCCACCGTCCCATCACTACAGGTCATGACATTGTTGACCTGTGAAAAGCAGTCTAATTTTATATAATTCAGTGATTCTCTTTTTTTCTGATTGGGAAGGGAATTGACGTTCCAGATCATGTTCTCGAGATAGGAGAGATAGACGTTCTCACCGGGGAAAGCGGAAGTCAGCTTTTTTATTCCAGCGGCGGAAATATCGCCCTCCATGTCCCTGGTAGTGCAATTAATCCCCAAGTAGTTGCAGAGAATCTCAATGTCTCCCAAGGGGGTTATCATTTCTGCCGGTGAATCTAAAGAATACCTGTTGATATACGGTGCAAGCCGCTCATAGCGCTGACGAAAAGGCTGCCCTTTATAGCCAAAATTGCCGACATAATCGGCGTCATAATGGGAAGGGACGATCAGGATAAGCAGAATCCCGCATAGAGGCCACCATGCCTTGACCGCTTTATCCACCCGCACCAGCTCCAGAAGCCGATCAAGACCAAGACCGGTCAAAGCCATGAGAAATAGGGTATACGGGAACATATATGATGGACGAGGTCGCTGCATGATCATGACTCCTAATGCCAGCAAAGCCGCACTCGATAAAAACAGCCAGGCGAATCCATCCTTGAAAGACTGCCGTTTCCGCAAGACCGGTACGACAATGCCGGCCACCACTGCAAAACCACTAAACCCCAATACCAATAAAAACGGAACCCAGACAAGTGGCGCGCGCTTGGCCGGCAAATAATCGGGGTTCGGTCCTCCGGCATAGTAATTGAATAACGCCAACTGAGTGCCACTCGGAATGAGTTTGATATTCCACCAGATGTGCCGCAGGATAGCGCGAGGGTTTAAAAAAAAGGCCTGTGAAAACGTGACCTCGGTTCGTCCGAAATCACGTTTGATAATGCTATCGCAGTCGGTCCAGGGATTGCCCTTCCAGGAGTCCCCCTGCTGCTTTCTGTTGAACGCATAAATCTGGCAAACATTAAGGGTGTGCTTGACTTCGATAGACTTCTTCATTTTGGGATACGTATCTACCGATCTAGCAAAAAAGACGCCTATTAAAAATACCACCAAAAAGAGAGGCGCCCCATAGGCGAAAAAGATGGTTCGCCGGGAAGGAAAAACTTCCTCCCGGTGGTATCGATAAATCTCGTAGCCTCCAAGGGCCAGAAGCCATAGCAAAAAAAGGGCGCCATACTCATTTCGCAAAAGTACCGCCGTGAAAAGAAGCCCTCCCAACACGATCCCTCTACCATAAATATTATTGACGTATGCGGCTATGACAAAAAGAGCCAGAGGGAAAAGGGCGGAAAAGAGATGCACATTATAAACGGTATCAAAATTAATAGGCAGCACCACCCACCAGGCGGCAATGACCCAGGCAAGATGTTTCGGCAGCAGGCGACGCATCAATGAGAGTATTATGATAGAGGCACTGGTGGCAACGAAGATCTGGGTGACAATTAACACCCAGAAGGGGACACCGAGCAACCTGTGCAGGATCGCAAGGAACCCTGTATAAATTGGCGACCAGACGATACTGCCCTTGAACTTGTCCAACCAGTTGAAAACTTCGACGTAATAATACGAGGTATCGCCTTCGGTAAGGTCACGATACTCCCATATATACAACATCACCTTTACTTGGAGCAAAAAAATAGCTGCATAGGCTACCCACGAACTCTCTCCTAGATAACTCAGTATCCGTGAAATCTTCTGTCGCATGGTTCTGTTTATATTCCTGGTTTCAACTCGTAAGTGCAACTTTGCATGTTTCGTGTAAGTGGGCAAGCTGCGATAGCATCTGTACTCCTTTGACTTGGCGGTCTAAGTAGCACAGATGCTATCGCAGCTTGCCCAAGAGCAAAGATACCAGATTTATGCTCTCAAGATAGCAAGAAAATGCCCAGAGCTGCGAGGACCGG
The DNA here is from genome assembly GCA_963807225.1 of uncultured delta proteobacterium. Classification (GTDB taxonomy): domain Bacteria; phylum Desulfobacterota; class Desulfobulbia; order Desulfobulbales; family JAGXFP01; genus JAGVGT01. The sequence continues at coordinate 1,301,810 of CAWEAD010000005.1, read as the reverse complement.
TTTAGTCACTGATTCTCCCCCCAACCTCCCGCCTGACTACCACTCGATTTCGGCAACCATGGGAAAATAATCGGAAGCGATTCTGGCCGCCGGGCTGTCGTGGCGCCAGCAGCGCTTGACCCCAAGCGAGCGTCGAACCATGATCCGGTCCAGGACGGCTAACGGCCCGAACCAGGTAGGAAAATGCGAATCGGGACATGGATGGAACCTGCCGCTGAAAACTGACGAAACTCTCCTCCCTAGCCCCAGACATTGAGGTTGCCCAAAAGGACCACGGGGCCTTGTAGCCCGGCAAACAAACTGCCGTCGATCGAGGGCATCCCGGCGGCTTCTTCAAAGAGCTTGACCAGAGTGTTGGCATGGTCGAAAGTCACCTCTTGCAGGGCGACTATATAGGCCTTGATCTCGGCGATAACCTCGGTGATCCTTTCGGGGTTGAAACGACCGTCCTGTCCCACAAAGTCATGCACATTATTAGGTGGCCAGGCGCATGGCGCAAACCTCTGCTCAGCCGGCGCCGGAACGCAGCCAGCCTTTCGCCTGCCGGATAAAACCCAGTATGGCCAGACCGAGCAACAGGGCCACGGCCACCATCCCGCTCTCGGTCAGACGTTTGCTGAGCTGCCCCAGACGGGTGCCGCCATAACGGGAGATCACTCCCCTGCAAGAGGTCTGGCCCGCCTATATCATGGGCGCCAGCGTCATGTGGCTGGGGCTGATCAATCAGTATATCGATGCATCAGGAGCGACTGACCGGGATTTTGACGAGCTGGTCGACGATTATGATAATGTCGATGAGGCCATAGGCGAGATCTGGCAATCCGAGGGCCAGCACGCTTTTCTACACCACCTCAACGCCTTGTTCGGCTATGAACCGATGCAGCTGCAGGTCGAAACAAATTTCTGCTTCTCCAGCCAGGGCTCAACGCCGCCCAAAAGTGCGCGGATGGCCAGGTGATCAGGAATTGCTTTTGAGAAGTCAAAGGGCAACGATTTGCCCCGGTTGAATTCCGGCCGCGCTACCAATGATAGGTCAGGCGTGCATCGCCATAGCAGTATTGATAACTGCCGCTGGTCTGCAGGGCCGAACTGCAGCCGGCTAGCGCTTCCAAACCGAGGCTCTGGGTAAACCAGCCGCGCAGCTTTACTTCACCCATATAGGCATCCTTTGTATTCCTTTCACCCCCATGGTCTTTAACCACCTGCAGCCCCGGACCAAGCCGAAGACGCACCACCCAGGCATCGTTATTAAATGCTACGGCTAGCACGAAAATCAGTAAATATTCCTCTAGTGATTACGGGCTGAAATAGCCTACCCCGGCAAAATCACTCTTGAGCAGACGCCCCTTCAGTTCCACAGAAAATTTTTCATACTGCGGCGGCGAGTAAATAAGCCGCACCACACCTCCCCATCGCTGGTTGGAGTCGGAAAAATTCTGCACCAGCGGAGCCCCGACCATGGTCAAGGAGCTGCTGAGCTTGTAATCAGCCGAGAGGCTATAGCTGTCCTCCAGTGTCTCGTTTCGGACGGCCGCAACCGTATCCACCAGATCACGTTCCGCGGCAAGCTCGAAATACCACCGGGGGTGTGGCTGCGAGCTGAGCGTGAGACCATAGACCAGGGGCGACCAGTCGTCACTTTTCAGGTAATCCAGCTGTAGTTTGGCCTGCCAGCCGCTTCGCTTGATGGTCTGCAGGCGCAGGCGCAGCAGATCAAAGGCTTCGGAGCCCAGATTATCAGCAAACTTTCGGTTGCCGCCGCCCACCTCTATTCTTGACAAAAAACCACTCTCAAATTCCTGACCGGCGCCAGCGACCAAGAGCTGCTGATCGGCCTCATCACTGTCGGAGCTAAGTTTACCCTCCGTAAAAAACAGGGTGCTGACCTGGACGGACGAGATGTTGAGCCAGACAAGACAGAAGCACAGGACAACCGACCGCATTATTTGGTGGCCCAGGACTTGCGCAGATTGACAAACTCCGCCAGATAGCCGGCCAGGCTCGCTGGCGCCATGACCAGCTGATACAAGAGCATATAGAACAATAAGCCCATAAAGTTGCGGCGCACCCGCAATCAGTGGTGCCGGAAAATACTGCGCTGATGCAGATACATGATCACATTGACTAGCACCATCAAGGGCAGCAGAAAGAGGGTTATGAGGCCGACTATGGCGTAATTGCGAAAAACAACCGCGGCAATTAGGCCGGGATACTCCTGCCTGACCACCGACTCGATGGTCGTATAGATGGTTTCCTCTTCATTGTAGGCAGCCACCAGCACACTCACCGCCGGTAGAAATTCATGGTAGCGATAAACAGGCCGCCGGTCGATCAAAAGCCCGAAAACCAGAAAAGCATTGGCCCAGCCGGGAATCAAGGCTATGCCAAAAACAATCAGGACCGTCAGGAACAAGGGAAAAATGGTCGACAAGTCACGGATCCAGGGCAGGGAGATTTTAAAACAGACGAGCGCCCAAATGGTTGAAAACGAAATGGCGGCGGCAAGATTGAGCCATACCGGGAAATAAAGCCGGCGAAAGGGCCTGAGATTGGCGGATTGGCGGAGTCCAGACTGCTCTTGCCCCGGGGTACGGCGGGGGTCAGTCTCTGTTTGTTCTGGATCTCGCCTTTCTCTAAAGGTTCTGAACCAGAGCATCCCCTCCGCCACCAAGGAAAAGCTTACGCAACTTGGCGGCAAACCGCCTCTTGCCTGGCACTCTCAGGGCGTTATGAAATCGCTTTCCCAATTTTTTGGCGGCGATGCGAATCCGCCCATTTCCCCAGCTCATCCCCGCCTCACAAACTCATTTATGCCTGACATTCCCAGTCAATGGCCGAATAGCCTGACTGTCAACGCTAAATCCATCGCTTCATATATTTAGCTAAGCTTTGAACCATTCAAGCCACCGGCGAATTATCGCCTGATGCCTCCGCCTGGCCAGACTGTATTTATTAAGCTTGAGCGGTGGCTTTTATATCCTGGGCGGTCTCAACTTGAATCTTGTGCTTGATAATTTTCCCCTTGATTTGCACCAAGCCCTCCCGGAGCATTTATCTTTAGGCAAACTTTAGTTTTTACGCTCCCTTAACGAACGAGGCCTGGTAATCTTCAGAAGGCCATACCCACCGTCAAGTGGATGGTGAATTCGTTCTCCCTCTACTTCCCATCCACCACGGGGTTGAAAGTCTCATTCAGTTACGAACAGTTCATTTCCAATGGGGGGTTGATGAGATCTTCGAAGATGGTGATGGCCGCGCCGGAACCTTGACCGGCTGCGGTTACGATCTGTCGATAGCCGCCTTCCACGTCGCCGGCCGCGTAAATGCCCGGGACGCTGGTCCGGTGGTTTTTATCGACTTTGATAAATCCAGCCGCCGTTAATTCAACGCCTGCTTTCCTGGCCAAGTCCACCGCCGGTTGAACTGGTCGTGGTTTCGCCGCGGATCTCCTTAACCTCGCTGTCGAACAGCACCCGGATGTCGTGCCAACCCTGTGATCGGTTCCCTCACTCCACCTTCTCTCGCCGATACAGGATCCCGGTGCTGAAATCATCTTCCAGAACATGGATCATGGCCGCCTTGCGATCGGTGGGGTCATAGCCGTCCGGCAGGGGGTGGACCCACTCCTTCAGGTGGTTCCAGGTCTTGAACTGCTTGTCGAAGGTGACACAGGTGGTGAGCAGATGGAAGAAGGCGTAGCCGGGGTGGTTGATTCCCTCCATGAGGGCGGCGGCAATCCCCTCCGGATCACCGGCGAAGAGGCGGGCGACAAAAGAAGCGCCATGGGCTAGGGACAGGAGGCTTGCGTTTAAAGGGGCTTCAAAACTGCCGGCCGGGGAGGCCTTGGTCTTGAAACCGGTGGGTGAGCTGGGTGAGGGTTGCCCTTTGGTCAAGCCGTAGATGGAATTGTCGAACAACAGATAGTTCACGTCGACATCCCGCCGGGCGATGTGGGGCAGATGACCGCCGCCGATGGCCAGGCCGTCGCCGTCACCGCCCACGGCAAAGACGGTGAGCTTGGGGTTGGCGAGCTTGACGCCGGTGGCCACCGGCAGGGCCCGTCCGTGGACGGTATGGAGCCCGTAAGTGTTGGAAAAGAAAGGATACCGCCCGGCGCAGCCGATCCCGGACACCACCACCACCTCATGACGGGGCAGGCCGAGACGCTTGATGGCATGATTGAGGCCCTGGTGGATGCCGAAATATCCGCACCCCGGGCACCAGGTGGGCAGATTCTCGGAACGGACGGAAAAGACCTCCGCCTTCTTGATCTTGTCAACCTTTGCGGCCAGAACTCGTCCCGGTGTTTTCACCCGTTACCTCCCAGAATCACTTTGATCGCCTCGAGAATCTCCACCGCCGCCAGGGGTTGGCCGGTGACCCGATTCAACCGTTTCACCCCAGACCCGAAGAGGTGCCCGACCAAGGTGGCGAGTTGGCCTTCGTGATTGAGTTCCGGAATGAGAATACCCCGGCAACGCTTCATGAAGGCACGAACCTCCTCTTCGTGGAAGGGAGAAAGCGAGATCATCTTGAGCCCCCCGACCGAAAGTCCCTTCTCCCGGGCCATCTGCACCGCCTCCAGGGCCGAGCCCCAGGTGGAGCCCCAGGCGACGACTCCCAGGTTCAGCTCGCCTTCCTCAGGGAATGCCACCGGTTTCGGCATATCGGCCACAGCAGTCGCCAACTTCCGATGCCGTTTGTCGCTCATGGTCTGATGATTGGCCGGGCTGAAATCGTGGACCCCTTTCGGGGTATGCTCAAGGCCGGTAATGGTGTGGATAAAGCCTTCCGCGCCCGGCAGGGCACGCGGTGAAATCCCCGAAGCGGTCGGCTGGAACCGTTCATAGTTTCCCCCCGCCGCAGGCTCCGGAAAGAGATTGCCGTTCGCCGTCTCCGCGGGGGTCGCGGAGAGAGGCGCCACGGTCTCGACCCGGTTGTGCAGAAAGAAATCGGTCAGGAGAATCACCGGAGTCTGATATCTTTCCGCCAGTTGAAAACTCTTGACCAGGAGCTGATAGCATTCGGTGACGTTGGTGGGCGCCAGCACCAGCCGGGCCGAGTCCCCGGGGCCACCGAAGACGGCGGCGTAGAGATCCGACTGCTCGGTCTTGGTGGGCAGCCCGGTGGCCGGGCCGCCCCGCTGGGCGTTGACGATCACCGCCGGGATCTCGGCCATGATGCCATGGGTTATCAGCTCCGTCATCAGGGCAAAGCCGGGCCCGGAGGTGGCGGTCATGGCCCGGACCCCGGCGTAGCAAGCGCCGAGCACCGCCCCGATGGAGGAGATTTCGTCCTCCATCTGCACGACTCTCCCCCCCTTTTCCGGCAGGGCCTTGGCCAGAAGTTCCATGACCGGCGTGGCCGGGGTAATGGGATAGCCGAAGTAGAGTTTCAGACCGGCATCCAGGGCACCCTGGACGATGGCCCGGCTGCCGGAAAGCAGTTGCCGGTCGCCATCCATCTCGCCTGGTGCCGCCAGGACGTCCTGCAGCCGGTCGTGATAGTTTTTGCGGACATGTTCATAGGCCAGATCGAAGCTCTTCAGGTTTCCCGTCAGCACCGCCTCGCCCTTGCTCTTGAACTTGCGCTCGATCACCTGATGAAAGGGCTCCTTCGCCATGCCGAAAAAGGCGGCAAAGCCGCCGAGGGCGGCGACATTCTTGCCCCGGGCGGTCCCAGCCGCCTGGGAAGCCAGAGCCACAAAAGGAACGCCGATGAGTTCCTTGTCAGGAGTCACATGGGCCGCCAGCGACATGCCTTCGGGCAGCAGTACCGGCGGCTGGTTGTCAAAGAATACCGTGGCACCCTCGGCCAGAACCGGCAGCCGGGATTGGGACTGCTCGTCGTCCAGGGAGATGAGGACATGGGTTTTGGCACTCAAGGCCAGCCGCTCCTCCGTACCCACCCGCGAACGGGTGACACAACGCCCGAAACCTCGAATCTCGGCCGGGTACGAGTCAAAGGCCAGGACGGAGAAGCCGAGCCGGGCCATGGCCGCGTTCAACAACTCCCCGGCGGCAATGGTTCCGTCGCCGGACATCCCGCAAATTTCGATGGTCAGGTCAACTGAGTTCATATATGTAATCCTCGATATTCCGGTCTGCTGCCTGGACACCCTTCGACAGGCTCAGGGTGAATGGTAACTACTATTTCAGACAGTAATTCCGATCATCCTGAGCCTGTCGAAGGAGGAGCAACTTGTTACCCACATAAACTGAAAGACTAAACCTAACAGCGTATTGGCTGCTCAACTCAGCTTCAAAATTCCGACCACCATGACGTGTTCACCCGGATCCCGTGGGCGGTGAAGATTGAGGCCGGTTCCACCGCGGCCCGGTCGCTGGCGCCGGCCAGGTTTACACCGGCGACGTTGCCGAGGATCCTGGCGTTTTCATGGCCGATAGAGATCCAGTAGTCCCGAAGCTTCGGATGATAGATTTGAGCGCAGTCGCCGGTGGCATAAATCCCCTCATGGCCGGTGGACAGATACTCGTCAACCAACACTCCCCGGTCGAGACGCAGACCGCTGCGGGCCAGAAAACCGATATCGGGCGTCATCCCGAAAAAAGCGCCGATCAGCCCAACCCGAAGCTCTCCTGCAGCAATAGAGACCTCATAGTCATTATCCGACAACCGGGCCAGTGCACGGATCGGACCATCGACTACAGTCACTCCCCGGCGTCGCAAGCGTTCGCCAGCCTCGGCCAGCAAGGTCGCGTCGCAGCGCAGAGGCCAGAAGGCATCTGCGCTGAACTGGAAATACACCTTCTTGCCGAGATGGAGCAGGGCTCTGGTCACCGCCAGTGAGATCAGGTCACCGCCGATCATCAGGACGGAATCCGTGCCGGCCAGACGCTGGCGCCAAAGCCGGGCATCGGCCAGGCTCTTCAGGGTCAGAAAGAGATCGGAAAAAACCTGCATCGGCTCGGGAATCCGGGGTCGGCTGCCCACGGCCAGAATTAAGCCGTCAAAAGGGATCACCTCGCGATGGGCCAGAATCAATTGGTGATCTTCGATCTTCAGACCGACCGCCTCCTGGGCACAGCGCAGCTTGATGTCATGCCCCGAAATGTCGCAGGCCGGTCCGGGACAAAGCGCCTCCTCCGGCAACCGACCGGCGATATAGTCGGGAAGAAGATGGGCGGCGAAGCCCGGATCCCGGCCCCGGCCGATCAAGGTAATCCGTGCCGCCGGCGCCTGGCGCCGCAGGGTCAGGGCCGCCTCGGTTCCGGCCGGGCCGTTGCCGACCACCACAAAATGGTTATATGCCATACCGTTCATCCTCGCTCCTGGCTCCTGCATTCTTGCCGCGGGTCACTCCCCCAGGTCCAATTTCTCGACTCTTTCCACCCGGGTGACCGAGATACAGTCCACCGGACAGACCCGGACGCAGGCCCCACAGCGGATGCAGCGGACTGTTGTCGATGACCACCGCGTTCACCCTGGCCCAGTCCTTTGTTTCGACCAGGCCGCTGATCGCGCCGACCTCGTCGGTCTTGATCTCCTCAACCAGCTTGATGCAGTCCCGGGGCGCCATATCGATACAATAACGACAGTAGATGCAGCGATCGAGATCGATCTCGTAGTGCAGGTAGCAGAGATAGCAGCGTCTCGCCTCAGTTGCCGCGGTCTCCTCGGTATACCCGGTTTCCACCTCCAGACCGGGTTCGGCAAGCCGGGCGGCCACATCCGCCACCGTGGCCATCTCCTGCCGGGGCAAGAAATCCCAGGACCGTTCCCGGTCGGTAATGACGGTCTCCTCCATGCGGATCATCTGCTGCCGGTACGGGTGACCGGCCAGATCGCGAGCGATTTCCTCGGCGGCCCGACGGCCCCGGGCCAGGGCACCGATCACCGTGGTCGGCCCGGTCAGATAGTCACCCGTGGCATAGAGGCCCGGGACCCCGGTAGCAGCCCCGTCGCCGCCGCCAAGTTCGAGGATCTCATCCGGTCCACCGCCGGGCAGGGCCATCGGGCGCGAGCTCTGACCGGTGGCCACGATCACCGTATCGGCCTCGACGATGAATTCACTACCCTCGATGGGCGTAATCGTGCTCTTCCCCTGTTCGTTTTTTTCACCAGGCCGGGTCCGGACGAATTCCACCCCCGTGACCCGGTCGTCACCATTGATCCGGCGGGAGAGCATCAGGGACTCGATCCTGACCCCTTCACGCTTGGCTTCGTGGATCTCGTCGCGGGTGACGGTCAAGTCCTCCTCGGTCCGCCGCAGACAGATCCTCACCTCCTTAGCGCCCAACCGGAGAGAGGTCCGGGCACAGTCAAAGGCGGTAAAGCCGGCGCCGACAACCAGCACCCGCTCGCCCACCGCAGGATTCCTGCCCTGGCAGACCTCCATCATGAACTCCAGGCCGGAATAGACCCCGGACAAATCCTCGCCTTCAATATTCAGGCGCCTGGCCTCATAGCAGCCGGCGGCCAGGAGCACACCATCATAATCCCGCAACAGTTCCGGCAGGGTAAGGTCCCGGCCGACCCGGACCCCGGTCTTCAGGGTGATGCCCAGGTCGATGATCCGGCCGACCTCTTCCCGAACCACCTGCCGGGGCAGACGGAACTCGGGAATGCCGTAGCGGAGCATGCCGCCGGGCTCGTTCAAGGCCTCGAAGATGGTGACCGAAAAACCGACGGTGGCCAGATCATGGGCGGCGGCCAGACCCGCCGGTCCGGATCCGACGATCGCCACCCGCTTGGCAATTTTCCCCGAAACCCGCGGGCCTGATTGGACCGGTTCACGGCGCAGATCCGCCGCCGCCCGTTTGATGTGGCAAATATTGACCGGGCGGCCCAGCCCAGACTCGCCGTGACGACAGAAATCCTCACAGGGACGCGAACAGACCCGGCCTAAAATTCCGGGGAAGATATTCACCAGCCGATTGATCTCATAGGAGTCGTCATAGCGATTCTCGTACAAAGCCCGGATATAGGCGGGGACATTGGTATAGGCGGGGCAAGCCTCCTGGCAGGGGATATTCACCGCGATGTAGCGAAAATCCTCCGGTTCGGAGGAGTACACCACGGATGACGTACTCGTGTCTTGCTCGATGGACATGGGATCACCTGTGAGGTCAGAGAATCCCCGTCAACAAACGGGGTGACGGAATCGTTTTGAATCGGCCGCTCATGGGGAACCACTTATCCGGTTGGCAACAGGCCGGTATATCGAAGAAAGCCCTCATTTCCAGAGAAACACTTAAAAAGTATACCAAGAAAAGAAAATCTGATTACCATCAAATTTCAGCTACTATTATGTAGATTGCCGGCGAAAAGAAATATGTTTTAGTCTTTCGTTGTCTTTTGTGCATACAACAAGATTAAATCATTTAACCAAATCAACTATTAACACAAAACAAATCCCCTCCCCTGATCTGATGGCAACGAGCAAGGTCGCACATAACCCCCCAATTGTCTGGGTGGTTTTGTCATTACCTGCGCCCTTCTCCTAGGCAACTTGTTCGAGTTCCCTCTGCTCGATACCCTCAAGGACATGCCCGGCCAGAGGAAAGCCGTCCGTCAATTCCTCCCTGTGTCTACTTCCAGGTGCTCTTTGTCGACTACCTGGAAAGATTCAAGTCCGAGCTTGATATCACCTGGTATTGCCGTGATTGCCAGCCGCCAAAAAACTACCTATGCTGCGAAAAGTTCATTTCCAGTAGGGATTGATGAGATCTTCGAAAATGGTGATGGCCGCGCCGGAACCTTGGCCGGCTGCGGTTACGATCTGTCGATAGCCGCCTTCCACATCGCCGGCCGCGTAAATGCCCGGGACGCTGGTCCGGTGGTTTTTATCGACTTTGATAAAACCACCCGCCGTTAATTCAACGCCTGCCTTCCTGGCCAATTCCACCGCCGGTTCATAACCGATGGCGACGAAGACGCCGTCGGTGGGCCTGGTCGTGGTCTCGCCGGTGCGGATATTATGGAGAACCACCTCTTCTACCTTGGTTTCGCCGCGGATCTCCTGGACCTCGCTATCGAACAGCACCCGGATGTCGTGCTTCGGGAGTTGCTTGACCAGGTGATCCTGAGCGCGGAAGGTGTCCCGGCGATGGACAATGGTCACCCGGATATCGTTGTTGGCCAGATAGAGGGCATCGGTCAGGGCGCTGTCCCCGCCGCCCACCACCATAACCTCTTTGCCCTTGAACAGGGCGCCGTCGCAGGTCGTGCAGTAGCTGACCCCGCTACCGGCCAAGCGTTCTTCCCCGGGGATGCCGAGGCGCCGATAACTGGCCCCGGTCGCCAACAGAATCGCTCGGGCCGTGTAGCGACGTCGGTTGGTCAGAATCTCAAAGGGCTGGCCGACCTTGATCTCCATGACCTCTTCATCGGGGTAAATGGCCACGTATTCCAGGGCATGGCTGACCATGATATCGATCAGGGTTCTGCCTTCTATGTGCGAAATACCGGGATAATTCTCGACCACCGGGGTGAGCGCGACCTGGCCGCCGAGAGCGCCCCGCTCGATGATCACCGCCTTTAAGCCGCTTCGGGCCACATAGATCCCGGCGGTAAGCCCGGAGGGGCCGCCGCCGACGATTGCCACATCGGCTGCCACCTGTTCGGCATCGCTCTCGGGGATGAAGAAGTTCTGCTGCGCCAGTTTTTGCAGCGAAACCATAAAGAGCTCTTCCTGCTGAGCCCCCCTGGCAATCACCACCTCATCGGCAAAACAGACCGGAACGCTGAAGGCTTTGTACTGCTCGGCCAAGAGCGGATTCGCCTGGATATCGATAATTTCGAGGGAAATTATTTCCGGCCTGGCGATCGCGGCCTTCAGAGCATTGACGACCTGCTGCGGGCAGAAGGGACAGGTGGGACTGATGAAAAGCTTGATCGCCCGGGGAGTGGTGATTTTATCCAGGATCTTTTTCGAGGGTGCGCTGATTCCGGTCTCACGATAGCCCAGCATGGTGATGGCTTCCACGAAGGATCGCCCCTCTTCGCCGACCGGCGCCCCGAGCCAGCGAATGGAGAAATGTTCGGGGTCGAATAACAAGGTGGGATAATGAGTGATGTCATACTTTTCGGCCAGCTCATGGTTCCGGCCGAATTCCCGCAAAGTGACCTGGCGGGTAACCTCGCGGATCGAGCGGATGACCGCCCGAAGCACCTCGTTGTACTGACTGTTGATGGTCGGATCGGTAAAGAGGAGTAACGGGATCTCATGATCGATTTTACCGAACAGTTCGAGCAACTTTTTTCTGACCTGTTCCATCTCCATCCGTCCGGCCCGGGGAGCCGAGGACGGACCGGCCTCTGTTTCCCTGATCTGGTTGTTCATGGCGCTCCTTACTTTTTCCTTTGAAACGACGGGACACCGCCCATAGCTCCGTTAGTCCCGTCGATCCGCTTCGCCCTCCCCAACCACCTCTCGGTTTTAAAAATATAATCACGAGATTAAACCATCCCTTAGAGTTGGCGGGGACAACCCGTTTAATCTAATTGCCGGAGTTGCCACCGACAGGCTGTTCTCCCACCTCCGTGCCGGCCAAGTCCCCCAGTGCTTCGATCAACGGCGCCAAGCGCTTGCCATATCTCTTCCATAACCGGATCGAATCACGGTAAATCGGTTGACGGACCTGACTGGAGCTCAGGGTCCGTACCCACACGTTCAGTCCGGTGGAAATCAAGACAGCGCACGTCCCAATCCAATCCGCAATAATCCAGGAGGACCCGGACCTCTTTCTCGGTGTCAGCCACCAATGTCTCATAGGAGATTTCATGCATGTAGCCGGGCAACAGCCTGCGCCAGTGGTCCATCACTCTGGCATACTGTACATAATAGGCGCCCAATTCACCGAGATCATAAGCATAATTATGCCCGGTTCCGAATAAGTTTTTGTAAATGGACCAGCAATTGTCCAAAGGCTGGCGAAAGCAGTGAATTACACGGGCCTCCGGAAAGAGAAGCTTGATCAATCCCACCCAGGGGAAATTGTCCGGCATCTTATCGGTTACCACCGGCAACTCACCCCGTCCGGGTAGACCTTCCAGTTCAGTCAGGTAGCTGCGTCCAAGATCGGACAGTGCCGAGCATGGCAAGCCGGCCAGTTTGGCCTCGAACGTTTCCCCCGCCTGGGTCTCGGAAATGTCGATCAAAACTCGGGTTAAACAGTACAACTCTCCCCCCCGAAAACCAGGGGATGGCTGGAGAGAATTTGCTCTACAAGGGTGGTGCCGGAACGTGGCATCCCCAAGATAAATACAGGTCGGATCGAGCCTGTAGCGCCACACCCCGCGCGGTCGGCCATAAATCCATCGGAGAATAATTCTAACAACCAGGATGAGTCGTCAGAGACCGGATCATAATCGTAGCCCCGACGATGCAGGCGATTACCCTCGGCAATATAGTCAAAGGCCTTGTCGTGATCCTGGAGCTCCTCGAAGATTTTTCCCAGAGCGAAAGAGAGGCGTTCCTGATCGATTGGGGCCAGACTACCCTGGTTAAACAGGAATTCCATGGTCCTGACATCGTCATCATACTCCCTGTATTTCTTGAGACTTGCCATGTTGAATAGAGCGCCGACATTGCGCGGATCCAGCTGCAGGACGCGCCGCATGCACTTCAAAGCCTCTGCCTTATCGCCCAGGTACATATAGGCCCGGCCCTGCCCGATCAATGCCTGCACAAACCGAGGATTTAAATTGGCGGAGCGCCCATAGGATTCCAGGGCCTCTTCTATCCGCCCCGTCACAATCAAAGCTTCACCCAGCGAAAAATAAAGGCGGCTTTCGCGGGGATGCTTTTCTACTGCTTCCTGCAGGACTGCCACGGATGCACGGTGCTGTCCTGTTTTTCCCAGAACCTGGCCCAACCTCCCATATATATTAACGGTTTTAACCCCAGCCATTATGGCGCCCCGGTAAAGTTCGATCAGGTCCTGTACCCTGCCTAGTTTTTCAAGAAGGTTCCCCAACCGTAGATAAATCTCCTCCCGATCTGGAGCATGTAACTGGGACTGGCGATAAAATATCAAGGCCTCTGCGAACTGCCCGTTGCCTTCAAGTACCTCGCCCTGCCGCAGCAACTCTGCCGCCTGCTGAGGCAAAGGACGGGAATTATGGGGATTATTCGGATAGCCTGGTCCGGGGCGCCGTTTTATCTTTTTCTTTTTTTTAACCATGTCTAATTCAAACCAAGGGTAAGTACTTATCCACCGAGGCGATCGTTCAGGAAGAGTACCCAGGCGAAGCATGACCTTCCATGCATGATCCAGGCAAAGCCGGTGATGATTGACAAGGTTTGCTGAACGGTTGGAGAAATGAAATCGCTGATTCCTTTTGTGACGTCGTCAGAGAATCGTATATTTTCCAGACCAGCTCACTCATTTATGCCTGAAATCGCATTTAATCGCCGCACTGAATGGCTGTAAACATCAAACTCATCGCCATCCCGATTACTATCAAACACATAAGATGACAACACCGCATCCGCCCCACTCCGCTCACATTCGTGCTTATCGTTAAACTTCTTTCAAAAAGCCATGCCCACCGTCAGGTGGATGGTGTATTCATTCTCCCTCTGCGTCTCATCCACGGCCGGGTTGTAGGCAAAATCGAGCCGGAGCGGACCTACCGGCAGGATATACTGAATCCCGACCCCAAGGGCGGCCCGAAAGCCGGTGAAATAATCCCGGAAGGTGGCGGAGATGAATTCACTCTTGGTTTTGAACTGGTCAAGTCCACCTTCACTTGATGGCACGATGTTGCCGTAGTCAAAAAAGATGCTGCCACCGAAATTATGCTTGAAACGCTGGCGCAGTTCCAAAGAAAAGACATTGTAGGCGGAACCGCCCAGGGGGTCGCCGGTTAACGGGTCTTTGGGGCCCAACTCCGATTCCCGGAAACTGCGCACAGTACTCGCCCCGCCGTTGAAAAAGCGCTCGGCCAGGGGCAAGGTCAGATCCTCCGTGGTCGGTAACACAAAACCGGTGTCATAGCGGGCAGCCAGCACGGTGCGGGAACCGAGGGTAAAAAAGAAGCGATTGGTCGTGATGAATCGCACGAAGGCCAGGCTGCTGCCCAGGGTCTGATCCGTGACCTCCAGCGCCACCAGGCTTCGATACCCTGCGGCCGGAAAAAACAGGTCGTCCCTGGTGTCGCGGGTGGCCTGTACTTTCACCGAGGCGAAATTATAATCGTCGCCCGCGGCCGCGACCCCGGCGGTGACGTTCGACTGTTGGGTATAGCGCAGCAGGTAGGCCAGGGAGAGCCCGACCTTCGATTCGGTAAAACGTTTCGAGACCACGGTGGAGATACCCTTTTCCGTCCGGTCGAAGGAAGGTTCGGTTCTGGTCCGGAAGTAAAGCGGGAGATCGAACACCAGGTCGCGGCCGAGGAGCCAGGGATCCGAGTAGCCGAGGCTGAGATCGGTGGACTTCAGAGAGGCGGCCGCCGAAGCGCTGAGGATTCTGCCCTTGCCGGTGAAATTCTTGTTTCTCAGTTCCAGCTTACCCCGCAGCAGCTCGTAGGAGCCCCAACCCAGTTCGAAGGAAACCTCCCGGCTGGGGAGTTCCTCAAGCTCAACCAGGAGCAGTCGATTTTCAGGCACTCCCGTCTCCACCAGTGAAATACGAACCAGGGAGAAGAGCCCGGTTCGGTATAGCCCGCTGAAACTGGCCCTCTTTTTGGCACCACTGTAAATATCGCCTGGTGCCAGTTTTAAGCGCGAGATGATGAATTCCTTATCGGTCTTGACATTGCCGGTGATCCGCAGGCCGGAGATCGTCACCCTGGGGCCGCTTTCGATCCGGACTTCGAGCACCACCGCACCGTCCTTCGGCCCCTGCGACTCTCCCGGCACTTCCTGCTCCAGCCGGTTATCACTTCTCTTTACTTCGACCCGAACCTCCGGGTAACCGAGATCCTCATAAAGCTCTTTTATCCGGCTCTCCAGCAGAAAGGCGCTTTGTCGCGGCACGTAGGGCTGGCCAACCAGGGTTTCCCGAATTTTGGCCAGATTCTCGGCAACTTCCGGCAGCAGATCCCCGGTAAAGTTAAGTTCACGGATCACAAATCTGCTTCCCTCATCAATGTTGACTCTCACGGTGACCGAAGATCTGTCGTCGGAGTAGATAAATTGCGGCTCCGCAACAACTGCTTGGAGATAACCGTTGGTATAGTAGTAGACTCGGATCTGTTCCACTGCGGCCGTGATGCCGGATTCGACGAACCACTCCGGGCCGGCTGCCGTTTCCTCACCCTGGGCGGCAAAAAAACCCAGCAATTTTTCGGATGAAACTTTGGCGTTGCCGACCAGGACAATCTCCGCTAGACGGACCCGTACCCCTTCCTGGACGGAAAAGACCAGACTGGGCTCACCTTCTCCGGACCTTTCAATGGCATAGTCCACCGTGGCAAAACGATAGCCCATATTCCGGTAGACGAGCTCCATCTGGTAGGCTGCATCGTCGGCGTCGGCATTCTTGAATCCTTTGTCGCGAAAATCTCGCAGTTCCTCGGCGGCCGCATTCTGGAGGGTCGCGTCCGAGATATTTTGGTTACCGGTGATCAGAAGACGGAACTTCTCGGTTTTCTGGGCCTGCCGCGCGGGGGTAAGGACATTCTTTTCCTGATTCGGCTCCGCCGCCCGGGCACCAGATGCAACCAGGCTTCCCATAACCACCATGCCCACCAGCAGCAGGACTGCCGCGGCACAGCCCCCACCGGCCGGTGCCTGGTCGAACCGCAACCTGAATTTATTTAAAATGGAAGACAATCCGGAGCCCCGCGTTGAATTCGTCGTAAATATCCCGCTCAGCCACCAGGTAGAGCTCATCGCCCTCCCGCACCACTCCGTCCGCCAGCCGATACTGCGCCCCGATGGTTTCGTTGCCCTGGCGGCTGATGCCGCGACCGGTGACGACATCGAAACGGTCCAACAGCGATTCTTCGGAATCGAGGTCGTTGCCGCCGAACCACTCCTCGAGCACCCCTTTGCTGACATAAAGGGCGACCTTCACGCCCTGCTGCCAGCCGCGGCTCTGTTCCGCCGTTCCCGGCGGCAGCTTCCCGGTCAGGAGCAGAAGCAGGAGCGCGTCCTGGGGTAGCGGCGGCACCGAGGACAGAGTGATCGTCGGCTCGTCATAGTTTCCTTCCACCGCCAATTTGATGTCGTAGCCCAGAATCTGGCTCGACCCGGAAATCTCCAGCTGCGGCCGGCCGGGACTATTCTCCGGAAAACGGATGAGCCCGGCGTCTACCGAGAGCCTCCCGGCCGGCAACAGGATTCGCGAGCGATCGATATAGACCACCCCGGTCAGCAAAGGGATTTCCCCGGTCCCCCGCAACCACAGATCGGGCCGCAAGTTTCCCCGAGCCACGTTACTCTTGACCAGGAAGGGATTCTTGCTGGTCACATGGATGGCAAAAGTCGCATCCTTCAACGGCGGATTATGAAACGAGATGCCGAGCCCGACCGGGTTACCGGTAACGGCGACCGGAGACTTGCTCCGACCGATTCCCCGGAGCGGTTCGAGCCAGTTGATGTTCTTGCGAAGCCTGCCGTCGGTAATGGCGAGGGTGCCCGCGAAGGCGGGCGCGGAAAATAAGCCCCGGACGGTGAGATCGGCATCTCCCCTGACTCCCACAGCCTCGCTACGATAAAGCAGGATATTGGCGCCCTGGACCCGGAGATCGGCCTCCGGCGCCCCGTCCACCGGCAGCAGGACACTACCGGAAACCGTGAACGGAGAGCCGCCGACGGTGCCGGTGAATCGCTTGATAGTTGCCGTCCGTTCCTTGAAACCGAGTTGCACCTGGAGGTCTCGCAGCGGCGGCATGCTGCCCTCGGCCCGGAACTCGCCCTCCGCGAGGCTGAGTTCGGCCTCAAGCTCAGGGCTGGCAGCCGGACCTGAAAGAGCCAGGGTGCCGACAACTTTTCCACCCAGTCGCCGGATCTCCGGAACCCCCCGAGCCAACCAGCCGATGTCGGCCACCGAGAAGCTGCCGCGGAGATCCAGATTGCCGGGAAGTCCGTCCGCCGCTGTCCACCCTTTGAGCAAATTTCCCGCCTGGCGCCACTTACCGGCAAAGGATAGTTTGAGATCATTGCCGGTAACGGTGAAGGTTTCCAGGCGCAGGTCGTTATCCTTCAATACCGCCACCGCATCAACCGAGACCAGGCCTGGGGGGCGCACGGGGAACGTGGCCGGAAAACCGACATCCTTGACGTGGAAGTCGATAGTCGCTTCGGGGTGTTCTCCGGTGCCAGAAATATTCAACTTACCCTTGAGTACTCCCGGTACCCGGAAGTTCTCGGGGAGAAAGGCGGTGAACACCCCCAGGTCGGGAACCGAAAAAAGACCATTCACAACCAGCGCTTGCGGGATGAAGCGGCGGGTGTAAGGGTCATAAGGGATGGTGCCGGCCAGCACAATCTGCTCCCCGGTCGCCGTGGTCCAGGAAAAGGTCTTCAGGACCAGACCCCGAGACGAAAGCAGGAGATCGAATTGCCCGGCCAGAGGCACAAAAGCATCACGAGCCCGTAGTTCGGCGACCGAACCTTTGAGTGCTACTTCAGGCGCCGAACGTGTTCCACGGACTGTCCCTTCCAGGTTGAGCCCCTGGAATTCCACCGGCAGCCCCGGAAATAGCGCCTGCCAGGGAGCGCTCTTCACCTCACTGAGCCGAAGCGTCAGATCATAACCGGCCTGGGGAGATACTCCTCCCGCCAGTCGGAAGGTCCCGGCCGCCCCCTGCAGTGTCGCCTCCTCAAAGGACCACGAACTTTCGCCGTCGACCCTGACCGCCACCGGCGCCAGAAGTTCCATCAAAAAATCTTCCCGGGCCAGGGTCAGCCGACCGATGGTCCCGGTAACCGGCACTCCCCACCCCCGGTGCTGGAAAGAACCCGCCAGTTCCACCCTCCCCTCCGAGGTCTCTGCCTGCAGAGTTGTTACTTCGACCTTTTCCCCCGCCATGGAGCCCGTCAGCTCTCCCCGGGAAACGGAAAACCCATCGAAGTTACCGTCGGTGAGGACTGCCTTGAAACTGCCCTCCGGCGCCCTCGGTGAACCAGACACCTCGAGTTGCACCGCCAAAGCTCCATGGGCCCGGGGAATCTCCCCGGTCAGGAACCAACCGAGATAAGGTCGAAAATCACCTGTCCTGAGATCGACAACCGTCTCATTGAAGCGCAGAGGATTCATGGCGATTACCCCGCTGCCGGTGAGACGGTCCTCTCCCCTGCCGGCCTCGAGTTTTACGACCCGCCATCCCGCCGAGTCTGAGCGCGCCGTCAGCAGCAGGCTGTCCACTTCGGCCTCCCGGTAGCGGAGATCCTTGCCGTGCACTTCGATACTTCCCTGGAGACTTTTCCAGGGGCCGTCAAAAATGACTTCGGCCCGGAGGTTTCCTCCGGCGTGCTCCACGCCGAAGAGTTCGGCGCTGCGGCCCAGGTCCGGAAGATTGACCTTGAGCCTTGCCGACAGACTAAGTCCATCCAAAAGCGGACCGCTGCGGGGCCAGGTCACAACGAAATGCTCCAGGGTAACCGTGCCGCTACCTTCGTTGAAGATGCCCGATTCCAGGATGACTCCCTCTTCTGAAGCCCGACCGGCCAACACCAGCCGGTGGGGCGGCATTCCTTCGGGAAGGTAGCCAGGCGGCACCGTTATTCCGGCCAGATGGAGCAGGGCGGGAATATCCTCCAGCCGAGCGCTGAAACTGCCCCTGGTGTGCCTGACCGTATCTTCCAGATTCCCGGCAACCAGATCGGCCAACGGCAGCGAAACCCCGGAGGCCGACCCGGTATTTTCACCCAGCTCCGCTTCCAGGGAATCGATCCGCATAACTCCTGCCGCCGTTGTTCCGGTAACCGCGAGCCGATGTGGCGGCACCCCGCCGGGGAAAAGTTGTGCCGGTAAGGCCAAACCGGCGAGACTGAGCAGGGCTGGGATATCCTCCAGCCGGGCGGTGAATTGGCCGCTGGTCCGACCGACAATCTTTTCCACCTCACCGGCAAGCAGTGGCGCCAGCGGAGCCGAGACCCCGGAGGCCGAGACGGAATTGACGCCCGTTTCCACTTCGAGGGTATCGATCCGCAGTATCCCAGCGTCGCTAGCTCCTTCCAGAACAATGCGGCCGAAGGGTTGGTTCCGGAAACTGCCATTGATTGCCACCAGGGAAACCTTGCCGTTCAAGGAAACCGGCTCGGCAAAGTTTCCGGCCAGCCTGCCGCTGCTGGTGACCTGCCCGGCGGGGAACGGTTCCGCCAGATTCAACAGCGTGGCGACCGCAGCGGCATCGACCTCTCGGATATCCCACTCCAGTTCGGTTGAATTTTCGGCGAATGCGGCTTTGATCTTACCACTACCGGCAAAGGCAGAAAAAGAGCCGGCGCAGCGAATTGGTTCTGCCGGGCCGTAATCGAAACGGGCCGCCGTTATCGCCGGCCGGCCGTTGACCTCCAAGTCGTCCACTCTGATGGAATAACGGTTCAGGACACCCCTGGCGGCAAGCTCCGGGGTCTGGCGACGGATGAAGGGCAATTCGACTACGGATTTCGCGGCATGCACCGTTAGCGGGATACCGCCCTGTTCGACGTCAAAGGCGGCCACCTCGAGGTCCATCCCGGCAAGGGTAAGATCCCAATCCCGGTCATGCAGCTCCACCCTTGAATCTCGGGCCCTGGTCACCGGCAAGACCAGGGCTGCCGACGGGGAGTCCTCTTGGCCGCCGGCGCCACCCCAGTCCCGACTCAAATCCATCACCACCCGGGCTCCGTCGAGCTCCAGCCCCAGGCCGCCGACAAAGGCATCCACCCCATGCCACAGCTGGCGCAGGGAATAGCTGGCATCAATCACCCGGGCGTCGATGGAGACCAGCATCCTATTCTCGGATGTCTTCACCGTCCGCACCCCGGTGAGTCTAAGATCGCCGAGGTAGGAACCGGTGATCTTCTCCACCGTCACTTCCAGGCCTAGTTCCTTCTCAACAGCTTGGATTACCAGCCTCTTCGCCATCGACTCCAGGAGCCGTTCCCGGAAAATTGCCGCAACGCCGAAAACCACCAGGACCAGCCCGGAAACGATGAGTATTTTGGCGGCTGGCTTGATCATCTCCGGGGCTTATTCATGCATAGGGAGAATTGGCTTTTCATCATCTGACTTTAAGGACACGTTAACATTTTCATTGGCCCGAGCCCTTCGGGTTATTTCGATCACCCCCGCAAATCCCGAAAATCACCCGCTGGTCTCCATAGGATAACATTCTTCCTTCCCGCCACAAAAAAAAAGCCGGGGACAAGCCCCGGCTTAGATTCTATCCCATCACCGATGGGAATAAGTTTTACTTGGTCGCTCAGCCCCCTCCACCCGTCCCGGTCTGCGGGGCTGTGGCGCTGCCCTGGGTCCCGGCGATATTGGGGCGGGAAACCTTGATCCGCACGTTGTCGGCGATCTCCAGGGTCACCACCGTGTCGGTCAGACCGGTGATCTCGCCGTAGATACCGCCGTTGGTCATCACGGCGTCGCCTTTCTTGAGGTTGGCGACGAAATTCTGGTGCTCCTTGACCTTCTTCTGCTGCGGTCGGATCAGCAGGAAGTAGAAGACCACGAAGATCAGGATCAGCGGGATGAAAGAGGCGATGCCTCCGGCGCCGGTAGAGGGGGCCGCGTCGGCCGCCCAGGCTAAACTGGTCATTTAATTTCCTCCGTTATGGTTTGGTTTCTTTAGTCAATGCCCGCAGATTGCTTCGCCGTTGTTTCTCCCGAGGGAGCGGGATCCCGGCAAAGATGTCTTTGCTGGGACGCAGGCCGCGGCAATCACCTGTTTCAAATCTGCTCAACTTCCTGCCGCCGGGAATAAAACTCCCGCCGGAACTCGGCCAGCCGATCCGCCTCGATGGCCTGCCGCATCCCCCCAAGCAGATTCACAAAGTAGTGCAGATTGTGAATGGTATTGAGGTGCGAGGAGAGAATCTCGCGGGCCATGTACAGGTGACGCAGGTAGGCCCGAGAATAGTTCCGGCAGACGTAGCAGTCGCACGCCTCATCCAGGGGGCGTTCATCCTCCCGGTAGCGTGCGTTTTTTATAACAACCCGGCCGGTTGATGTAAAGAGCATTCCGTTTCTGGCGTTACGGGTTGGCATTACGCAGTCGAACATATCGACCCCGCGCCAGACCGCTTCGATCAAATCCTCCGGAGTGCCGACTCCCATCAGGTATTTCGGGAAATTATCGGGCATCAGCGCCGCGGTATGGGCGGTAATCTCCAGCATCCTGGCCTGGTCCTCCCCGACGCTCAGACCGCCGATGGCGTAGCCGTCGAAGCCGATCTCCACCAGTTCTTCGACCGCCTCGGCCCGCAGATCCTCATGCATGCCGCCCTGGACGATGCCGAAGAGCAGCTGTTGCCGGTTGTTATGGGCCGCTCGCGAACGTCGGGCCCAGCGCCCGGTGAGTGCGGTACCCTTGATCACCTCCTCACGGCTGGCCGGATAGGGGATACAGGTATCGAGGCACATCATGATATCCGAGCCCAGCGCCTCCTGGACCATAACCGCATCCTCGGGACTAAGAAAGAGATCGGCTCCGTCCAGATGCGACTTGAAGGCGGCGCCCTGCTCGGTGATCTTGGCTAGATCGCGCAGGCTGAAAATCTGGAAGCCGCCGCTGTCGGTGAGGATCGGCCCGTCCCAGTTCATGAACTTGTGCAGTCCGCCCAGCTTCCGGATCAGTTGGTGACCGGGGCGAATGTAAAGATGATAGGTATTGCCGAGTATGATCCGCGCCCCCAGCGCCTTGAGGTTCTCCGGGGTGACCCCCTTGACCGTGGCCTGGGTGCCCACCGGCATGAAGACCGGGGTCTGGAAGGTACCATGGGCGGTCTTTACCTCACCGCGCCGGGCGGCTGACTGACTTGAGCGGCTATGTAGGGTGTAGGGGGAATTGTTCATGTTTGGCTCAACAATTTTATCGCCATGGGGTCGCGGGGGTTAAGGAATGAGAGATATGGGAGCTACAGATCACCAGTTCTATATTCCCTTATCAACCATACCTTCATGCCAGGGGCGGAGCAGTTCAAGCACCCCCTTGGCGGCCAGATCGAGCATGGCCAGGAAATCCTGCCGAGCGAAAGGTTCCCCCTCGGCGCTACCCTGGATTTCAATCAGCCTGCCGTCGCCGGTCATCACGAAGTTGGCATCGACCTCGGCCGAGGAGTCCTCACCGTAATCGAGATCGAGGAGATATTCGCCCTGCCGCAGCCCGACGCTGACCGCCGCCACCGGGTTCAGTTCCGGCATGGAAGTCAAGAGCCTCCTGGCCACCAGGCCCTGCAAGGCTTGGCGCACAGCCAGGGCTCCGCCGGTGATGGCGGCGGTACGGGTTCCACCGTCGGCGTTCAGCACGTCGCAATCCACCCGCAAGGTGCGCTCGCCGATGGCCTTGAGATCGACCATCATCCGTAGGGATCGGCCGATCAAGCGCTGGATCTCCATGGTCCGCCCCGATTGACCCTTGGTTTCCCGACGGGCTCGGGTATTGGTGGCGCCGGGCAACATGGAGTACTCGGCGGTAATCCAGCCTTGGCCGGCACCCTTCAAGAAAGGCGGAACTTCCTCCTCGATACTGACCGCGCAGAGCACATGGGTATTGCCCAGCCGGATCAACACCGACCCGGCCGCCTGAGGCTGAAAGCCATATTCAATCGACAAGGACCGCAACTGGTCGTCGGCCCGATTGTTGGTTCGCATTAAGATGTCCCTAAAAAAGATTGGTTCGAAACTGTCATCAGATTGACCAGCGGCCGTCCGACTCCGCATGGTCATAATCTCCCTCCGAGAACACCCGGGATAATAATTACTCCCAAAACTGCCTTCATCCCCGGTTCACTCACACATCCAAAAAGGTAGTATCCTCGTTCAGCAACTCACTTCCGGTTTCAGTCACCACCACCATGTTTTCCAGGCGGATACCGCCCCACTCCGGGAGATAGATGCCCGGCTCGACGGTAACCACCATGCCGGATTGAAGCTGACGCTGATAGCGCACCGAAAGCGCCGGTGCTTCATGCACCGCCAATCCCACCCCGTGGCCCAGGCTATGGCCGAAAGCGGCGCCGAATCCAGCCGCCTTAATCACTTGACGGGCAGCCCGGTCCACCTCCCGACCTATAACCCCTGACCTAACCGCGGCGATCCCGGCCAGCTGTGCTTGCCGCACCAATCGGAAACGCTCGCGAGTGATTTCATCCATCCGACCCAGCACCACGGTACGAGTCATGTCGGAGCAGTAACCGTCCAGCACCAGACCCATGTCGATGACGATGGGCTCTCCTTCCCGCAAGGGTCGGTCTCCCGGTACCGCATGGGGCAATGCCCCGTTGGGTCCGCCGGCGACAATGGTTTCGAAGCTGGGTCGCTCGGCGCCCTTTTCGCGCATCATGATCTCGATCCGCAGGGCCACCTGCCGCTCGGTCAGGCCTGGTTTTAACTGCCGGTAGACCTCCTGAAACACCTCTTCGTTCAGCCGCACCGCTGCCCGGATCTTTTCCAGTTCATCGGGACTTTTACGGATTCGCAATCTTTCGACCAGCCCAGACTCCGGGACCGCTTCAACCCCGATTTCCGCCGCCAGCTTCTGGAGTTTATCGGCGGTCTGGTGCAGGAAGTAGTGGCTCTCGAAACCCAGCCGCTTGACCCCCAGCTCGACCATGATGCTTTTCAACCGGGCCAGCAAACCCCGCCGATAGATCACCACCTTGTAGCCGGTCGCCTCGCGCTCGGCCTGGAGCTGATAGCGAAAGTCGGTGAAAAGCAGAGGTTGGCCGCGCCGGGGGATCAGTAGCGCCCCCGAGCTTTCGTTGATGTTCAGGTCGCCGGCGGTATAACCGCTTAAATAGCGGCGGTTGTCGGGCTGGGTGACCAGCAGCGCGTCGAGGTTCTGCCGCCGCAGCAAAGGTTTGAGTCGATATTGATTGTCCATGCCAAACGATTCTAATGGTTGTCGGGGAAGAAGGCGTTGACCGTTAAGCCCCGGTCGAAACAACGCTGCCGAAGATCGAGCAGGGCCGACAGCGAAGCCTCGGCGGCAAGTTCGGTACCGCCGCCGTCAGCAGAAGTCCCCCAGGTTGCCTGCCAATTGCTAAGAATCAGGTCAGCCCCGGCCGAGGCTGGTTCCAGTTCAATCACTACCCGCATCAGCGGGTCCCGGCCAAATATTGTTCGACCTGTTTTTTATACTGACTCAAAGTGTTGCCGTACTGGTCGTTCAGCTGGGTGAGAACTTTCTGCCACTCTTCCTGGAATTTGGGATGCTGGGAGGGTTTCAACTTCATGGCCATGCCGGTTTGCTGGGCCAGGGCTGCTTCCACCTGGCCCATCTGCTGGGCGAAGTGGGCTTCGAGTTGCTCTTTAAGCTGTTTGCGATGCAGTAAATACTGATCGAGAATCTTTTTCATCTCGGCAAAGACGGGCAGGAGTTCTCCACTACCGCTGCCGACCTGAACCAGACCGTTCATAGCCTGTTCGGCTCCCTTCTGCTGCTCGGCCTCCCGGGGCAGAAAGATGTTACGCAGCAAAACCTGGACAATCCCCTTTCGGCAGTCACCCTGATCGGCCGGAGATTGGGCAGCTACCTTGGCGGCCAGATCGACATCCTCGCCGCGCAGATAGGCGGCCGCGGCCCGCATGCCTACCTGGACCTGATCCTCGCCACCGACCACTTCCGTGTCGGCCGTCATTCGGGCGGCCCGTTCCATGACCATATCGATGGTACTCTTTATTTCAGCCATAGCCTGATCTCCTATTTTGCAAGCCGGCGCCGGGCAAGATTCCCGGGCTCGATCTTTACTGTTCAAATACCGCATTCCGGTCTACCCGGGCCAGTAATTTTTGCGCCGGCCTGCCCATCTATACGGCAAATCCGATAATCTTACAACTGCACGATTGAGCACCGGTCCGGCGCTTGTCAAGTTAAGCATCTTCGACTACATTGCCACTATTGCTTTTCCGATCAAACACCTCATGGACCAAAAGATGCGCACCGCCATGTATTACAACAACCGGGACGTCCGCTTGGAAGAGGTTGCGACCCCGACCATCGGCCCCGGTGAACTGCTGGTCAAGATCATCGCCAGCGGCATTTGCGGCAGCGATGTCATGGAATGGTACCGCCTGCACAAGGCACCCTTGATCCTGGGGCACGAGATCGCCGGCGAGGTGGTGGAGGTTGGGGCCGGAGTCAAGAATTTTGCCGTCGGCGACCGGGTGGTCGCCACCCATCATGTACCCTGCTTCACCTGCCATTACTGCCGACGTGGTCATGAGACAGTCTGCGAGACCCTGCTCTCCGGCACCCATTTCGACCCCGGCGGTTTCTGCGAGTATGTACGCTTGCCGGCCATCAACGTCGAACGCGGCACCTGGAAAATTCCCGATACGCTTGATTTCGACGCCGCGACTTTCGTGGAACCCCTGGCCTGCATCCTGCGCGGCCAGAAGACTGCCCGCCTGGCGCCCGGCGACTCGGTGCTGATCCTGGGCAGCGGCCTGGCCGGTCTGCTCCATGTCAGCCTGGCCAAGGCCACCGGGGCCGGACTGATCGCCGCCACCGACCTGAGCCCCTTCCGGCTGGCGGCGGCGAAACGCTTCGGGGCTTCCGCAACCTTTGCCGCCGATCAGGATGTCCCGGCCCTGTTCAAGAAAAAAAACGAGGGGCGCGGCGCCGATCTGGTCATCGTCTGCACCTCGGCAAAGCCCGCTTTCGAACAGGCCTTCGGTTCGGTGGCCAAGGGTGGCACCGTCCTCTTCTTCGCCCCGACCTTGGCCGGGGTGACCCTGCCGCTGTCGCTCAACGAGATCTTCTGGCGGCGGGACGTGACCTTCGTCACCACCTACGCCGGCAGTCCGGCCGATTGCGCCACCGCCCTGGAACTGATCGCCCATGGCCGAGTGCCGGTGGCGGAGATGATCAGCCACCGGCTGGGGTTGGCCGAAGCCGGGCTCGGCTTCAAACTGACCGCCGAGGGGCGGGAATCGCTGAAAGTGATCATCCACCCCCAGGAATAAGAATAGAGTTGAATAAGGGGTGGGCCATCCTTCGAGAGAATCAAGATGAATGGAACAACAACTCGATCTGCCTGCCAGCCATCCTGAAAGTGGGCTGCTGTATCGAATGGCATCAGCTTAATCAGGAACAATAATTTTAGAAGAACCGGAGGAGAACGAACATGCCTGAAGTGGACAAGGAAGGAAAGGATTACTGCCTGAACGTGCCGGTCGACAACTCCGGCTTTTTTCTGAAAGGTTGCAACTCCCTGGATTGGGGGTTGAAAAATCGGTTGTCCCGAATCTTCAACCCGGCCACCGGCCGCACCGTAATGCTGGCCATCGACCACGGTTATTTCCAGGGCCCGACCACCGGCCTGGAGCGGATCGACGCCAAGATCATGCCCTTCGCCGAACACGCCGACACCCTGATGCTTACCCGGGGCATCCTCCGATCCAATGTCCCACCTTCATATAGTAAGCCCGTGGTACTGCGAGCCAGCGGCGGCCCCAGCATCCTCAGGGAACTTTCCAACGAGGAGATTGCCATGAGCATGGAGGATGCCTTGCGCCTGAATGCCTCGGCCATGGCTATCCAGGTCTTCATCGGTGGCGAGTTCGAGACCCGCTCGGTTCATAACATGACCCGACTGGTTGACCAGGGGTTACGTTATGGCATGCCGATTCTGGCGGTTACTGCGGTGGGCAAGGACATGGCCCGCGACGCCCGCTACTTCCGGCTGGCCTGCCGGATCTGCGCCGAGCTGGGCGCCCATTACGTCAAGACCTATTACGTACCGGAGGATTTCGAGACGATCACCGCCAGCTGTCCGGTGCCCATCGTTATGGCCGGCGGCAAGAAGATCGGTGAACTGGATGCCCTGAGCATGGCCTACAACGCCGTACAGCAAGGCGCCTCCGGGGTGGACATGGGCCGCAATATCTTCCAGTCCGACGCCCCCATTGCCATGCTCAAGGCGGTCAAAGCGGTGGTCCATGAGAACCTGCCGCCGCAACAGGCCTTCGAGATGTATAAAGATTTGAAAAACCATTAAGGAACAAGGGCGGAAGGTACAGAGACACAAAGAGTGTTGCGATCCGAAACTATGCCCCCCACAGGGGGGTATAAATACCTTCTGCCTCATTGTCTTAACCGATCAATAAACCCACCGGAGGTATCCCACATATCCCAGCAGCATCGCCAGGGCCGGCCAGCGCTCCAGGCGATGTCGATAATACAATAGGGCCGTAAGCGCCACGGCATATCCCAGCATCACCGGCAGGTCGCGGCTCAGAAGTTCTCCAGACAGCCTGAAAGGATGGATCACCGCCGTGGCGCCCATGACCATCAGCAGATTGAAAAGGTTGCTGCCGACGATATTGCCGATCAACATTTCATGTTCGCCCCGCCGCACGGCCGAAAGCGAAGAAGCCAGCTCCGGTAGCGAGGTGCCGATCGCCGCCATGGAGAGACCGATGGCCAGCTCCGTCACCCCCAGGTAACGGGCCACGTCCACTGCCCCCTGGATGAAAAGATCGGAGCCGTAAGCCAAGAGCAGCAAGCCGCCACCCTGCAGACCGAAAATTCTCAGATTCGATTCTCTTTCCGCTTGTTTTTCCAGCTGGTCAAAATTTTCTCGTTTGTACCTGGTATCGCGACAGACATGTACCGTATACCAGACTACCCCACCCACGAACAGAACCCCATAAACCCTGTAGAAATAACCGGTCCAGGCAATCAAGAACACCAGACTGCTCAGGAGCAGGACCAGGAGAAGATCGCGACGGATCTTACTGAAGTGTACCGGCAACGGACGTAGCAGGGCGGCGAGGGCCAGAACCAGACCGATATTTGCAATATTGCTGCCCACCACATTGCCGATCATGATGTCGACATGATTCTGCAGGGCGGCGCTCAGACTTACAAAAAGTTCGGGCATCGAGGTGCCGAAGGCGACCACGGTCAACCCGACCACCATCGGCCGCATGCCGTGACGCAAGGCAAATCTGGAGGCCCCCGCGACCAGGGCCTCGCCCCCGGCCGCCAGCATTACCAGGCCGGCGGCCAGGGCCAGAAAGGAAACAAGAAGGGAAGGGAAATTGGCGGCGGGCATGGTCGATTGTCAGCGAGAATCAGTTGGCGAGGGCAAAGCCGTCCGGGTGCAGTTTTAGAGCTTCATCGGCCAGTTTTTTCAGTTCGCCGCGAATCTCCACGGCGGGGACCAGAGGCGGGATCATCGGCAAATGGTGCTCGATGGCCTCGGCCGGTTCCATCTTGAGCTTGGCGGCCATGTCGTCATCCATTCCGGACATGATCGGCCCGGCCAGGACACCCTCATCCGGTGCGTCCAGTTGCCGCAGAAACCCAAGCATACTGCTCAAATCGTTTTTTCGATAAAAAAGTTTAATCTCCTCGTTGATGAACTCACGGGTATCGAGCAGTTCCCCAAATTTTTCCCGATAATCTTCAACATGGGCGACGAGCAGGTCATAGCAGCCCAGCAGCAGGTTCTTGAACCGGCCGGACCGGGTAAGCCCGCGGGCGTGGATGCCGGCGAAGACCCGAGCTCGGATTGTGGGAGAGGAGACCATGTACTCGTCATAGAACAGTTCCTCCTCCAGTCCGACCAGCTCTAAAAAACGCTTGATCAGGGAGCGGTCCTTCAGGAGCATGTAGATCCGAGCCAGGTCGACCACGATCTTCTGCTCGGAGGTCAAAGAATGTTGGCGAATCAACCGGGCCAGTTCCTGCTTGTCTTCATCGATGAGCTTACGGAAGCCGAAATAGCGGTCGGCCATTTCCTTCTTGATCTCGTAAGTCATCACCTTTGAGATATCGACATCCATACCCGCTTGCCTGCCGTTATTGTCGCCGCCCAACCATGCCGGCTAAAATCCCGCTTTTTCTCTCGACACTCTAACCCTATTGCTTTTACAAATGCAATTACTCCTGCGGTCGAGACCAAGATTCAAACCCCTGCCCGGTAACATTTCCCCGCCCCTCTCGAATGCAGGAGAAGTTGGAGATAAGATAAGAGAATAACTTGGGATCCGGCCCTCGATCGTGTAAAATCCCTTCGATGCCCAAATCACCTTCATATCCAACCAAGGATGACGCGGTTCAGCGCGTTAAAGATGCCGCCGACATTGTCGAGCTTATCGGCGAACACGTCGGTTTGAAAAAGGCCGGCACCAATTACAAGGGCCTCTGCCCCTTCCACGCCGAAAAGACCCCATCCTTCACGGTTAATCCGCAGCGCGGCTCCTTTCACTGTTTCGGTTGCAGCGAAGGTGGCGACGTATTCTCCTTTTACATGAAGTACCATAATGTCACCTTCCCCGAAGCTCTGCAGAACCTGGCCCGCCGCTACAATATCGCCTTGCCGGAAAAGCCTCTGAGTCACCAGGATCAGGACCGGGCTAGGAAGAAAGCCGGAATCCACGAACTTTTGGAACGGGCCGCCACCCTCTACCACAACCTGCTCCTGAGCGGCAGCCAAGGGACCGAAGCACGACAATATCTGGCCCAAAGAGAAATCCCGCTGGAGATCAGCCAAACCTTCCGCCTCGGTTATGCCCCGGACAGCTGGGATTTCCTGACTCGGCAACTGACCGGCCCGGAGGAATTGGAACTGGCGGCCGAGGCCGGGTTGATCGTCAAAAAAGACCGGGGTGGCTTTTACGACCGTTTCCGCAAGCGCTTGCTCTGTCCGATATTCAATCTGGCCGGTCAGGTGGCCGGCTTTTCAGGCCGGATCCTGGGCGAGGGCCAACCCAAGTATATGAACTCGCCGGAAAGCCCGGCCTTCGACAAGAGCCGCCTGCTCTTTGGCCTATATCAGAACCGCGAAGCCATCCGCCGGCAGGGCCGCTGTCTGCTGGTTGAAGGCAACTTCGACCTCCTGGCCTTGAATGCCAGGGGGGTTGACTACGCCGCCGCGCCTCTGGGCACCGCCTTGACCAGCCAGCAGGTTCGCGCCTTGAAAGGCTATGCCGAAGAGGTCATTATCCTCTTCGACGGCGATACCGCCGGTCTTAAAGCCGCCATGCGGGCCGTTCCCATCTTTCTGGCCGAAGAAGTGCTCGCCCGGGTGGTCCTGTTGCCGACCGGCCACGATCCGGACACTTTCGTACGCCAACTCGGCCGGGAGAAAATGGAAGAACAGTTGGCCACTGCCGTGCCACTCACCGATTTCGTCTATACCACCTTGGTCGAACGCTATGGTTCCGGCCTGGAGGGCAAAACCCGGATCGGCACCGAATTGCGCACCATGCTCTCCAGCCTGACCGGGCATCAATTGCAGCACTCGGTTTTTGTCGCCCATTTCAGTAAAAAACTGGGAATTTCTCCGGAGCAACTGCTTTCCGGCAAGGCCGCCAACACCTCCCCGCTCCCCGGTCACCCCCACGACCGCCAGGATAATGAACTACCGATGAAGCAGAAACAGTTGCTGGAATTTTTAATTATTTTCCCAGAATACTTGCAAAATTTCTTGGAAGCTGGCATTGAAGTAATGATTACCAGTACATTCGGTCGTAATATTCTGCAGCATTTACGTGAGGTGAACCTTTTAGAAAGTGGGCAGCAAGAACGCCTTCTGGACCTCACTTCCGGTCCGGAAAAAACCTTCATCTCGCGACTGTTGACCTCATCCCCGGCTTATTCGGCCGAGGAACGGGAACAAACCGCCCAGGAGCAGCTGGACTGGTTGCGAAAGAGCCACATCAAGATCATGCACGGACAACTGACCAAACAAATTAATGAGGCCCAGAAATCGGGTGACGTCGCGCTTTGTATGCAATTGATCGGGCAGAAGAAGACCTTGGATCATAACTCAAACAGATCTCTAAGTGGGCCAGCCTCAACTCACGCTGGGGAAAAATCATGAAGGGCGGCAAGTCAAGAAAAAGCGCACAATACCAGGCATCCTCTTCTCCCGGAGATGAAGAAGTCGTTGAGGGGGAGATCGAAGAAACTACCGAAGAAGATGTCGATATCGAGGCCATCGATGAATTGACCTCAATCATGGGCGATGAAGTCACCGCGGACGACGATCCGCTTTTCCAACCGGAAGGCGACGAGGAAGAGAATCTCTTTCCCCAGGAAACCATCGATCCGGTCAAGATTTACCTGCGGGAGATGGGCGCCGTCTCCCTGCTCAACGGCAAGCAGGAAGTCGAATTGGCCAAGCAGATCGAAAAGGGCGAAAAACTGGCCCAAAGCAGTGTCATCAATACTCTCGTAGCCTTGAATACCTTGAAGCATCTTGCTGGCGGCCTGCAAGCCGGCAAGATTAATATCGGCAGTGTACTTACCGGCGTCAACGAAGCCGATCCCAAGGTGGCCGACGAGATCAAGGAACGCCTGATCTGGAAGATCAGCGAAGCCGAGCGGCACTACCGCGAAACGGCGGCTTTCCGGGAAGATCTGAACGCTCCCGAACTTGATCGGGACACTTTCATGAAAGTTTCGATCCGTATCGATAGGAACGAAAACGCCATCACCCGGCTGTTTCAGGACGACCGAATCAACCGGGAGATCATCAATTCGATAATCGACAAACTGCAGCGTTTGGCCCAAATTATGAGCGAGGCCAAGAGCCGAGCCGTAAAGGCCCGCGAACAGGCCCAAGCACCGAAGACCCAGAGCGGCGCCACCGCCGACGAACTTCGCCTGAAACTGATTGAAGACAAACACGGCATCGATTTTGAAACCCTGCAACAGGTTCTCGCCAAAGCTCAACTGGGGCAGGATTCGGCCCGGCAGGCAAAAAAATATCTGGTGCAGGCCAACCTGCGCCTGGTAGTCAGCGTCGCCAAAAAATATGCCAACCGGGGGCTGCAGCTACTCGACCTGGTTCAGGAAGGCAATATCGGTCTAATGAAAGCAGTAGACAAGTTCGAATATCGCCGGGGATACAAGTTCAGCACTTACGCCACCTGGTGGATCAGGCAGGGGATCACCCGGGCCATAGCCGACCAGGGTCGGACCATTCGCATTCCAGTCCATATGATCGACACCATCAACCGGCTGATCAAGTGCTCCAAAAAAATCATTCAGGAGACCGGAGAAGAACCGACGCCGGCCCAACTTGCTCTGGAACTGGAAATCGACGAGGAAAAGGTCAAAAACATCCTGAAGATTTCCAAGGAACCAATTTCCCTGGATACCCCTATCGGTGGCGCCGAAGACAGCTTCCTCTCCGACTTCATCGAAGATGAGTCCTCACCCTCCCCGCAGGAGGCCGCCATCCAGGAAAGCCTCAGGCAAAGCCTGAGAAACGTTTTGTCCACCCTTTCGCCACGAGAAGAAAGTGTCTTGCGCATGCGATTCGGCCTGGAAACAGAGGTCGACCTGACCCTGGAAGAGGTTGGCAAAACCTTTTCCGTTACCCGGGAAAGAATTCGCCAGATCGAGGCCAAAGCCATCAAGAAGATGAAGCATCCCAGCCGTAAGGATCCTCTCTCCAGTTTCAACGAAGAACGTTGATAACTCTCCCCCCCGGAGCCGGGAACATTACTGACCTTGGCCGACTCCGGCCAATAAATTTATTGACAGGCCAAGCACTTGCCTTATAGTTTCACCAGTTTTCCCCAGGCGTTTCCGGTTATCGCCATTTATCAATACCAGTAATTCCAGCTGGTTGCATGCCCAAAGACCATGGACTGGGAGCGAAGTCGAGCCTATGAGCCTTCTGGAAGAGTGGCTGACCCTCTACCTCACTCCCAACCTGGGCCCCACCGGTTGCAAAAATCTGGTCGAATGGTTCGGTAGCCCGGGAAAGGCGCTCAAGGCCTCCAGGGAAGAACTGCGAAAAGTAAAGAACCTGCGCGGACAGTTGTGGGAACACCTCGGCAGTCCTGAATCACAGCAGGCGGCCGCAGATGAACTTCGGCGGGCCGAGCGCCAGGGGATAACCATCCTTTGTTGGGATGACCGGGATTACCCGGAATGGTTGCGCCACATACCTAACCAGCCGGTGATTCTCTACGTCAAAGGCGATGCCGCGGTCCTGGCCGAACCCGGCATCAGTATTGTCGGTTCCCGGGCCGCCAGCTCCTATGGCCTGCGCATGGCCGAGACTCTGGCCGGACAACTGGCCCGTCTCGGAGTTACCGTGGTGAGCGGTCTGGCCCAAGGCATCGATACGGCCGCCCATCTAGGCGCCTTAAAGGGTGGCGGCAACACCGTGGCCGTACTTGGGTGCGGGCTTGATCAGATTTATCCGCCGGAAAACCGCGATCTTTATAAAGCAATCCCGGCTCGCGGCGCCTTGGTTTCGGAATACCCGCTGGGAACCAGGCCCGACGCCTTCCGGTTTCCGGCCCGGAACCGGATCATCAGCGGCCTCTCCCGTGGAGTGGTGGTGGTTGAAGCCACCGGTAAATCCGGCTCTTTGATCACCGCCAACCTGGCCCTGGAACAGGGCCGAGAGGTGTTTGCCGTACCCGGGCAGGCCGATTCGCTTAAAAGCACCGGCTGCCACCGTTTACTGCAGGACGGAGCCAAACTGGTGACCTCAATTGCCGACATTGTCGGCGAGTTTATAGGTAACCCGGAAACCTGGCAGTCGGAACTAAGAGTGCCGGAACCTGAAGGATTGGAAGTTGATGAACAACACCTCCTCGCCGTTCTGGAGCATTACCCCAGAAGTATTGACGAGGTTATCGTCGCCAGCGGATTGCCGCCGGAAAAGGTCAGCGAATTATTGTTGATGCTGGAAATCAAGGGGTATTGCGAGGTCCTGCCGGGCCGGCAATACCGGACCAAATAAGCGACACCGAATGTGTCTGTCATAAACCATACCTGGAATCATCATGGCCAAATCCCTGATCATAGTCGAGTCTCCCGCCAAAGCCAGAACCTTGCAGCGTTACCTCGGCAAAGACTTCACCGTCAAGGCCTCCATCGGCCATATCCGTGACCTGCCCCTGAACAGCCTGGGTGTCGATCTGGAGCATGACTTTACTCCCAAGTACGTCACCATCAAGGGCAAAACCAAGATTATCAACGAACTCAAGGCGGCGGCCCAGAAAGTTGAGGAAATCTACCTGGCCCCCGATCCCGACCGGGAAGGAGAAGCCATCGCCTATCATATCTTCGAGGCTCTCAAGACACTGGACAAACCGATCCACCGGGCTCTGTTTCACGAACTGACCAAAAAAGCCATCCTTGAAGCGATCGCCAATTCCGCCGAAATCAATTACAAACTTTTCGAAGCTCAACAAGCACGACGCATACTCGATCGTCTGGTGGGCTACCAGATTTCTCCGCTGCTCTGGGAAAAAGTCCGCCGCGGTTTAAGCGCCGGACGGGTACAATCGGTGGCGGTGCGGATGATCTGCGAACGGGATGAGGCTATCCGGGCTTTTGTCCCCGAGGAGTATTGGACGATTACCACCGGTCTGGAAGCTTCGACACCACCCGCTTTCCAGGCACAACTCGACCAGTTCGACGGCCAAAAAATCGGGCCGAAACACCACCCCATCGACAACCAGGCCAGGGCCGAGGAAATCTGCCGGGAACTACGTGAAGCGGTCTTCCAGGTTACCGAGGTGGAAAAAAAGCGCAAGAAGCGTAACCCCGCGCCGCCCTTCATCACCAGTACCCTGCAGATGGAGGCCAACCGCAAGCTGCGCTTTTCGGCCAAGAGGACCATGTCCCTGGCCCAACGTCTCTATGAGGGCATCGAACTGGGACAAGAGGGTCCGGCCGGTCTGATCACCTATATGAGAACCGATTCAACCAGGATCAACGACGAGGCTTTGGCCACGGCTCGTGATTATATCACCAAGACTTACGGAGAAAGGTTTTGTCCGGAAAAACCGAATATCTATCGAGCTAAAAAAAGCGCCCAGGATGCCCACGAAGCTATCAGGCCCACCGATATAAGCAACACCCCTGAGAAAATGGCCTCTTTCCTCGACAAAGACATGCTGTCCCTTTACACCCTGATCTGGAAAAGATTCGTCGCCTGCCAGATGTCCCCGGCCGAATTCGACCAGACCACCATCATCATCGGGGCCGGTCGCTGCCAGCTCAAGGCAACCGGCTCGGTGATGCGCTTTCTCGGATTTATGCAGCTCTATGTGGAATCCACCGACGAACAACCCGGGCCGGGCGAGCAAACCGGCGAAGAAGAGGATCTAAAACTGCCCGATCTTAAAAAGGGCGCCCCGCTTACCTTGAAAGAAGTCACTCCGGCCCAGCATTTCACTCAGCCTCCGCCTTATTACAATGAAGCAACCCTGGTCAAGGCCCTTGAAGAGAACGGGGTCGGTCGTCCCAGCACTTACGCCGCCATTATCTCAACCATCCAGGATAAAGAATACGTTACCTTGACTAACCGCAAATTCGAACCCACCGAACTGGGTCGAATGGTGAACGATCTTCTGGTTCAGCACTTTCCCGAGATTCTTGAGGTCGAGTTTACCGCCGGCATGGAAAAGCAGCTCGATCAAGTCGAAGAGGGCTCACGGCAGTGGCAGCAATTACTCAAGGATTTCTACGGACCTTTTCGAGATTCTCTGGAAAAAGCCCGTCAGGAAATGAAATCGGTCAAACGGGCCACCGTGCCAACGGATATCCCATGCCAGGAGTGCGAAGGCAAGATGGTAATCCGTTGGGGCCGCAACGGAGAATTTCTGGCCTGTGAGAATTTCCCAACCTGTAAGTACACCCGCGATTTCCGCCGGGATGAAAACGGTCAGGTCGTCCCACTGGACCGTGAAGTAGCCGAAGAATCCGGGGAAACCTGTGAAAAATGCGGCAAACCCATGGTCTACAAGCTGGGCAAGTTCGGACGATTTCTGGCCTGCTCTGGTTATCCGGCCTGTCGGAATGTCAAGGCCCAGACCACCGGGGTGAAATGCCCGGAAGAAGGGTGCGACGGCGAACTGATCCAGAAAATTTCCAAGCGCGGCAAAGTATTCTACAGCTGCAGCCGCTACCCGAAATGCAGTTTCGCCTTATGGGACAAGCCGGTGCCAGAAATATGCCCGGAATGCGGGGCGAAATTCATGGTGGAAAAACAGAGCAAGAAGGCCGGACGCCGCCTGCAATGCCTAAACCCTGAATGCAAATACAGCCGGCAGTTGGATGATGAGCAGAAAAGTTAATCAGCTCAGTTCGTTGTGAGTAAAATTACCGGCCAGCATGGTCACGACCGCTTTACCGGTCAAGCGCTGCCCCAGGAAGGGAGAGTTATAGCTTTTGGACATAACTGACTCGGCGCTAAAAACGAAGCTCTTCTCTGGATCGATCACAGTGATGTCGGCCGGGACTCCGAGCTTGAGGTTGCCGCCTTCCACCCCCAATATCAGGGCGGGATTTACCGCCAGCAACTGGATCAGCCGGGACGGGGTGATGACCTGCAGTCTGACCAGCTCCAAGGCCAGGGGTAACGCGGTCTGCAAACCGATTATGCCGTTAGCCGCCTGATCGAATTCCAGTTCTTTCTCCATGGCGGAATGCGGCGCATGATCGGTGGCAATCACATCGATGGTGCCGTCGGCAAGTCCGGCCAGCACCGCCTGCCGGTCAACTTCGGAGCGCAGAGGTGGATTCATTTTGGCATTGGTGTCATACTGGCCCACGGCCTTCTCGGTCAGCGTAAAATAATGCGGAGCGGTCTCGGCGGTAATCGGCTGGCCCTGAGCTTTGGCCCTGCGGATCAGGTCAACTGCCTCACCGGTACTGACATGAGCGATATGAACCGGTTGTCCGGTATAACCGGCCAGAGCCAGATCCCGGTAAACCGCCACACTTTCCGCTGCGGTTGGAATGCCTCGCAATCCCAGCCGGATTGACATTTCCCCTTCGTTCATGACCCCGCCCTTACTCAGGCTCAGCTCCTCGGCATGGGAAATCACCGGCAGATTATAATTGCCGGCATATTCCAGCGCCCGCCTGAACAGCTGGCTATTGACCACCGGCTGACCATCATCAGATACCGCCACAACTCCAGCCGCCCGCAATTCCCCGAATTCAGCCAGCTCTTCGCCTTTTGATCCCTTACTGATGCAACCCACCGGATAAACCCTGGCCGAGGCGGAGGCGGCTGCCGTCAGAATCTGGACGGTGACCGCCCGGCAATCATTGACCGGGGAAGTGTTGGGCATACAAGCCACGGCGGTAAACCCACCGGCGGCAGCGGCCCTGGTACCGCTGGCAATGTCTTCTTTGTACTCCTGGCCAGGCTCACGCAAATGGACGTGCATATCGATCAGGCCAGGCACCACCCAGAGACCAGCCAGATCGAGACGCATACAACCTGGTGGAACTATACGTTTCTGCTTGCCCCTGAAGATGCCGGCCACCCTACCTGCTTCGATCAGCAGATCGGCCGAGCCATCGAAGTTGTTGGCTGGATCTATAAGTCGGCCATTTTGAAGCAGAATGGACTTGACGGTGTCGAGTTGGGCGGCCTTATTTTTGATTTTTGACATCTCAATCAGCTCCCATCAGAAGATATAAGAGGGCCATACGCACCGCCACACCGTTGGTGACCTGATCAAGAATTACCGAGTTGGGTCCGTCGGCTACCCGCGGGTCGATCTCAACTCCGCGATTAATCGGACCGGGATGCATAACCAGGGCGTCAGGTTTAGCGTTGGCCATAACCTCCCGGTTGATCCCAAAGAACGTGGCATATTCACGTAAAGACGGAATCAAGGGATCGTGAAATCTTTCTCGCTGGATACGTAAGGCCATAACTACGTCGGCCCCGGTTACCGCCTCGATAGTCGTACGGCAAACTTGCGCGCCAAGAGTTTCGAGATAATTAGGCAGCATGGTCGCCGGACCGCTAACCGACACTTCGGCCCCCATTTTTCGAAAACCGATAATATCCGAATGAGCTACCCGGCTATGGGCAATATCGCCGATAATCGCAATCTTCAATCCGGCGATTGCCCCCTTCCTCTCCTTGACGGTGAAGAGATCCAACAGGCCCTGGCTGGGATGTTCATGGGTGCCGTCACCGGCATTGATCACAGAAGCCTTGACATACCGGGCCAATAAGTTTGGAGTGCCTGATGAGGAATGACGGATGATAATCAAATCCGGGTTCATGGCCTCGAGGTTGCGGGCAGTGTCAACCAGGGTTTCCCCTTTGGTGGTGCTACTGGTCGTGGCCGAGATATTGAAAGTATCGGCGCTCATCCGCTTGGCGGCAATTTCAAAGGAAAGACGGGTTCTGGTGCTGGGTTCGAAGAACAGGTTGATAACGGTTCGTCCCCGAAGGGTAGGAACCTTCTTTATGGATCTGGAAGAAATTTCCTTGAAAGATTCAGCTGTCTGCAGAATCAAGCTGATGTCATCAGTCGAGAAATCCTCCAGACTAATGATATGCTTGTGATTAAACCGTTGACCGGAGTTCATAATCCTCAAACTGCATTAAGATCAGCAAAGAAACCGCTCCACTGCGGCTGCAACTCCCCGGGGCTCAAAGGGGCGTCTTATTCAAGTAGGTGTCCAATCCGACCCCAGCGTACTGAAAAATCCCCACTGTCCCAAGACCAATAAATGATAAAGGCCTTACCCTTGATGTTCTTGTAGTCAACGAATCGCCAGAATCGGCTGTCGGCACTATTGTCGCGATTATCGCCCATCACAAAGAGGGAATGCGCGGGAACGGTAACCGGGCCGAAGTTATCCCGAGGACCATCATTCAAAATGCGATTATCCAGAAAAACACCATGATCATGCTCTAGGGGTTTACCGTTTATGTAAATTTTTTTATCAATTATTTTTATAGTATCACCAGGCAAGCCGATAACCCTTTTAATAAAATCCTGAGAAGGATTAAGGGGGTATTTAAAAACAATTATATCGTTCCGAGCCGGTTCCTTGACAGGAAAAATCACCTGACCGGTCAAAGGTATTTTGACGCCATAAATGAACTTATTGACCAGGATATGATCTCCGACCAACAAGGTAGGGATCATTGAGCCGGAAGGAATTTTGAAGGCTTGAATCACAAACTCCCTGACAAACAAGGCCAGAAGCAATGCGATGACGATTGCTTCAACATATTCACGAAGTAGTGATTTACGCTTCTTAATGGTACTTCCAGAAGAGACAGACAAGATTATTACCTGATTTTATATTCGAATTAAAATTAGGTATTTTTTTAACTCAAAAGGGTAAAGA
Organism: uncultured delta proteobacterium; assembly: GCA_963807225.1. GTDB lineage: Bacteria > Desulfobacterota > Desulfobulbia > Desulfobulbales > JAGXFP01 > JAGVGT01. The sequence goes on along the minus strand of CAWEAD010000005.1, from coordinate 1,262,642 downwards.
ACACAAGAAGCATATCGTTGACTGGAAAATTTTGCAGGTTATTTATCGATTTCGAACCAGTAAGGGGCACAACCGACCCTTTCAAGGAATACTTCCGCCGTGTTTCCACAAGGGAATATTAGAGATTTAACGAGCAAAAACCACAGGTTATTGACATCATCTAATTGCGACATAAACACTACATCTTGTGCTTTTGTAAAATATAACTACCAAATAAAGCTATTTTCTTTCAATTCGCCTGGATTTACGGGGCAAACACTCAATGCTAATTCGACCAGGTTGATTTTAAATTTTTAAAGAAATTCATCAGTTAACAAACATTTTATGCTTGACATAATCTTCCCCATATGTCTTTTATTGGAGTTAGTGAAATGCATTCTAATGCAAAGCCGGGGGCAAAACTCACTGATTTAATTAGATATTCTTTTCAGCAACCCAATGCGACATACCTGGGATGATTGCTTCAACCGCCTGAAATAGTTAACTATTTTGGCATGACATCAGAACATGAAACCGGGACGTTGTACAAGAGAAGCGCCATGCTTCTTGAAATTGCTTCCGACAGGTCAAAAACGTTATGGGCAGTTTAAAACTTCCTAAACTAAATCTTAACTTCAAATCCCTCCTGTCCAGCCAAAAACTGACAATAGGTCTGGATATCGGTTCTCATTCCGTAAAAGCTTGTGAATTCCAACAAACAGGCGATTCATACAAGCTTATCAACCTCGGCAGTGCTAATTTACCACCGAACTGTATTGAAGATGGGGTTCTGCAAAATCCCGAGGCTGTCGGTAAAGTCATCAGTACTTTAAGCAAAAATTTGGGCCTGAAAGGGAAAAAGGTTGCCATTTCAATTTCCGGTTATTCGGTTATCGTCAAGAAAATTAACCTGATGGCTATGGAAGATAAAGAACTGGCCTCACATATACAAGCAGAAGCCGAGCAATATATCCCCTTTGATATTGAAGAAGTATATCTTGATTTTCAGGATCTGAAAACGAACACCGACGAAGACGATCGTACAGAGGTTATGTTAGTAGCGGCAAAAAAGGAAGTAGTTGACGGCTATCTCAAAATGTTGAGCTCCATCGGTCTTAATACCGTGGTGGTTGATGTTGATGCCTTCGCTCTTGAAAATGCCTATGGCGCTAATTTCGGTGGCCTTGACGAAAACGTAGCTCTGGTCGACATCGGAGCTTCTAAGATGAATATAAACATAGTTGCAAAGGGGACTTCGGTACTGGCCCGGGATATCGTACTGGGAAGCCGTCTCCTTACCGAGACCATTCAAAGCCATTTCGGTATTTCGCTTGAAGAAGCCGAGAATCTAAAAATTGGTGGAACCGAACCGGGTGAGCGCAAAAGTCAGCTCGAAGAAATATTTGTCAACACCTGTACACAATGGGTTACAGAAGTAAAAAGAGCCTTGGATTTCTATTATTCCAATTACCCTGAAGAAATTATCTCAAAACTGGTTATAAGTGGAGGTGGCGCAAAGGTTAAAGGGCTCGCCGCATTATTCACCGAAGAAACCGGAATCAAGTCGGAAATCTTTCGCCCTTTTGTCAAAGCCGAACCTGACCAGAATAAAATCGACCCCGACTACCTACGAAGCATCGCCCCGGAGATGGCTCTTTCGGTTGGGCTGGCGACTAGGTCAACTGATATTTAGCGGGCATTAACAATGATCCATATCAACCTTCTGCCAGTCAGACAAATCAAGCAACGCCTTCAAATTCGTAACGAGGTTGCAATATACGGCGCCTCTCTTTTGTTTTTATTTATTGCTATCGGTAGCGCGATTCTCGGCCAGAACATGTCCATCAAGGATTTGACCATACAGAATCAAATTCTCACCACCAAGAAAGCGTCCTATCAACCGATTCTCAATGAAATTGAAAAGCTGAAAAAGGACAAGCAGGAACAAGAAACCAAGCTTGATGTTATTAAAAAGCTAAAAACCGGCTCTCAAGTAACCGTACATGTCATGGATGAATTGGCCAAATTGACCCCAACCAACCGCTTATGGCTCAAATCATTAAATCAGTCAGGTGGAATAGTCAACATCAGCGGCATTGCACTCGACAATGCGACAATTGCCCAATTTATGCAGAGCATCAATGAATCAAATTATTTCTCCGGGGCTGAATTATCACAGACATCTCAAACCATGATTGCCGGTGCAAAGCTTAAATCTTTCGCGATGAAAATAGGCATCACTCCTCCCAATACTCAGGAAAAAGAATCGGCTGCGGAGAAGAAATAGATGCACCCTCAAATAGATAAATTCAAAAGAGCTTATTGGGATTTACTCGACAATAAACTCGCCAAGCTAAAACAACAGCATAAGCTGGTGATTTGGGTTGCATCTTTACTTGTTCCCTTTATTTTATTTATTTTCTTAATCTACTCACCCAACAGTGGCAGAATCACAAAGCTGAAAAAGAACAACCAGTATTTGCAGGGTGAAATTCAAAAAGTCGAGGCTTTGGCCGGGAAGCTTAACGAACATAAAGCCGAACGCTCAGCAGTAGAATTGCAACTCAAAGCCGCCTCCCTGTTGCTTCCCAAACAAAAAGAGATTCCCAGCTTGCTGACTAATATTTCCGAGCAAGGAAGCAACTCTGGTCTTGAATTTATATCCTTCCAACCTCGTAATGAAAGAAACGAACAGTTTTATGCTGTCATTCCGGTGGCTATCACCGTTTCCGGGACTTATCACAAAATAGGTTCATTCCTTGACAAGATCAGCAAACTCAATCGGATTGTCTCTGTGAACAACATTGCACTGAGTTCCCCACGTTTGACTGGTGGTGAAGTAATCTTGACAGCCACCATGGAACTGGTCACATACAGATTTTTAAGTACTTCTGAACAAAAAACCGTAGCAACCAAGAAAACAGCCGCTAAAAAACGTCGGCGGTAAACAGAGAATGCCAGAATCAATTATAACCAAGCTGATGATGATCATTTTACTATGAATTTCCACCATGCTCGAATAAGCCTCTTTTGTAAGGCCGTGGTTATATCCATTTGCACAATGGTGGTGCTATTTATTTATGTAATCCCATCAGTTGCGGCCCAGTCGCCTCCACGACAGACGGCAGATAACGCCTCTGACGATAGTTCTCAGGGAGATAATGCTCAGGTTTCCAAGGCCCTGGAAAAATTACTTGAATCAATGAAAATGGAAGATTTTGTCTATCAGGTAGAAGGAAGGCCAGATCCATTCATGCCCTTTATTTCCGAAAAGGTGGTCCAACCTGTTGGGACGGATTTGGAAGACTCCGAAAAATTGACCGGCATGCGTCAATTTGAACCGGGACAACTTAGTCTGGTGGCCATTATATTTACCGAGAGCAACCCTATGGCCATGGTGGAAGACTCTTCCCACAAGGGGTACGTCATAAGGAGGGGAACGAAAATTGGCAAATCCGGCATTGTCTCCGATATATTGCCTAATCAGGTCATCATCAAACAATTATCTTACTCCATGTCCAAGGAGCGGAAATACAAAACCGTGGAGATGATTTTAAGAAAAGAGGGAGAAAAGTAGTGGCTACCCTTATGAAAAAGAAGAGCAAAGTTTTCTTGACAACCTGGTTGTTTTCCATCTTCCTGTGTTCAGTTGCCCTAGCCGAATCCCCTTCTGGGGATAACGGCACGAAAGATGGAACTGACACTGCATCCTATCAAGTCAGTTCGATAGTTTGGGAACAAAGTGAAGATAATTTCATAATCAGGATTAAGGGAGACACCACACCGACCTATACCATGTATGAACTTTACGAACCGCTCCGGGTAATAATCGATATCGCGGATGCTACTCTGGACAATACGGTATCCCTGCCGATCGATTTACCGCAAGGACCGGTTTCCATGATTAACGGCAAAGTCCTGGAGGATAAAGAACCGTATATCACCAGAATTGAACTGTTACTGACCGAGGATCAAGGCTATAAAGTTGATAGAGATGGTAACGACATAATCGTAAAATTTCCAAAAACGGCCGGCGAGCAAGCGATTACATCCTCAAACGATAATGAAGCGGCCCAATCACCCGACATAGGATCACCGACAGCTGTAATAACCGCTAGCGATGAACCGGTATTATCCGAAGAGGTGACTCTGCCTGACAACAACCTTATGGCAGAAGAAGTAACAACTGTTGATCTTTCTGTTTCGGAAAAAGAACGCGCCACGGTAGTTACTGATATCGAGATTTCCCACAACAATAATGAAACAGAGGTATACCTGAAAGCAGATGGGCCAATAAAAGACTACACCAAGGTCCAATTGGGGAAAAACCTTGAGGCTAATCGGCCCGATCGTATGTACCTGGACATAAAAAACATTAGGCTGCAGAGGTCCTATTTGAAACCAAAGATGTAGGTACCGCCCTGGCGCAAATAAGAACAGCTAAAAGGCAAGACGGATTCAGGGTTGTTTTCGACTCTGGACTTGATCAACTATTTGATTATGTTATAGCCGAGCGTCCCGACGGCTTGCTGGTTACCATCAAGGAACCTTCCGCCGCCACTTCGGTTATTGCCAATTTACTCTCCGAAGACGGCGTAGAGCCGGATTTAGCGGTTGCGCCAGAACCACAAAGTATCGGAGAATTGACCGAGCAGGCGCCGGTCGCCAACAAAACCCAGGAGCTGCCGTCCACCAACCTCATGCCGGAAAATGAACCGGTAAAACCGATCGTCTCAGCATCTCCTGAAGCCAAATCTAGTAAGAGCAATTCGGCTATATTAGCAAAATCTGCCGCACAGCCAAAAACTTCAGTTAACAATCTGGCGTTTGCTGGATATACCAAGCAGCGCATCACCGTAGACTTCTACAAAATTGATATTCATAATGTTTTCCGCTTATTTGGCGAGATCAGCAATCTCAATATAGTCGTGGATGAAGGGGTTAAAGGCTCCTTAACCCTGGCTCTAAATGACGTACCTTGGGATTTCGCCCTTGATATAATTCTCAACCTTAAAGATCTGCAAAAGGAAGAACGTTTCAATACCATTGTAATCTCGCCCAAAAGTAAAATGTTCACTTGGCCGGAGCGAACTCTGGATAAAGTTGAATTCAAAGCTGATCTTAAAATTCAGCAAGAAGAAGCACAAGAGGCTGGTGGAATCAAGATCAGCAAACGCCTCGAAGTCCCTGAGACTGTGATTGAAGCGAAAAAACTGATCCATCAGGCCCAAGTCAACGAGCGAAATGGTAATTATGAAAAAGCCTTGCCTCTATATGAGGAAGCCATGTCCAAGTGGCCGGACAACATCAACCTGGCCAAGAAAATTGCCGGAATATGCCTTGTCAATCTGGAACAGAATGCCAAAGCGGTCTATTATGCCAAATCAGCCCTTAAACTTAACCCCTCTGACCAGGAAGCGGCCCTGCAGGCAGCTATCGGACTGGCCAGGATGAAGAGAGATACCGAAGCCAAAGAATATTTCGAGCTTTCGGTATCAGGATCAAAGCCCCCCAGCTGAAGCTTTAATCAGTTATGCATCATACTGTGAAGATAAACAAAATTACGACTGTGCCATAAATATGCTCAAACTCCATGAGGATCTTTACGGCGACAACCTATCTACCATGATCAGCAAAGCCCGAGTGCTTGACAAGCAGGGGCAACAGGAGCTTGCGGCCAATGAATATCAGGCGATATTGCTTTCGGGGTATGAAATTCCTCCGGACCTGGCCCGTTATATCAAAGGTCGTGCCTCTCTGGCCGGCAAATAATATTTTGTATAATTCACAAAAATTTAAGTTAAAAGAGAGAGACTCGGAAAATGAAGACTAAAAGTTCCAGATTTGTTTGGGGACTGACGCTCTTACTCCTGACCAATGTCTTTGCTTGTTCTCCTTCCGCCCAAGCGCCAATGGATCGTGAGTCTGCCGCCAGTCAACCGGAACAGGTTAAAGCTTCGGCGACACCTATTACGAGCCAGAAAGACTCCGAGATTTCCTCTCAGTTGCCTGTTCGTTTCCAATCTCCTTCTTACAGCCTCAACAACGAATCCACGGCTGGAGATCTGCTGGGCACCGAAGAAGAATTTACTGTCAAGGTCGGTGCCGATATCTCCTCCACTTCCGGATCGGTTGTGCTGCGGGATATCATGAAAAAACTAGCCGCCCTGAAGAATATGAATGTCAGCTGGGCCAGCGATGTTGACCAATATTCCTACGTCGATGTTGATATTCGTGCCGATGATGACTTTTTTAAATCTATCGACAATCTGCTGCGGCAACGTGACTATTTTCATGAAGTGCATGGCAATACAATAATAGTTAAGTACAAGGAAACCAGAAAATTTCATGTGGCCATGCCTTTCCTTAATTCTAGCTATAGTTCCTCGGTAGGCGCTAGGGTCAGTGATAATTCACAGAGCAATATAGATAGCAAGAACAATACCTTCGACATTTGGGCAAATATCAAGAACAATTTGGATCAAGTCCTGCAAATCTGGGAAAATTCCGCGGCCGAAAACGCGCCAGTGCAACCTCCAACACCTGCTGCACAGGCTGCACAGACTTCAACCAATAGTTCAGAGACAACTCCCCCTGCACCAACACCCAAGGTCTCTCGCCCACAATCGGCCAAAGGGTATTACACCATTGATAAACCGGTCGGGCTGATCACAGTCACAGCTCCACGCAATATCTTGGCCAAGGTAGAAAGTTATCTGAACAATTTAAAAACCGAACTCTACAAACAGATTTCCATCGAAGCCAAGATTCTAGAAGTCAACGTCGAAGATACCAAGAAAGTCGGCATCGATTGGGATAGCCTGTTGAATGGAAGCTCCTTCGATATCACCGCAAATTTCGGTCCCAGCAGCTTCAACAACCCATTCGGCGAGCTCGGAACCAGATCATTAATCATCTCCAGCAAATCCTTCAACCTGCTGGTGAGCGCTATTGAAAAACAAGGCCAAACCAAAATACTGGCAAATCCCAGAATCAGTGTTATGAATGGCCAACCGGCCCTGATTAATGTCGGTAAACAGGTAACCTTCGTCAAAAAGGTAACCAAGACAACCAGCTCGGAACAACTTACCACCTCATATGAAGTAGAGACCGAGGAGAAGAACTCCGGAATTGTCATGTCCGTTGTTCCAACAATCATGGAAAATAACGAAATTATTCTTAACCTCATCCCCGTAACCTCAACTTTGGAAGAACCGATTGAATACAAATCATTCGGTGACGCCCAGGTCGGGTTGCCAGTGGTTAACGTCAGGGAGATGTCTACAATTGTCCGGATTAAGCAGGGAGAAATGCTTGTGGTCGGCGGTTTGATTGATTCCAACGACGACAACGCCGACTCCAATGTTCCTCTACTCGGCCATTTACCGCTAATCGGTAAGCTGTTTAGTTCGGAGAATAAAACAAAGACCAGAAAGGAACTGGTAATACTACTTAAGCCGGAAATCATTTCCTGAAAATTACGCTTGGTTTAATATTGTTAAGGAGAAAGCTAATGCCCGCCCTAAAATCTCTCATCATCGGATTAATGGCCTTCTTACTTGTCGGATGTGGTCAGCTTGTATCCGAAAAACTTGCGGTATCGAGTTCAGACTCATCTCAGCCCTGCGCCGGCAAGAAACTGGTTATCATGCCCTTTGCGGATTACTCCTACGAAGAAGATGCAGAAAGGGCACTCCGGCGTAACGTCAACATCATGGAAAACCTGACCGCCAGACTTACAGAAAATGGCTTCCGGCTTCCGGTGCAGGATGACCTGCTTAAATACCTGGCGGACAACAACATTGTTAAATTCAATCCAAATGTTGACTCAACTCCTCCCAGGTCTGGATCATTAAAAGACATCATTGCCAATGACGACAGCTGGTCGGATGAAATGAAAATTGAGCTGGGCAAGTTGGTTACTCAGACCAATAAACAACCCATAAATACCGATCAAGCCCAGGGTATCGCTCTCGACCAGGCCACCCTGGCCAAAATCGCAGCCAATTTCAATGCCGACTTAATTATAAGAGGTCAGATTATAAGATTTGATCTCGATCAGGAAAATACCTGGAATCCCTTAAAACGTGGCATTCTACCGGTAATCTTCGGTGGTAGCAGTAGAGCTCTTATCGGAGTAACCAATTCCGAATACTACGACAGCCTGGGCTATATGATGGCCGGGGCTGCCATGGGCGGTGCTATCGGCACCACTACATCCATACCTTACGACTCTACCGAAAAACTCAATCCTGAAAGATTCAACTCCATGGCGTGGGGAATTGGCGGTGCAGCGGTTGGCTACCTGGCCAGCAAGGGGGGAAAAGCCAACCAGGCTGCGGTTCAACTGAGATTGTGGGCCCAGGATCCTAATTCCGGCGAAGTGGTCTGGACCAACAGCGTTAAGGTTTTGGTAAAGCCTCAGTCCATTTTTGCTGAGACTAGAGAAGACAATCTGTTTGATACGGCGATCACCCAGGCGGTCGCCGCTTTGACCAGGGATATGGTTCAGAACATCCAGGCCTCCCTGTAAAATTAAGGCCCATTATTTCATGTACAGTTTAGTTACATACGGATCAAGGGGGGTGGCAATTTGAATTTCCTATACCAGATCTTATCGAGAGCCAGAAGATACTCTAGGGGGACAAATCACCTAACCTACATGTTGATCTGTCTGCTTATTTGGACCTTTCCAATTATACTCGCCGGTTGCTCGGGCGGTGACGTCCCGGCTGCTTCGGCCACATCCGGCGCAACACCAAACACGGTCGGCGGCTATGCCATTTATCTTAACCTTTCACAGACCACAATCAAAACCGACACCAGCGATAGCGCCGAGATAACGGCGACGCTGACAAAAAACAACGTCGCCCAGCCTGACCAGGAGGTGATTTTCAGCGCCACCGACGGCCTTTTGACAAGCAACTCCGCCACGACCGACGCCAACGGGGACGCCAAAGTCACCATCAGGTCAGGGCCTGGGGCCAGCAACCAGATCATCAGCATCAGTGCCACCAGTAACGGAGCTTCTGTCAGTATCCCCTTGCAGATCACCGGCAACACTCTGAGCCTCTCTATACCTCAGGCCAGCATGGCACAGGGCAGCAGCCAGCAATTGACCGCCACCCTCAAAAACGCCAACAATGTCGGCATCGCCAATGCTAAGATTAGCTATAGCATTCTTTCAGGGTCGGGAGTGTCTCTCTCAACCACCTCAGCCACTACGGATGCTAACGGCAAAGCCATTATCACTATTAATGCCTCACCAACAGTAACTGGCACCGCGATAATCCAGGCCAGCAGTTTGGGGGCTTCTGCCCAGGTCGAAGTCACCGTCGCAGCTGCTGCCCAGGTCTTCGAAATTACTTCTCCCACCGTTGACCCAGCCTCCCTTCAAACTAACTCCGGTTCCTTGCAGGTGACCGTCAATGCTCCGGCGCAGGCTAACGTGACCTTCTATTCCTCCCTCGTAGGCAGCAAGTGGAACGACAACAGCAATATGGAAACAGTCGCGGTTGTCAACGGCGTGGCCAGCGCCACCCTCACTGCTACTCTGGGAGGTACCGCCAGCATCACGGTTTACGATCCGACCAATCTGAGTACTCAGGATACCCTACAGGTCAACGTTTACGCCCCGCCTTCAGAGGCCGCCAACCTTACCCTGAAGGCTACCCAGAACAACGTGGCCGTTACCCCTGTCGGTTCATCTTCGGTGAACAGCGTCACTCTGACTGTAGTAGCCAGAAACGCAGATAATTATGCCGTCGGCAATGCACTGGTAAAATTCACTTTGTCGAACACTACCGGCGGCGGTGAATATATCAGCCCCAGCATAGCTGTAACCAACAGCGCCGGAGAGGCCACCAGTACATTTTATTCCGGTTCGTTGGGCTCCAGCGGTACCGGCGTCATGGTCACCGCCACCTTAGTTGGTACGACTATCGACTCGAACCCCGAATATATCAATATCACGGATCTTGCCGGTTCCATCGTCATTGGACGAGCCAACAAGATTATCATTACTGATGACACTTCCTATGAGCAAAATATCACTGTCCAGGTTTCTGACTCCAACGGCAGCCCGGTTCCCAACGCTCTCGTAACCCTCAACCTCTGGCCTATTGGCTATTATTTAGGCGCCGAAGCTTACGACGACAACGGGACATGTGTCGGTTATTATCACAATTACTATGATCATATTCTTAACGCTGAAAATTGCACTTCTATTAATTTTGAAATGCAGCCCAATGAAGACGTGGATCGTAATTTTATCCTCCTTACCAGCGAAGATTATGGACCGTATGATGTTAACGCCGGCACCATGTTGCCGGATGGTGCCCTTACCCCGGCTAACTCTACCGCCGGCGAGGTTCCCCCCACCGTCACGACTGACCCCAACGGCATGGGCACTTTCTCCATCAAATATCTTAAGCAGTATGGCATGTGGATTGAAGTAGAGTTGACGGCCAGCGTCAAGGTCCAGGGCACTGAGGCTCAGGCTAAATCGCATTGGACTCTTGACGTAGCAGAACCCGAATACGAAGCCTGTGACCTGTTCGAATCTCCCTTTGGGTATTTTATCCCTAGCCCCCTTGCTATAACACCAGTAAACTGATCGGCAATCAATAAGTAATAAAAAAAGGCCTCCCCCTTGGGAGGCCTTTTTTTATTAACCAATTAACTTGAATGACCGCTACTTCTGTGTATCCTTTGCGGTCTGCTTCTGCCTGGCGTTTTGATACAGGCTGGCAAAGTTAATCGGATCCATCAGAAAGGGCATGAAACCGCCGTCCAAGGCCATCTGGCTCATGATTTGCCGGGAAAAGGGGAAGAGCAAGTTCGGGCAATCCACAGACAGCACCACCTCTAGATAATCGGCAGGAATATTGGCCAGAGTGAAGACGCCGGCATGTTCCAGTTCAATGATGTAGACTAATTTGTCGTCCGTCGTTTTTAGTCGGGCGTGAATGAACAGGATCACCTCCCAGCTGGTTTCGTCGATTTTGTTCTTTTTCAACTCCAGATTAACTTCAACTTCAGGATTAAGATTCTGTTGCAGGAAGACCCCGGGAGCATTCGGGTTTTCAAAAGAAAGATCCTTGACGTACATCTTCTGCATTCTGAACACCGGAACATTGGCCTGGGCCTTTTCTTCTGTCTTTTCTTCTGTCATGTCGAGTCCTTGGTCTTGGTTTAAAGGCGATAATTAAACAGTATTCCTACTTTATTGCCGCATTCTGTGCTAATAGCGACATCTACTCACAAATACTTACGCAGGTAGCTACCGGTGTAGGTATCTGACCCGGCAACTTGTTCCGGAGTGCCTGCGGCGACTATCTTACCTCCAGCGTCACCTCCTTCAGGTCCCAGATCGATCAGGTAATCTGCGGTCTTAATCACGTCCAGATTATGCTCGATGATAACAACAGTGTTCCCGTTGTCAACCAGACGATTCAAGACCGTGAGCAAATTCTTGATGTCGGCCGGATGCAGGCCGGTGGTAGGCTCGTCGAGGATATAAAGGGTCCGTCCGGTGGCCCGCCGGCTCAGTTCCCGGGATAGCTTGATGCGCTGGGCTTCGCCACCTGACAAGGTAACCGATGACTGCCCCAGAGCGATATAGGACAAACCCACATCGTAAAGGGTCTGCAGACGGGTACTGACCGGGGTTATGCGCTGAAAAAACTCCAGCGCCTGCTCCACGGTCATGGCCAGAATCTCGGCGATGTTCTTACCCTTGTAACGAATCTCCAGGGTTTCCCGGTTGTATCTCTTGCCCTGGCAGGTCTCGCAGGTAACATAGATATCGGGAAGAAAATGCATGGCGATCTTGATCACCCCTTCGCCTTCGCAGGATTCGCAGCGCCCCCCCTTCATATTAAAGCTGAAGTGTCCTGGCTTGTAGCCCCGTGCTCGCGACTCCGGCAACCGGGCCAGCAACTCCCTGACCGGGGTCAAAACCCCGGTATAGGTCGCCGGATTGGAGCGCGGCGTCCGTCCGATCGGGCTCTGGTCGATATCGATCACCTTGTCGATTAAAGCCAACCCCTTAATAACTTTGCAGGAGCCGGCCATTTCACGGGCCCCCTGTAGATGGTTGACCGCCTGCTTATAGAGGGTCTCGATGACCAATGAGCTTTTGCCAGAGCCGGAAACCCCGGTAACACAGGTCATTACTCCCAAGGGAAAGGCGGCGCTGAGGTTTTGCAGATTGTTGGTCGTCGCTTGTTCGACCACCAGCCAATTCTTCTTCGGAGGCAATTTCCTTCTTTTCTCCGGTACCTCGATGCGCAGTCGCCCGGTCAGATAGCCTCCGGTCAATGACTCCCGACATTCCAGGAGATCTGGTACCGCGCCCCCGAAAACCACGCGGCCCCCATGTACTCCGGCTCCGGGCCCCATGTCCAGCACATAATCGGCGGCCATTATGGTGTCGGTATCATGTTCAACCACCAGAACGGTGTTGCCCAGATCCCGCAGACTGGTCAAGGTGTCGATCAAGCGCTGGTTATCGCGTTGGTGCAGCCCGATGCTGGGTTCATCAAGAATGTAAAGCACTCCGGCCAGCCGTGAACCGATCTGCGAGGCCAGGCGAATGCGCTGTGCTTCGCCGCCGGAGAGGGTTGCAGCCCGCCGGGCCAGGGAAAGATAGCCCAGCCCGACATTTACCAGAAAGGTCAAGCGCTCGGCAATCTCTTTGATCACCCGACCGGCGATCAACTCCTCCTGGGGACTGAAACCGATGGACTGCAGCTGTTCATGCAACCGACCGATAGGCAAAGCGACCAGATCCATGATTGAAAAAATCCCGACCTTGACGGCTAGGGCCTCGGGTTTAAGTCGAGCTCCCCGACAAACCGGGCATTGCTGTTCGCTCATATAACCTGACAGCCATTCCCGAATCATCGCGGAAGTGGTGTCCATGTAACGACGGGACAGGCTGGGGATCACCCCTTCAAAGGTGGAGCGGTCCTGGACCAATCGCTGGCGCCGCCGATATTCGAAATCGATCTGCTCCGCTCCGGAACCAAAGAGAATTACCTCGCGTATCCGATCCGGCAACTTACCGAAAGGTTTATCCAAGTCGAAGTGATAATGGGCGGCCAACCCTTCCAGTTGCTGGCCATAAACCGAGGCCTCGCCGTCTTGGGGCCGGAAACGCCGACGCCCTCCCAGGCGCCAGGGATCACCCCAAGGGGCGATTGCCCCTTGGCGCAGACTCTTAGCACTATCGGGCACCACCAGCTGCGAATCGAAGAACTGCTTAACCCCCAGGCCGCTGCATTCCGGGCAGGCGCCTTGCGGGTTATTGAAGGAAAAAAGCCGGGGCTCCAGTTCCGGCATGGAGCGCCCGCACTTGATGCAAGCCGCCTTCTCGCTGAAGCGCACCTCCCGACCGCTGTCGGGGAAATGCACCAGCAGGAAACCGCCGGACAGCCCCACTGCAGTGGTCACCGAGTCGTACAGACGCCGCTCGGCCCCGGCTTTGATTACCAGACGGTCGACCACCGCTTCCAGATGGTGCCGCCGGTTCCGGTCCAAGATGATCTCCTGGTCCAGGGAGATGACCTCGCCATTCAGACGGACCCGGACAAACCCTTCCTTTTTCAGGCGATTGAGAACTTCGCGATGCTCACCCTTGCGCCCTTCAACCAACGGCGCCAGCAGTATAATCTTGCTGCCTTCCGGTTCCCGCAATAGGGTCTGGACCATATCCTCGATTGACTGGGGTCTAATCTCATCGCCGCACTCCGGACAATGAGGATGTCCGACTCGGGCGAAGAGCAACCGCAAATGGTCGTAGATTTCGGTCACCGTCCCCACCGTCGAGCGGGGGTTGCGGCTGGTGGTACGCTGCTCAATAGAAACCGCAGGTGACAGACCCTCAAGGGAATCGACGTCCGGTTTTTCCATCTGGCCCAAAAACTGCCGGGCATAGGTGGAAAGTGATTCGACATAGCGCCTCTGCCCCTCGGCATACAGGGTGTCGAAGGCCAGGGTCGATTTGCCAGAACCGCTCAGTCCGGTAAAGACCACCAACCGGTTACGGGGCAGGTCCACGTCGATATTCTGCAGGTTATGCATCCGGGCGCCCCGGATCTTTATATATTGTGGTTCCATTTGATCTTAACCAGTTTTATACGCAGCAAGTCGGTGATTTTTTAATTTTCGTATCACATTTAAGAATAGCCGAATCACCTTATTGAACGAGGATTCAGCAAAAATGACACCAAGGTCCGGCTTTTCACTGCCGACCAGCAAAGAGTTCAGCACCAGGGTTTAAAAAATTTCTTCCCGAACCGATAGATCATCTTGCCTTCCACTGTCACCAAATCGGCCACCAGGAGATCAATACCTTAAGTATTTTAAAGAAAAATACTCTTTCCAGTCCGTTGAATAACTCTTTTCTTTGCCGCTAACCTGCTTCGTCTTGTTTCTTTCTGCCATGAAGTAAACAGGATCTCTCTTCATCTTTCCCCGGTCAACTATCTCTCCATACACCTTTCAAATTTGGCGACAATGCTCTCATCCCTTTTTTCGCAGGCGGGCGGCAAAGAAACCGTCAACGCCTTGATCCGGCCGGACTTGAAATAACCAGTCGGCGCGACCAGTTCCCTTGCCGAGGCGGGGATAAAATCCAGGCAACTCTCAGTTTCCAGATCCGCCTGCCCAGCCAGGAAACGCTCGATTACCTGCTCATTCTCCTCCGGCTCCAGGCTGCAGGTGGCATAAACCAGGATTCCACCCGGGGCCAGCATGGCGGCCGCCTCACGCAGCAGGGCCAACTGACCTATCTGATAACGGCTGAGATCGGATTCCTGTCGATTCCAACGAATGTCCGGATGACGCCGAATCACCCCCAATCCGGAACAAGGAGCATCAACCAGAATACCCTGATACACTTGGTCACCCTGCCCGGCCAATTGCTCCAGGGTCCCGGCAAAAATATCGACTCTGCCGGCCAAACCCAGGCGCTGGAGATTCTCACCCAGGAGGGTCAGGCGCCGTGGCTCCGGTTCAACGGCAACCAGCCGCCCTCCTTCAAGGAGCAACTCGGCCAGATGAGTGGTCTTGCCGCCCAGACCGGCGCAGGCATCAAGATAGCGGCCTTTTCCCAGCGGTCCCATGATCAAGCTGATCAGCTGAGCCGCCTCATCCTGTATTTGAAAAAGCCCTTCCCGGTATCCGGGCAACGCCACAACCGCCCCACGATAATCCGGCAGCCGGAGCGCTGACGGGGCGAACTTCCCGACCTCCGCCGCAATCCCGACTTCCTGCAAACGGGCCAGTAGAGCATCACGCTCGTTGCCAGCCGTAACTCGCAGGCTCAGCCCCGCCTCGGTATTATCAGCCCGGCAGATTTCTTCGGCCAATTTGGAGCCATAGCGTTCGACCCAGCGTGCATAAAGCCAGTTCGGGTGGCTTAACAATTCAGATACCGGCCAATCGGGATGAAGTGCCGGTGCAGCCCCGAGTTTTGGCAAAAGCACCAAGTCGCGGCTGCAATGGCGTAGAATGCCATTAACAAATCCGGTCAACCAGCGCGGCTGCCCTGTTTCCTTCAAGAGGTTAACAGTCTCGTTGATGGCGGCCGAAGCCGGCACCCGATCCATGCCCAGCAACTGGAATAGTCCACAACGCAAGGCCTGCAGGGTCAGCGGCTTCATTTTGGCCAGCGGATGGCTGGAATACTTGCCCAGAAGTGCGTCCAGATAACCCCGCCAGCGCACCACCCCAAAGACCAGAGCCCGGCAGAACTGAGAATCGCGCGGATCGGCGAAGGGCTGACCCAACTCCTCGGTCATGACCAGGTCCAGGGGCAGTCCCTGTTTTTCCCAGCGGATCAGGATCTGCACGGCCCGACGCCGGGGATTGTCTCCCATCTGCAACGGATATACCTCGACAGGGAAATTTAGGGCAGCCAGACCGGCTATGCCCGGCCGGAGAGAGTGACCAGGGTGGCAAAGCGACCGGTAACCACGGAGCGACGATAAGAAAAATAGTCGGGATTGCACCGCGTGCAAACCCGGGAACTGCTGATATTTTCCCTGAGCAAACCAGCTTGCTGTAACTGGTGGATGGTGATCGCCGGAAAATCGAAGTAGTTGGGACGCACCTGAAATCCATGCATCCAGAGTGGCAAATCGCGGCGGAAATCTCTAAACTCGGCGCAGCAAGGCCCCAAGGAAGGGCTGATGGCGGCTCGAAGTTGAGCCGGAGTGGAACCGAAAACGGAAGCCATGGTTAAAACCGTAGACCTTACAATACCTGCCACACTCCCGCGCCAACCCACATGGGCCAAACCCACGGCCGGAGTTTCAGGATCGAAGATGATCACCGCCTGGCAATCGGCCTGCTGAATCATCAGGCCGGAGTTATCTCTGGTAACCAGGGCGTCATAACCTTCCGCTTCGAAATCTTCCTTCATCCCGGCGTCAACCACCAGGACCCGATCTCCATGAACCTGACGAGCCGAAATCAGGGTGTCTATCCCCAGAGCCTCTTTGATCTTCGCCCGGTTCCGACGCACCTGAAGCGGGTCGTCACCGACGCCGAAGCTGACGTTCATCGAGTCGTATGGTGGTGAGCTCACCCCACCCTGTCGGTTAAAGACCCCGTGTTGCAAATTGTCGTTCGTCAAGGTCGGGAATCGAAAAAAAACCAAGTTTCCCGAGCGGCAGGGCAGCAGAATAGACATAACCAGGCAAACAGGTTCAATCAGCGTCTTTAGAAACTAAGGATCAGGCCGCCCCGCAGGGAGTCGTCCAGGGTCCGATCGCCCCGGTCTTCGATCTTTGCCTTGATCGTGGTGTAGGAGAGAAAAATATTGGCCCTGGGTACGATCTCAAATGAAGCCGCCACTTCCGTTTCCCACATTCGCTCGCCGTCCAGGGCGGTGAATACCTTTGGACAGTAAAAAACACTGCCACTGAGGCTGGCTCTGCTGAATCCGGGCGGAACAAAGCGGACCAAGCCTCCCAGACCGCCGCTCAAGATGTCATCACCGTCGCTATCGACATAGTAACCGCGTACCCCGGCTCCCAATTCCAGGCCGGTACCCTCGATGCCGCCCATGACATTGAGTCCACCCGATAGCAGTTCGGTATCCTTGCGATCATTGTACAGACCACGTACCCCTACGACCGATCGCCCCCAGGCATCTTCAGTTACCGCTTGTTCGAAGGCCAGTTGCGCGCTCAGATCATTGAAGGATATCGCCAGACTGCCGGCCTGCGCTACGCTTGCCGACAATAACAATACGACTACCAGCGCCATCAAACGTCCGATCATCTCGATCACCTCATCTTGTTTTACTAATTTACCGGTTTTCAGCCGTTGAAAAACTTCAGGGATGTACCGCATGGGCTTGTTTGTATAACCATGCGGTCAGGCCGGAATGGCTCGCCTCGCCTAGGTTGGTTATCACTTTGCCTGTTCAACGCAATGTTCAGTCAAATTTCTGAGAATGTAATCGGGAAAAATATGACATATCAACGGCCCGATGGCAAGATCATCCGGACGCACAAAAAACAAAAGGGCGGCCCGGTTGCCCGGACCGCCCCCCTGCCAAGGATGAAGAAGGATTACTGCTTACTGCCTCGTTAGAACCAGGCTTCCATGGTCAGATAGACCTGGTCCTGGGTATCAACCGGCACATAGAACTGGGCAGCGAGAGGGTCGTTGGCCAGGTCGTCGATCTTCTGCGGGGCGCCAAGCCAGAAGCCGGAACCGGTGTACTCATAGTTGTAGTGCTGATAGCCAAGGCGGATGAAGGCCTTGGAGTACTGGGAAATTGCCTCGCCGGCCGGGATATCATAAATGGTGTACAGCTCGAATACACTGCCGCGGGTGGCCAGTTTGGAGGCGTACAGGTCGTCATGCCCCGGGGTGAAGGAAATCCAGTACTCGGAACCCCAGTTGTACTCGGCGCCCAGCTTCAGGCCCAGGTCGTCCAGATCATAGCGCACGCCAAGGTAGACGGAGTAGCCATCCCGGTCGGTCGGCTCCTCCCACCAGGAACCCAGCAAGCTGGTGCCCAATTCGTCCATGCCCCGGGCCTTGGTGTGGCTCCAGCCGCCGGTGAGGAAGTAATTCAGATCCTGGATCTTGCTCATGTACACCGCCGAGGTATGGAAGATGTCGCCCAGATTGGCTCGGTTCAACTGGAGATCCATGTTGGGATCAAGAGGATTGTACTGGGTATTGTCATCCTCCCAGACCGCAAACTCAATGGGATTGACGAAGGTGACGTTATCCGGCACGTTGAACATATTGAAGGCGCCGAAAGACTGGAAGTTGAAGAAGCGGTCGCCCTTGGAGTAGACATCCCAGCTGATGCCGCCGAAATCGACGTCGTTCAGGCCGTTGTCATCAGTGGTGGGACCGGCCTCGAAGCCTCGTCCGTAGCAGAGCCGAATCCGGCCGGGGGCGTCGGGGATACCGAAGAGGTTCCGGTAGGCATAACCCAGGGAAGCGCCGTCAAAGGGGTAGTCCATGTATTCGATCGGGGTGGCCATTTTCTCGCCGGTACCCATCCGCAGCTGGGCGGGAGGCCCGTCGGTCACCGGCCGTCGGCCGATGGAGAACCAGATCGGCATGCCGCCGATGTTGTTCCAGTTCATGAAGGCCCGGTCCACCAGCAGAAGATTGTCTTTGGGCTGCCGGCCAGAGGTGCCGTCGAAGGCCAGCGAGCTGAGCATGAAGGGCCCGCCGCCATTGCCGTTGTTATAGCTGTAGTCTACGGCATCGTTCTGCATGCCCCAGATCTTGTAGAAGGCCAGCCGAGCCTTGAACTCCAGGTTTTCCATGGCCTTGACCCGCATGTTCAAGCGCAGGCGGTTGGTATAGATAGTGTCGTTCTTGTAGGTGTCGGCCGGGTCGGTGCCATAACCCATGCCAGCAAACAGGGCAGCCCTCTGCGCCTCGGTAAAAGCCGGCAGACCCAAGGGAGAGAGTCCCTTCATGATATTGACAAGATTATGTGCTTTTTCAGCCGCCGACAATTCGGTAGGAGTACCATTAACAGTAACTGCAGCAGTTCCAGGTCCAGTACCTCCTGGATCCGACACCGTGACCGCAGTCGGATCACCATAGAGGACGTAACCCATGAGGGCGCCGGCTCCACCTGCGGCTTGCAGAGCCGGGGCGCCTTGCTGCAGGAAAAACCCGTAAATCATGTTTCCGGTACCGACATTTGCTGCCGCCATCGGACCCCAATTGATCGTATGGACATTATCGTCGATCGTATAACCACCAGCGCCAGGGAGATGCAAGCACACCAGGATCGGTAAACCACTCGGTGCCTCTGGCCACACTTAATGCGCTATAGAAACTGGGTGTGTCGGCGGTCAGGTAGTCGGCCCGGAAGCGGAAATCGCCGGACCATTGAATCCGGGAGGACAAATCCCAACTCTCGGACTTTTCTTCCAGGGCCGAGACCCGGTCTTCCAGGTCGTCCGCCCGGGCCACCCGGGCCATCGCCGGCAGGGCTACCAGGCCCACCAGCATCAGTGTGGTAAATTTCTTAAACATCGTCTCTCTCCTTGCTGTTGATGGGACTTCTTAACAAGGCTCGCCGAGAGCCCTGCCTTGCTTCCTGTCTAAAGAGCCGCCGATCCAGCGGCAATATCCACTGTATCCTTAAATCCAGCCAGTCTTCAGAAGAGGCCTGCACCGAAGACCAGACCTGCTACTTACGCTTTTTGGGAAATTATGACTCATATCAAAGCTAAAATTCCATCATTATTCTTTGCAGATAAATTTCTTGCCGACGCAGTCCATGATGTTGGCCAGGGCAGGCTCGGCCACATTGTAGAAGATCTTGCGGCCCTCGCGGCGACTCCCCAGCAGGCCGCGATCCCTGAGGAGCCGCAGGTGCTCCGAGGCCATATGGCTGGGAATGCTGCAGAACTCGGCCAGTTCGCCCACCGAACATTCCTGTTGCAACAGAATGTGAATCATCCTGAGCCGGCAGGGATGGGCAATGGTTCGCAGACATTCCGCCGCCATCTCCAGAGCGCCGTTGTCCATTATTTCAACCTTCCTCATGATTAGACATCTATACATCTGGATATTTCGACATGTCAACCTTTATTTGCCCCTCATCTCCTTCCCTTAACTGGCCGGATCACCGGAAAAAACTGTTGCCTATGCAAGGCTCTGTGGTAAATATGTACCTTCTTCGCGACCGGCTATCCGTCGAGACATTTTGACTTCCGTCTTTGCGAGCACCCAGAGGGCATAAACTCCGCGAAACGATCTGATCTTTACGGAACCAGGTGTTACAGATTGTTTCGGCGCAGAAACATTTCTCGCAATGGCTTGCCGGTGCTTTTTAAACGTACTGCCAGGGCCATCATCTATTAGGAGGCTGCATGTACTTTCAGGAAATTATCATGGAGTTAAACCGCTTCTGGGCCGCCCAGGGGTGCATAGTCCAGCAGCCTTACGACATGGAGGTAGGGGCCGGCACCTTCCATCCGGCCACCCTGCTGCGGGCCCTGGGGCCGGAACCATGGCGCACCTCCTATGTCCAGCCCTCCCGTCGCCCCACCGACGGGCGTTACGGAGAAAACCCCAACCGGCTCCAGCATTACTACCAGTACCAGGTGATCATCAAACCTTCTCCGGACAATATTCAGGACCTTTACCTGGAAAGCCTGACCCGCTTCGGCCTTGATCTGCTGGAACACGATGTCCGTTTCGTCGAGGACGACTGGGAATCCCCCACCCTCGGTGCTTCGGGCCTGGGCTGGGAGGTCTGGCTGGACGGCATGGAGATTACCCAGTTCACCTATTTCCAGCACGCCGGCAGCCTGGAACTGCACCCGGTCACCGTCGAGGTCACCTATGGCCTGGAACGGATCGCCATGTACCTGCAGAAGGTGGACAGCGTTTACCAGATCGACTGGAACGAACAAATCAAGTACGGCGACATCTTCCACCAGGCCGAGGTGGAATTTTCCACCTTCAATTTCGAGGCGGCCAACGTCGAGTTCCTCTTTTCGCTGTTCGACAACTGTGAGAGCGAGGCGCACCGGCTGCTGGACCTGAACCTGATCCTGCCGGCCTACGACTACTGCCTGAAATGCTCCCACACCTTCAACCTGCTGGATGCCCGCAAGGCGATCAGCGTATCCGAGCGTACCCGTTTCATCGGCCGGATCAGAAACATCGCCCGCAAGGTGGCGGGGCAATATGTCCAACAGCGGGAGGCCCTCGGTCATCCACTTTTAAAGTAAGAATTAAGAATGCATAATTAATAATGGTGGAACACCTCCCGCCGGCGGCAGAAATAGAAAAGGGCGACAGTGCTGGCCACTGTCACCCTTTCCTTTTTATTTTTAATTCTTAATACTTAATTGAATTTGGCGGAAGTGCATGGGAATCGAACCCACCTACCAGGCTGTTAACCCGGTACACCGGATTTGAAGTCCGGGAGAGCCACCAGCGCCCTTTCCACTTCCATCCGCACCGCTATGATAATGTCCCCCCCCAGAGGTGACAACCATTTTCGAGAACATCAGGAAAGAATTAACTTTACAGAGAATTTCAATTGAAATAGAAAAACCGATTAATTTATTATCCAATCAAATCAGGCCGCCTGCCGACCCGATCAGTCAGGTCCGGTCCAATGGGCCGGGGCTCTTAAAAGTTTCCGGCTGGAAACCGAACAACCCGCTCAGGAGAGCATGATTTATGAAATGCGAGCGCCTTACAAAGCTCATCAAAAACTGGTACATTCAGGTCAAGGACGAAGCGCTGGCCCCAGCGCGCATGGCCGATTTCATGCGCACCCACCTGGCTGGTTGCCCAATTTGCCTGAGTGATCCCACCGTCGAAGCAGAGGTCAAAAAAATCGTCGACTTGATCCTGCCCCCCACCAAAATTCCCAAGGCTGTTCCCCAGGAAGAAAGCGCGGACTATGCTGAGGATGAAGATTCGTCTCTGCAGAGTGGCGACAACCAAGAAGATGAAGAAGAACAGCCTGCCGATGAGCTGGATGACGAAGATGAAGAAATCGATGAGCTCGAGGATGACGATGACGATATATGATCCTGTCGAGCACCGATAGCCAGACGTTCGCGCCCTCTTTCGGGGCGTTTTTTATTTCCGCCGACAGATGATAGCCAGCCCTTATTTTCAGGTATAGTTGGATAAATGGTGAGATTAGGTTATTATCATTTTATTTTTCTCTTAACTTGGCATCCACTCCCAACTCCCGATGCTCGAAACTGACTCGATAAAAGTCCTCCTGGCCAGGCTGCCTATGGCCGGCAAGGGAGAAAGCCTGCTGCGGTTTTCCGTAACCCTGCTTCTGGCCATTCTGATAGCCAGGACCGGGGCCAACCTTACCTGGCAGCTGGCAGTTCCTTTGCTTATCAAGCAACCGGCCCGTTCAACGACCGTGATTCCCGAACGGAGGACGCCAAAAACCACCCGACTCCAGGGGCACTCCCGCACCAGTGAGGAGATCTCCCTCTTCGGAAACGCAATCGGTTCAGCCACCGAGGCTGAACCCTCACAGCTTGATTCCGTCCCGGTCACTACCCTGAGCTTGACCCTTAAAGGGGTAATCGCCGTCCAACCCATGCTCCGCGCTCTGGCCATCATCGCCGACAAAAGCGGAAACAACGAGCAACTTTACGGCCTGGGTGACCAGATCCCCGGCAACGCCAATATACGGGAAATATACGCCGATCGGGTCATCATCAGCCGAGGCGGCGTTCTGGAGACTCTGTTCCTCGAAGGCAGCAAACCACCAGAGACAAGCCAATCCGCCGCCAGCAAAAGCAACCTTTCTCCCAACCGTGACAATGGCAAGATCAGCGCCCGGGGTGACGGCACCAACTATCAAATCAATCAGGATTACTGGGAGGAACGCCTCGCCGACCTGCCCGGCCTCTCCCGGGAAATCGGCGTCCAGATTTATAAGGAAAACAACCAACAAAGAGGGTACAAGCTCCTTTCCGCCCAAGGCAGCCGCCTGCTCAACAGCCTGGGCCTGAAAGCCGGCGATATCCTGCTTTCCGTCAATGGCAGGGCCATGAGCAGTGTGCAGGATGGCCTGGCCGCCTATCAACAGATCAGGAACGGCGGCCGGGTCCAGATCGAAATCATCCGTAACGGCCAGCGCGAATCGAAGATTTATAATATCGGCGGCTGAATGGTAAATTTAACAGAGACGGGATCATGAAAATTCGGACAAAGACAGCAATTTTGTTCATCGGCCTCTTGCTATGTCTGGCTTCCCTGCCGGGTTTTACAGCCCGAGCCGATGAACCGCAGGCAGTCGGGACCGAGACGACACCGCCGACCAAAGTCACCATTAATTTTCAGGATGTGGATATCACCACGGTCATCGCCAGCATCTCCAAGATCACCGGCCGGTCATTCATCGTCGACCCCCGGGTCAAAGGTAAAGTGACCATTATCTCCTCCCGGGAGGTTCCCGTTAAGGATGTTTATGAAATCTTCCTAGCCATTCTCCAGGTCCACGATTTTGCCGCCGTGGTGGATGGCCGGGTAACCAAGATTATCCCACTCGACCAGGCCAAGCATGACGCCTGGGGCGGTCTTACCTCATCCGAGTCCAAAGTTCCGGCCGACATCATGATCACCAGTCTTTTCCCCCTGGAGCACGTCGCCGCCGATCGGCTGGTGGCCGTCCTGCGTCCTCTGCTGCCACCGAAAAGCTACATGGCGGCCCAGCCGGACAGCAACACCCTGATCATCTCCGATCGGGCCGGTAATGTTGCCAGACTCCGGGAAATAATCGCCCAACTCGACCAAGCCAGGACCGGTGAAATTGAAGTGGTCCGGTTGCAGCATGCCGCCGCCAATGATGTGGTGCAGGTAATCACCGGCCTGGAAGGCACACCCGCCAGGACGCCCAACGCCGACAGCACCGGCCTTCGGTTGATCGCCGACGAACGGACCAACAGCGTTATTCTTAGCGGCAGCGAGGGTGAGCGCCTCAGGGTGCGAGCCCTGATCGCTCATCTGGACACCCCCATCGAGTCCGAAGGAGACACCCAGGTAGTATTTCTTAAATACGCTCGAGCCAAGGATCTGACCCCGCTCCTGACCAAGGTCGAGCCGGCGGCGGCAACACCGCCCGGCACCCCGGTAGCCGCAGCCGCGGCAGCCCGGCTGAAAAACGTTAATTTCGACATCCAGGCCGACGAGGCTACCAATGCCCTGATCATCTCGGCTCCGCCGGCCACGATGAAATCACTGATGTCGGTGATTCACAAGCTCGATATCCGGCGGCCCCAGGTCCTGATCGAGGCGGTCATTGCCGAGATCGTCGCCGGCACCGGCGCCGAAATGGGGGTCCAGTGGAATAGCAGCAATATTAACGACAATGGCCGAGGATTCATCGGCGGTACCAACTTCAGCGGCAGCACCAATCCCGGCATCCTCGGCCTGAGTACCGATGTAACTTCCTTGGCGGGACTCAGCGGCTTTAACCTGGGCTATATCGATGGCACCACCACTATTCTCGGCCATGAAATTCTTAATCTGACCGCTCTGGTCTCCGCCCTGGCCAGCGACAGCGACTCCAACATCCTCTCCACCCCCTCGCTGGTCACCATGGACAACGAAGAAGCCGAAATCGTCGTCGGCCAAAACGTACCCTTCGCCACCGGCAGTTACACCGGAGTCGGAGGCCAGGCCTCCAATATCCAGAACCCCTTCACCACTTACGAGCGCCAGGACGTCGGCCTCAAACTTAAAGTTACCCCTCAGATCAATGAAGGCGACACTATCCGTCTGGATCTGGAGCAAGAAGTCTCAAGTCTCTCAAGCGCGACTACCGGAACCGATACCATCGGGTTGCAGACCACCTCCACCCGTTCGATCAAAACCAGCGTCCAGGTGGACGACGGCCGCATCCTGGTGCTGGGCGGATTAATCAGCGACGAAATCCAGGAGACGGTCCAAAAAGTGCCGCTCTTGGGCGACATTCCCATCTTGGGTTGGCTTTTCAGCTACACCAAGACCAGCCACAGCAAACGTAATCTGATGGTTTTCCTGCGGCCCAGCATCCTCCGGAACCAGGATCAGGGCGGCCAGATTACCTTCGATAAATACGATTACATGCGGCGTCTCCAGATGGAACGCAGTCGGGAGGGCGTGGCACTGCTGCCGCAGGTTACCCCTCCGGTGCTACCGCCCCTGGAAAACGAACAATGACCATGATCGGAAGCCGCCCCTAATAGCCATGAGCGAAACCATCACCAGCGAACCCGGCACCAAACTCAAGCTGCCTTACTCCTTCGTCCGCCGACACGGCATTTTCCTGGCCGAGCGCCAGGGCGAACACCTGCGTGCCGTCTGCCGAACCGGGCTGGCTCCCGGAACCCTGGCTGAAGTGCGCCGTCACGCCGGCCAGCCGTTGCACATCGAGGAAGTTTCGCCCGAACGCTTCGAGGAACTGGCCCGCAAGTATTATGAAACCGGTTCCGGCGACACCATTCAGATCGCCGACGACTTGAGCGACAACCTGGACCTGCAAGCCCTGGCTCAGCAGATGCCGGTAACTACCGAACTGCTGGAAAGCGAAGATGACGCCCCGATCATCCGCCTGATCAACGGCCTGTTGACCGAGGCGGTTCGGGAGAACGCCTCGGATATCCATATCGAATCTTTTGAAAACCGTTTACAGGTCCGCTTTCGGGTTGACGGCCAGCTGCGCGAAGTCCTGCGACCAAATCGCGGCCTGGCCGCCCTGATCATCTCGCGGATCAAGGTCATGGCCGATCTCGACATCGCCGAAAAACGTCTGCCCCAGGACGGGCGTTTCTCGGTGCGGGTCGCCGGCCGGCCGGTGGACGTGCGGGTTTCCACCATACCCTCGGCCGCCGGCGAGCGGGTAGTCATGCGGCTGCTGGACAAACAGGCGGGGCGCTTGGATCTCGAACAACTGGGGATGTCCCAGGCCATGCAGGACCGGCTGGACCGGATCATTCACCGGCCCAACGGTATCGTCCTGGTCACCGGACCAACCGGCAGCGGCAAGACCACCACCCTTTACGCCGCCATCTCCCGCCTGAACGAGTCCAGCCGCAATATCATGACCGTCGAGGATCCCATCGAGTATTACCTGGACGGCATTGGCCAGACCCAGGTCAACACCAAGGTGGAAATGACCTTCGCCCGTGGGCTGCGCGCCATTCTGCGCCAGGACCCCGACGTGGTGATGATCGGTGAAATCCGCGACCGGGAGACCGCTGAAATTGCCGTGCAGGCCAGTCTCACCGGTCATCTGGTTTTCTCCACCCTGCACACCAATACCGCCATCGGCGCGGTGACCAGACTTCGGGACATGGGTATCGAACCCTTTCTGCTGGCCTCCACCCTCAGCGGTGTACTGGCCCAACGTTTGGTGCGTTTGCTCTGCCGTGAGTGCCGGAATCCGCAACCGGCTACCCCAAGCGAGGCAAAAATGCTCGGCCAACCCGCCGACAACCTTCCGGTGATCTATCGGGCTGTAGGCTGCCCGGCCTGCAATCACATGGGCTATAGCGGCCGAAAAGGATTATTCGAATTTGTCGAATTGAATGACACCCTGCGCGGTATGATCCACGACCTGGCCGGCGAGCATATCATGGAAGAATATGCCCGCCGCCGAAGCGCCAGCCTCAGGGCCGACGGCGTCGCCAACGTCCTGGCCGGAGAAACCACGCTGGAGGAGGTTCTCCGGGCCACCCAGCAAGATCTGGGGGCCGAGGAATAAATGGGCGCCTTCGAGTACTCCGCGGTGGATGGCGCCGGACGCCGCAAAAGCGGAGTGCTGGCCGGCGATACCGCCCGCCAGATTCGCCAGGCCCTGCGGGAGCAGGGTCTGTTTCCGGTGACAGTGGAGGAAGTCGGCGCCCAGCCTCGACGCCGAAGCCGTTCCCTGCTCCACCGTACTCCAGGCATCCCCGCCTTGGTCCTCTTCACCCGCCAGCTGGCGACCATGGCCCGATCCGGTTCCGCCCTGGACAAAAGCCTGCAGATCGTGGCCAGCCAGACCGAACAGGTCGGCATGAAAAAAGTGGTGGCCGCTCTCCGTTCCCGGGTTCAGGAGGGCCAGGCCCTGGCCGCGGCGCTGGGCGATTTTCCCGGAATTTTCCCCGATTATTACCGGGCCACCGTGGCCGCCGGTGAAAGTTCCGGCAGCCTCGACCAGGTCCTGGTAAGGCTGGCCGATTACGTCGAATTCAAGCAGCAACTCCGCCAGAAAGTGGTCCTGGCCCTGGCCTACCCGGTGTTGCTCACCACCGTCGCCCTGCTGGTGGTGATCGGCCTCCTGGCCTACGTGGTGCCCCAGGTGGTCACGGTTTTTCGCAATCTGCACCAGGAACTGCCGCTCCTCACCCGGTTACTGATCTCAACCAGCGAGTTGGTTCGGCAATTCGGGGTGATCGCCGTGGTTCTTTTAATCATGCTGGCTCTCGGGTTCCGGATGCTCCTGGCCCGGCCCGGCTTCCGCTTCCGCTTCCATCGCTTCCTGCTGAGCTTGCCGCTGCTGGGCAAATTCCTGCGGGGGCTGGAAGTGGCCCGCTTCTCCCGGACTTTTTCCATCCTGGTGGCCAGCGGAGTGCCGGCCCTGAACGGCATGAATATCGCCGCCGAGGTCATGGGCAATCTGGCCCTGCGCGAAGCGGTAACCGTGGCCGCCCAGCGAGTTCGGGAAGGAGAAAGCATCAATCAGGCCCTGGCCCGGACCAACTCCTTTCCGCCCATGGTCATCCACCTGATTGCCAGTGGCGAAGCCAGCGCCGATCTGGCCCGCATGCTTGATCAGGCCGCGGCCAGTCAGGAACAGGAAATCACCATGAAAACCGGTCTGGCCACGGCGATCTTCGAGCCGCTGTTGATCCTGGCCATGGGCGGCCTGGTTCTGTTGATCGTCCTGGCGGTCCTGCTACCGGTCTTCGAACTAAACCAACTAGTTAAATAATATGACCGGTCTTAAATTCCGGGGGTTTACCCTGCTGGAAATTCTAGTGGCCCTGGCGATTTTAAGCATCGTCGTCCTGGGTTTCTTACGCGGCAACTCGGTGATGATCGCCAACGCCGACTATCTGCGGCAAAAAACCCTGGCCCACTTCGTGGCCATGAACCGGGCCACCGAGATCCGCCTGGCCGATCTGTGGCTGACCGGCGAAGGGGCCGAGGGAGTTGACCTGATGAGCAACCAGCGCTGGCGCTGGCAGGTGAGCGGCAAGCTTTCCCCCGATCCAGAAGTGCAGATCATCACCATCGAGGTTCGACCCGCCGACCAGCAGTCGTCAAACCCCATGACCTCTCTGACCATGTTTCTCGCCAAACCGGCCAAATGACTTGGGGGAAGATAATGAATCGCCTCTCTCCCCGAAACCATGCCCGCCCAGTCCGGGGGCCATCCGGCTTCACTCTGTTGGAGCTGCTGGTGGCCCTGGCAATTTTCGCCATCATGGCGGTGGCCATCTACTCCAGCCTGGGCATGTTGATGGAAACCTCGACCCGGCTGGACGAGGAGGGCGGCCAGCTCAAGGATCTGCAGACCGCCATGCGTTTCATGGAACGCGACCTGGATCAGGTGGTCGCCCGCCCGGTACGCTCCAATTACGACGAGGAACTGCCGGCGCTCAGTTGGCCCGGCCACGAAGACCGCCTGGAATTCACCGCCAACGGCCGGGCCAACCCTCGGCGCGAACCCCGTTGCTCCCTGCAACGTCTGGCATACAAGGTAGAAGATGGGAAATTGTTGCGGCTCTCCTGGCCTGTCCTGGACCGGTCCCCGGACAGCACCCCCTTCAGCCGCCCATTATTGTCGGGGGTCACCCATTTCGAGGTTTCTTTTCTCAGCGGCGACCAAGATATCCTGACCGAGTGGCCGCCGCCAGACAAAAACCTCGAAGACCTGCCGAAGGCGATCCGGGTGGTTCTCGAGGTCGAAGGCTGGGGCCGTCTCGAACGAATTTATCTTCCGGCCGGGGGAAAGTGATGACGCCCGGAAATTGCCGATATCCCGGCCTAAGCGGCTCAACCGCCCGCTCGATGGACGCCGGCGGAAAACATCACCCCGAACGGGGCGTGGCCCTGCTCACCGTGCTGCTGGTAACCGCCCTGATGACCGTACTGGTCCTGGCCATGACCTGGCAGCGGCAACTGGAATTGCGCCGGACCGCCAACTTGATTGAAAGCGACCAGGCCCTGCTCCTGACCCTGGGGCTTGAGGAATGGGCCGGGAAAATATTAGAGCGCGACACCAACGACAGCGATAACCTGGGAGAAATTTGGGCCGTCGGTCTGCCGCCGACTCCGGTCGAAGGGGGGGCGATCTCCGGCAACATCCAGGACCTGCAGGGGCGATTCAATATCAACAACCTGTTTTACGGCGACCAGGCTGTTCAGGACCGGGCCAGACAGCAGCTGGGCCGACTACTGGAAATGTGCGGCGCCGATCCGTTGACGGTGGGGGCGGTCGCCGATTGGCTTGACGCGGACAGCGACTTAAGCCCTTACGGCGGGGGAGCGGAAGATCGGGAATATCTGATCCGGCAACCGCCATACCGGGCCGGCAACCGGCCCATGGTCAGTCCCACCGAGATGCTCCTGGTCAACGGGATCAGCGGCGCCATTTACGACTGCCTGGCCAACTCCATCGCCACTCTGCCGGAGGCAACCAACTTGAACATCAATACCGCCTCGCCGCTGGTCATCGCCGCCCTGACCGACACCCTGACCCTGGAGCAGGCCCAAGAAATAGCCAAGGAGCGGCCGGAGAACGGCTATGCCCAGGTCCAGGATTTTCTGAACCTCCCGGCTCTTGCCGGCAGCCAACTTTCGCCGGATGGCCTGGGCCTTTCCAGTAATTATTTTATGATCGAGGGCAAGGCCGATTTCGGACATGCCGAGGTGGCGATGTACTCGCTGATCTATCGCGCCTTAACTAAAGTAGAAGTAAAAAGCCGCAGCATCGGTACCTTCTGACCTCGACAAACCCGCACAAAGGAATAACTTAACGCATACCACGGCATAAAATTTTAATCCTTTCATTTCAGTGTGTTATACTTGCTTCTTCGCAACTTGAGATTATGATTTGGGTTATTGCAAAGTCAGCAGCCTTTGTGTCTTGGCGATTTAACCATAAAGGACTAAAGTCTAAACCTGCCGGCTTGGGATTTACCTTGATTCCCGGAATGAGACTATAATGAGCAAACGATTATTCATTTACCTGGGGCCCGAGGCCCCGGCTCGGATCCACTGGGCCACCCTGGACATCGACGGTAAGCTGGAAACCGGCAGCGGCGCGCTGAACCAGGTTCCCCGCGCCCCCGGCGACCGCCTGGTGGTGCTGGCGCCGGGAACCGCGGTCCTGGTTACCGAGGTTGAGATCCCTGTCCGCCGAGGTCGTCTGCTGCGTCAAAGTCTACCTTATTTAATGGAAGAAAATCTGGTCGATGAGGTGGAAGAACTCCATTTCGCCAGCGGTCCGGCAGGTCCGGAAGGCCGGCTGCCGGTGGCGGCCGTTTCCCGGGAACAGCTGAACCACTGGCTGACAATACTGGCCGAGGCCGGCCTGGTCACCGAAGTGCTGATCCCGGCCACCATGGCCGTGCCAATCAGCCCCGGTCAGTGGACCGTGATCCTCTCCGGGCAGGAATTTCTGGCCCGGCATGGCAAGTGGCAATTGGCCGCCGGCGAAGTCGATAACCTTGCAAGCTACCTGCTCCCGGCCAAAGCAGAGACGGAAAGTCCTGGTGAGGCCAGGATTATCGACTGCAACACCGCCGACAACTCGCTCGAACCGACCGGCGTCACCGTCAGTTCGACAACGACCGCGGATTTTATGGCGGTCCTGGTCGAGGGATTTAATTCCGCGCCCTCGTTCAACCTGCTGCAGGGTGAATTCGCCCGCGGCGCCCGCTGGCTCGATGTCCTGCGGCGCTGGCGTCTGCCGGTAGCCGCCTCCCTGGTTCTCGCCATCCTCGGTGGAGCGAATCTGACCCTTGATTACTTCCATTTGCGCCGGGAAGCAGACCGGCTCAACCAGGAAATCAGCGCCACCTATCTGCGGGCCTTTCCGGGCAGCCGGGTGGTCAATCCCCGAGTCCAAATGGAGCAGAAACTGGCCGCGCTCACGACCGCCGGCCAACTCCAGAGTAATTTTTTTACGATTTATGACAAGATGGCGCCGCTGACCGCTATCGCCAAGGGCTTCAACCTTGATACCCTTCGTTTCCAGAACAATCGGCTGGAGATGGAATTGAATATCCAAGACTTGCAAACTCTGGAACAACTAAAGACCGACCTGGGCAAAGCGCCCCAACTGAGCGCCGAAATCCGTAACGCTGAAAGCAGCGGCGGCAAAGTTCGAGCCAAGCTGGTGGTGGAGGCCGGCAAATGATGCGCTGGGAAGATTTACAATTCCGGGAAAGAATCGCCGTGGTCGGAGGGGTTGCCGCCCTACTCCTGGCCCTGCTTTATCTGCTGATGCAACCCTTGCTGAGTCGGCGCGACCTCTTACGGGAAGAAATCGCGACCCGTCAGGCCGATTTGGTCTGGATGCAGAATAGCGCCGAAAAAATCATTCGTAGCGGAGCCGCAGCGCAAAATCCAGCCACCGTCTCGCCCCTGAAACTGATTGACCAAACCGTTCGGGCCAATAATCTAACCGGACAACTTAAACGGTTGGAACCCGGAAACGGCAACGAAATCAAGGTCTGGATGGAAGATGTGGTCTATGTTGACCTGATCCACTGGCTGCGGCAGTTGACCAGTGAAGGGCAGATCACCATCGCCAGCCTGACGGTCGAGAAAAGCGGCGCTCCGGGCCGGGTCAATGCCAGACTGACCTTCACCAGCGGTGGTGACACTCCATGAAGAGTTGGAAAAAATGGCTGCTCCTGACCGGGGTCTTCTTTCTTTTTTTTCTAGCCTGGCAACTACCGGCCAAGCTCTGCTGGCAATGGAGCGCTTCGCGCTTGGGCCCCGCAGCCGCCCGGTTGCAAGTGGCCGGCATCTCCGGACCCTGGTCGGACGGCCATTTGGCCAGCCTGCAAAGCGGCGCCTTGCTCCTGAACGATCTGTCCTGGACTTTTCGTCCCCTGGGGTTGCTGGCCGGGCAGATGAAATTTGCCCTGACCGCCAAGCTGCAGGGAGAGGCGCCGATCAGCTCGACCTTGACCCTGACCGCCAAGCGCCTGGGTCTGCAAAATTTGCGCGGCCAGGTTCCGACTTCGCTGTTGGGCG
Organism: uncultured delta proteobacterium; assembly: GCA_963807225.1. Lineage (GTDB taxonomy): Bacteria > Desulfobacterota > Desulfobulbia > Desulfobulbales > JAGXFP01 > JAGVGT01. Next base: position 1,230,428 of record CAWEAD010000005.1, on the reverse strand, counting down.
AGGCCTTGTTGCCGGGCCTGGGATTGTCCGGCAACCTGAATACTCAAGGCCTCGACTTATTCCTCATCCAGGGTCGACTGGCCTCCGCCAGCGGGAGCCTGATCTGGCAAGATGCCGGGGTATCCTTCCCTGATCCTACGGCACTGGGCAATCTTTCTCTGCAACTGACCACGGAGTCGGGAATTATTGCCGCGACCTTGAAAGACCAGGGTGGCCCACTGTCGGTCAACGTTCTGGCCCGGCTCAAGCCGGACGGTACATATGAACTTACCGGCGAATTACTACCCCGGGGAGAGATAAAGCCCGAGTTGGCTTCACTGGTGCGACTCTTCGGCAAACCGGCCGCCGATGGCCGTATCCTTTTGCGAAGCAAAGGTCGGCTGGCGGCGATTTTATAAACAAAATCCAGATTCGAGGTGATTAATTTGCGGACAAGTCTAACCCTTAAAGAAAAATTCAGCGACCAGAGGGGCTTCACCCTGATCGAAATCATGGTGGTAGTGGTAATCCTCAGCATCCTGGCCGCCATCATCGTGCCACGGATCATGGACCGGCCGGATCAGGCCAGAATAGTCAAAGCCCAACAGGATATCCGAGTCATCGATAGCGCCCTCAAGCTCTACAAACTGGACAACCACTTCTACCCCTCAACCGACCAGGGTCTCGAAGCCCTGGTCAGCAAGCCGACCACTTCCCCGGAACCAAAGAATTGGAAGGAAGGCGGCTACCTGGAGAGACTGCCGAAGGACCCCTGGGGTGGTGCCTATCTCTACCTCAACCCCGGCGTTCATGGCGACATCGACATCTTCTCGCTTGGTGCCGATGGGCAGCCCGGCGGCGAAGGCATCAATAGCGACATCGGCAACTGGCAGGGTGAATAACGCCTGCCCCTCTCAACGTCACCGGGGCTTCACCCTGATCGAGGTCCTGGTGGTGATGGTCCTGATTTCGATCATCATCACCTTCGCCGTCCTCTCGGTCGATACCGGCCCGGAAGAACTGCGCCGCGAAGGGGCCAGGCTGGCCTCCCTGCTGGATCTGGCCTCGGAAGACGCTGTCTTTAGCGGGCGTGACTACCGAGTGCTCCTGCAACGCCAAGGTTACGCCTTCGAAGAGTTTCGGGACTCCAAATGGCAACTCTCCAGCGATGAAATGTTTAAACCCCGAGGTCTCCCCGACAACATGCACCTGCAATTCACCCTGGAAAACGAGCCGGTGGACTTGCCCTCCGGCCACGAACCGGACGATGAAAACAGCGCGTCGCTGCTGCTCCTTTCCGGCGGCGATATTCCCTCCTTCGAACTGATCATTTCAGCCGAAGGCAGCGGGAAATTCATCATCCGGGAACTGGACGGGCGGATCGTCAGTGGCGCCCCGGACCAAGTTGAACAGGGTTCCTGAGCTCCCGCCTCGATCAGTCAGATACAAATTATCCAAGTGCTGATTTTAGATTTATATCTTCACGTCGCCCAATCCCCGAGCGCGCATAATGTCGCTTCTTAACAAACTCCATCATCCATCAGTAATTTGATTACCTGACCTTGGTACCACGATGATGATTTTTTTCGCAAATATAGTGGCTTACTTGAGCCGAAGAGTTCGTGCTATTCTTTCCTTATCGGTTCCACCCCAGCCATCTTGGAAAGGATATCAGGCAGTTTTAAAATCGCACATATATTTGTTTCACAATCATAATCGATAAATAATAATTTTTAGATTGCACGAGAAATACTCCATCGTAAAATAACAATTGTTAAACTAAATCAATATTTATGCGGGGGAGGAGCAAATGACGAAGATTATCGCCCTGGCTCTGGTTCTGTCGATTATCACCCTGGTGACACCTTTCAGTACCCTGGCCGAGATAAAACAAGACGACCAGACCATGGCAAACAGTAAACCGGTGATCCTCAGGCAGGTGGTGGAACAGGATGGTTACCGGTTTCACCCGGAGCGATCGGCGCCATCGTATCGGTTCTGGGCTTCATCGCTTTATCCGCCTCGATCGATTCCGTGGACGCCACCCCATCCAGCACTACGACTACTACTACACATCATTAAAAGCGGGAGCGGTCCAAAGGCGGAAGAGGGGGAGATGCCCTGCTGCATCTCGGCAAAGACAAATCTCTTCCCCACCGAAAAAGCATACCTCCTCGGGGCCTTGTCGGAATCAGACCGACAAGGACTTTTTTCCCCTGGCTCATACGTAGCAACCACTTCAGCATTTAAGCAACAAGCGTGCAATAAGCAGGGCGTATTGCACAACTTCCTAACTTATTTCCACAGTGAACAATAGCGTCCCCATTGATTTAGCCTGATGCCGATCAAGAGAATCATACGTGGCGCCCTGGGCATGCTGGCAGTTATTTTCCTGTCCTTTATGGCCCCCGGACCAACCCTCGCCGCTGGCGACCCCCTGCCGCCCTTTGCCGGAAACAGCGGCGGAACCGGTCTCTTCGATATTCCTTCTTCCCGGTTCATGAACGACTGGTGCCTCCGACCACACTATTCTTGGGCCGATCCATACTCCAATTACGCGATAACCGCCTCGGTTCTCCCCTGGCTGGAGGTGAACGGCCGCATAATCAGAATTTCCAGTATTGAAGGCACATCGGGAAAATGGGCCAACTACGGTGATTACAAGGACAAGGCCATTGATCTCAAGTTCCTGTTGCTGGAAGAGTCCGGCAACCGGCCGGCTCTGGCCCTGGGCGCCACCGATATCCAAGGTACGGGGCTCTTCAGTTCACGCTACCTGGTTACCAGCAAGCTGGTCGGCCCATTCGACCTGACCTTGGGACTAGGCCAAGGCTTGCTGGCCGGAGAAATTGTGGGCCACACCGGTACCGGACCAAAATCCCAGGATTACGCCTGGAATTTCCTGAAAAGCGGTCTGGACCGCAAGACCAGGGTATTCGGAGGAATGGAGCTGCGACTTAATGAAAGTTTCTCGCTGCTGGCCGAATACTCCAGCCTGGCATACGAAAAGATGAAAGGCATGGAGGAGGCCGCCGACAGTCCGATCAATTTCGGACTTAAGTACCGCCTGGGCGAGCACCTGCAACTATCAGCTTCCTGGCAGCGGGGCAACACCTTCGGCTGCTCCCTTTCCAGCAACCTCCCCATGACACCGGAGGGTCTCCTGCCTCACAAAAAACATCCTTTCTGGGTCGCCGACGCGAACCTTCGAGGCCAGGCGGCGCAAGCCAACAGCAGCGAACTGGGCCAAATAATCCGTCGGGAAGTGTCCCGCGAGAAGCTTTCCAACGTCCGGGTGGCAGTGGCCGAAACCTCCGTCTGGGTCGAAATCGAAAATCCGACTTACCAGTCCAACATCACTGCCATGGGTAGAACCATGGCGGCAGTGGCCTCGCTGGTGCCACCTAGAATTCAATGGATCTATATCAATCTGAAGGCCAACGACCTGGTCCGCCTGACCCTGAAAATGAACCGGGAAGAATACGAAGATTACGTGAAGGGCGCCATTGACGACGAGACCCTCTTTCGCTACCTGGAGACCACGAACCTGGGCAATCAGACCCGGTCACAGTTCCGCGAAGAACACCCGGATGCCACCCCCCTGACCGAGAGCTATTACGGGTCAGGCCGCTTCACTTACGGCCTCAAACCCAGCTGGCACACCCTGATCAACGATCCTTCGGGTTTCCTCAAGCACAACATCGCGCTGGCCTTGAAGGCCACTTATTATCCTTGGGCCGGCGGCCAGCTTCGGGGCATGATCAGAGCACCGATCTACAACAATATCAGTTCGACAAACAAGGTGGAAGAGCGGGAAGCGGTGCGCACCGACTTCATCTTATACGAACAGGAAAAGAATATCCGGCTGGAAGTCCTGGGTTTCTCTCAGGTCTTTGATCTGCCCTGGCGCTGGCTGGCCAAAACGGAGGCAGGCTACTTCGAATCAGCCTACGGGGGAGCGGGCCTGGAGTTTTACCGTCCCGCAGCCAGCGGGCGCTGGGGCTTCGGTCTGGAGGGACAATGGGTCAAAAAACGCGATGTCGACAACAGCTTCACTTTCAGGAGCGGCCCCTCCTACCACACCGCCTTCCTGAACTTCTATTACCGGCTGTTGCCCGAATATGGCGTCGATGCAGGGCTGAAGATCGGCCGTTTCCTGGCAGGAGACCAAGGGGTGCGGCTGGATCTGAGCCGGACCTATAAATATTTCACCATCGGCGCCTGGTACACCATAACCGATACCGACCGGTTTACCGCCTCATACAATCAGGGATACCACGACAAAGGGGTCTATCTCATCATCCCTTTCAGCATCTTCACCGATCATGACGCCCCGAATCAGCTGCTTTACAGCCTGCGCCCCTGGACCCGGGATCCGGGCCAGACCGTCAGCCAGATTTATTCCCTGTACCCCATGACCAGGATGGGCGATCCCGATTATTTTCGCCGTCATTTTGACGAGTTTACGGAAAGATAACCAGCCAGTACTGTCGCCTGCTCCGATACCCAGGTAGGGTGGAGAAGCGCAGCGCATCCACCGAAAGAAAAATGCGCGAACATGCAAATCGAAGCTCATTCCCCACAGCTTGCCGCGGTGGGGTTCAATCACATGGCTCAAAAGCGCATGGTAAAAGGCGTTACGTAGATCTTTGCCAGGACGATGACGGCAAAGAGCAGCAGCTGGAGCAGCGCCGCCAGGGTGAGGCGACGCTGGACGCGGGGCAGAACTCGCGCCAGGCTTTTTACCTTCCGAAAAGGTTGCAGAACTCCCACCCCCAAGCCGCAAACCGCTCCACCCAGCATGGTCAGATAGAGCGGATAGCCGATGTAACCGTATTCCCTTTGCAGAATACAGAAGGGGCAGTGGTGAGTCGGAAGCTCATAAAAATAGAGAGAGATAAAGGAAATCAGCGAAACCAGGAGGACCAGGAAATTGATCCCGCTCAGCCCCCCGAAGAACCAGGCTCCCCGACCGGTCCGATAATAATATAGTCCCGAACCCAGGGTCAGGACCAGGCTGGAGCTGAAGAGCGCGACAGCCGGCGCCAGGGGAAGCCCGGCAATCTCGGAGGCCACCGTTTCCCCGCCCTGCCCGAAGAGACTCCCGCAGCAGGAGGTGATCACATCCGGCTCCAGTCCGAAAAAGAAGCTCCCCTGCACCACCATTTCCGTCACGATCAACGGGGTGAGACCGAGCAGGAAGAAATATTTTTTTCTAATCAGGGGATAATCGTGCCCCAGGTTATCGACATGGTTGACGATCAGCCAGAGCCCGGCCAGCAGAAAACTCACCAGCTTCAAGATCAGGGTTGGATAACCGTAGTCATCGACCAGCAATACTCCGGCGGCGCACATTGCCCCGACGAACTGCTGGTGCAGACTATCGGCGATATGGACAAAGAGGAAAATGGAGGCGGTCTCGAAGGCCAGAACAAAGGAAAGAATGGTCGAGATCAGGTAGGTTCTTCTTTCCAGGGCCAACTGCCGGTCGCTGCCGCTGTGCAGATCCCAATGAAGCAAGATCCGAACCCCGAAAAATGAGGCATAGAGCATCATCCCCGAGATCAGCACGGAAGAAAGGAGCAGGGCGATGATGGCCGGATTGATGATCATATTTCAATTAAGAATTAAGAATACAGAATGTAGAATTGAAGGGCACTCGAACCCGCTGATGTGAAATAAAATAACTTATTTCATGAATCGAAGCCCCGTCTGTCTCAAACGCGGAGGGGACAATAATTGTCAACGCATTGCAACACCATTTCCGTTTCTCTTCATTCTGCATTCTGCATTCTACATTCTGCATTCTGCATTATCACTAATCCTCCCGTCCCGCATGGTGATCACCCGGTCGACTACTGTTGCATCGCAAACCAGGGGATCATGGCTGGCGATCAGAATGGTCTTGCCTTCACCTTTGAGGCGGGCGACGATCTCCATGAAATCGCTGGAAAGCTTGGTGTCGAGATGGGCCGTAGGCTCGTCGGCGATGATCACCGTCGGCTCGTTCATCAGAGCCCGGCAAATGGCCACCCGCTGCGCCTCGCCGCCGGAGAGCCACTCGATCCTGGAGGTGCCCTGGCGGTCAAGTTCGAACATCTCGATCAAACGCCCGGCCCGCTTTAGCAAAACATCATGGGGCTCGCCGAAGGGATAGGCCGGCAACATGATATTTTCCAGCACGGTGAGGCCCTTGATCAGGTGAAACTGCTGGAAGATAAAACCGAAGGTCTGCCGCCTGATCTCGGTCAGAAAGCGTTCCGGCAGGCTGGTTACCTCAACTCCGGCTGAAGAATCACCACTGAAAGCGGGCAAGTTCAATCCGTATATCATCATCCGACCCGAGGTCGGCCGGGCCATGCAGCCCATGATACTCAACAGGGTGGTCTTGCCGGAACCGCTCGCCCCTTTTAAAACCGTGACTCGATGCGATTCAATCTGCAGAAAGATATCCCGCACGGCGGTATATTCGTTATGCTGCCCCTCATTGAAAACCTTGCTGATCTTGGTAAGTTCCAGCACTTCAGGACCTCATGACCAGATCGGGGTCGATGGTGGCAGCACGCCAGGAAGGCACAATAATGGCTACAGTGTAAGGAACAACCGCGAGAAAGAAGAGAGTGAAAACCTGGGAGAAATCGATGAAGGGAGTCAAGCGAAAATCAGGGTAGAGCACTGACCAGCCTTTCATAACCGGCGCGAAGAGCGGCGCTCCGGTGAAAAAGACATGGACGTAAGCGAAAATCAAACCGAGCAGAAAAGCTGAGAGCGAGATCACCACTCCTTCCCAGAATTTCATCAACAGCACATCTGAGGTTTCCCAGCCGATTGCCTTGAGGATGCCGATTTCCCGCTTTTCCTCGCCGCTCAGACCCGAGGCCTTTTCCCAGGCAAAAATAACGAAGGAGAGCAACGAGGCGGCCAGGATGAAGATCAACACTCCGCCGCGCCAGTCGAAAACGGCATCATAGGTCCGAATCATCTCGTCACGTATAATCGGCCTGGTATCGGGCAGCAGGGCCACGATTTTACCGGCGACAGTATCCAGTTCGTTAGGGTTACGTACCGTCAGCGCCAGATCGGTGAAAATAACCCTCCGGCTGCCCGAACAGACGGGTAAACTCGTGGGCCGAGATCATAATCAGATCGGCATCGACCAGTTCCGCTTCCGAGGGCAATACCTCCATAACATCGAGAATCAGCAATGTTCCTCGATAAGTCCGGAAGGTCATGATATCGCCCTCCCCCACCTGTCTGAGTTGCGCCACCCCCGGCCCGATGACGGTCTGGCCCGGTTCAAGCTCCCGGTCAGGAGGAACCATAAAGGTATAATTGGCGCCCAGGACCGGGTCGTAGTAATAACCCCAGAGCCGGCCTCGCACCTCGGCTACCCCGGGAATATCCCTGATTTTATCAATGTAGTCGGCGGGGATCAGATCATGCCTGCCGGCGAGTAGTCTCTGCACCACCACTTCCGGTGCCCCGCGCAAGAGCAGGGCAGCCTCTTTCTTCAAGGCACTGGTAAAGAACATCACCGAAGCCAGAAAAAAGACCACGGCGGTATAGACCGCCAAGAGGGATAGATTTTTACCCTTGCGCCGCCACAGGGAAGCCAGAGTGAAGTCGATCAGATGGCGCTGTTTTTCGATGAATCTGCTCATTTCAGTGTCGCTTGGCTACCGCCATAAAACCCGGGACGAAAGAGGAGATAGCTTCTCCATCGTTTTCATGGCTTTTAACCTTCGGCCTTTTCTTTTCCACTTCTGCATTCCTAATTCTGCATTCTTAATTTGCCGCGCGGCGGCATAACCAGCGAACCGGCGGGGAAGTGCTCCAGGGCCATGGGATGATCCTGGAAGGCAGCGTGGTAATCGGCCTGCGATGGATTCCTGGTATAACGGGCCTCGGTGAAGAGGCAGAGGTCGGTGAGGCCGAGGCTTCGAACCAGGGCCAGGTTTTGCTCCAGGGCAGGACGATCGGCCCTGATCCGAAAGTTGGCGTGCAGGGCCAAGAGCACCAGCACGAGACAACAAGCGGCGAGAAAAGAAATAAAGAGACCGGATTTTCTTACAGGGATTAGCCGCAACTTACTTCTCTTCCATTTCCATCAGTAGAAAACTTACTCCGTGCAGTACCCCGAAACCGATCATTCATTTTTCCCAAAGAAAAAGCTAAAACATCTGTCATTCCGCCCCCTGGCTTTCCGGACCTGGCCTAGGAAATCGGTCCTCGAGGTACTCCGGTTCCACCAGGTATTCGTCGCCGCGGCAGATGCATTGGCCCTTGATCTCCGGATCATCGAGTTCGATCACCCTGCTCTGGACGCCCGGGACCTTGATCAACCGCCAACCCATTGGAGTCATGTAGCTTTTCAAGTTGTCTGACATGGCGTTGCAACGAGAACCGCAGATCGCCTGGGCCTTTGGCGTGGCATCCGGATTGTGCTCATAGTCATACGAGAATTCATAAGCGATGAAGATCCTCTTAGTCCCTTCACGCTCCACGTTGGGTCGCCAGCCGCCGTTGGTGACATAACCACTGCGGCTGCTGTCCTGATCGTCACAGCGCCCGCCGCAGATGGCCCGGTTGGCCCCCTGATTTTTGGGATTTACAATGTAGCCCTCGCCCGGTTTCCGGTCAAAAGGGACAACTTCCGTTTCTGCCAAGGCCACGCTGGCTAAAAGCAGCATGGCTCCCAGCAACAGACCGGTTGAGAAGATCTTCATTTCGGCTCAGGCCCCACGCGTTTAGTTGATAACCCACTCGCTCTTCTTGATCAAGACCGGATCAGACCCTGGACCAAGCTGAACGATGAAACAGCCTTTTGCGGCATAACGCTGCCCGGGCCCGAAACTCAATCTTTCGTAAAGCGGCAGATCCTGATCCCCCATCATCCCTATGATATCAAGAAAATAATCACGGTAATACTCCCCCCACATATTGAAAAGTGCCCGGCTCATCATATCGCCCACCGAATAAGCCTGCTCGAAGACTTTCCGGCCGTCGCCGGACAGGTCCAGATTCTTGGCGATTGGTTTGAGCAGGGTGTCGTAGCGGGCGTCCTCTTGGGGCATCCGATAAGGATAGGAGATATAAGTGAACGTTCGAGCCGGTTCCTTGATCTTGCTTATTGAGGCGCCCATGTAAGTGTTGGAAACAAAGACCATCCCTGGTCGATTCTTCTCGGTTGCCAGCGCCTCCAGAATCGGCAGCGCCCCTGGCCCATCATCCCATAGCAGCAAGGTCACCGGTTTATCATGTTCCAGTTTTTGCCGCATGTCTGCCGCGCTCCATGGTTCTACCGGCTTCAGGTGTATTGTAGGCGGAGGCTCGTGCCCCAGCGCCACCCAGGTTTCCCGAAAGCCGTCGGCCAGGGCCTGTCCCCGGGGAGTTTCCCGAACGATCTGGAGAATCCTGGTATCGGCGCCGGAATCGCCGTGATGGTTCAGATAACGGGCCGCTGCCTCTCCCTCCTGGTAGATGCCCTTGGAAAAATAGAGAGTGTACCAATCTTTCTCGGATCTTACCGGGAAGTCGGTGTCGGGAAACAGGCAGGGCAGATGCATGTCCTCGCAAAACTTGTGTATCGGCTGCCATTCACCGCTGCTGATTCCTCCCAGTAGAGCAAAGACCGGTTCAAGCCGGTAATAGTCTTCCAGCTGAGTGCGCCAGGTTTCCGGGGGACCCTGCAGATGCCACTGGGTCAGGGTAAAGTGCTTGGCGGCCAGATCCGGGCCCATCATGCGAATCGCCATACGGGCCAGATTGGGTTTGGTCTTGAGTAAATTGGCGGTATCGTTCTTCCGGTCCATGTAATAGTTGATTGGGGCAAGCATGGCGTCGACATCCTTCTGGCTGACCCCGTCGGTGATGACTGTGGCAAAGCGAATTCCATCCTCACTGATACCCGGCGAGAACTCTGTCGACAAGCTTTTCAGATAGTTGATCAGGATCGCCATATCCCGTTCGTTCAAATCATAAAGCGGCATGGCTTGGTCCATCTTGCGGCCGTTGGGATCGATACCTCCGGCAATGGCGGCGGCCAGGCTCTCATCGGTGTAGGCCGGCCGGGTAGGCAGTGACCGGGAGTAGCGCCGGACATTTTCCACCATTTCAAAGCCTGGTTTATAATATAACCTGGGCGCGTAGAGGATTTTCCCGGTGGTCGGCGGAGTAATGACCGTTCCTTCAATGGAGCCTAGCCCGCTACGCAGGTGACAGCTGATACAGGTAAAGGCGGCCCCGGAAACCGGCACATCTCCACTGACCATGGCGGTCATTGGTTCGCCGGAGGGCAAAATGCCTTGGCGGTACATCCTCTCGCCCAGCCTGAGCATCTCGGCGGCGGCAGTCGCAGCCGGTTGTTCCGCGGCCCGGAGGTTCGAAACAATCGCCAAGGTCAAGAAAAGCGCCATGCCGATCAAGGCTGTATATTTGCCGGTCCGAAGTGAATTTTTGAAGCACCCCTTGGCATGCCGCGGGGGATCTCCGTATGGAAGGTTGCTTACTTTAGATTCGCTCACTAACCCCGCAGCAAGCTGCGGGGAATGCGCTTCGCTTTTGATCTTCATTTTATTCCTGCCTGTTGACATTCATTCATAAAATCGCTGCTGCCCATGAATCCATAGAGCCTGAGCCATTTGCCCCCTTCCGGCTCGCGGATAAAATTCAGGGGCAGGTGTGACATCTTGTCGGGGAAATAGGCATCGAAGGCCCTCATCACGTAGTCGATGTCGGCCCGGCTGCCGGTTAGAAAATCCCAGCCCGGCCTGGCGTTGTAACGTTCCAGATATTCCTTCAATACGGGTGGGGTATCGTTTTCCGGATCGATGGTGATCGACACCAGCCTGACCTTGCGGCTGTCGTCGCCAAGCTTCCGCTGCAGATTGGCGAAGCCGGCCGAGAGAATCGGACAGATGGTGGTGCAGGTCCCATAGATGAAATCCACGACCACCGGTTGGCCGGAGTCGGTCAGGAAGTCTTTCAACCTGATCTTATCTCCGTTCTGATTCACCAGCACCACATCCGGGACGGCGACGGTCACCTCCGATTTTTGATATTGAGCCTCGCTCCCGGCCTGAGCCGGGAGGGGCAACAGCCAGAGAGTTAAAAATAGGAGCATCAGAGAACAGCTCAGGAGACTGGAAAATAAATCGCTAATTTTACCGCGGGTTTTCATCTGCATGTCAACTCAAATAGTTCGAGGGTCCGGCGATAACGCTTGAAAGTCACGATGGACAGTCTCCGTTAGCTGAGAATACCGGCAAAATACAATTTATATAAGATAGCAGAGGTGGACCCACCGGTGTAAGGAAAATTCAGATTTTTTTGCCACCGATTGCTGCTCGGTTATGTGTAATGGCAAAGCGCTTCATCCCTCAGGCTATCGCCAGTTATCGTAGCTAGAGAGCCTTAAGACGTAAACAAAAGACGGCTACCGGGGACAACTCCCTGGTAGCCGTCTGGAAAAGGTTGTTATTAGTTCAGATAGTTGCCTGGTTCATCTTCCGGACCGGCCACAAATCGAAGAACAACGGCCGGTCCGGGATTCGTTCACAGCAGGATTACCAGTTACCGACCACAGGAGTCTCTCCAGCGTGTACCGAGATTCACCTTGGTATCGCTACCCGGACCCTGCCAAGCCAATTGTACCGTCGGTGTCCAAATACCAGGTACCATTCCGGAAGACGCCGATACCAGTGTAACCCGCACCGGTCCAGTCGCCGACTACAGGGATGTCACCATCTAAGCCTAAAAATCACCTTGGTATCGCTACCTGGACCCTGCCAGCCAATTGTACCGTCGGTGTCCAAATACCAATACACCATTTCGGAAGACACCGATACGAGCATGTCCTTCTCCAGTCCAGTCGCCGACTACAGGGATGTCGCCGGTTAGCCGAAAAATGACCTTGGTATCGCTACCTGGACCCTGCCAGCCAATTGTACCGTCGGTGTCCAAATACCATCTACCATTCCGGAAGACACCGATGTTCGTGGTGCCATTTCGTCCCCGTCCAGTCGCCGACCACAGGGATGTCACCCGTCTAGCCGAAAATTACCCTGGTGTCGCCACCTGGACCCTGCCAGCCAATTGTACCGTCGGTGTCCAAATACCATCTGCCATTCCGGAAGACACCTATACGAGCATGTCCTTCTCCGGTCCAGTCACCGACTACCGGGATGTCACCAGCTCTCCCGAGAATTCACGGTGGTGTCATCACTCTGGAAGCCAGGAGTACCGTTGGTGTCAAGGATCCAGACGCCATCCCGGAAAACTCCGATATTCTTGGCACCGTCACCGTTCCAGTCACCAACAACAGCAATATCACCGGTAGAACCTAAAGTCACTGTGCTGTCGGAGGCCTGGAAGCCAGGGGTAAAATTGGTGTCCAGGATCCAGGTTCCGTTACTGAATGTGCCAATGTGTTCGTCGTTCGTGGGCGAATTACCTGCGGCATTGTAAGCCACAACCCGATACTGATAGGCAGCACCGGTGAGAACCGCAGGGTCGCTGAAACTGGTGGCGTTGGCCAGTGCCTCGCCGATGGTGACAAACGGCCCGAAGTTATCGGATCTTTGAATAATAAAGCCGATTTCGTTGCTATGATCACCGAAGGTCGCCGGATCGCTGGTCGGCGTAGGATCGAATCCAGGTCAGCAAGCCGGACGCTACAGTATCCACGGTTACCATCCCAGGCCGGAGTGATTTGAACTTAAAGATGAACGGCCGCATGAAGTCATTCTCTTCATGCCCCAAAATATGGCAATGCCATACATACTCCCAGCCGAAATCGGCATCCACGTTGACGATCCGGTCCGCCTGAGGATACGGATTGCCGGTGAGAGGATCAAGATTGGAGAAACCCACCATGGAACCCAGGGGTTCGGAGGGCGACAGCGGACGTACGCTGTTGGGGATGCCGAAAGGAATTTTCGGTGCATTGGCGCGGACCGCGACGATGACATCCTCCAGGGGGTTCATCTTGACGGTTTCCTTCCAGCCGATTTCGCTGGGATCCGGCGGCTTGATCGTGTAGTCCCAACCTACGCGGTTGATTACCTGGACGTTGACCAGATGGAAGTGGACGGGATGGGTATCGACCCCGTTATGGGTAATCTTCCAGATCTGGGTCTCGCCGTCGGCGATGATCTCGGTGGCTGGATCAATGTAGCCCAACGGCACCGTGGTCTGGATGTTGGAGCCGGAAAAGGGCAACTCGACACCCAGGGTGGCGTTCATCCGACCATAGGGGTCGAATAGTTCCTGGATGGCCTTGTTCAACACCGGGACTTCAACCGCATCCCCCTCAGTAGCATTGACCAAGGTCGTGCCGATCGCAGGCCCGTCTGGACCAGTAACCAAGGGATAGTAGCTGATCGCATCGCCGGTAATGAAATCATAGGTCGGTGTAAGTAAGGTCCCGACATCGATCTTGGCATACTGATCAACAGAGACGTTGTTGGACCCGAAGGCGGCGTCATAAACCGGCTCCGCGACCACCGATTTGGGCTGGGTGTCGGCATAGGCCTGCGGCAGGGCGGAAATCAGATTCGCCGGGTCGAAAGTGCCGGTTTCGGTAACCGGGGTTGCGGCGACGTTGATCTGCATGATGGTCCGGGTGTTCGGACCATAACCTGGCTCGGTCGAATAGGCCCCGCCCTCACCCGAGAGGTCCGGATCGCCGGTGTAATAATCGATCCGCGGGTCACCCGCCGGCAACGGCGCCGGAGCGTCGTTGTAAAGGATCAGGGTCTGGCCGGCATAATCCGAGAAATCGACCACGATGTCTGACCGTTCGGCCGGGCCCATATAAAGGCCATGCTGCAGAACGTTTAACACCGTGACGCTTCTCTTGTTGTACTCATAGTTGATCGGGGTGGAAGGAATCACGTTGACGGCCGGCAACATGCCGCCTTCACTACCGATCTGGAGGATGTCCGGACCGGCGGTGGTCGGGTCGGGAATTCCGCCTACACGGTCATCCGTATCCCCCCAATAGTCCGGGAAATGGTAAATCCCCGCACTGGTCGAGTTGAATTCCACCATCTTGACCTCGGTGCAGGCGGTTGCCGGCAAGGCGATGGTGCCGTCACAAAGCAATGTGCCGGTAGTACCTGGGGTAGTCGGAAAACCTTTATGGGCGGCCACATAGAGCCCCAGGTTGAAGAACCGGTCGTTGCTGGCATTGAGGATCCGGAAGCGGTAGGCCTTGGGATCGACATTGAGAACCGGATAGGCGGTACCGTTGATCACCGGGGTATCGCCGAAGGCCTCGGGAGTGGTGCAGGCATTACCGAACTCACCGGTCGGGATGGTGCCTGAGGCCGGGAAGACGGGCCAGAACCAGGGGCCGTAATCCCAGCGCCCGACCGGATTGGTGCCGTCTCAGGAGTTGGGGTCCTGGTTGAACTCATAGACGTTGGGGTACCAGAGATCGCCGGACTTGCCCCAATGGTCCGTATCCCACTTGGCGTCCTGAAGCAGGACGTCCTTGGGGACAAAGGTTTTTTCCTGGATGACCAGGGGGATCTGATCGTCCGGCAATACCATGGAAACGCCAGGGTCGTTGGCCGCCAACAGACGGTTCTCGCCCAGGCCAGTCTTGTCGAAGATCAGGTAGCCGGCGGCCATGCCGGCATAGACGTTGAGCCGGGTGATACCGACGGCATGGTCGTGATAGAACATCAACCGACCGCTGATATCGTTCTGGTAGTAGTTGGTGCCCCAGCCGTCGCCGGGATCGGGCATATCCGGGACCGTGGCGAAGGAATCGCCGATCTTGTACGAGGTTAAGCTTCACCGTAGGGTACCGTCCACTGGTTCGGCGTACCGTCGCTGATCCAGGGGGTATCGCCACCGTGATGATGGACGGAGATCCGGTTCTCGGTATAAAGCTCGCCGGCGCCCAGAGGACCTTCGCCGGCCCCCATCAGGGTGGTGTCCACCGGCAGGAACAGATCGCCGAAGCGCTCCCCGGTCGCTATAGTGGCCGGTGGGCAGCAGGTTGGCATACATCAGGCGGACCGGCGTCCCGGTGGTGGTGGTCACGATCGGCCCCAGGTAGTTGGGATAATCCACCGCGTAGACTTGTGTCCCCGCCAGAGCCGTATCGTAAAAATCCGGCGGATACAAAATGGGATCGCCGTTGGGGTAGGTCAGGGCGATATGCTTGCTGGCCGTGGGCATGGTGGTACTGTTGCGACAGCGTTTCCAGCTGGACATAGCCGCGAATCGAGGTCGCCTTGGGCCAGATCCGAGTGCATCTGGGAGGGGAATTCCACCACCCCGATGGTACATGTAATTGGTGCCGGGATAAGTGGTGGTATCCGCAACCGCCAGAGGCAGGGCCTGTCCGAGCAGGTTGGTGCCGTCGGCGTTGTACAGGCTGTCGGCGCCGTTATTGTAGCTGGTATAGTTGGCGCCGGAGGCGACGAGGCCGGGCAAACCGTCGACGAACTTCCGCATGCGGTGTCCCGGTATCAATGTCTGCCCCACTCAGAGGATCCGGGCGCATACCCAATAGGGCTGTTGGCGTAATAGGTTGGTACCAGCTTGGGGGAGCCATCAGCATTGGTGCTGTTGCCCCACCCTGCGCCGGCGTACGCTTGGCCTGCTAACAATGGGATTGCTGAAAGCGCCAACAGACCTCCCAGCAGTAATCTAAGCCTTGGTTTCTTCATGTCCGCTCCTCCCTTGGTTGCTGATACCAGGCGGCACTGCGCCACACCGGTAATTTTCCGATCATTTGTTTTTTCATCTCCAAACCTCCCCAATTTCATTTTGTCTATCAACCGTCTTTCTCCGATCCTGTGTGACTATCAGTCACACAGGAATTTCACCCTGTCTTATTTGACGTCCAACAACTCCACCTTGAAAATCAGCAGTTCATTCGGCTCAATTTCGTAACCGGCACCCTTTTCGCCATAGGCGAGTCGGGCCGGAATGAAAAGCTGCCAGGTCGAACCCTCCGGCATGATCTTCATGGCCTCGCGCCAACCGGGAAGAAGCTTGGCGACTTTCAACAAGGCTGGTTTCCCGGGATCGGTACCGTCAAGCTCGGTGCCATCAAGATGGGTGGCGTGGTAATTACATTCCACCGAATCATCATCGGTCGGGATCATGCCCTCTCCCTTCTTGAGGATTTGATACTGCAAACCGCTCGCCAAGGTAATAACCCCTTCCTTATTTTTATTGGCAGCCAGAAATTCATCTTCTTTCTGTCTATTTTCCTCGGCGGCGAGCTGCCGTTTCCGGGCCATTTTCACCATTACCTCGTTCTGCATCTCCCGCATGACGCCCCGCCGTTCCTGCTCGGTCATCAACAATTCCTTCCCGGACATTTCATCCTGCACGCCCTTAAGCAGCAGATCAGGATTAATGGGTACCTCTTGCCGCCGGAAATTACGCGCAATCTCAACCCCGGCTGCATAGCTGACCATGTCCTGACGGGTTTTGAGAAGCTCCGGCTCTGCAGCCATGGCCGGCAGAGCCAGCAATAAAATACCGAACAGCACCAACCACTTTTTGGTACCCATATTATCTACCATCCAAATTCTACTAAACCGATTGAACCAGGCTTGCCTCTGCGCCGTAATTCAACTAACTTCATTTCGTGTTTGGTTCTTGGGGAGCGCCTTGCTTGCCATCTTTTTTCCACCTGGACTGCCTGGCCTCAAGCCGACTCTTGCTGGTGGCCGACCTCTCCCTCATCATTTGCTTATATGCCTTTTCGAATTCCTCAGGGGTCATCGGGTTGCCGTCTTTGTCGTAAGCCTGGATTTTAGGCTCCGACGTTGCAGGTGATGTCGCCTGGGCATCACCTGCCGTTTGCAGAGAGCCACCATAGCCAGGGACCACAATCCAGAAAGACAGCAGAAGTCCGGCTGTCACCACCATCAGCTTTTTCATCTCACTCAGCCTCCAAAAATATAGAACCGTGCAACTACCTACCTGACGCTGAGAAATTCAGCCTCCAGGCGGTTAGCAACCAATTTTGCCAACAAATGATTGAAATACAGGGGGGACATACAAGGCCTCACCCATTCTCCTTAAAACTGCTTACTAACTCCGGCTGCTCTTCCCGCTTGCCCCCGTGGCACCAGATCGCGGAAAAAACTTCATGACCGGAACTTATTACTCCCTTCGCAAAAACTATACCACAACGTGGCACATAATCCGTGGTTAAATATCATACCAAAAACCAGAAACCGATTTCTAATTAAATCTTAAAAATTTAGAAAATATATTATTCTGCCTGCCAGCCACCCGTTAATTTGACCTTCGGTAGTAAGTAATTGAGACTGTTCCACGCTCATCCGGTCAGATCCTCCGGAGACAGCAGACCAAGCTATTCAAGGCAATTATCATCACCATAGGCTGGCACTTTTCCTATCAAAAAGATAGAACCCAACGCCTTAACGGCCTTTCTCAGATAAAAACCTCCATTGCTTATAATAACTATTATCAGCAAGACTGCAACTTAAATTCCCTTTCCTCATGCACTCCTTCCATAATAAAAGAAAAAAAGACCATAAAAACATGTAATAAGCAGGACAAAGAAAGACCGTTGCAAAGATTCGGGGTTACTTTTCTGAATGGTATACGACAAACCTTAAGAGCTGATTAGAGAAATCTATTTCAGGGATTCGCGGTTCCGCACAGGTAAAGTGATAGCTTAGCCGCACCTCCCGGTCCAGCCGAACGATTTTGTGATCGGGCCTGATGCCTTTGCCGGTGTTTTTGTAGAACCGGCTCATACTCTCGCCAAGTATGTTACCGATGCCCAGTTTCATTACATTGACACTACACCAGCCTTTCTGCTGCTGAACTTCCGGAGTTTTCTCAAGGTGGTTATAGGTAGGATCGTTATCGCCCATCCACCAGCGACTGACCAGTATCAGCTTGGGCTTAGGCAGGGGCGACAATCAAGACCAGCTCCATCAAAGGCATGGCAAGCCGATATCATCTCTTTGTGCGAGGGCATTGGCCTGGCCGGCGGAATCGACACCAAATTCCTCCAGCCGATCCGATTGGTGCGGTTGCTGCTTTTCAAATGACACCCAGTCCCTCCTGCGGATTGCCAGAAAAGGGATCCCACACCCGGATCACCCAATCGGTGGCGGAACCAACACCGCATAATTTATCCCGATCTTCATCACATGGACGATGCTTATGCCCCTTGCGGGGGTACCAACAATGCTGGTGCTGATGAGCGACTAGAACCAATACCGGGCTCGGGCTCCGGAACGGTTAATAGATCGATGACGTCTCAGCACTTCTTTAGATACGCATTTTTACGACTGGACATTAGGCGGGCCACCGGTTTTCCATCCACTGGAGTGGACCGTTCGTGATCTCCGTCCCACATGGAGTTGCGCGATTATCCAAGGCCATATAATATTGTACTTTCCGGTTGGAGAGTTATATATAGTAGCCTCGGAATAACTTACAGCCTGTCCGGTTGCAGAGAGAATTGCTGGATTTCCGCCGCTCGAATTCTCGACTGACTCGCGGGCCGGATCTGACAATATTCATCCTTTCAGGAGCCAGTCCTTTGAAAATTACCATTATTGGAGTGGGTTACGTAGGCCTGGTGACCGGCGCCTGCCTTTCCGAGTTCGGTCATCAAGTAGTCTGCATGGACCAGGACGCCGAGAAAGTTCAGCGCTTACAAGCCGGCCGGATGCCCATCTACGAGCCGGGTCTGGAGGCGCTGGTCGCCAAGAACGTCAAAGAGGAGCGGCTCTCCTTCATCACAGATCTTTCCCAGGCCGTAGCCTGGGCTGAAGTAGTATTCATCGCCGTCGGTACCCCCTCAAGCCGCCGGGGCGACGGTTACGCCAATCTGTCATATATTTATTCCGCCGCCAGACAAATCGCCCCGCTGCTGCAAGGTTACACGGTGATCGTCGACAAGAGCACCGTACCGGTAGGTACCGCCCAGCAGGTGGCCCGGGTGATCCGCGAGGTAAATCCGGAGGCCGAATTCGATGTGGTTTCCAATCCCGAATTCCTGCGGGAAGGAGCAGCGATCAAGGATTTCATGCTCCCCGATCGCATCGTGGTAGGCTCTTCATCCGAACGGGCCACCGAGATCATCAAGAAAGTGTACAATCCTCTCTACCTGATCTCCACCCCCTTCGTAGTCACCGACCCGAACACCGCCGAGCTGATCAAGTATGCCGCCAACGCCTTCCTGTCCACCAAGATCAGCTTCATCAACGAGATGGCCAATCTCTGCGAGGCGGTGGACGCGGACGTGATCTCCCTGGCCAAGGGTATCGGCCTGGACGGCCGGATCGGCGGCAAGTTCCTCCATCCCGGTCCCGGATACGGCGGCTCCTGCTTCCCCAAGGACACCTTGGCCCTGTTGCGCATGGCCCAGGAGCACGGAGCCCCCAGCCGCATCGTCGAGGCGGCTGTGGAGGTGAATAACGCCCAGAAGGCCCGGATGGTCAAAAAGATCCGCGAGGCCTTGGGCGGCTCCGAGGCCGGCAAAACCATCGGGGTGCTGGGCTTGACCTTCAAGCCGGAGACCGACGATCTGCGTGACGCCCCGGCCCTGACCATCCTGCCCATCCTGCAGGAAAAGGGGGCGATGATCCAGGCCCACGACCCGCAGGGCATGACCGAAGCAGCCACCCTTTATCCTGATTTTCATTTCATGGACAGCGCCTATGCCGCTTGCCGGGACGCCGATGCAGTGGTGCTGATGACCGAATGGAACCAGTACCGAGCCCTGGATCTGGAACGGATAAAAAACTCGATGAAAACACCGATCTTCGTGGACTTGCGCAATGTTTACGAGCCTGCCGCCATGCGGGCCGCCGGTTTTATTTACACCGGCGTGGGCCGTTCTTGACCCGCCCTCATTCCAGGCTTGAGGCGTAAAGCCATATAATCTTGTACTTTTCGATCAGAGCGTTATATTGGCGGCCTCAAACGGCGGGGAAGTTTTCAGTCTGGCCGGTTGCTGGTGCAGTGCTCGATTTCCGCTGCTCGAATTCTCGGCTGACTCAAGGATTTAGACTGGTTTGAACAGACAACGCATGATCATCACGGCGATTCTGGCCGCCATGGTTTGGTTCTCCCTGCTGGGCTATCGCGACCTGATCGACCCCGACGAGGGCCGCTATGCCGAAATCTCCCGGGAGATGGTAAGCACCGGAGACTGGCTTACCCCGCGCCTCAACGGTTACAAGTACTTCGAAAAACCGGCCCTGCAGTACTGGGCCACCGCCGCCGCCTTTGAGATCTTCGGCAACAACAACGCCGCCGCCCGGATCTGGCCGGCCCTCACCGGCTTTCTCTGCGCCCTTTTCGTCTGGTTTGTGGCCGGCCGAATTTACGGCAACCAAGCCGGTTTCGCGGCCTTGGTCATCACCCTGAACTACCCGCTCTTCGTCGCCATGGGGCATATCCTTACTTTGGATATGGCGGTTTCGGCCTTCATGTTTCTGGCCGTCGGCGCCCTGGCCCTGGCCCAGTGCCGGCGGACCGAACCTGCCGCCCTCCGCAACTGGATGCTGGTATCATGGGCGGCTTGCGGACTGGCCGTCCTCTCCAAGGGCTTAATCGGCCTGGTCCTGCCGGGCGGAGCATTGGTCTTTTACTCCCTCTGGCAGCGCGACTGGTCGCTATGGAAGCACCTGCATCTCGGCAAGGGGCTCCTGCTCTTCCTGGCCATCACCGCTCCCTGGTTCGTGGCGGTCAGCTTGAAGAACCCCGAATTCGCCTCCTTCTTCTTTATCCATGAGCATTTCGCCCGATTCTCCAGCAATGTCCACCAACGGCAGGGGGCACTCTGGTATTTCGTGCCGCTCCTGCTGGGTGGCACCCTGCCCTGGCTGGCGATTACCCTGAAGGGGCTGTTCTCTCCCGATTTCTCCTGGCGGGGCGGGGACGATAAAGGGTTCAGTGCCGAGCGTTTCTTCTGGGTTTACGCGGTGCTGGTCTTCGCCTTCTTCTCGGTCAGCCACTCCAAGCTTCCCCCCTATATCCTGCCGATCCTGCCGGTTCTGGCCATCCTGGCCGGGAAACAGCTGGCCGCCCAGGGCCGTGACCGGCTCAGCGCCGGGATTATGCTGGGGATGGGCTTGCTCTTTCTCGGCGCCGCGCCCTGGCTGGAACATTTTGCCAGCGCCAGGACCCCGCCCGTCCTGTTCGCCGAATTCCGCCCCTGGCTGATCGGTTCCGGCCTGCTCTTTCTGCTGGGTGGAACCCTGGCCTGGCGCCTCGACCGCCGCCAACCGCTCTATCTGGCCGCCACCGGCCTCACGGTGCTGCTCGCCTTGCAACTGCCTTCCTGGGGCTACCAGGCCATGGCCGCCTCCCGCTCCTGCCGGGAACTGGCCGAGGCCATTGAGGCCAAGGCGCCGAAGGCCTCGGAGATCTTCGCGGTGGAAACCAGCGACTTTCCCCACTCCCTGGCTTTTTACCTGGGTAGAACCATGACCATGGTCGGCTACAAGGGTGAGATGGAGATGGGCATCGAGGACGAACCCCGGGGCTGGATCGGCACCCGGGAGGAATTCCGGCGTCGCTGGCTTGAGGCTGCAAACCCGGTGGCAATTATGCGCCCCGAGGTCTTTGCCGATTACCGAAAACTGGGGCTGCCCATGCGGGTAATCTTCGATAATCCCCGGCGAGTGGCGGTGGTGAAACCTTGACCCTGCCCGCTTTCGGTTTCATCATCATCGGCGTGCCGTTGAACGCCGTGGCGCGGTCGTGAAGAGAAAAGTTTAAAGCTATAAGTTTAAAACACCCATCAAGGGGCATAATTGCTTATAGTTGCGGGTTTTTCACGCTCAGTTATACGTCAAAGTGAAATTAGCAATAAGATCAGGTAATCTCAATGTCTGAAACCAATAAGTTCAAACCTCTGCCCTTTACCCGGCCGACCATCGGCCCGGAGGAACAGGAGGCGGTCAGGCAGGTTCTGGAGTCCGGCTGGCTGGCCAGCGGCCCCAAGGTGCTGGCCTTCGAGAAGGCCCTGGGCGACTACATCGCGGGCGGAGTCACGGTGCGGGTCTTCAACTCCGGCACTTCGGCCCTTGAGGCCTGCCTGATTGCCGCCGACATCGGTCCGGGTGACGAGGTCATCGTCCCGGCCATGAGTTTCGTGGCCACCGCCAACGTGGTGGTGCGGGTCGGGGCCTCTCCGGTCTTCGTCGATGTGGGCCTGTCCAGTCGCAATCTCACGGCGGAAAATGTGGCCCCCGCCATCACTTCCCGAACCCGCGCGCTCATCCCGGTCCACTTCGGCGGCCTGGCCGTCGATCTTGACCCTCTCTACGAACTGGCCAAGACCCATAATCTGGTGGTCATCGAGGATGCGGCCCAGGCCATCGGCACCGGTTATCGGGGCCGCAAGATCGGCAGCGCCGGGAACCCGGTCTGCTTCAGCTTTCACCCCAACAAGAACATCACCACCATCGAAGGCGGAGCGGTGGCCTGCAGCGACCCGCAATACATCAAGCGCCTGGAACGATTGCGCTTTCATGGCATCGAGCGCGATGCCGCCGGTAATATGGATGTGCCCGAATGGGGCGGCAAAATGAACCTGCCCGATGTCGGCGCCGCCCTGGGCTTGGCCCAACTGGCCAAGCTGGACGGTTTCAACCTCCAGCGTCGCCGATTGGCCGAACGCTATCTCGCCACCCTGCCCGACCATCCGCTGCTGGTCAAGCCGGCTGACGCTGAGGGCCATAGCTGGCACCTGTTCTGCGTCTGTATCGATCACCGCACCCTCGGCACCAGCCGGGCGGCGATCCAGGCCAGATTGCAGGAAGAGGGGATCAATGCCGGCATCCATTACCCGGCCATGCCGCTCTTTTCCATGTACCGGAAGCTCGGCAACCGACCCGGTGATTTCCCGGTGGCAGAAAGGATCGGCGAGGAGACCCTCACCCTGCCCCTTTTCCCAACCATGACCTTTGCCGACGTGGACCGGGTGGTGGCAGCCCTGGGTCGGGTGATCAACGGGTAGGAGATGAGAAGTTGCATGAAAAAAAGGAGTCAGAATTCAAAGGTCGGAATAACCGCTCAAAGGGCTTTCTTCCCACACCCGGCTTCGACTCCCCAACCGGAGGCCGGGCATGGAAACAAGATCAGCGAATATGATGAAAAGTTATCTCGATAATCACCGTCTGTCTTTGTGTTCTCCGGGCTCTCTGTGGTAAATATCCTGAAGACGAATTATGAATAACACCGATCCGAAAAATCCGGCCCTCTCCCTGGTCATCCCGATCTATAACGAGGAAGCGGTGCTGCCGACCCTGTTCTCCCGCCTCTATCCGGTCCTGGAACAGCTCGATCGGAGCTGCGAGGTGATCTTCGTCGATGACGGCAGCCGCGATCGGTCGGCCGCGCTGCTGGCCGACCAGTACCGCCTGACCCCGGAGATCACCAAGGTCGTTTTCCTGCGGGCCAACGCCGGACAGCATGCCGCCATCACCGCTGGTTTCGAAGTGGCCCGGGGCGAGCACATCATCACCCTGGATGCCGACCTGCAAAACCCGCCGGAGGAACTGCCCAAGCTCCTGGCCGAAATTGATCGCGGCCACGACTACGTCGGCACCATCCGCCGCCAGCGTCGCGACGTACTCTGGCGACACCTGGCCTCCAAGGCCATGAACCGTTTGCGCGAGAAAATCACCCGCATCCACATGACCGACCAGGGCTGCATGTTCCGGGCCTACCACCGCGAGATCGTCCAGGCGGTCCTGGCCTCGGAGGAGTCGCAGACCTTCATCCCGGCCCTGGCCTATCTCTACGCCGCCAATCCGGTCGAGGTAATGGTCGAACACGAGGAGCGGGCGGCGGGGATTTCCAAGTATTCCCTTTTCAAGCTTATCCACCTGAACTTCGACCTGCTGACCAGTTTCTCGCTGATGCCCCTGCAGTTCTTTTCACTTACCGGCATGGCCACTGCCCTCGCCGCCCTGCTCTTCGTGGTCTTCCTGGCCATTCGCCGCCTGATCGTCGGACCGGAGGCGGAAGGGGTCTTCACCCTGTTCGGCATCGCCTTCTTCCTGATCGGCATCACCCTCTTCGGCATCGGCCTCTTGGGCGAATACGTGGGAAGGATCTACACCCAGGTCCGGAAACGACCACGCTTTCTGGTCCGCCAAGTGCTGGGCGACAGCAACCGGCAGAGCGGAACGGATCGATGACCGGGTCCTCTCCCCAGCGGGCGGTGGTCTTCGCCTACCACAACATCGGGGTGCGGGGACTCTCCGTACTCCTGGCCCAGGGAGTGGACGTGCGCCTGGTGGTGACCCACACCGACAACCCGGCCGAGCAGATCTGGTTCGGCAGTGTCGCCGAACTGGCCGCCTTGAATGAAATCCCGGTGATCACCCCGGACGATCCCAACCGAGCCGAGATAGTCGAGCAGATCCGAGCCTGCACGCCCGAGTGGTTCTTCTCCTTCTATTACCGGAACATGCTGAAGGCCGAGCTGCTGGGCATCCCTAGTAAAGGTGCTTACAATCTACACGGTTCGCTGCTGCCCAAATATCGAGGCCGGGTGCCGATCAACTGGGCGGTGCTGCACGGCGAGGTAGAAACCGGAGCCAGCCTGCACGGGATGTACGTCAAGGCCGATGCCGGCCCCCTGGTGGATCAGGAAGCGGTGACCATCCTCCCCAATGATACGGCCTTCGAGGTCTTCCAAAAGGTGGCCTGTGCCGGCGAGCGGGTGTTGGACCGAGCTATCCCTGCCTTGCTGACCGGCACTGCCAATCATACTCCCCTGGATCTCACCGGGGGCAAATATTACGGCGGCCGGCGCCCCGAGGACGGCCGCATCGACTGGCGCCAGGCGGCCTGGCCGATCCACAACCTGATCCGCGCCGTGGCCCCGCCTTATCCAGGCGCCTTCTTCGAGGCGCAGGGGCAAACCGTGCAGGTTCTGGGCAGCTATTACCGGGATGAACCGGCCAGGGGAAAGGGGGCACGGATCTACTGGGAAAAAGGCCGCTGCCGCGCCGACTGCGCGGATGGAAAAAGGATCTGCCTGACCAGAATCAAAGTCGACGATATGGACTTGGACGAAGTGGCCTTCCGGAAAGAATTTGGAGCCCCGGAATTAAAATTGGCCTGATGGTGGCGATCAGCAACCATTTAACCGTAACCACCGTAACTATTTACTTATAACTTTACACTATAACTACCCCAGGAGACATCTCATGAACATCCTGATTCTCGGCGTCAACGGCTTCATTGGCCACCACCTCTCCCGGCGCATCCTCGCCACCACCGACTGGAATGTCTACGGAATGGACATGCAGTCCAACCGGCTTGGCGAAGTAATTGACCACCAGCGCTTCCACTTCTTCGAGGGCGACATCACCATCAACCATGAGTGGATGGAGTACCATATCAAGAAGTCCGACGTGGTCCTGCCCCTGGTCGCCATCGCCACCCCCGCCACTTACGTTACTAATCCACTAGGGGTCTTCGAGCTCGATTTCGAGGCAAACTTGGCCATCGTTCGCGCCTGCGTCCGCTACAAAAAACGGGTGCTCTTCCCTTCCACCTCCGAGGTTTACGGGATGTGTCCCGACTCACAGTTCCATCCCCACGAGTCTAACCTGGTTCTGGGACCGATTAATAAACCACGTTGGATTTACTCTTGCGCCAAACAGTTGATGGATCGAGTGATCGCCGCCTATGGCCAACAGCAGGGCCTGGAATACACCCTGTTCCGCCCCTTCAACTGGATCGGCTCCGGCCTCGATACCCTGCACACCCCCAAGGAGGGCAGCTCCCGCGTGGTGACCCAGTTCCTCGGTCATATCGCCCGGGGCGAGAACATCTCCCTGGTCGACGGCGGCCGCCAACGCCGCAGTTTCACCGCCGTGAACGACGGTATCTCTGCCTTGATGGCGATTATCAAGAATCAGGATAGTTGCGCCGCCGGCAAGATTTTCAATATAGGCAACCCCGGCAATGACTTGTCGATCCGGGAACTGGCCGAACTAATGCTGGAGATCGCCAAGGAATTCCCCGAATACCGGGACGGGGCCGAAAAGGTCAACCTGCTGGAAGTCGCCTCGGAGAAATACTACGGCGAAGGCTATCAGGACATCCAGGCCAGGGTGCCCTGGATCGAAAACACCAGGAAGGAACTGGGCTGGGAACCGAAGATCGGCGTTGACGAGGCCCTGCGGGAGATCTTCGTCGCCTACCGCCACGAGGTGGCCGAGGCCCGGGCTTTGATCGACGAATGAAGCCAACATGCGAATCGCTCTAAAAGTCGATTTTGACACCCTGCGCGGCACCGAGGAAGGGATCCCCAATCTCCTGCGGATCTTCGACCGCCATGGAATACGGGCCACCTTTCTCTTCAGCCTGGGCCCCGACCACACCGGCCGGGCCCTGCGCCGCGTCTTCCGCCCCGGCTTCCTGGCCAAGGTCCGGCGCACCTCGGTAACCAGCCATTACGGATTCAAAACCCTGCTCTACGGTACCCTGCTGCCCGGCCCCCACATCGGCAGGCGAACCGGGCATCTGATGCGCCAGGCCCAGGCCGCCGGCCACGAAGTGGGCATCCACTGCTATGACCATTTTCGCTGGCAGGATTACGTGGCGGGCAAGGACGAGGCTTGGACCCGGCGAGAACTGACCCGCGCAATCACCGCCTTCAGCGAGGTCTTCAGCGAGCAACCGAAGGTATTAGGCGCCCCGGGCTGGCAACTCAACGGTCCGACCCTTGCCCTGGAGGAGGAACTGGGCTTCCGCTACGCCAGCGATACCCGGGGCAGCGAACCCTTCCTGCCGATACTGGACGGGATCACCTCGCGATGCCCGCAGCTGCCCACAACCCTACCCACTCTGGACGAGCTGCTGGGCCTGGAGGGAGTCACCGAGGCCAACGTCCACCGGGAGGTCTTTCAGGCCAGCCGCCGCCCTTTGCCACACGGCCACGTCTACACTCTGCATGGTGAACTGGAAGGGATGAAGCTGGCACCAGTCCTGGAGCGACTGCTTACCGCCTGGCGGCAAGCCGACGATCAAATCGGCCCCCTGGCCGAGACCTTTGCCACTCTCGATATCGCGCAACTACCACGGCGCAGCATCCTGATGCGGGAAATCCCTGGCCGTTCCGGTCTGATCGGGGTGGCCGAGAGCTGAGAAGCAGATCCTCTCCTTCTTCAAATCAGATTCTTTCCCCCGTATTCAATCAAAGCAGGTCATAGCAAGAGATCAGCACCAGGTCTCTTGCCTCTTTATCTCACTATGATTTCTCATCATCCCTATAATAAAACGACCGAAGCAATAGATGGAGAAGGTCCCGAAACCAGGATCTGAACTATCTCCTAGCAATCGAGTTAAAGTCCCTGGATTTTAATTCTAAAGAGAAAAAGAAAAAAGCCCGCAATCCTTAGAAGGAAGCGGGCTTTCTGGACTCTACCGGATCTCTCCGGATTATGGCTTGGTGGCGATGCAGGGACTTGAACCCCGGACACTACGGATATGAGCCGTATGCTCTAACCAGCTGAGCTACATCGCCAATGGTTTTGGGAAAGCGTCTATATGGTAAATTTTGCCCACAATGTCAATAAAAAAAGGGCCTCGTCAGAGGCCCTTTTCAATACAGCCGGTTGGAGATGGGCTTACACCCCTAAGGGCATAAGTCTCACCAGGCAACAAGTTGCCAAGATCGGCTTTACATCATGCCGCCCATGCCGCCCATGCCGCCCATGCCGCCGGGAGGCATACCACCGCCCATGCCGCCCTTATCCTCGCTGGGCTTCTCGGCCACCATGCACTCGGTGGTCAAGAGCAGACCGGCGACGCTGGCCGCGTTCTGCAGGGCAAAACGGGTGACCTTGGCGGGATCGATGACCCCGGCCTTGATCAGGTCTTCGTACTTCTCGGTATAGGCATTGAAGCCGTTAGCGCCTTTCAGGTTCTTGACATGATCGACAACCACGGAGCCTTCCAAGCCGGCGTTGTTGGCAATCTGCCGGATCGGTTCTTCCAGGGCGCGGATAATGATCCGGCGGCCCAGAGCCATCTCTCCATCCAGGGTAATCGCCTCCAAGGCCTTGATGCAACGCAGATAAGCAACACCGCCGCCGGGAACGATACCCTCTTCCACTGCGGCGCGGGTGGCGTTCAAGGCGTCCTCGACCCGAGCTTTCTTTTCCTTCATTTCCATTTCGGTGGCCGCACCGACATTGATCACGGCTACGCCGCCGATCAGTTTGGCCAGACGTTCCTGGAGCTTCTCGCGGTCGTAATCAGAGGTGGAGTCGTCGATTTGGGTGCGGATCTGGCTGACGCGGGCGGCCAGCTTCTTCTTGTCGCCGGCGCCGTCGACGATGGTGGTGGTGTCCTTGTTGATCACCATCCGTTTGGCGGTCCCGAGATCGTCGATGGTGATGTTCTCCAGCTTGATCCCGAGATCCTCGGTGATCACCTGGCCGCCGGTGAGGACGGCGATGTCCTCAAGCATGGCTTTGCGGCGGTCGCCGAAGCCGGGGGCCTTGACGGCGGCTACGTTCAGGATACCACGCAGTTTATTGACCACCAGGGTGGCCAGGGCCTCGCCGTCGACATCCTCGGCAATGATGACCAGCGGCCGTCCCATCTTGGCGATCTGCTCGAGGATCGGCAGCATGTCCTTCATGTTGCTGATCTTCTTTTCGTTGATCAGGATGTAAGGCTCCTCGATATTGGCCTCCATCTTCTCGGCATCGGTGACGAAGTAGGGCGAGAGATAGCCGCGATCGAACTGCATGCCTTCCACCACGTCCAGGGTGGTGTCCATGCTCTTGGCTTCCTCGACGGTGATCACGCCTTCCTTGCCGACCTTGTCCATGGCCTCGGCGATGATGTTGCCGATGGTCTCGTCGTTGTTGGCGGAGATGGTGCCGACCTGGGCGATTTCCTTCTGCTCCTTGGTCGGTTTGGCGATCTTGCGCAGTTCGGCGACCACGGCATCAACGCTCTTGTCGATTCCGCGCTTGATGTCCATGGGGTTGTTCCCGGCGGCCACCAGCTTGGCGCCTTCGGTGAAGATGGCCTGGGCCAGAACGGTGGCGGTAGTGGTGCCGTCGCCGGCCACGTCACTGGTTTTGGAGGCTACTTCCTTGACCATCTGAGCGCCCATGTTCTCGAACTTGTCGGACAGTTCGATCTCCTTGGCTACACTGACGCCGTCCTTGGTAATGGTGGGGGCGCCGTAGGACTTCTCCAGCAGCACGTTACGGCCCTTGGGACCGAGGGTAACCTTAACGGCATCGGCCAGGGTATTGACGCCCTTGAGAATCGCCTCCCGGGCCTTGACTCCGTATTTCAATTCTTTCGCGGACATAATCATCTTCTCCTTGATGTTATCTAATTTTGGGCAGTTTTATTTAACCAGCGGGATCGCCCGGGCGATCAAAGCCCGGACCGGAATTATTTTTCCACCACGCCGAGAATGTCGTCTTCCCGCATGATCAGGTACTCCTCACCGTCCAGCTTGACATCGGTGCCGCCATACTTACTGAACAGGACCCGGTCGCCCTTTTTGACATCAGGCTTGACCCTTTTGCCGCTGTCGTCGAGCTTGCCGGGACCGACTGAGACGACTTCTCCCTCGGCCGGTTTCTCCTTGGCGCTGTCCGGGATGATAATACCGCCTTTGGTTCTCTCTACCTCGGCAAGGCGCTTCACCAGAATTCGGTCATTAAGTGGACGAATTTTCATTGCAAACCTCCCAACTTTACTTTGTTGATGTTAATTTTATTATCACGTACGGGCAAACGTTCTGGTTGCCCATTTTACCTGGCTGCCGGAAACCAAAAGATCCGGGCAAACAAAAGACAAATCCCGTCTGAATCACCGCCGGGGCGGACCAGCGACAATAAAAACAGGACTCTTAGCCTGAACCAGGTTCAAGCTGGCGAGACTATAGGGACTGGGGTATGAAAAATCAAGGCAGCATAATTTTTTTTTTGCGGAGCCGGATCAAGCCAACTCCACCCGCCAGCCGAAGGGATCCGGTCGGGTGCCGAACTGGATACCCTGCAGTTCGTCGAACAAGCGCTGGGCCAGAGGTCCGGTTTTCTCTCCGTTGATGGGAAACTCCCGCCCCTGGTAACTCAAAGCGCCCACCGGGGAAATTACCGCCGCCGTGCCACTGGCGAAAATCTCCTGCAGAGCCCCGGAGGCGATGGTGGCCTGAACCTCGTCGATGGAGATGGCTCTCTCGGTAACCTTGATCCCCCAGGAACGGGCCAGCTTGATCACCGAATCCCTGGTGATGCCGGGCAGGATGCTGCCGGACAAGGCCGGAGTAACCAGCTCGTCTTCGATCTTGAAGAAGATATTGGAGGTGCCGATCTCCTCGACATATTTGCGCTCCACGGCATCAAGCCAAAGCACCTGGGTATAGCCCTTATTCTGGGCCTCCAGAGCGGCCATGATACTGGCGGCATAGTTGCCGGCTGTTTTCACCTGACCCACCCCACCGCGGACGGCCCGGACATACTGGTCGGTGACATAGATCTTCACCGGATTGAAGCCCTGGGGATAATAGGCGCCCACCGGACTCAAGATCACGAAGAACAGATACTCCTTGGCCGGACGCACTCCCAGACCGGCCTCAGTGGCGATCATGGTGGGCCGGATATAGAGCGTGGCACCTGGTGAACGCGGCACCCACTCTCGCTCGAGATCCAGCAACTTTTCCATTGCCATCAGAACATCCGCGACCGGAAACGTCGGCATGCACATCCTGGTGGCTGAATCGTTCATCCGCTGCAGATTGTCAGCCGGGCGAAAGAGATAAATCCGGTCCTGCTCACCCCGGTAGGCCTTGAGTCCCTCGAAGATTGCCTGCCCATAGTGATAAACCATGGCGGCCGGATCCAGGGAAAAATTCTGATATTTCTTGATCACCGGATCATGCCAGCCCGCACTGCTGTTATAAGGCATGAGCAGCATGTGATCGCTGAAATATTTGCCGAAACCAAGTTTATCCTGATCGGGTTTGGCTTTAAGTTCAGCTGCCGCCGCTATTTCAATTGTCACTCTCATCGGATAACTCCCATTCTGCTGGCCGGCTCCAACGCCGGAATCTGGTGAAAAATGATGACATAATAGCTAATTAATGGTTCATTTTAAACAGTAAACTTCTTCCTTTAAGTCCCCCCAAGCTGTTCCCGTGAGGATTGCATGCTTTCCCAGAAACCTTCCAGAATGGTACTAGATTATTTCTTACTACTGTTCCTTGGTTCGATTTTTCTGATGGGCCGCTTGTTGTGGCCTTTCCTCTCGATCCTGATTCTTTCTTTTCTGCTGGCCGGAATCTTCCAACCGATCTATCAATATCTCCGCCGCCACCTGTCGGACTCCATGGCTTCCCTTACTACCTGTCTGCTCATCATCCTGCTGGTCTTTATCCCCCTGATCTTTTTCATCGGGGCGCTCTCCAGTGAAACCTTCGCCGTCTATCAGTTAAGCAAGGGCACCAACCTGAACGAAAAACTTCGGGAACTGGTGTTCGAAAGCCACCTGATGATCAGGGTCCAGGATATTCTGGCCGGCTATGGAATTGTGCTGGAACCGGAGAAAATCGGCCGGACCCTGACCGACCTCTCAGGCAAGACCGGCCTGTTCATGTTTAATCTGGCCAAGGCCTGGGCCGCCGATATCATGTTGCTGATCTTCAATTTTTTCATGATGCTGATTGCGATCTTTTTCCTGCTGGCCGACAGCGACCGGCTGATCAATTATCTTCTCGGCCTTTCTCCCCTGCCGGATGAACAGGAAAGACAATTGATCCTGAAATTCAAACAGATTGCCGGGGCGGTCCTGGTCGGCAACGGCATCTGCGGCCTGATCCAGGGAGTACTGGGCGGCTTGCTCTTTGCCGTGTTCGGACTCAGTTCGCCGATTCTCTGGGGCGGCATCATGGTGATCCTGGCCTTTCTGCCCATCTTCGGCATCGGTCTGGTATTGATCCCGACTTCTCTGATTCTGGTTCTGAAGGGACAATTAGGTCAGGGGCTATTCACCCTGCTATATTACATCATCGTCTCTTTCGGGGTTGAGTACATACTAAAACCCAAGATGGTCGGCCACCAGGTCAAGATGCATACATTGCTGGTCTTTCTGGCCATACTCGGGGGGTTGAAGCTCTTCGGCTTTCTGGGGATCATCTATGGCCCCCTGATTATAGCAACATTCCTGACCATGGCCGAAATCTACCGGACCAACTACAAAGGCCTGGTGACCGAGCAGCGGGTCAATCAGGGGAATTGAAAACCGGTGGGGAGGGTCGGCTGGGAAGTGCCGGAGCCGCAAGGTTGAAATGGTCGGGGCGAGAGGATTCGAACCTCCGGCCTCCTGCTCCCAAGGCAGGCGCGCTAACCAGACTGCGCTACGCCCCGAATGTACTGAGAATTAAGGAAAACCATCAATACACCTGGTGTTGCTGTCCGTCAAGAAAAAATGATTTTTTGCTCGGCCGGTTGTGGCGGGAAAAGTGCCGCAATTGGCTGGCCAAAGCTATTGACGGCTAACTGAAAAAATGCTATATGCACTTTTCTTCCTGATTATTCCTCGGTAGCTCAGTCGGTAGAGCAGGTGGCTGTTAACCACCTTGTCGGCGGTTCGAATCCGTCCCGGGGAGCCAAAAACTCGAAAGCCCGATTCCTCTGGAATCGGGCTTTTTTCATTTACGCCCAGTAAGACACCAGAAAAAAAGCCCCGACCAGTTTCCTGGACGGGGCCGGTAAGTCACCGCACTTTTGGAGCAGGTTTTACTCGATGGTTACGTTGGCATCTTCAACTATGACATCGTAACGGTAACCGGAACCAAAGTCCTTATCGGCAGCCAATGTTCCCTTGACCAGGACAGTATCGCCAATCTTGGCGTCGGCTTGAGTAGTCACAACCAGGTCGTCGGTCCCGGGTGTACCGCTACCGTCTTTGACATGCAGCCAGTTCTTTCCCATGATCCCGGACATGAACTTGACTACTTTACCGCGCAACAGAACATTTTTACCGTTCAATTCCTGCCGTTTGGCAAAAATCTCCGCCACGGTCTCACCGCCCTTGGGCTTGGTGATGCCGCTTAGGTCGACCTGGGCGGTGGGGGTCGGGGTGGGAGTAGCCTGGGGCGTGGGACCGCTGGCTTGGGCGGTTGGCATGGCCTGGTCGGCTCCGCCAACCATGATTGAAGGGGCAAAGATAATCTTTTCGAAGGTCCGTTTTAAAGTCTTGCTTTCAAAATTAGGCATGGGCGACCCTCCCGGAACATAAACCTCATCACCAACTTTGAGAGCAGTCTGCGGCCCGGCCACCCAGATTTTTTCCTTGCCGGTATCCACCAGAACATAGGTATATCCCGAGGCATCCATGGTTTCCGCAACTTTACCGCTGATGCCTGCATCAGCCTGGACCACCGGTGCGGCGGGTTCGGTTTTCTCGGCTTTCTTTTCACCATTTTTACATCCTGCCACCAGGACCAGGGCCAGGGCAACAGCAACTATCACATGTCCTTTTTTCACAATCATCCTCCTGAGCTTGAAGAGAAACCGGGCTTTCGACTGACAACTTAACTAGAGCCCGACCATGTTGTTTTCGCGAAGATCACAAGTTCCGAAACTTACCACAACAACCTGCTCGTCGCCAGCAAATATTATTCGGGGTAGCCAGTGAATTCTCCTTTGCAATTCTAATCGGTCGCAGGATCAGAGTTATGTTTTTGACAAATCAACCAACCGCGACCGAGAGAGATCCATACCCCGGCAGGCCGATATAATAACGCTTTTATCAAACTCCATAAAACTGGCCGATTCCGTTGACATCAGGAGCAAGAGGAGCCGGCAACCCGAATTAATCCGGACTGCCGGCTCAGCTTCACGCCTGTTTCGCAAGTGGCCCCTATTTTTTCATTCTGGGGTTCTTCCGGTCATACTCCTTAGGGGCATGGCACCCGACCACACAGGTCGCTCCGGTTTCGGTCTTGGTGATATTAATCGGATAACTCCACCATTCCCCGAAAGGCACTTCGTAGCGGATATGCTTGGGCTGATTGCTGGCATGAGGATCATGACAAGCCGTACAGGTCCGCCCTTTCTCATTGTTGACATGAAAGTAATGCAGGTTGTAGTTGCCATCCCGGAAATTGGTCAGGGTTGTGGTCCTCTTGTCTTTGGCTATGTCCTTGTTATGGCAGCCGAAACAAAGGTCATAATTTTCAGGCGCATAGGGACTGTAAAAATTGAGCGGATAGTAGCGAACCAGCAGCTTGGCAAACATGGAGCCATGCACACTATGGCAGGCCGTGCAGTCACCGGTCTGCACCGGACCATGCCGGTACTTGCTGGCGTCCACATATTCTCCCAGATCGGTATGACATGAGAAGCAGAGCTTCTCCATCGAGTCCTTCAACAGGGGCGCATAATTCGATGAATGAGGACGATGACAGTCGGTGCAGTGACCGCTGTCAACCGGCGGATGCTTGAACTTGGCATTGTCGATAGCCTCGTAAACCTCCGGGTTGTAGTCCCGATGGCACATGGCGCAGAGCTTGCCTCCTTCCTCTTTCAGCATGTAACTGGAGTCGCTGCTGTGGGGGTCGTGACATTCGGTGCAGTCCTCCGCCGCCGGGGGATGGACATCCTTCATGGTGAAATCTTCCTTGCGGTCCTCGTGGCAGGTGAAACACAATTCCCCTTCCGCCGTGGGTGCAATCAATAGCTTGTCGTTGGCGGAGGAATGTGGCCGGTGGCAGGCAATGCAGTCGCCGTCGGCAACCGGGCTATGCTGGGTCTTACGTTTGAAGATTTCCTTCTCGTGACAGGTGAAACAGAGGGCGCTGATCGAATCCCCCTCGTACTTCAGCTGGTAGCGCTCGCTCGATTCATGGGGATCGTGACATTCGGTGCAACCTTCTTCCACCGGCGGATGGACATGCGCCTGGGTGAACTCTTCCTTCCGGGCCTGATGGCAGACCGTGCAAAGCTCTTGGCCGCTACGCTCAACAAATGCGGGCCGGGTGGAGCCGTGCGGGCTGTGGCAGGAAATACAGACGCCGCTGCCCACCGGTCCGTGGACATGTTTGGACTTGCCTTTGTCCTGATGGCAACTTTCGGTGCAGTTGAACCGGGCCGGCATTATTCGTTTAAAGTCATACTGACCCTTGCGCAACCGGTGGCACTCCTGGCAATTCAACGCAGCCGGCTTGGAGTGGAGGAAAAAGCGTTTGAATCCTTTGGGCGGCGGAGTTTTCGCGGGATCAGGGGTATAGTACACTTTGGCTTCGGTGACCCCCTGGTCGCCGGCAACCGTGATCGTGTTCAACCCTTTGTCCAGTTTGATGGCGGCCCCGAAAACCCCACCCTCGTTGACCGCGACCTGTCCGCGATTGTCGACTTTCACCCCGCTGATCTTAACGGTCTTTCCGGCGCCGGAAGTCACTCCGGCCAGGAACAGATCACCCTCGGTGACCCAGACCCCATCCGGCGGCGAGACTACCCGCAGGCTTGCGCCCGCGGCTCGGGCCGCCACCGGGATCATAAACAATCCCATTAACAGAGATAAAAAAACCAGCCTGGCTCCCAGTACAAACATCACCTTTTTCATTTCCTCTCCTCTCCTCTCGCAGTGCCGCCTGGTTGATGCAGAACAACCCTCTGCGACCAAATGCCCTCCTGCCGATTTGGTCGCAATTCCTAACTTACTCTCCTTCCCTCCAGTTCATCGGGCTTGACGAGCCTTACTCTAAATAGAGCTACGACAAGTTACCAGGCCTGCCGATGGTAAATCCAGATTTCAGATAACTACTTCGCTTCGGCAGGAATAAGGACTAATTTCCCAGCAACCAAACCTTTCCGTGTGCCGTCCCTATTTCTCGTGTGAACTTTTCTCCAACAACTCATAGGCCTTGCGGTATTCCTGCATGGCATTGCCCTTTTCGTCCTTCGCCTCCAGCATGGTGCCCAGCACGTAGTGCAGGGTTGGGCTGCGGGAATTGCGCAGCATCATGAAATTAATATCGTCAATTGCCTCGTCAAGATCGCCATCTTTGGCCTTGAGTCGGGCCGAGCAGATCTTGCCCTCAAGCATATCCGGCGCCAGCTCAGTACCCTTGGCCAGCGAGGCCCTGGCCTCATCCAGCTGTCCGGCCTCAAGCTGCAGACAACCAAGCTGCACATGCGCTTTGCCCATCTCCGGCTCCAGACCAATGGCCTTGGTCAGTTCACGCATGGCCGCTTCCGGCTGCCCCCGCTCGATCATGGTCATGCCGAGATTGTAATAACGGTGGGCTCCTTTTTCCTCTTCCGATTTTTCCACCATCTCGGGGCGGAGTTCCTCTTCGACCTGGGCTCGGGTTTTCTCTCCCACCATCACTTCGATCTCACCCTTGAGACGTTGGTCCAGATCGTGGCTGTAACCCATACCGGCGACCACAGTGCCGTCGGCCGCCACCAGCATGATCGAGGGCATGACGAAGATCCCCAGGTTGCCGTAAGCCTGACGCGCGGAATCGACGTAGACCGGAAAAGTCAAAGCCGACTCCGAGATCACCTCATTGATTGTGGCCGTATCGTCTCCCTGGGCATCAATGGTTAGAACGTTGACCCCCTTGCCCTCCAGAAAGGAAGCCATTTTCTCCAGCGCCTTAAAGGCCTTGACGGAGCGCTCCTTCTTGGTTGGGATATCGGCCCCGAAAAACACCAGGACCAAAGGTTTGCCTTTAAATTTCGACAAGGATTCTTCCTGCTGGTTCAGCATGGACTTGACGGTTACCGCCGGAAGCGGATCACCCACTTTCACCGAGCGGAAAGGGAAGGAATTGGCTTCACCATAGTCGCTGAAAATAAAGACGCCCGAAAGAATAATCCCCACAATCAGGGCTGAAACATTGATTTTACCGCTCAAGATCTGTCTCCTTGATTTTGATCGGAAAAGCTGACAGCCATTGCGACACACCTCCTCCTGCCGCAACGGATCACAACTATCGATCTTCACTTACAAGTTGCAGAATTTAGCATGTAAAGTAAGGACGCGCAAATAAGTAATTTTCAAATTTTCTTTCCGCTCCCGGCAATGCGCGCATAATGATCTTTTCTTCCCCGTAATCTCTGCTATACTGGCAGGCGTCAGCGGCCGGCGACCTTATGAACCTTCCGCCTTCAATTAAATTATTGTTGAGTTCACAAAAAGTTGACAATGCTTGGAATCCTCCTTGCGAGAATCACGAGGCAATTTATACTCTGCTGCAATTACGAAAGACTGCTACGTCAACGAGAGTGATCTACCCAGGGTTATTCTTCGCCATGACGCCTTCCATGCTTTATGCGTATCGATCTATTTAAATAACTGAGCAGAATCTTCGGCATAATCCCATGGCACACGCTTATACATTCATTATTATGCTAGGTTTTTGGGTGCTCCTTTCCGGGAAATTCGACCCCTTCCATCTGACCCTGGGGGTTATCTCCGCCGCCCTGGTCTCCTGGTCATCCGCCCACCTGCTCTTTCGCGATCACACCCGTCGACACCGGCTGGCCGAAGCTGGACGTTTCCTTCTCTATCTTCCTTGGATTCTCAAGGAAATCATCAAATCGACCCTGCAGGTGGCATTCCTGGCCTTGCACCCGAATATGCTCCGCCACCTCAACCCGCACCTGGTCAGATTCAGAACCCGTCTGCAAAGCCCCGCCGCCAAGGTTACCCTGGCTAATTCCATCACCCTGACTCCGGGCACCATTACCATCCGGATCGAGGACGACCTCTTCCTGATCCACGCCCTGACCGAAGATCTGGCGGCCGGCATGCCTGGAGAGATGGAAGCGCGCATCGCCGGGATTTTTGGAGAAGCCGACCGATGAACGAATTTCTCAACTGGTCCGCCATTTTCATCTGTTTTCTGATGTTGCTGACCATGCTCCGCATCGTCGCCGGTCCCACCATCATCGACCGGATCATGGGCGCCAACGTCATAGGCACCAAGACCACCGTGCTGCTGGTCATCATCGGAGTCATCTACCACCGGGTCGATATGTTCGTAGATATCGCCTTGGCCTATGCCATGCTGAACTTCATCGTCACCATCGGCGCCTCGCGCTACTTCACTCACCATAAGAATGTCCGGGCCGACGGCTACGGTCTCCTGCACAGGAAAACCGACCGGGAGGGGGATTAGTGGGAGTCGTTGTAATCGATATCATTTGCGTAATTCTGGTCACGGCCGGATTGTTCTTCTTCTTCGCCACCACCATGGGCATCCTGCGCTTTCCTGATTTCTACGCCCGCATGCACGCGGCCGGCAAGGGAGATACCCTCTCTTCCTTTCTGGTTCTGCTGGGCCTGGCGCTCTACAACCTGACCGAGCCGATGAGCGTCGACACCGTTCTGGTCAGCCTGAAGATCATGGCCATCCTGGTCTTCATCTTTCTGGCCAGCCCCACCGCCACCCACGCCATCATCGATGCCGGCTACGCCAGCGGCGTCAAGCCCTGGAGCCGGCCGGGACAAGCATCCGAGGAGGACACAGATGATCTGGCAGTTTGACATCATCCTCCTGAGCCTGATCGTGCTCTGCGCCCTCTTCACCATCAGCATCAAGGATCTGCTGGGCTCGGCCGTCATGTTCGGGGCCTACAGCTTTTTAATGTGCCTGCTCTGGACCGAGATGGGCGCGGTGGACGTGGCCTTTACCGAGGCCTCGGTCGGGGCCGGAGTCAGCACCATCCTCTTTTTCGCCATCGTCCACCGCTCTTCGCGTCAGGTCAAACCGCGTCGGCACGGTCGCATTTTTTATAAAGGATTGGGGTTCACCGCCGCCTTAATGCTCGGGGGAGTGCTCTTTTACGCCAGCACCGACTTTCCGGCCTGGGGCGATCCCCTGGCTCCGGCCGCCAACCATGTTTCCCCCTATTATCTGATGCATTCCCTGGCCGACACCGCGGTACCCAACGTGGTCACCTCGGTCCTCGCCGATTACCGCGGCTTCGACACCATGTTCGAGACCTCGGTGATCCTCACCGCCGGTCTGGCGGTCCTGATCGTCCTGCGCCTGGGGGGTAGCCGGAGCGAAGTGCCGGTCCGTCGGCATGCAGGCCAGATCGCCAGGGGTTACGAAGACACCATTATCCGGTTCATCTCCAGGGCCATGACCCCCTTCCTCCAACTTTTCGCTCTCTACGTCATCGCCCATGGCCACCACAGCCCCGGCGGCGGCTTTCAGGGCGGGGTCATTCTCGGCGCCACCTTCATCCTGCTGGCGATCAGCTACGACCTGCAGCTGGTGGTCCAGATCATGAACGAAAAAACCGCGCTGATTCTGGCCAACCTCGGACTCCTGATCTATTCCGGCACCGGCGCCCTTTGCCTGCTGCTGGGAGCCAACTTCCTGGACTACTCGG
Organism: uncultured delta proteobacterium; assembly: GCA_963807225.1. GTDB lineage: Bacteria > Desulfobacterota > Desulfobulbia > Desulfobulbales > JAGXFP01 > JAGVGT01. The sequence continues at coordinate 1,191,066 of CAWEAD010000005.1, read as the reverse complement.
TTCTGGCCCGCATCATTCCCGGGGCCACCGAGGTCACCGCCCGTTCCCACGGCATCATGGCGGTGGAGATCGGCGTCGCCCTGGCGGTTATGGCCATTATCGTCATCATCTACACCAACCTGGTTTCCGACGGCACCTACGAGAACGGGCTCTGAAATATGGAAGCGCTGCTGATCGCCAATTACAATTACTGGATCTATATCGTCATCATGATGATCGGTCTTTACGCCATGCTGGCCAAAAACAACCTGGTCAAGAAGGTCATCGGCATGGGGATCTTCCAGACCGGCATCATCATCTTCTACGTTTCGGCCGGGGCCAAGAAAGGCGGCAACATCCCGATCGTCGAGCACGGCGCCGGCCACCAAGCGATCGATATCCTGCAGTACGCCAACCCTCTGCCCCATGTCCTGATGCTCACCGCCATCGTGGTCTCGGTCGGTACCCTTGGAGTGGCCCTGGCCATCGCCCTGCGGATTTACAACCGCTACGGGTCCCTGGAGGAAGACGAAATCCTGGAGCAGATCCATGATTGAGCCCTCCCAGCTGCCGGTCCTGATCGTCGCCCTCCCCTTCCTGGGCGCCTTCGTCACGATCCTGGCCGGCTATATCGACCGCCGACTCTGCCAGCCCCTGACCATCCTGGCCCTGGCCGCATCCTGCTGGTGCACCTTCAAGACCCTGGGCCGGGTCATCGCCCACGGTCCGATCCATTACCACCTGGGCAACTGGCCCCCGCCCATCGGCATCGAATACGTGATCGATTATTTGAACGGCCTGGTGCTGCCCATCATCACCACCGTCGCCCTGCTCACCGCCATCTCTGCCGGAAAATCGCTGGCCCGGGAACTGCCGAACCGCACCACCCTGTTTTACGGGCTCTATCTGCTCCTGGTTACCGGACTCCTGGGCATGACCATCACCGGCGATGCCTTCAACCTCTACGTGCTCCTGGAGATCTCGGCTCTGACCACTTACGCCCTGGTGGCCGTGGGCCAGGACCGGGCCCTGCTGGCCAGCTTCAACTACATCATCCTGGGCACCATCGGCGCCAGCTTCTACCTGCTGGGCGTCGGTCATCTCTACATCAAGACCGGTTCCCTGAACATGGCCGATCTGGCCGGGCTGTTGCCCGCCCTTTACCATTCGCCGACCATCCTGGTGGCCTTCATCCTGATCATGGTCGGGGTCTGGGCCAAGATGGCCTTCTTTCCCCTGCACACCTGGCTGCCCAACAGCTACACCTACGCCCCGACCGCCACCGGCTGTCTGACCGCCCCGCTGATGACCAAGGTCTCGGTCTACATCATGCTGCGGATGATGTTTTCGGTCTTCACTCCGGTTTTCACCTTCCAGAGCCAGGCCCTTAGTTCGATCATCGTCTGGCTGGCGGTGCTGGCCATCGTCAGCGGCTCACTCCTGGCCCTGGCCCAACGCGATTTCCGCAAGATGCTCTCCTATCTGATCGTGGCCGAGGTCGGCTACATGGTGGGCGGCGCCTGGCTCGCCAACCGGCTGGGACTGACCGGCGCCATTCTCCACATCTTGAACGACGCCCTGATGACCTTATGTCTCTTCCTGGCCGCCGGGGCCATCGTTTACCGGACCGGCGGCCAGCGGTTCGAGAATCTCCGGGGGCTTTACGGCAAAATGCCCTTGACCATGGCGGCTTTTACAGTAGGAGGGCTGTCGATGATCGGAGTGCCGCCCACCGCCGGCTTCTTCAGCAAGTGGTACCTGATTCTCGGCGCCATCGAGGCGGGCCGCTGGGAGTTCATGTTCGCCCTGCTCTTCTCCAGCCTGGTCAACGCGGTACTTTTCTTCCGGATTTTTGAAATCGCTTTCTTCGAGAAGGATGGCCAGGTTGAAGACTCCGGCCATAGCCGGGTGATCGCCGAGGCACCCTGGTCGATGCTGGTGCCGCTGCTGCTCTGCGCCGGGGGCCTGATCGTAGTTGGCCTTTACTCGGGAACCATCGTTTCCCAGATCATCAGCCTGGCGATTCCCGCCGGCATAAGCTGAGCACCCATGGAAACCATTACCTCCATAACTCCCCTGCTGGCCGTTCTGGTTTCACTGGCAGCCGTACCGCTGATCGTCGTTTCCGGCCGCCGCCCCAACCTGCGCGAGGCTTGGACCTTCCTGGCCGGCCTGGTCAAGCTGGGGCTGGTCCTTTCCATGCTGCCCACCATCCTGGCCGGGCGGACCATCACCTGTAATGTCTTCCAGATCATGCCCGGCCTGGCCCTGGCCTTCAAGGTCGACGCCGCCGGCATGCTCTTCGCCCTGGTGGCCGCCACCCTCTGGCTCTTCACCTCGGCCTACTCGATCGGCTACATGCGGGGGCTTGACGAGCACGGCCAGACCCGCTACTTCTCCTTCTTCGCCGTGGCCCTGTCGGCCACCATCGGCGTGGCCTTCGCCGCCAATCTCTTCACCCTGTACCTGTTCTACGAGATGCTGTCACTGGCACTTACCCCCTGGTCACCCATCACCAGGACCCCGAGGCCCGGGCCTCGGGTCGGCGCTATCTGAGCTTCATCCTCGGCACCTCCATCGCCCTGGCCCTGCCGGCCATGCTGATCTGCTACCACCTGGCCGGCAGCCTCGATTTCGGCGCCCAGGGCTTTCTGGCCGGGACCGGGGCCTCGCCGGCGCTCTTGACCCTGCTCTTGCTGCTCTTCGTCTTCGGCTTCGCCAAGGCGGCGGTGATGCCCGGGCATGGCTGGCTGCCGGCCGCCATGGTCGCCCCCACCCCGGTCAGTGCCCTGCTGCACGCAGTGGCGGTGGTCAAGGTCGGGGTATTTTCCATCTTCCGGGTGGCTACCGGGGTATTCGGCACCGAGTTGCTGGCCGCGCACCACCTGGGCGAACTGCTCTGTGTGCTGGCCGCGGTCACCATTGTCAGCGCCTCGCTGATCGCCCTCTCCCAGGACGGCTTGAAAAGGCGGCTGGCCTTTTCGACCATCGGCCAGCTCTCCTACATCGTCCTCGGCATCGGACTGCTTTCACCCCAGGGCTTGCTCGGCGGCCTTCTGCACATTGCCATGCACGCCTTCGGCAAGATTACCCTGTTCTTCTGCGCCGGGGCCATTTTCGTCGCTACCGGGCGCACCAAGATCAGCGAAATGACCGGAATCGGCCGGCGGATGCCGGTGACCATGACCGCCTTTCTGCTCGGCTCATTGAGTGTCATCGGCCTGCCGCCCAGCGGCGGCTTCATCAGCAAGTGGTACCTCGCCCTGGGCACCCTGGAGGCCGGCCAGATCGCCATGCTGGTGGTCCTGCTGGGCAGTTCGCTGCTGAACTCCGCCTATTTCCTGCCGGTTTTCTACCGCGCCTTTTTCCATGCCCCGGGTGAAAGCCAGTTCGAAGAGGGAGTCAAGGAAGCACCGCTCTGGTGCCTGGTTCCCCTGGTCCTGAGCGCTGCCCTCTCACTGCTGCTTTTCTTCTACCCACAACCATTCTTCCGCCTGGCCCAGATCGCGGCCCGGACCTTTATCGGGAGCTGACCCATGCGGACCAAGGAGATCAAAGAATTAGGCCATGATCCAAAACCAGGTTACCGCCCGGCCTTTCTGGTGATCTTTGCCGTCAGCACAATCTACCTGGCCCTGATCTTCGCCAAATCACTGGGAGTATTCTGAGCAGATGGCCGAAAAAAAACATCTCTTCGACAACCCGAAAAACGTCAGTCTGTTGCTGCTGATCTTCTTCGTCAGCCTGGCGGTCCTGTTGGTGCCGGACTTCCTGGTTCACCGCCATACCTATTTCACCTGGGAGGAGTGGCCCGAGTTCTACCCGGTCTTCGGTTTCGTGGCCTGCGTGGTCCTGGTCCTGGTCGCCAAGTACATCCTGCGCCCCCTGGTCAAGCGCGAAGAGGACTACTATGAGCGCTAGTCTCCTCCTGCATCCGGGGTTGATCTTCATGGCCGGCGGCCTGCTGCTGCCGCTCTTCCGGGGCCGCCTGCAGTCGGCCTGGCTGCTTATGCTGCCGCTGGCCGGTTTCACCGCCCTGCTCCAAGTCGCTCCCGGCACCGAGGTTAACGCCCGGTTTCTCAACCTGGATCTGGTCCTTTTCCGGGTCGACCGACTGAGCCTGCTCTTCGGCTACATCTTCACGATCATTTCCTTCATCACCGCCATCTACGTTCTGCATGTGCGCAGCACTACCGAGTACCTGGCCGGTTTTCTTTACGCCGGGGCCGCCCTGGGCGCGGTGTTCGCCGGCGATCTCTTCACCTTCTTCGCCTGCTGGGAGATGCTGACCCTGGGCTCGGTGCTCTTGATCTGGCTGCGGCGGACCAGGGCTTCCCAGGCTGCCGGTTTCCGCTATCTGCTGGTCCATGCCTTCGGCGGGCTGGTGCTGCTGGCCGGCATCCTGATGTACAGCCGCGAGCAGAACTCCCTGGCCTTCAACCACATCGGCCTCACCGATCTTTCCACCTGGCTGATCTTCCTGGGGTTGGGCGTCAACTGCGCCTGGCCGCTACTGCACACCTGGCTCACCGATGCCTATCCGGAGGCGACCATCGGCGGCACCGTCTTTTTAAGCGCCTTCACCACCAAAACCGCGGTCTACGCTTTAGCCCGAGCCTTTCCCGGCACCGAACTGCTGATCTGGATCGGAGTGACCATGGCCGCCTTCCCGATCTTCTTCGCGGTGATCGAAAACGACTTGCGGCGGGTCCTGGCCTACAGCCTGATCAACCAGGTCGGCTTCATGGTGGTCGGCATCGGCATCGGCACCCATCTGGCCATCAACGGCGCCGTGGCCCACGCCTTCAACGACATCCTCTTCAAGGGCTTGCTGTTCATGGCCATGGGTGCGGTCCTGCACCGGACCGGCAAGATCAACGCCACCGACCTGGGGGGGCTTTACAAGTCGATGCCCTGGACCGCCGGGTTCTGTATCGTCGGCGCCGCCTCGATCTCGGCCTTTCCGTTGTTCAGCGGTTTTGTCAGCAAGTCGATGGTCATGGAGGCCGCCGCCCTGCAGCACCTGCCGGCCATCTGGCTGGTATTGCTTTTCGCCTCGGCCGGCGTCTTCCATCATGCCGGGATCAAAATCCCCTTCTTCGCCTTCTTCTCCCACGATGCCGGCCTCCGGGTCGAAGAGGCGCCGCTGAACATGCTGATAGCCATGGGCATCGCCGCGGCACTCTGCATCGGTATCGGCTCGTATCCGGCGCCGCTTTATGCCATCCTGCCCTTTCAGGACGTGGTTTACGTCCCTTACCATTACTCGCACGTGATCTCGCAGACCCAGCTCCTCTTTTTCTCAGCTCTGGCCTTCACTCTGCTCCTGCGCTCCGGCATTTACCCGGCCGAGATCCGGGCCATCAACCTGGATAGCGACTGGTTCTACCGCAAGGGCGGCTACCTCTTTGCCCGGACCAGCGCCCTGATGTTCAACGGCCTGAACAGTATGGCCGAAAAATTGCTGATCAAGGGACTGGTCGGCGCTATCTGCCGCTTCGCCCGCCGGGGCCCGGCCAATTTAGCCGCCTTCGCCCTGACTCCCTACTGGCGGCTACGCTTCAGCCCGACCCAGGCCGAAAAAGAAAAGGCCCGCCTGTACCGGAATTTCACTACCGGCACCGCGGGCCTGGGCATCATGGCAGTGGGGATTACTCTCTACCTGCTGGTCTTCTTTCTCTAATTCTGGTGTTGCTTGCTTTCCGCACTTTGCTCCATCGTGGAATCGTGGGCATCCAGCCCTACACGCCCAGACTTCAGGATCCCCATTTTCAGGACAACAGCCCCGGCATCCCATTAACTTTGCCCTACCCGCCCGTGACCGTCCTGCCGCAACGGAGCGCAAGAACCAAGCCAAGACTCGACCAATCCCTACTTTCAACCGCATCCTAGGGAAGTAAACGTCATGGAAGGAACACGATTCATAGTGGCGGGCAGCCTGATCGACGGCAGCGGCGGTGAGGTGCGCCGGGATGTCTTTCTGGCCGTGCAGGACACCATGATTACCGCCATCGGCTCCGCCGCAGACCTCCCCCGCGATGTCGGGGCTGCTATCGATGACTTATCGCACTGTAATATTTTGCCGGCACTGGTCGACTGCAGCGTCTCCCTGTCGCGCTCGCCCGCCGTGGACGGGAGAGTGCGGGCAGCCACTGTGGAGGGAAGCCAGGTGCAAAAGGCAGCCATGTTTGAACGGCATATCCGTTACTGCCATGCCCACGGAGTGCTGGGGGTGGCCGACAGCGATGATCCGACCGAACTGGTGGCACGTTATCAGGAGGGGCCGGCGGAAGTAGGCATTATCGACATCCGCACCTCCGGCCCACTTATCCGGAGCAAAGATGATAACGCGGGCACAACCGGTACCGATTTTCTCAAGGTTGCTTATTCCGCCGATATCGAAGACCAAGACGCCCAAGCTCCCCGGCTTAGCCTTGAAGATCTGAGCCACATTCTGCAACAGAAAGGCGGAAGAAAGGCGGTAGTGGTGGCCAATGGCCGGCAACAGGTAGCGGAGGCGCTGGCGGCGGGCTGCGATGCCATCGAACAGGGATACGGTATGGGCGAGGACAATCTCAGGAGAATGGCGGAGCAGCAGGTGTTGTGGATTCCCAGCCTGGTCCGGGCCAGGAATGGTCTGGACAGCGCGGGCGGCGGCGGAGATGTGGCATGCCGTTTCTCCACGCGCTATGTGGCGCCGGGCAAACCGAACCCCGACGCGGAGGTTTTCTGGAATAAGATGCTCGCCGAACAACTAAAGCAACTGCGTCTGGCCAGAAAACTGGGGGTGAGCACGGCGACGGGAACCGGGGCCGGCAGTGTCGGCATCCTCCATGGCGAGTCGATGGTCGAGGAAATGAAACTCTTCCTCAAGGGTGGTTACTCACTGGCGGAGACCATCCGCTGCGCTTCGGCAAACGGCGCCGGATTCTTCGGCATGGATGAGCTGGGTGCGCTCACTGTCGGGCGAAAAGCAACCTTCCTGATTACCAGGGGCTCAGTGCAACAGCTGCCCAGAAAACTCGCCTACCTGGAGGGCATTTATATTGACGGCGTCCCCAGCAGCTCATATCGAAAAAACCCGGTCAAGACAGCGAGATAATGCAAGCAAATCTGGGAGTTATCTGAATAATAAGATTTCTACCCCCCCCCGAAACTCACGCAATTAAGAATTGCACCGGGACTTCTCCAACATCGGTCATTTTAAGACGGCATCTAAGAGTCCAGCGAAGCAATCTGGCCTTCCGGAATTTCAACGAGATCCAGATCTGAGTCTCCTGCATCGCTTATCTGCTTCGTAGCAGAAATATTCCTCGCAATGCCGAAATTCCGGGTTTTTCAACGGTCCGTTAACTGGGTAAATTACTTCAGCTTGAAAATTGTCCCAGGATTACCGGCTAAATTGGGATAACCATATACATTTCTCGCCATTCCTAATAGGTCCTTTGGAACGAAGAGGCTTATGCCCTCATAAGAACTTCCATAATTATCGGCAATCTTCCTGAGAACGCTTGGAGACATTGTGAGACTAGCTGCACCGAGGTTATATCCGTCGCGCTTTGCGTAGTATAAGTACTGCGGATCCCAATCTTCTTGTACGACCATATAAATCACAAATGTATCTGGCGATGTGTAGTGTCTTATGAAATTTCCGTTTGTGATCAACGGCAATTGTTCATTTGTAATAAGCAGCGAACTGCGTGTTATCTGGAGCATAACACCGATAAATACGAACAGAGCTGTCACACCCAAAGCTGATATCCCCCAGATGCTCTGATCGCAGAACTGCGATCATGCGTTGTCCCAGTATTCTGTCCCACGCGTATGCGGCAAAAAAACATGATATAAATACGAATGGAAGCTGATAGTAATTGTGAATCAAATTGACATTAAAGAATAGCAGAGGTGTAACTAACCCACCAATGGCCAAGCCGATTATGACACCTCTTTGGTGGGAATGTTGTTTTCCGAATCGAAACAAACCAAGTCCGAGAAGAAACAATATGAAAATCGCCGGCGCGACAATCTCTGATGCCAGTCGCTGAAACAGAATTTCATATGAGTTTGGGTCTAACCGTGCTCCAAGTGTGGCAAAATACCACTGATACTCCCATACAGGAGTACGTAAAGCACCGGTGTTTATGTAATTTGAGTAGAGCTTGAAAGTTACAATTGTGGTCGAAATCAAGGCACCGAAGAAAACCATTTTAGATGAATACAATTGCCGGAATCGGTGCTGCATGACAAAGTAAAAACAAATCGTAATGCATACGGGAAAGTAAATTGGGGGTTTTATTAAAGAAGCTAAGATGCCACTGACAATCATTCCGGAGAAACTATATTTGGAACCGTTTTCGTCCCAGCCAAGGAAAAACCATAAAGACAAAAAACTTAATAGGATTGCGAGGTTATCGGGAATAATTGCTCTTTCATAGAATATTGAAAGAGGTGAAACGGAATAAAGCAGAATGGTAACGAATGCCACCCGTTCAGAGAATTTGCATCTTATTCGCAAAATCCCCCAGAATATCAAACTATTAAGTAAGTATATAATAATATTAAAAACACGTCCTGTTTGAACAACAGGAGTATCAAATGAATTGCATAACACGGCCACGATTTGCTGATAGAGTGGATAGTCGAAAAATTTGTAACTGTTGTTTTTTGCATACATATTTGGGCTTGAGAATATCCCATCTTTCATGAGAAGCTCGATATTCGATGCTACATGTGATTGCCTGAAAGTATGCATCCCGTCGATGTCATGATTAAAGTCCTGAAAGCGAAAGGTAATGCCAATGGAAACAACAATAAGAAAGGAAATCATGTAGATAATATTTGTTTTCTTCATATACTGACGTTCCTCAAATCTCAATAAATCAAAACCTCGGCAACTCAGGCGACGGCTCTAATATCGCTGAGACGAAATGGCTATCGCACTGATTTGCATGGACTCGGACCGCAAATGTGGCGTAAATCAAGGCTGGTAGACCGAGCGCCTTTTCCAAAAAACAGAAAATAAGCCGGCCGCGGACTTCCGCCATACCTTCGGGTATATACTCCAGGGAAATCGAAGGGGAGGTCACCATGAGCGAAATATGGAGCGCATTCCTGCCCCAGCCAGATGTCGAACCCGTCCTGGTCAAGAAGCCGGTTGAGTTTGGTATAGATTGAATGGCCGCTTCCCGGAGGTAGATCGTTGTATTAGAACCAAAACAGCTGATGCTTGGTATTCCTGCGCTTGCCGATTGCCATGACTCATTCCTGTCTGGCGGGTTCTCGGTATTTTAACCGAACAGGCCCAGAGCTCAATCTGTTTTGCGTGATTATGTGAGAATTTGAACAGGCAGATAAACAAGGCCTGTCACAGTCAAGGTTCTCTTGTTCTTTCTGAAATCCCGAGGCCCGCAAACTTACCCGGCAGCCGAACCAGATCAGAGGTCAGAACAGCAGCACCGGACTTGTTGACAATCGACAGCTTCTGCATGGCCGAAAAATTGCTGCTCAAGGGACTTGTCGAAACCATCTGCCGCTTCGCCCGGCAGGGAACGGCCCTTCTGGCCGTCTTCGCCTTACCCCCCTTACTGGCGGCAGCGTATCAACCCAATCCAGGCCGAAAAAGAAAAGGCCCGCCGGTACCGAAATTTACTACCGGAACCGAGGGCCTGGGCACCATGAAATCGGGTATTACTCTATATCTGCTGGTCTTCTTCCCCCAAGGAGGGAGAAGTGATAGAGCCGACTGTCAACGTCAAATCCATCCTCTTACACACACCGCGCATTGAATCGCTATAGCTGCTATCCTGGTGTTAAAAAGCCCACCAGACAAAATTCTGGTGGGCTTTTTAATTTAGAAAGAGGTCATGTCCGCTCATGGCTCTTGCCCGTAATACCCGCACCTACCGAATTCCTGGGCCTTTCCCCAATTAGCCATCTCTTATCCCATCGGATAAAGAATCTCCTGATTGATGGCGTCGCACTCCTGCAGGAGCTCTGCCGGGAGGATGGTTTCCGAGGCTTTGAGGGTGTCGTCAAGTTGCCCGGGATGAGTGGCCCCGACGATGGTGCTGGGCACAAAATCGAAACTGAGCGTCCAGGCCGCCGCCATGGTTGCCGGTGCCAGCCCATACTTTCCAGCGATGGCGGCATATTTCTGAGCCGCCGCCACCGAGCGCTCGCCGGCAAAACGTCCGGCCTGCGCTCTCATTCTGGGATCGGGATTGCTCAGGTAGTCTCCGAAACGAAAGCCATCCCATTTCCCGCCCGGCGTATACTTACCGCTCAATACCCCTCCGGCCAACGGCGAAAAAGGGAGCAGCCCGACCTGCTCTTTCTTACAGACGATGGCAATTTCATCAAGGAAGCGGCGATTGAGCATGGAAAAGTTGTTCTGGATGCTTTCAAAGCGCTTGAATCCCCGGTAGCGGCTGGTCTCCAGAGCCTTGGTCAAACCGTAGGCGTTCTCATTCGAGGTCCCGATGTAGCGCACCTTGCCGCTACGGACCAGTTGATCGAGGGCTTCAAGACTTTCTTCAATCGGCACCACGGTATCCGGCCAGTGAACCTGGTAGAGATCGATGTAATCGGTCTTCAGTCTCCGCAAACTGCCTTCGATAGCAGTCGTAATATGAAAGGCATCGATGGCGGTCAGGCCATGCCGCACCGGGGGCACGAACCAGCCATTGGCCGCCCCCGCTACTTTCGTGGCCAGAATGATCGAATCCCTGGGCTTGTCGGCCAACCACTCGCCGAAGATCCCCTCCGTGATTCCATAGGTTTCCGCCGTCGGCGGAACTGGATAGACCTCTGCCGTGTCAAAAAAGTTGACCCCGCTGGCATAGGCTTTATCGAGGATTTCAAACGAGATTTTCTTGTCGCATTTGTTCCCGAAAGTCATGGTCCCCATGCAGATATTGGACACTCTCAGGCCGCTTTTGCCGATATAGTTGTATCTCATCTTATTCTCCTTCTTTTCTCTGCCAAATTAGATCGCTAAACTAAAAAAGGCCCGCGTTACCGGAACTTTGCTGCCGGTAACGCGGGCCTGGCGTCAGGACAGGGGGATTACCCCCTAGCAGCCGTACTTTTTTCTCTAACTCATTTTCCGGTCGCCGGCTCCTTGTCAGGTTGCGTCTCGTCCGGCTTGGCTCTCTCGGTTTTCGAAGTATCCGCGTCCACCTGCAGGGCTGCAAGCTTGGCGTTTAAAATCGGTTCCACCGCGTAGCTGCCGGCCTTGGCGTAAAACTCCGAACCATTGGCCTTGACCGGATAATCGCCCTGCTCGTTGGGCCGGGGCCAGATCCGCAGTTCCTCCTCACGGTCGCCGCTCTTGAGCTTCAAGGTCGCCTCCGGCGCACCGCTCGGCTTCCAGGTTGCATCTGCCACCACCTCGTTGATCGTCACCCGGCAAAGCGCCGGCAGGAGATTCGCCACCTTCTTGGCGTCCGGTTGCGGAACTTCCCCGTCAAACTGCCAGGGATCCTTGGCGCTGGCCCGGCTCAGGTGCAGACGGCCCTGCTTGTTGCTCAGGTCCATCTCCAAGACCTGGTCGGGGTCGAAATCCAGGTAACCGGCCTGCCACCAGCCCGAAGGCTCGCCGGGCAGCTCCCAGGCGGCCAGATCGCGGATCAGATAGACATCGTCACTGCCGCCGGCCCGGGCGTGAATACTCTGATAGCTGGGCGAAGATCCCAGGAAAAGGGTCCGGCTGCCCTTGGCGGTCACCAGTTCCACCTTGCGATTATACTGGTCGGCGGCCACCTTCAGACGGCTTTGCCCGCCCTTGGTCCGGGAAACCAGACGACTTGACTTCAAGCCGGCCAGCCTGGTCAGCATCGCCTCGACCTTGGCCTGGTCGGCCGGATAGTCCCGCCCCGGGGCCAGCCGGACCAGCCATTCCTTGCCGTTCCTGCTCAACACCACTTGCTTATCGTCGCTTTCGCCGATCACCAGTTGCTGCACCTGATCGGCGCTAAGTCCGGTAAGTAGTTCCACTTCGGGACTGGCTGGGCGACTGCCGCTCCAGAACAGATAGCCGGCAAGCAGCAGTTGTAACGCCAACAATACACTCAGAATCTTATTAGTTTTGCTCATTTCGATCACACTCCCTGAATATCGATATCGGTCCCATCAGAGCAAGGGCATGGGGGTTTCCCGGCGGACCTTGAGCGCCCCGTATAAGGCGACACCCAGGAGGGCCAAAAGGGCCAGACCGTAATTGAGCCATTCCCAGAAGGCCTGGGCCGCCGGGGTCAACGGCACCAACAACCGGGCGTGCGTACCCCGCGAGCGGATGGCCAGCAGATCCTCATCGGCCACCGACCAGTCCACCAGATTCTGCAGGAACTCCAGGCTGTTCATGAACCGATCCTGACCGGTGGAGCGGGAAATACCCAGGACCGTATCGTTGATGAACTCGGAGGAGCCCACCACCACCAGCCGGGCCGAATCCGGCGAACTGGTGACCAATGGGTCCTTCAGAAGCGGGGTCTTGTCCTTATCCTGATCCTTCGCCGGTGTCTCCTCGTCCTGACCGGGCTCAGCCACTTTGGCCTCGGCCTGGCGCGGATCGGGACGGCCGGCAAAATAGCTGTCGAACACCCCCTGGACCGAAACCGCCAGGGGATGCGGCGCCAGTTCCTCGCCCACCCCGAAACCGAAACTGGGATAACGCTGGAAATCCGGTTGGATATCGGTTGATTCGCTCACCCAGGAGTCCGGTGAGGAACTGAGCAGGGTGGTAACCCGCCGTTTATCGTTCTTTTTCTCGTTCAGCAGCAGCGGCGAGGCCCAGTTCATGGTCACCGCCGGCAGGGAAGCGGTCACCGGGCTGTCGTGGGACATGCCGTCACTGCGGACATCGACGAAATAGGGATAATCGAGCTGCCGGATCTCCTGAACCACGAAGCCGCCCAGATCGCGGTTGACCGGGATCGGGAAGGGCTCGTTCTGCTTGTCCATGATCAGGGAGGGATCGATGGTGATGCCGTAGGAGGCCAGTACCTCGGCCAGACCACCCTCAATCTTCTTGACGTTCAAGGTTTTAGCCCCCGGCGGCAAGTCAAGCTGGTAAGCGCCGGCCAGGACGATCACCGCCCCACCCCGCATCAGATACTGGTCGACGGCCAACCGCTCCAGATCGTTGAGATTCTGCGGCGCCACCAACAGCAGGGTGTCGATATCGCCGCCGACCCGGCCGCTTTGAAGATCGACCCGCTCCAGGTTGTAGTTCTCCCGCAGTACTTCCTGGAAGAGCCGGTAGTTGCCGCCGGTCGGTGCCGCGTAGGGATTGGCGGCGTTGTCGTCGGGCGGCAGCCAGATACCGACGGTCTTCAAAAAGCCCGAGGCGTGGCGCTTCAGGGCCGCCTCGACATCCTGGCGGATCTCGGCTTTGCCCATGTCCTGCCCCAGGAAGATCCTTTCACTGCCGGAGGGGGTGGTCAGCATGAGATGCAGAAAGAAGGTCTGGTCGGAAAAGATCCCGGCGGCAAGGGGCTCGATCTTGAAGCGATCCATGACCTCCTGCCGGTTGTTATCCCGGTCGGGATCCAGCTCCACGAAATGGAGCTTGCCGCCCGCCTCCTTGACCAGATCCGCAGCCACCGCCCGAACCTGCTCGACCAGAGGTTTCAGGCTTTCCGGCAGGGTATCCGGGGTTACCACCAGGGTCAGGCCATAGTCGCCACCTTTGGCGAAGATGCTGGACAGGCTCTGGAAGCCGTAGACCGCCTTCTTGATCGACTTGGTCAGGTCGTATTCCAGATTACGCAGTCCCACTTCGATCTCGCCGTCCGGCCGGGGATGGACCTCGATCAGGTCGTTGTAGCCCAGGGTGACGAACTGGTCGCCGTACTTGACCAGGATGTGGAAGTAGGAGTTGACCACCGCCGCCTCGTAGCGGCCGGCGACCTGAAAGGGCACCGGCTTGATGCCGTAAAGCTGGTTGGCCTCCCGCTCCACTTCCTCGTCCTGGCGCGGGTCGACGAAGGAGACCTCGACCTTGCCGCCGGAGGCGATGCGATATTCGTTCATCAGGTCCTTGATCCGGGGCACCAGGGGAGCCAGGAGCGGATGGGTCTTGGCGCTGAAGTAGCCGCGCAGCAGCAAAGGCTCCGGCAGGTTCGAGATCAGATCGCGGGTGGAGGCGGAAAGCGAGTACTCCTTCTGCTCGGTCAGGTCGAGCCTCAGGGGGGTATGAACCCGGGCCAGCCAGACATTTAAAAGCACCAGATTGATGGCCAGCAGGACCAGACCCAGGCGGGCCTGGCGCCGCGGCGACCGGTCGAGGCTGCCGCCGCTCCAGCTCTTGCGGGCCAAGGCCACGCCGTTTAAAACCAGGAAAAAGGCGGTCAGCGAACCATAATAGACCAGGTCGCGCAGGTCGATGACCCCGCGCTCGATGCTGGAGAAGCGGCTGCCGGTACCCAGGGCCCGGAAGAAATCGCCGGCCCGGTTACCCATGAAGGCGGTGAAGCCGGCCGAACCAAGAAGATAGAAGAATCCGCCCAGCAGCACGGTGAGGATCAGGGCGATAATCTGGTTGTCAGTCCGGGAAGAGATGTAGAGACCGATGGCGATATAGGCCGCGGCCAGCAGCAGGGCGCCAAGATAGCCGCCGATCACCGGCCCCCAGTCGAGGTTGCCGAGGATGGCCACGGTCAGGGGCAGACCGCCGGTCAGGAGCAGGGCCAACCCGACCAGGGCCAGCACTGCCAGAAACTTGCCGAGCACCAGTTGGGAGAGACGTACCGGCAGGGTCAGGAGGATCTCCAGGGTGCCCATCCGCTCCTCCTCGCTCCACTGCCGCATGGTCAGGGCCGCCACCAGAAAGATCAACAGCAGCGGCATCCAGCGGAACAGAGGTCGGATATCGGCGATGTTCCGGGCGAAGAAGGTCTCCACCCAGAAGAAGGAGAAGAGGGAAACCAACAGAAAGGCGCCGATGAAGATCGCCGCCATCGGGGAGCCGAAGTAGGTCTTCAGTTCCTTGCGGACTATGACCATGATCTCTTTCATCGCGCACCTCCCGCCACGGTCAGGCGGTTGAAGACCGCCTCCAGGGTGTGAGTTTCGTTTTTCAACTCGCAGAGCCGCCAGTCATGCCCCTTGGCCAGGTCGAAGAGGGCCGGACAGAGATCGCGGCCGCTTTCCGCCGTCTTGATCCGGAAACCGACCCGGGCTCCACGCCGCTCCTCCGCCTCTGCGCTGGTTACGCCCGCCAAGCCACGCAACTCCTTCAGCACCATCGCCTTCTCTCCTTCGGCCAGTTCCAGGGTCAGGATAGCGTCACTGGATGCGGCCAGTTCGGAGAGGTGGGCGTCGGCCTTGACCTCGCCGGCCATGATGATGATGGCCCGGTCGCAGGTGGCCTCGACCTCAGAGAGGATATGGGTGGAGAGCAGCACCGTGCTGTGCTTGGCCAGCTTCCGAATCAGGTGGCGGACCTCGACGATCTGGGTCGGATCGAGGCCGTTGGTGGGCTCGTCCAGGATCAGGAGGCGCGGCTGGTGAACAATAGCCTGGGCCAGGCCGACCCGCTGCCGGTAACCCTTGCTCAGGGTGGAAATGGGCTTGGTCAGCCGTTCCTCCAGGCCCACCGCCCGGATCGCCTCGGAGAGGCGGCGGGTTCGATTACCCGGGGGAATCCGCCGCAGGTCGGCGATCATCTTAAGCTGCCCCTGGACGGTCAACTCCGGATAGAGCGGGGCGTTCTCCGGCAGATAGCCGATCATCTCCTGGACCAGCCCGGCCTCGGCGACCACGTCGTGACCGTCGACCTTGGCGCTACCACCACTGGGATGGAGATAACCGGTAAGGATCTTCATCAGGGTGGTCTTGCCGGCACCGTTGGGACCCAGCAAGCCGATGATCTCACCCGATTTGACCGAGAAGGAGACGCCGCGCAACGCCTCCACCCCGTCGTAAGATTTGCGCAGTTCTTTGACCTCAATCATTGGCCTCGACCTCCTCGGCCTTTTCGGCTGCCTTACTCCGGCCGGCGGCTTTGCGCTTCCTGGCTTTCGCCGCCTCGGCCCCGGCCAGAGCCCGGGTCATGATCCGATAGCTGCGCTCCACCATCTGGCGCGGCTCGACCATCAGCCCGGCCTGGATCATGGCGTTGTCATGGATCTGCTCGACCACGCTGGCCGCGAATTCCTCGTCTTTGTCCCTGAGTGCGTCCAGGGCGACGATCAACGGGTGTTTGGGATTGATCTCCAGATTCTTCTCGCCGAACTCGGAGAAACCCTGCTCGGGCCGGGCCGCCCGCATGACCCGCTCCATGCTGCTGGTCATGAACCCGCCGGGATTGACGATGATCGCCGGGCTGTCCTCCAGCCTTTTGGAAACGTGGACCTCCTTGATCTTGCCGGCCAGCTTCTCCTTGATCCAGTCGGCTAGGGAGCCGCTGCGCTCCTCGGCCAGTTCGGCTCCGGACTCCGCCTGCTCCTCCTTTTCGCCCTCGGGCAAAGGCGGCAATTCCAGGTCGCTCCGGTCAGCGGAAACCAGTTTCTTACCCTCGAATTCCCCCAAGTGGCTCATGACGAAATCGTCGATGGGCTCCAGGGTGTAGATGATTTCCAGCTGCCGCTTGCGGAAGGCTTCGACATAAGGGCCGGCCTCGATCGCCTCGCGGTTGGGGCCGTTAATGAAGTAGATTTCTTTCTGCGACTCGGGCATCCGCTCGAGGTATTCGGCCAGCCCGATCATTTTGCCCGGTTCGGCTGCGGAAGACTCGAAGCGCAGGAGCCTGGCCAATTCCTCGCGGTGGCTGAAGTCGGAGGTTGCCCCCTCTTTGAGGAAGAAGCCGAACTGGCGCCAGAATTCCTGGTAGCGGTCCGGGTTTTCCTTGGCCTCCTCCTCCAGGTGCTTCAGGTAACGTTTGGTCAGAACCCGGTTGATCTTGTGGAGCAGGGCATTGTCCTGCAGGGCCTGGCGCGAGATGTTCAGTGGCAGGTCCTCGCTGTCAACCACCCCTTTTAAATAACGAAGCCAGTCGGGCAGGATATTCTTGGAATGCTGCTCGATCAGCACTTTCTGACAATAGAGGCTCACCCCCGGTTCAGTGCGGCCGAAACCGAGGCTCTCGAAATTTTCCTTGGGAGTAAAGAGCAGGGCCTTGATGGCCAGGGGAGCATCGGCGCTGAAATGCAGGCGATAGGTGGGTTCGTCGACCGCGTTGGCGATGAACTTGTAGAACTCGTTGTACTCCTCGTCCTTGATCTCGTTCTTACTGCGAGCCCAGAGGGCCTGGACGGTATTGACCTCTTCGCCCTCAACCTTGATCGGGAAGGAGACGAAACTGGAATACTGCTTGATGATCCGCTTGATGGTGGCGGCGTCCGCGTAAGACTGCGCGTCTTCCTTCAACTTGAGGATGATCCTGGTACCCCGATGCAGCCCGGCGCAGGGCGAGACGGTGTAGGTGCCGGTGCCGTCAGAACTCCACTCGCTGCCCTCCTCGTCCTTCTGCCAGGAGCGGGACTGCACGGTGACCTGGTCGGCCACCATGAAGGCGGCATAGAAACCGACTCCGAACTGGCCGATCAAATTGACCTCCTTCCTGGCCGCCTCGTCGAGATGGGAGAGGAAGGTTTTGGAGCCGGAGTGGGCGATGGTGCCGAGATTGGCGACCAGCTCCTCCCGGGTCATGCCGATGCCGGTATCGGTAATAGTCAGGACATGTTCCTTATCGTCGCAGGCGATCTCGATCCCCAGGCTCAGATGGTCGTCGAAGATCTCGCCGCCCGCCACCTTCTGGTGCCGCAGCTTTTCCAGGGCATCGGCCCCGTTGGAGATCAGCTCGCGCAGAAAGATATCCCGCTCGGTGTAGAGCGAGTGAATGACGATGTCGAGCATCTTTTTGACTTCGGCCTGGAATTCCTTGGTCTCGGTTTTACCGCTCATATTGGTCTCCTCAATTTGGCTATAGATTTATATTTTTCAGTAACTTCCGCGCAAGTCGGCCAGGGGCTTAGAACTCAGTATTTCAGGGGCAGCCCGGCCTTCTTCCAGTTGTCGATGCCTCCCTGCAAATTATAGATCTCCGGATAACCCTTCAGAGAGAAATAACGCCCGACCCCATAACTGCGGCCCCCCACGGCGCAGACCAGGAGCAGGGGCCGATTGGCCGGCAGGCTCTTGGTCCCCTTGGACAGGGCGCTGACCGGGATTAACACCGAACCTTCGATATAACCCTCTTTCAACTCTCCGGGCTCGCGCAAATCGACAACCAGCAGCTCCGGTCGCTTGGCGATCATGGCCTGGGCTTCGAGGGGAGGAAGGGTCCGGAAGATCGACCCGGTCGTTGCCGCCGCCTGGGCTGTTTTAGTCTGGGCGGGAGCGGCAGACGATTCGCCCTTCTCTCCGGAACAGGCGTTGGTGGTAAGCAGCAGGCCCACAAGCAAAAGGCCCAGCGCAAAATACCTTTTCATTCTTAACCTCATAAGTTAAATGGACGGTTCCGACTGACAAGAAACCGGCGGCAGCGATTGCCCTGCCGAACCGGCGCGGGAGGCTTCCCTGGAAACGGGAAAGAAGTCTAATCATCACCATCACCCTTGGCAAGAAGCTATTACCTAATTAAAGACCTGCGGTATGGACCTTCTTTCCATCTTCCTGATAGCCCTGGCCCTGGCCGTCGATGCCTTCGCCGTGGCCCTGGCCACCGGGGTTTGCCTGGACCGGGTCGGCTGGCGCCAGACCTTCCGGCTGGCCTGGCATTTCGGCCTCTTTCAGGCCGGAATGAACGTCATCGGCTGGGCGGGAGGACTAACCTTCCGGACCCTGCTGGAGTCCTTTGATCACTGGCTGGCCTTCGCTCTCCTGTTCCTGGTCGGCGGCCACATGATCCGCGAAGCCCTGGGACCGAAGGACGATCGATGTCCCAGCGTCGATCCCACCCGGGGCTGGTCTCTGGTCTTGCTTTCGGTGGCCACCAGTATCGATTCCCTGGCCGTGGGCTTAAGCTTTGCCGTCCTCAAGGTCGAGGTCTGGCTGCCGGCCCTGGTCATCGGCCTGGTCGCCACCCTGTTAACCGGGATCGGCCTGCATCTGGGCCGCCTGGTCCGCAATGCCTCCAGGCTGGGTACCACCGCCGAAGTAATCGGCGGCCTGGTCTTGATTGCCATTGGCATCAGCATCCTTCACCAGCATGGGGTCTTCTAAGGGGTCCCGTTTGATTGGATCAGTCCATCAATTGCCGGCCCTCAAGGCCCCTGGCGGCGTTTGCCAAACTCGACACAGGACTGCTAAACCTTTATTTTGGGCACCTTGACGGAGAGCACGCGGCTGATGCTCGCGCAACCGGCTATTTTCATTGACAGTTCCGGCGGGCCGCTTTAAGTTTGTTTTCTTTTCCCCCAGCAAAAACCAGTGATATTAGCGAGATAACAGAGAGGCCTTGATGACCATCCGCGAAGACGCCCTGCACGGCAAGAAAACCCCTTTATTCGAAACCTGCGCCGCCAACGAGGGGTTAGCGGTCGAAACCCTGATCGCCGGTGTGGCCGCCGGCACCATCGCCATCCCCAAGAATCATCATCACGACTTCGAACGGGTAATGGCCATCGGCAAAGGCACCGCCACCAAGGTCAACGCCAACATCGGCGCCTCCCGCGACTACCCGGAGATCCAGCAGGAACTGCAGAAGCTCTGCGTCTGCCTGAAGGCCGGGGCCGACACGGTCATGGACCTCTCCATGGGCGGCAATGTCAGCGAGGTCCGCCAGGAGATCCTCAAGAGCTGCCCGATTCCGCTGGGCACCGTGCCCATTTACCAGGCCATTGCCGAGGTGGTGGAGAAACAGAAAAAGCAGATCGGCGAGGTCACCGTCGACCAGATCTTCAATACCATCGAGCAACAGGCCATGGAAGGGGTGGACTTCATGACCCTGCACTGCGGCATCACCCGCTCGACCATGGAACGGGTCAAGAACCATAAACGTTTGCTGGGTGTGGTCAGCCGGGGCGGCTCCTTCACCATCGAGTGGATGAGCCGCAATCAGAAGGAAAACCCCCTCTACGAACGCTTTGACGATCTACTGGCCATCCTCAAGGAGCACGAGGTCACCCTGAGCCTGGGCGACGGCATCCGGCCCGGCTGCCTGGCCGACGCCACCGACCGCGGCCAGGTCCAGGAACTGATCCACCTGGGCGAACTGACCGAGCGCGCCTGGGCGGCCGGAGTGCAGGTGATCATCGAGGGTCCCGGCCACATGCCGATGAACCAGATCGAGGCCAACATCCTCCTGCAGAAAAGGCTTTGCCACAACGCCCCCTTCTACGTGCTGGGGCCGCTGGTCACCGACATCGCCCCCGGCTACGACCACATTACCGGGGCGATCGGCGGGGCCATCGCCGCCGCCGCCGGAGCCGACTACCTCTGCTACGTCACCCCGGCCGAACATCTCAAGTTGCCCAACGCCGAAGACGTGCGCGAAGGGGTAATCGCCTCACGCATTGCGGCCCACGCCGCCGATATCGCCAAGGGGCTGCCCGGCGCCATGGAAAAGGACATTGCCATGGCCAAGTGTCGCAATCAGCTGGACTGGAAGGGCCAGATTGACCAGTCCATCGATCCGGAAAAGGCTCGACGTTACCGGGAGGAAGGCAACTCCTACAAGGGCGACGCCTGCTCCATGTGCGGCTCTTACTGTGCCATCAAGGTATACCAACGGGCCACTTCAGCCAGGCGCCTGAACGATTAAAGTTTTGTCAGCTGCTCATTGACAGCTGGTTTGAAGGATGGGAAAAAATGATGGATATTCTGTCTACCTTAGTCGACGGCATCAAGGCCGTATTTCTCTTCTTCCAACCGGTATCGGATTTCATCACCGCCACCGGGATACCGGATCAGATCGAGAACGTCAAATACCAGGAACTGTTCACCAACGGCTGGTTCCTGGTACCCTACCTGTTCATGATCGGCTGGAACATATATAAAAAGCAGCTCTACACCATCATCATCATCCTGTTGTTTACCGGTTCCTGGGCCTTTTTCGGCACTCCCTACATGCGCGACATCATGGGCCGCGACGAGATCAGCCTTGAAGCGGTCCTGCCCCTGGTCGGCGGGGCCTGCGCGGTTCTGGGAATCACCATTTATCTGATCTTCTTTAAATCGGAATGATGCCATTACCGGCATGAACAAGCGCCTCAACCAGATTTACCAGCGGCTGTTCCAATATTTCGGCCCCCAGCACTGGTGGCCGGGAGAAACCCCGCTGGAGGTCATGGTCGGGGCGGTCCTCACCCAGAACACTAACTGGGAAAACGTCGAAAAGGCCATCGCCAATCTACGGGCGGCCGACCTCCTCGACCTGCGGCGGCTGGCCGAAACCCCTACCGGCTTGTTGGCCGAACTGATCCGACCCTCCGGCTATTACAACCTGAAGGCCGCCCGTCTCCACAATCTGCTCCATGCCATTATCGCCGAACACGACAGCCTGGAAAGCTTCTTCGCCGCCGACCGCTACCGGCTGCGCGAGCAGTTGCTGGAGGTCAAGGGCATCGGCCCGGAGACTGCCGATTCCATCCTGCTTTACGCCGCCGAAAAACCCGCCTTCGTCATCGATGCCTATACCCACCGGCTGCTGCTGCGCCACGACCTGATCTGGGAGGAAACCGACTACTACGAGATGCAGGAACTGTTCACCGGCAGCCTGCCCGAGGATGTCAACCTATACAACGAATACCACGCCCTGATCGTCCGGGTCGGCAAGGAGTTCTGCCGCAAGCGTAATCCCCGTTGCCTCGAATGTCCCTTGGGCGAATTGCTGCCGGCCTCGGTAGTGCTCTGAAGCTGGGTCGGGGTTTCTCGGCGACACTCTTTTTTTTTGACTTCCGCATCTCATGCCGGTAGATTTGCCTGCCGGCGATTATGGCTGGAAATGCCATACCCACTGTCAACAGCCTTTTGGGCAACCCCCGGGGGTAAAGCGTTGTCCTTGATTTTTCGGCGCTTGCACTTCGGTGGTAATTTACGGAAAAGGAGAGGTATATGAAATTATCACTGCGACTACATCTGCTATTACTGACCTTCTTGGTCTCGGTAACCCTCATCGCGTCGGCCGCCCACGCCGACGAACGGTTTAAAAAACTGGATGCCCAGGGGCAGGAACTGTCCGATGA
Organism: uncultured delta proteobacterium; assembly: GCA_963807225.1. Classification (GTDB taxonomy): domain Bacteria; phylum Desulfobacterota; class Desulfobulbia; order Desulfobulbales; family JAGXFP01; genus JAGVGT01. Next base: position 1,168,960 of record CAWEAD010000005.1, on the reverse strand, counting down.
CGCCACCAGTTGGGCCATGGTCCTGGACACCAAGTGGCACATGTACTGGGAGGTTAAAACCACCGACGACTCGATCCACTCCAACTCGGCCATTTATACATATAAAGACGCCAATGAAAAATTCATTGCCCAGCTGAACTCTGAGAAATTCGGCGGTTTCGACGATTGGCGCCTGCCCACCAGCTCCGAACTGGGGCTCCTCAGAATGAAAAAGTCCGGGCCCGAAGCGGATATCGATCTCAAGTATTTTCCCAATACCCAGTCGTCTAGATACATGTCGCAGGGCCGGTGTGTCTCAAACCCGGGATGGCGTGAAGAAAGTATTAAATTCGGCAAAGAGAGGACCAAGGGCGGCAAGTATGTCCGGGCCTTCCGGGGTATGCCGCTGGAATAAAAACCGGCGCGCTACCCCCCATGGTCTTTCAGCAAGGAAGCAGTCTGGCCCCGGCCCGGCTGCTTCCTGCGCTTCTACCAGGAGACATGCCAGTCCTCGGCAGGACGAGGGAAGGAATCGCCACGGCAGAAAAGCAAGTGCTGCACCTCTTCGATTTCAGCCCAGCAGCTCGCCAACCTCCCGCCATTCCTTGCCCTGCGCCTCGGCCACCGGTTTATTGGTCAGCACCCCGCGCCAGATATTGATGCCCCGGGCCAGTCCCGGGTCGTGGCGAGACGCCGTGGCGATGCCTTGATCAGCGATGGCTTTCAGATAAGGGAAGGAGGCGTGGGTCAGGGCCTGGGTCGAGGTGCGCGGCACGGCGCCCGGCATGTTGGCCACACAATAGTGGACGATGCCGTCCACCTCGTAGACCGGTTCATGATGGGTAGTGGGATGCGAGGTCTCGCAGCAGCCGCCCTGGTCGATGGCCACGTCAACGATCACCGCTCCGCGCGGCATGGCGGCCAGCATTGCCCGGGTCACCAGTTTCGGGGCCTCACCGCCCGGCACCAGGACCGCGCCGACCACCAGGTCGACGGTACCCAGATCCATGGCGATCTGCTCCGGGGTGGAAAGCCCGGTCTCGATGCGGCCGCCCAGCCGTGCTTTCAAACGCTTCAATTTCTCCGGAGTCCGCCCCAATACCTTGACCGAGGCCCCCATCCCGAGAGCGATCTGCGCCGCATTATGCCCGACGGTACCGCCACCCAGAATCACCACCCGACCAGGCTCCACCCCGGTCACCCCGCCCAGGAGGATGCCGCGGCCGCCGCTGGCCATCTCCAGATAATGGGCTCCGACCTGCACCGCCAGCCGGCCAGCCACCTCGCTCATCGGCGCCAGGATCGGCAGCGAGCCATCGGCCGGTTGTACGGTTTCATAGGCCACGGCAATGACTTTGGCAGCCAGCAGCTTTTCGGTCAGCTCCGGCAGCGGCGCCAGATGCAGGTAAGTGAAAATGATCAGGTCTTCCCGCAGGTACTGGTACTCCGGAGGCAACGGCTCCTTGACCTTGACCACCAGCTCGGCCCGCCGCCAGACCTCACCCGCATCCTCGACCGTCTCCGCCCCCGCCGCCCTATACTGGGTGCCGCCGATGCCGCTGCCCCGCCCGGCCCCGGCTTCCACCAGCACCCGGTGCCCTGCCGCCACCAGGGCCCGCACTCCGGCCGGCATCAACGCCACCCGGTTTTCCTGCTCCTTGATCTCTTTGACCACGCCGATGATCATGGCTCTCACCTCGTAAAGGTTTCCCCGGACCGGACGCCCTGGTGGAAAATTCTATCATCCCGGCCAATGCCATGGAAAGCAGCGGAAACATTTTATTCGCCATCCAGAATAAAAGCGGATGGCCTATAGCCACCCGCTCTTCCGGTTCGCCGGAACACCTTCCCCCCGGCGCTATGTCGTTATCCCTATCTCAGCCGACCAAGGCGGAGAAGAAACCGGCGGCCACCTGGCCGAGGCCGCTGGTCATCACGGCGCCGACCATGCTGGCTGCGGCCCAGAGGCCGACCAGCAAGTGTAGGTTGGCGGTGAGCGAAGGCGAACCCCAACATTTACGGGCATTGGAATTGTTGGGGTTCCGTTGTCACCCCAACCTACTATTCTCACACCCGGCAAACGGTTACCTGAATTCAATGTAAGTGGTCACAGGTGCCGTAGATTCGCGCAAGCGCGACCGGCCGCTATAGCCTTGCTATGCGAGCGGGAGCGATCGCGCGAAGATGCGGTGCCTGTGACCACTTGCGGTCAGGCTACTGTTGTTTGCCTGCCGCAACGCCGGATTTTTTCCGGGTCGAGAGAAAGTCCAGCAGGTTTTCGGTTTGCTCGGTGGAAAGGATGCGGCCGAATGCCGGCATGTTGTACGCGCCGTTCATGATCCGCAGGGTCAGCTGGTCGCGGGTCAACCGGTCGGCTATCCAGGTCAGGTTCGGGCCCCTCTTGCCGCCATGGTCCTCGATGGTATGGCAGAAGAGGCAGCCCATCTGGTTGAAAACCATTGCTCCTTCATATACCGGACCGGAAGAAGCCCCGATAATCTCCGCCGTCAGGGGCGGGGCATCGACGCGGGGGGACCAGTTCTCATGCCATCCGGCCAGGGTCAGAGCGATAATTCCCGAGAAGATGAAGACCACGGCAGTCACCGCCAGGGGCCTTCGCGCCGGGTGACGCTCGCCGCGGTTGCTCACCAGCGGGACCGAAAAGAGGACCAGACCGACCAGCACGGGCATCAGGACCATGACATAGTTCTCGAGTTGATGCGGCAAGAGGGCAAGGAGGGCGAAATACCACCAGAAATACCAGTCCGGGCGGGGATGCGCGTTGATCAGCGAAGGATCGGGCGGATTGTCGAGCTTGAGCGGCCCGACCAGCCAGGCCAACAGCAGCACCACCAGAACCACTCCGAGAGCGAAGGCGAAATCGCGCAAAACGACAATCGGCCAGAAGGGGACGCCTTTTTCCTGCAGCAGGTCGTGAAAATCCGCCCGGTAGGTGGCGGGATCCACCCCGCGGCCCGGCACCGGAGGTTCGGAGACGCCGTTGCGCAGCACCAGGTAGACGTGCAGGGCAATCAGGGAGGCGAGCAGGATCGGCAGAACCATGACATGCATGGTGAATACCCGGCTCAAGGTGTAGGTCCCCACCACCTCGCCGCCGATGATGAAGCGCGCCAGCCAGGTGCCGATCAGCGGCACGTGGCTGGCCATCTTTGCGGCTGCCACTATCCCGAAGACGGCGTTCTGGTCCCAGCGCACGATCTGACCGAAGAACGCCATCCCCAGCGTGGTCGCCAGCAGCAGTACACCGGTCAGCCAGTTCAATTCCCGCGGGAACTTGAAGCTGCCCATCAGGAAGACCCTGAGGAGGTGAATGATGATCAGGACGACCATCATCGACGCTCCCCAGAAATGCATGCCCCTCAGGAAAGCGCCGAGCGGGGCCTGGTCGGTCATATACTGCAGGCTTTCATAGGCGTTGCCCGCCGCGGGGACATAGGTCGTCAGCAAGCCGATGCCGGAGACCACCTGCATGATAAACGCCGTCAGGACCGCGCTGCCGAAAACATATTTCCACTTCACGCCGGGCGCCGCCGGATGATCGGCAATCGTTTCGACCAGTGTGACGAGGCCGCTTCGATCGTCCAGCCACTGCAGGAACTTTTTCCACTGTTTCATGCCGTTGTTTCTCTCTAGGCCATAGCTTCCTTGATGGGGATGGGACGACTCTGCAGTTCGACCTGCCCGTCGCGCACTCTGACCCGAAAACGCTGTAGGGGAAAAGGAGCGGGGCCGGCCGCCACGGTCCCGTCCTCATAGTAAACGCTGCCGTGGCAGGGACAGATGAACATTTTGGGAGAGGCCTCCCAGCTCACCGGGCAGCCGAGGTGGGAGCAATTGAGAACAAAGGCGATGAAATCACCCTCCCCGACCCGGCGCACCCAGGCCCCGGTCTTTCCCGTCACCCCCGCCCAGACCCTTGCCGCCGGGTTTTCAAAAGAGACCAGAACCGTATCACCGACAGCGAACCGCTCTGCCGGTCCCACGGATACCCACTGCCGCTGCATCTTCCGGGAAACCGGCGCCAGGATATAACTGAGTACCGGCACCCCCGCCATGGCCGCAATCAGAGTCCCGAGGCCCACGCCGAGCCTGACCAGGAAACGGCGGCGGTCCGGGTTCTCTTGGCCGGCCCCGCAGCAGGGCCTGTCGTTATTATCAATTGTCATTGGCGAGCTCCCCTATCCACTTGACGATGGCGAGAATGAAAAGGACGGTTCCCGTAACACTGAAAACCTTTGAGGTCAGGATCCCAAATCCCATGAGCGTTGCTCCCAGGGAAAGCACGAAGGGCCAATAGGTGGGCGCGGGGATGGTTGCGGGCTTGGGAACGTGCCAGCCTGCCTCCGCCTGTTCGTTCTCCCGGGATGAAGCCGTAGGCCCGGGCTGATTTTCACCGTGATTTTGCATCTCAGAATCCTTTTTCCGTTGTTTCCCAATCTTCGGGGTTACGGTACAGCCGACTGAATACGGCCATTAGCGACGCGAAATACAGCAGGCCGCCGATGATCCACATGAACATGCCGCCCAGATTGAGATCCGACTGGGGATCCAGTTTCCAGACCGTGCGGATGAAGAGGCCGGTGGCGTCGGTGGAATGCATGTAGGTGGGATAATATCCCAGGGGTGCATAGGTCAGCAATATCCCCAGGATCATATTTGCCGACATGGCGGAAAATATATACACCGCCCCGACGACCGGCGAAAACCGGTGAGACTGCAGAGGGGTGAAGATGGGCCAGAAGAATATTGTGCCCGTGACCAGAAAGCTTAAGTGCTCCACGGCGTGGATCCCTTCGTTGTTCAGCGCCGCGTTATAGAGCGCCGGCAGGTGCCAGAGCCACATGGTCGCCACCGCCAGCAGCCAGGCAAAGATCGGACGGCGGAGAAACGCCTCGACCCTTGTCATAATCTTATTGGACAAAAGCCGTCGTAGCGGCTCCGCCGGGAGCCCGAGCAGGAGAAGTGGAGGCACGGCCAGGTAGAACAGGAGATGCTCCAGCATGTGGGCGCTGAAGAGGTACTCATCGCCGAGAAAATCGAGCGGCCCGATCAGCGTCAGGAACATGAGCAGCACGCCCGAACCGAAGAGGAGCGTTTTGCGGTTCAGGCGAAAGCGGACGACCCAGAGATAGGCCAACATGAGCGCCACGGTTCCGACGACCACCGTCGGTTGGAAATCCCAGGCCTCGGCGAAAAGTTGTCCGCTTGTCATCGCGTAACCTCTGACAACATTATACGATCTTGCAAACCCTGAACTCCCATCGTGTATGGCCTCACAGGGTGCCGGAGATGCGAGGCATCGGCCTGTGAGCTATACACTCGGTATGCGAACAGGCCGATAACGAAGCAGATTCGGTGCCCTGTGAGGCCATACGTCATCGCAGCGTCCACAGGTAGACGACGGGAAAGATCACCATCCATACCGCGTCGACGAAGTGCCAGTAAATCGAAACGCCTTCCACACCCTCGGAGGGGCCAGTCCCCCCCCGCTTCAGTTGGAGGCCGAAAAGGGTCCCCAGCATGATCAGGCCGATAAAGACATGGAGGCCGTGGAAGCCCGTGAGGGTAAAAAATGTCGTACCGAAGAGGTCCCGGCTGATGGTCATGTCTTTTTCGAGGAGGGAGGCGTACTCGCTGCCCTGCCCCGCTAAAAAGACAATCCCCAGCCCCATTGTGGCCAGAAGCCAGGCGAGCGCCGACCGGCGCCGGCCGGTCCTGAAGTGAATACCGGCGAGCCACATGGTGAAGCTGCTGCCGATCAGGCAGGCGGTGAACAACGCGGTTCGCGGGACATCCAGGTAACGGGCCGCGTCGGCACCGCTTGGCGAGGTCGCGTGGTAGATCACGTAAGCGACGATCAGCAGGATAAAGAAAACCGCTTCCGAGGCCACAAAAAGCAGCATTGCCAGTCTGGTCTTGTTCATGCGCCGTCCCCCCTTCGAGAAGGCTCCGCTGCAGCAGCCGGCGGCTTATCGGATTGCTCCAGGTCCCATAAGGGCCTGATGCTGCGAACCGGTGGAATCCGGTCGAAATTGTGGGGCGGCGGCGGAGAGGATGTGGCCCATTCCAGGGTCCAGCCCCCCCAGGGGTTATCTCCGGCCGGTTTTCCTTTGAAAAGACTGACCACCAGATTAACAAAAAAGAGCAGGAACCCCAGCCCGAGGACGTAAGCGAAAAGCGAGGAAATCAGGTTGATCGTCGCGAGATGCGGCAGATCGGGGTAGGTAAAGACCCGGCGCGGCATGCCGGCGAGCCCGGCGAAGTGAAGGATGAAAAAAGTACCGTTGAAGCCGAACACCATGAGCCAGAATTGGATCTTGCCCAGCTTTTCCGAGAGCATGCGGCCGGTGATTTTCGGGTACCAGTAATAAAATCCGGCCATCACGGTGAAAATCGTCCCTCCCAGCAGGGTGTAGTGAAAATGGGCCACCACGAAATAGGTGTGGGTCAGCGCCCAGTCGATGGGGATGGTGGCGAAAGCCACTCCGCTCAGGCCGCCGATGGTGAACTGGATGATGAAGGCAACGGCGAACAGCATAGCCGTGTCGAAGCTGATCGAGCCGCCCCACATGGTGGCGATCCAGTTGAAGATCTTGATCCCGGTGGGAACGGCGATCAGCACGGTTGAAAGAGCGAAGACGTAATAGACCGTAAAGTTCATTCCGGTGGCGAACATATGATGCGCCCAGACACCGAAGCTCAGAAAAGCGATCGCCACCGTGGCGACGGCCATAAAGGCGTAGCCGAAGATCGGTTTGCGGGAGAAAACCGGAATGACCTCGGAAACCATTCCGAAACCGGGCAGGATCAGGATATACACCTCGGGGTGGCCGAAAAACCAGAAAGAGTGCTCCCAGAGCAAAGGCGTGCCGCCGGCCGCCGGGTTGAAGAAGAGAGCGTTCAGGTGCCGGTCCATGAACAGCATCACCAGCGCGGCGTTCAGCGCCGGCAGGGCCAGGAGCATGAGAACGGCGTTGACCGAAGACATCCAGACGAACAGCGGGATCCGGGTCAGTTTCATGCCCGGGGCGCGCAGGTCGGCGACGGTCACCAGAATGTTGATTGCCGTCATGATCGTCCCCGCCCCGGTCAGGAGAAGGCCGACTATCCAGTAATCCACGCCGGTGCCGACCAGATACTTGTTCATCGAATAATTGGTCGAGGTCAGCGGCGCATAGGCGGACCAGCCCGCATGGAGGGTGTCGCCCGTAAAGAAGCTGAAATAGATGAGGAGACCGCCCATCAGGTACAGCCAGTAGCTGAGGGCGTTCATCCTCGGGAAGGAGACGTCGCGAGCCCCGATCATCAGGGGCGTGAAATAGACCATAAACCCGGTGAGCATAGGCATGACCGCGAGAAAGACCATGGTCGTGCCGTGCATCGAGAAAATCTGGTTGTAGGTCTCGGGCGACAGCCAGTCGTTGTTCGGTTTGATCAACTGGGTGCGCATGACCATCGCCAGGGATACCCCCACCAGGAGGAACAGCAGCGATGTCGTGATGTACATGATCCCCAGCTGCTTATGGTCCACGGAGGAGAGCCAGCTCAGCAGACCTTTGTACTCCCTGACCTCCAGGATGCTCCCCGGCTTTTTTGCAGTATTGATTTCGCTGTTCATTGGTAACCTCTCACCGGGGGGACCGGTTGGAAATCGCTCTCGCGTCCAGTCCCGTAAGCGTTCAGGGGTGCCGGAGATGCACCCTTAAAGGCAGGGCATAAATCCGTTCCCAAAGCCCTCGGCTATACATCAGGTATGCCGAGGGCTCTGGAGGCGGGCAGATTCGGTGACTGTGAGCGCTTACGTTCATTTTAATCCGTTAAGGAAAGCGACCAGATACCTGATCTGATCGGCGGTAAGGCCGATGTCGGGCATCAGAGTGCCCTTTTTCACGGACTGGGGGTCCGTCAGCCATTTGACCAGATTCTCCGGCGTGTTGGGAAGCGTGTCCGCCGCCAGGCTTGTCCGGCTTCCCACATGGGTCAGGTCCGGAGCCACGCGGCCCCTGGTCGTGAGCCCGGCAATGGGGTGGCAGTTGACGCAGTTTTTTTCCTTGAAGACCTCGGCGCCGTTCGCTGCATCAACCGTAGACGGTGGCGAAGCCGGCTGCCCCTGGTGTGCAAGCCAGGCGCCGAAATCCTCGGGGGACTCGGCGATGACCCGGATTCTCATCTGGGCATGCCCCATGCCGCAGAAAGAGTTACAGGCACCCAGGTAAAGGCCCGGGCGGGTGATGGTCAGCCACAGATAGTTGGGATGGCCGGGGATGACATCGATCTTCTGCCCGAATGAGGGAACCCAGAAACCATGGATGACGTCCGCGGATTCGAACCTGAGGAGCAGGTGCTTGCCCACCGGCAGGTGAATCTCATTGGCCGCCGTCACCCCGGATTCAGGATAGTGCAGTTCCCACCACCACTGGTGTGCCACCACGGTCAGATCGGGCTCATGGCCGAGTACCGACGGATTCACCAGATACATGACCCTTACAGCGAGAATAAAGAGCCCGGCGACGATGAGAAGGGGAATGGATATCCAGAGGACTTCCAGCCGGAGGTTCTCGCTGAACTGCTTCGCTTCCCGGCCTTTCCGGCGGCGGAATTTGATCGTGGCGTACACCACCAGCCCTGCGACAATAAGAAAGATAACGGCGGCGACGCCGAGCACGATATAAAAAGAACCGAGGATATCTAAACCCTCCTTCGTTACCGGGCTCAAAACAGATGTATAAGGATCCATTTCTTATCTCCTCTTATACCGGTGATAAGGCAAGGTATCATGTTGATGGGGCGATTTCAAAGGGTGATAATAAATTGCCTTTTGAGGGTTTGCCAATTTTTGTGGTCAGGATCAGGCTTGATAATTTTATATTTGCTGAATTGGTAATTTGATTTTACCCAGGCGGTCGCACAGTCCGGTATCCATTTTCGCTTTTTCGAAAATTCGACCGGCAGCCCGGCTCAGGGCGGCCACCTCCCGGCGTGTATGCCTTCCCATCTCCGTTAAACTCAAACCATCGCTCTCCTGAACAAGAAAGACCATAACCGCTCGTGCTTCAGCCGCCGGTCGTTTTTTCCCTGGTTCGACGAGAGCAGACTCCTTGAGGTTGTAGATTGAACAAGTGGCCCTGATCACATCTGATAAACTGACCCGATATCGCACTTCTTCCTCGGCTTGGCAAGCACTTTCTCGCTAATGCGATCATCGCCGAAAATTCCCCCCTCATGGCTTCCGGAAAGAAAATCTTGACGATGCGGATCCTCAACTTCGGCCTGGACCAGAAGCTGGACGGTTCGGGCCAGCTGCTTATAATCATCGAGGCCGCCCCCGCCGAGATCCATGGAAAAATTGAAGAGTTTCATGGCGCTCAGGGCGCGGAAGGCCTCCATCAGCATATGTAGGTTGGCGGTGAGCGAAGGCGAACCCCAACATTTACGGGCATTGAAATTGTTGGGGTTCCGCTGTCACCCCAACCTACGGGCTACGGGCTACGGGCTTATAATCATCGAGGCCGCCCCCGCCGGGATCCATGGAAAAATTGAAAAGTTTCATGGCGCTCAGGGCGCAGAAGGCCTCCATCAGCATATGTAGGTTGGCGGTGAGCGAAGGCGAACCCCAACATTTACGGGCATTGAAATTGTTGGGGTTCCGCTGTCACCCCAACCTACGGGCTAATGGGCTCTGGTGGTCGCTTCGGCCAAGAGGAGACGATAATAATCAAGTTGCTTTTCCTCGTCGCCTCCTTCTCCGCCCTGATCGTCTAAGCGCCAATAAAAAAAGCGGCTGGCCTGGAGCCATCCGCTTTTTCAGCCCGCCGGGAGAATGCTCTCCGGCGTTATGTTACCGATCCGCGCTCAGCCGATCAGAGCGGAGAAAAAACCGCCTGCCACCTGACCGATACCGTTAGTCATCACCGCTCCCACCATACAGGCGACAGCCCAGAGGCCGATCAGGCCGGATACTGCGCCCATGCTGATTAAGCTGGCGCGGGTAAAGGTGTCGCTGGCATTTCCGGTGGTTACGTTGGTGCGGGTCTTGATGGTGGCGTTCATGATCTTTCTCCTTATATTTTTTTCGTTCAGTTCGTTGGCTTGACTTGTGCTCTACCGATTACATTCCGGTGACGGCCGAGAAGTAAGCCTTGATCAGGCCGACCGGACCGGCGTTCAGCAGGGCGGCGGCGAAGCAGGTCACGCTCCAGATTCCGATCAGCAAAGAAGTTCCGCCGAAGAGAGCCAAGGTAACCTTGCCGGCTGCGTCGAGGGCCTGAACATTTTCTTTTACCTGGGTGTTGGTCTTGTTGATAGCGTTCATGTTGTTTCCCCTTTTATTTTGTTTTGTTGATGAACTGGTTAGTTTAGTTATCGTTCCCTTTGTCTGCTTTCTATTGCCAGATGCGTGCCAACTAATCATATTGTCGCAATTTCGGCTAGATGAGTATTGAAGGAAATTTCCGAGTGCCGTTTTCCCTGCCAGGTTGGCAAGAGAAAATGTCATTTTGGCAGCAAGGCCGGCATTACGGAGTGAAACGAGTGCAGTGTTTCGTGGCGCACCATCTCCCGCGTCTCGGAAAACAAACAGCGCCGGTGCTTTATCTTTGCTTTTCCTGGGCGTAATTTATTAACTTTGACAGATGGATCAGTGGCGCTCCCTATTTCGGGCTCGGCGGATTTTTATCCGGCTGCCGCCCCTTCTCATCTTACTGTTGCTGCTCGACGGCTGCATGCCGCGAATTCCAGTCGATCCGGCGCTGCTGGCCGCCTTCGAACAGCGGCCGGCCAATGTCCGCCTGGAGTTCACCACCAGCCATGGCCGCCAGGTCGCTTACTACCTGCCGCCTCTGATCGATCCCCGGCAACCCCCGACCCGGCTCTGTATCCTTTACCCGGGCATTGGCTCGGTGGCCCTCGGCTGGCTCCGGTTTATCCGGCCACAAGAGGTACCTGACGTCGGCTGGCTCCTGATCGACTATCCCGGCCGGGGGGAATGCGAAGGGGAAATGAACCCGGCCGACAACTACCTGAACAGCGAAGGGGCTCTGGCCGCCCTGGCCGCCCACTTCGGCCAGCCGCGGCTGAATAGTGAACTGGACCTGATGGCCCACTCCTTTGGCTGCGGCGCCGCCCTGAAGTTCGCCGTCCGCCACCGAGTTAAAAGAATCGTCCTGGTCGCCCCTTTCGATACCCTGCGCCGAGCGGTCGCGGTAAGATCCTTCCTGCTCTCCATCCTGATGCCGTCCCAGATCGACAACCGAAAACTGATCCGGCAACTACTGGCCGGTCCGCACCCGCCGGAGATCAGCATTTTTCACGGCGCGCGGGACACGACCCTGCCGGTCCGCATGAGCCATAATCTCCTGGCCGTGGCGCCGAAGCAAATCGCCTACCACGAATTCCCCAATGACGACCACGTCTCCATCCTTACCAACCAACGCAAACTGATCATCCGGACCTTGACCGGGCAAACCACCCAAACCGCCTCAGGGCAACTGCCGTAGTTCATTGATCCAGGTCCGGATCGGTAACCTCTGCCGCCGACAAACTGGGTTTGGAAATCTTCCGAAAATTCCGGCAATTGCCTAAAGACAGGTGGTTTCCGGTAATTCTTCTGAGCGATTGATCAAGACTGCTTGCAGGCAACTGCGATTTTTCTGAAAAGCCCCGGACAATCTGCATACAATGATTGAAACCAATCCTGTCTGCCAAGGAGTGAAAATGAAAGTTGTCGCCGCCGTCAACGGTCTGATTACCTCCGAAGTCGCCGCTTTCTATGCCCTGCGCTATGCCGCCCTGTATGGTTACACCCTGGTCCTGCTCCATGTCGAAAACCCGGACGACGACCGGGGTGAAACCGAGGCCAGCATGACGGTGATCGCGGAGGCGGCCGAAGGATACGGAGTCAAGACCGAGCGGCTCTTTCTGCAGGGACGGCCTGCCTCGGCAATCTCCGCCTATCTGACCAGAACCCCGACCGATACCCTGTTCTGCTCCACCCGGATGCGGACCCGCTACTTCGAGGATTCCCTGAGCGAGAAACTGTCCCATTTTCACCTGCCGGCCAACCTGGCCGTGGTCCGGGTCACCCGAGTCGAGGCCTGGGCCCAGACCAGGGAAGTGGTGCTGCCGATCCGGGCGGAACGGTTGTCGGTGGAAAAATTCGTCTTCTTTACCTCCCTGGTTAAGACCCTGGGGGCCTCGGCGGAAATCTACAGTATCAGCCCCTTCAACCGCCGTCGCCAGGCCGGGCTCGAAATCGCCGCCACCCGCGCACTCTTCCTGCGGATCAACGACCGGCTCAATCACTACGTCCAGATCCTGAAGCTCCTGGAGGTGCCCTTTCGGATCAAGCACGCCCTGGCCAGCGATGAGATCGCCCAGATTCTTCACCACCTCGGCCACTGTGACTGCCAGCTGCTGGTGGTCGGCGGCCGCAGGCTCGCCCGCTTTCCTCGTTTCTTCGGGGAAAACCGATTGGAAAGGCTCTTCCGTCAAACCCCGGTTAACACCATCGCCTTTTACGCCGGGGACAAGAAGTGATGGAACTTTACCGCCTTGAAAGAGGCGCGCTGTTGCGCCATCTGAAAACCTCTTCGGAAGGATTAAGCACGCATCAGGTCGAACGGCGGCGCCGGGAGTTCGGCCCCAACCTGCTGGCCGAGACCATCAAGAAAAACTACCTGCTGGCCTATCTCGACCAGTACGGACAGTTTTTTGCAATTCTGCTGGAGGTGGCGGCCGGTCTCTCCTTTCTCGCCCACCGCTTCTCGCCCGGCGAAGGCATGAACGTCTTGGGATACGCCATCCTCGGGGCGGTAATCATCAACGCCACCTTCACCTTCTGGCAGGAGTACCGGGCCGATAAGGCCATGGAAGAGCTGCTGAAGCTGATGCCTACCCTGGTCAATGTCCGCCGCCAGGGCGAGGTAGCGCAGGTGCCCGCCGCCGAACTGGTGCCCGGCGACATCATGCTGCTGGAGGAGGGCGATAAAGTGGCGGCCGACGGCATCCTCCTGGAGGTGAATTCGCTCTACCTTAACCTCTCATCACTGAATGGCGAATCGGCGCCGGCCTCCCGCAGCCTGGAGGCTGGAACGGCCCGGCGTCCGCTGGAGGCGAAAAACCTGGTCTTCGCCGGCACCACCGTGGCCGCCGGCAGCGGCATCGCGGTGACCAGCGCCACCGGCGGCGCCACCGAGTTCGGCAAGATCGCCAGCCTGACCAGGAACGTCAGTAAGTCGCTGACGCCCATGCAGCGGGAAATCATCCACATCACCCGGATCCTCACCCTGATCGCCCTGGTGATGGGTTTGGTCTTCTTTGTTCTCGGACTTTTTTCCGGCAAGGGTGCACTGATGGCCTCGATCTTCGCCCTATCGCTGATTGTCGCCAACGTCCCGGAAGGTCTCCTGCCCACCATCACCCTGTCGCTCTCCCTGGCCAGCCAGCGCATGGCCCGGCGCAACGCCCTGATCAAGAACCTGGACTCGGTGGAAACCCTGGGCAGCGCCACGGTGATCTGCACCGACAAGACCGGCACTCTGACCAGGAACGAGATGACCCTGAAGGAGCTGCGTCTGGCCGACGGCGAACTGGTCAGCATCAGCGGCGAGGGCTACCGGGAACCGGGCGAATTCAGCATTGAACCCGCCGGCCCCACGGCTGACCAGCGCCTGGACGAGATCCTGACTGCCGCCCTCCTCAACTGCCGGGCAGTGATCGAAGCCGACAACCTGCGCGGCGACCCCACCGAGTTGGCCCTGGTGGCCGGAGCTGCCAAGCGCCGGATCGCCCCGCCGCCCTTGGAGAAGATCAGGGAAAACATCTTCACCAGCGACCGGCGGATGATGTCCACCATTTATCGGGACCGGGAAGAAATCAAGCTCTTTGCCAAGGGGGCGCTGGAGGTGATCCTGGAGAAGTGCGGCTCCTATCGGGATCACAACGGCGGCCGACAGTCCCTGGATGAGCGGAGACGGCAGGAGATCATGGCCTGGGCAGAAGAGTTCGAGGATCAGGCTTACCGGGTATTAGCCCTGGCCGTGGGGGCGGGTGAGGCGGAAGAAGACCTTACCCTGTTGGGCCTGGCGGCGATCATGGACCTGCCGCGCAGCGAGGTGGCCGGGGCGGTGGCCACCTGTCGTGAAGCAGGGATCAGGGTAATGATCATCACCGGCGACCATCCGAAAACGGCGGCCGCCGTGGCCCGTCGCATCGGCCTGAAACACGGCCGGGTTCTGACCGGAACCGCGCTGGAAGAATTAAGCGATGAGCAACTGGAAGAAATGCTTCGAGAGGAGGATGTGCTCTTCGCCCGGATGGCCAGCAGCCAGAAGCTGCGCATCGCCACGGCCCTGCAGAATAACGGCGAGGTAGTGGCGATGACCGGCGACGGGGTCAACGACGCCCCGGCCCTGAAAAAGGCCGATATCGGGGTGGCCATGGGAATCTCCGGCACCGAGGTGGCCAAGGAGGCGGCCGATATGGTGCTCTTGGACGACAACTTCAACTCCATCGTCACCGCCATCGAGGAGGGGCGCACGGTCTACTTCAATATCAAGAAATTCGTCACCTATATCCTCTCCTCCAACGTCCCGGAGATCGTCCCCTATATCCTGCAGTTTTTCCTGAAAATTCCCCTGCCGCTCTCGGTGATCCAGATCCTCTCCATCGACCTGGGCAGCGACATGCTTCCCGGTCTCGCCCTGGGCAGTGAGAAGCCGGAGAAGAACATCATGAGCCGGCCGCCGGTGGGCAGGAGCGAAAAGATCCTCGACTGGGAGGTCTTCAAGCGCGGCTACTTCTTCCTGGGAGTGATCGAAGCTGCCGCCGCCATGGCCGCCTTTATCGGGTTCCTGCTCCTGCACGGCTGGCACTACGGCACGGCCGAGCTGGCCGATCCCCTGCTGCACCGGCAGGCCATGACCATGACCCTGCTCGGCGCCGTCTCCTGCCAGCTCCTGAACGCCTGGACCATGCGGAGCTGGGAATTTTCCGCCTTCAGCCTGGGCTTCACCGCCAACCGCTTGCTGCTGGCAGCCATGGCGGCGGAACTCGCCTGGATCTGGATGCTCTTGAATCTCGCCCCGGTGCAGAAGGTCTTCAACACTGCCCACGTGCCACTGACCGACCTCTGGCTGCTGTTGCCCTTCCCGTTGCTGCTCTTCAGCGGACACGAACTCTACAAGTGGCGCAGGCGAGTAAGGAAGCGGGTCGGAACAAACCCCTGAACCATCCGGCCGAGGTCGGGTCGAACCCATTAAAGCAGTACTTGAGAAAAATACTTGGTATCATTGAAGTTTAAACCTCTGCCAAGATCACTGCCGCAATCAAGGACAAAAAAGGAGCTCCGCCATGAAGATCGGATTTATCGGACTGGGCATCATGGGCAGCCGCATGGCCGCCAACCTGCTGAAAAAAGGGCACGAACTGGTGCTTTACAACCGCACCCGCGAAAAGGCCCAGCCGCTTCTGGATCTGGGGGCTTCCTGGGCCGATACGCCTGCCGCGCTCGGCCGGCAGGTCCAGATCGTCATCACGATGCTCTCGAAGCCCGATGCCGTTGCCGAGGTCGCCCTGCACGGCAACCAATCCTTACTCGACACCCTGGACCCGGACTCGCTCTGGATCGACTGCACCACCGTGAACCCGTCGTTCTCCAGGCGCATGGCGGGTGAGGCCGCCGCACGCCAGGTCCGTTTCCTCGACGCGCCGGTGGCCGGTTCCAAAGGGCCGGCCGAGGCAGGCCAACTCATCTTCTTCGTTGGCGGCCGCAGCCAGGACGTGGACACGGCCCGGCCGCTCTTTGAGGCCATGGGTAAGGCGGTCTGCCCGATGGGCGGGCACGGCATGGGCTCGGGCATGAAGATGGTCAACAACATCATCCTGGGCCAGGCGATGACGGCCTTCTCAGAGGCCCTGGCCTTCGGCGAAACGCTCGGCATCAGCAAAGAGGTCATGTTCGAGACCCTGGCGACCTCGCCGGTCACCGCGCCCTTCCTGAACACCAAGCGCCGCAAATTCGAGAAGGATGATTATACCGTGGAGTTCCCGCTGCAATGGATGCACAAGGACCTGCACCTGGCCGCCGAAACAGCCTTCGAGACCGGGGCGGCGCTGCCGGGCATGAACGCGGCCAAGGAGCTTTACGCCCTGGCCATTCGGAACGGCTTGGCGGCAGAGGATTTCATGGCCGTGTACAAGGTTTTGGCCAAGAAACAATGATGGCCAACCGGTCTCGGCAAAGTTAACAGGGCAGTCCTGGGGGAAAAGAAAGGCATGCCTGAACCGGTAGTGGCAGACCGCGACCAGTCACGGCCGGAAGAGCTGGCCAACAGCCTCAGCCATGGCCTTGGTCTGCTCGCCGCCCTGATCGGCACCCCCCTATCTGATCATCCACGCCGCCCGGCATGGTGACGGGATCTTCGTTTTGGCCGACAGCCTCTTCGCCGCCGCCATCATCGTCCTCTATCTGGGCTCCACCCTTTACCACGCCTTGCCGACCGGCCAGGGTAAACGCGTGTTGCAAATCATCGAGCATTCCGCCATCTACCTGTTGATTGCCGGCACCTACTCCCCGCTCACCCTGGGGGTGCTGCGCGGGGGTTGGGGCTGGTCGCTGTTCGGGATGGTCTGGGGTCTGGCGGCGACCGGAGTGGCGATCCAGGCCTTCGGCAAAGGCTCGCATCCCCGGATCTCCACCACGCTTTATGTGCTGATGGGCTGGCTCATCGTCATCGCCGCCAAGCCGCTGATTACCCTGATGCCGACTCCGGGCCTGCTCTTACTCCTGGCCGGCGGTCTGGCCTACACGGTCGGGGTGGCTTTTTACGTCAACGATTACAAGCTGCGCTACGGCCATCTGCTCTGGCATTTCTTCGTCCTCGCCGGCACCGCCTGCCATTACTTCATGGTCCTCTGGTTCGCCGCCTAGCCAGCAGACCGCTTAGAGGTGCTTTATCGGAATTAAAAGGTGGGCTTTAAGGCCGAAAAGAAGCCGGTTTCAGAGCAAGTATGTAACCATATCAGCTGTTTAGCTCGTCCAGACCCCGGGTGACAAGCCGCAATAAACGATTTTTTATCACCGATCGCCATCACCCCCCACTCTCGTCCTCAAACACATACCCCAGTCCGCGGCGACTTTTGAAATAGACCGGTTTTTTCGGGTTTTCCTCGAAATAGCGGAACCCCCAAGATTGCTGGGTTTCATTTCTTCCACTCAACCGACGACTATGGAGTAACGATAGATGCAATACTCGATCAAACCGATGTCAGCTGAAGACCGCGAAGCGGCCATCGATATCTTCAACTATTACGTCGAAAATACGTTTGCGGCCTATCCGGAAAACCCCTTGCCCTATCAGGCCTTCGACCTCTTCCTGCAGAAGTCGGAGGGCCTGCCGCGAGGAACGGTACGCGACCGAAACGGCAAGATCGTCGGCTTCGGAATGCTGCGCCCCCATAATCCCATCCCGACCTTTTCAAGCACAGTCGAAATCACCTATTTTCTCCACCAGGACCATACCGGAAAGGGAGTGGGAAAGATGCTGCTCGATTATCTCGAAAGGGGTGCAGCCGAAAAAGGGATGAGGACCATCTTGTCCAATATCTCATCCCTCAATCCAAACAGCATCAAATTCCACCGGAAAAATGGCTTCGTGGAGTGCGGCCGCTTCAGAAAGGTCGGAAAGAAAAATGGGCAGGACTTTGACACGGTCTGGATGCAGAAAATGCTCTGAAACGGAGACTTGAGCAGCACAGAAGAACAGATTGGGTTACGGTTTGCCAAGCCAATCAGGATCGGCGTGTCCCTGTTCGAGATCGAGGACCAGGAAACGGTGACCATCCTGGCTGTCAGACATCAGCGGGAAGAGGGAGAGATGGGGACGGTCATGCTTTCATGCTTTTCTTCTCGCTACGATTGTGTTAGGAAATATTCATCCCAAGGGAAGCATGGCTCGATACTCCAGGAGCTTATGCACCATATAATTTACCAGGGGATAGAACGATAAAAACGGCGATGTTTTGTCGGAAGTCGGGAAAATTATAAAATAATGACCGTCCCCATCTTACACACTATATTATTATCGGATAGTTAACTATGACTGTCGGATATGGTCATTAATCAGGCTCGCTGAGTATCTGAGAAATATTTTTTCAGAGAGGGAAAAGATGGAAAATATGGACGAGATCGACCAAGCCGTAGATAATCTCTTTGGAAAATACACTTACAAATCAAAAGATACTGCCAAGGAGAAAAGAGAAATCCCCCTGGTGCAGGACAAGCAACACAAAATCCCCCCTCCAGACAAAGGCGAAGTTGATCAGATCAAAGAACTCACCGCCAAAATGCTCAGGCGCCTGAGCCTGGCTGTCAAGTCAGACAGCTGGGGGCATAGGCTTTACTATTCCCATCAGTTCCTGCAGATCGCGATGAGTATCGCCATTCTGGTCACCAAAAGGAAATAACATCAATTCCCCGATTGGTCGAGGTGATGCCGCAGGGAAAGGGGTGGGTCAGGCTTGACATTCCAAGCGGCCGCCCCTTGTTTTTCCTGCCGGGTTCCGACCAAGCCGATTTGTCGATCTGATTGTTGAAGTGATCGAAAACCTGCCGGTTTTTTTCCCATTGGAACCTTCTACTTCCTGCCCAAAAAACAATCTCTAAAAATAGACCGCTTCGTCCCCCGTTCTCGCGATGACGGGTTGGCGGGAACAGATCGTTTCGTCCTCCATCCTCGCGAGAGGCTGGTGGAAAAAGATCACTTCGTCCTTCGTCATAACCCCTGGCGGTTCTTAACGGAGAGGCCAGTCTTTTGACAAAGGGCTATTTAATGGATGACCCTCATTTTACCTGCAAAGATGCGCTTTCCCGGCATCATTGAGGCAGGGCAAATTTAATCCTCCTTGACAGCATCTAGGGGTTCCAGGTTGGCCAGGCGGAGCGCCGGCAGGAGGGCGCCGGTCAGGCAGACGATGAGGCCGGCCAGCAGCGCGGCCAGGCTGAGCAGGATGTTCCAGGGCGAAATGGTCGGAGTGGCGTCCAGGCTGGAGATGAGGTGGATGTTGTCACCCAGGTAGTGGACGACCAGCAGGCCGAGGCCGACGCCGAGAACGCCGCCCAGCAGGCTGATGATACCCGCCTCCGAGAGAAACAGGGTGACGATATGGGAGCGTTTGGCGCCGATGGCCCGCAGGATTCCCACTTCCCGCCGGCGCTCGTTGGCCATGGCGGTGAATGTCGACCAGGCCAGCAGAATGGCGAGTACCGAGGAGACGCCGATGGCGAAGGCGAAGATCTGAATGATGTCCCTCAAGGTATCCCGCACATCGGCGCCGAGGTCGCCCCGGGTCATGATGCCGATGGTCGGATTGAGTCCCTGGATCCTGGCGATAAAGGCCTGCAGATCGGTGCCTTCCCTGATCTTGAGAAAGACGATGGAAATCTGGCCCGGGCGGTATTGTCCTGCTGCTCGGGCGGTTATTTTGCCCAGATCCGCCAGGCGCATGAACAGGCCGTGGTCCAGTCCGGTGCCGGTTTTTTGCAGGTGGGCCGCAACCTTGACCTTGGAACCGAACAGGGTCGGCGTGTCGATCAGCCCGAGGTATTCGTACACGTAGCTGCCGATATAGACCTGGCCTGCCGCGAGGGGAGGGGGATCCCGCAGCCAGGGTTTGACCACGAAGTCGGTTTCCGGGTCGAAGGCAATGACCTGGCCGTCGACGATACTGCAGCATCCCGAGGAGAGGGTGGTGAGGTATATCTGGTAGGTGGCTGCCTGGACCTCGGGCAGCGAGGCCACCCGGTCGAAGACTTCCTTGTCCATATAAAAGGTCTTTTCCTTGCTTTCCAGGATGAATTCTTCGGCGTTTTCAATGGCTTGGGCCGGGACCATGACGATATCGGCCCCCAGTTTCCGGGCCGCGGCCTCCAGGTCTTCCTGTACGGCGTTGTTGAACAGGAGGGCGAAGACCAACAGGCTGACCAGCAGGGAAACGGCCAGGACCAGTACCGAGTTTCGAAAGAGTTTGCGAAACACGGACCTGAAGGCCAGACCGCCGATGGTATAGACCCCTTTTCCAGCCATGTGCATCCTGCTTTAAACTATGAACATATCTTCCGGTCGGACCGGCCGCGGCGGTTGGCCCGGCCGGAAGAAAAAGATGTTCGGGTTATTTGGGGCTGCCCCAGTTGGCGTCGATACCGCAAAGGACGGCGTGCTGGTCGACCCCTTCCTCGTTGTGGCAGGCGAGGCAGACCGAGGTTGCCGTGCCGATGAACTTGCGGGCCGCCACATCGTAGAGTTTCAACTGGCCGTCCATGTAGTAATCATCGTTGCCCAAGTCCTTGTCGGGGGCCTTTTCGGTGGCGCATTCGTAACTGCTGCGATCGATTTTCTCGTAATTGCCGCCGACCAGGGTCTTGGTCCTGGAAGTGGCGATGACGTACCTGCTGTCCGGGGTGAAGATACCGTCGTGATTTTCTTCCAGCGG
Organism: uncultured delta proteobacterium; assembly: GCA_963807225.1. Lineage (GTDB taxonomy): Bacteria > Desulfobacterota > Desulfobulbia > Desulfobulbales > JAGXFP01 > JAGVGT01. Next base: position 1,148,473 of record CAWEAD010000005.1, on the reverse strand, counting down.
CAGCATCATCTCGTTGTCGAGAACTTCCAGGGTATCGGCGTCGATCAGGTACATGCGGTCACCGCCGGAGTTGGCGATGAGCTTGCCGTCCGGCGAGAAATACTGGCGGAAACTGTAGGTCCTGGCCTTGGCGCCGGGAGCCAGCCCTTTCTTCAGTACGGTCACCTTACCATTCACCAGATCATCGGTGTCGAGCATGACCAGATGCATCTTGCCGATCGGCGTGCCCTGGTCCTTGTCGGCCTCGTTGATGGTCATAAAGAATTTCTTCATGTCCGGCGAGTTGGTGCCGTGGTAGAAGACATAGGGCTTGTGGATGTCGGCCTCGGTGCCTTCCAGGAAAACGCTGCGCACCCTGGTGAGATCCGATTTCCTGAACACGTCGATATAGCCCTTGTTGGACATACTGATCGGCAGGAAATAGTCGTTGGTCTGGCCGGAGGCACAGTACATGTGGTTGGTGATGGCGACGCCCTCGGGGGTTGGCACGTCTATGTCCATCAGCACCTTGCCGGTTTTCAGGTCGCTTTTGCCGACGTGGGTTTTGCCGGTTGTTTGATCGATGTGGTAGGTGGACCAGAACAGCAGATCGCGGTTCCGGTTATCAATCCGGGCGTCGTGGGTTGCGTGGGTTGCCTCATCGCCGATGTCGATCTTTGTGAGCTTGTTGAGGTGAATCGGGTTTTCCGCCGCCGGGTCGATGGTCACCTCGGCCTTGGCGAAATGGCCGCCCATTGCAGCCACATAGAATGTAGCCTGATAGGTGGCCGGGGCCACGGCTGGCTTCACAGCCTGAACTGCTGCCTCGGGCTTCTTGCTCATGGCATCGGCCCGGTTGTTGGCGCCTGCCGCGACCAGGGCCATTGAGGCAACCGCCAGGCTGCCAAAAATGAGGGTCTTGGAAATCTTCATGTCGAACTCCTTTCACCATTCTTTACCGTAGCGAATGGCAATCCGCACGGGTGGCAGAGAATCTGCCCATTCCCCTTTAATAAACGTGGCAACAAACTATTTAAGCGTTTAATTATAAACTTATTTAGTAGGTTCGCCCCATAAAATCAACCCTTAATGAACTCCTCGTTTCTTGGATCAGGGGGAATAACCGAGGTCAGGCCGCCAATGCCAACTGCTTCTGCCTTCGTTAGGTCAAGGCCGGGAATCCCGCCTAAACCTGTTTTACATATCTGACCAAAAAAATAACCTAACTCCAGTTTCTCGGGATACGGCAACGCGCCATCCTGATATCTTGCGGGAAAAAGGAGAAGCGTGGCAATTAATACTATAGCGCAAGCCTGACCCATTTGTGCTGCCAGATTTCGCGATATGCCATTGTAACGCCTCCGTTGACTTACAAAGCCGCAATAAACGATTTTTTATCACCGATCGCCATCACCCCCCACTCTCGTCCTCAAACACATACCCCAGTCCGCGGCGACTTTTGAAATAGACCGGTTTTTTCGGGTTTTCCTCGAAATAGCGGCGGAAACGGACGATGAAATTGTCCACGGTGCGGGTGGTGACGTTCCGGGCGTAGCCCCAGCCGATCTCCTGCAAGCGGCTGCGCGACAGGGGCTTACCCCGGTGGGCGATGAAGAGCTTCAGCAGTTTGACCTCCTGCTCGGTGAGCTGCACGGTGCCACCCCGGCACCAGGCGGTGGCGGTGGTGAAATCGATGCGGTTGGGACCAAAGACGTAAACCGGGCCGATATCCGGCGAGACATCGGCAGTGGGAACCGGCACTTGCCGCTGCCATTCGTCCCGCTCCAGCAGCCGCTTGACCCGCAGCAGGAATTCTTCCAGATTGAAGGGCTTGGCCAGGTAGTCGTCCACGCCGTGCGTAAAGCCCTTGATCCGGTCGGCCGCATCGCCCCGGGCCGAGAGGATCAGGACCGGCAGCCGTTTATCCGTCAGCCGGATATTCTGCAGTACGCTCAGGCCGTCCAGGCCGGGCAGCATGAGATCAAGGACAATGAGTTGCGGGTGCCAGTCCCGCCAGAGCTGCAATCCCTCGATGCCGTTGGTTGCGACCCGCACCTGGTGGCCCTGCAGGGTCAGATTCAATTCCAACCCTTCGGCGATATGGGGGTCGTCCTCGATCACCAGGAGTCGTTTTTTAGGCGCGGTTTCCATCATTTTCCTCGCTTTTTGCACCGGTTCCCTTTTTGCGGCGAAGCGGCAGCAGCACCTCGAAGCGGGTCCCCTGCCCCACCCCGCGACTGAAGGCCCGCACTTTGCCATTGTGCTGCCGGACAATCTGCTCCACCAGGTACAACCCCAGGCCGGAGCCGCCGCTCCGGAGCCGGTCGGGCCTTTCCTCCTGATAGAATTTGCGAAAGATCTTTCTGGCCTCCCCGGGCGCCAGGCCGATGCCGTTGTCCTGAAAAAGCAGGCGCACCCGGTCGCGGCTAACCGCCAGGGTGATATCCACCGTGGGGGTGGGAGAATCGTTGTAATGCATGGCATTGGTCAGCAGGTTGGCCAGCAGCATCTCGAACAGGGACTCGTTGACCGGACAGATCACCGGTTCGCCCGGATCATGGACGGTGATCCGGCCATTGCGAAAGAGCTGATGGTTTTTCTCCAGATAGCGATTCACCACCCCGACCAGATCCAGGGGTTCGAACTCGCCGCTGAAAAGACCGGCCTCCAGCCGTGAGAGGTTGAGAATCCGATTGATATCGCCGGTCAGCCGGGCCACGTCGGCCAGCATGTAGTTGATGTATTTGTGCTGCTGGTCCCGCGTCAGCTCATGCTTGTCCAGGGTTTCGAGATAAAGCTGCAGGGAGGTTACCGGCGTTTTCAGCTCGTGGGTGAAATTGTCGATGAAATTCTGTTGCCGCCGGTAGAGCTTCAGGGTCTTCACCTGGTAGGCAAAGATGATGAAGAAGCCGGTCAGGATGAGTCCCACCAGCAGGGAGAGGATCAGGATCACGATCCAGGTGCGCCATTCCACGAACTGGGCCGGCGGCAGATCGGTCTTGCTCAGCACCGCCTCCAACCCGGAACTGACCTTCACGTACCAGTAGATATAGAGGAACAGGGAGAAACACAGGGCAACGATGGAAAAGACGAAAATCAGGACCGGATGCAGAAACCAGGGGAAGCGTCGCATGGGAGCTCCGCATTGTAAAAGATTTGTAAAACCAATAACTTGGCTGGCGGCCTGGAGCGCAACAGCTTACACTCATCATAGTAAATTTTTCCGGAGATGCACAGGGAGAGACCCGAAGATTTTTGCAGTTCGAAGTGAAATCAAATTTCCTTTCTCCTTGCCTCACTCAGATTTCCATCATCAGACAAGATCGGGAAATCCGCGACAACCCGGAACGACCGATTCAGCAAAGGAGAAAATCAATGTCCAATTCACATCCCATCCATCCGGCCGGGACTCGAGCCCGAGTCCTGTTGACCAGCGTTTTCGGACCCTATGCCGTTGACGACCAATACGGCAGCCGCCGGATCAACCCCATGGAACTGTACCACAACCAGGTCACCCGCGGTCAGGGGGTCTTTTCCTTGCGCATGTTTCATCGCTCTTTCGGCCTGCTGCTGATCCAGGCCAACCTGGAGGCTCCCTGCACCCTGCTCGATTTTCCGGACCTGGACCGCTTTGTCGCGGAAATCAGCGAGCAAAACTACGACATCATCGGCATCAGCGCCATCATCCCCAATGTGGGCAAGGTCAAAAAGATGTGCGAACTGATCCGGGCCCATCAGCCCCGGGCCACCATCGTGGTGGGCGGCCATATCGCCAGCCTGCCGGACCTGGAACACCAGGTCGAGGCGGATCACATCGTGCGGGGCGAGGGGATTCGCTGGTTCCGCCGCTATCTCGGCCAGAAGGAGGATGCGCCCATCAAGCATCCGGCCGTGGCCTCGGCCCACGCCACCCGGATCCTGGGCCTTACCCTGCCGGATAAGCCGGGCGACACCGCGGCCATTATGGTGCCGTCGGTGGGCTGTCCCATGGGGTGTAACTTCTGCTCCACCTCGGCCCTGTTCGGCGGCAAGGGGAACTTTGTCAATTTTTACGAAACCGGGGCCGAACTCTTCGAGGTCATGGACCGCATCGCCACCGAGCTGAAAACGCAGTCCTTTTTCATCCTGGACGAGAACTTCCTGCTGCACCGCAAAAGAGCCCTGGAACTCCTGGAGCTCATCGAAAGCCACCACAAAAGCTGGTCCATCTACGTCTTCAGTTCGGCCCGGGTCCTGCGCTCCTACAGCATGGAACAACTGGTGCGGCTGGGCATCTCCTGGGTCTGGATGGGGCTGGAAGGCGAAAACAGCCAATATCGCAAGCTGGGCGGGGTGGACACCAGGGCTCTGATCAAGGAATTGCAAAGCAACGGCATCCGAGTTCTCGGCTCTTCGATCATCGGCCTGGAACACCATACCCCGGACAGCATCGACCGGGTCATCGACCATGCGGTGAGCCATGATACCGATTTCCATCAGTTCATGCTCTATACCGCCAATCCCGGCACGCCGCTGCACCGCGAGCTGCAGGACAAAGGCTCCCTGCTGCCGGCCGCGGCCATGTCACCGGCCGACAGTCACGGCCAGTACCGTTTCAACCACATCCATCCCCACATCCCGGCCGGGGACGAGCAACAGATGCTGCTCAAGGCCTTTGCCGGCGATTTCCAGCGCAACGGCCCCAGCCTCTTCCGGATGATCCGCACCATGCTGCAGGGCTGGCAGCGCCATCGCACCTCCGCGGACCGCTGCGTGCGGGAGCGTTATCGCCGGGAGGTCCAGCCCTTGCGCACCACCTATGCCGGCGCCCTCTGGGCCATGGTCGACAAGTTTAAAAAGGACCGAGATCTGGCCCCGGCCATGCGGAACCTGCTGCAGGAGCTATACCGGACTTTCGGCTGGCAGACCCGCCTGGCGGCGCCGGTGATCGGCCGCTATGTGAAGTGGGCCATGAATCGGGAAGAAGCCCGGCTGGCCGACGGCCTGAACATTGAACCGGCTACTTTTTACGAGCACAATGAGCTCGCGGCCCGGCAGACCGTCCGCCCGGCCAGAGTTCCGGCCCCGGCCGGCGAACCCGTGGGAGTGGTGGAGCACCGGCCGGTGACGGCATGATCAGGATCGCCAGCCAGGCAAGAGATGACTCGCCCCCGCGCCTGACCTTGGCGAGTAGAGGCTGGGACTCGGAAATACTTTTTCGACTCTAGTAAGCGATTCTTCATTAGAGCGGCGTCCCGTTATTCAGCGTAAAATCGACCCCAGGGCCAAGATCCATGGCCGCCACATCCTCCACATATTCCGGACCGTCGACCGCCGCAGGATTAAAATCTATCTCCACCCGATAGGCACTGTCCGGCACCAGCCAGTAAATTTTGAAACCGGTAGGGTCTTCACTGGTGGATTTGTCGAGGGCCAGCCGGGTGTACACTTCATAACCGGAGGCCAGCGCAGGATTAGGCACCGATACCGTTATCTCCACCTGCTGGTCGCCATAGAAATCCGCCCCGTAAATCGAGCCGCTCACCGATGCAGCCCGCTCGGTTTCCACCAGGTGCAGCACCGGCTTCAGTTTGTAGCTCGGCACACCCTGGACATCGGTTACTACCAGTGATTGGCTCAGATCAAAGTCGACCATGATATTTACAGCCTCGGGGCCGAGCACCCGGAAGTCGAAGTTCTTGTCGGTTTTCAATTGGTCCGAGGGAATTTCAACCGGCGTCCAGCTGGCGCCATCGTCAAAGCTGATCCTCGCCTGATCGACCATAATTCTGATTTGGCTGTATTTGCCGCTGTCGAGCAGTACCGGCGGCACAAGCTCGGCCGTGGCCCCGTCATGGAATTGCAGCAAATCGATGGCTTGGGGCGCCTCACCGCCGAGAGGCAACGTTCGCCAGCCCCGTTCCGGACTATGCACCGCAACCCCGGTGAAGGTCACTTCCAGGTTGGTGGCCGTTTCCGCGGCGGCCGGCAACATCGGTTTGGCATCGGTCAGCGCCACGGATACCGGAGCCGAACCGCCTGAACTGACTGAATTATCGGAGCCGGAACAGGCACTCAACCACAAGAGTGCGGAGATGAGAAGCAAAACGGTAAGACCCTTTGTAGGTTTCATTGGGAACCTCCTTGCGCCGATGATTGCCGATCATGTTTAAATTTAAGATCACTGGCAAAAAGAAGGCAAGGATTTACGCTGATTGACGGCAACCAGGGGGGTGAACATCGCCGGCACCAGTTCCTCCAATTCAAGGCCAGCCCCCGTCATCACCGGCAACAAGCCGTAAAAATTGGCAAGCCGTAAAAAGCGATTTCTTCTCGGCGGTTTTCCATTGTATGATTTTCCATCAGACATTCCTTTGCGAAAGGAGGTGAGGAAATGAAAAAGGCAACAGTATGGTCACTAGTAGTGAGCGTCTTATTCCTTCTATCTTACGGCTGCGCCACGAAGGATTATGTCGATCAGCAGGTAAATCCGCTGGTTGACAGAATCGGCACGCTCGAACAGAGGGTTTCGGCTCTTGAGGCCAGGATCGCGGAAAAAGCGGCGTCATCGGAACTGCAGGGGATACAGCAAGAGGCCGAACAGGCCAAGGCACTGGCCGAAGAGGCCATGCAGACGGCGAAGGAATGCTGCGGTGAAAATGCAGCGGCTGCTCAGAGGGCCGAAGATGCGGCCAGGAGGGCGGAAACCGCGGCAGCAAAAGCGGAGAAAGCCTTCGAGCTTCAACAGAAGAAGTAGCTTAATCTCTTACGCCTGAATCCGTGAGCGCCCGATAGGGGCGCCCCGCAGGGCGGCGGGCTGAACCGGAGCGACAAAGGATGTCGCCGGTACTATCACACATTACATGCATTAACGACAAGCACGGCACAAAGCCGTCACGGATTCAGGTTTCCGGGTCCGGACCAGATCTGGTCCGGACCCCTCATTCCGTAATATCAACAGGCATGCCCCGAGGCATCTTGGTTGCCATATACAATTTTTCTAAATTCACGACTGCAAGTACCCCTTTTTTTTGCAGGAGCTTGACGGCCATCTTAAAATAATCTTCACGCCCGTCCATCTCACTCCGGTGAACCTCCACGTATACCCTGCCGTCCCGCATTCCCACCTTAACCGGCTGGCTGACGATCTCGACGGCAGTACCCTTTGGAACCAGGGCAAAAAGTCTGGGGATGTCCTCCGGATACAACCTGATGCAGCCGTGGCTGACCCTTCTCCCGACACCCCAGGGCTTGTTCGTTCCATGGATAAGTAAAGTGGGCAACGAAAGCCTCATGGCGCAAGACCCAAGGGGGTTATCCGGGCCGGCGGGAACGACCTGCGGCAGATCGGGATTTTCCTTCCTTATCGATTCCGGCACATACCATGCGGGACTGACGATCTTTTCCACCACCCTGAAGCTGCCGGTAGGGGTGAGATCTCCTTCCCTGCCTATTCCCACGGGAAATGTCCTCACAAAGTTTGTGTCCTGCCGCCTGAAGTAATAGTAGAGTCGCAGTTCGGAGAGGTTAATTACTATGCCGCTTCGAGCCGTGGTCTCCGGCAGAATCCACGAGGTCGGCAGGATAATTCGTGTCCCGTCCCCTGGGACAAAAGGATCTATACCGGGATTGGCGTCAGCGATCTCGTTATATCCGAGATCGAATTTGCGGCCGATCTCTATCAGGGATTCTCCCTCTCTCACCAGGCAGAACCCGCTCAGACCGACCACGTCCGACTTGCCGCTGAAAGCATAGAACCGGGCTTCGGCCGCCCCGGGACGGCCGAGGAATATCAATAACAAGAGCGCCAATGCGACGCAGCTTGCCGGTAAGATCTTCAGCGTGATTCCGTAAGAGCTTCCCCTTTTTTTCCTGTTCATCTACCTTCCAGCCCAACTATGCCGGCGCCCTCTGGGCCATGGCCGACAAGTTTAAAAAGGATCGAGATCTGGCCCCGGCCATGCGGGACCTGCTGCAGGAGTTATACAGGATTTTTGGCTGGCAGACCCGCCTGGCGGCGCCGGTGATCCGCCGCTATGTGAAGTGGGCCATGGGCCGGGAAGAAGCCCGACTGGCCGCCGGCCTGACCAAGGAGCCGGCTACTTTTTACGAGCACAATGAGCTCGCGGCCCGGCAGACCGTCCGCCCGGTCACCGTTCCGGCCCCGGTTGACGAACCCGTTGGAGTGGTGGAGCACCGGCCGCTGACGGCGTGAAAAGATGGGACCCCGGACTGCCCGGTCTCCTTACCGGCCGTCATTTAACCTGCACGGCGCTTTTGAACACTGACAGTGCTTCGTCAACGACTTTGCCGGAGTTATCGTTCGTCAGAATGGTGAAGGTCGGAGCCAAATCCCCAACCCGGAACATCCCCTGGGTCAGGTACTTGTATTCCCCCGCGGCCGGGGCCCGGTCGGTGGCGGAAAAATAGTAGCCGCTCACGGCGGGCCCTTTCAATTCCATTACCGGAACGGTTTTTTCGACCGCTATGCTTTCGGCGTTTTGGGCCGCCTTCTCCAAGATGCTGCGTACCGTCTGGAGATTCGGCAAGTCTATGTCGGCTCGTGCCGCGTAAATGGCGGTGACGAACACCTTGAACTCTTCGCCGGACTTCGGCGAGAAAACTATGGTCGGCGGCAGGCCGCTGCCAGGTTGACGCACATCTTCCTGCCATGACTCGGGAACCAGGATCTGGAAATGGCCATGACCGGGAAGTTGATAACTCCTGGTCCCGTTTCCCTCGGCCACAACCGGCGGCGCAAACAGGAGCAGAAGCCCCACAACCATCATGAACTTCAAGAAAGGCTGATTCATTCTTATCATTGTTGACTCTCTCATTTGGAATGTCGGGATTATCGGCAGGCGCCGCCTTCAGTTGCGCGATTTCACGTTAGCGGAAAAAAGTATACCACTGCGAAGACCGGGAATGAAACGAGTTTCAGGACACGGAGGCCAATAAGGGATCAGGTCGGTGGCCCCTTATTTCTCCCTGAGGAGGGGACAATTTCTAAGAGCAAGAGTCAAGCAAAGACGCGACCCCTTTTACATTCAAGAGATATGTCGCCCAGGCAATCAAGCCTTGTGGCCCCGCCCCTTCGAAAGGTTCATTTCTTACCGAGCTCGAAGGCCTTGCCGATCACCGCGCCGATCCCGTGATAGATCCGGCCCCCGGGGCAGAAGACCACGGGCCGGATCTTTGCGATATCCGGCCCGCCCTCACCATCCAGCGCGCCCTCGTCTATCTTGGTGTCGACGATTTCGCCGATAAACTGGGTATGCAGGCCGATCTTGTAGTGATGGATCACCTGGCATTCCAGCACCATCGGAAATTCTCCCACATAAGGCGCATCGACCAGTTCGGACTTCACCGGCGTCAGGCCGCTTTCCTTGAATTTGTCGACTTTGCGGCCGGAGACCAGCCCGAAATAATCGGCCGCCTGCGCATACCGTTCCGAAGGGACACTGATGGTATACGCCTGTCTCGCCATGATATTGCCATAGGTGTAAGTGGCCTCCCGCAGCGAAACGGTTACGCAGGCCGGGCTGGAACAGCAGATGCCGCCCCAGGCTATGGTCATCACGTTGGGGGCGCCGTTCGCGTCATATGAGCCGACACACCAAACCGGGGTGGGGACGATCAAGGTTTTGGAGCCGAGTGATTTTTTCATGCGAGCCTCCTGCTACAGGTTTGTCAATGAACTCAGTTTATGACATGACTGCCGGTTTAGGGAAGCTTGGGATGCAACTTGGCGGAAGTTTCCAAGGGCATCAAAAAATACGAGGCCCGGCTGCCATCCGGCAACCGGGCCTCGTATTTGCGGCTAGCTGGGAGAAAATCAACTTTCAATAGTTAAACAGGGTGTCCTGGGGATTAAGAGATGAGCCAAGCAAAGACTTGACCCCTTTTTTATATTATTAGCACAAACATCTATGGCAAATGATGAACTGACACTGACGATTATGAAACAAATAATTAACAAACAACTAATTGTACATTTATTCATTTTGATACCTTTGATTCACGAATTAAATCAATAGCAACTTCACGAAATGTACTGCTAGAATCTATTTTTTTACCTAGGATATCAGATCCAGATAACAGAAATCTGTTTAAGATTTCAACAGAATCTTTATTATTTAAACTGCTTATAATATACAGACCATCCTTTTTTTCATTAGAATACTTATCACTGACATATAACAACTTTTCTAAGTATGAAATAGATGCATATTTATGAACACCAAAAATATTCATTGCCTGATATCTTGAATATTTATTTGGTTTAATTCCAGAATAATCCAGATTTCCCTTTTCATTGAAGACCATATCAAATATTTTACCAAAATACTTTTCTATATTAGCTTCATTAACGAATACTATACATGCAGCAACCTGTGAGTCGTTTGAACTTTCCAAGCAACGGTCCAGACCTTCATCAATAAGATGCGGATATTGATCGAGAATCATTTTTTCACTCGCCATGTACTGGGCTTCAAATTCCACCATCAGTGGCACTGCAAATTCAGGTTTTTGGGCAACAATATCCCATAAAAACTTTTGTATTTTTTCCCTGAATGCCGGTTTATTGACCATTGCATATTGACGGACAAGTCGTTCCTTCTCTGACAAAGGTGTCCCCTCAGAATCCAAACCCTTCAACGTGGCACGGGCCTCGATCTTGGCTAGGCTCATCTCAGCCTCTCGGGCAGGGGAAAATTCATAAAGATAACCGTCATCTTCATCCCAGATATTCTTAGCTTTGTGTTTTTCGATCTTTTTTAGGATGGCAATACTCCTTGGATCATCTAACTTGCCAAGCTGCACCGCCAATCCTAAGAGAACCCAGTCACTATCTGAATCGGCCTGATCGTGCAGAAAAGCCATTTTGTCCGATGCCTCTTTTAGCCCCTGCTCAAAATCAAGATATTTAATCCGATCTTCTATTTTCTCGCGGATGATTGTGGCTTTTTGAGCAATCCACTTGTCTTTATTGCTCTCTAGTTCATTCAATGCTGTGAGGTATTCAGGATGTTTTATCCCCATACTTTTGCGTTTCATCTTGCGGATTACTTCTTCTGCCGTAGCCCGATCCTTTTCCGTGTCACCACCATGTAACGCCAACTCCTTAGCACTCCTGACCAGAAATGCACTTTTGTCCTTTGCATTCTGATAACCCTCCCGAAACTCACGACGCGCTTCATCACCTTTCGGACCTGCATAACCATTTGAATTAAAGCTGAAAATAGAAAGCACACTAAGAAAGACTGGTAAAACGTATTTCATTTTCCCCAACAACATCACGGTATCTCCTCATATTTGGTTGCAGAGGAATCCCATTCAATAAAGTCATCCCCTGCGGTGTCTTTCGGTTTCACTTCGAACACCAAAATTCCCTTCTCCTCAATTATGTCTGGCGTATCTGTATTCATGTCCCATTCGTTCAACACATTGTCCCGGACTTTATTCCCGATCGACTGCATAACGATCTTATATTTAATCGTCCAGGGATCAGCAGGAGTCGTATAGAGCATAAAGCTGGCTCCTTGAGCATCTTTCAAGGCCACATGCGCATCCCAGCCATTACCGGCAGGGCCATCCTTGTTGTCTTTAAAAGATATGGGAGTAAACGCCGCTACATCAACAACTTGATTCTCATAGCCATCAAATCCCCAACTCACACTGAGCCTGCCGGGGACCAAGGTTGTACTAGCTTGATCGGGGTCGGACCAAGCTATCTTATTGATTTTCAAGGATTAATGTTCCAGAACCAGGTGTTATTCGACCCTATATCGCTGTTTTCGGGGCTCAAAAAAATGCATATAGGAATTCGCGGGTTCTCTGAGCTGATAGTCGGGGTCTGCTTCCTTTGCATTTCTTCCCTTGGCCCGAATGCCCAATTTGAACTTCACCGTATCAACAAAATCCTTGCTACCGACGGCAATGCTCTTCGTCCATTTTTCGTCCTGGCAACTCTCATTACGCAATAACTCAGCAACCCAACCCTGATGATCCTGCTTGGCCTTTTCGTAATTGTCGACCCCAAGCAATTCCATAAACTTGTCGTAATCGATCAGGACGTTCTTCCTCCGAGGCTGCTGAATTTCATTGTAGCCGCTGTAAGGCCATTCCGAAGGATGATCCACAACGCCGGCGCGCACCATGTTCAAATCGATATAAGCACAGCAGCGAAAAAAATGATCTCCATCCTCGATGGCCGTTGCATGGTAACGGTCTTCCCAGAAAGCACCATTACGACCCTTTCTTTGATTGTATTCCTGGCCTGTTCTCCCGGCGATCAGTTGCATGGATTTCGGGATGACATCGCGTTCACCATCGCCGGCCACCAGCAGATGAATATGATTGGAGGTAACCATGTAGTTCAGGATCTTCAGCCCATATCGCTTCCTTGCTTCGTATAGCCAATGCAGATACCGGTTACGATCCTTGGAAAACTTCAGCAGAAATTCCTTTTTGTGGCACCGGTGGGTAATGTGCCAGATGTATCCAGGGAGATAATGTCTTTTCGCTCTCGCCATGTCGATATATTCCTATATCGTCCTTTTCGGACCCACCAAAAGGGCGATATAGACGCCAAAAACAAGCCGATTATTTATAATTTTGTTTTTCATTTCAATACATTAGCGTGGCCCGACCCCAGGCACACAGGCACAGGCCCAGGCACAGCGGGCAATTTTTATTTATTCTTATCAAAATACTCCAAAATCCTCTCAATATCTGGCAAGCAATTTTGATCAACTTTACTTATGTCAATTGCTCCTGACTTGATGCCAAATGCTACTGGAAAAATGGGGTCATCTATCGTGTAAGATTTGTATAAACCACGTGCAATTTCGTTATGATATTCATGTATTTCTTCATTTAAATCCCAAACAGATATTTCACCTTCTTTCCAATTCTGATATTTCTTGAATAGCTTATCGATACATCGACCAAGGTCTATTTCATATGCTTTTTCTGCCAAAGCACGAAGATGCTTTTTCTGCTTTTTTGTAAGTCTCGCATGTGTTTTCCTTGGAGGTATAACGACCTAAATAAGCGGACGGCGCCAATGAAGTTGACCGCTTTTGCGCCGCCACAGTTCACGACGTCCGCTTGATTTTTTGGTTATACGATTTTTTTAAGATTATTAAGCAGTTGCCCTGTGTTCTTATTTTAGTTTTCCAATGCTTTTATAGTATTCATGATATTCTTTGGGGTAAAAAGGTTTGGCTTTAATCCCGAAATAGCCAAGCACCCCTAAAAGAGGAAATATAATATAATTGATGAGTTTTATATCATCTGCGAGAGTTCCGGGGACAGTTTACTTAACTCACCCTATTTCAGAAATATCTTCATCCTTTTTCGCAAAATGCTTCCGTCAAGAATGCCTGTGAAATTGAATACATCGAGGTGGAACTTTCCGCTTGGAGCGAATGATTGCCAGTTTTCGGCTACCCATTTGAGATCTTTGGCGCTAATGAGGGAAAGGTCAGTGTCGCTGCCTGATTGAGCTTTGAGGCGGTAGGCGTTTTCTACTGCCTTGTCGGAGATCAGAGGCGCGATAACCATGAAGCAACTTACCCTTTCGGTTGAGTTGTGGATGTATCGCCGAAACTGATTGAAATGATCATTGGGAAATTCGTAGATACTCTCCTTGCTTTTGGTGTCCCACATGAACGACTCATTCGATTTGGGAATTTGCAGAAGGCCATCAGCATGCTCGCTGCCGGGCATGGGTTCGAGGGTGAGGCCGAGTTTTTTCTCGAACAAGTAACGGGTAGCTTCTTCAAAAGCAGAATCCATGTCCTTGTCTTTGGAGATTACCTTGTTGGAAAGCAGGTTCTCCCGGTCGCGCGTGGCCAATTCAACATAGTATTCATAAAACTTTTCCCGTTTATCTACCGCCTCGTCACAGACGACGATCCGCAGTTTGTCAAAGTGGCCGATGATGTTGTCGATCCGGGTCGCTTTGCTTCCGCTGACATTCACGCCGGGAAGCTTTTTACACAATTCGTACAGGTCTTCGTTGGAAAGAGTATTCAGTGCGCTGCTTGGCTGAATATTTGCCATCCTTATGCGATCAATTTTCTCAGCTTTTTTCCCGGAAACCGGCAACTTGTTGGCGTCGAGAATTGCCCAAAGGGCGTCTCCTGAAAGCCGGTCCAGCAACAAACCGTATGCCTCATTCGACAATTCGATGCCGATTACCGATTTCACACCAGGCGCCATTTCTTCCGGGATTAAATAGACAGGACCTTCCGGACACTGATTGCAATAGAAGACGACTCCACGGCGTTGTAAATCCACCAAACCGTTTTTTATCTCTTTTTCAGTATGGATTTCGTTGCCAGTTTTAGGAAACTTGTTAAGGGTCGCTTGGATCAAGTGGTGGTCGTAAAAGGACAAACCGACATAGCGCCTTAGTCTCTCTAAGAGCCTTTTCTCGTCATCACTGATGACGTCGTCTTCCAGGGCCACTTCCAGGACGGTCTTGTATGTGTTTACAGCTTCGGTGTTCTTGTATTTGAAGACATCAGGCTTAGCGGCTTCTTCGATGATTTTCTTTTCGTAGCCGATGATATAGGAGATGATGGATTGCTCGTCCATCCGGTTTTGCTCGGCGGAAATCAACGCTTCCAGCAAAAAGTAAGCTACCGCCTTGGCCTCGAACGAAGTGCCGACAAAGTGCATCCGCTTTTTGATGTTTTCGGGATCAGATAGAATTTCCCTGTCGGTTACGATGCGCTTACGGGAAGTGACTTCGTCGGGCTTAAGGGTGTCCTTGGTGTAACCGTCCAAAATTCGGTGGAGATTGATCTTCGACATGCACTCGACAGCTTCTTCGATCCGCATCGGTTTCCCCCAAGGTCAAAAGTTGAGATTGTTCATAATTCCCGAATTGTGGACAGGTATCGGAAAGAGGCTCTGTCCTCCTAACCATAATATCTATTCCTAGCGCAAAAATTGTTTATCGCTACTTTTTTTCAGGATGGCGCAAAAAAATCCCAGTCAATGCGACCGGGATCTGATTGGGACTTGTGTATCTGTGAAGCGAGGGAGACATCATGATTTTATGCGTTTCATTTTTTTGAGGAGACCATGGTTATCCATTATATGGAACCATTAAATGCATAAAATCATGACCCTTCTGTTCCATCATCTGATTTGCTCGGTCCGACCCCGCTTGACCCCGCTCGGGTTTGGGCGGCAGTTTGCGGCAGCGGTTGTTGAAGATGAAACACGACCACCAGGGTAAATATGTTTCTGATCGGCTGTCTCTTGGGGGCAAAGTATCTGTGATTGGTCAGCCTCTATCCCCTGATCCCCATATACCGCATTGACAGCAGACCCATCCGATCAGTAACCTGAAATATCAGTTGGAAACGGCGCTTAGACAACTTCAAAAAGTTCGCATTGCCGTTCAAGATGAATTTTCAAACGGAGACAGATTATGGAAAGGATAAAGAAAGTCGTTCTGTTGTTTTGCAGCGCCTTGCTATTGGTTTCTTTTGTCGGTTGCAAGCAGAAGGGGCCGGCCGAAAAGGCCGGTGAAAAGATTGATAAAGTGACGGAACAAGTCGGTGACAAGGCACAGGATGCAATGGATGCCACCGGCAAGAAAATCGAAGAAACCGGCGAAAAATTACAGAAATAACCGCTAACCAATTTCCATCCAGAAACGAGGATTTTTGTTCGAGACCAAGGCGCGAGAGCGGCGAAAAAGTCCCCTAAAAAGTTTGGGGATAAACTCCGCGTACTTGAGTACGTGAGCATTTTTCGGCAACGGAGCAACGCCGGTATCGGGCAGGTAAGCGAGCTTGCGAGACTCCGAGAAGACCGTTTCTGGATGAAACTAACCAGGAGAATATCAAATGCTATACTGGGCAGCCGTATTCTTCATCATAGCCATCATTGCCGGAGTTTTCGGTTTCGGCGGAATAGCCGGCGCGGCGGCCTCCATCGCCAAGATTCTCTTTTTCATTTTCCTGGTATTTTTTGTTCTTGCTCTCATTTTCGGCCGCCGCAGACCCAAACGATGAACCGCTGACGCGGATTATCTTCTCCGGGAAATAAGGAGGGATAATACGCGTCAGCCTATCAGGCCCAAGAGCAGGACGATGCCCGGGGCGAGCAAGCCGCAACCGACACAGCCGAAAACCTCTGCCGGCGTGAAGTAAAGGGCGATAATCGCCAGCCGGCGATTAAACCTGGTGCCCCCTGAACTTGGGGTGGGCGCCTGAGGAGATTTTTATCAAGAGCAGGTTGTCACCCCAGAATTCCAGCATCAAGCGCGAAATCTTTCAAAGCAGCATTCTCCTGGCTTTGATTGTTGGGGTCATCTTCGGCTGTTTACTCACGGCCTTCCTTTATTATTCCGAAATCTCCAAGGCGCGCGCCGTCATCAGCCGAACCAACCAGGGCGTCGCCCTCTTCATTGACGGGTACTTTGCCGAAATCGTCAATACCGTCAAGGTGCTGGACGGCAAGGAGGAAATCAGGGAGGCGATGACCCTCGGCCCCAAGGCCCGGCAGAGCATTTTGGCTGATTATCGGGCAATTCGCCAAGCCAACCGGCATATCGCCTATATCTATTCGGCATACGAAAACGGCCTGCTGCTGATCAACGACTACACGCCGCCGGCAGGATACGATCCGACCACCCGGCCCTGGTATCGGGCGGCGCTGGCCACCAGGCCCGAGACCTCGATTTGCCTGCCATATCAGGAGGCGAAAACTAAAGAGTGGCTGGTTTCGACCAGCAGAGCGTTGCAGCAGGCCGATGGCGGCTATGGCGGAGTGGTAGCCGTCGATTGTTCAATCGATCAGGTGATGAAACTTATTGCCCAGCCCGGCGATTACGGTTCGGAGTTCAGCTTTGTCCTGGACCGGTCCGGGAAAGTTATCATGCCTCCCGATCAGTCCTTATTGGGCAAAGCCCCGCCGGAAAGACCGGAATTCTTGCCCCCGCACGGGAAAGGTGACTTGACCTACCGCGTCGGCCAGGTGAGCTACCTTGCCCATGCCAGCCTCAGTCCTGCAACCGGCTGGACTGTGGTGACCGCGGTCGAAAAAAGGGAAATACTCCGGCCCATCATCTGGCAAGTTTTGCTGATGCTCGGCCTGATCGGAGTCATCGCCGGCGCGGTGGGGTTTGTCCAGAGTATTCTCCTGGGCAGACTTTTGTCCCGGCCGCTGGTTGAATTGAGCCGAAAAATCAAGGCCACCATTGCTGGTGAGGAATTGGCGGGTGAGGAATATATCTATCCAAACAATGAGTTCGGGATTATGGCCCGGGAGATCGGACAGTTGGCGGAAAAAGCGCTTTCCGCCAAGGCCCTGGAGCTCCAGGCCAGCGAAGAGATCTATAAAACCATCCTGATGGCTTCTCCTGATGATATCACCATCGCGGATCTGTCGGGGCGGATCATTATGGTCTCCATGGCCGCCACTAAAATTTTCGGCTACGCTCTGGAGGAAGCCCCCGGCATGTCGGTGATGGATTTTATTGTCCCCGAGGATCATGAAAGGGCGCAGGCCAATATCGTCAGGATGATTCGGGAAAATTACCATGGTCCCAATGAATACCGCGCCATCCGCAAGGACCGCTCCCGCTTTGACATCGAGGTCAACAATGCCTTGATCCGCGACCAGCAGGGCAAGCCCGTGCGGATGGTCCTGATTGTCAGGGATATTACCAGCCGCAAGAAGGCCGAACGGCAGATCCAGGAATTGGTTCAGCAGCTGAAGATCGAAAGGGATCTGTACCACAGTAATTCTCTGACGGACAGCCTGACGGGCCTGGCCAATCGCCGATATTTCGACAATGCCTTACGGGCCGAATTCGCCCGTCACCAAAGATTGGGCTCGCAATTATCCCTGATCATGATGGATGTTGATTATTTTAAAAAATATAATGACCACTACGGGCATCTCGCGGGTGATGAATGTCTGCGTGAGCTTGCCCGGACCCTCAAGTCGGTGGGCGCCCGGGCCCAGGATATTGTGGCCCGTTACGGCGGCGAGGAATTTGCCGTCATTCTTCCCGATACCGACGACCAAGGCGCCTTGGTCCTGGCGGAGCGCATTCGTGAATCGGTCCTCATGCTTGGCCTGCCCCATACAGAGTCGGACATCTCCGAATTTGTCACCATCAGCCTGGGAATTGCCTCGGTGGCTGATCGTCACTTGACCGATGGCGCCCAACTTGTCGCCCTGGCCGACCAGGCCATGTACAAGGCCAAAAATAGCGGGCGCAATCGCTCCGAGGTCGGCTGAAAAGTGGGTGCCAAAAATTTAAAGGCAGCGGCCCCGAAAATGATGAACGATGAATGGTCGGTATGGGAAAATGAATAAACCATATTTCCTAGCTTGTTTTATTGCGGGCTTGCTGGCGCTCCCGACCGTGCTGCATGCCATTGATCCCATTTCTTTGAATGAAGCGGAAAATAAACGCATTGCCCAAGGGGAGATAGTCGTTCGCGAGATTGATGCAGACGAGGAAAAAGGCCGGACCTTCGAGGCAATTGGCCTGATCAAGGCCCCCAGAATTAAAGTGCTGGGGATTTTAAAGGATTATGTGAGATATCCTGAATTTATGCCCAATGTCAGCCGCGTTGAAGTCGTGGCCGAGAATGAAAAGGCTACCGTCCTCAACTATACGTTGGCCCTGCCCTTGGGAAATATAAAGAAATACCGCCTGAAACTCTTTGAAAGCGGGGCTGAAAATCATGCCTCTGTTCTAGAGTGGCAAATACAGCCCTGGCCTGAACTGAAGAAGAAAGAGACGATCACCGATACCACCGGTTACTGGCGCATCGAGGATAAGGGTGAGAATGCCTCACTGGTGCTCTACCATGTCTATACCGATCCCGGTCCCATCCCCTTTGGTTTGGGTTGGATAGTGGCGGTGTTAAGCAAGGACAGTGTCCCGGAGGCTCTCCTGCAGACCAAAAAGCGCACGGAACGACTCCCTCGGGTTAAGGCGCTTTACCCGGAGACCGAAGACAAAAAGTAACCTGCCGCAGATTGAATGAGTCCGACCTGGTTAGGGTAGGCGGCTTCGTCCTCGGCTGAAGCGTCCACGGTGATTTGCCCGGGCGGGAACATGGTAAGATATCGAATGCGGACATTTGCTCTTGGAATATTCCTTTTATCCCTGCTACTCTCGATTCTGGTTGCCTGCACTCCGCCTTCGGGAGAAATCATGAAGCCACTCGCCACCGTCCCCCACGTCGATCTCCACCGCTATCTCGGCGAATGGTACGAAATCGCCCGCTACCCCAACCGCTTCCAGAAAGGCTGCGCGGCCAGCAAGGCCACCTATTCCCTGCGGCCGGACGGCCGGATCGAGGTGCTGAACGAATGCTACGATCGCGATTACCACCAGGTATTGCGGGCGGCCCGGGGCAAGGCCAGGGTGGTTGACCGGGAAAGCAACGCCAAGCTGAAAGTCACTTTTTTCTGGCCTTTCTCCGGGGATTACTGGATCATCGATCTGGGCGAGAACTACCAGTATGCCGTGGTCGGCCATCCGGACCGCAAATATCTGTGGATTCTCAGCCGGCAGAAGAGCATGGAGGAAGATCTTTATCAACAGATCCTGACCCGGCTCAAGGAGCAGGATTACGACCCCGCCAAACTGATCAGGAGGTGAGCATGAATCTCAAGGATTATTTCGCCAACACCGAGGGCCGTGGGGTATTGGCCTCGGCCGGGAAGGACGGACGGGTTACCGCCGCCATTTACTCGACCCCGCATCTCGGCGCCGACGGCACGGCGGCCTTCATCATGCGCCGGCATCTGACCCACGCCAACCTCCAGGACAACCCCCATGCCGTATATGCATTCATCGAGGAAGGCCCGGGCAGCCACGGGATCAGGCTTTACCTGAAAAAGATCCGCGAGGACAGCGACCCGACCCTGCTGGCCGCCATGACCAGGCGCCACCTGACCCCGGCCCAGGACCAGGCCCTGGGCCCCAAATTCATTGCCTATTTCGAAGTCGAGAAAATCGTCAATCTGGTCGGCGACGGAACTCCCGACCTGGAAGTCGGCTGATCAAGGGAGGCCAAGGTAAAATGTACAGGAACTATACGCCTTTTTTGTCCGTCCGCTGGTGGCTGCTGCATACGGTGGCCATCGCTACGGTTTACACAATCGGGCATCTGGTTTTCGGAGGCTGAGATGTTGAAATATTTCATGCGCTATCGGCCGGGCTGGTGGGTGCTGCATATCGTGATAATCAGTCTGACCCTCTGGCTCGGGGCGATTACGAGGTTTGCCGCATGAGCCCAATATCAACCACGACCCGGACCGCGGACCGCCAGGTCAGCTCGGGGAGCAACCGGACCATGCGTCACCTGCTCTGGGCCGCGTTGGTGCTGCTGGCGGTGGCGGCCTTCTTACTCCATCTCCGCATCCACCCCTTCCTGGTCCCCGACAAACTCCATCCCGGCCGGCTCCTCTTCGATCATTCCAAGGTGGTGGCCAGTCTCTTTCCCCTGCTCGACCTGGTACTGGTTAGCCTGCTTTTCACTTCGCGCCGCACCGCGGTCTACGGCTACCTCTTGAACGGCATGCTGGTCATCTACGGCACCGTATTGATGAGCCACTTCTCCCTGGTCAAGTTGGTCGCGGCACCGCCCCAGCCCATCTATCTGCAATTGTTCAACTCTTTGCTGCCGGATATCACTCTGGCCTGGGTGGATTTCCTGGTGGGGGCGGCGCTCTATTATGCCTGGCTGCGGGAACCGGCTACGCCGAAGCAAGGCGAATAAGGCAACCGGGAAAAACAATCCGTCGGTCGACCCGCGAACGGGGTTTGCGCTCAACCTGTTACCGGCGCAATTTCTTGAGCAGTACGGGCATCATCCTCTCCGCCGCCTCACGCCCCAGATCGACACAGGCATCGACGCAACCGAAACCGGCCCAGCTGATCTCGCCGACCTCGGGTTCGATCAGCACGTCGGCCTCCTTCGCCTGCATCCGGTTGAGGACGGTTCTGGTGATGGCGTTGGTCCGCCGCAGGATATCGAGACCGGTTTCGGTGGAGTAGTCCTGCTCCAGCTCCCGGGCCACGTTGACGGCCACCACGAACTTGGTCCCCAATTCCCGGCAGACGGTAACCGGCAACTGGTCGACCCAGCCGCCGTCGACCAGGAGTTGCGTATTGTTTTGGATCGGCGGGAAGATCCCGGGAATGGCAGCCGAGGCCGCTACCGCCTGCCGCAATGAGCCCTCGGTCAGCACCACCTTCTGGCCCGAGTGAATATCGGTGCAGACAATGGCCAGGGGGATTTTGGTGTCCATAATATCGATATCGTCGATCAACCAGGCGATATTCTCCAGGTAGACCTCCATATCGACGAAGGAAAGCCGGTTGGCCAGCACCACGTTATAGAAGAACTTTTTCCGCAGGTAACGCGAAAGCCCGTCCAGCAGACCGTCGTTCAAGCCCGATTCCTCGGTCTGCTTGAGGAAGTCGAACTTGATCTTGGCGTAACACTCGCAGTGGAAATAGTCATATGCCTTGGTAATGGCGGCCCGAAAGTCCCCGCTGGTGGCGTACATGGCCCCGAGCAGGGCGCCGATGCTGCTGCCGACCACCAGTTCCGGTTCGATCCCTTCTTCAGCCAGAGCCCCGAGGACTCCCAGATGGGCCAGGCCACGTGCCCCTCCACCACCAAGAACAAAGCCGATCTTTTTTTTTCTGGCCACTGTCTCTCCGCCCATCCGCAAATTTTTTTTGTTAACGACCAAGTCGTCAGCGAATGCTATATATAATAACAGGAAAAAGGAGAACAAGAGTTTTTCGGCTCACGGACACCTGATTACCCCGGAGAAGCCTTGTCATGATGAATCCCAGCGAATTCAAACCCTTTCTGGCCGGTCTCTATCTGGATCGTTTCCAGCGTTCCCTTTTCTCCTCGTTCAGCGCACCGGCCGCCAGTTCGGTAACTACTCAAGTTATCGCCGGTTTTCGCGAATTGATCAAGGACTTCCCGGCCGCCGAACTGGAAAAAGCCGGAGTCATTCCCGAGGAACTCTGGCGCGGTCTAAAGGACTTGGGTATCTTCGGTCTCAACCTCCCCAAGAATTACGGCGGCCTGGGCTTGTCCCTGAACCAGTATCTCCTGGTTTTGCAGGCCATCTCCGGCTTCGATCTGGCCCTGGCCCTGATCCCCACCGCCCACCTCTCCATCGGGGTCAAGGGCATCCTGCTCTTCGGCAACGATCAGCAGAAAGAGCATTACCTGCCTGCGGCCGCCGCCGGAGAAATGCTCTTCGCCTATGCCCTGACCGAGCCGGAAACCGGTTCCGACGCCCAGCATATCACCACCAGTGCCACCCTGAGTGATGACGGCGAGAGCTATATCCTCAATGGCCATAAGAGCTATATAACCAACGGCGGCTATGCCGGGGGCTTGACGGTTTTCGCCCAGATGGATCCGGCGCGCCCGGGCTTCATGGGCGCCTTCATCGTCGAAACCGCCAGCCCCGGAGTGAAAATCGGCCGCGCCATGCCGAAGATGGGCTTGGCCATCAGTTCCACCACCACCATCACCCTGGACCAGGTCCGAATCCCCAGGGGAAATCTCCTCGGCGCCCCCGGTGACGGCTTCAAAATCGCCATGACCATTCTCAACTACGGCCGCCTCGGTCTGGGCGCCGCCTCATCCGGGGTCATGGCCCGGGCCGTGACCGATATGCGGAAGCGCGGCGCGGCCCGGATACAGTTCGGCAAACCCATCGCCGAATTCGAGCTGATCCGGGAGAAGATAGTCCGGACCCGGGTGCACGGGGCGGTGGCCGAGGCCATGACCTTCTTCACCGCGCATTTGCTGGAACAGACCCCCACCGGCAACTTGAGCATCGAAAGCTCGCACACCAAGCTCTTCGGCACCAGCAGGGGTTGGGACAGTCTCTACGAGGCCATGCAAACCGCCGGTGGAGCCGGCTATCTCTCGACCCTGCCCTACGAAAAACGGCTGCGTGACTTCCGGGTCACCACAATTTTCGAAGGCACATCCGAGATCCATACCATCTACCCGCCCCTCTACCTGCTGCGTCTGCTGACCGGGGAAGGCGGTTCGTTCTCCCTGCCGGCAGTGCTCCGGAAGCTGCTCCGCTACCCCTGCTTTAGTCTACACTTCCGGGAGCCGGAAATGAACCGGGCCGTCGCCCGGATCGGCCGCACGATATGGCGGATCAAACTGATGCTGGGCTGGGGGTTGATCAGGCATGGGCGGAAACTGCCCGACCGGGAACTCTACCTGGGCCGGATCACCGATTTAAGCCTCTACCTTTACGGCACTCTCTGTCTGCTGGCCACCATTGCCGGCCGCCGGGCGCTGGGGATGGATCAGCGCGAGGAATTGCGGCTGCTCGATTATTTCCTGGCCGAGTTCGAGGAACTCGGTCGCCAGCGGGGACGCTTGCGCCTCACCCGCCGGGAGCGGCTCCTGGCCGGGATCTTTGCCGACCTGGACCAGCCGGATAAGGGTTCGATTATATCGGAGAACAAATCTTCCCCGGCTGTACCCGGGTAAATCCGGGCGCAGCGATAAAATCCCGGAAACAATCCGCTCTTCTCCGGCATTATCGCGGAAACTGCTTTATTGTTTAATTGAGACCATCAAGAGGGGGCGACAAATTCCCAGGAGGCGTCCATGGCTGAAAAGGTTGCCATAGTCGGCGGGGTAAGAACCCCATACATCAAGGCTGGCACCAGGTTCGCCGAGTTGTCCGCCGTCGATCTCGGTCGCTTGGCGGTCAAGGAATTGCTGGCTCGCTCCGGTCTGGATCCGGCCGTGGTCGACTCGGTGGTGATCGGTAATGTCGCCCAGCCGATGGAGGCGGTCAATATCGCCCGGGTTATCTCTCTGTATGCCGGGCTGCCGGAGGCGGTGCCGGCCTTTACCGTGCATCGCAACTGCGCCTCCGGGATGCAGGCGGTGATTTCCGGGGCCCAGGCCATCGCCACCGGCGAGGCCGATCTGGTCGTGGCCGGCGGGGTCGAGTCGATGTCGAACATCCCCTTCTTCCTCTCCAAAAAATTTCACGATGTCGCCACCCATTACCTGCAGAGCCGCACCCTCAAGCAGCGAGCCGCCAACCTGCTCAAGCTGCGGCCCCATGATTTCATTCCCAAGATCGGGCTCCTGCAGGGATTGACCGACCCGACCTGCGGACTGAGCATGGGCCAGACCGCCGAGGTTCTGGCCCGGGAATTGAAGATCGACCGCACGCGCCCAGGACGAGTTCGCCGTGCTCAGCCACCAACGGGCCACGGCGGCCCATGAGGCCGGCCATTTCAAGGAAGAGATCATGACCGTGCTCACCCCCCCGGATTTCCGGGAATCGGTCGATTTCGATAACGGGGTTCGCAGTGATGAATCCCTGGAACTGCTGGCCAAACTGCGCCCCGTTTTCGATCGTCAATACGGCACGGTCACCGCCGGCAACTCCTCGCAGATCACCGACGGCGGCGCCGCCGTCCTCCTGGCCTCGGAAAAGGCGGTGGCCCGCCACCACCTGGTGCCGCTCGGCTATGTTCGCGAACATGCCTTTGCCGGCCTCGCCCCCAAACGTATGGGCTTGGGCCCGGCTTACGCCACCTCGATCTTGCTGGAACGAACCGGGCATCAGATCAGCGACTTCGGACTGATCGAGATGAACGAGGCCTTCGCGGCCCAGATCATCGCCAATGAAATGGTCTTCGACAGCGACCAGCTATCTGAAAAGTTTCTGGGCCGTAAGGCTCTGGGACGTATCGACCGGAAGCTCATGAACGTCAACGGCGGCGCCATCGCCATGGGGCATCCGGTCGGCTCCACCGGCACCAGGATGGTCCTGACCCTGCTCCTGGAGATGCGGCGGCAGGGCGTGAATCTGGGACTGGCCACTCTCTGCATCGGTGGCGGCCAGGGTGGGGCTCTGATCATCGAGAGGGCTCGGTAATATGACAGCAGCCATCCGGCTTGAGATCGAAGACAACCTGGCCACCCTGACCCTGGACCTGCCCGAGTCCAAGGTCAATATCCTCAACCGGCAAGTCCTGGACGAACTGGACCACAATCTGCAGGAGCTGGCCGGTCGGCCGGAACTCCAGGGCCTGATCGTGGTCTCCGGCAAGGCCGGCAACTTCATCGCCGGGGCCGACCTGGCGGTGATCGAGAAGATCGGTTCAGCCGAGGAAGGAGAAGCCCTGGCCCGGCGGGGCCAGGAGCTCTTCGAGCGGCTGGCCGGACTGCCTTACCCGACCGTCGCCGCCATCGACGGCTCCTGCCTGGGCGGCGGCACCGAACTGGCCCTGGCATGCGACTACCGGATCATCACCGACGATTCCCGCTCCTTCATGGGCTTGCCCGAAACCCAGCTCGGCATCATCCCCGGCTTCGGCGGCACCCAGCGGTTGCCGCGCCTGGTAGGCCTGATCGAAGCGCTACGGATCATCACCACCGGCGCCCGGGTTTTTCCCCGCAAGGCCAAAAGGATCGGCCTGGTGGACGAGATCGTCCCTCCCGAACACCTGCTGGCCGCGGCGCTCCGCCGCTTGCGCCGGAACCCGGGGAAAAAACGCCCGGCCCGGCCGGTCATGCTCGACCGTTTGCCGCCCTGGCGCAAGCTGGTTCTGGCCCGCGCTCGGCAGCAGGCCCGGGAAAAGACCGGCGCGCATTACCCGGCCATCCCGGCGGCCATCGAAGCAATCGAGGCCTCATACCAGGGCGATCCGGCCGCTGGCCTGGCCACCGAGGCCAGACTGGTGGGGAAAATGTCGGTCACCGATACCGCCCGCCATCTGCAGCAGGTCTTCCGGCTCCGGGAGCATTTTTCCCGAAGCGATTCCAAAACGCGGCGCCGCTTTAACCGGGTCGCCGTGGTCGGCGCCGGGGTGATGGGCGGCTCCATCGTCACCCTGCTGGCCGAACGAGGCTTGCAGGCCCGGCTCTTGAATCGCTCGGTCAAGGGCTTGGAGGAGGCCTTGAGTGGTTTCCAGAAAAGTCTGAAATCCCGAAGAAACAAAGGTCTCGACACCCCGAGCCAATCCGCCTGGATCGGCAGCCGGCTTTCCTACGCCACCGGGTTGAGCGGCCTGCGGCCCCAGGAAGCGGTGATCGAGGCGGTGGCCGAGAATCTGGGGGTAAAAAAGGCGGTGCTGGCCGAGATTGCCCGGCAAGTACCGGCCGATACCCTGATCCTCTCCAACACCTCGGCGCTCTCCATCACCGAAATGGCCAGGGCTGTGGCCAATCCCGGCCGCGTGGCCGGTCTGCATTTCTTCAATCCGGTGGAACGCATGCCCTTGATCGAGGTGGTTTCCGGACCGGAGACCAGCCCCGAGACCCGCCAGGCGGCCGGCGACCTGGCCCGGCAACTGGGTAAAATCCCGATCCCGGTCCTGGACCGGCCCGGTTTTCTGGTCAACCGGCTGCTGCTGCCCTATCTCAACGAGGCGGCCTTACTGCTGGAAGAAGGCGGCGATCTCAAGCTCATCGACCGGACCCTGCGGGAATTCGGCTTGCCGCTCGGCCCCTTTGCCCTGCTGGACATGGTGGGTCTGGACATCGCCACCGATGTCGCCCGGACCCTGCACCAGGCTTTCGGCGCCCGGATGACCCCTTCGGTGCTGCTGGCCCGGATGAAAGAAAGCGGCTGGCTGGGCCGCAAGAGCGGTCGCGGCTTCTATGTGTACGATCATGATAAGCGGGGCAGGTTCGCCGCGGAAATCTATGGCGCCCTGCAGCTGCCACCCCCGGCGACTGAAAAACAGTCGGCCCCGGCAACGATAG
This sequence comes from uncultured delta proteobacterium, assembly GCA_963807225.1. Taxonomy (GTDB): domain Bacteria; phylum Desulfobacterota; class Desulfobulbia; order Desulfobulbales; family JAGXFP01; genus JAGVGT01. The sequence goes on along the minus strand of CAWEAD010000005.1, from coordinate 1,121,723 downwards.
TCGATCGGCTGCTCCTGACCATGCTCAATGAAGCCGCCCGCTGCCTGGCCGAAGGAGTCGTGAGCGAAGCGGCGGCGGTCGATGCGGCGCTGATCTTCGGCGCCGGCTTCCCGCCCTATACCGGTGGTCTGCTGCGTTACGCCGACGACCGGGGGCTCCCGGAAGTGGTCGCCAAACTCGAGGCCCTGGCCCAAAGCCTGGGCGAACGCTTCGCGCCGGCCGATTTTCTTAGGGACCTGGCCGCCGAGGGGGGGAATTTTTATGGAGGTTGAAGCTTGAAGAGCCGGCCGGGAAACAACCCGGGAACCATTCCCGCCATGTTTTTCAAACAGGTCGGGAAATATGGCAAGAGAACGGCGCTGCTCCGAAAAATTGATGATCAATACCAGCCCCTGAACTGGAGAGAGGTAGAGGAACTGGTCCTGGCCACGGCCCGGGGCTTGATCGACCTGGGGGTAAAAAGCGGCGACCGGGTGGCGATCATGGCCTACAACCGCCCGGAGTGGCTGGTCGCCGACCTGGCGATCATGGCGGCCGGCGCTATCACCGTGCCGATCTATCACACCAGCACCACCAGGCAAACCGACTACATCCTGAAGCATGCCGGGGCCGAGGTCGCCTTCGTGGCCCGCTCCGAAAAGGCCGAGATGCTGGCCACCTGCAGCGCCGCGGTGCGGCAGATTATTTCCCTCGACCCGATCGGCCCCGATTCCCCCGGCAGCTGCGGGCTGGATTACCCGACCCTCCTGGAACAAGGGCGGCGGGCCGGGCCGGTGATAGCCGGGGAGTTGCGCGGCAGGCTGGAGAAACTGCAGCCCGACGACTGCGCCACCATCATCTTCACCTCCGGTACCACCGGCAACCCCAAGGGGGTGATGCTCTCGCACGCCAATCTGCTGGCCAATGCCCGGGCCGGCCTGCAGGCGGTGCGGGTTGACGATACCGACATCTACCTCTCCTTCCTGCCCCTGAGCCACTCCTTCGAACGGACCGCCGGCCAGTTTCTGATGCTGCTGGCCGGGGCGACCATCGCCTATGCCGGCTCGATCCGCTCGATCTCCGAAGACATCCGCGCCATTCGCCCAACCATCATGCTGGGAGTCCCGCGCTTCTTTGAAAAGCTGCATGACCGCATTCTCGACTCGGTCCACGATTCCTCCCTGCCGCGCCGGGCCATCTTCGCCTGGGCCATGGCTGTAGGTCGGCGGCGTCAGGAAAGAGCCGAACGGGAAGGACGGACGGAGCGCTGGTCGGCTCTGCAAGAACAACTGGCCGATTTCCTGGTCTTTCGCCGGTTCCGACAGCGGTTGGGCGGACGGCTGCGTTTCTTCGTTTCCGGCGGCGCCCCGCTCGCCCCCGAGATCACCCGGTTTTTCCTGGCCGCCGGAGTTCGCATCCTCGAGGGCTACGGCCTCACCGAACACTCCCCGGTCATCGCCGTCAACCGCCTCGACCGTATCCGGCCCGGCACCGTGGGGCCGCCGCTGCCCGGCTGCCGGGTGCGGATCGAAGCGGACGGCGAAGTGGCGGTGAAGAGCCCTTCGGTGATGCTGGGCTACTACCGGGATCCCAAAGCCACCGCCGAAGTGGTCCACGACGGCTGGTTGCTGACCGGCGATCTCGGCAAACTAACCGACGACTGCCTGACTATCCTGGACCGCAAGAAGGACATCATCGTCACCTCTAACGGCAAGAATGTCACCCCGCAATACATCGAAAACCTGCTGACCAACGACGAATATATCAGCCAGGCCGTGCTCTACGGCGACCGGCGAACCTTCCTTTCCGCCCTGATCACACCCGACTACGAGCATCTGCAGAGTCGCCGACCGTTGCCGGGGTTAAGCGGCCTGAGCCCGGCGCAGATGGCGGAACGGCCTGAATTGAACGAATTCCTGCTGGCCCGCATCGCCGACCTCTCGCACGATCTGGCCTCCTTTGAAACGGTGCGCAAGATCGTGATCCTGGCCGAACCCTTAAGCGAGGAACGGGGCGAGCTGACCCCCACCCTGAAAATCAAGCGCAAGGCGGTCATCCGGAAATATCAGCAGCGCCTCGACGACCTCTACCGGGAAGAGCAAGAGAAAGGCCGGCCCCGTTCGCGCTGGCCCTGAAAGCGACCCCGCCGAATATCCCGTCGCCGGACCCGGGCCACTGCCCCGGATCATGCTTAAATTATTAATAGGTAAAAGTGACTTAGGTCGAGCAACCGGTTTCCTTAAATTCAGGATCGGGTTGCCGGCGAGAGATATTAGATGAGCGCTGGGAGGTGAAATATATGCCCGAGTTGAGATGTCCGGAATGCGGCAAGAAGCTGATGCCGGGGAACACCAGCGGTGTAAGCGGCGGGGCCTGCTTGTGCTCTGCCTGCGGGCGGAAGGTGTACGCCGGCGAGAAGGTGGAGGTGGAAGTTAAATGCGCCTCCTGCGGCAAGAAAAACAAGACCGAGGTTATTAGCTGAGGTAGGTGAGTGAAGAATTAGCGGAAGCTGGCGGATGAAAGAGATCGTCCGCCGGAGGCCCGCTGTTTCAAACGGGAAGAGTCTCCCCCGTTGGAACGGCGGGCAATTTTATGCCTCCTCCTGGTAATCCGCTAAAAAAAGAGCCGCGCCAGGCGCGGCCCGCCGGTTGACTGGCAACCGGCGCTTGCGAGGGGGTGAGTCGCAATCAACCACCAACCTCGTAGTCGAACTTCTCCTCCGCGGTTACGCCGGTCATGACCCCGCCGCCAACCACCTTCTTTTCGCTGCCCTCCTCAACGGTCTCGCAGGAATTTACCAGTGCCCCCACCCGATCATCCAACTCGGTCATAATGATGTGCAACTGCTCGATCTGCGGCAGCAATCTGTATTTGTCGATGGAAGGTATCCGATCGATATCGCTGGAAAGCCGGTGCAGCTTCTCGCTCCATCTTCCCAACTCAACCGCTATGTCTGAACAATACGCTCTGCTTGCCATAATTCACCTCTCTATCCATGACTCCTCGCCCAATCTTCCGGAATTTCCGGATGGGTTGAATCTTCTTCACCTGTTTATATAATAAGAATCTTTCCGGATAGAAGTAAGGTCAGTTCAGCAGCGGCCGCAATGATAATCCGTTGCCCCCCGGCCTTTTTGTCATTATCTTAATCGGTTTCAAGGACCATACGCTTAGAGCAATTCAGCCCGGCCCGGCCCGGTCTGATAACCGGAGACCTAACATGCGAAAATTCTACATCCTCGGACTGACCATCCTGCTGTTCTGCGGTTGCTCCGGCCAGGTCAAAAGCCACTCCGCCCAGGAATTGCTGGACCACTATCTGACCTACCAACGCAACAAGGATCTGGAAGGTATCATGAGCCTCTTTTATAAGAAGGACACGCCCCCTTACGTTCTCGACGCGGTCCGCCGATCGGCGAAGAAAAACCTCGAATTCACCATCACCAGCGCCGAGATCGCCGAAATCCCGGCCGAGAAACGGTCGAATATCATGGCCGGTTATTCCTATAACGGCAAGATCCTGGTGCCCAACCTGGAGCCGATCAAGCAAATCGTCCTCAAGTACGACCAGGCCGGGCAAGCCAAAGATCACCAGGCCTCCGGCAGTTCGATCATGTTCGGCAAGGAAGGTGAATTTTACTACCTGATCCTGTCCAAGGAAAAACCTGAGAAACCACTGGTAGTGAAGATCAAATAATACCTCCATCCCGGGCGGACTGATATGATCGGTAAATACTACCCCCATTTCCTGGGTGCGGTTTTCACGGTTTTCTTCATCGTTCTGGGGATAGCTCCGGTCTCCCGCGAGGTCTGGATCGCCGAGGTGATCCCGGTGGTGCTCATCTTCGCCGCCCTGGTCGTCACTTTCCACCACTTTCGCTTCAGTAACCAGGCCTACAGCCTGATGGCGGTCTGGCTCTTCTGGCATACGGTGGGCGGCCACTATACCTTCGCCAACGTACCATTCGGTTGGGTCACCGAGCTGCTCGGCGCCGAACGCAACCATTTCGACCGCGTCGGCCATTTCTCCGTCGGCTTCTTCGCCTTCGCCATGGCCGAACTGGCCACCAGGAAAGGCTGGTGCGGCCCGATCCTGGCCACCTTTCTGGGCTTGTTCATGGTCATGAGCGTGGCGGCCGGCTATGAGATCATCGAATGGTGGTTCGCGGTCACCGCCGGCGGCAACGCCGGAATCGAGTTCCTCGGTTCCCAGGGCGACATCTGGGACGCCCAGAAGGACATGCTGGCCGATACTCTGGGCGCCGTCTGCTCCCTGGCCGCCTTCTGGCTGGCCCGACCGGACCAAGGCCCGGCCGCTGAATGAGACGTTTGGCCATTCTTCTCCCTCTGCTGTTGACTTTTATAAATGGTGACGCCGTGGCCAACCAGCCTGCTCCCCGACCGAAGGTGTTTCTCCTGCACGGCCTGGCCCGGACCAGCCGTTCGATGACGAAAACCGCCCGGGCTCTCGATGAAGCCGGTTTTCGCACCTGCAATCTTTCCTATCCCTCCACCTCACACCCGGTCGGCGATCTGGCCGAGAACTTCGTCTTGCCGCAGATCCTCGCCTGCCGGGGCAACGATACGGCTCCTCTCCATTTCGTCACCCACTCCATGGGCGGCATCGTCGTCCGCTACCTGGCCGGCGCCCATCCGGAGTTGCCCATCGGCCGGGTGGTCATGTTCTCCCCCCCAACCGGGGCAGCGAGATAGTGGACAAGCTGGGAGACTTCGGGATCTTCCACTGGATCAACGGCCCGGCCGGCCACCAAATGGGCACCGATCCGGATAGCCTGCCCAACCGCTTGGGACCACCGTCCTTCGAACTGGGGATCATAACCGGCGACCGCTCGATCAATCCGCTGCTGTCGCTCTTGATCCCCGGTCCCAATGACGGCAAGGTGTCGGTTGAGCGGGCCAAACTGGCCGGGATGCGCGATTTTCTGGTCATTCACGCCACCCATCCGCTGATCATGCGGAATCGACAGGCCATTACCCAGACCATTCATTTCCTGCGACACGGTGCATTCCAGCACCAGGCGGAATAAACATGAAATCTATCAGCGAAAAACTCCTGGAAGTGCAAGAACACACCGGCCCCGGCTACCGGCCCCTGGTGGATTTCGAGACCTGGCGGGTGGCGGTGCTCAACTTCGCCGAAGAGCTGCGGCCGGAGAACCTCACCCGAATGCAGCGCCACAACGAAACCGACGAGGTCTTCGTGCTGCTCCGGGGGCGCTGCCTCCTTTTCGTGGGCGAAGGAGATGAGCGGGTTACGAAGATCCACGCCCAAGCCCTGGAACCCCGCAAGCTATACAACGTTAAACGGGCAGTCTGGCACCACCACGCCCTGAGCGAGGACGCCATGGTCCTGGTAGTGGAAAACCGCGACACCACCTACGACAACTCGCCGTTTTGCGAATTATCGGCCGAGCAGCAATCTGTAATCCGGGAGTTGAGCGGAGAGTTTTGGGCCTGGGGCTGAGCCGATCATCAACTGAGCAGCTGCCGGAGGACAAATGGTTACCTGTCGGTAAGGCGGGCCTGGCCCGGACCCTGCCCCATCATCACCACCAGTCTCGCCACCAAAACGGCCGGGATGGTGCACGTTATTCACTGCTAAAAGTTCTTTGACTATGCTCCGACTTCCCCTCTATGCTTTATATATCTGTTGTTCAATAATGCGACAGCGGTTTAGTGCCTTTGCCCGGGGGGATTTCCGGCCGTGGGGTTCAAGCTGGCTTTGCTCCTTTGCGTACGTCGGCACATCAAATCACCCTGAAGCTTGAGGACGAGAGCTGAGAGAATAAGGCGCGGCAATCGGCTCGGAAAATTCACTGGAGGGCGGAAGATGAAATTGCCTCATTTTGCGGGAGCGGCGCTCCTGGCGGTTTTCAGCACTTTCTGCGGCAGTCCCGACAGCGAGGCCATGCCCACCTTCGCCCGCCAGTATAAAACCGGCTGCACCACCTGCCACATAGCCTACCCCCGCTTAAATCCGGTGGGCGAGGCCTTCCGGCTCAACGGCTACAAATTCACTGACGACGAGGTACTGCGCAAGGAGGAACAGATCGATCTCGGCGACGAGGTCTACAAGAAGCTCTGGCCCGCAGCGCTCTGGCCCAACCGGCTGTCCATGACCTCACCGATCTCCTTCATCACCACCTGGATTGGCGAATGGGACACTGAACCCGGTACAGACCCCTACACCGGCGAAGAAGAAGCCGACCTCAAATTCCTGATGCCGCACGAGATCGAGACCGCCTGGGCCGGCGCCCTGGACGACCACATCTCCGCCTACGGCGACCTGCGTTTCGTCCAGGAAGATTTCTCCTCGGACGAAACCTATTCCTGGCTGATGATCAAGGCCTGGCTCCAGTTTGAAGACCTGTTCGGGCCGGAAAACCTGGTTAACCTGCAGATCGGCTCGGTGGGCATGCACACCCTGGGCCTTTTCAACGCCCGGGAAGAGCAGAAAATGGGCTTTCTCAACTATCTGCTCAACGGCTGGAGCATGCCGAGTCTGCTCCTGAATCTCGATGGCCTCACCTATGTCCAGGGTACGGTCCTGAAAGACTTCGAGGGCAACAGCTTCGTCCTCCAGCCCCAGACCGGTCTGGAGCTCAACGGTTTCGGCCGAAAGTGGCTCTATTATTTCGGGGTGGTCAACGGCAATATCACCAATCCGATGTACTCGCCGCCGGAAGACTCGGTTTTTTTCCTGGGCTCCGGGGCCAACACCGACTCCAAGGATTTTTATGGCGGACTGGTCTATAAATTCGGCGGGATCGGCTTCGACGGCTCCGGCGCCGGCGACCTCACCCAAAAAACGGCCCCGACCGATTACTGGCGGGACGACAGCCTGCTTTTCTCGCTCTTCGGCTATTCCGGCCGGGGCCGGATCACCACGCTGCTCTGGGACGTCGATCCGGGCGTTTCCACCAACCCGCACACCGTGGGGGCCCACACCTTCCATATCGAATACGACGACTTCTGGCGCCTTGGCGCCGGTTTTACCGGCAATTACAAGGATTTCTCCCTGAATCTCGGCTATATGCTGGGCCGGAACAAGAACCCTTATGGCTATCTTGACACCATGTACGGAGGAGGCCAGGGCGATGCCGCGGTGGATTCGACCACCTGGTTCGCCGAGGCCTATTATTTTGTCTACCCCTGGCTGATTCCCTTCCTCCGCTATGAAAGCCTCAAACTGGAGGGGTTGCCTGATTATCTGATTCTGGAAGGAGAAAAAGACCGGGATATCCTCAAGCTGGGTTGCCGGACCCAGATCCGGGCCAATGTTTCACTGCGGATCGAGGGCACTTCCTACCTGAAAGACCAGGGCTACGACTACGGCCTGGATCATACGGTCTTCTTTATCCTGAACGCCGCCTTCTAAAGGATGGCCCGTAAACCAATCTTCGAGGGGGAAGAGCCGCGATGAGAAAAATTTTAACCAGCGCGATTGCTCAGGGTTGCGGGCGCCACCGCTTCGGATTGCTGGCCGCCCTGATTCTCGCGGGCTCTCTGGCCGCCAACCCGGCCCGGCCGGCAGTTGCCGCCGAGCCCCAGTATGGCTCAGTTGCCGGCACCATCAAGGTCGCCCGGACCAAAGTCAAGACCGCAGGACCCAAAAGTGACAAGGACGTGGTGGTCTATCTGGAACCGGTGGACGGACCGCCCCCGCCGCCGGTGTCGAAGACCGTGATCATGGACCAGAAGGGGCTGATTTTCCTGCCCCATGTCTTGCCGGTGCAGGTCGGCACCACGGTGGAATTCCTCAACAACGACACGGTGGAGCACAACGTCTATTTTCTCTCCGAAACCAGCCGCAAGACTCTGGATCTCGGGACCTGGCCGCAGGGTGTCAGCGTCAAACACACCTTCGACAAGCCGGATGTGATGATCATCCTCTGCAAACTGCACCTGGAAATGGCCGCCTATGTGGTGGCCCTGGACACTCCCTGGTTTACGACGGCGGTTCTGGACCAGGATTCCCAGGAGGCCCCCTTCAAAATCACCGGGGTGGTGCCGGGCCGCTACACCATCCGGACCTGGCATAAGAAGCTGCTGCTTCAGGGCGGACCTCGGGAAATCCAAATCGGCAGCGGCCAGGAAGTCCGGACCGATCTGGTCATCACCAAACGTAAATATGCCGATGCCGGCTAAGGATTGCCAATCGACCGAGGAAGCATGAAACCATTCCGAGCAATTCTGATCTTCGCCGCGCTTACCGCCCTCTTTGCCCTGGCGCCGTCCCTGTTCAATGCCGTTACCCAACCCGTAGAGACCAGACGGGACTTCACCATCCTGGCCCGGCAGTTTTCCTATTCTCCCAACCGGATCGAGGTCAATCTCGGCGACGAGGTGCATCTAAAACTCGGTGCCCTGGACACGGTGCATGGCATCTATCTGGAGGGGTATGATCTGGAAGCCGAGGCGCAACCGGGCCGACTGCCCTTCAAGGTCCGGAGACCCTCCACCGACGAGCCCTTCGCCCAGGTGGAAGAGGTGGTCTTCATCGCCAACCGTCCCGGCAAGTTCCGCTACCGTTGCTCGGTGACCTGCGGCACCCTGCATCCCTTCATGCTCGGCGAATTCGTCGTTCATCCCAACCGCTCCTTCCAGGCAGCGGTCGGCGGGGTGTTCGGCGCGCTCCTGGCCGGTTTCCTGCTGATGTTCCAGGCCTCCCGCCATCCCGGCACCGGCATGCCCGCCATCCTGCCCACCTGGCGGCTTGATCTGTTGCACCACCGCCCCCGGCTTAAACGGCTATTGACCTCGCCCCGGCTGCAGTTTCCCCTGCAGCTCCTGGCCCTGGCCGCGCTCACCCTGCTGATCTTCGCCGGCTTCTTCGGTTCACCGATCGGCAACCGGAACATCGTCATCACGGTGGTCTGGATCCTCTGGTGGTTTCTGCTGATCACCTTCATGGTGCCTTTCGGCGCCAGGCTCTGGTGCATGCTTTGCCCGCTGCCTTTCTTCGGCGAGATCTTTCAACGGCGCAAACTGCTCGGTCCCGGACCGGACGGAGTCGGGGAGAACCACCGAGAACTGCACGGACAGGGGCGAAAATGGCCGGCGGGGCTGAGCAATATCTGGCTGCAGAACCTGCTCTTTCTGACCATGTGCTCCTTCAGCACCATCCTGGTCACCCGACCGGTGGCCACCTCCTCCGTCCTCTGCGGCCTGGTCCTGACCGCCTTTCTGGTCCATGTCGTCTACCGGAAACGCTCGTTCTGCCGCTATCTGTGTCCGATCGGCGGCTGGCTCAGCGTTTACTCCACCGCAGCCATGCTGGAAGTGCGACCGGCCGACTCCTCGCTCTGCGCCAGCTGCCGGGAGAAGAACTGCGCCAGGGGCACCGCTCAGGGCTGGAGTTGCCCCTGGAATCTGGTGCCGGGTAAACTGGCCGCCAACAATTACTGCGGCATGTGCCTGGAGTGCCTCAAGAGCTGCCGGAACCACAACATGACCATCCGGGCCCGGCCCTTCTTCTCCGATCTGGAGATCAAAGGTTATGACCAGGCCTGGATGATCTTTATCATGATGACCCTCTGCCTCCTCTACACCGCGATTTTCCTCGGGCCCTGGGGCACTGTCAAGGGCTGGGCTAACGTCAGCGAGACGGGCGACTGGCCGGGCTTTTTCATCTATGTGACCACCATGTGGCTCTCCTGTCTGGTGGTCATGCCGCTGCTCTGGTATCTGGCCGCCTGGAGCGCCGGGCGGCTGACCGGAGCGGCGGGACCCGAGGTCCGCGAGATCTTCCTGGGTTACTCATATATGCTGGTGCCGCTGGGGCTCATGTCCTGGATTGCCTTCAGTGTGCCGCTGGTCATGGTCAACTACACCCATATCACCACCAGCCTTTCCGACCCGCTGGGCTGGGGCTGGAACCTGTTCGGCACTGCCGGTGACCGCTGGCGGCCGCTGTACCCGGAATATCTGCATTGGCTTCAGGTGCCGCTGGTGGTCACCGGACTCTGGTTGGCCCTCAACCGGGGCTTCGCCATCGCCAGGGCTAAATTTCCCGGGGGCTACCGGGCTCTGCTCAGCCTCATCCCGTTCGGGGCTCTGACCGCCGGTCTGGCCCTGCTGATGGTCATCATGTTTACGGCGTGATAGTCATGAAAGAGACCTTGGCGAGACTTACCGTACTACTGACGATTCTTCTGATCCCGGGACTGATCCTGGGTTATCAGTACCTTTATCTGCCGGCTCGGCACGACCGGGGGGTCAAGGTCTTCCGGCTGACCGCGGTGGCCGGGGCCGGAACCTTCACCCTGGACCAGGTCGACGGCCTCAATTACTGGTGGAAAAGGTTTCCGCCGGCCACCATCTTCCTGAAAACCGGCGACCGGGCGGTGATCCGGCTGCAAAGCGCCGATGTCTCGCACCGCTTCTATGTCCCGGCCTTGGATCTCGGGCCGGCGGACATCCGGCCCGGCCATCCGGTCGAGGTCTCGTTCATCGCCGGAAAGCCCGGGCGTTACCAGTACTTCTGCGCCACCATCTGCGGTCCCTGCCATTTCTGGATGACCGGCTGGATCGTGGTCGCCGGACCGGAGGGGGCGGTGGATATCCCGCCGCCCCTCAACTGCCCGATCTGTCCCGGCGATTCCGCCCCGCCACCCCCTGCCGAGATGACGGAACTGGGGGAGTATCTCTTTCTGCAAAAAGGCTGCGTCACCTGTCATGGCGTGGGCGGTCGCGGCGGGATAGCCAACTACAATTACGCCAAGACCACCATCCCGGCCCACAACCGCACGGCCGAGAAATTATTTCTGCGCTCCCGGGAAGAGGCGGCCGCTTTCACGGCACTGCTGGGCGACCCTGAGGATCCGACGGCAATGGCGGACGCTGAGGAGAAGATCCCGCTCTACCCGGTGGTGCATGACCGTTACCTGGCCCTTAAGAAAATCATCGAAACCGGCAGCCGACCCGAGCAGCTCGATCCGGCCGGCCCGGAGCCACCGCACTGGATGCCGGCCTGGAAATACCTGCTCTCCGACCGGGAGATCAAGGCGCTGATTCTCTACTTCATCGATCTGGAACCCTGGGAGGAGGCGCCCGATGCGGAGCCCTGAATACCTGAGAAAATGGGGTGGCCGCCATGCCTGAAACCACGAGCCGCCGCCTCGGAAAGCGAGCGACCTTCCGCCGGACTCTGTATCTGCTTGGCCTGTTGCTCCTGTTGATGGGATGCGAAGACCGGGCGCCGGAACATCCGCTGGTTGAGCCGACCGGCGAGGCGATCATTCTGCCCCTGGCCTTGGTCAACGACGGCGAGGTCCATTTTTTCACCTACAAATCAGGGGGCCGTAACATCAATTTCTTCGTCCGTCGCGATGGCGCGGGCAAGCTGCATACCCATTTCGACGCCTGCTACAGCTGCTTCAAATATAAAATGGGGTTTGTGCACGAGGGAGACCGGGTGGTCTGCCTTGCCTGTCGGATCGGCTATAAGACTGGAGGAGGCGGTCTGGGACTATGTCGGAGCCTGCGCCCCCATGCCCTTGCGCAGCCGCCGCACGGCAGATGGACTGGTGATTGATCTGGCCGATCTGCAAACGGGCCGCCGCTTATTCTAAATTCGGTTCATCGGCAATTTTACAATTGCTGCGCCTTTCCTGCCGGGAGGTGATCTTTCCATGGTCAACTCAAGACGTCGGGGAGGCAAGCGGAAACACATTCGGATCCTTTCAGGCAGTCGCGATTATCGAGATAGCCCTTGCCTCGGAGGGAAACAATATCAAGAGGCATGGGGCAGGACCGCTCGCGCAGCCGACAACCCAGGCAGGCCACTCACCAAATTCGCAAGCTGACCCTTGACGTCTTTGAGGGCCTTGGCTTATTCCCCGGCTGCCGCCGGCATGGCGGAAAGGGCGGGGAAAACAGCCTCTTCTCATTCCGGTTCTTGACCAGCCTCCTGATGGGCTACCCCGGGCAACTGCGCCAAGGCCAGCAGGGCAGCCAACGATGCCTGGACCGCGAGCTATTTCTTATGGCAATCCGTGCAGGCGGTGGGGCCGGCTTTTTCACCTTTGGCGGCCAGGTCCTTGTGGCATTTCTTGCACATGTTCATCACCTGCTGTTTCTTCAGCTTGCCTTCGGCCTTCATTTTGTCGATAATCTTCGGTTCCTTGGCGAAAAGCTCGTGGCAGGGCTTGCAGTTGACCAAGACGCCTTGATGGAGGCCGTGGGGGAAGGTGATCGAACCCAAGCTGCCGCCATTCAGGACAATCGATGCCGCCCCTTTATTTTCTTCGGCCAACACCTTGCCGGCAGACAAAAGCACAACACCGATTAACGCCGCATTGATAAATGCAGTAACCTTCATGCCTTACCTCCTGACCTTAGGTTGAGTGTGAGGAAGGGCGTCATCGCCGCTCCCGTTTCATTTCCCTGGACCCAGCTTTCCTGTTTTCCATCTGCCCGGGTCTATCTCAGCCTGCGATAAAACCGCCCCGGTTGTCAAAGCAATCCGGTTGTGAAAGTGATGGAACTGAGGTTGAAGGGTGAAGAGAGGGCTCATCGTTTGCGCCAATGATTGTGGTTACCAGGCTTGATAAACAACCTCCTTTCACACACTTTCATGGCAAACCTCTTCGTAGTAAAGTACTATCCGCAGGGGGGAAACGGGGTTAGTCCATCAAACCAAGTTACCTTTCCGGTACTAAGCATCTGAGCCGGAAAATTTGCGCGAACCATAGCTGAAATAAGCGCCGCAAAAAGCAAAGGCGGTATCGGCCCTCTCTGGTCCGGGTGATTTTCCACCCTGAAGCCACTACCAGGACCAGGCATAAATATCTTCCGCAAAAAAGGAGACCGGCATGGACCTCCAGATCATCGTTCCGGCACTTGCCTTCGCCATCCAACTGATCTCGGCCTTTTATGCGATCAAGCTGGTGCGCTACACGGAAAATCGGCTTATCGGCGTCGTTTTTGTTTTGGTGGTATTTTTGATGTCTTTTCGCCGGTTCATATCGCTGTTCCGCTTCTTTTCCGACGGCACCATTTCCATGGATATTTTCGCGGAAACGGTAGCTCTAGCCATTTCCATCCTGATCCTGTCCGGGATCATCCTGATTGCCCGTTTCCTCAAGTCGGCCGTAGAGCAGAAGCATGCCGCCAACTTCTCCGAAACCCTTTATCACGCTTTGTTCAACCAATCGCCAGACGGCGTGCTGCTCTTGAATAAGCGCGGCGAAATTCTGGAGTTTAACGATGCGGTCCACCTGCAACTCGGTTACACCCGGGAAGAGTTTAATACCCTGCGGATAGCGGACATTGACCCGGTCGAAAGTCCGGCGGACATCCAGGCCTCGCTGGAGCGGGTTCTCAAGGCGGGGAAAGACCAGTTTGAGGTAAAACATACCACCAAACAGGGAGAGCTTCGGGACATTCTGGTCATTATTCAAAGGATTGAATTGGCCGGAGAATTTTTCTTCCAAACCATCTGGCGCGACATCACCGAGCGCAAAAGAGCCGAAAAGGCGCTCCGGGAAAGCGAAGACAAGTTCCGCTCCATCTTCGAAGAGGCCAACGACGGCATCATGATCGGCGACATGGCGACCATGCGGCATATAGAAGCGAATAAAGCCATCTGCGGCATGCTCGGCTATTCTCGCGAGGAGCTCGTCGGTCAGACTGTCGATGCGATCCACCCCGAGGACGCGCTGCCATTCGTCCGGGAGATCTTCGCAAAACAGGGGCGAGGCGAGATAAGTCTGGCGCCCGAGGTTCCGATGCTGCGCAAGGACGGCTCGGTCTTTTATGCGGATATCAATTCCACCAGCGTGACCTTCGGCGGGAAGCAGTGCCTCATCGGGAATTTCCGCGATATTACCGAGCGCATGCAGGCCGAGGAGAAACTCCGCAAGAGCGATAATCAATTACGAGAGTCCCAAAAAGTAGCCAAGCTGGGAAGCTGGGATCTTAATCTTGATTCCCTGGTGCTTGAATGGTCTGAAGAAACTTACCGACTCTTCGACAAGTTTCCCGAGAACTTCGTGCCGTCCCATGATGAGTTCACCCGCTTGGTTCATCCGGACGACCTCGAGACCATGCTGATAAGTTTCCGCAACGCCCTCGCAAGTGACGATACCCCCTATCATGTGGCAGTACGGATCATCAACGATTCCGGCCGCGAGTGGGTGATGGAGGCCTTCGGCGTGGTCAGGCGCGATCCAACCGGCAAAGCCCTCGGCATCTTCGGCACCGCCCAGGACATTACGGAACTCAAGAAGAACGAGGAGAAGATCAAACAGAGCGAAGAGTTTATCCGGAATATCCTCGATACGGTGGACGAGGGATTTATCGTGGTGGATCGTGACTATCGGATCCTCACGGCCAATTCGGCCTATTGCGCTCAGGTGGGTGACTGCGCCGTGGAGATCATCGGCAAAAACTGTTTTACAGTCTCGCACAAGAGCGCTCGGCCCTGTTACGAGCTCGGCGAGGAATGCGTCGTCAAACAGGTTTTCGAGAATGGACAACCGCATGTGGCCCTGCACCGTCATACCGATCCCGAGGGCAACATTCTCTATGCCGAAACCAAGGGCTACCCCGTCAAGAACCTTTCCGGTTCCGTTATTTCCGTAATTGAGACCATCAATAACATCACTGAAAGGTATCTCCTGGAAGAAGAACGGCTCAAGTCGCAAAAACTCGAATCCATCGGCACCCTCGCCGGCGGCATTGCCCACGACTTCAACAATCTCCTGCAGGGAATCTTCGGCTTCATCTCAATGGCGAAAATGAGCCATGATCGGAAGGAAGAATCGCTCTCCATGCTGGAACAGGCCGAAAAAGCCCTGCAACTCTCGGTGAACCTGACCAACCAGCTTTTGACTTTCTCCAAAGGCGGCAAACCTATCAAGAAGTTGATCAATATTCTGCCCGTGCTTGAAAACGCCGTGAAATTCGCCCTGAGCGGCTCCAATACCAACTACGAGTTGGACATTCTGGACCGGCTCTGGCTGGTGGAAGCAGACCGGGGACAGCTGGCCCAGGTGATTCAGAATATTGCCTTGAATGCCAATCAATCGATGGCCGGCGGCGGCAAAATCCAAATTACTCTGTCCAACGCTGATCTTGCCAAAGACGCGATCATCGGTCTGCCTGAAGGGGGACGGTTCGTTCGCATCATCATCGAGGATTCGGGCATCGGGATCAACGCGGAAAATCTGGCCCGAATCTTCGATCCTTATTTCACCACCAAACAAAAAGGCAGCGGCCTCGGACTGGCCACCTCTTACTCTATTATCAAAAACCACGGTGGGATAATCGAGGTCAAATCCGAAGTAAATCAAGGGTCGACCTTTACCCTTTATATTCCGGCCTCCCTGGAGGCCAAGAATGAAACCGCCTCGATTAGTCCGGAAGTCGTCGCGACCAGAAATGGCAAAGTGCTCCTGATGGACGACGAGGAACTGATCAGAGATGTCGCCAAAGCGATGGTTATCTCACTCGGACACGAGATCGTTTGCGCCAACGACGGACACCAGGCAGTAAGTTTATTCGAGGCGGCCAAGGAGGCCGGACAACCTTTCGATCTGGTAATTCTCGACCTCACGATCAAGGGCGGCATGGGCGGAGAAGAGGTGGTTAAACAGATCCGGGAAATCACTCCCGAAGTGAAAGCCGTTGTTTCGAGCGGTTATGCCGACAGTCCGGTGGTCGCCGATTATCGTGCCTACGGTTTTTCCGCGGCTCTGAACAAGCCCTATCAGTTGGAGGCGCTGAAGAATTGTTTGAATCAATATATCCAAGATTATACTATCCCGGAGGTATAAAAGCCCCTGGTTGAATTGAGCTATCTGCTGATACCAGGTTGATTATTGTGCCCCGCCCTGCACATTTGAGATATGGCTGAGTCGAAACCTGAGGACAACCCTAACTACTGCCTGGGCCAGCTGCGATTCAGCGACCGGCAACAATATTCGCCGTTTGCGACTTCAGATCGAAAACGATCTTTACCTTCCCGTTTTGCAATTGCCGTACGACCATGGCGACCTTATCTTCCAGCGCACCGCCGGGATCGCCCCAATCCGCCCCGTCTCTGGTTACAAACTCCTGAATCATACTCCGCAGCGTTTCCGGGTCGAGCCGCTCGTAGGGGATCTCGATTCCTTTTTCGGGCGGAGTGCTGAATTTCTTCTGCGGCACGATAGACCTCAACTGCAAAGGCAACGGGACAGGCTGGCAAGTTGCCTGTTCCTTCCGACCAGGGGGGCTGGAAATTTTTTACCCTGGCCTCATGGTTTCAATCATCCGGCGCAATTCGCCAGCTCATTTCGCACTTCTCATCCTGGAGCAAATTCCGGTTAATTCACCAGAGACGAGAAACCATGTTGAGGGCATCCTGCGGGCAACTGATACGGCATAAACCGCAGCCGAAGCATTTTTCGGGATCGATTTCCGCCCGCCACTCTCCCCCCGCTGCACTGCTTCCGATAGCGCCGAAATGGCAGGCGTCCTGGCAAGCCCCGCAACCATTGCAAAGTGCGTTATCGACCACGGCCATCTGCTCACCGCGATACATGGTCTCGACGTCAAGGGCCAGGGTCCGCAGGCCGAGACAATCGCCGGGCTGGCAATTGCAGATGGCGCCGATAAAGGGGGTGATCATGGTCCAGATGGTATGGACGGTCCCCTCTTTTTCCATGGCTTCCATCTGGCCGATGGCGGCCGCCGGGGTGAGGCTCTCCAAACCCATGTCCGGGGCGGTGCCGAAATAACCCATGTCGAGATCCCGATACCAGGTTTCCGGGGTATAGCTGACACTGTAGCAACAGCGAGCCTCTTTCTTCAGCGCCGCCCAGCGGCAGGCGCAGGGCATTCTAACCACGGTGGCCGCCCGCCCGACAATCTCCCTGATCTCCTCGATGGTCACCACCTGGCCGAAGTGTTCCACCCCGGCCCGGTTTACCATCTGGCGTACCAGCCGTTCCGGCAGGACCTTCTTTTTCCGGTAGATGGTCTCGAGCCGACCGATGGTGGCTACCCCGGCTTCGATGGTGGAGGTGAAAAAGTCCTTGATATAACGGCGCCGATTGAGATCGGCCATCAGGTCATTGGCATAATTCGCCGCATTTTTAAACCAGACCTGCCCGTCGCCATGTTTGGTGCAAAATTCACACATTGCCCTGCTGCTCTCCGAATTGATAACGGGTGTTCACAAAAGCGTGGCACCCTTGGCTCTACAACTGCTCGCTGATTGGCTGAGATCTTAGATAGCTACCGGACCGAGAGGGTTCTTTCAAGACTTTTCCCTCTACAGTCCCAAACCGGAAAAGGGCCCGGAGAATAGGACGGCCGCCGCCAGGCAGAGCCGGCACGGGTTGCTTCTAGCTGTTACTGAAGACCCGGATCTCCACGTCGACATCCAGTGCCAGCCTTTCGAGGTCGGCCACCTTGGCTTTGGTCGGCTGATCGATATTCCAGTAGTAGGGCGTCATCGCCAGCAGGTCCATGATCTCACGGCCACTATGGAGTTCGAGTTGATAATTGATCCGCTTCACGGTCGAGAGTGTAAAACGTTCTTTAGCCTTTTCGGTGATCGTGGACTCTTCGTGCTCCCTGGTGATCGGATAAATAATCTCCCGCAGACCATTGAGATGTCTAGGGCCGGGGCTGGCGAACACCAGAGTGCCGCTTCGCTTGAGAATCCTGGCGAATTCCATAATGTTCGCCGGCGAAAAAACATTCAGCACCAGATCCAGTGAGGAATCTAAAAAAGGCAGATCGTTGATACTGGCCACGAACCAGGCCATGGTCCGGTCACGCTGGGTGGCCTGGCGCACCGCAAACTTGGAAACATCGACACCGTGGTAGGTGATCGGCGGGTACTCCTCGCCGTCTTGGCTCAGAGCCTCCTTGAGGCGTTGCAGATAAAATCCTTCTCCGCAGCCGGCGTCAAGGACCTTGCCGGTCCGGCCGGGCGCCAATCCCGAGAGGGCCTCGCCGATAGTCTCATTGAGGCCGGCTGACACCCGGTCGTAATAGCCCAGATCCAGAAACCGCCTCCGGCTCCGGACCATCTCCGGGTCGTCCCCCGGCTCTTTGGAATGCTTTTTATGGGCCAGCAGGAGATTGACATAACCCTGCCGGGCTGCATCGAAGGTGTGCAGCCCGGCGCACTGGTAACCGTGCGCTGATTGCAACAGCGGCTGTCGGCATACGGGGCACTGCAGAATAGAGGTCATGCGCAGATCCTATCATGGCTCCCGAACTCACCTGCGCCGAAGGAGACAGGTTCAAGATCTATTGGAGTGATTCCTTGCTCAGTTTACTAATCTTCAACCCTTCGTTTCCGGCTGAGGTTCCGGACGGAAGAAATCGTTCTCAGGTCGTCAACGGCCTCGAATTAGCTGCAGGTTTCAAACCCGCCCATCCGCCACCGCCTTCAGATCGGCAGAATATGCATCTCCAACCGCACCGGATGTAAACCCTTCAGGAACAAACCCTTACGGCCGTCGATGCTGATTTCATCGCCGAACCGGATTTCGGTGCCGTTGATCTCGGCCCGTTCCTCCGACTCATAAACCTTCAGGGCGTTGCAGCCGACCACGCAGGTTTTCTCCAATCGCAGAGTGACCACCGAGGCGTGTGAGGTCTGGCCGCCGCGGGCGGTGAGCAGGCCGTCGACCAGGGAGATGTCCTTGATATCCTCCGGCACGGTGTCCTGACGGATCAGGATCAGCGGGGAGCCCGGGTCTTCTTCCCTGAGGGTGCGGATATTCTCCTCGGTGAACACCGCCCGGCCGGCCAGGGCGCTGCCGCTTACTCCGATACCATGCCCCAGCAGACTTGCGTCGATTTCGTCGGCGAAGACCAGGAAATTCTCCTTCTTCTTGATGGTGATCATATCGCGGGTCTGCAGGATATAAAGGTCGGAGGCCCCGGTGCCCTCGAAGGTGAATTCGATCTCCTGCGGGTTCCAGCGCTTGACGTAGACCAGGTCACGGGAGATCTCCAGGAGGCGCTGGTAGATCTCCGGGAAGCGCTTCTCCAGAGAATTTTCCGCACCCCGGCCATCCAGCTCCGACTGCTCCACCGAGATCGGATAGGTAGTGACCAGGCCGCTGACGATATCCTCGCCCTGGTCACCCACGGCGTAATCGCCCCAGAGGGCCACCCGCTGCACCTTGCGGTAGGGATGGGCGGTGAAGAGCACACCGCTGCCGGAATGCTCGCCCAGGTTGCCGAAGACCATGGCCTGGACGATCACCGCCGTACCCCAGTACTCGGAAACATCCATCAACCCCCGGTACTCGCGGGTCTTCTGGGTGTCCCATGAATTAAGCACCATTTCCAGAGCGCCGGTCAACTGCAGCCAGGGATCCTCGGGGATCTCGATTTCCAGTTCCCGGATATGGTCCTGGTAAGCCAGGGCCAGCTCGCGCATCTGCAGTGGGGTGAAGTGCCGTTTAACCGCCACCCCGTGCCGGATTTTGGCCCGATCCATCAGGGATTGGAATTTCTCCCTGGGCACCCCGGCGGTCATCGCCCAGGACTGCAGGAAGCGCCGGTAGTTGTCCCAGGCCAGGTACACCTGACCGCTTTCACGGGCGAAGCTCTCCACCTGGTCCTGGTTCTGGCCGACGTTGTGGATGGTGGCCATCATCCCCGGCATCGACACCGCCGCGCCGCTGCGCACCGAGAGCAGCAAGGGGTTGTCCGGATCGCCGAACCGGCGCCCGGTCTGCTCTTCGATCTCGGTCAAAGCCCCCCGGATCCGGGCCATCAATTCGTCGCGGGCCCGGTTGAACTTGGAGATCACCGGCCAGCAGCGGAAAATCTCGGTGGTGACCACGAAGCCCGGCGGCACCGGTTTGCCGTCAGCGGCCAGCTGGGTCAGGTTGAAGCCCTTGTTGCCCAGCAGGATCAGGTTGCGGCTGAAGGAGGTGCGCTGGTGCAGGGAGCTGATCACCCGCTCCGGATTGTAGGTCATCAACAGGTCCAGATCCCGTTCGTCCAGCAGGTCCTTCTGGTTTTCCAGGGTCTGGTAGATCCGGCTGATGAAGTTGTCCAGCAGTTGCAGGCCGAAAGTGCCGGCGATCAAGTCGCGTAGAAAGGTTTCCGAGAGTCGGTTGATCGAGCCGTTCGGGTCGTCGTTCCGCCAGAGGCCCCGGTACTTGGCGAGCAGGTTATCCTCGCCCTCGCCGGCGCAGATCTGCGGGATGATGATCGAGAGATTGTTCTCATGGATATTGGTGTAAAAGGCGTAGATGACATCCTTGACTCCCTCGGACAAGCCCCGGAAGATGTCGAGATACTGGGTGTAGGTGAAACGCTTGATGCCGATGGAGCTGGAGAGCAGCGAGAGATAGGACTCCAGTCTTCGGCTGGTGATACCGTCGACCCGGAGCGCCCGCAGGTAGATGCGCAGACACTTGCTGATCCGGATGAAGGTGGCCCGGGTGATGAAGGAGAGATTGACCGACTCGGGTAATTTTTCCAGGTAGAGGTTGGCCAGGTTCTCCAAGCGGAAGGTCAAGCCCAGGGCGTCGAACTTGCGCTCGCGGTAGCGCCCGTATACCGAGGGGATGTCGACGGCTATATGGCGCTTGTGGTAGATGTCCTCCTTGGCCTCGAAACGTTCCGGACTGAGGATAATCGCCTTGAGGTCGTCCAGCCGGTCGAGCAGTTCCTTCAGACAGTGGAAGGTATCGCCCGCGTCCAGTACTCCGATCAATCCCTCCATCTCCGGGAAACCACTGTTGGCGGCCTGCTCCAGTTGCAAACGCAGCTCCTGGAAACCCAGGTTGTACTTCTGGTTGACCAGCTGGAACATCCTCACCAACAAGGCGAAGCGCCGGGTTTCGCCTTCCGGCAGATCTCCCTGCTTGGCGATAAACCGGTCGATGCGGCGCTGCTCCCAGGCCAGAAACCGGTCGATGGAACCGACCCCGCGTTGGGCCATGCCCCGTTCCATCAGTTCATGCACATGGTCGGTATAGGGCCCGGTCGGGGAGATCCGGGCCAGCACTTCCTCCGGCAGATAGGGCACCAGGACCGATTTGTCCAGGGTCAGCCAGAATTCGAAAATGGCCCGGATGAAATCGACGATCAGGTTGCTGCTCTCCACGTGGCTCTGCTTGCGAAGGAAGTGGATCAACAGGTCGCGGCGGCTGTGGATTTCGTCGATCTCGGTGGAGACCTCGCGCAGCACCCCCTCGGCCCCGATCTCGTTGAAAAAGACCGGCATCAGCTTGGCGAACTGCTTGGCCAGGTTGTAGACCGGTTCGATCGGATGATTCAACAGTTCGCTGATATCGCGCTGAAAGAGATCGGTGTCCTTGACGCAGGTGCCGGAGAGCTTGAGGTTGATGATCAGGGCCGAGAACAGGGTGGCGCACCATTTGGGCTCCTGCATGATCAGGGAGAGCCAGACCCGAATGTTCTCCAGATGCGAGGGGTTATAAATCGGCTGCCACTCCTCGTCCACCCCGCTGACCTTGGCGTACTGGAACCCGAAACGCACCGTCTCCCAGAGGAAGCTCTCGACCAGCCGGCTGTTCTCGCGCTTGAAGACCTCGGCCCCCAGCACCTGAATGCATTGCAGCGAGGTATGGGGGTAGCGCCGGACGTTGGCCTTCAGCAGCTTGAAGGTGGTGAGCAGGAAGGATTCGATCTCCTCGAAGGTCTGCCTGCGGATCAGCTGAATCAGGCCGCGATTGATTTCCCGCAGGGTATCCTCGTGGATCAGATAGAGCCCGGCGGTGTCCATGATCCGGAAGAGGAAGAGGAGCTTGCGGTTCTCGGCGAAGCGGTCGTCGGCTTCGGGCAGCAGCTCGGCCCCTTCCTCGACCAGCTTGTCCGGTATCTGCTTGTAGAGCCGGACGATATCCATGTGGGCCGGCAGCTCCAGGAGCTTTTCCAGGGCCCGTCGGGGATCGCCGGCCAAAGAGATGGCCGTCGCCGCCGCCAGGTTCTCGCGGATCCGCTGATGGGAGATGGCATTGAACAATTGCCCGGCCTCCCAGCCCCGGCAGAGTTCGCCGCACTCGGAGGTAAACCAGGGCAGCGGATCTTCCTCGCTCAGCCAGTATTCGTAATTGAGCAGCAGAATTTGGCGCATCAGGTTGGCCAGGGGGGTGAAATCGTAGCTCCCATCTCCCTGGCGCTCGGCCAGCCCCAGCATGGCCGTGGCAATCCTCTTGATCGGGTGGTGCCCCTGGGCCATGAAGAGCATGACGTTTTTATCCAACCCCAGCAAGCGCTGGAAACAGGAACCCAGGGACCCTTCATAGGTGGCCAGTTCAGTGGCGGCAAGAGAGGCCACCACCTTTTCCAGGCAGGCCAGGAGCGCCTCGGTGGCCTGGGCCAGTTGGGCTTCGTTTTTCCTGGTGTCGTGGATGGCCTGGAGGAAAAGGTCGCAGAAGCATTCCATGGCCTCCGGCCCCCGCGGATCCCTGCGGTAATGGCTGAGATTCTTCAGAACAAAGGTGCGCAGCCGGGGCAGGATGATGGTCCAGTTGCGGAAGGGGTGGCTGATCTCGTAGAGCAGTCCATCCAGGGTTGTGGCAATACCCTTGTAGGGCCGGATCACTTCCCGGAGTACCTGCAGCTCGGCCGGGATCGCCACCTCAGCAACCGCGGTTTCCAGCAGATTCGCCCTAAGGGCATCCGATTCTATGGCGGGTTTGTCGTCCGTGGTCATCTCAGGTCGAAGGGGAGCTGGTGAATCGGGCGGCAAGGTCGGCCCGGGATTGCTGCACCCAGCTTGCCATGCCCGGGCGTTTCTGGCAAGGGGGTTTTGCCGCGCGGTTCGGTCGGGCGGCTCAACCCAAAGTCAGCCGGTTGCGGCCGGCCCGCTTGCTGTCATACATCAGCTTGTCGGCGCGTTTCAGCAGGTTGTCGAGGCTCTCGTGCGCTTGGTAGCTGGTGGCCCCGGCGGAAATGGTCACCCGCAGCTCTTCGTCCCGATGCATGATGTAGGCCTTTTCCACCAGCAGCCGCAGGCGGTTGCCGACCACTTCCAGCTCGGCTGTCGGGCAGTTCCGGATCAGGCCGATAAACTCCTCACCCCCCCAACGGCCGAACAGATCGAAGGGCCGCGAATTGGTGATCAGGGTATTGGCGACGAACCTCAAAACCTCGTCGCCCACATCATGGCCGTAAGTGTCATTGAATTTCTTGAAGTGATCGATATCGATGAAGATGACGCCGAAAGGCAGGCGATGCCGCCGATATTCCTCGATACAGGCCTGAATTTCCCTTTCCAGGTAAACCCGGTTGGCGAGCTGGGTCAGGCCGTCCAGCAGGGCCAGTTTTTCCAGTTCCCGCACCCGTAGCTCGTTGGCTCCCTGGGTGCTGACATCGGTAAACAGTTCGACCCCGCCGATGATTGCGCCGTTTTCGTCGCTCAAGGGGCTGGTCCGCACCGAAACCGGAATCCGGTGCCCATCCCGGTGATGCATATAAACCGTAGCTTCACGCGGTTGCCCATCCTCCATGGTGAAAGCGAGGGGGCAGTTGTCGAGACACAGGCAGTTGCCGTGGTCGTCGACATGGGTCAGGATATTGTCCGAACAGTGCTTGCCCAGCACTTCCGCGGCCCGGTAGCCCGAAATCGTTTCGGCCGCTTTGTTCCAGTAAGTGATCCTGCGGTCCCGGTCGACAAAGTAGAGACCGTCATAGAGATTCTCGATGATGCGCCGGTAAGACAGGTTATCGATTTGCATGGTTGGGGTCTCGTCCAGCCTCGCCCCTTACAGAGGTTTGCCGGCCTCCATGTGCATGATCAGATCGAGCACCCGGTTGGAGTAACCCCACTCGTTGTCATACCAACTCAGGACCTTGACCATATTGCCGATCACCTTGGTCGACATACCGTCCACCACCGAGGAATGGGGGTTGCCCTGGTAGTCGATGGAGACCAGCGGTTCATCGGAGTAGCCCAGGAAGCGGTTGGTTTCGTCCTTGAGGGCCTGGTTGACCTCGGTAACGTTGGTCTCCCGCTCCACCTCCATCACCACGTCGACCAGTGAGACATTTGGGGTCGGCACCCGCACCGCCAGCCCGTCGAACTTACCCTTCAATTCTGGGATCACCAGGGCCACGGCGGCCGCCGCCCCGGTCTTGGTGGGGATCATCGACAGGGCCGCGGCCCGGGCCCGCCGCAAGTCGGAATGGGGAAAATCGAGGATGCGCTGGTCGTTGGTATAGGCGTGCACCGTGGTCATCAAGCCCTTGTTGATCCCGAAGCGATCGAGGATCACCTTGGCCACCGGGGCCAGACAGTTGGTGGTGCAGGAAGCATTGGAGACGATATGGTCGGCGATCGGATCGTAGTCATCCTCATTGACTCCCATAACGATGGTCTTGACTTCGCCCTTGGCCGGGGCCGAGATCACCACCTTTTTGGCCCCGGCGTCGAGATGGGCATGGGCCTTATCGGAATGGGTGAAAAGCCCGGTGGATTCGACCACGTAGTCGACTCCCAGCCCGCCCCAGGGTATATCGGCCGGATTGCGGTGGTTGAAAACCTCCACCTGCCGACCGTTAACCGTAATGCCTTTGTCGTTGGCCTTGATCTCGGCCGGATAGATCCCCATCACCGAATCGTACTTCAGCAGATGGGCCAGGGTGGCATTGTCGGTCAGGTCGTTGATGGCGACGATTTCCACATTAGCGAAGGCCGGGTCCAGATCCCGCGCCCGAAAGATTGCCCTGCCGATCCGGCCGAAGCCGTTGATTCCGATCCTGATGCTCATACTCTTACTCCTTTGCCAGTCGTCAATTACGAAGATGCGGCGAATTCGGTTCGATTTTCCCTGCGGGCCAAGAGAGTTCCCGGCCTCGCCATGAGGAAAAGGTTACCACGAAGAGCGTTGGGGCAGGCAAGGTAATTTTGGTTAAGAAAAGTAAAGGACAGAAAGAGGACGGAAGGAATGCGGCCTCTTCTCTACCATGCTCCAGGGCGGAGCGGCAGTCCGTAGGTTGGGCTGAGGAACGAAGCCCCACCAAGTTTTCCCGGTTCCAAGATGCCGTTGGGCTTCCCGGCCTTACTCCATCAATTGCCCGCCATCTCCGAGGCCCGGCGGTAGAGATGCAGATAGCGCTCCACCACCAGATCCCAGGTGTAGCGTTGTTGCAGGTATTGCACCGCCTCTACCCGCATCCGGCGGATCTTCTCCGGCTCGGTGCGGAAGATTTCCATGGCCTTGAGCATGGCCCCCATCAGGGCGGCGGAATTGTGCTCCCGGTAGGAGAAGCCGGTGACCCCGTCCACCACCTTGACCAGGCCGCCGATGTGATGAACGATAGGCAGGTTGCCCAGAAGCTGGGCGATGAAATCGGTCAGGCCGCACGGTTCGTAGCGCGAGGGAATCACAAAGAAATCACCGGAGGCGTAAACCCGCATGGCCAGTTTTTCGTCGTAGCCCCGGAGCAGGCAGAGGCGGCCCCGATACACTTCATTGTCGGCCAGGAGCACCAGCTCGGCTTCGATCTCCTCGGCGCCGTTGCCCATGATCAGGATCTGGAACTTCTGGTCCAGGGGCAACAGGGTTTCCAGGGCGCCGACCAGCTTGTCCACTCCTTTCTGCGGGGTGAAACGGCCGATAAAGGTAAAGAGCGGCTGACTCGGATGCGAATCGAGGTAGCCGGTCTGCTGCACCCCGGGCCAGCCTTCTCCGCCCAGGGTGGTTACCAGGTCGGCCCGGCAGCGGGCCTTGCCGCCCCAACTGTCCCGGGCCGGGGAAAAACCGGCCGGCAGTCCCAGCACTTCGGGACGGGAGGGATCGTAATGATCGGGATTGATCCCGTTGGTCACCCCTTCCAGCACCACTCCCCGGCTCAAGAGCTTGTGGCCCAGCCAGCCGGTCAACTCGTCGTCGTCGGTCTCCTGCAGCTCCCGGGCGTAGTTCTCGCTCACCGTGTTCATCAGGCTGTAGCCAGAGGCCGCCAGAAAAGGGTCGAAGTTGCCGGTCAACTGGTTGGCGAGGATCACCCGGGACGGCAGGCCGGTGATGCGTTCGGCGAAGGCCAGATCACCTACCTCCTGGTGATAGCCGACTCCGGCGTTATGGATGGTGACCAGGCAGCCGGTTTGGTAGAAGTAGTGGCGGAAGCCCTCGACCTCCCGGAGCAGAGCGGGCAGAATGGCGGTGTGGCCATCCTGGCAGTGGATCACGTCGGGGTGCTCGTCCAGCCGAATCAATCTGGCGATGGCCGCCTTCTGCAACAGGATGTTCATGGCGAAGTAATCGTAATGGGCCTGGCCCCGGCGATGGGTGGGGTCAGCAACCGTTTCGGCCCCGGTATAAGTATAGACCCCCATTTTTTCGGCATAGCGCTTGGCCGCCACCAGGACGACCCGGACCCCGTCGAGAGTGGCCTCGAAAAAGCGCACCGTCTCCCGACGCTCACGGCCGACGTAGTTCATCTCGACCTCGAAGACCAGATCCGATTCGATGAACCCCAGTTCCTCCGGATCCACGAAACCATAGCACGGCAACAACACGGTGACCTGGCGGTTGCCCTTGCGGGCCAGGGCCTCGGCCAACTGGCGGGTGAAATCCTTGACCCCTCCGGCCCCGGCCAGGCCGTCGTACTCGCGGGTCAGGAGCATTATCTTGCGGATCTGTTTTAAAGCCATTGGTTAAACCCTCATAGCGGACAATCGCGCAAAAAAGCTTTCTTCACCACAGAGCGCGTTGCGAAATCAAAATAACTTAAATCGGCAGCCTCTGTGTCCCAAGCGCCCTCTGTGGTAAATATCCAGGTCTCGGCGAGCATATCAAAGCAGGAACCGCACCGCCTTCTGGCGCAGGTAATGATCGGCCAGGGTCAGGGCGACCATTGCCTCGCAGACCGGGATGATCCGGGGAATAGCGGAGATATCGTGGCGACCGCCCACCTTGATTTTTACCGGCTCACCGGCCAGGTTGACGGTCTCTTGTTCGCGGCCGATGGAAGGGATCGGCTTCACCGCTACCCGGACGACGATCTCCTGACCGCTGGAAATCCCGGCCAGGATGCCGCCGGCGTTGTTGCCTCGAAAACCCTCCGGGGTGATGGCGTCGTTGTTCTCCGAGCCTCGCATACCGGCGGCCGCGAAGCCGGCGCCGATCTCTACCCCCTTGACGGCGCCGATCGACATCAAAGCCCTGGCCAGTTCACCATCGAGCTTGTCGAAAACCGGTTCGCCCAGCCCGGCAGGGACTCCTGCGGCGACGATTTCGACGATGCCGCCCAGGGTGTCGCCCTCCCGGCGAACTTGAGCGACCAGTTCCTCCATGCGTATCGCCGCCTCGGGATCCGGGCAGCAGAAGGGATTGCCGCCGCAGGCCTCCCAGTCGCGGTTCGCGGTGGCAATCCCGCCCAGGGCAATAGTACCGGCCCGGACCGTGACCCCGGCGGTAGCCAGCAGCTTCCGGGCCACCGCCCCGGCCGCCACCCGGCCGGCGGTTTCGCGGGCCGAGGCCCGGCCGCCGCCGCGATGGTCGCGGATGCCGTATTTTTTCAAATAGGTGATGTCACCATGGCCGGGGCGAAAGATCTCCTTCAGGTGGTCATAGGATTTGCTGTGCGCGTCCTGATTGAAGATCACTAAAGAGATGGGGGTGCCGGTGGTCATTCCTTCGAAGAGTCCGGACATGATCTCGACCCGGTCCGCTTCCTTCCGGGGTGTGGAGGCCGGCCCCGTACCGGGCCGTCGCCGGTCCAGATCGCCCTGGATGTCCGCCTCGGAAAGCGCCAGCCCCGGAGGGCAACCGTCCACCACCGCACCCACTGCCGTGCCGTGTGACTCGCCCCAGGTGGTCGCCCGGAATACCTTACCGAAAGTACTGCCTGCCATCATTTCACCATGATCCTAGTTTGTTTTTTTGGGTAAACCGGTATATCACTTCCTGCTCAGGATAAGGACTTGTGCGCCAGTTGCGCCTCGATCTCCCCGGCCACTTCGGGCACCGGCCGGTTGGAATCCACGATCAGATCGGCTACCTGCCGGTAGAGAGGTTCCCGTTCGGCCAAAACCTTGGCGGTTTCCTCGCGGATATCGCCACCGGTTAACGAGGGCCTCTGGCTGGTACTGGCCGGATCGACGCTCAAGCGTTGGCAGATCAATTCCAGGGTGGAAGTCAGCCAGACCACCAGAGCGGTTTTCCGTAACACCGGCCAGATCTCCCGATGCAACACGGCGCCGCCGCCGGTGGCGATTACTCCTGCCTCCAGTCCCACCAACTCGGCCAGCAACTCTTTCTCCCGATCCCGGAACCAGTCCCAGCCCCGCTCGGCAACAATCGTGGAGATTTCACCATGCCGCTCGGTCAGGATCTGATCCATGTCGAGGAACGGCACCTCCAGTCGAGCGGCCAGCAACCGGCCCACCGAGCTCTTGCCGGTGGCCCGGAAACCGACGAGAATGATCTTGCGGGTCGATTTGTTCATTGTCACGCAATCAGAAAGAAGGGGGCCGAGAGCAGACCAAACAACATCTAAGAAGTAACTTCCGAAACTTCAGGCATTTATGCCAGCTTTTTGGGTACTTATAACTTTAAACTTTAGGCACTCGTTATTCTCTCCCCATTTAAGGGGTGATACCGGGCGGTGTCAAATAGAAAACCGTCTTGCGGTTCCCGGTAATTTCTCTTAAAAGGTGAGTTTCCCGATTATAATCAGCCATCGAACCGAGGAGTTTATCATGAAACAGATTATTGTCCTGGCCACCCGCAACGAGGGCAAGGTCCGGGAACTGCGGGAAATGCTCAAGGATTTCCCGATTGACCTGCGCAGCCTGAACGATTTCGGGCCCATCCCCGAAGCGGTGGAAGACGGCGCCACCTTCGATGAAAACGCGTATAAGAAAGCGCACTTCACCGCCAAGGTTCTGGGCTTACCGGCCATGGCCGACGATTCCGGCCTGGTGGTGGCCGCCCTGAACGGCGCGCCGGGAGTCTACTCGGCCCGTTACGCCGGAGAAAAAGCCGGCGACGCCGAAAACATCGAAAAACTGCTGGCCGAAATGGTTGACCAGAAAGACCGGCGCGCCGCCTTCGAGTGCGTCGTCTCCATCGCCGTACCCTCCGGCCCGGCCCTGACCTACGAAGGGCGCTGCGAAGGCGAGATCACCCAGGAAGCCAAGGGCGAGGGCGGCTTCGGTTACGACCCGGTTTTCTACTCACCCGAACTGGGTAAGACCTTCGCCGAAAGCACCATGGAAGAAAAGAACCGGGTCAGCCATCGGGGCCGGGCCCTGGCCCAGATGGCGGCGGAGTTCGACCAGATCCTCAAGTGGCTTAATCAGCGGATCATGGAGGCCAAGCCTCCCAAGCCCGATCACCAGCAGTTCGAGCACAACGACTGGTCGAAGGACAAAATGGTCTGATACCGGTCAGTTCGGCGTGAGCGAGGCCCCGGCGACACCGGGGCCTTTTTTTGTTTTACAGATCTTTCACAGAACAAGTTGCGCATGGCGGGCCGCCGTGAATATCTTATTTACACGAAGCAAATAATCCCAGTGAACTTACGAAAGGTGAAACGATGAAATATCATGGATTTTGGCTGTTTCTGCTCGCAATAATGCTGCTTGTTCCTTTCAGCGCCCAGGCCGGGGAAGACAAGCTCTATCGGGAGACCCTGAAGGTGTTCCGGGAGTCGCCCGAAGTTCAGAAGTATTTCGATACCGCTTATGGCTACGCCTTCTTCCCGGTAATCGGTAAAGGTGCGGCCGGGGTCGGCGGCGCTTTCGGCAAAGGATTGGTTTATCATGAGGGCAAGGCTACCGGGGAGGTTTCCATGCTCCAACTTTCCATCGGCTTTCAGTTGGGCGGGGAGGCCTATAGCGAGATCATCTTTTTCCAGGACGAGCGGGCCTATGCCGATTTCACCCGAGGTTCCTTCGAGCTGGGGGCTACCGCTTCGGCCGTAGCCGTTACCGCCGGAGCCCAAGCCACGACCGGGACAACCGGCTCCTCGGCCGGGGCCAGCCTCGGACCGGAAACCGGCAAACAGTTGGCCAGTAACTATGTGAATGGAATGGCGATCTTCATCCACACCCAGGGAGGTCTGATGTACGAAGCCTCGGTCGCCGGACAGAAGTTCATCTTCGAAAAATTTCACTGAGTCGTGCGGTTAAAGCGGATTAGCATGGCACAACCAAATATCACCATCACTGAGGGGCAAGACTAACCGCCGAGCAAGTTCTGCACCTGTTCAGGCCGGAGCCACCGGGCGCAATCGAAGATCGGCGGTATGGGCGATTCTTTTTCTCTCCGGCAGCAGAGGCTGCAGCTTCCGCATAATTTTTTCCGCTGTGAGCCGATAATCGGTAAGTTTGCCGCCGTAGATGCTCAGCACTCGCTGAGTGTTTTGGTCGCTATGGAGAAACATCTCCCGGGAGCGCCCGGGGAAATTGCCGCCACCAGCCGGCAGAACCCGCAAGCCGGCGAATTGGTCGACAATTCTTCTCCCGATTCCCGGAAAGAAATCCTTCACCACCTGTTCCAGATAGGTAATTTCCTCCGGCAACGGCAGCACCTCGCCGGGTTCGCCATGATAGAGGCTTTCGGTGGTACCGACCAGAGTCCGACCCCGCCAGGGCATGACCAACACCGGCCGACCATCCTGCCTGGCCTCCAGGTAGTAGACTCCGCTCAGTGGAGGAGTGTCGATGACGATATGGGTTCCTTGGACCAGATCGATAGCCAGGGGGCGGAGGGACGGAGAAATCCGCCCGAGCACCTGGTTGACCCAGGGACCGGCGGCATTGACCAGGACCAGAGCCTGCAGGGTCAGCTCCCGGCCCCCTTGCTCGACCCTGACCTGCACTGAGTCTTCTCCAACCTCGGCCGCTACCAGGCTGGCCGGGCACCGCAACTCGGCTCCCAGTTCTTCGGCGGAGTGCGATACCGCTCTGGTCAAGCCGGCATCATCGGTCTGTCCATCCTGATATTGCAGAACCGCTTGCAACCCCTCCCGCCGCAGACCGTCCAGGGTGTGCCATTGGTGTCCGGGCACGGTTCGGTAAGCGCCCCCGCCCAGCAGGCGGTAGAGCGAGAGGCCCAAGCGAATCTGCCAGGGACGATGCCGGCTTTCCCGGTAGATCGGCAGATAAAAAGGGACCAGTCTCACCAGTTCCGGACCGATCTTCAGCAGCAGCGCCCGTTCCCGTAGCAGTTCCCGGACCAGGCCGAACTGCCCGTATTCCAGGTAGCGCAGCCCACCGTGAATCAATTTGCTGGAACGGCTCGAAGTACCGGCAGCCAGCCCCTGCCTTTCCAGCAGCACGGTTCGATATCCGGCTGCGGCCGCGGCCTGAGCCACACCCACCCCATGGATCCCGCCGCCGATAATAAGCAGGTCGTAAATGGTGCTCATGCTTCCGCTTTTTCCCTCAGCCCTTTGCGCATTTCGGCAAAGGCGAAAGTCTCGATCAGTTCCACCCCGCGAGCCGCCAGGCGGCAGGCTAATTCGGGCTCAGCCACCTCGAATACCGCCAGTCGGGCGCCGGCTAATCTGACCGTCCCGACCACCGGCAAGCCGTCGACCGCGCAAAAGAGATACTCCGGGGCAAGCCTGGTCAACTCGGGATTGCCGCTTTCAAGCCAGGAATCCACCACCGCCCCCACCGTCGACCAGCCCCGAGCGCGGGCGGCCAGAAGGGCTTCGATCTCGTAGGAGATCAGCACCGCCCGGTCGCGCAGCCCCGTCAAAGCCTGAAGGACAATGGTGAGCATCCGATCCCTGCCGAAATGCACGAGGCTGTTCCGCTTCAGTTCGATGAAGGGTACCACCTCGGGATGCCGGCCGAGCAGTTCGACCAATTCGGCCAGGGTGGCTATTTTCACCCCGGCAAATCGCTCCCCGAAACGGCTCGGGCAACCGGCCGAAAATTCACGCAGCCGGGCCAGGGAATAATCCTGAATCCTGCCATGGCGTCCGCACTGCCGCCCCAAGGTCCGGTCGTGAAAGAGCACCGGAACCAGATCCGCGCTGAGCTGCACATCGCACTCCAGGTATCGGGCGCCCAAGGCGACGGCCGCCGTCAGGGCCGGCATGGTATTTTCCGGGTAGGCGGCGGCATAACCCCGATGGGCGATCAGTTCCGGAATTGTCGGAGATAGCGAATCCATCTTTTACCTGATTTCCTATCCGGGAACCAAGCCGCTTCGGCAGCTCGGTATTATCCGGCTAAAACCGGTGACTGAGCGAGAGGTGGCAGGTGAAGTCAGGCGAGGCGGTGACGATCAGGTCTTCACCGATCGCAATATCCACGGTAGTCGCACCCCCTAGCGCCAAGGTACCACCCATGGTCAGAATGAGGGCCGGGTCGCCCAGTTCCCGCAACTCGCTCCTGTACAGAGCGGTGTGACCATCAATTTGCAGCTTGAGCCCGAACCAGGTCAGGGGACTCCAGCCCACACCAAGCCAGGCGTTAGCGGCCCAATTCTTGGCCCGATCGGTCAAGACCCCGCCGGTGCCCAGCCGACTGCCCCCGAGACCGGACCAGATCGCGGCACTCCCCTGGTCCAGGATAAAATTGCGCTGCCCGGAAACGGCCAAAGAGAAATCCCAGCCGCCGCTGCCGGTCAGATCGGCCGCCTCACCGGTGGGCGCCTTGACCGCGGCTTGCAGACTCACGTCCCGCTGGTCACCGGCCAGCCATTGCCAGGCCAGGAGCAAGCGGACATCGCCCAGACCGCTGGTTTCGTCCGTGAACCGCAGTTCTTCATCCCCCTCACTGCTATAGATATAGGCGAGTTCATTATCGGACAATTTATCGCGATCTCCGTTGGGCAGCCCGAAGAAATCGTGCCAGTCCCGGATGAAATTGTCGAGAGAACCCTGCCGCTGGCCGACCCAGGGCAGATCGAGACCGAGCTGCAGGCCTTCGGCGATTCCATACCGAACACCGAGAGTGGCCACATAGGTCTCACCGTCGAGCAGGATCGACTCTTTCTCCCGCTCTGTTTCCGTGGCATTGTTGGCGATGTCGAGACCCAGCCGGGCGGTATATGACCCGGGCCGGTTCAGCCGGGCCGGGTCGGCGACGGGCAGACCTCTGACCAGGGCCAGGGGAGAAAAATTGCGGACCGGGAATGGGCCAAGCTCCACCCCCAATGCGAACCGGGTCAGGCCAGCCAAGATCAGAATCGAACAGGCCAGGATTCGAATCAACATATCAATCTCCGGGTTACATGAGCGGCCCGGCCGGGAGAGGATGGTTTACCTTTGCCGGATGCTGATGGCAAAATTCCCAACTCGACCTGCGGCCAGGCCTGGGTTCTGGTTGATCATCGCGCATGAACCTGAGTATATGACATGACATTCGGCAAAGGAAACCCTGATCTTGCTTTCGCAAATCAGACCGACGACGGAGCGCACTATTTGATCACCAGTTCCACCTGGGAAAGACCACCAGCCTCCCCGGCAACTCCTACCACCGGCGCGACCACGAAGAGCCGGCCGGCCTCGACCTTGCCGCTGTCTACCAGGCCGGCCAGGATCCGGTTGGCCCGCTCCAGGGCCAGGAGGCGCAGATCATCCTCGCCCACCCGGATTCCCTCCAGGATATAGGCCTCCATACTTTCCGTGGTAACCGGTCCCGCACCCGGCTTTCTCGCCGGGTTTGCTTTTCGCGCCGCCTGGTAGGCGGCCGGCAGATAGCGAAGATAGTCCTCCTGACTCAATCCCTCTTCCGGTTCTTTTTTGTCGGCCGAGCCCTGAGCCCGGCCCGAAGCCAGCAGCTTCTGCAGTTTAACGCTGTTGACCAGACGGACATGGGCCAGGGCCGCGGCATCGGCCACCGAATCGGCCTTGCCGATGATATCCATCCGCAAGCCGGGACGTTCATAAAGCACCTTGGCCAGGGTGGCCAGCTTGTCGGTTGCGACCTGGTCCAAATCGGCCTGACCGGCCGCGAAGGAGATATACTGCAGATCCTGGCCTTCCGGAATCAAGGCCCCCAACAAGGCAAAAGGCGAAGTGGCTGCCTTGGCGACCAGATTGACCAGCACCTGAATGATTACTCCGCCCAGCCTGAAATCCGGGTCGTTCAGGTCGCCCTGCACCGGGACGTCGAGATGAATTTCTCCCTGGCGATTTTTCAGCAAGGCGATGGCCAGACTGATGGGCAACTTGACGGCATCCGGGCTGTCCACCGTCTCTCCCAGGGTGAATTGGTCGAGAAAGGCCTGGTTGTCGCTGACCAGGCGGCTGCCGGTGATATCATATTTGAGAGCTAGATTGAGTTTTCCCTTATCGGTCTTGTAACCCAGATATTTGGCGGTATAAGGCGACATCGGGCTCAGGTTGATGTCGCTGAAGTCAACCTTCAGGTCGATGAAGAGATTCTGGCTCAAAGGATTGATCTGACCGGTAATCCGCAGAGGGGCCTGGCCGTCAAGTTTTCCGGAAAGATCGACCGAAGCCCTGGCCCCGGCCGCCGACGAAAGCCCGCTGATACCACCACTTATTTCACCAAGACTGCTGCCATAGGCCGGAGTTACCCGCTGATCGACGAAATCCACCTGGCCTCCGCGGATCGCCACGCTGCCGACGGTGGTGGCAAAAGGCGGCTTGGTTTTCCGGTCGGCCTTGGGAGCAACAGCTGGGAGCCCACCATTGGCCCCGCCCGAAGATGCCGATTCAACCTGAACCGGGGATGTCCGGTCGGGGCGGATGGTGCTGAGGTTGACGACCCCCTGCCGGGTGATCAATACCTTGACGTAAGGTTTATCAAACGTAATGGCGCTAATGGCCAGAGAACCGGGATCGGAAGCGTAACTCAGCCCGCTGATCCCCAGGTTGCGCCATTTCAGGAGATCCTCGCCCATGACCGAATCGACCGTGGCCAATCCACCCAGGTCGGCCCGACCTTGAAATCCGGTAGTGAAACCGCCTTTTTCGATCGGCTCAAGGGCCAGCTTGCCGGCCACCGACAAGGCCCCGCCGGCCACCACGATGCTGGCCTGCTCCGAGATATAAGGCTGGAAGGGCTGCAGCGCCAGGGAATCCAGGTTCAGCTGCAAAGCGGCCTGGAAGGGCTGTATCCCAAACTGGCCCCGGGCCTGGAATTTTCCGGCTTCGTTAAGATCACAGGAGAGGCTCAGGTCGCCCTGCTGGTCGCGCCCGGTGCTGAAGTTTTCGGCCAAGATCTCAAGATTGTCCAAGCTTAATCGTACCGGCTCCTTTCCCTCTTCCCGGTTCAGGACGGCCGCATCCAGGAAATCGAGATGCCCTTTTTTCAGGATCAGCCGGTCAATCTTGAGATCGACCGGCATTCCGCCCTTCTCATCTTTTTCCGGCGGAGTCGCCGCCGCCGGGCCCGGGCCGGTCAACCCTGACGCCTCTCCGTGATTTTGACGAATCAGCAGAGCCACCGGCAGCAAACGCCCATCCGGGAGACGCTCGATTCTCAGGCTGGGCTGGTCGAAGCTGATCTCGGTCAAGCGTATCTCGCCGGCCAGCAGATCGGAGTCGGCCAGGGTCAAGGCCAACTCGGGCAGCTGCAGGTAGACCTGCCCGTTGCCATCGGTTATCGCCAGATCACGCAAGGCTACCCGACCTTGCAGGGAGAGGCGGTAGGTGCTGCCCGGCCGAGCCAGGAGATGCAAGCCGGCATCGACATCGAGAAGCGCCGATTGCAGGACCAGACCGGTATCATTGGGAACATATTCCTGATATTCTGGCAGGTTCAAACCGTCGAACTTTACCGCCATCACCGTCTCCAGCGACTCGGCAAAGGGCTTGGTCTCGCCCTTCAGGCTGAAGGGCGTCCCGTTGACTATGGCCGAGAAGGCCGGCTGGACGTAGGTCTCAACCTGATAAGGCAGGTTGGACAAGGCCGGGATGGCCAGATTGAGAGCGGTGATCGTATGCAAGGCCCCCTTGGGCTCATCATGAAAGATGATTTGGCCGCCATCGATCGTAATATTCTGGACCGCGAAATAGAAAGGGCCTGATTTCCCGCGCCCGGACTCGTCCCCGCCTTTCAGGAGATCGGAAAAACTGTATGTCCCGGCCGCGAGCCGGGAGAACTCGAATCGCGGCCCATCCAGCTTTAATTCCTTGACGATCAGAGCCTTTTTGAAGAGAGAAAGCGCTTCCAGGTTGACGAAGAGCCGGTCGAAGGCGACAAATGAGCCAGCCCCTTCCTTCTGCCGGATGTTGAAGCCTTCCACCACCAGAGTCAGGCGAAAGGGGTTCAGGCTGAGATTATCGATGGATACTGGCCGGTGCAGGACTTCCGGCAGCTTCTTTTCCAGCACCAGCCTGGCCGCCAGCGGCAGCACAAAAAATCCCAGCACCGCATAGCAACTCAACAGAGACCCAATCCAGAAAGCCAGTTTACCGGAAGATCTCAACTCCCGATACCAGCCAATGAAGCCCTTGCCCGTACCTGCTTTCATGGCACTCTCCCGAAACGATTGGGTAAACCGACCGGACCGTTAGATGTAGCCCCTGCCTAATGGACACTGGTGCTGAAATCGCTGCTTAATAGGTTGGAGAAATCCTCAGGCGACAACGGTTTGCTGAAATGAAACCCTTGCATTACGTCACAACCCCATTCCTTCAAGCGCTCTGCTATCTCGCTGGTTTCCACCCCCTCGGCCACCACTGTCAAGCCCAGGTTATGGGCCAGGGAAATGGCGGCCTGGACGATGGCGGAATCATTGCTGTTTTTCAGCATCTCCATGACAAACGACCGATCGATCTTTATTTCCCCGGCCGGGATCTTGCGCAGATAGGCCAAAGATGAATAGCCGGTCCCAAAGTCGTCGATTGAGATCCCTACACCCATTTCGGCGAAACGGTGCAAAATTCCCAAGGCCCGCTCTGGATCGCCGATGAGCATGGTTTCGGTTATCTCCAGGATCAGCCGCTCCGGGGCCACACCATGCCGGTGCAGCATGGCGGCCAGTTTTTTTGGTAACACCGGGTCGAGCAGATCCCTGGCCGACAAATTAACCGAGATTCTGGCCTCCTGCCCCTCCTTCTGCCAGACGGCGATCTGGGCAATCACCGCTTCCAGCACCCAGAGAGATAATTCCTTGATCAAATTGGTCCGCTCGGCCATGGGGATAAACAGATCGGGCGGCAGTAAACCTTGCCGGGGATGGGACCAGCGCAACAGGGCCTCGGCATCGGTGATCAGGCCGCTGCGACTATCGATTTTTGGTTGATATTGGAGAAACAGTTCCCCACGGTCGGCCGCCTGGCGCAACTCGCCCATCAAGACTAAACGCTCCGGGCTGTAACGATCGATTCCCGGGGCATATTCCTTGTAGCCGCCGCCTTCGTCCTTGGCCGTGTACAGAGCCATATCGGCCCGCATCAGCAAAGTATCGCCATCCAGACCGTGCTCCGGGTAAGCCGCGGCTCCGATGCTCATTCGCAGATCCAAGTTCAACCCGGCAAACTGCAGGGGTCGGGATAGAGCTTCGAGCAGCCGGTTGGCCAATTGCCGGAGATCGCCATCCCGGCTTATTTCCGGCAGAAGCAGGGCGAATTCATCGCCGCCCATCCGAGCCAGAGTATCTTCCACTTCAATTTCCCGGTCCAAACGAGTCGCCACCTGCTGCAGGATCCGGTCGCCGTTATCGTGACCCAGGGTATCGTTGATTTCCCTGAAATGGTCCAGATCGAAAAGCATCAACATCAAGCCCTTCCCTTGTGTACGCGCCTCGGCTATAGCCTGGTCAAGGCTTTCCCGGAACCTGCCGCGGTTGGCCAGCCCGGTCAGGGCGTCATGAGTAGCAGCATGGGCCGCCCGCGATTCCATCATTTCCGTGTGGGCAATGAACTTCTGGGTCTGATTCAAGATCATGGTTCCTGCTTCCCTGGTGACCATTGTACCGCTCAACTGCCCCCAAAATGCAAAGAGAAAAGGCATGCCGTCCATGAACCAGAGCAACATGTTTTTCCGCTGGACCAGTACGATCCCTTCCAGGCTCACTTCGCCTTGTTGAAAATAACTGGAAAGGAGAATGGCCGCGATCAGGGCCACTAATGAAATCAACACGCCGATGACCGCGTGCCGTGAGGCTTTGGCCTGCAGAAGTCTGAAACTGGATTTGGAATTATAGCCGGATCTGGTCATTGTTCACCCTGTTGGCATTAGCAAAAACGAGTCTATTCCAGCTTAGATAAACGTCATAAACCTGTCAATCATTCTGATTCAATTCCACTAGTTCTATACTGCCCCAGGCCCCCAGTTCTTCGCCAATGATAATCGTCACCCCCAGCAACCCGGCGATGGTACCCGCCAGCTCCAGAGCCCGAGCCAGATCGCGACGATTTTTCACTTCATTGCCCAGGCGGGTGGCAGCCGCGTCGGCCAGGGCTGTGGAAGCGGCGACCACCGTTACCGCGTCGGCCCGGCCCAGGCTTAAGGAATGTCCCACCGTGCCGGAAGAGGTGCAGATCCCGCAGGGCATGGTTCCGGCCGGGATCAGCAAGCCGACCCGGTTGCTCAGGGGCGAAGCCCCGGCAAAGATCGCCACCCGGCAATCCTGCCTCCGGCTCAGGAAGATGTCGCCGCCGTTTTCCACCATTACCTCGTCGCAACCCGGCACATTTAACAGATCCCGGCCGACATATTCGGCGATTACCCCGGCCACCGCCGCCATGGGCCCCACCCCGGTCGCCAGACCGGCCCTGAGCATCGCCCGAACCAGGGGCGGGGCCAGCAGGTCGTCGGCTAAAGGGGTCAGGGACTCAAGGAAGGAGGCATGCCGGCCAAGATAGTTCTCCAGCTGATTGCGATACTGGATCACCAGCTGCAGGGCCGTCTCGCGGACCTCGACCGGTGCCAGGATATGCAGATCGGTTTCGCGTAACTGGATCTGGACGGACCGCAGCCGCCCGACATCCACCAGCTGCCGGTAAGAACGCTGGCGATAGGCGGTGGGAGACTTTTTTCGTTTTCCGCTCATGGCTTCTGGGTTATGGTTGATTTTGATATACCATAGAGTGGCGCGGGCTAGGGATGACTCGACAACAATTACCATTTCCCGGGATCTTTTGGCAGAAAAACTGATCATCTTCAGCCGCTTTCCGGCAGCCGGCGACACCAAAACCAGGTTAATCCCGGTCTTGGGCCCGGAGGGCGCCGCCCGCCTGCAACGAGCCCTGACCGAGCGGACCGTGGCCCTGGCCCGCCGGCTGACGAAGATCCGGCCGGTGGCCCTGCAACTATCTTATCGGGGCGGCAGGATTTCCGATCTGCGGATGTGGTTGGGTGGAGATTTGCACTTTCGGGACCAAGGCCCCGGCAACCTTGGAGAAAAGATGGCCCGAGCCCTGGTCCAGGCCCAAGAGGAGGGCTATCGGCGGATTATTCTGATCGGCGCCGATTGTCCGTCCCTTTCAGTGGCCATCCTTACCGCCGCCTTTGACGCCCTGACCGACCATGAACTGGTCCTGGGACCGGCTGTCGATGGGGGCTATTATCTGCTTGGTCTATCCCGGTTTATCCCGGATCTCTTCCGGGACCAGCCCTGGGGTCGGCCGGATCTGCTGGCCTGTACCCTGGCCGCGGCGGACCGCCTGGAACTGAACTATTACCTTTTGCCGGAACTGGCCGATGTCGATCGCCCCGAAGACCTCCACCATCTCGGTGATTATCCCGACCTTGAACGAGGCTGAGCATCTGGCCCGGACCCTGGTTCCGCTCCGGTGTGAACCCGACCTGGAGCTCATCGTGGCGGACGGCGGCAGCCGCGACGCCACCGTCGAAATAGCTCAAGACCTCGGCGCTACGGTGGTCCACGGCGAACCGGGCCGGGGAAGCCAGCAGAACCGCGGCGCGGCGGCCGCCAGTGGCGAGATCCTGCTCTTTCTACATGCCGATACCACCCTGCCGGCCGGTTTCGGCGGCGCGGTGCGGGAATGCCTGGCCCGACCCGGGGTGGTGGCCGGGGCCTTCCGGCTGGCCATCGCCGGAGCCGACCGCGCTTTACGGTTGATCGCCACCGGCGCCAACTGGCGCGCCCGATTTCTGCAGATGCCTTACGGCGATCAGGCCCTTTTTCTGCGCCGCTCAAACTTCACGCGGCTGGGTGGCTTTCCCGAGCAGGAGATTATGGAGGATTTCGAGCTGGTGCGAGGTTTGAAAAAACTGGGTCGGATCGAATTGCTGGAGCTGGCGGCCAGCACCTCCGACCGCCGCTGGCGCGCTCTGGGAACAGCCAGAACCACTTTGCTCAACCA
Organism: uncultured delta proteobacterium; assembly: GCA_963807225.1. GTDB lineage: Bacteria > Desulfobacterota > Desulfobulbia > Desulfobulbales > JAGXFP01 > JAGVGT01. Next base: position 1,081,571 of record CAWEAD010000005.1, on the reverse strand, counting down.
GACGATAATTATCGGCTATCTTCTGGGATGCTCGCCGTATTCCTTGGCCAGCTGGTACCGTAGTTCATCCAGGGCCCGGCGCTGATCGGCGGTGATGCTTTCTTCCCGATTTTCGGAGGCGGATGGCCGTTTTTCCTGAACGAACAGGGAGGAGATGGCCGGCTCCCTGGGCCGAAATCGGCTGCGCAGTTCACGGTCGGCAATGAACGAAACCACCACCCGGGAACTGTTGTCCAGAAAAGGATAGAGATAGGAACGCCGCAAGAAGGGGGCGGAATTGGACAGAGAGGCGGCAAGGGTCATGAACAGCAGGGTGGCGAAAAATACCCCCTTGCCGAAACCGAAGAGACCGCCCAACAGCCGATCGAAGCCCCCAAGCAGCGAAACCTTCAGAACCTTCTTCAGGCCGGCCCCGGTGAACATTACCCCCAGGTAGACCGCCACGAAAAGCAGCCCGTAGGTGAGCAGGAAATTAAGTTGGGGGCTGGCCGCGAAAAGTTTAAAGAGCACTGCGAGCTGGCGGGAGAAGCCGCCGGCCACCAGAAAGGCCAGGACCAGGGCGGCAATAAAAGCGGCCTGCCGGACGAAACCGGTCCAGACCCCGCGGACGGTCAGGAGCGAAATTATTAAAATTACTGCAAAATCCATGGAACTCATGCTTAATATTAATTAAACTTTTTCCGGTTTAATTCAAGCTTTACCCAGGTAATCTGGTCTATTTCACCATCATTAACCGAAGATAAGCCGACCATGCGCCCAGCCGAACCTTTCCCCCTGCCTCTCTCACCACTTCGCTTGGCCGAAATACTTGGGCTCGGTCAGCGCCTGGCCCTCAGCCTGGTCCGCCTCGACAGTCTCCGGACTGCCATGGAAAGCGGCGAATTCGTGCCGGCTGAACGGCTGACCGCGGCAGAACAGGAACGCTACTCCGGTTTTCGCTTCCGCAAGAGACAACTGGAATGGCTGGGCGGCAGGTGGGCGGCCAAGCATGCTGCCTCCATGTTGCGAACCGAAACCGGTCCGGGAGACTGGGGGGTCGAGTCCGATCCTTACGGCCGCCCCTTCTACCGCCCGACCCGATCTGGCAATCCCGGACTCGAACTATCCATATCTCACAGTGACGGCTTGGCCGCCGCCCTGGCCGTGGTCGGTTCTCCCTGTGGTCTTGATCTGCAGAAAACAACCGATGCCGTGCTGCGGGTCCGGGAGAAGTTCTGCCATGAAACCGAGGAGGAACTCCTGCGCCGTTTTGGAAAAACCGCTCAAGCGGCGGAGTCCCTGACCATGCTGTGGGCCGCCAAGGAGGCCGTACGGAAAGCCAGGGGGGGCCACCCACTGACCGGATTCCTGACCATGAGGCTGGGAAGGCTCGAGCGGATCACCGAGCGAGCCTGGCTTTTCACCCTGGGATTCTCTGACGCCAGGGAAGTCGAACAGACGGTCGTCACCTGGTGGCAGGAAGATTTCGCCACCGCCCTGACAGTGATCAACTGAAGATTAACCACTTTTCAAGGATTTATCATGGAGCTGAGCAGAATCCTCGCCGACATCCCTCTCTTCACCGGCCTCACCGACCAACAGCTGACCGACCTGGCCCTGATCGTCAGCGACCAGCGTTATAAACGCGGCGCCACCATCTTTGCCGAAGGCGATCGTGGGGTGGGCTTTTTCATCCTGGTCTCGGGCCAGGTCAAGATCTACAAGATGTCGATGGACGGTAAGGAACAGACCCTGCACATCTTCGGACCCGGCGAACCATTCGCCGAGGCGGCGGTCTTCACCGGCAAATCCTACCCGGCTTATGCCGACGCCCTGCAGGACAGCCAGGTGCTGTTTATCCCCCGGGAAGCTTTCGTAACCCTGATCGAAAAGAATCCGGCTCTGGCCATGAACATGCTGGGGGCGCTCTCCGTGCGACTCAAGAAGTTCGCCGGAATGATCGAGGCTCTTTCCCTGAAAGAGGTTCCCGGGCGTCTGGCTTCACACCTCCTGCTTCTCGGCGGCCAGCAGGGCGGCGACGAATTCGCCCTGAACATCGGCAAGGCTCAGCTGGCCAGCATCCTCGGTACCATTCCGGAAACTCTGTCACGGATCTTCAAAAAACTGAGCGAGGGCGGCCTTATCGAGGTCCAAGGCGCCCGGATCAGGATAATCGACCGAGAGGGGCTGGAAGCCCTGGCCTCTGGCGAAGAGAAGTTATAGCTCCCCTGACCAGTCCGCTCCGTCCGACTTTGCCTGGCGCTGGACGCCCCAATGCGCCGGCTCAACTTTTCAGGGGATCTCCGGCCTCGCTTCCGGCGCCGGGGAAACAGCCGGATTTTCGGTCGCCAGTTGTCGTTGGCGCAGATATTCGTCGTAACTGGGGGGTTGCTCGTTCTGCTCCCGGGTGTCAATGTTTGGCGGGGCCTCCTGCCGCTTCTGCAACTGAACTCCTTCATAGATATTGCCATAGAGTCGAGTGCAGGCCGCGCAACCGAACATCAGCCCGAGCAGCAGAATAAAAGAAGTCTTCATCAAGTTTTCCTCTTCATCTTCATCCATGATTAAACTTTTTCTCTGAACTGTTCATTACTTTACCCGCCACAACCAGAGGTCGGTAAAGCCCAAGGCAAAAAAGTTACCTTGTCGTTATCAAACCGCTTTCGGTATGATCTTTACTGGAACATTCCCCAGCCCAAACGGGCGACAACCGCCAGCGAGACAAAGGATCGGCAGGAATGAAAAAACTTCTTTTGATTCAGTATCTCCTGCCGGTCATTTTCATTTTCGTGATCGCCTGTCTCTGGGAGTTCTGGGGTGAGGTCTTCTCAAACACCCTAACCGGCACACCGCTTGAGTTAAACCGGGAACGCTGGGAATATGTGATCACTGCCGTGGTCATGACCATGCTTGCCCTGGTCGGCCCCACCCTGCTGAGCATAAAGGCCGAATGGAGGCGCCGGCAAAGCGAAAAGAACCTGGAAGCCAGCAAGCAACGCCTGCTCAGAGCCCAGGAGATTGTGCATGTCGGCGATTGGGAAATCGATCCCCGGCGCGATGAACTTAAGTTGTCCGACGAGCTTTACCGAATTTTCGGCCTTATCCCCCTGACCCATCCTCTAACCCCGGAGAGCTTCCTGAACCTTAACGCCCCGGCGGCCCGGGAGATCTGGCAGAAGATTTTCGCGGCCGCGGCCTCCCCGGATCCGAGCGAAACCGAGCATGCCTTTCTCACTCCGTCCGGCGAAAGGCACTGGATCAGAAGCCGACGTCAGATCATTTATGGAGATGACGGCCGGGCCGCCAAGTACGTCGGCACCATTCAGGACATCACTAACCGCAAGCAGGCCGAAACATCCCTGCACGAACAGGAGAATTTCCTGGGTCTCGTGCTGGACTCCATCCAGGACGGCATCAGCGTGGTGGACCGTGACCTCAAAATCGTCCGGGTCAACCGCACTTTGCGCGAGTGGTTTCCCGACCTGTTGCCCCTGGAAGGCCGGAAGTACAGCGAGGTCTTTAACCAGCTGAATATCAACTGCGACGACTGCCCTGTTACCAAAACCTTGCGGGATGGCAACGCGACCCGACAGGAAATCCCCTTCCGGAAAGATTCCGGCCGGCCCGGCACCCTGGAGGTCTTCGCCTTCCCGATTTATGACGAACGCCACCAAATAACGGGGGCGGTTGAGTTTTCCCGCGATATCAGCGCCCACAAACGTGACGAGGAAGAAAAGCGGCAGTTGGAGTCGCAACTGCGCCAGGCCCAAAAAATGGAGGCCATCGGCACCCTGGCCGGCGGTATCGCTCATGACTTCAACAATATCCTGACCATCATCCTGGGCTATCTGGAAATCTCGCTGGACGAATTGCCGGGCAATTCCCCGGCCCGGCCCGATCTGGACAATATCTTCCAGGCCGCCAACCGCGCCAAGGAGCTGGTTCACCAGATTCTCTCCTTCAGCCGCAAGAGCAAACAGGAATTGCGCCCCATCATCCCCCAGTCCATCATCAAGGAAACCGTCAAATTGTTACGCTCGACTATTTCCACCACCATCGAGATCCAACAGAATATAGACCAGGACTGTCCGATCATCTTGGCCGATCCCACCCAGCTCCATCAGGTGTTGTTGAATCTGGCCACCAATGCCATCCACGCCATGGACGAAAAGGGCATCCTATCCATCGGACTGAATAAAACCATGTTTACCAAAGAAGATCTGCGTCAGAACCCCGATCTGGCGCCGGGGTCCTATGTCGGCCTCTCGGTAGGCGACACCGGCTGCGGCATGGCCCCGGAAATTGTCGAGCGCATCTTCGATCCCTTTTTCACCACCAAGGAAATTGGCCGCGGCACCGGTATGGGGTTGGCCGTGGTGCATGGCATCGTCAGCTCTCACCAGGGGCTGATCAAATTAGAGACAACACCGGGCCAGGGGACGGTTTTTCATATCTACTTTCCGGCGATTGAAACCGGGAAGGCGGAAATCCCCGGACCGGCGGAATCTCTGCCCACCGGCCACGAACGTATCCTGGTGGTTGATGACGAAAAGATGATCGCCGCCTTGATGGCCCGGATCCTCGGGAACCTGGGCTATCGGGTAACCTATAAAACCGGTAGCATCGAAACCCTGGCAACCTTCGCCGCCACTCCGGATGAATTCGACCTGGTGATCACCGACCAGAGCATGCCAGGCATGTCCGGACTGGAACTGGCGGGCAAACTTCTTGTGTTGCGGCCCACCCTGCCGATCATCCTCTGTACCGGCTTCAGTTCGAAAGTTTCGGAGGAGATCGCCGAGAGAGAGGGGATCAGGGAGATTATCTTCAAGCCCCTGGAGAAAAAGAAAATTGCCCTGGCGGTCAGGCAGGCCTTGGAATACCGGGAACCGGAGAGTACTTCAGGATAATATCAATGCTCCAGATCGAACTCGTAGGCCAGCCCGGATTTTTTGAAATGGCTGAGGATATTCTTGAGACCTTGCAGGGTATCGACCTGGAACTTCACTTCCCAGGCCGAGGATTTGGAAACCTGCCCGGCGGTGAGCAGGATGATCTCGGTGATCTTCATATCCTCCGGCGCCACGCCCAGCATCATCAATAAACGATTGCGGCTCTGGGCCTGGAGGAAGAGTAAAGTCTGCTGTTTGTCAACCCTGGTTTCCTTAAGTTTCCAGCGCAGTTCCACCACGTCCTCGCGCTGTACCCGCAATTCCGCCACTTTTTCGCACTCCTTGCTGTGCACCGAAATACCCCGTTCCGAGAGCAGGCCGATCAGCCCCTTATCCACCGGCACCGGATGGCAGCAGCGCGAAAACTTGACCACTACCGGATCCAGGGTTTCCAGATAGATCCGGTTCAGGGCCCCGGTCGGTGGCTGCAGAACTTCACGCCCGCCGAAGAGGACCTCGCGTACGGCAAGCACCGCTTCCTTCAAGGGCAGGGTTCCTTCGCCGATCTGCTGGAAAAATTCCTCGAGCGTCCCGACCCGGCATTCCTCGAAAACCAGTTCCATCTCCTCTTTCTCCAGCAACTCCAGGGGGATACCGTAACGCTTCATCTCCTGTTCGATCAGGGAATGCCCGACCCCCCGAGCCACTGTCTGGCGGCGGGCCCGGAACATTTTGCCCAGTTCGGCTCTGGCCCGCGGGGTCTGACAGAGTTCCTGCATGGCCGGTTCGAAGAACACCGGTTCCTTCTGGGTGATGATCTGCACCGCTTCGCCGTCCCTGAGGATATCGTCAGGTCCGAGTTTGCGGTTGCCGACCATGCCGTATGCGCAGCGCCGCCCCACTTCGGTATGGACCTTGAAGGCGAAGTCCAGCACGGTGCTGTTAATCGGCAGCACTACCGTGTCTCCTTTTGGGGTATAGGTATAGATCTCCTTCTTTCCGCTGGCGGCGAGCATCTCCCGATAGGAGATCTCCTCGTCGGTGCCGAGAATATCGAACATCTCCTTGATCGCCTTGGCGAAGGCGCTCGGCACCTTGCCTTTGGCCTTCCATTCCTTGAGGATACCGGAGCGGCCGCGTGCCACCATCTCCCTGGTGCGAATCTTGAAAAGATATTTGCTGCCGCGGATGTTGGCCCGGGAGTGCAGACACTGGTAACCGGTGGGCTTGGGATTGGCGATGAAGTCCCGGATGGTCCGGGGAATGGGAGGATAGATCTGGTTGACTACGCCCAGTACCCGATAACAAGTCTGGATATCCTCGACCATTATGAGGATCTCCAGAGGGGTTTCAATCTCTTTGTGCAGATGCTTCTGGATCGGATCGAAATAGGCCCATAGTCCTTTGACCCGCAATATGACCTCGGCGGTGATCCAAGACTTTTGCAACTCCTCGCGAAGATGCTCGAGGATGTTGTTGATCTCCTGGTCGTGCTCCAGCTGGCTGAGCCGATTTTCCAGCTTGTGGGCCTGGCGGGGAAATTTATAGCCCAAGGCCAGATCGTAGAGTTCGCGCTTGAGCTTATAGAGCCCGATGACTCCAGCCATGGGGGCATAGACATCGAGGGTTTCCTCGGCAATCTTCTGCCGCTTGTGCTTGGGCATGGCCGCCATGGTTCGCAAGTTGTGAAGCCGGTCGGCCAGCTTGATCAGCATGACTTCAAGGCGGGACGCAGAACCTTGAAAGATCTTGCGATGAACCTGCTTGAGAAAGGACTGGCGGTCGCCCTCGAAATCGGCCATCTTGGTAAGACCGTCGACGATGTCCTCGACTCCTTTGCCGAACATCCCGCCGATTACTTCCAGGGTCACCTCGGGGACGTCTTCCACGGTATCGTGCAGCACTGCGGCGGCCAAGGTTTCCGGGTCGCGAACCCCGAATTCCTCGACCAGGATGCGGGTCACCTCACAGGGGTGGCTGACGTAGGCTTCGCCGGACTTGCGTTTCTGATCCTGATGGGCATCGACGGCAAAGGAAAAGGCGCGCCAGAAGAGATTCGCCTCCCCCCCCTCGCCTCCCAGAACATTTTCCATGTCCCGACAGAAATTACCGATATCAAAACCGTTTTCGACCACTTGTCCGTCCGTCGTTGTCCCGCCTTTAACCTGAAACCCCGCGCCGGTCCTCAGGATCTGAAGACCGGCCTTTCAGAGTTTGCATCATTATGCTGCTTTGGGCAATAATTTGTTTACTGAGACCGGCTGAAAGGTTATGGATTCGGAAACTTGGAGTCGCCGGCTTCCGCCGGCAATCGGCTACCAACGGAACCGGTTCCGCAACTTCCCCTCTGGCACTCGGATGACAGGCGTACCCTTCAAATCCCGGCTCGGTTCCTGAATATAAGGGTTCCGTCGACTTCTTCCGCCGGACATCGCACCGATTGGGTAACTGTCGATTAATCTCGACTATACTGGTGGTTAACCGGGCTGGAACCAAGAGTGGTGACTCCAAAACCATGCCCGCGGGTCTTCCGGGCGGGTGGCAAAAATGCGGGGTCTTGAGAGCAATTACTCTGGGAATCTGATAACAGTATGATATCACATAACAAACCAAGACTTTCATCCCCGTCAGTGAATCTGGAAGGAGAATAATGGCCAGAGATAACCGTTCTCGTCGCCCACCGGCAGGCAAACGCCGGCCCGGCAGACGTCCGCAGCCCCCGGTCAAGGTCCACGGCCGCCGAGCCCATGGACCTCAGCCGAACATCATTCGCCCCCCGGGCAGGGAAGAGCAACTGCTGCTCCTGCTACATGCCCAAGGCGGCCGGGCTCTGCACCAGGAGATTGTCCGAGCCCTGAAACCATCCTCGCGGGCCGAGCAACGCCAGCTGGACAAGCTTCTCGACCACCTTTGCCGTAACGGGGTGCTGGACTGTGAAGGTGAAAGCTTTGCGCTCCGTCCCGGCCGAGGGTTAATCGAGGCCACCATCAGTACCCACCCACGGGGTTTCGGCTTCGCCACCCCTCTGGAGGCGGCCGGAACCGGTCGGGAGCACGATATTTTCATCCCCGCCCCGCATCTGGGCTCGGCCGCCCACGGCGACCGGGTACTGATCAAGGTGGACGACCCGCACCGGGAACGCCCCGAGGGGCGGGTACTGCGGGTATTGAACCGGGGCACGACCAGAGTTGTCGGCATCTATCGCCTGGGTCGGGTCTTCCCCGAGGACCAGAGACTCACCTACCGGGTGCGGATCGATCCGGCCCGAGTCCCAAAAAGGGCGGAGGGCCAGGTGGTACTGGCCGAGATCACCGACTTCGACACCGATCCCATGCATCCCCGGGGTCAGATCGTTCAGGTTCTGGGGGATCCGGATAACCCGGCCATCCAGGCCGAGATCGTGATCTATGCCCACGATCTGCCGCACCAATTCAGCGAGGCGGCCCTGGCCGAGACCGCCGCTTTGAGCCCGGCGATCCAGCCCGGTCCGGAGCGGCCCGATCTCCGCGATATTCCCCATGTCACCATCGATGGTGAGGACGCCAAGGATTTCGACGATGCCGTGGCCATCGAGGTGTTGCCCAAGGGGTACCGGCTGTACGTCTCCATCGCCGACGTCAGCCATTACGTCACCCCCGGCACCCAGCTGGACCGCGAAGCCTACCAGCGCGGTACCAGCGTCTATTTCCCGGGCCGGGTGGTGCCGATGCTGCCGGAACGACTTTCCAACAACCTCTGCAGCCTGGTCCCGAACCAGGATCGGCTCGCCTTTACCGCTATTCTCGATTTCGACCCCCAGGGCAAGGTGCTGGCCAAAAAGTTCAGCCAGTCGGTGATCCGCAGCCACTTCCGCTTTACCTATAAACTGGTGCAGGAGATCCTCGATGCCGAACCGAAAGCGTCGATTCGGGCCGGCCACCGGGAGTTTGTCGAACCCCTGCAGACCATGGCAAAGTTGGCCGGAATCCTGGAAAAAAAACGGATGAAGCGGGGCAGCATCGGCTTCGAGCTGCCCGAGGCCAATATCCTGCTGGACGAAACCGGCGGCATAGCCGGAGTTACCCGTACCCGGCGGCTCCAGTCCCACAAGCTGATCGAGGAGTTTATGCTGGCCGCCAACGAGGCGGTGGCGGCGACCTTCTCCAAGGCCTCAAAGGAGGCCCGTCGGGATTTCCTCTACCGGATTCATGAGCAACCTGATCCCCTGAAGGTGGAGGGATTCACCGAGTTCGCCCGTACCATCGGCGTGCCCCTGGGGCGCGATCCCGGCACTCCGAAATGGTTCGCCCGAATCATCGCGGCGGTGCATGGTACCCCCCGGGAGTATGTGATCAGCAACCTGATGCTGCGCACCATGAAACAGGCCCGCTATTCCCCGGAAAACGTCGGCCACTTCGGCCTGGCCGCCAGTGACTACTGTCATTTCACTTCGCCGATTCGCCGCTACCCCGATCTCTTGGTCCACCGATCCCTGGCCCGGCTAATCAACCGAAAAAAACCCGCTCGCGTCCAACCGGTGTATGATTCGGCCGACGAGGCCGGGCTCTTTCTCTCCGGCCGGGAGCGGGTCGCGGTGGCAGCCGAGCGCGAGGTGACCGAACGGCTGCAGGTGCGCTACATGGCCAAGCACATCGGCGAGGAATTCGACGGCATCGTCTCCGGGGTGGCCGGCTTCGGCCTCTTCGTGGAGCTTCTGGATTCCTTCATCAGCGGCGGGGTGCCGGTGGCCGACCTCACCGACGATCAATACGAAATCGACGAAAAGAACCACCGCCTTTACGGGCGTCGGAGTGGCCGCAAGATTTCTCTCGGCGATCAGATCCGGGTGCGAGTGGCGGCGGTCAACGTTGAACGGCGACGTATCGACTTCACTTTGGCTTGAGGCCTGGTCGATAGTGTTCAGAGAAATGCGGCGTTGCCTGTCGGCCTGGCGGCTAAAAAAAGAGAAACCGGCCAGGGGGAGGACTGACCGGTTTCATGGAGGAAAGAAATGAAGAGTATTTCTTGCTTTTTATGTTTTTGCAGATCCCATGCCATCCTGATTAAATATTACTTTATATAAAATTTTTCAATTATTTCAAATAATTGGCAAGATCAACCCCCACATAGGGGAATATCCCGGTCGGTTCAAAAAATTATACTTTTCGGCCCGGTCGCCTTACCGGTACTATTTTTATTACCTACCGTCCGACACCGGACCTATCTGTTACGGATGAGAACAAACGGATGCCCCAGATTAGCGAAAACGAATTACTTACTGCCCTGGCCAACGTGGCCGTGGTCCTGGTCGAGCCCAAATACCCGGAGAACATCGGAGCCGCCGCCCGGGTGGCCATGAACTGCGGGATCACCCGGTTGCTGGTGGTGCGCCAGGAAGCACCGGATCGGGACAAAATGCTGAAGATGGCCACCCATAAGGCGGCCGATTTGATCGACCGCCTGGAACTATACGACAACCTGGAGCAAGCTCTGGCCGAATTCCCGGTGGTTGTGGGCACCACTGCCCGCCAGGGGAGACAGCGACGGCCACCCAACTCCCCCAGGGTAACCATGGGTCAGGTTGTGCCGCTTCTGGCGGCCAACCGCACCGCCCTGATGTTCGGTCCGGAACACCGAGGACTGACCAACGACGATCTGAAGTTCTGCCGCTTTACTTCGACCATTCCCACCGCCGATTTCGCCTCTCTGAACCTGGCCCAAGCTGTGGGCATCCACTGCTATGAACTTTATCACGAATTGCTGTACAGCCGGACCGGGGCCACCGCTTTTGCCCCGAAACAGGCGACCACCTTTGAATTAGAGGGGATGTACGGCCACATGGAAGAAGTCTTGCGCAAGATCGATTTTCTCAAGAACACCAACCACGACCAGGACGACTACTGGCTCAACACCATCCGCAAGTTCCTGGGCCGGCTGGGCTTGCAAGCTCGCGAAGTCAAGATTATCCGGGGCTTCTGCCGCCAATTTCTCTGGTACGACCGGCAGCACAAGTGAGTAAGAATGGTGCGGGAAAGGCATGAATGGCAGAGCCGCAGAACGGGATTTCGGTTGTCTTTCAGAGCCCGAGCTCGGTGTTGATCGGTCGTGCCTAACCAGAGTAATTTGTTTATTAAGGTGGCTGATTATGCTAATAACTAATCCTGGCCTGTAACAGACTGTAATCTGGCTTAAACTCGGCCTTGGTGGATGGATTCCACTCCCAAGGCCAAATATCCTGTCGAAAAACTGCCGAAAAGTCCATGGGAGACAACTCCGAAAAGTTCTTGCTGGATCAGTCGGCCCAGCAACTTTACCACCAGTTCGCCGGCCTCGACGATCTGGACCGGGCTCGGGCTACCGAGGGTTCGGCCCTTATGCAACTCCTCATCGAGGAGGAGAAACAGCTCGATTATTATCGTCTCCTCCTGGCCGAGGCGACCACCTGTTTCGTCGGCATCCTGGCCAACAGCAACTTTGCCGCCCTGGCCCAGGACAACCTGCAGAAAATCAAGTCCTTCATCACCACCATGAGCAAAATTGCCAAATTCCCCAGGTCCCGGGGCAAGATGGTCTGTCGCCTTCGTGGCCAGCAGTGCCCGGATGGCAAGATCGGCTCGGAGATTTACGACTATGAGATCTCCATCGGCAATCTTCTCCTGAATTCCCAGGTGGCTCAAATCGTCAGCGAGCGCGAGAAAAACCATGGCGCCATGATCAACGCCAAGCTGATGGAGGCCTTTCGCGCCTTGAGCTCCATGAATCTCTTCAATTTTTCCATGGACTTGGGCAAGGGCGGTCTCGAAGATTTTCAACAACTTGCCCGGACAGTCCAGCTCCTTGTCCGCTATTACGGGAAGGGCGGCGGAGACAAACCCTTTGTAGTCAGGGATGAATATGGGCAGCCGCATATCAACCTCACGATCCTGACGGCCTTCAACCGTCTTCCGCCGGGCTCCATGCAGAATCTGGTCGAGAAAATCAAGCCGCGTCTCCTGGGCGAGAACCCCGACCCTCGGCTACTGACCTTTACCACGGCCTACGAAGTCATCCTGGCGTCGAAACGCAACCGGGAAATGCTCCTGCAGATGCCGATCGAGATCAACAACGTTCATTGGCTGACGCAAGAGTTCAAGGCCGCCCCTGAAAAAAAGGCCCGGGCGGTCAAAGTTTCCCGCTTCGTCCTGGCCAAGTTTGGCAGCAACCCGAGGATGGCTCACGAGGTTATGTCGAGTATCAGCCGCGAGGGCTATAGCGAAATCCGCTCCGAGATCATGGGCAAAAGGTTGGCTCGGGCCACGGATTTCCTCAAACTCTCCGAAACCAGCGCCGACAAGAAAAATCTTCACCAGGAAGCGCTGCAGAACATCGAAGAGGGCATGGAGCAGATCCCGGACAAAATTTACGACCGCATCAAGATCCGGGAAGACGGCGGCGTCAGCACCGTCGACGACGAGGGCCAGCAGACCAGTTGGGAAATGCACGAAAAGATCCACGGATTGTTAAGTTTTTTCAAGCAGCGTTCGGACACCAAGAAAAAAGTCCTGGGAATCGCCAGCAACCGGGTTATCTTCGACGACCGGGATTATGCGGTCATCGCCCGCAGTTTCAAGATCTCCGAGCAGCAGGCCACCCACCTGCTCGAACTGCTGAAATCATGCTTCGATGATTTGGGGCATTTCCGCAGAACCTTCTTTGAAAGAAATATCCCGGAGTTCATCCGCTTCGGCAGCAAGATATTCGAGTTTTTCTGGCATTATCTCAAGGAACTGGAAAATCGTAACGACCGGATCTCCTTTCTCAACGCCATGTACCCCTTGGTAGTCCAGCTCTCCAACCCACAGGAGGCCCTGCTGGTTCTGTTGACCGACGTCTTCAGCCGGACTGCCGAGATCAAATCCACGGATCGCAACGGCCTGATTCTATCCTCTCTTCTGTTGGTGCGGGACAACCTACAGACCAGTTGTAATATCGAGTTGACCCCGGAAGAGGTCCTCAAGATCCGGGAGGGCCTGAACCGAGAGATGATTGAGGTGGTTACGGCCTTCTTGGATCAGAACCGGGAAGTCGTCACCAACAAGTTCAGGCGTATCACCGAAGCCCTGCTCAAGGACTCGGCGGGAGAGGAGCCGGAGGTGGGCGAGATGTCCCCACGTTTCCTGCTCTACCTCCTACGGGAGATGCTCATCTTGCTGGCCCTGTCCGGAGGCGCGTCTTCTCTCGCCCTGATCCAGGGCGTGGTCCGGGATTTCGGCAACCCCGAGGCGACCTACTACCAGACCAAGGGCAAGGAGGAAAACCTGCGTTATTTCCTGCAGGTTCTGCAGGTGGCAGTCCACTGTTTGCGGCGCTACGAAGACCCGCAGGCGCTAGCCCAGATCGATATCCTCGTCAGCCGAGCCCGCGACTTTATCTGCCTGAGTGCGGATTCGGCCCAGCAAACTTATGCCAGAAAGGTGTTCGAGAATATCAGCCGGATCGATTGATCCGTCCTCTGCCCCAACCACTTGACGTAACCTTCCTTAAGCACCGGGACATCCCCGATTTATTGATTTAGCAATGCTGGGCTGATAAAAACGAGTGCATGCCGATAAGTGGCTATAGAAAATATTTATGCCCAGGCGCTGAGAGGCGGATCGTTTGTTGAAGCACTTCAGCTAATTGAAATTTAGAAAATCATCTGTGGATTATTCCTGTTTGTGCACTCCGATCAGCAGGACCAAAAAAGCCAGCCGGTGTGGCCTCGGTATCGACTTGTACCGAGGCCACACCGGCTGGCTAAACAACCCGGGCAATAATTGCAAAAATCTTATTTATTATGGCAGGTCTTGCAGGAGGTGGGGCCAGCAGTACGGCCCTGGTCTTTGGTTTCCTGATGGCATGATTTGCAGCTATCCATGACTTGTTTTTTCTTCAAGGTGCCGGCTGCGATGAGTTTCTGAATGGCGCCGGTCTCTTTGGGAAACAGCTTATGGCATGCTTCACAATTTCCCAGCTTTTCCTGGTGGAGTTTGTGAGGGAAGGCCACATCACCCAGTGAACCTCCTTTCAATACCATTGATACAGCACCGTTGTCCCCGCCGAAAGCGACCCCTGCAAAGGACAAGGACAGAACGGAAACCCCGACGATCATTGCTTTCTTCAACATGGTTTTTTCTCCTTGAAAAAAAGTGTTATTAATGGAGGAAGATGAGCAGAAAGGTGACAAAAATTGCTATTGATGTAGTTCCATTTTTTTTGCTGGCACTAAATCTCTACCCATTTCCTGACTAAATTTTCCCAAATATTGTCATTAATGGGGTGGAGGTCTACCTATCGACTTTAAATATTCCTCGATTATTTCCTCTCGCGGCGCAAATCCCCCTACAGTCGGGAAACGCCCGACCGGCGGAATGGACTAACCTTGCCCTGCCGGGCCATTGCGGCAATTAAATCCGGAGCGATAAATCCTGCAGGTTTGAAAGACCGCACTTACTCTTTGGTGGCAAATTCTAGGAATGTAATCCGTCCAGCGTCAGCTTTTCGATTACTTTGGTGAACTCACTCATCTGGTACGGTTTTACCAGAGCGGCGCAAAAACCGTAATCACGAAACCTGGACATAACCGGGTCATTCGAGTAACCGCTGGACACCACAACCTTGGCTTCCGGGTTGAGGTTCAATATTTCCCGCACAGCCTCCTTGCCGCCCATACCTCCGGGAATCGTCAAGTCCATGACCATCAGATCTATCGAATTGCCCGATTTTTTATAGAGTTCGACTGCCTCATGCCCATCCGTGGCAAAAATGACCTCATGTCCCAGCAACGTCAACATCGACTTGGCGACATCACGAACCATCTCATCATCATCCAAAATCATTATTTTTAATTTACCCATCGCCGGAGAGGAAACCGCGCCTTTATCACGCGCATGGATCTGGCCATTGCCGGAGGCGGGAAGATAGATCGAAAAGGTGGTGCCAACTCCGGGCTTGGAACTGACAAAGATTTGTCCATCATGTTTGCTGATAATGGCGTGGCAGATGGCAAGGCCGAGTCCGCTGCCTTCCTTTTTGGTGGAAAAATAGGGATCGAAGATCTTATCGACTAATTGAGTCGGTATACCGATTCCATCATCACTTATGGATATTTTGATGTATTTTCCCTTTCGATTACCTGAATAAGTAAGTTCGGCAATCTCCTTGGCATTGACACAGGAGATACGGATGTTTCCGCCACCGACCATGGCTTGACTGGCATTCAGGACCAGGTTTTGGATCACCTGGCTGATCTGCCCCTTATCGATGTTCACCAACCACAAATCATCGGGACATGATACCCGGCAGGTCGCCTGTTTCCCGTGCAGGACAAAATCGGCTGAGTCCTGGATTACCTCAATCAGCGAGGACAATTCCTTTATCGGCGCCCCACCCTTGGAGAAGGTAAGAAGTTGGTGGGTGAGATCGCGGGCCCGCAATGTGGCTTTCTCCGCCGCCTGTAGAAACACTCTGGTCGTGGGAGCCAAGTTTTCATTCAGTAGAGAGAGGGAGAGATTGCCCAGGATCGCGGCCAGAATATTATTAAAATCATGGGCAATGCCACCTGCAAGTACCCCGACTGATTCAACTTTCTGGATTCTTTGCAGTTCCTGCGCGGTCTTTTCACGTTCAGTCACGTCCCTGAACACCAGCACGGCGCCGATTATCCGGCTGGCTGCATCGCGAATCGGCGCGGCGCTGTCGGCGATACTGCGCTCTCTGCCATCTTTGGCAATGAGAATCGTATGGTTGGCCAACTCAATGATTTCTCCCTTGCTCAAGACCTTTTCAACCGGGTTCTCGCAAGGTTGCCTGGACTGTTCGTTGACAATGCTGAAAACATCATGGAATAGCCGGCCAACCGCTTCCTCCTGGGACCAACCGGTCATTACTTCGGCGGCTTTGTTGATCACCACGATCTTATTCGCCGTGTCCACGGCTATGACTCCATCGCCAATACTTCTGAGGGTAACCGCCAAGCGTTCTTTTTCGGCGGCAAGCTCCGCCTCTGCCTCTCGTTGTTCGGTAATGTCGATATTGGTACCGACCATGCGCAGGGCCTTGCCTTTAGAGTCACGGATGGTTTTGGAGACCGCTTTGATAATCCGAATGGTTCCGTCGGGACGGACTATCCGGAATTCGGGGGCATATTCCCTTTCTCCTCGGAGGGCGGCCTGTATTTCATCCGCGGTAAACCGTCGATCATCGGGATGCAACAGACCGCCCCAGGCCTCATAGGTCCCACCGAAATCCTCTTGGCTGATACCGTAAAGAGAGAACATGCTTACATCCCAGACAATTTCGTTTGTTTCAACATCCCAATCCCAGATGCCGATCTTCCCCGCCCGGGTGGCTAGATGCAATCGCCTTTCGCTGGTTCGAAGCAGAGCCTCTGCCTGTTTGCGCTCCTCGATCTCAGTTTGCACCTGCCGGAACAAGATCGCATTTTCAATGGCCGAGCTGACCTGGTTGGCAAACATGGTCAGCAGATCAAGGTCGTGCTGGTTAAAGCTGCCGCCCCCTTTTTTGCCAAGAGCCGACAGTCCGCCGATGATTTGATTCCTGCCAAACAAGGGCACCAACAAGGCGGATTGTTGGCCTTCTTCCCATGCCGTTGTCTCATCCAGCCAGCAGGTACTGGAATCGCCGAACAGTAAGCTTCGTTCGTTATGCAGAACCCAACCGCACATCCCGGCCGAGACGGGAAAACTCCCTTCGAAGATATCTCTGATTTCTACTCCTGAGGCTGCTTTGTAGGAATACTTGTCACGGCGGTCATTCAACATCGGTACCAGCATAATATCAGCCTGCACCAACTCTCTTGCCTTGTCGGCGACCAACTGGAAAACATTATCCAGATTCAACTCCGCCACAATGAGCTTGCTGAAATCAAGAAGAAGTGAAAATTCCTCCCGCTGCCTGGTGATTTCCTTTCCCTGATCGGTCTTTTCCAGGGCAGCGCGCAAGAAGGCGTTCTCCTCTCGCAACTGGCCCACAAGTTCCTGTTGATTCAAATCGTTATTGCTCATGCGGGAATCGACCAATCAGATGAACAAATTTACCTGGGCTTCCATGGTATCGTGCGCGTAAGCTGCCATGCCCTGCACTTTGACATTTGGCACGATCAGGTCATCCACGCTTAAACCGAGTGCATCGAAACAGATCTGGCACATTTTAAATTCTACGCCCAGATCAAAGGCGCTTTGGACCAGTTCTTCAAGGGTGGGGATGTTTTTCTTTTTGAGCATTCTTCCGAACAAACGCGGCCCCAGCCCAAACAGATTCAGCCTCGACAGGGGTAGATGGTTGACCCCCCCGCGGTTGAGCATTTCGACCATGGGCTGAAGAATGTTATCGGTCTCAAGGTCCCGGTAAAGACCTTCCCGAGCCGGGTCCGGTTTCCGGCGGAACGAAAAGAGTTTTTTGCGCCGCTTGAGGCAATTGTGGCCCCAGAGCATAAACCACATCTTGACCTCGATTCCCAAAGCGGCATAGCCATTGGCAAAGATAAAGGCGCAAAGCGCCTTGTCCAAGTCACCACTTTGCAACAGAATCGTAGCCTTCTTGTTCATCATGTCCCCCTAGAACAATCGAATCCGGATGCCGACTAGACTTTAAAGGTAATGCTAACCTTTTTGCCCTCGCGGCTGGTCTCTTGCACTTCATGCCCGCCCTCGCGGCAAAAATCCAGGATCGTTTCTTCGAAAAGAGGATCATTACCCATGATTTGCAGAATCTGACCCTTCAGCATGGATCGCACTTCCTTCGCCACCGTAATTAATGGAAAAGGACACGCCATACCGATAACATCGACATTTTTATCCACAGTCATGATTTCCTCCGGAACGGAATTTGATGCCCCTCGGCAACTGGACAACGTTATTAATATTGAGCCAAATTCAGTGATTAAGTCAAGATAGAAGGAGTGCCAAAGAAACCGGCAAGACGCAACCTGGGATCCTCCGTGCGAAAATTGCCGAAGATCGAAGTAGAGTCAGGTCGGCCATTGTCGACTATTTCAACCGGCCGATAACGGAGGTGAACCGGAGATATCGGATCCAGAGGATTCCGGCTGGTCGTTGGACTGGGTGAAAAACAAAAGAGGGTTATCAGCAGCAGCAAGACACCGCCCATCCGCAGCCAGCCCTGGGTGGCAAACTCACCGTCCAGGGTGACGAACTTGGTCTGGTTGAGAACCAGCAGCCAGTAGAGGGAAAAAATCAGGCTGACCAGATAAATCAATCGATAACGGCGCATCAGCATCAGGATATTGATCAACCCCCACGTAACATACCATCTGAATGGCCGGGATCGCCAGTTCCTTATCCAGGAAAAAGAAATTGAAGTTCATCATAAAATCAAGAAAACCCGTTATTTTTTCCGCTCCCTTTCCCTGACCCGCATATTCCCCACCAGCCAATCGGAACCTTTCTCATTTTTTTGCCTAAAATAATTTTTGCCCTTTTGGCATCAAAAAAATCCGCCGAAATCCCTGCCCCGCCGCGCCTTTCTTCAATTATTCAGGCGAATTCCCAATTACTCCGATAGATTTTCCACCAATAATTAAGCTAGGATTTGTTTACGACCAAAAAAAATCCTTGCCAAACCCAGGTCGTATTTTATATAAGACAAAAAAGGTCTCATATGTCGTGTTTACGACAACCACCGGGACCAGTTTACCGCAGGGGGTAGGATGCGCCTTACCAGAGCAGGAGAATACGCAGTGCGTTGTGTTTTATATCTGTCCGCCAAGGGCAGGGGCAAGCTGATCGCACGTAGCGAGATTGCCGGGCAATGCGACATCCCCGATAAGTTTCTGGCCAAAATCGCCCAACAACTGGCCCGGGTCGGCCTGATCGAAATCCGGCAGGGCTCCCGTGGCGGCTACCTGCTGAAGAAGGAACCCGCCGCCATTTCCCTGTTGGAGGTGGTGGAAGCGATCATCGGCGAAATATCCCTGAACGACTGCGTGACCAGTTCAGAGGTCTGTCGGGCCAGCGCCAACTGTGCGGTGAATCGAGTCTGGATCAAGGCCCGGAACCAGCTGCGCGACACCCTGAACGGGGTCAGTTTCGCCGAACTGCTTGAAGAGGAGTCCTGCTTCCTCTACCCTCTCCCAACGCCGCTTGACTTTCGTGAAAAGCCCGAAGGATAATGACTTCAACCATGGCCGGAAAGACGCAAAATATCCTGATTCTCGGCTCCAACGTCCTGATCAGTAGCCTGCCGATTAAGGAAGTCAGCCTGCTCCGCGAGGGCAGCCTGCCGGCTTACGGCTACAACCCCGGCGACTCCCTGGAACTCCTGGCCGGCCGGGTCACCATCGAAGAGGGCCGCCAGGAACAGTGTTTGACCTGGCTGCAGTCCATGCTGGAGCCTTCGGCCCCGGCTACTAA
Source organism: uncultured delta proteobacterium (assembly GCA_963807225.1). GTDB lineage: Bacteria > Desulfobacterota > Desulfobulbia > Desulfobulbales > JAGXFP01 > JAGVGT01. The sequence continues at coordinate 1,062,310 of CAWEAD010000005.1, read as the reverse complement.
ATTCCGCACCTGGACTTATGGTGAGCCACGCGAGGTCTACCAATTCTTTCGCCGCCGTAAAATCGCCGTCGATGACTCCAGTCGCGGCTGGTTCATGTTCCACCAGATCCTGCCGCCGGAAGGACGCAACGAAAACAGCCAGGAACTGCAACTCACTCCCGGCAATCGTAAGCTCTTCTCCGGCAACCAGGGCATTATGCTCATTGACGACAGCGGGCAGCCGCCCACCAGCGCCGCTTACTTCAAGAAACACAACCCCACCGCCTGGGTGATCGGCATGGGCATCAGCGTCGCCCACTGGCATGAGTGGACTGCGCAGTTCGGCCCCGATTTCTGCCTCTTCTGCCGCCTGGCCGACCTGGAAACCACCCGGATGGAGATGGACAGCGGCCTAACCTGGGAAACCCTGGTGGCCATGGCCCTGCGCGCCCTGCAATCGCCCGAGGTCGGACTCTGGGACCCGGACAGCCGCACTTACAAAAGCCATGTGATCATCGAGATGTTTCCGCATGGCCTGCTCTACGTGGGTCCGGAAGGTATTCTCTTCCGGCACCGCAAGCTTTGCCGCCCCGAAAAGAGTTCGCCCCGGCACCGGGGTTCGGTTCCCTGTTACGATACCCTGGTCACCTCGATGCTGGCCCTGGACTGCATCCGCACCGGGCGGCTGATGGCCTGCCAAAACTACTTTTACGACTTTTCCGACCGGGTTCTCAAAAACTGGTGGTTTCTGAACGAACACGGCTATTTCTTCGACGGACAACTCAAACTGCCGACCCTGGACTTCTCGCCTACCTGCAGTGTAGCCGATAGCTGCCTGCTCTCGGCCGGGGCCGCAGATCCTTGCCTGATCGAACTTTCCGCCGCCGATCCGGCCTTCGATCTCACCCTGGAACAGGTCTCCCGCCAAAGCTGGAATACCGAAAAGAAGAAGGCCATCCGGGATTTCTTCCCTTACAAAACGGCTTTCCGGCCCCTGGCCGGCGCCGAACTGCCCATCAACTTCCTGGGCGTAATTACCGAAGTCCTCCACTATCTCAAGGAAGAGGTGAGTTGGAAGAACGGCTTCGAGAGTTTGCGCCTCTTCCAGGTCGGCCACCTGCGCACCACCGACCCGGTGGAAGTGGACGCCGTCACCACCCTGGAAAATGTCATGGACAGCTACGTCACCCGGGAAAACTTCCTGCGACCGCTCTGCATCGGGGTCTTCGGCCCGCCCGGCAGCGGCAAATCGTTCGCGGTCAAGGAAGTGGCACGGATGATCTCCAGCCGTTTCGATCACAATCCCTTCGAGTTCTTCGAATTCAATCTGACCCAGTTCGACGGCCCCGACGAGATCAACTCGGCCATCGAACCGATCCGCGCCTCAGTGGCCAAGGGCATGGTGCCCATCGTCTTCTGGGACGAGTTCGACTGCCGCTACGACGGCCACGAGTTCGGTTACCTGCGCTACTTCCTGCCCTCGATGCAGGACGGGGTCACTTACGTGCACGGCATCCCTTACAATATCGGCCGGGCGATCTTCGTTTTCGCCGGCGGAGTCAAGGCGAGTTGGGAAAACCTGGAGCAGCTCCTGCACCAGGAGGCGAACGAAATGATCAAGACCCTGAAAATCCCGGATTTTCTCAGCCGGCTACGGGTGGTGCTGGACATCGACGGCATCGATATCCCCGAGCAATGCCTGGACGACACGGCCACCCCGGCCCAGTTGGCCGAACTGCGCCGCATATTATTAAAGCGCGCCTTCATCATCGCCCACCAGATGGATACCCACTGGAAGAAGGCGGCCCGCAAGACTTCCGGCCTGCTGCTCCGGCTGCTTCTGGCCCACTACAAGTTCGGAGCCCGCTCCATCGAGGCGGTGATCGAATCAAGCGGCGCCGCCGAACGGCTGGTCTACGGTCTGCCGGAACTGATCGGCCCCGCCGCCGCCCGAATTCACGCTGATTGGCGGGTCGACCTGGAGCGACGGGTGGACCAGCTTCGCAAGCACCAGGGGCTGCGCGCCGTCTGGTGACCCGGAGACTGTCGCACGACACGGAACCGACAGGCTCGGCCTGGAACTGGAGGGAGTAAAATGATCGGTCGTCTCAAGCGCATCTGGGCTTTCTACCGGGAGGGTTTCAAGGCCATGGTGCTGGGGCGTTTGTTGTGGAAGATCATTCTGCTTAAGCTGATCATTATGATCGTTTTGGGCCGGCTTTTTTTCCCCGATTATCTGCGGGCCAATTACGCCACCGACCAGGCCCGGGCGGCACATGTTCTTAATGCACTGACCAGCCAAAATAACCGGCCTTAGGCAGGGCAAGCAAATATAAAAGGAGGAAATGCAGCCATGGATATGCTCAGTACGGTGAATTGGGCGCGGGCGCAGTTTGCCCTGACCGCCATGTACCACTGGATCTTTGTACCCCTGACCCTGGGACTCTCTTTTCTGGTGGCGTTCTACGAGTCGATCTATGTCAAGACCGGCAACGAGGAGTGGAAAAAGATCACCAGGTTCTGGATGAAGCTGTTCGGCATCAACTTCGCCATCGGTGTCGCTACCGGGATCATCATGGAATTCGAGTTCGGCACCAACTGGTCCAACTACTCCTGGATGGTCGGTGATATCTTCGGGGCGCCGCTGGCAGTCGAAGGGATCTTCGCCTTCTTCCTCGAGGCGACCTTCTTCGCCGTGATGTTCTTCGGCTGGGATCGGGTTTCCAAAAGATTCCATCTCTTCTCCACCTGGATGGTGGCGGTGGGCGCCAATCTCTCGGCCCTGTGGATCCTGATCGCCAACGGCTGGATGCAGTTCCCGGTCGGCATGGCCTTCGATCCGGACCAGGCCCGCTTCGAGATGCAGAACATCTGGGAGGTCATCCTCTCGCCGGTGGCGCTCAGCAAGTTTGTCCACGCCACCAGTTCCAGCTTTATCGTGGCGGCCCTCTTCGTGGTGGGGATTTCAGCCGTCTTCCTCTTGCAGGGACGCCATCAGCAGGCGGCCAAACGCAGCATGGCCGTGGCCGCGGTTTTCGGCCTGCTCGCCTCGATCTTCGTGGCCGTCAACGGTGACGAATCCGCCTATTCGGTGGCCCAACGGCAGCCGATGAAACTGGCGGCCATGGAAGGACTTTACCAGGGGGAAGCCAGTGCGCCACTGGTCGCCTTCGGCATGATCAATCCCGCCAAGAAAGCCGGCGACACCCAGCCGGGTTTCCTGGCCGCGGTCAAGATCCCGGGACTTCTCTCCTTGCTGGCTAACCGGCAGGCCGGATCATTTGTCCCGGGCATTGATGATCTGGTCTTCGGTAACCAGGCCTGGAAGATCACCGGCGCCGAGGAGCGGATCGCCCGGGGCAAAATCGCCGTAGCGGCACTGGCCGACTACAAGCAGGCCAAATCAAACGGCGACACCAATGGAGCGGCAGAGGCCCTGACCACCTTCAATACCCATCAGGGAGATCTCGGTTACGGCTATCTGGCAAAACCGACCGATGCCGTGCCCCCGGTAGCCACCACCTTCTACAGCTTCCATCTCATGGTGGTGCTGGGCACCCTCTTCCCCCTCTTTTTCCTGATCGTTCTCTACCGCCTCTTCAAGGGAGATATTGAAAACTGCCATCTGCTCAACAAAGTCGCGGTCGGCGCCATCTTTTTCGGCTACATCGCCAGCCAGGCGGGCTGGGTCCTGGCTGAAGTGGGCCGGCAACCCTGGGCGATCCAGAATCTTCTGCCGGTAGGCGTTGCCGCGACACCCATCGCCACGGGTAACGTACAGACCACTTTCTTCATTTTCCTGATCCTCTTCACCATGCTGTTGTTCGCGGAAATCGGCATCATGGTCAAACAGATCAAAATCGGACCGGAGGCGTAAGCGATGATAGGCAATCTTGATCTGGCAATGCTGCAGAACATCTGGTGGCTGATCGCCTCGGTGGTCGGCTCACTCTTTATTTTCCTGACCTTCGTTCAGGGCGGCCAAACTCTGTTGTTCACCACCGCCAAGGACAACCTGGAGAAGGCGCTGATCATCAACTCCATCGGCCGCAAGTGGGAATTGACTTTCACCACCCTGGTCCTCTTCGGCGGCGCCCTGTTCGCGGCCTTCCCGCTCTTTTACGCCACCAGTTTCGGCGGGGCCTACTGGGTATGGATGCTGATCCTCTTCACCTTCGTGGTGCAGGCGGTGAGCTTCGAGTACCGGGGCAAACCGAACAATCTCCTGGGCGCCGGAACCTACGAGGTCTTCCTGCTGCTTAACGGCAGCCTGGGCCTGCTCCTGATCGGGGCCGCGGTCGGCACCTTCTTCACCGGTTCCCGCTTTATCCTCAACGGTTACAACTCGGTGTCCTGGCAGACCCCGTTCCACGGCCTGGAAGCGGCGCTCAACCCTTTTAACGTCGCCCTTGGTCTGTTCTTGGTCTTCCTGGCCCGCACCCTGGGCGCCCTCTATCTGGTCAACAATCTCGACCATGCCCCTTTGACCGACCGCTGCCGACGAGCGGCCTGGAACAATTTTCTCTGGTCCCTGCCCTTTCTGCTCGGGGTGCTGGGCGGTCTGCTGTTCATGGACGGTTTCGCGGTCGACCCCGCCACCGGCAAGGTCGGTATGGAATCGGGCAAGTATCTGCATAACCTGCTGGCCCTGCCGGTCATCGATATTCTGCTCCTGGTCGGTCTGTTCGGGGTAATCTACGGGGTGATCGCCGCCCGCTTTCTCAACCGTGAGCACGGCATCTGGTTTGCCGGACTGGGTACGGTTCTGGTCGGGCTTGCCATCTTTTCACTGGCCGGGTACAACAACACCGCATTTTACCCTTCGATCAGCGATCTGCAATCGAGTCTGACCATCCGCAACGCCTCCAGCAGCCACTACACCCTGACCGCCATGACCTATGTGGCCCTGGCGGTACCCTTTGTCATCGCTTACATCTGGTACGTCTGGAAACAGATGGACGCCAAGAAGATTTCCCCGAAGGAACTGGACGGGGATTACGCCAAGGATATGTATTAACCGCATTCGACCATCCGGCTGGCGCCACTTTTGCCGGAGAAAAAGGAGAATCTCATGAGCGCACTACTGTTGATCGGCTGGCTCGTTACCATCATCGCCTCCTACTACGGGGCGATACTGGTCCTGAAAAAAACCAATCTTTCCTGAGGGGAATTCAAAGAAAGTAGAGGGGGAAACAGGGTGGAAAGCACGAAATACAACTACGATATCGTGAGAAGCTTCGTCAACTGGAGCATTCTCTGGGGGGTCGTGGCGGTGCTGGTGGGAGTGGTGATCTCCTTCCAGCTGGTGATGCCGGACCTGAATTTCGCGCCGTATCTAACTTACGGCCGCCTGCGGCCGCTACACACCAACGCCGGCATCTTCGGCTGGGCCATCGGCAGCTTCTTCGCCATGTACTATTACATGGTCCAGCGCCTCTGCCGGCGGCCGGTCTGGAGCGTAGGACTGGCCCGTTTCCAGCTCTGGTTCTTCAACGCTACCATCATCGCCGCGGCGGTCACCCTGCTGCTGGGCTTCAACACCTCCAAGGAGTATCACGAACTGGAGTGGCCCATCGACATCATGGTGGTGATCCTCTGGGTGGTCTTCTCGATCAACATCATCATGACCGTGATCAAGCGCAAGGAGGAGCAGATGTACATCTCCCTCTGGTTCATGATGGCTTCCCTGATCGGTGTCGCCATCCTCTACGTAGTCAACGGCGCCGAGATTCCGGTGTCGCTGTTCAAGTCCTACTCGGCCTATGCCGGCACCAACGACGCCAACGTCCAGTGGTGGTATGGCCACAACGCCGTGGCCATGGTCCTGACCCTGCCGCCGCTGGCGGTCTTTTATTACTTCTTGCCCAAGTCTACCGGGGTGCCGATTTATAGCCATCGCCTTTCGATTATCGCCTTCTGGGGCATCATCTTCATGTACCTCTGGACCGGCGCCCACCATCTGCTCTGGACCCCGGTACCCGATTGGGTCCAGACCCTGGCCATGGCCTTCTCGCTGATGCTGATTGCCCCTTCCTGGGGCTCGGTCTTCAACGGCTATCTCTCCATGGGCGGCCAGTGGCATCAGATGCGGGAGAACTATCTTGTCAAGTTCCTGATCATGGGCATCACCTTCTATGGTTTGCAGACCCTGCAGGGCCCCTCCCAGGCGGTCAGAAGCTTCTCCTCCTTCATCCATTATACCGATTGGATTCCGGGCCATGTACACATGGGCACCATGGGCTGGGTTTCCATGGTGCTTTTCGCCGCTATCTACTACATGGCTCCGAAAGTCTACGGCCGTGAGCTCTACTCCATCCAGTTGGCCAATTTCCACTTCTGGATGGTACTGATCGGCCAGCTGGTCTACTCGGTTTCAATGTGGATCGCCGGGGTGCTGCAGGCCTCCATGTGGCACGCCATGAACGCAGACGGCTCGCTCTCCTTCTCCTTCATGGAGACACTGATCGAGATGTACCCCTATTGGTGGATCCGGGCCTTCAGCGGCATTATCTATCTGGTCGGCGTTTTAGCCTTCATCTACAACATCTACATGACGGCCCGCAACCGGCAACCCGCCCTGTCCGCAGCCACGACCAAAGCCTAAGGAGGGAGCGACCATGTGGGAGAAAAATCCGATCCTGTTTCTGATTCTGGCGGTGCTGGCCATTCTGGTCGGCACCATCGTCACCATGATCCTGCCCTTCGCCACGGTCAACACCGAGGCAGACCGCATCGATTCGGTAAAGCCCTATACCGCTCTGCAATTGGCCGGTCGCGACATCTACATCCGCGAGGGCTGCAACAACTGCCATACCCAGACGGTGCGGCCGCTGGTGGCGGAGGTGCTGCGCTACGGCGACTACTCCAAGTCCGGCGAGTTCGTTTACGACCGCCCCCATCTCTGGGGCTCCCGGCGCACCGGCCCCGACCTGGCCCGGGTCGGCGGCAAGTATCCAGACCAGTGGCATTACCAGCACCTGCGTAACCCCACCAATATCGTGCCGCGCTCGAACATGCCTGCCTATCTCTTTCTTGACCGGAACCAGATCGATTCGGCCTATACCCGGCGGAAGATGGAAGTCCTGGACTTTCCCTTTACCGAGGCCGAGATTCAGGGATTGAACGGGAAGACCGAGATGGACGGACTGGTCGCCTATCTGCAGAAGCTGGGCAGCGACATCGGCTGGCGGCAGGCCGCCCAAACCACGGTGGTCGGCGAACTGACCAACCCCTTCCTGGACGACCAGACCGTACTGCCGGAGGGCGAAAAGCTCTATCTGGACAATTGTGCCGCCTGCCACGCCAAGAATCTGCAGGGTGACATCGGACCGGACATTCATGATCTCGACATGCCCGACGCCGATCTCTTCCAGATCATTTACGACGGTTTCCCCGATGGCGGCATGCCGGGCTTTGCCGCCCTGGGGCAGCAACGGATCTGGAAAATCGTCAACTTCGTCAAGTCGCGGAAGCAACACTGATGAATTGGGCCAGCCTGCTTTACCTGGGGATCACCTTCACCCTCTTCGCGGTCATGGCGGTGATCGTCTACCGGACTTACCGAAGGGACCGCAGGAAGAAACTGGAAAAACCCAAGTACCGCATGCTGGATGACGACGACTGAACCCGGGGGCCAATCCCCCCGGTTAAAAAGGAGAAACTTCATGACCGAGCAAAACGAAATTCTGGAGCCCCTCGACGGCATCAAGGACCGCCACCGAAATCCGCCGGTCTATTTCAATGTCCTCTTTTACGGCCTGATCATCTGGGGGGTGCTTTTCAGCGCCTACTTCATCCTCTCAGGCTGGAGCTCGCACGCCGAATTCCAGCAGAAAATGACGGCCTACGAGCAGGCGCACAACCTGGCACGGAAGTAGGATAGCCATTTCTTTGGAGGACATCACCGAAGCCGGGAGCGGTTTGTCTGCCGCTTCCGGCTTCGGCTTGTTTGCCCCGGCGAATAAGTTTCATGAACAGACCCCATCTTATAGCCCCCCGGCGCCATTTCTTCCAGTGGACCCTGGCGCTGCTCTGGTTCGGGACCCCCTTTGTCCGCGTCAACGGCCGCGGGCTGGTGGAAATTGATCTCCCGGCCCAGACCCTGTACCTGTCGGGCTTAACTTTCCGGATCGAGGAGCTCCTGCTCTTCTGGCTCCTGTTGATGTGCGGGATCTTCTTCTTCCTGTTAATCACCATGATCTTGGGACGGGTCTGGTGCGGCTGGGGCTGCCCCCAGACCGCCTTCGTCGACCTGGCCGAGGCGCTGGCCCGCCGCCTCGGGCTGACCGCCAGACATTTCCGAATCACCGGACCACCCGGGCGGCGGCTTTTGCTGATCTTCTTCTTTCTCGGCTTCGCTTTGCTGGCCGGGGCCAGCTTCGTCTGGTATTTCGTGCCGCCGGAAGAGTATTTCACCCTGCTGGCTCATGGCAACCTGGGGCTCTGGCCGCTGGGCACCACCCTGGTCCTGGCGACCCTGGTCTTTTTCGACCTGCTCCTGCTCCGTCGCCTTTTCTGCCGCGATTTCTGTCCTTACGGTCGCTTTCAGACGGTGATTGTCCACCCCGGCACCTTGACCCTACGGGAACTGCCGGCGGAAGCGGAGCGCTGCATCGATTGTAAGGCCTGCACCCGCGCCTGTCCCATGGATATCGATATCCGCCAGGGCTACCAGATCGAGTGCATCAACTGCGCCCGCTGCCTGGATGCCTGCCGGAAAGTCATGGCGCCCCGGGGCGAGCAAGGGATCATCGGTTACACCTTCGGCTATTCCCCCCGAGGTTGGCACACCCTGCTCGACAGCCGGCTCACTGCCATCGCCCTGATTCTCCTGGGGCTGATCACCGGCCTGATCTTCTTTGCGGGACATCTGGCGCCGATCAGTTTTAAAGTGAGCCGCCCGGCCGAGGCACGCTCCATTATTCAAGCCGACGGCCGGTTGGTCACCATTTTCACCGGCTACCTGCGCAATCGCACCGACCACACGATCTCCCTGACTATCAGTGCCACCCTGACCGACTCCACTCCCTTGCCGGTTAGCGGCCCCACCGAGATAAGGCTTGAAAGTAGCGAGAACCGACGCCTACAGCTGGCCGTAGTCACGCCGCAACCGACCGATCATCCACTGGCGGTCATTTTCACGCTTACTGACGACCGGGGTCAGAAACTCCTTGCCAGCCGAGCACAGATCCCGCAAAGTGCCAAGAGCAAGAGGTAATGAAAATGACTGATGTTGCCAACCGCAGAACAGGGGCCTGGCCCCTGCTGATCATCACCATCGGTCTCGCCTTCATTGGCGTGACCGCCTGGTCGATCATCCAGGCCCATGAAAAGGTCAGCCCGGTCACCGACCCGGCCTACTACAGCCACGGCCTGCGTTACAACCAGACCACCCTGGAGGAACGGGCTGCCGAGAGTGGCGGTTGGGTGATGCGCACTGAACTGACCGGCCGCCATCTCAACATCATGCTGGAAAACAAGGTGCACCGCGCCGTAGCCGGTTGCCGCGGCGAACTGGTGCTCTACGAGAACTCGGCCACCCAAACCGCCCGCCGCCTGGAATTATCCGTCCGGGAAGAAGAAGCAGGGGTTTATCACCTGGAACTGCCGGCGGAGCTGACCGGCAGCCTCACCGGCGATCTCTCCCTGCACCGGGACGGCGCCCGCTTCAACCGCCGATTGCTGATTAACCTGTAGCCTGATGACTCTGCCTCCCTGCGACCACTGCGCTCTGCCCATCCCGCCGGGAACTCTGGTGACCGAGAAGATCAACGACGCCGAACACCAATTCTGTTGTCACGGCTGCGCCGGGGCCTACCGCATCATCACCGGGGCCGGCTTGAACGACTTTTACGACCGCCGGGACTGGCAGGAAAGCGGGGTGCCGGCGGGGGTCTTCGAGCTCGATTTTTCCGACGCCTATTTGGCCCAATATCTCGAACCCTGCGAGGGTGGGGTGGAAATCTCGCTGCTCTTGGACGGCATCCACTGCGCCACCTGCATCTGGCTGATCGAACACCTGCTGAGCCGGGAAGCCGGGATCATCTCGGCCCGGGTCAACTACTCCAACCACCGGGCCCGGATCCGTTTCGAGCCGGAGAAGATCACCCCGGCCCGACTCTGCACCACCCTGAAAAATATCGGTTACCTGCCTCGCCCCTTCTCGCTGGATGCGGCCCAGGCCGCCCAGGTCCGGGAACGGCGGACGCTGCTCCTGCGCTTCGGTACCGCCGCCTTCCTCTCCATGCAGCTGATGGGTTTCTCGCTGGCCTTATACGCCGGCTACTTCAAGGGCATGGACCAGCAAAGCCGCCAGCTCATGCAGTACCTTTCCGCCCTGGTTACCACGCCGGTGGTCTTCTACAGCGGTTATCCCTTTCTGGCCGGGGCCTGGCGCGGCTTGCGCCACCGGGCTCCGGGCATGGACCTCTTGATCAGCCTGGGGGTGCTGGCCGCCTATTGCTACAGTTTGGTGGCGATGGTCAGCGGCGGTGAGGTGTACTTCGACACCGCCGCCATGATCATCACCCTGATCCTCCTCGGCCGGCTCCTGGAGAGCGGCGCCCGCCATCGGGCGGCCGGAGCCATCGACCACCTCCTGCAACTGGCCCCGAAAACCGCCGATAAAGATCAGCGCTGCCGGGCAGCTGGAGGTGGAAAGCTCCATCCTCCTGCCCGGTGATCTGATCCTGGTCCGCCCCGGCGACCATTTTCCGGTGGACGGTCATCTGACGGAAGGCGAAAGCGAGGTGGACGAGGCGTTGCTCACCGGCGAATCACGGCCGGTCCTGAAACAGGTGGGCAACCGGGTGATCGGCGGCGCCATCAATCTGAGCACGCCGGTCAAAGTCAAGGTGGAGAAGCCGGCGGCCGAATCCTTTGTCGCTCGGGTGGCCCGGCTGGTAGCCGAGGCCCAGAACCGCCGCGCCCCGGTTCAGGCCCTGGCCGACCGGCTGGCCGCCTGGTTCGTACCCCTGGTCATCCTGCTGGCCGGAGGTACCTTCTCGTACTGGCTCTGGGCCGGGGCCGGGCTTAATCTCGCCCTGCTGCACGGCGTCTCGGTGCTGGTGGTGGCCTGCCCCTGCGCCCTGGGACTGGCCACCCCCACCGCAGTGATGGTGGCGACCGGGGCGGCGGCCGGGCAGGGCATCCTCTTCCGGGGTGGCGATGTGTTGGAAAAAAGCGGCTCGGTTGACCCTGGCCGCCTTCGACAAGACCGGCACCCTGACGGCTGGGCGCCCGGTGGTCTCGGCGGTCCTGCCGGCCCGGGGCAGTGAGGATGAACTGGTCGCCCTGGCCGCCCGCCTGGAAAGCGGGGCCAACCACCCGCTAGCCCGGGGTATCCTGGCCGAGGCGCAAAGACGCGGCCTGGCGATCCCGGCCGGCGCAGGGGCCAAGGTGGTGCCTGGACGGGGCCTTATCCTGGAAAGTCCCGAAGGTGTGTGGCGAGGCGGTAATCGAAGCTTCCTGGCAGAGGCCGGCATCACCGTGCCGGAAATTGAGAGCCGGGAACAAACCGAGGTGCATCTGGCCCTGGGCGACGAATACCGGGGCTGTCTGCTCCTGACCGATCAGGTGCGGCCCGAGACGATGGCGGCACTCGCCGCCCTGCGCCGTCTGGGTCTGAAAACCGTGATGCTCACCGGTGACCTGCCCGAGGCCTCCGAGCCGGTGGGCCGGGAACTGGAGCTGGACTTCCATGCCCGCCTGACCCCGGCCGACAAGGCGGAGTGGATTGGCCGCCAGGAGGAAAAAGGTGAAAAGGTGCTGATGGTGGGCGACGGCATCAACGATGGCCCGGCCCTGTCGGCCGCCTCGGTGGGCTGCGCCATGGCCGGCTCCACCGATTTCGCCTTGGAAACCGCCGACCTGGTCCTGACCAGACCTGACCTGAAGCGGTTGGTTGTCGCCCTGAAACTGGCCCAGCGGGCACTCCGAGTGATCCGCCAGAACCTCTTCTGGGCCTTTTTCTACAACCTGCTGGCCCTACCCCTGGCCGCCACCGGCCACCTGGCCCCGATCTACGCCGCCGGTGCCATGGCCGCCAGCTCAGTCTGCGTGGTGACCAATTCTTTAAGACTGGCCCTGGTAAAGAAATGATCAGGGATGAGATTTAGCCTTTTATGTTAAACAGTATATTCCTTATCAGGCCATTTCACACAGCCACAATGACGCCGGAGTGGCCGGAAAAAGCGAGAAAGGTGTCAGAGGGCCTTTAGGCCCGAGTTCTTTCTCGCCCGGCCGTGACAAGGAATAGAGGGAAGTCCCGCGTAGCGGGACCAAGTGATTGGCTGCCCTTTCTTTGGTTCGTTTCTTTGCACCCAAAAAACGGGCCTAAAGGCAAACAAAGAAAATGAACAACTAGAAACCATGCTCTCATCCATCATCATCCTGATCATCCTCTCCGCCTTCCTCGGCCTGGCCGCCTGGCTGATCTTCATCTGGGCCGTCAAGAAGGGCCAGCTGGACGATATCGAGGGTCCCAAATACCGGATGCTGGACGACGACGAACCGATCAACGATCAACCTGAAAGAAAAGGTCAGGATGTTTGAACCTCTTTACACCATGGCCCTGGTTACCGGCTTTCTCGGTTCAGGTCACTGCCTGGGCATGTGCGGCGGCATCGTCGCCGCTCTCTCCCTCTCAGGTCCGGGCCGCCAGGGCGGTGTACTCTTCCATCTTCTCTATAACCTGGGTCGACTGATCACCTATACCGGCATCGGTCTTTTGGTCGGCTGGCTCGGCTCGCTGATGGCCTATACCGAAAGCTTCGACAACTTCACCCGCTGGCTGCTGCTGGGCTCCGACCTCTTTATCATCATTCTGGGCCTGGGCACCGCCGGGGCCTTGCATTACCTAAACTTCATGAAGCTGGAGTTCGCCTCCCCGGCCAAGCTGATGACCGGGTTGGTTTCCCGCCTGCATCGGCTGCCGGCCGGACTCGCCGCACTGCCCCTGGGGCTGCTCTTCGGTTTCCTGCCCTGCGGCTTTGTCTATGCCATGGCGATCACCGCCGCCCAAACGCTAGTACCACTCAAGGGTGGGCTGGTGATGCTTTCCTTCGGCCTCGGCACCGTACCGGCCCTCTTCCTCTTCGGTTCCGCCGCCCACTGGCTCGGCCAGAAGGCCAGGGTCCGCATGTTGCGTATCGCCGGCCTGGTTGTAGCCCTGATGGGCATCGTCAACCTGATCCGCCACCTGCAAGCCTTCGGTATTTTGCCTGGAGGCAGTTCGGGGTGTTTTTGCTGAGGTGGGGCAAGGGTGAGAGAGTGATTTAATAATCGCTTTTTTTACAACTCTACCCATAACCCGATGCATCAGGCAAAACTATAACCGCAACCTGGAGCCATCACAGCTTGCGGTTTACTTGAAACTTGAACTTGCCTTATGCCTAAAAGGAATATCTCATGCCTAGATATACGTTCTGGGTTTCATATTCCATTTCCACGAACTTGAATTTAGGATTGGAGGTGGCAAAATAGCGATATTTAGCATCAATAGTGAGATTTTTATCGACGGCGTAGGCAAGACCGAAACCAGCCTGATAGGCAAAAACGCCTGCGTAATCGTTGCCGACATATTTGCTGTTATCATCCACATTGATCAGTGCCCCACCCAGACCGACACTCAAGTAAGGTGTCCAGAAGGAATCATTTTTAAAATCCCAGTAACCATTTACCAGGAAAGCAAGACTGTCGATATCCTCGTGTAATGTCACTTTCCTGGCACCCCTTACTGCCTTGTCCAATGCGTTGCTCTGGTAGGCGATTTCACCCTCGATCCTGGGAAAACCATAAAAGTCGTACCCAATCGCTGCGCCAACCGCGAATCCATTATTTGCTTTAATATCGTAATTCAAGCCGGGTGTGTATTGGCTAGTGGCCGAGGAATCGCTAAAAAAACCTAGACCCAAATTGCCGCCGATATACCCCCTTTCGACTTCACCATAGGCGCTGGTAGAAAGCAAAATAAGCATGATGCATCCGGCAATTACAAATACCTTTTTCTTCATGTCGTTCTCCTGTTTTTTGATCGCCTTGCCGCGACTTTTCGACTTGTATCACCTGTTGGATCCTTAACTTTGACAACTTCCTGTCGGCAATGCTCCCCCCTAAGAATACACATGCTCGGAATTTATAATCGCTTTTTATAATTTTGCCAATTTTTGGGTGGTTCTGTGAATCCAGTAAATTATGACGCCGATTTCAAGCCGCATTAACAAATATCTCTATAACCATCAGGCTTCAGCTTCATCGAACTGAAGAAACACCCGACACCATTTGTAGAATCCTTTCTATCGTCTTCAATCGATGTTCCGCAAGCAACGGATCAAATTGGTTATCCGCAAAATATCACCCTACGGACCCTGTCGTCATGGCAGGTCATTGGCTTGTTGCGGGATTTCCGCAAGATTTTTTCCGCCATTTAACTGACATTTATTGACGAACCGTGATATAAGGTGTACTTTCTCCGGCTTTGCCAAATCACACGGAGAAACGCCAGGTTAACGTGCCGTAATTATTGTTTTTTTGCAGTATCAACCTGTGGCCCTTCACCGGGCCGGAGTACCGACCGAAATGGGAAACGATTTTCTCCTTGAACCGCATCCTCCCTATCAGGGCGCCAGGGTTGCCGATGCCCCCCAAGCCGCCAGCCTGAACCTGGTCGGGGTGGGCTTCGACGGCACCGCCTGTTTTCGAAAAGGCGCCGCCGCAGGTCCGCAAGCCATCCGGAGGGTCTCGACCGATATCGAAACCTATTCGCCCTACCTGGACCGCGACCTCGAAGGAATTCACCCTTTTTACGATCTCGGCGACCTGGCCTTGAGTAATTGCGGGGAGCCGCTGGCCGACTGGAACTCCGCCCGCGCCTCCTTCGCGTCACTGACCGGGGGCGTCGACCGCTCGACCAGATTTCTGGCCCTGGGCGGCGAACACTCGATTTCCTGCCTCTTCATCGAAAAGGCCCTGGCCGACTTCCCCGACCTGCTCCTGCTCCACCTTGACGCCCACGCCGATCTGCGGGACGGCTACCAGGGCTACCATTACTCGCATGCCGCCACCATCCGGCGCTGCCTGGATCACTTCGGTCCGGGGCACCAACTGGCCCAGTTCGGTATTCGGTCCGGTACAAGGGAAGAGTTCCACTGGATGCGCGCCCAGCGGACCCTGCATGAAGATTTATCCAGATTCATCAGTTATATTGAAAAGATCTCCAGTGAGAGACCGATCTATCTGACCCTCGATCTGGATTATTTCGACCCGGCCTTCATGCCCGGCACCGGCACACCGGAAGCGGGCGGCGAGGATTTCCATTCATTTAATGCTATAGTCAAGGCGCTTAAAGGCAAAAAACTGGTCGGTGGAGATGTGGTGGAGTTGGCGCCGGCTCTGGATCCCACCGGCAACAGTGAAGTTTTTGCCGCCAAGGTTGTCCGGGAACTGATCCTGGCCATGCACGAAGAGGAAGGAAATGTCGCCTAAAAAGAAAATATCGCCAGCCGATATCAGTGAACTCTACAACGTCGAACGCTGGGGCAGCGGTTACTTCTCGGTCAACGACCAGGGACACCTCTGCGCCCTGCCGGAAAAAAAGGAAGACGGACCCCGGATCGATTTCATGGAGGTAATCCAGGAGATCCGCGACCAAAACATCGCCTTTCCCGCGGTCTTGCGGTTTCATGACATCCTGCGTTCCCAGGTGCGGCGGATCAATACCACCTTTCGGGAGGCCATCGCCGAACATGATTACCAGGGCCGCTTCTGCGGGGTCTACCCGATCAAGGTCAACCAGATGCGGGAAGTGGTCGAGGAGATCCTCGATGCCGGGCAGCCTTTCAATCACGGCCTGGAGGCCGGCTCCAAGTCGGAACTGATGGCCGCCCTGGCCTATAGCGAGAACCCCGAAGCCCTGACCATATTAAACGGCTACAAGGACGAAGACTATATCCGTCTGGCCCTGCTGGGCCGCAAGCTGGGACGCAAGTACATCATCGTGGTCGAAAACATCTCCGAGTTCGGGCTGATCATCCGAGTTGCTAAGGAAATGAAGGTGCAACCGCTGATCGGCATCCGAGCCAAGCTGGCGGTGCAGGGCAGCGGTCGCTGGGCCGGCTCCAGCGGCGAGCGGGCCAAGTTCGGCCTGACCTGCAGCGAGATTTTAAACGGCATCGCCCTACTTAAGAAACACGGCATGACCGGCTCCCTGAAACTGCTCCATTTCCACATGGGCAGCCAGGTTCCCGATATCCGCATCATCAAAGAAGCGGTGACCGAGGCCAGCCGCATCTATGCCGATCTGGCCCTGTCCGGGATCATGATCGAGTATTTCGATGTCGGCGGCGGCCTGGGGGTCGATTACGACGGTTCACGCTCGGCCAACAACTCTTCGCGCAACTACAGCCTGCAGGAGTATGCCCAGGATATCGTCAGCGGCCTCCAGCAGATCTGCGACGAGGTCGGCGTGCCTCACCCAAACATCGTCAGCGAAAGCGGCCGCTACATCACCGCCCACCATTCCTGCGTCATCACCAACGTGGTCGATACCATCCACCAAACCAACAGTGTATTCACCACCGAGGAAATCCCCGACGAGCATTTCCTGCTGACCAATATCCGGGAGGCGGCGGAAACCCTGACCGAGGAAAACTACCAGGAGATTTTCAACGACGCCCAGCAGAACAAAAACGACGTAATCAACGCCTTCAAGCTCGGGGTCATCTCCATGGAAGAACGCGCCCGGATCGAGACCCTCTACTGGCAGATCATCAGCCGGATCAGCCAAATGCTGGCAGGGCTGGATTTCGTCCCCGAGGAACTCCAGCAGGTGGCCGAGATGAAGGCCAGCCAGTACCTCTGCAATTTCTCGGTCTTCCAGTCTGCAGCCGATACCTGGGCGATCAGCCAGCTCTTGCCGATCATGCCGGTGATGCGCCTCGACGAACGTCCGGAAGTCCGCTGCTCCATCGTCGATATCACCTGCGATTCGGACGGCAAGATCAACCACTTCATCTCCCAGAGCGGTTTCGACCAGAGCCTGCTGCTCCACGCCCCGAAAAAGAGTGAAGATTATTATATCGGCCTCTTTCTGACCGGCGCTTACCAGGATGTGATGGGCGACATGCATAACCTCTTCGGCCGGCTCAACGAGGTCCATATCTATTGCGACGATGACGACCCCTCGGATTTTTATATCGAAGAGGTCATCAAGGGCACCTCGGCCAAGAATGTCCTGGCCACCATGCAGTACAACCCGGACATGATGGCCCGGGATGTCAAAAAGGAGATCGACCGGCAGGTCCAGCACGGCAAGATCCAGCCCCGCGAAGGAGTCAAGCTGGTCGACTTCTATGAAGCCTGCCTGGAAGGCTATACCTATTTGAAATTTTAGTTTAAAGCAGGTAGTACTCGAGCGTCATTCCCGTGAAAACGGGAATCCTGAACTCGGAGAACTAATTGCAAATCCTGGATTCCCGCGTCCGCAGGAATGACGATAATCGGCCTGAAAAGTATTTATACATGTGTTTTTAAGTTGAGGTAACCAAATGTCCAAAAAAGTCCTGATCATCGGCGCCGGCGGCGTCGGCAGCGTGGTCGCCCAAAAATGCGGCCAGGTTCCCGAGGTCTTCGGCGAGATCTGCCTGGCCAGCCGGACCAAGAGCAAGTGCGATGCCATCGCCAAACTGATCCCCAGGCCGATCCGGACCGAAAAGGTCGACGCCGACCGGGTCCCGGAGCTGGTCGCCTTGATCAAGGAATTCCAACCCGACTTGGTGCTCAACGTAGCTCTGCCTTATCAGGACCTGACCATAATGGACGCCTGCCTGGAATCCGGGGTCAACTATCTGGATACCGCCAACTATGAGCCGCTCGACGAGGCCAAGTTCGAGTACAAGTGGCAGTGGGACTACCAGGAGCGTTTTAAAAAAGCAGGGCTGATGGCCCTGCTGGGCTCCGGCTTCGATCCCGGCGTCACCAATGTCTTTTGCGCCTATGCCCAAAAACACCTGTTCGACACGATCAAGAACATCGACATCCTGGACTGCAATGCCGGTGAGCACGGCCATGCCTTCGCCACCAACTTCAACCCGGAGATCAACATCCGGGAGATCACCCAGCGCGGCAAGTACTGGGAAAAGGGGCAGTGGATCGAGACCGCGCCGCTGGAAAAGCGGCTCGACTTCGATTACCCGGTGGCCGGAGTAAAACCAAGCTACCTGCTCTATCACGAGGAACTGGAATCGCTGGTCAAGAACATCAAGGGGCTGGAACGGATCCGCTTCTGGATGACCTTCTCGGAAAACTACCTGAAACATCTGGAGGTGCTGCAGAACATCGGCATGACCAGAATCGATCCGGTGGAGTTCGAGGGGCATAAGATCGTGCCCATCCAGTTTTTAAAAGCTCTGCTGCCCGATCCGGCCTCACTGGCCGCCAACTATACGGGCAAAACCGTGATCGGCTGCATCTTCGAAGGGATCAAGGACGGCAAGGTGCAGCAGAAGTACATTTACAACGTCTGCGACCATGCCGAGTGCTACCGCGAGGTCAAGTCCCAGGCCATCTCCTACACCACCGGGGTGCCGGCGATGATCGGCGCCAAATTGATGCTGACCGGAGCCTGGCGCGGCGAAGGGGTATTCAACATGGAGCAGCTCGACCCCGATCCCTTCATGGCTGCCTTGAACATCCACGGACTGCCATGGCAGATCACCGACTTTCACGGCTCCCTGTAAAAACCCCCTGCTACCTGGTGGACCGGCAACTGGTCGAGGCCAACTGCCGGCTGCTGGGCCAGGTGCAGGCCCGGACCGGAGCCAGGATCCTCCTGGCCCTCAAGGGTTTCGCCATGTTCAGCCTCTTTCCGCTGATCCGCGAGTATCTGCCCGGCATCTGCGCCAGCGGCCTGAACGAGGCAAAACTGGGCCGCGAGGAGTTCGGCGGTCAGGTCCATACTTTCTCGCCGGCCTTCAGGGAAGACGAATTCGATGAAATAGTCCTCCTTTCCGACCATCTGGTCTTCAACTCCTGGTCCCAATGGCAAAAATACGGACCGTTAGCCGCCGGCAAGAAATGCGGCTTGCGGCTCAACCCGGAATATTCGGAGGTTGAAGTTGCCCTCTACGACCCCTGCGCCCCGGGCTCAAGGATGGGCATCCGGGCTCAAGATATGGCCGGCAAAGATCTGACCGGAATCTCGGGGTTGCACTTTCACGTAATGTGCGAACAGGGGGCCGACACCCTGGCGCGGGTGCTGGAACATGTGGAAGAGAGATTCGGGAATTTATTGCCGCAAATGGAATGGCTGAATTTCGGCGGCGGCCATCACATCACCAAACCCGGCTACGATGTGGAGCTGCTCTGCAGTTTGATTGAAAAATTCCGGGATAAATACGACCTGCAGATCTATCTGGAACCGGGCGAGGCCGTCGCCCTGAACACCGGTTACCTGATCGCCTCAGTCTTGGATCTGGTCGATAACGGGATGCGGATCGCCATCCTTGACACTTCGGCCGAGGCTCACATGCCGGATGTCCTGGCCATGCCCTACCGGCCCCAGATCATCGGCGCGGGCCAGCCCGACGAGTTCCCCCACACCTACCGGCTGACCGGCAATACCTGCCTGGCCGGCGACATAGTCGGAGACTACTCCTTCCCGGAACCTTTGGAACCAGGCGACCGCCTGGTCTTCACCGACATGGCCCACTATACCATGGTCAAAAACACCACCTTCAACGGTATCAACCTGCCATCCATCGGGATCTACGATTCGGAATCCAGCGAGGTGGTAATCGTCCGCGAGTTCGGTTACCAGGATTTCAAAACCCGCCTTTCCTGATTGAACTGTAAAAATCCCCTGAGCGTTACCATCTCGGCCCCCAAAAGCTTTCACTCCCCGCCGTGTCTCTAATACAAGTGACAATGTGGGTCGGATCTTGAGATGCCACATTTTTTATTTGGCTACAGAAAACGGCCCGTGGGAGTAAAGCGGCATACTCACTTAAGTAAAAGTCTACCATTAACGCCAAAGAGGCGCAGATTAGGAATCCGGGATATACAATTGAAGCCTCCCTACTGCAAGCGACTAACTAATCTCCATTTGTTAGGTAAGAAAAAACTGATTATAGCGTTGGCGGATCAACAGTTCTCAAGTCATCGCGATATAGGTACCGTCATGGAATAACCGCCATGCCGTATGAATTAAACTTTCAAGATGCGGTATTCTTTTCCATCATCATCCAGATCCGCTTGTGCGTGCATATTTTCGTACGAACAATCTTTTCTGTCGCCGCACAACTCTTCGTATGCGTGGTGAACCTCTGCTTCATCCACCTCGGCCACCCACTTTCCAGGGCTCTCTTCGTATATTTTTTTGACTTCAATTTCTACTTCCTTGCCTAGAGGGTTGGTTTTAACTACCAGCGTCTTCATCATATACCTCCTCTACGGTTTTGTTTAATTTCCCTTCCTTTCTATTAAAAAGGTATGCCTGAAATGTATTGATGTTAATAGCAGAAGGGAAAAAAATCCGTGTGCTTGAGTAACCCAGAGCCAGCAGGTCCGACGGCTCCGGATCCACTCCCACAACTCTCCGTGAAGCAATTCAGGATGGCATACCAGGATGTATTGTCGGGCCCAGACCCGACAAATAGTAAAGCCGGTTATTCAAGGAGGGTGAATAACCGGCTTTGGCGGGAGAAGTGAATGCTTATACCACAATGTGGCAGATAAGTTTTTTCCTGTCAATCTCTTTCGCTAAATAAATTATAGGCCAGAGGCTTTAATGCTATTTGCCAACCTCCAACTGTTGCACCTGCAGCCGCTTGTAATAGAAATTCTGGCCGTAGAGAACGCTCACCGAATTATGGCCGGTAACCCGGTCCTTAACCACCAGGGTGGTGACCGGGGCTTCCGAGTGCTTGTTGAAGAGCATGTCATGGCCGACGCAGAGGCCAACGATGACGTTCATGTCGGTGCCGGCCCGGTTCAGGAGTTTGGCCTGGGCCACCGGGTTGCAGGCCGGTTCGAAGGTGCCCGGCCGGACCTTGTCGGACTCTTTCAACCCCAGTTCCAGCTTGTCGATGCTGCCGGCCTTGCAGCAGACGCTGACCGGGGTGAAACCCTGGGCCCTGAGAATAGCCGCCAACCGATTGGTTTCATCAAGCAGGCCGATACAGGTGGCAATGCCGATTTTCTCATAGCCCATCAGTTTGGCGAAAGCGATGGTATCCTCGACCCTGGTCCAGCGGGCATTGACCGCCTCGCTGCCCGGTAGCGGCTGATAGCAAAGGCCCTCGACCCTGGCCGCCACCTGGGCCATTTTCGCCTCATCGCTGTTGCCCTTGTACAGTTCAAAGCATTCCTCGATCACCTCCAAATGCTCTTTCGAGGGACAGTTGCCCGGCTTGGGGGGCTGACCTGCCGATCCTTTGCTCCAGCAATTGGTGGCGCCGCTCTTCTGCCAGGTAACGCTGCACTGGCTGCAGGAAAAATTGGTTTTTTTCATCTGTAAAGCTTACCTCCTATTCATAGCGACCTTACGGACTACAATCCACAGCTTTCCAAGTAAAGGGCCATGCGGACTTGGCCGCAACCCGGAGAGCGTCCCGGCATTCAGGCGCCTAATCAATCCAGGCCATGGGATCGAGCTTATAAAAACCCAGGAGCTCCTGGTAAAGCTCGGGATGATTTTTCTTCAGCTGCACCGGTTTTTCGAAAAAAGTTTCGGTGGCGACGGCGAAGAACTCGGCCGGATTGGTGGCGCCGTAGCTATCCAGCACGCTCTTTTGACCCAGGGCAGTTTCCCGCCGCAGCAGCTCGTATTCCTCCGACAATACCCGAGACCAGGCTGAGTAGGCCGACCGCACCCCCAGAATGGGTGCCCCATCGCTCTTGCCGTCCTCCTGGTCGAGTTGATGGGCGAATTCATGCATGGTCACATTGTGACCGTCTTTAAAATTCAACGCCCCTCTCTTGACGCTGTCCCAGGCCAGGACCACCGCCCCATAGTTCCAGGATTCGCCAAGGCGGACCGAAGGATCGGCCGCTTCAAGGCCGGAATGTCTCTCGGCCTGGGCTACATAGGTGGAGGGGTAGACCAGGATGGAAAAGAGTTGCGGGTAGCAGTCGGTCTCGCGGTTCAAGAGTAGCAGACAGGCCTGGGCGGCGATGGTGACCCTGATCTCGTCGGTCAGCGTTAGCCCGCCACAGCCTTCAAAGGATTTTTCGCCGATGAAAATCCGGATATAGTCCTGGAGCTGTTGCTGCAGCCCCAGGGAAAGCTTTCGATAGGGGGGCAAATTGTTATCGAGTATTTCCAGCCAGGCCGGGGGAAATGGTTCATTCAACAAGGCCCGGCGGCGCCGGTGGCGGCGGGCCGCGCCGATGCTCCGATAGCCCCATACCAACACGCCGATGATCAGGAAGAAAATAAGCAGTTTCATTTTCTGGTTTTAACCCATCGAACTAAAATATGCCAAGGGGTACAGCCCAAGGTTGCCCGGAGGGTTTAAGCGGAGAGACTAGCCGGCACCACTGGAATTGGATATATTTAAACTTTCGGAAACGTTAACCATTCTCAGGATAAAATCATGAAATGCGCCGACTGCAAACAGAACCCCCGGAACCGCTGCAATATGGAAGGCTTCGACTGTACCGGGGGAAAGCTGGATCTAAGCGAATACAACCTGGAGGAGAATCGCGACCTCCAGAACATCAGTGATATCCTGCGCCGCGTCCATGGCAATAACCTGTGCCGCCTGGAAGAGATCATGGAATTTGCCAAGCAGGCCGGCTTCGACAAACTCGGTCTCGCCTTCTGTCTGGGTTTGAAAGAAGAGGCGGCTCTGGTCACCAAGATTCTCGCCAGGAAGTTCAAGGTCGATTCGGTGATCTGCAAACTGGGTGGCCTGGATAAGGACAAACACGGCATGGCCAAGATCCGCGAGGATAAATGCGAGATCGCCTGCAACCCCATCGGCCAGGCCAAGATGCTGAACAAGGCGGGTACCGACTTGAACATCCAGATGGGCTTATGCCTGGGCCACGACATCCTGTTCCAGAAATATTCCGCCGCCCCGGTCACGGTGCTGGTGGTCAAGGACCGCATTCTAGCCAACAATCCCATGGGCGCGGTTTACGGCAGTTACTGGCGCAACCGCTTGCAGATTTGACCAGCTTATACGCTCGACACCATTTTTAACCCCTTGAAAAAGTGCCTTTGTCGTCATTGCGAGTACCCAGAAAGCGGGCACTATGTTCATTCCTCCCTTGAGGAGGATAAACTCCACGAATCAATCTCAACCCTGGAAATATCAACGAGATAAAGACCTGAGTCTCCTGCCTCGCTTACCTGCCTCGTCGCAAAAGCGTTTATGCCCCTTCAGGGGGTCAGGGGTGCTCCTCGCAATGACGAAATTCCGAGTTTTTCAACAGGCGCCTAGGTGCGGGTCTTGATTATCTGGATATCGGTCGCCTTGGTTCTCCCGCCCTCTTTGGCTTCGACTATCTTGAATTCAAAAATCACGTTACGGTTAGGTAGAGTGGAAGGGTCGAAAGTTTTGGGAATTTCCGAGTCATGACAAAATACCGTGCCATACGGCGAATCTTCCTCACGGCTATCGGTGCGCCAAAGCTGGGAGTCCGCCGTCTTGAGATAACGTAAAAACCCGAACCCCTTGGCGCTGTCATGGGTGTAAAATACCCCCCTGGCATAGCCATTGCTCTCGCCCCATTTTTGCGTTTCGCCAATACGAACGATTGGCGAGAGCCCAGGAATCAAGTAACCGGAGATATACAAATCCGCTTCGCGACGCAAGTCGGCGGAAACGTTGTCAAAGGCCGTCGCTTCCACGCGACACCCTTTATTCTGTAGGGCCTTGACCACTTGGACGAAATCACCGTCGCCGGTAACCAGTACGACCCGGTCGAGGGTGGATGACTGGAGCAGCGCATCAACGGCAAGATCGAGATCCACGTTGGCTTTGCCGAATCTCGCGCCGGTCTCGTCCGTGTACCATTTGGTCTCCTTTTGGATGACCTTGTAGCCATTGTCACGCAAAGCGGAATGAAAACGGAATTGCCCTTCCTTATAGTCCGGATCGGATTCCGCCCTGAGGGGGTCATAGCTGACATAGGCATTAAGGCGAACAGCCTCTCCGCCGTCTCTGCAGGCAAAATCGCGTAGAACATCGTAGCGCATCCGGAAACCTCCGTTCATGGCGATATTTGCTACGTCCACGTATAGTCCGACTTTCATTCCTGGTCTCCTGTTGTTAAGCGGCGATTGTGAAGGTAGTTTAATTACAATCAAGCATACGCTAAAATACTAAATCAAGCTTGCCCCCTGCCACACCTAACAATTTTTCATGGCGGCCCGCCCAACATCGCGAGGGCATAAAATGGCTCCTATTCCGCGAATTAAAAAAACTTCTTGTAATTATGAAATTATTGGCTATTATCATCAGTACTTTGTGTAGTCACTATTTGTAGTTCATTTATTTACGAAAAAGCTAACCACACAATCCTCGGAACGAGGGCGTGTGGTTTTTTTGTTTGAACGCAAATGACTACCGGCCGGCCATATTTTCATGATCGGCATTTTCTCATTTAAGCGATTCCCTAGTGAATCGCGCACAGTTAAGGAGTAGTACGAAATGGCTGAAGGTACAGTAAAATGGTTTAACGATTCCAAGGGTTTTGGCTTCATCGAACAGGACGGCGGCGCTGATGTATTCGTGCATCACAGCGCGATCCAGGCCGATGGCTTCAAATCGCTTCAGGAAGGCGCCCGGGTAACTTTCGATATCGTCGACGGTCCCAAAGGCCCTGCCGCAGGAAATGTTGTTCAGAAGTAAGAACTGACATCGACCAATGTAAAGGCCCCGCAAAATTTGCGGGGCCTTTTTCGTTTCGTCTTAAAGACTTTCCCCGGCCCCATCCACTACCGGCTGTTGATCGTCTTCCGGCGATCTTCTCCACATAGCTGCAAGAAATCAAAGGAGGATTAATATGAACATTTACGTGGGACAACTACCAGGTAATGTTAACGAAAAGGAATTAAGGGAACTCTTCACGGAATTCGGCGAGATTGCCAGTATCAACCTTGGCACCGACCGTTATTCCGGCAAAACTAACGACTTCGGTTTCATCGATATGCCGGACAATTCCCAGGCGGACAAAGCGATCAAGGCCCTGAACCGGAGCATGTTCAACGGCAATGAGATCAAGGTCAATCAGGTCCAGGTCCAGCGCGGTAAGAAGGGGCTGAAAAGACGCCCTCGCTTCTAGCATTTTTCCGCCAGGGATCTTTCCAGGCAGATTTCCTGCTATCTCCAGGAATTTTCGGACAAAAAGTAGCCTTTATATCCTTGGCGACAGGGATAAAGGCTACTTTTTGTATATTGGACTTGGTTTGCCGTTGATATAGACGGCCTCGAGATAAGCCAGTTTTCTGGGTAGCTGGGCCGGTGTGCCCAAGGCGACCAGAAAGTCGGCGGCTCTCCCTTTGGCGATCAGACCTGAATCGTCCAAGCCCAGCAGGCGGGAGCCGTTAGAAGTGGCGCATTTCAAAGCTTCGGGCAAAGAACAGCCACCCTTGATCAAGAGTTTTACTTCCTCCACCAGCGCTTCGCCGTGCAGGACGCCGTGACAACCTGAATCCGTTCCCGCCGCTATCTCCACCCCCAGTTCTCGCGCCCAGGCGACCTGCTGCAGTTGGCTGGTCACGTTTCGGGCGGCAATGGCCCGCTCGCTGGCGGTGTTGATCCTGATAACGCTGTGGGTGCAGGCCTTCATGGCGAACACCGTCGGGATCCAAAAGATCTGTTTTTCCGCCATCCGGGCCAGATTGTCTCGACCCATGAAGTAGCCGTGCTCGATAGAATCCACCCCCGCCTCGATCGCCATTTTCACCGGTTCGACACCGTTGGCGTGGACCATCACCGGCAGCCCCCGCCGGTGGGCCAGGCGCACTGTTTCCCGCAACTCGGCCAAATCGAACTGGGGTCGGGTCTCCCTGCCGAATTCACTCAAGCTGTTGGGTCCGGAATTGATCAGTTTGACTTGATCGATCGGCTCGCTCTCCCGGGCAAAGGCGTCGGCGAGGGACTCATCCCCGACCGGATGGCGGCCCAACATACTTCCATAACGCCCCTGTCGATGCCAGGCCCGGCCCGAGACCTTCAAGCGTACCGGGAGATCCGACGCGGCGCTCGTTGCGCCCTTGTAACGCAGAACCTGACCGTTTTTATCGCCCCCGTCCCGAAGAGCCAAGACTCCGTGAGAAAAATGGTCGCCGATGTTCCGGATGATGGTCGCTTCGGCTTCCCGATAATCGACATCGAGCTGGCGGGCCCGGGCCTCCTTGTCGATCGTACCGGAGAGGGCGAGATGCACATGGCTGTCGACCAGGGGTGGCGTAATAGTACAACGGGATAGGTCGACCAGACTGGCGGAATCGGGAATGTTACCCCGATCGAATGGCTCGATCCCGGCAATCTTTCCGCCCGCGACCGTCAGAAGCATATCCTTCTGAATCGGACCGCCGCTACCGTCAATAAGATAACCGACATGGATATATTTCGGAGCTTTCATAACCATACCTATTATTCCACGTGCTGTTGCGGCTATTCCCGGGAGCAGGGCCTGCACCACCAGTTAACCATCTGTTATATTTAGATATTATTGTTCTTTCAACAAACTTCTACCCGAAAAACTAACATTCCATTGAAAAACTTGTAAATTCGTTATTGCTAGGAGCACCCCTGACCCCCTGAAGAGGCATAAACGCTTCTGCGCCGAAGCAGGTAAGCGACGCAGGAGACTCCGGTCTTTATCTGGTTGATATTGCGGAAAGACAGATTGCTTCGCTCTGCTCGAATTGACTTAGCTAGGGCTTTTTAAGGGTCTGCTAAGCATGAGATTACCTACCGGTAATTGCGTGCAGGGTGCCGGAGATGCAAGGCAGAAGCCTGTTCACCATACTATGGTATGTGAACAGGCTGATAACGCAGCAGATTCGGTACTCCTGCACGCAATTACAACTAGCGACAGGCGACAAAACGGATACTGCTGAAAGTGTCGTCCAGACACTTTTTCAAGCAGGCGAGGGTGTAGTCGATATCATCCTCGCTGTTGTCCCGGCCCAGGGAGAAACGGACTGCGCAGTGGGCCTCCTCCTCGCTCAAGCCTTGGGCCAGTAAGGCTGCCGAGGGAGCTGGGTTGCCGGACTTGCAGGCGGAGCCGGAAGAAAAGCAGATCCCGCTCCGGTCCTGCAGCAGCACCAGGGATTCACCCCGAATGCCAGGCAGGGTCAGGTTGAGGGTATTGGCCAGGCGCTCCGCCCGGCTGCCGTTGACCGTCGCCCCGGGAACCAGTTCCATGATCCCCCGCTCCAGCCGGTCACGCAAGGCGGCGAGCCGTTCGCCATCCTTCCTGAGCAGTCTTTCCTGGCCGAGTTCACAGGCCTTGCCGAAACCGACAATGCCGGCAACGTTTTCGGTCCCCGACCTTAAGGTATGTTCCTGCCCGCCGCCGTGAATCAGCGGGACCAGTTCCACCCCCTTGCGAATGTACAAAGCGCCCATGCCCTTGGGTCCATAAACTTTATGAGCCGAGATCGACAGCAAGTCGACCAGGGACTCCTCGACATCCAGGGGGATTTTGCCCAGGGCCTGGACTGCGTCGGTATGAAAGAGCGCCCCATGTTTATGAGCAATTCCGGCCAGTTCACCGATGGGCTGGATGGTGCCGGTTTCATTATTGGCGGTCATGATCGAGACCAGGAGAGTATCCGGCCGGATCGCCGCCGCCAGGGTGGCCGGCAAGACCTTTCCCGCTTGATCGACCGGCAGGATTGTAACCTCAAAGCCCTTTGCCGCCAGAGCCCGGCAGGTGGCCAGGATGGCCGGGTGCTCGATGCTGGAGGTGATCAGGTGGCGTTTGACTTGGCCGGCATGGGCCACCCCCTTGAGCGCCAGATTGTTGGCCTCCGAACCGCAGCCGGTAAAGACCAACCGCCGAGCCGTGCAATTCAAGGCCTGAGCCACTTGGCGCCGGGCGTTCTCCACACCTTTTCGCGCCACCCGGCCGCGACTGTGGATCGAGGAGGGATTGCCGAAGTCCTGCTCCAGGAAAGGCAGCATCGCCGCCAGCACTTCCCGAGCCAACGGAGTGGTGGCGTTATGGTCAAGGTAGACCTGTCGGAGCGGGCCAGGGCTTATCAAATTAGGGGTACGAGCTGGTGTGGTTTTTGCCGTCCTCTCTTTCTTCCTTGCCGCACCGGGGCCGTCGGCGATTTTTTTCACCTCACAGAGCAGGGTCTTGTAGATCGGAAAACCGGAAATCGGGTCGTAATGCGCCAGATCGGTTAACTCGTTGACATTGCAACTCCGCCAGGCTTCCGAACCCAGCGGTCCGCCGCCGCCCATGGCGGCATCCACCGCCCCTGGGACAATATCCTCCGTCACCTTGGCCCGGAAGACCAGGCCACCACGCGGGGTTGCCACCCGCACCCGGTCACCGTCGACAATGCCCCGGGGCTCGGCGTCTTGATAGTTGATGAAGACCAGGGGTTCCGGTAGTTCCCGGGCCAGTGAGGCCACCCCGTGGTGCTGGCTGCGAAAATCATGCGACGAGCGACAACCAGAGTTGAAGACCAGGGGATATTCGGACGCCAGCCGGGGATTGGCCAGCGGCCCCTCGGCCGGTTCGGTATAGACCGGCAGAGGCTCGTAGCCATGCTCGGCCAAAATGGAAGAGGCGATTTCAAATTTCCCACTCGGGGTATTGAAGCCTGGCCGGCCATCCGCTCGCAACCTGCCCTTCTGCCATTTCTTGTACTCCGGCATCACCGTCTCCAACTGGACACTGCCGCCGTTGGCCCGCACCTCCTCGACGGTAAAACCACTGCCCGCCAAGGCCTGCTCGAGAATCTCCTCCTCACTTTGTGGAAAAAGCTGGCCATAGCCCAACCGGTGGGCCAACTCCGCCATGATCAGAAAATCATTGCGGGCCTCGCCCACGGGTTCGATCAGCTTCTCCCTGATCTTGAAAAGCGGCCCGTAGCGCATGAAGGAAGTGATCTCATACATTGTGGTGGCCGGCAGGACGATATCGGCATAAGCCGAGTCGGCCGTGTGATAGCGGTCGATGGTCACCAGGAAATCCAGGGCAGCCAGGGTCTTCTTCCATAATTCCGGGTTGGGCCAGGCCGTGCAGATCGAGCCGCCCTGAACGATCAGTGCTCGAATCGGATAGGGTTTATGATTAAGCACCGCTTCCGGCAAGGCGATGGCGTGGGACTCCCCCCTATAGAGAGTATAAATTGGGAAGCGGTCCCGGGCCAGGGCCCGACGGGGATCGGGATTGGCGATCAGCCCGGCCCGATTCTGGGGAAAGATATTTTCCTTCATCCGAAAGAGCAGGCCGCCTGGGGTGTCGAGTTGCCCGGCCAGAGCCCAGAGGGTGAAAACCGCGCGGATCGCCTGGACGCCGCTGTCCGAATACTCCAGGCCGGTATACATTACCGGACAGGCCCCCCGGGCTCCGGCGATCCGCCGGGCCAACCGCCGGATGGTCTCGGCCGGAATCCCGGTAATCGGCGCCACCGTTTCCGGGCCATAATGCTGGACCAGGCTGGCCAGTTCGGGAAAACCGACGGTCCAGTTCTCGGCGAAATCTTCATCATACAGTTCTTCTTCGAGCAATACCCGGATCAGGCTCAGGGCCAAAGCCCCGTCGGTACCGGGTCGGATCGGCAGCCACTCCGCCCCGGTGAGCCTGGCGGTCTCGTGGCGTTGAGGATCGATGACCACAATTTCCGCTCCCCGGTCAGCCGCCGCCAGGATCTGCCGGTGGGCCAGGGGTGGTGAGTCGGTGGCCGGATTGGCGCCCCAGATCACAATCAATTCCGCCTGGTCGATATCGGTGTCCATGGTGATCAGCATCTCGCCCATGGTGACATGGGGGGCGATCATCGCAAAAGAGACGTAGCAGAGGGCACCGACCCCCAGGGTGTTGGGCGAGCCGAAGGGAAAGAGCAGGCTGGAGGCGGAAGAGACCGCCACGCCGGCCGGCTGGAAGAAGTCGCAGAGGGCCATGTCGAAGCTGCCGCGACCGGTATAGACAGCGGCGGCCTCGGGCCCGGACTCGTATTTGATTTGCTGCAGCCGCTCAACGATGGTGTCCAGCGCCTCGTCCCAGCCGATTCGCTCAAACTCGTAGCCGCCCTTGGCCCCGATCCGCCGCATCGGGTATTTGAGCCGGTTGGGATCGGCGACCAGGTCGGGAGAATGACGGCCGATTCGACAGATCATCCCCAGGGGGTGGTCCGGGTTCGCTTCTACTCCGACCAGCCGGCCGTCCTCGATCCTGGTC
The DNA here is from genome assembly GCA_963807225.1 of uncultured delta proteobacterium. Classification (GTDB taxonomy): domain Bacteria; phylum Desulfobacterota; class Desulfobulbia; order Desulfobulbales; family JAGXFP01; genus JAGVGT01. The sequence continues at coordinate 1,031,956 of CAWEAD010000005.1, read as the reverse complement.
CGCACCCAGCAACCGGCCGGGCAGATGCCGCAAATTCCGTCTCGGATTTCAGTCTCTGGCATGAATGACTCGGTGGTTAATTGAAGTTACGAATCAGATTCGCTCGCTGCCCCCGCCAGGTGAGCGACCGGGGGAAGACTCCGAGCCGCGGGGAATGCACTCGCTGTTCATGTTCAGGAAATGCTCACCAATGGCTTTTTTGCATGAGGAGCAAGGCAAACCACTGTTTTTGATCGGTGAAGACCCGCTTGACCCCGAAGCCGAAAGACTCCAGTTCCGGAGTAAGCTGCTCCAGTTTGAACTTGCGGCTGATCTCGACCAGAATTTCTTCCCCGGCCCCGATCTCGAATGACTTTTGCAGGGGTTGGACCGCGATCCGGCCGATCCGTTTGAACCTGGCGTGGATTTCGATCTGCTGCCGTTCCTCGCTGTAGCGCGCCAGATGTTCGACGGCATCTAGCTCGATGGTCGAGCCCAGTTCGCGATTCATCCGGGCGAAGAGATTGCGGGTGAACTCGGCGGTTACCCCGGCCTCATCGTTGTAAGCGGCTTCGAGTATTCGTCGATCCTTGACCAGATCGACGCCGAGCAGAAAATAATCCCCTGGCTGCAGGGCATCGGCCATAGCTCGGTAGAACTGCCCCGACTCGGCCGGAGTCAGGTTGCCGACCGTGCTGCCGAGAAAGATGGCCATGGCCGGCGAAGCCACGGTGAACAGGGGGATCGCCTGTTCATAGGTCGAGTGGAGACCTACCACCTGAATGTTGTCGTGACCGGAACGGATCGCCCGGCCGGCGTCCTGAAGGGCCGAGAGGCTGACATCGATCGGCACATAACAGGCTGGTGCCTGGCAATCGCCGTAGGCCCTAAGTAGATGGCCGGTCTTGTTGGAGCTGCCGGAGCCCAACTCCAACAGGGTAACCGGACCGGTAAGCTGACGAATTTCCTCGGCAAACTCAGCCAGAATCGCGTCTTCAGTCCGGGTAGGATAGTATTCCGGCTGTAGAGTGATTTGCTCGTAGAGGGCGCTGCCCTGTTGATCATAGAGAAATTGGCATTCCAGCCGGCGGGGACTGGCCGCCAGCCCCCGGGCGGTAGAGCGGGCGAAGGCCATAATCGAATCAGCTTCGGCATGGGTCTGCAGCAGGGTATGACAGTTGGCGGCGAGGGAACTCTGGAAGCAAGAACGGAGTTCTTCGGTTTTCAGGCTGCTGCAGTCTTTGACTGCCAATTGGTCCATAACCCACTCCTTTGGCGGTTCAAAGAATCGTGGTGGGATTTGATCAGGTTGATAAAGATAGAATAAAGGAATTGACCGGAGACGATCTACATAATTTTCAAAATTACCGGGGCAAACATCAAAACCGGCGGACGCGTATGATCCGGCCGTCTGTGCGACCAGTATCGAAAAAAAAGGGAAGGGGCGATTCACCCCCCTTCCCTTTAATATTTTATCCAGCTTTTATCGCCGATGCTGCCAACGGTCGGACCGCCACTGCTGTCCCCGTCGGCGATGCTCCCAGCGGTCACGCCGATGGCCCCGATGATTGCCGGAAACGTAGCCGGCGCGAGGCAGATGCCGGGGCCGGTCGATAACCACCAGCCGATCTCGGGGCGAACCGACATCGATCAACATCCCCAGGGTGCTGCCGATGATCGAACCGGCGATGACACCTCGCGGATTTCCGGTAATGGCCTGGCCGACAATCGCACCGCCGGCACCGCCCAGCAACACACCGGTAATGCCATTACTCTGACGGGCCGCTGCCGGGCCGACCGTGGTCACTGACATGGCCAAGGCGATTACTATTGCTGATAATTTCTTCATGGTAATTCTCCATCGCAAAGGTTGAAAAAACTGTTCTTTGCCTGAGAGAATATTGCTGAAACAATCCTCGAAATAGACGACATCGGGCGACATCGATAGCTATGCCAGCCAGGACTAGATCATATTTTCGACGCTAATAATCTGTTTTTATTAGATATTCATAAATCCAAGATACCTCCGCCCGAATAATTGACTACTGCCACTAAATACGGGACGGATCTATTTTAGTCCTGTAAAGTTAGTTCCTCTAAATTTTTACTGGGCGTTGTTTTGCCCTTATCCTGCCAAGTCTACCAAGCCTGGAGTTCTCCTTTGCATCTGATCGTCAGCAATTTGCGGATTCCCATCGAAAAAGACGGGGACGAGGCATATCTGGTTGCCGCGGCGGAAAAGCTTAAAATTGGCACCGATTCGCTCTCCATCACCAAAATTCTCAGTAAATCGCTTGATTTCAGGAACCAAGAACAATTCTTTTACCTGCTGACCCTGGTGGTCTTGGTTGATGACAGCTACGAAAATCGGCAGAACCTGCCGCTTTATATCGAACCGGTTAAACCGGTCAAACGGGCGGCAAACAGCCGACACCGGCCTTTAATAGTAGGGTTTGGTCCGGCCGGAATGTTTGCGGCGCTTGAATTGATCGAGTATGGCCTGAAGCCGATCATCTTTGAAAGAGGCAAAAGGATCGAGGCTCGCTCGCTTGATGTACGAAGATTTCTCCGGGAACGGCGAATAGACCCTGAATCGAATATCCAGTTCGGCGAGGGAGGGGCTGGTTCCTACTCGGACGGCAAGCTCTTTTCCCGGCGCAATAATAACTCCGGTTACAGCAACCGGGTCTTGCAGACCTTTATTAAATTCGGAGCTCCGGCGGAGATCGGCTACATCGGCAAACCCCATCTGGGCACCGATGTGCTTTGCGTCATCGTAGGCAATATCCGCAACTATATCCTGGAGCACGGCGGGGAAATCCATTATTCAGCCAGAATGACCGATATCCTGCTCTCGGAAGGAACAGCCGTGGGGATTATCGTCAATGACGAACAGGAATACCTTTCTTCGAGCATCTATCTGGCCCTGGGCCATTCATCACGCGATACCTTGGCAATGTTGCATGCCAGAGGCATCGCCATGGATCAGAAACCGATTTCCGTGGGGATGCGGATCGAGCATCCGGCCGAAACGATCAATCTGATGCGCTATGGCGATAAATACAAGAATTTCCCCGGCCTGGGAGCGGCCACTTATTCCCTAAATTATACCAACCGTCGGATTCGCCGGGGAGTTTATACCTTCTGCATGTGCCCGGGCGGTGAGGTGATCAATGCCTCTTCCGATTACGGCCAGCTGGTGGTCAACGGCATGAGCTACTCCCGCCGGGGCTCCGCCTTTTCCAACGCCGCCCTGATCGTTACCTGTCACATCGATGACTATAAATCGACCTCTCCCCTGGCGGGTCTGGAATTCCAAAAGGAGATCGAGCGCAAGGCCTTTAGCGCCGGTGGCGGCGGCTGGGGTGTGCCGGCGCAGAATCTGCTGGATTTTCTGGAGGAGAGAAGCTCGGCCGGCTTGAATGACAACTCGTACAAGCTCGGCGCCGTGCCGGCCGATATGAACGAGATTTTTCCGGGATTCGTGGTCGAGGGTCTGCGGGCCGCCTTTAGTAAATGGAAAGATGAAGTACCGTTGTTTGTTTCAAACCAGGCAATCTTGCTCGGGGCGGAGACCAGAACTTCCTCTCCGGTGCGGATCATGCGTAATGAAAGGTTTGAATCGGTAAATACCAGAAATCTCTACCCGATCGGCGAAGGCTCAGGCTATACCGGCGGCATCACCAGTTCCGCCGCCGATGCCGTCAGGGCAGTCGAAACCCGCCAGGCGCCCGGATAATCCATTTTAAGCTTGTTTCTCTTCATCCTGGAGCCGATCAGACCTGCTTTCTGATTCAGTACCCTATCGTTCACCACCCTTTAAACTCCCTGCCCAACGGCATTCAGCTGGCAGACAGCCCGGTGGCTGAGGGAAAGCCCTACTGTTGAATAGGGGGAAAGCCATCTTGCTCCGATCGGACAAAACCTTGTATAAAATGGATTATAAATGACCAGCCGAAGAATACCGGCAAAATTACACACATTTTTATTAGATACCCTGGGATCGCATGCCGCCTCAGCCCAGAGTATCCCCCCCCCGAAAGCCACCAGAGCCAACCTCCTAGTTCTCTGGTGGCTTTCAATTTGTTTTATCGCTTACATACACTCCCTATTTAGTTTCCAACCGAAACGAGAATTATTCGAGGACCAGGCGCGAGGGCAACGAAAAAGCCCCGCCGGGAAAATTGGGGATCAACTCCGCATACGTCGGGGCCTGGACATTTTTCGGCAACGAAGCAACGTTGCCATCGGGCAGGTAAGCAAGCCGGTGAACCTCCGAAAAGACCGTTTCCGGATGGGTGCTATTTAACCTCATCCGGATATCGATCCAGAAATCGGTAAAGGGTCGCCCGGCCCACACCCAGGAGCTTAGCGGCCTGCAGGCGGTTGCCGCCGGTCTCCACCAGGGCACGGCGAACCGTATCGCCACTGAGTTTGCGTCGTCGCTTTCTCGTCACTCCGGAATGAGTTCTGATTCCTCCGGCAACCGCCATTAGATTTTCCGGTAAATGCCGAGGCCAGGCCACCTCCTCGCGGCATCGAACCATCAGGTAACGGATGACATTCTGCAACTCGCGGATATTTCCGGGCCAGGCATAGGTGAGGAAAACATCCAAAGTCTCCGGGGCCAGCCGCAGTTCCGACCTTTTTTCTTCCCTGGCAATCTGGCTGATGAAATGGCGAGCCAGGAGTGGAATATCGTTCAAACGCTGGCGCAGGGGGGGCAATAACAGCGGTACCACGCAAAGCCGGTAAAAGAGATCTTCGCGAAAGCGGCCGGACTCAATTTCCTGTCTCAGATCTTTATTGGTGGCGGAAATCACCCGAACATCGACCCGGACCATCTCCTCGCCCCCCACCCGGTGAAAGGTGCCATTCTGCAGAACCCGCAAGAGCTTGACCTGCATGGCCTGGGATATGTCGCCGATTTCATCCAGGAAAATGGTGCCGCCGTCAGCCAGTTCGAAACGTCCCTTCTTGTCACGCACCGCCCCGGTAAAGGCCCCCCGCACGTGCCCGAACAGTTCACTTTCCAGCAGACTTTCGGGCAGGGCACCGCAATTTATGGGGACAAAAAGCTTACCGGCCCGATTGCCTTCACTATGAATGGCCGCTGCCACCAGCTCCTTGCCGGTTCCCGATTCGCCGGTGATCAACACCGGCACGTTGCTGTCGGCCAACTCCCGAATGGTTCGGTAGATCTCCTGCATCTGGTGATCCCGGCCGATGATCCCGGCAAACTGCTCGATCTCACCGAGTCGACCGGCCAGTTCCAGCTCGCGGGAGAGATCGCGGAATGAGGCGACCACGCCCTGGACGCAACCGGCGGGATCGGTAATGGCGGTGATGCCCATCTCCAACTGCAGCTCGCGGCCATCGCGGCTATGAAATTGCATGGAGTACGGCTTATCCGGCAGTTGCGGAGCGCAATCGTTTCGGCAGAAAGAACATTTCCCCCCACAAAAGTTGCCTGGAAAAACCAGGTGACAATCACGGCCCAGGACTTCGGACCGGGAATACCCGGTGATCCGCTCGGCCGCCCGGTTGAAAAAAAAGATCCGCCGGTCGAGATCATGGGCGATTATGCCTTCCTGAAGGTTGTCGAGCACCAGTTCAGAGTTTTTCCGGCTATCCAATAGAGCGGTCAGATAACCATGCTCCAGTAAGACCGCCAGCCGGCGCCGCAATTCGGACATTCCCTTCTTCTCGCCGCCGGCGTCAAAGGCGGACCAATTCCAGACCAGGACCGGCGGTAGACCCGGCAGATCCGGCCAGGGCCGCCGTTCATCCGGGCTTAAGAAAACGGCCAGATCATAGTGGAACGGATCAATTTCCGAAGTGGGCAATACCCGCCCCGGCCAGGCCAGGCTGGCATCAGCCAGGAGCAGACGGCGCTCTTGGCTGGCCAAGGGCGGTTGCGATACCGCCGCCGTGGCCTCGACTTTTCCCGGGTCGGCCTGGCGGCGCAATAAGGCGGTGGCCTGAATGGCGGCATCCGGATAGGAGTCGGAAAAGAACAATATCTTGATCATGCCCTGCGCTATTGCATTGAATATTCATGGTCAGGAACCGGAAAACCGGATCACGCCACCGGCAGCCCCGGTTCTGCAAACGATTCTACAGAAAGTTGATATTAATGACAGGTTAATGCCCATGATGCCATGGAAAAATCTTCGTGGTCCATATTGCGCCCAGCCCGGGCCAAGGAGGAGAACCTGCAATCCCGGCTTAGGATGCTTGTTCCAAGTCGGGAACTTCCATATGATCTTCGTTGATGACCGGAGCTATTATATCATCTTAGGACCGGCCTTAGGTTCAACTGTGCTGAACTCAAGCCATCTGCCGGGTCTGGTGGGATGAAGTAGGAAAAAATACGAGATTTGCCGCAGGTTATGTTCCGGCGTCGGGAAAAATTATATCTTTGCAGATTCGAAGAAGGGGGGGCCGGCGAAACACCGGCCTCCCCCATCTTCAGGACCCTCCCCGCAACAAGAGCGCCCCGGAGGGAGAAGCCACCCGGCGATTGGAAGTGACTTCCCCAGGAGATCAATGAAAGCCGCCGAGGGCACGACAGCTTTCATTGGATAAAATTGATTAGAAGGCCAGGCTCACGGCCAGACCGCCATACACAAAGTCGGCCTTGGCTTTGTCGATCAGATCGCTGTTGGCGCTCTTCAGATAGTCCTTGGCCTTGGAGCTGAGCGGAAAAGAGTAGTAAAGCTGCGGGCTGACCGTAAGGTATTCAGCCACCGGCAAGGTCAAGCTGGCGGAGAGCACTCCGTCATGCATGGCGTTGTAATCGGCATTATCATCCAGGTAACTGACGCTGGCGCCCAAATCCAGACTGATATCCTTGGCCAACTCGAAGGAATGACCGATGCCCACCTTGGCATACAACCACTGCAGACCGGTGATATCCTTGTAAACGGTCAAGCTTGGGCTCAACAAGGTATCGTAGCTGATCGAGGCGTACACATCCTGGGTATCCTTGGCTCCATCCAGGCCGTAGTAAATGTAGCCGACACCATAGCCGATCTTGCCGGCCGCGCCATCGTAAGACAAAGTCAGATCGGTTTCGTTGAGATTACTGGTTTCATCGGCATCATCGGCGGCATACTGCTTGGTGTCCAGGTTGCTCCAGAGATTAACCCCAACCCCTTTATAGGACACGGTCAACGAAGGCTGGATTACCAGGCTGTCCCGACTGAGAGCGAATCCACGCCAGATATACTGGCTGTAAAAACCGGTGGTCAGATCGGCTTCGGGCTTGTCCTCCGCCCGGGCTAAATCGAAGGTGGAAGCGGCGACCAGCAGGGAAAGTGCGAGAAGTGTTGCGGTCTTGAAGATTTTCATGATTTGCTCCTTATTATTGATTGGCTGTCTGGTTTAAATTTATTACGACCCGCCGGCTGGAAGCAACCGGCGGCTCATTTATTACTTGTGCTGAAAATCCGGGTAGGCATTGGCCCCATGCTCGGCGATATCGACACCGATCATCTCTTCCTCTTCGGTGACCCGCAAACCGATGGTCATATCGATCAGTTTGAAGAGGATAAAGGCACAACCGAACGACCAGAGAAAAGCGGCCCCGATACCGGTCAACTGGGTGGTGATGATCTTGGTAGTAACTCCCTCGATGTTGAAGAGACCGGCTGCCAGAGTACCCCAGGCGCCGCAGACACCATGGACCGAAACCGCACCGACCGGATCATCCACATGGATGCGGTCGAAGAACATGACCGATAAGACTACCAGGACACCGGCAATGGCGCCTATCACTACCGAGCTGGTCGGGGTGACATTGGCGCAGCCCGCGGTGATGCCGACCAGACCGGCCAGGGCACCGTTCAAACTCATACCGACATCAGGCTTCTTGAAGATCAGCCAGGAGATAACCATGGCGCCGATAGTGCCGGCCGCCGCCGCCAGATTGGTATTGACGAAGATCATGGCGATATCGGTATTACCGGCGGTGGTGGAACCGGGGTTGAATCCGAACCAACCCAGCCAGAGGATGAAGACACCGATAGCCGCCATCGGGATGTTATGGCCGGGAATAGCCTTTACCTTACCATCCTTGCCGAACTTACCAAGCCGGGGCCCCAAGACGATGGCGCCGGCCAGAGCTGCCCAACCGCCGATGGAATGAACCACGGTAGAACCGGCGAAGTCGATAAATCCCAACCCTTCGAGCCAACCGTGGCCATGGAAAAGACCGCCCCAGGCCCAGCTGCCGAAAACCGGATAGATAAAGGCACAGATGCAGGCACTATAGATCAAATAAGCGTTAAACTTGATCCGTTCGGCCACCGCACCCGAAACAATGGTGGCGGAAGTCGCAGCAAAGACCACCTGGAACATCCAGAAGGCCAGCACCCAGGGATCGCCCCCAACCTTGAAGTCACTGAGGAAGAAACCGTCAGTGCCGATCCAACCAGTAGGTGGTGACCCCGAACATCAGGCCAAAGCCGATCGCCCAATAAAATATGGAGCCCATACAGAAGTCCATCAGGTTCTTCATCATGATATTGACGGCACTCTTGGCCCGGGTAAAACCCGATTCGACCATGGCGAAACCGGCCTGCATGAAAAAGACCAGGGCGGCGGCCACCAGGGTCCAGACGTAATCGAGATGGGTCTGGACCGCGGCAATTGCCGCGGCGTTGCCGGTAATGGTCGGAGGTGCTTCATCCGCGCCCCAGACCACTGCCGGTACCACCAGAAGTGCCGTAGCCGCCATCATTCCAAGCGCCAGTCCCGGCCGCCTCCAGACCGGTAATCCCCCAATCAACTTTTTCATTAGATCGCCTCCTTGTCTTTCTCACCGGTTCTGATCCGACAGACCGATTCCACCGGCAGAACGAATATTTTCCCGTCACCGATACTACCGGTTTTGACGCTTTTGATGATCGTTTCGACCACCTTATCCACCGAGGCCGCTTCAACTACGATTTCGACCTTGATCTTGGGGATGAATTCCACATTGTACTCCGCCCCTCGATACAGTTCCTTGTGCCCCTTCTGTCGACCGAACCCCTTTACTTCACTCACCGTCATACCGTAGGTGCCGATTGCCGCGAGATTTTCTTTGAGCTCATCGAGTTTGAAGGGCTTAATAATTGCCACCACTTGTTTCATCTTGGCTTCTCCTGATCTTCGACTGGTTAATCTGCTGTTGTCCGCCTTCGTATGGCTATATTTCACAGAGCGTGCCACTGACCAATTTCCCTTAGATTTTTCATATAAGTAACCGTTATTATTTATATTTTTTTATTATTCCAGACCCAAATACGCACCCATTGCTGACACAGCAGTTACATATTTGTAACTTCAACAATGGCAGCACAACACAAATTACTAATTTGTAATTTTTTTGGGATTTAAATCTTTGCAGGGAACGGAGGGGGCGCCTAGGCAGTGACCGGCAAGAACAATTTTCTAATCAATTAATATGTCTAATCAGCTAGATAAGCAAAATTGCATATGTTACATAATTGTATTTTTGCCAATCCGGAATGAATGCTCGGCAAAACCAAAATCGAAAAGTTTTGGTTCATCTTGCAAGTGAGCCAGGCAAATAAACAAAGTGACATTGTCGACTTTGCTCCGGCACCACATCACATGTATTTAAGTAATAACTGGCTGAAAGCTCCCCGCCTGATAGGCGGAATTAAACCTTGAAATTCGGCCAAATGAACCTGATACAAAATATGTAAATGTCCCGGTTTTGCCGTCATCCCTGTCAGCAAGAAATTTCTGAACGCCTTTAATAATCGAAGATCCGGATTAAACGATAACTACTTCGGGAATGACAAATTGGGACTATTACAAAAGAGTGGAGTTAATATCTTTCCTGGTAATAGTTTTTCGGATCCGTGCTGGCAGAATTTTCAATCCGGAAGTTGATTCGACCTATTTCCAATCCCCCGCCGGTTTCCACCAGGGCACGCCAGCGTCCGGGCGAATAATTGCTCTTGAAGGCGTAGCCCCGAAAACCTTGGTCTCGCCCCCCGACGATGGTCAAAGGAATCCGATCCGAGGTTTGCCAACCTCGTTTTTTATCCTTGGACTGGAAATGAAAGTATAACCGGTCACGAAAACCACCCGGAGCAAAAATCCGACAGAACAGGTAAAGGCGATCACCTTCCTGAGCCTGAAAATTTTGATCGCCCTGACTCCAGAACCGCCAGGGTGGAGTTTCCCTATATAACCTGAAGGAACCATCTTCCCGTTCCAAATTATGATAGATGCCAATCTGCATCAGACTCAACGGCACCGGTGGTATCATCCTGGCAGTGTATAAAACGGCAAACCCCAAAACAACAGCACCTGTCGGTATTAACAATACCCGGCGCAACAAGACGAAGTCGGTGCCGGCACGCAGCAGTATGTAGCAAACCCCCAGCATCACCAAAAGAGCGCAACCCAGAGAAAGGATAAAAATACCGGCGGAAATACGCCCAATCAAGAGCGGCAGCAGGTAGATAAAAAAGCTGCAGAGGCTGATATTGAACAAGATCATTTTCAGGGCCGGACCCCGGGCCTTGAAAAAATGCATTTCATTGATCACCAGAAGGAACGCCAGCAGAAACAAGAGCAAGCCGGTATTAATCACGGTGCCGCTCTTAAAGTAAAAAATGACAAAAGCGTTGAGCAAGGCCCCCAAGAGAAAGTGCACCGCTTCGTTGCGGTAGGTAAAAAAACCACGAATCAGGCGACCGTTGCCGCTCCCGGCCTCTATTCCAAGAATTTGCGTGAGCAGAACAGCCAGGACCAAGAAAAGATAAATAGCATGGGTCAGGATATTGAAGAGGTTGTCAATTCGACCCAGAGTGAAAATATCGAAGATGAAGCCGCCGACGAAAAAAGTAGCCGGCAGGTATGTCTTCAGATTCTCGCCGTAGCGATCGATGTGGCCCCTGATCCCGGCAAAGTTTATCCCGGGGAAGACGATAAATTTCGACATTCCCTTCTCCTGATATTGGTTCTGCGCTTGGGCAAAAAATAATTCGACGATTAATCAATTGCGCCCGAATTTATTGGCACCGACACCGTCGATTGTGCTGAAAAAACAAATCATACTCGAAAGAATGAAGGAACAAATAAAAAAGGCCACAACCTAAAAGGCTGCGGCCAGTGAATCGAGCCTCCTTCTGCGGGGATCGATCCAATTATAAAATATGAGCCAATTGTCGCGTCAGGCGGCGAAACTGATAAATCGAACCAAAAAGTTCGGCCCGGCCATGGACTTTTACGTCTCCATCCCCGGGATTAGGCCAGAGAAGCCTTGCGCCAACCCTTAATCTTCAGGTTTTCAATCCGTTTGATATTCCAGGAGATCATCTCCTGGAGGTAGCGGTTTTGATCACTATTCCGGAGCGCCAGAATCTCCTCCCGCTCCACCTTGATTTCCTCTCTTTCACCAGGGTAGGTTTCCAGCCAGGTGCAGTAGCCCTGATCAAAAATATAACCCGGGTCGATCTGCTCAGGTAACAGCAGTTTCTTGCCGGACAAAATGGAGTAAGCCAAAATCATGTCGAATTCGATGATCCAGCCATTGTCATTAAGCATGGCTGCCTGGTCAAAGGCCTGATGCCCGGAACAGGAAGGGCAGTAAAGTCGGGCAATAACCTCAGGCCGCAGGATGTTGTCCCGTAGATGAAACTGCACATGATTTGAACCGCATTCACAGGTTTTAAATACTGCCAGACACATCTATGCACTCGTTATTAAATTGATAATTATTCCTACGATATTTTTTAACCGATCCCTGCAAAAATGCAAACATGACGCGCCCTTAATGCGCCTTTACTCCGGTTTCTCCAGGAGATCTTTAAAATCCCTGCGAATTTTTTCCGAACTTTCCTTGAAACTCACGGCATCGCCAAAATCCAAAAATTTCCGATAGCGGCTGTGCACGCTTGCCTTTTTTCGGGCATGCTTGATCGGGCACCAATATTGCTCGGTTCGGGCGGCTATCTCCCGGACGTATGAGATCAGGCCGTTGAAGTATCCGCAGTAGACGCAATTGATCTTTTCGATCGGGTTGAGATAGGTCAAGGCCTGACGATCAATGATCACATGCTCTTCCCGCTTGACCAGGGGAATGTCATAGAGCCGGAAACAGATGCTATGAAAGATGCTCACGAATAAATCCAGCAAGAGCGCCGGAGGGAGACAAGCCCAGATAAAAGGTACCGAAAGAAGATTAGGCAGAGAAGATTGGCGCAGATAGGTTCTGAGCTTGGTGACCAGGGTCTTATGATACTGCCGGGTGGCTTCTTCGAAATAAACTCGGTGGCCCTTGATTCGGTAGTAGAATTCATCCTGCTTCTTCTGGATTTCCGCAGATAGTTCCTGCTCCAGTTTCCTAATCTCTTCGATCAGTTCCTGCAGACGATTCATCGGCCTTGCTCCCCTGACTCCGGGCAAGCAAGCCCCAGATTCGATTGGTAATGGTTGTGGTTAATTAAAATGGTTTAGTTACTAAAACCCAGCCTGTCGGCCAATTCTCCGGAAAGATGCCAGGTGGTAATGCCGACAGAACCAATTACCGGCGAAGCAATCATGGAGGTCCCGTTCAAAATGTGCAGCCTGGAGGAAAATTCCGGGGAGACCACGGTAAGGTCGACAACCCCTCCGACCAATTCCACCTCCAGGTTTTCATTATCGATTCCCTCCATCAGTTCCGATAAGTCATCGATGTCCGGCAATTTATTCTCAAAATAATAGAACAGAGCGATATTGGTCTCCAGTTGTTGCAGGCGCGGCAAGACCAGGGCCAGCACCCGAGCCTGCTGAATATAAGTGATGTAGGCCGGGATGAAGATGGCGGCCGCCACCGCCATAACGCAGATCGAAACCACCATTTCGACCGAGGACATCCCCCGTTTGTCTTTGTAGAGTCGGATTGAACAAGACCGGAGCGGAAAAATTTTTTTCAGCATAAAGATCCGTTAATTACCAGATGGCAATAGAAGATCTGCTGAATTATTAAGCCGGGCCGACTGCTCCGCCCACCGACAACCGGCGCGGTCAAAACAGCAACCGGTCCCACCTCGCCCATCATTATTATTACTTGATGCTGATGCAGGAAACCGGGCAGGCCTCGACCGCCTCAACGGCGCATTCGATATCGCCGCCCTCATCGAAAATCACATAGGCCTTATCCTCGGCATCGTTGAAAGCGAAAACCTCCGGGCATAGTTCCACGCAACTCTGGCAGCCGATACATTCGGGCGTGTCGATTTCCACCATTTTGGCCATATCAACCTCCTTCGAGAATGAACTGACAACTGAAACAATTTTGTCTGTTAACGTTGGTAATCCCGGAAACGGGCATCGATGGCGCTGATATCATCAATCCGGATCAGGGCATCGAAATATTCCTTTCCTTCCAGTTTCTCCAGGTGCACCAGACCTTTGCCCACCGCCTTGACGCTGCCGGTGAAGGTGCTCCCGGAATTCATGGTCAGACTGACCTTCTTGCCGGTAAGGGCCTTAATATTTTCGGCCAGAGGGGCGTTGACTTTGTAGCCCATGCCGGGTAGCTCCGCAAGTCCGGCTCGGACCGGACCGGGTGTTACCATTAACATCCCGAAGCAGACCAGGATCAACTTCAGGCTTCCAGCTCCAGCACCAGTTGCCACGCATTTCTTCATATCCTTTGCCTCATTTGCCAGAGGGAAATTGCCCCCAATCATAGTCCAGATCGAGCTATTCCTTATCCGAGCCGGCTTTTTCCCTTTCCTTCTTCTCGACCACGCAGTAGATGCCTCCCTCCTTGAACCCCGGAATGAAACAGCCATTGCAGGAGATGCAGGTCGCCCGACTCCGGTCGCCACTTCGCCAACGCATAGCCAAAGCAGGCTCCCGAATGAAAGGTCTGGACATGGAGATATAGTCGGCATCGAGTTCCAAGGCCTGCTCGCAAACTTCGGGACTGCGGAAACCGCCTACCACCATGACCGGGCAGGCGACTGCCGCCTTGATCGCCTTGGCCAGCGGCAGGTTGTAGGCTTCGTCCCCGGCCCGATCGATCTTCCGACGGATCGGTCCAGAGGGACCGGAGGCCGGGGTTCCGCCACTGACCTCAATGGCATCGATACCGGCCGTACTAAGGAGCCGAGCGGCATAACGCGCTTCATCCAGCTCAAGGCCACCGGCTAGATTGTCGGAGCCATTCAACTTGACCAGAACCGGGTAATCCTTGCCGACTACCTCGCGCACTGCCCAGTAAACCTCCATCAGAAACCTGGTCCTGTTTTCTCGATTACCGCCGTATTCATCTGTTCGGTGATTAGTCAACGGCGAGAGAAATTGATTTATCAGGTAGCCATGGGCCGCATGCAGCTGGACCGCATCGAAACCAAAGGTTTTGGCTCGCTCGGCCGCATTCCGAAAGGCCTTGATCACCCCCTGGATATCGGCGAAGGTCATGGCCCTGGGCAGCTCGGAATATTGTTCGACCTTGATGGCGGAGGGCGCCAGGGGCTGGCAGCCGGCATTCCGGCTGTCGGTCTGCCCCCCGGCATGGACCAGCTGTAGACAAATTTTGCCGCCCGCCAGATGAACCGACTCGGTCAGTTCCTGCATTTCGGGGGCGAACTCATCACTATGGATGCCCATTTTACCCGGCAACTGCCTGCCGTCCGGCCGGACAAAGGCGAATCCGGTAATTATCAGCCCCACTCCACCCCGGGCCAAGGCAGTATAGCATTCACGAAGACGTTCGGTGGGGCATCCGTCCGGATCACACATTCCTTCCCAGGTGGCGGAACGCACCAACCGGTTTTTCAAGACCAGGCCGTTGAGAATGTTTTCCGAAAAAAGAGACATGCTTTGCTCCATATCAAAACTCGTCTGATGGCGATAAATTCACCAGACCTCAATTTCTCACACCTTCCCAAAAATATCATCAGCAAACTTGGCTAAAAAAAGCCGGGAAACAACCCGACCACCTTGTGACTGGACCAAAATCTCCAATTATGCGATAATGCCTCAAAACTTGGGCAATTCAAAAACCATGAGGTAAAAAAACCATGCGGAAAATCAACCGAATCCCTTTGCTCTTACTCGTCCTTGGTTGCCTGATATGCTTATCGACCGGTGCGGCGCAAGCCGCCGACTTTGCCGTTATCGTCAAATCTGGCACGGTACAACTCTGGGATGAAGATCAGCGCCTGGACATGGTGGAACGCCATTTCGACAATCACAGTCAACGCACCCTGGCCGTGGCCTGGGAAATAAGGAACGCCAAGGAACTGGCCCTGGGCATGGAATACTTCACCTTCCGCCATGGATTCTCTCCACCCTCCACCGGCCACACCAAAACCCAGGTGGTTCAATTTACCGTTAAGAAATATTTCTCGCCCAACCATATTCTGCACCCTTACGGTGGTATCGGCCTTGGTTGGGGGCATGCGAAATACGACGACGGTCAGGGCAATATCGATCGCGACGTCAACTTCGCCATGCAGGCTTCGGCCGGTATCGAGTTCCGGATCGGCGATAATTTCGGCTTATACACTGAAGTAAAAGGGTTGGCCTCGGGCACCGACGGCGAGGACGAGAACGAATTCGACTTTTCAGGTACCGGATTTCTGGCTGGTATCAGTATGATTTTCTGAATCCATTCGCCGAAATCGGAACCTTCCCGAGCCGCCAATCAACGGTCAAGGCTTATCATTCTTATAGATTTCCGGGTACAGCTGCTGGACGCATTCGGGGCAGATGCCGTGGGTGAAATCTACACCTAGGAAACGTTTGAAATAGCTTTCCACCGAACTCCAGAGCTGCTGGTCGTCCCTGATTTTTTTACAGCTGGAGCAGATCGGGATAATGTCGCGCAGGGATGCCAGTTCGGTGATGTCCTCCAGGCAAAGCAGCGCCGACATCTCTCCGGCAAAATGGATGGGGGTTACGGTGAGCAACAGATCCAGGCCGATTGGCCGCTCCCCCTCCAGAATCTCCGCGGTACTGCGGAGCCGGGTAATTTCCCGGCCGGTCTCGAATACCTGCCTTACCGAGTTGCGAATCCGGCAGTCGGCGCAAGGCTTGGCATGCCCGCAACCACCGGAAGTGCCAAGGGCATTGATGCAATGCATCACGTCCCCACCCCTTTTTTTGCGGGCCAGGGCTGGGGAGACGTGGAAAATTTTCCGCGCCGCGTTATTTAGATCGAGGATCTCAACCTCCTTGGTTACCCGAAAAAGCGGTAGCGGCATGGTATTGAAAATTACCTGGAAAAGATCAGCCCCTGAATCCATTTAACTTATGCCCATTCTTGATTTTTTTCATCGATCGCCTGCAAGGCTGCCTCCGCCAACTCCCCGACGGTGTGGACCGTCAGCTTTTCCCGATCATATATTGTGGTGGTACCCGCATCACCTTTCAGGCGGGTCAGTTTAGCCCGGGCCTTAGTCGCACCAAGAAGCCCCAGAGCCCTGGCGGCCCGGCCACGAACCTCGGAATCACTGGACTCAAGGTAAGCCGGAAGATAACCCGGCGCCTCCCTTTTCCATAACAGTTCCGGTCGCACTTGGGCCAGGCGACCCAGGCCCCACATCAAGCCGCGCTGCAGTAACTCCAGCTCCAGGTAATTGCCGTCCTCACGCATCTGGGCTACCAGCACCTGGTGAAACTCATCGGCCAGACCGGCATGGCGGGCCATGACCTCGGCCATGGCCTCAGGCACCCCCCAGCCGATCCCCCCCGACTCGTCATTCAGCATCCACATAAAGCGCCGCATTATCACTCGCCCGGCTTCCAGCTCTTCTTCGGCCAGCGCCGCCACCACCCGGCCCAGGGCGGAAACCGCCAGCCATTTGACCAACTCGTCCCGATGGCAGAGACAACCGATCAGCGGATTGACCAGTTGCCGGCCGTTATAATGCTGAAGCAGGGCTAAAACCCCGGACAGATCATGGTTTTCCAGACGGGATACGATCTCTTTTTTCAGGCTGCGTGCGGACATTGGTTATTCCGGTGAACCGGAGATCTGGAGGGTCAACCTTTCCGCCAACCTTTCCCCGGTAAAGACCAGCGATTCGATATCGAGAAAATCCAGGACCCGTTGGTCAAAGAGAACCTTGACCCTGGGGGCGAAGCCGTCTTCCGGCTCCGCCTCCCAGAATATCACCTGTTCCGGCAACCTGGGCAGGACCGGAAAGATGAAGGTCAGAGAGGCGGAGGAATTATCGACCAGCCTTCCGCCGGCGCGAATCACCCCGCTCTCGATGTCCCGGAACGACCGCCCGGAGAAAAGACGGGCCAACGGCTCTTCGCAGTAGGTGGCCAGGGTACGGACCTTGGAAATGGAATTGGGCAGGCTTTCGAGCCCCAGCCATTCGCCGGTCGGAGCCTCTCCGCCGCCGGA
Organism: uncultured delta proteobacterium; assembly: GCA_963807225.1. Lineage (GTDB taxonomy): Bacteria > Desulfobacterota > Desulfobulbia > Desulfobulbales > JAGXFP01 > JAGVGT01. Next base: position 1,014,600 of record CAWEAD010000005.1, on the reverse strand, counting down.
ATGGACGTAATTGTAAAGGAGGATCTGGTCCCGGGGATCTTCCGGCACCAGGCCGTCCAGCAGAATCCCCTGCCGGTCCAGCCGGACCTCCTGTCCCAGATAGTTGAAAAACATGGCACCCAGCCGAAGGAAGCCAGATTGCGCCCAGCCGTGGGGCCAGGGTGGCGAAATCGAGCCCGGCGATCTTACCTTTCAGGTGCTCGACCAGGGCCAGGTCCCGCTGCCGGGCTGCCTTCGGCTCTTCCTCGGCAACCCGGAGATCCAGACCATCGAGGTTGATGTAGGGACAATTACGGGGATCGACCCCGGTGGCTGCGACCGCCACCCCGAAGGCCAGACAGGTCGGGTAACCGCACTCTCCGCAATTGTTCTTGGGGGTGCGGCCGAACACCTCCAGCGGTTTCATTACTTGAGTTCTTTGACCGCGGCGGCCACGACATCGGCCAGTTCCCGGCAGGCGGTGAAATCCTCGTTCCGAGGCACATTCTTAACCCGCAAGCCGGGATGGGCCAGCGGCAGATTGATCCCCTCCATGGCCTGATTGATGTGCTTGACCGCCTCGCCGCTCCAGCCGTAGGAGCCGAAGGCCGCCACCACCTTGTTCTTGGGACGCAGTCCCTTGAAATAGGTGATGAAGTCGGCCATGGCCGGCATCATATTATTGTTCAGGGTGGAGGAGCCCAGGATCAGGGCCTTGGCATCGAGCACATCGGTCATGATATCGCTACGGTGGTTGACCTTGAGGTTTAATACTTTAACTTCCATGCCGTTGTGGGCCAGCTGGCTGCCGATGGCGTTGGCCATCTTATGGGTGCTGTGCCACATGGTTTCATAGATCACCAGGGCCTTGTTGTGGGAATGGTAATGACACCAGTTGTCGTAGGCGCTGATGATATCGGCACAGCGCTCGCCGCGCCAGATCACCCCGTGGTCCGGGGCGATCATATCGATCTCCAGCTTCATTTCGCCGACCTTCTCCAGCAGCCGCTGAATGTTGGGCGAGAAGACCATCAGGATATTGGCATAGTACTTGGCGGCCTGGTGCATCAGGTCGCAGTCGCTGACCTGATCGGCATAACGTTCGGTGGTGGCGAGATGCTGACCGAAGGCGTCGGAGGAGATCAGCAGCTTGTCCTCGTTGACATAAGAGAACATCGAGTCCGGCCAGTGCAGCATCGGGGTCTCGATGAAGGAAATGGTCTTCTCGCCCAGGCTGATACTGTCTCCGGTGGCCACCACCTGGTAGGGCCAATCCTCCCGGTGGAAATGCTCCACCAGGGCCCGGTGGCCGTTCTTGGAGCAGAAGATCTTCTCCGGTTTGATCAGGTCGATGATCTCCGGCAGGGAACCGGAGTGGTCCATTTCAACGTGATTGACGATGATGTAATCGATCCGGCTCGGGTCGTCGAGCAGTTCGCCCAGGTGGAAGAGCAGGTCGTCCTTGAACTCGAGCTTGACCGTGTCGAAGAGGGCGATTTTCTTGTCCTTGATCAGGTAGGAATTGTAGGTGGTGCCTTTCTCCGTGGAATAGCCGTGGAAGTCACGAATATTCCAATCTATCGCCCCCACCGAAAAAACATTCTTTTTGATCTCCGTAATACTCATGACTGTCCTCCTTAAGACTCGATCCCAGCCGGGATATCCCGATTGAGTCCGCGCTTCGGCTGAATTTTAGCAACCTGAAAATTCTCCATTTCTGAGCGATACACCCGGCAAACACGGAAGAGCCGCCCGACCGGAAACGATCACCCGGGCGGCTGGGGGCTAAGCCGGATGCATCAGTCAATAATGCAGTACTCAGGCAGTCGGCGCCGGCATGGTAAAAACCCGCTGACCCAGTTCCTGGTCCAGGGCGAATAGCCCGCCGGACTCCTTGCCGATCAGCTTGAGCTTGTCCAGAATCGCCCCGGCATTGGCCTCCTCCTCCACCTGTTCGGAGACGAACCATTGCAGGAAGGTGTTGGTGGCATGGTCCCGCTCATCCAGGGCCTGGTTGACCAGATTGTTGATCAGTCCGGTCACCTTCCGCTCATGTTCCAGGGTGGCCTTGAAGACCTCGGTACCGCTTTGCCACTCCGCATCCGGCTTGGCGATACCCTCCAATACCACCTTGCCGCCCCGCGTGCCGACAAAGTCATAGAATTTAATCGCGTGAAACATCTCCTCCTGGGCCTGCTGCCGCATCCAGTTGGCGAAGCCGGCCAAGCCCTTGCCGCTGAACCAGGCCGACATGGCCAGGTAGAGGTAAGAGGAATAAAGTTCGGCGTTAATCTGGCCGTTCAAGGCCTTTTCCATTTTTTTACTCAGCATGATCAGTTGCTCCAGAGCCCGTGAATATTGCAATAGGCCCGGGCCTTGACCTGGTCGGCCTTGATCGCGAAAGTCGCCTCGGGCGCGTCGCCGGGTTTGAGATCCTGACGATAAACCTTGTTTCCGGCGATCAGCTCGATCCACTCGATAAAATGTTTCTCTTCCATGGGGTGGGGCGCGGAACCGACTTTAACCTTGTAGCCGTCGGCGGTTTTCTCCACCACCGGCACATGTTTTTCCTTGGCGGCATCGGTGGTGTTAGCCTCGAAGAGTCTCATCTCCTTGCCGCAGCAGACCAGATCACCGTCGCCCCCGTGCAGGACCTCGACAATATTTCCGCAAACCTCGCACTTGTAAATTCCCATTTTCTTCGCCATGTCTTCTCCTTTTTAAACTTACATTTACCAGTTTTCAGCCTGCAGTTCATAATACGACTGGGGATGGGCGCAGGCCGGACATTTTTCCGGGGCGCTGGTGCCGGTGTGGGTATAACCGCACTTCCGGCACTTCCACTTGTTTTCCTTCTTCTTTTGGAAAACCTGGCCATCGGCGATATTGGCGGCCAGGGCCAGATAACGACCTTCGTGCATCTTCTCGGCCTTGGCAATGGCCAGCATCACGCCGGCGATTTCAGCAAAGCCCTCTTCCTTGGCGATGCGGGCGAATTCCGGGTACATGGAACTGTACTCATGGTGCTCACCGGCCGCCGCTTCCTTTAGATTATCGACGGTGGCTCCAATTTTCCCAGCCGGAAAAGAGGCGGTGATCTCCACTTCGCCGCCTTCCAGAAAGCCGAAAAGCCGTTTGGCGTGAGTCCTTTCCTGATCGGCGGTCTCCTCGAAGATGGCGGCGATCTGCTCAAAGCCTTCCTTCCGCGCCTGCTTGGCGAAAAAAGTGTATCGATTGCGGGCCTGCGATTCACCGGAGAATGCGGTCAGCAGATTTTTCTCGGTGACGCTACCCTTAAGAGAAGCCATTTCGCTTTCCCTCCTTTGGTTTTGTTATTTATCTTCAGCTTATTTTCCGTTGCCGGGTTAAAAGTTTTTTTGCCGTCGTCAACTTTCCCGAGTTCGCAAAAACCGGCATCGCTATGCCATCAACATTTCCAGAATTCTTCTTTCTCGGCGCCGCACTTGGGGCAGACCCAATCATCGGGCAGGTCTTCAAAAGCGGTGCCGGGCTCAATACCATTGTCAAGATCGCCTTCGGCCGGATCATAGACATAACCGCAGGGACATTCATACTTGGACATTTGCTTCTCCTTATTCGTAATGGGGCTGTTCAGCCGCTGTGTTTGCTCAGGTAATCGGCGACGCCTTCGGCCGTGGGCTTCATGCCCTCTTCGCCGGGCTTCCAGTTGGCCGGGCAGACCTCACCGTATTTTTCGGTGAACTGCAGAGCGTCCAGAATCCGTATGGCCTCGTCGACACTGCGACCCAGGGGCAGATTGTTGACCAGTTGATGCTGGACCACCCCGTTCTTATCGATCAGAAACAGGCCGCGCAGGGAAATGCCATCCGGGAGTAAAACACCGTAAGCCTCGGAGATCGACTTGTCCAGGTCAGCCACCAGCGGGAACTTGATCTTGCCAATGCCGCCGCTCTGCACCGGGGTGTTGCGCCAGGCATAATGGGTGTACTGGGAATCCACCGAAACCCCCAGAATCTCGCAGTTCTTTTCCTTGAATTGCTCCAGGGCCCGGTCGAAGGCCAGGATCTCCGAGGGACAGACAAAGGTGAAGTCCAGCGGGTAGAAAAACAGCAGCACATACTTGCCCCGAAAAGATTCCAGGCGCAGTTCGGTCATGGAGTTGTCCGGCATTACCGCTTGGGCGGTAAAATCGGGGGCTTCCTTGGTTACCAGGGTGGTCATTGCAAATCCTCCTTATTCAATTGTCGATTGATGATTATTTTCCGGTATCCGGCCATCCCAACGCCCGGTCCGGCAGTGGGCCGCCTTCTCTTCCTCCGCCTTCTTGCGGAGCTTGTAGGCGCAGTCCTGCAGAACCCCGTAGAGCAGCCGGCAACCGTCGTCTTCGGCCACTTCCTGCCCCTCGTCGGCCAGGATGATCATCTCGCGGGCCAGCTCGAGAACCCTTTTGATACACTCGTTGTAACTCTTCATGGGGTTATTCTAAGGCAAGAGCCGTGCCGAGGATGAAACGATTTTTTTATTTATTTTTTGTTCTTTTATTTCAATTGGTTACTGAATAAGGCAGGGCTTGCCAAGATGATCATGATTTCTGCGTTTGTGTCTCATTTTGCGGATCATCGAGACAGTTGGCCGGGGATGGCCATCGCCGCTTTCGGATAAGACCTGGGAATTATCAGGCATTTAGGAGCAAACTGGATGTATCAGTTTTTGCAAATGAGACACCTCTTCCAGCGAGACAAATGAGACAGAGCCCGGCCGCTGCAATCCCGACAGCTGTTCAATCTTGACCTGCCAGGCCGTGGAACGGATTGCATGTTCCGGGCTGAAGATAAAAAATGACCTTTCGATATCATGAAGAGCGCTTTTTTTTGACAAAATCAGTATTAATGAGTGAAACCTTCCAGATTAATGTTGCGCATTGGTTTACTGTAAAATCTGCGGACCAATGATTGTTGGCTGGTTGAAAAATAATCAAATCCGCCGGAGATCGGGGGTCGTTTACCATCAAACGTGCTTTTTCATCCACCATACTATTGCTGTTACTGATCGCGACGCCCACGACGGCGGCTCCCCTGCTGCTGGCCGATTCCCGCGAATACTCACTGGCCGGCCATCTGGAGATGCTGAGCGATCCCGACGGCAACCTTACCCTGGCTGAGGTAGCCGGCCCGGCCGGCGCCAACTTCCGGCCGCTGCCCGGATTTCTCGAACTAGGCTACGGCAGCCAGACAGTCTGGCTCCGCTTCACCTTTTCCCGAACCACAACTTATCAAGATGAGTGTTATCTGCGGTTCGGTCCCGCCTACCTCGACTATCTCAACATTTATATCCAGAACGGCGCCGATCCCGACGATCCCGGCTCATATCAAGAATATCGCCTCGGGGACCATCGGCCGGTAAGCAACCGACCGGTACGGAACCCTCTCTTTGTGGTACCCGTCAAGCTGCCCAATCTGGACGAGCATACCGTTTATCTCCGGTTGCGTTCAACCAGCGCCCTGGAGCTGTTCGGCTCCATCCACTCCCCCATTGAAATGGTCAGCGCCATCGACATGAACACCCTTTACGGCGGGGCATACATGGGGATCACCCTGGCGATTATCCTGGTTAACCTGATTTACTTTCTGCGGGTTCGAGACCCGGTGATCGGTTATTATCTCCTCTACGTCTGCTCCCTGGCCATCAACTACCTGGGTGCCGAGGGACTGATCGTCCACTTCTGGCCGGCTCAGGCCCAACGGCTGGCCGATTATCTGATTGCTTTCGGGATTGGCGGCGCCATGATTTTCATCGCCCTGTTCGGCATGCGCCTTTTCAACACCGGCCGGACGCGATCCTGGCCCCATCGCTACTTCCAGTATGTTATCCTGGTGGGGTTTTTGCCGATCCTGGCGGTGGCGCCGGGTTGGTATGGCCGGGTAGCCCCGTTCCTGATACTCAACAACTTGGTCCTGATCATGGTGATGACCGGTCTGAGCATTATCCTGGTGCGGCGTGGAGAGCTGGGGGGGAAGATTTATCTGCTGGCCTTCTCGGTCAGCAATATCGGCTTTGCCATATCTTTTCTGCGCCTGCTGGCGGTGCTGCCCTTCAACTTCCTGACCTACCACGCCCTGGAGATGGGGACAGTGGTGAACATGGTGCTGATCAGCCTGGCCATGACCGAGCGCTTGCTTGCCGCTGAGAAGCAGGCAGTAGCCGCCTCCGTGGGCTCCGAAGCCCGGGCCGTAAAGCTGGCCGCGAAGATGACCGTTGAATTGTGGCGTAAACAACAGGAACTGGAAAAAGCACTGAAAACCGAACAAGAGCAGCTGCAGCGGCGCACCCGCTTTCTGGAAATGATCACCCATGAGTACCGGACCCCACTCTCGATCATTCGCACCAATCTCGATATCCTCGAAGATCATGGCGGAGATGGTTCCGCGACCCTGAGGCCCTATCTGGACAAGATGCGACGGGGAGTAATCAGATTGGTCGAAGTCATGGAGGTCTCCCTGGCCCGAGTACGACAGGAAGAATCGTACCCGGGAGCAAAGTTTTCCATCCTGCGCCTGGCCCCGTTTCTGCGGGTGGTTATCGAGGAGACCAGAGGCATGCGGCCGGAACGGCCCTTTGAAACCGAACTCGGGGATGAAAATCTGGAAGTCCATGGAGATGCGCAACTGCTCAAAACCGCGATTCTGAACCTGCTCGAAAATGCCTGTAAATACTCGCCCCCCGAGACCCCAATCGAGATAACAGTTTACGAGGAAGGCGTAACCGCGGTGATCCTGATTCGGGACCATGGCCCAGGCCTTTCGGAATCAGAACTGGAGAAAGTCTTCGATAAATATTACCGGGGCGCCGGCAGCGCCGGCAGCAGCGGCGCCGGAATGGGGTTGCATATGGTTCGTCGGATCATCGAACAACACCATGGCTCCGTTTCCCTGTATAATGAGGAGACGGGCGGTACTACTGCCAAGGTCGTACTGCCGGTGCTGTTGTCGGAGGAGAGTAGTCCATGAACGAGAAAACACGAGTAATTCTGGTCGAGGACGATCGGGATTTGCGGGAAAGCCTGATTGAGTATCTTAACCTGGCCGGTTATCATATGGATGGGGTCGGCACCGGCCTGGAGTTCTACCGCAATCTGGCCCTGCAACTTTACGACATCGCGGTTGTGGATCTGCGGCTACCCGATCAGGATGGCGTGGTGCTGGTTGAATACGCCAGAAAAAACAGCGAGATGGGGCTGATCATCCTAACCGCCCGGGATGCGGTCGAGGACCGGGTCAACGGCTACGCAGCCGGTGCCGATATCTATCTGGTCAAACCGGTCGACGGCCGGGAATTGGCGGCGGCCATCGCCAGTCTCGCCAACCGGCGCCGGGAGAGTTCCGCCGGTCCTGCTTCTGCGCCTCAAGTCTGCTGGCAGTTGGATCTGGGAGCCTGGGCTCTGACCTCTCCGACCGGGGACTGTACTACCTTGACCGGCAAAGAAATGCAGTTCATGGAACAGCTGGCCGAATGTCCCGGGCGGCCGGTATCACGCGAAACCATCCTCCAGAGTCTCTATGCCAGCCAGGACGAGGCCGCCGGTCGAGCCCTGGAATCACTGGTGCGGCGACTTCGCGCCAAGATCGCCGGCACGGCGGGCGCCGCTTCCCCCATCAAAACCTTACATGCCGTCGGATATTCCTTTGCCGCCGATTTGCTGGTTAAGTAGTAAATACCCTCCTTTCTTTTTCTCCCACCTATTCACCTGACACACAACTAGCTCTTTACGCTCCCAAGGCCTGCCAGGATTGTCATATTTAGTTGGAAATGGTCAGAACAGATGGGTTGCAAGCATTTCCCCGGTTGTTAAGCTAGCAAACAGGGAAATGTTGTGAAGACCAAAGTCGGGGGCTTCAGGGATGACTGCGGACTCAATCAGGTGCAATGCTGGAAGGCCAAATAAGCATGGTTTTACGCTTCCTTGCGAAAATAATTTCAAAATGAATCTCCGTTTTTCTCCCTATAAAAACAAATGGTTGGCGGTTAACCGGTCCTTTCTGACCAACAAAACCCTTATCGAGAATAATTATAATTTCTTGCGAAAGCCATTGAAAGTAAGGTATTTTCCCCAGTTAAGTGGGGGAAAATACCCAGCAATATTTAGATTATCTATTTGCGGGTAAAAAGGGGGAAAAGTTGTTGTCCGCGAGTTCGATCGCACCCACTCCCAAAACTTATTTACCGTAAGGAGCATTATCATGCGCAGAGTACTGTCCGTTGTTGCCGTTCTGTCGTTTTATCTGGTGGCCCCGATCACCGCCGCCTGGGCCAAACCGTTGATCGTTCTGGAGATCTCCACGGCCCGGGAGGTGGTGGAGCAGGTGGACGGCCAGGAGGTCCGCAAGGTCGTGCCGACCGACCAGGCCGAGCCGGGCCAGACCCTGATCTACACCATCAAGTACCGTAATGACGGCGACGAAGCGGCCACCAACGTGGTAATCAACGATCCCATTCCCGAGGGCATGAGCTACCTGCCGGGCAGCGCCAGCGAAAAGGGCGAGCTCTCCTTCTCGATCGACGGCGGCCAGACCTACAAGAAGCCCTCGCTGCTCACCTACGAAATCACCAATCCCGACGGTAGCAAAGACAAACGCACCGCCTCGCCTGAACAGTACACCAACATTCGCTGGCAGCTCCCGGAGGTTGCCGCCGGCGCCCAGGATGAACTGAGCTTTCAGGTCAAAGTTAAATAGTTTACCGGTAAATGGTCCGACCTAAAACCAGGGTTTGGTGTCTCGGCGGCTTGTTCGGCGCCCGGCAAGACCTCGACCCGCGCAGGAAGGAGGACAGCGATGATCTTGAGCAGAGCAATCCCCGCCGGTCCGGCTGTTAAAGCCAGGCCCCGTGACCCCGTCGGCTGGCCGGACATCAGCCCTTTGGATGAGGGACCAGGTCAAATGAAGATCGGGAAATACAGGAAAACAACAACAGGGAGGTGGCGGAGCAGAGCAGCCCCGTTTCCGACCAGCCAAAGCCCGGTTATCCAAGCCAGCTCCCGAGACCCCGATAGGTCGTCGGGTTTTAGTGTTTTAAGAGAAATAATTAGTCAGTTGCAGTCCGGTAACTACCGGGGAAAAGGCTCGGAAGGCGGGCCGGAGTAGAGCCGGGCCCTTACCGATGATCCGAAGTACGGCCATTCAGGCCAGGTCCCGAGACCCCGATGGGTCATCGGAAATAAGTTTTTCAGTACGGAAAACCACCGAGCATCAGCTCAGCAAAATTAAGGAGAAGATCATGAAAAGGAACAAGCTTCAATTCACCGGCCCGGTCAAGGCCATCATCGTCGCCCTGGCGCTGGTCAGTTATTGTTGCTTTCGGCACGCCGCAAGCGGCCCAGGCCAGTACACGGCGGCGCAACCTCTAAAATCACCAACACCGTTACCGTAACTACGAAAATACACCCGGAGTAGCCTCAGCTGATGAAACCGCAAGCATCGACATTACAGTCCAACTAGTCGTGGTCACTCCCGACCCTCAACGATGTGACTGGCACATCTACTCCTTGGCACTGCCTGGACTACGATACTTACAGCTTTGACTACTCATAAATCAAATGGTATCGGAACCTACATACAATACTTACTCGTGCAATCACCGCCGAAACCGATATCAGCGGCTCTACTACGTCGCTCAGTGTTACCATCCACTCGACCTCGGTGCCACCACTCTGGCGGCTGATGCCGCAGTTCCACCGACAGCAACATTCCGTCCCCTACGATGGCTCGGATGACGCTGATGTAAACGGCATCATCGCCGGCGACAAAATCTGGTCGGCGGAGTTGTGTACACGGTTGCCGCAGCGGGATCAGCAACAACACAACCACCAACCTCACCACCATTACCTTGACCGGTGCCATTACGGTCGCTGCATCCGTCCGGAGACATCGTCGGCGAGCAAAAGACCTTCACCCTGACCGTGACCCCGGCTAGTGATGCCGGTGCAAAAGATGGCGCCACGATCGAAGTCCAGGTTTCCGCGGTTGATTCCGGCAGTGTCGACGGTGCTGCCACAGACGATACCACCACCACAGCTTAACCGTAGCCGATGCCGCACTTTCCGTGGTCAAAGAAGTCGCGGTGAGCGCTGATCCGGCCGATGGTGATTTCACCGCTGCCGCTACGAATCGCTAACCCCACTGACACCCTGACCTACCGTATTACGGTGACCAACAATAGCGCCAGTGTCAACGCCACCAGTGTCGTGATCACCGACCCGGAACCGCAGTTCACCACCTACGTAGGCGGTTCGGCCAAGATGAATACCGATACCGGATTTGACTATTCGGAAGCAACAAACACTGTTCTCACCGATGCTGCTGGTGGCGATACCTACGACTTCGGCGTAACGACCCCTGGTGTAGCTACTTACAGCTACGGTACCCTCGCCCCAGGCACCAAAGTGGTGTTGTTCTACCAGGTCACCATCGACTAATCCTTACCGCCGGGCGGTGGCAGCTCGCCACCGCCCGGCGATTCCTTTCCGGAATAATTCCGGATGGGAGACAAAATTTGGGAAAGAGAAAACCAGATGAAAAAAATTATGCTGTTCCTGTTCTGCCTGACCTTCGCGGTGGTTGCCGCGACCGGCAGCGCCATGGCCAACGTGGCGGCCAATACGGAAATCATTAACACCGCCAGGCTGACCTTTGACGGCGGCTCGGCCAATGCCAGCGTCACCGTAACGGTGGCCCTGGTCCCGGCCCAGCCTAACGTTTCAATTACCAACGCCACCGGCGGCTATACCGCCGTGAATACGCCGGCCTTGACCAACTCGGTGCAGATCACCGCCACCGCCAACGGTCCGGCCAGCTATACCGTGGCCCCGACCGTTTCCGGCTCCACCAACTCCGACGTTCCCACGGTCAGCGGCGGCACCACCATCACTATCGGCGCCACGGTGACCACCGGGACCAGCTCCACCACCTACGTAACCGTACCGGCCTCCGGCGCCAGCGGCGACAATGCCGAGGTCAACGGCATTGCGGTCAACGAAATGATCGTCTTCACCGTCAACGGCAACGCCTACACCAGGCAGGTCACCTCGACCACCGATAACGGCGATGGCACCTTCAGACTGAACTGGAGCGGACCGGCCGGTGACGTGCCGGCCGCTGGTATCCAGGTCGGCGAGCAGACCACCGTCAACCTCTCGGTGCTGCCGGGCACGGTTCAAACTGCCGGCACCGATATCACCGTCACGGTGCAGGCCGTGGTTTCAACCGGCGGCGTCAGCGATGTCACCGTCAGCAACGGCACCGCCAATAGCTGGACCACGCCGTCACCGAACGCCACCATGACCAAGTACGTACGCAACCTCAGTGACGCCGCCGCCAATCCGGCCGCCGGCGTTAATCCCACCTTCACCATCAATACGGTGAGTCGGGTCTACTTCACCTCCGGGGTGACCGGCAAGCCCGGCGATGTTCTCGAATACGTCATCGTCGCCGGCAACACCGGAGCAACCGACATGACCGGCTGCGCCGTTTCCGACGTGGTGCCGGTCGATTTCGTCACCTTCAAGACCGGGGTTTACGGCAGTAACGACGTGTTCTACATCGACCCGGCGAGTGCCACGGCATCTTTCACGGCCGGGGCGGTTGGCGCCAACCAGGCCAGTTTCGTCTCCCCCAACCTGGTGGTCAATGTCGGCACCGGCGCCACCAGCGCTCTTACCGGCACCATTCCCGCCGGCAGCAGCGTAACGGTCGCCTACCAGGTCACCATCAAGTAACGAACAAGAAGCGGATAAACTCAATCATTCAACCTCATGCTTTCGAACTCGATAAATAACCTCTGCCGCCGTTATCCCGGCATCTTTGCCGGGATAACGGCCGGTAGCCCTTGCGGCCGAAGATTCGTCCGCGGCGCCTCGCCGCGGCCCGGGACAGCGGTGCGTCGAGTTCGGAGGCGAGCATCTTTCTTGAAATGGGCGGGGCTGGCGCTGGTGGCGCTTTTGTGCCTTCAGCACCTGTCCCCGCCATGTGCTTTAGCCTCCATACATGGAGATCAAATCGTCGATCCGGCCTGGTTGTCCAGTAACAACGTGATCATGGCAAATTCATCGGTCACGGTTACCGTGGTAGTTCGGACCCCTTCGACTATAGAATTTCTGAAGTACGCGCCGCAGGCAGCCGACGCCGAGCTCATCGCTGTCGCTCCCGGCAGCTATCGAACCGGCAGCGCCCCGGATGCATCCTTCGCCAACCTGCCGGCTCCGGTGTTGCCCGGCACGACCACCCCCATCGACTTGAGCCAATCGCTGCCGCTGGTTCCCGCCGAACTGTTCCACGGCGGCGAACCGATTTTCATCCGGGTGACCGACCCCGACCAGAACCTCGACCGCACTATGGCCGAAACCGTTCTCGCCACCATCACCGACAGGGTCACCGACGACGTGGAGATTTTAATCCTGACCGAGACCGGGCCCGATACCGGGGTCTTCGTCGGATATATCCAGTCGGCTGAAACAGGGAGCCCGGCACTTTACGACGGCAACTTCACGGTCACCGCCGACAGCAACATCCTGGCGACCTATACCGACAATTACGACGGCACCGATACCGCGACCACAGCGGCCCTGGTTGACCCCTTCGGCAAGGTCTTCGACAGCCGGACCGGGCTGCCGGTGGACGGGGCGCGGATCACCCTGCTCAACACCGATACCGGACTGCCGGCCACGGTTTACGGTGACGACGGTGTAAGCATTTACCCTGCCGTCCTGGTTTCAGGTGGTTCAGCCACGGACTCCAGCGGCCGGGTTTATGATTTCGTGCCCGGCAATTACCGTTTCCCCATGGTGCTGCCCGGCCACTATCGACTCCAGGTCGAAACGCCGGCCGGCTATGCCTTCCCCTCGATCGTGACCACCGCAGATCTGCAGAATCTACCCGGCGGCCCCTTTGCCATCGGCCTGCCTGGCTCCCGCGGTGAAACCTTCACCATCAACCCCGGGCCGATCATCCGCCTGGATCTGCCGCTCGACCCGGCCGCCACCGGTTTATGGCTGCGGAAAACCGCCGGCAAGAACCTGGCCGGGGTGGGCGATTTCATCCCCTACAGTCTGCAGGTAGAAAATTCGGGCGGCGGTTCGTCCACCGCCGTGAATATTATCGATCGCCTGCCCGCCGGCTTCCGCTACCGGACGGGTTCGACCCATATAGCGGGCCTTAAAGCTGCCGATCCCATGGTTTCCGCCGACGGTCGGACTCTGACCTTCAGCCTTGGCGATCTCCCCGCCGGTGAAACCCGGGAGGTGCGCTATGTGGTGGAAGTGGCCGCCACCGCCCGGACCGGCAAAGCCATCAACACCGCCACCGCCACCGCCGCGGGAGGCCTGGTTTCCAATCAGGCCCACGCTACGGTAACGGTGCGGGACGAGTTTTTCCGCCAAAACACCTTCCTGGTAGGCAAAGTGATCACCGGCGCCTGTAACGAGGCCGGGGAAGGTGGTTTGGCCGGCGCCCGCATCTATTTGGAAGACGGTACCTATGTCATCACCGACGAGAAGGGTCGTTACCATTTCGAAGGTGTACGTCCGGGCGACCACGTGGTGCAGCTCGACCTCGACTCCCTGCCGCCCCAATATCAAATCATCCCATGCGAGGAAAACAGCCGCTTTGCCGGACGCGCTTATTCCCAGTTCGTCGACCTCCAGGGCGGCAGCCTTTGGCGAACCGACTTCCACGTCAACCTGCGGCCCGAACCGAAGGGCGAAATATCCATCGAACTGAAGAGCGCCACGGGCAAAGATGACGCGACCTACCGGATCCTTCTGCACGGCGGCACCGTACCCCTGCGCGACCTGCGTTTGACGGTGACCCTGCCCCCCGGCGTCGACTATCTGCCGGGCAGCAGCCTGCTGCTGGATCAACCCGAAGCAGATCCCGAGATCGCCGGCTCAACCCTCACTTACCGCCTGGGTGAAGTTCCCGGTGACTGGGACAGCCAGGTGCAGTTCCGGGTCAAAATTCGGCCCGAGGTCGGTAACGCGGAACTGGCCGCCTCGGCAACCCTGACCTTCGATTCCCCGAAGGCCATTGAAGTAAAAACCCCTCCGGTGCAAAACATTATCCGTCACAACCTCGACGAGAGCCGCCAGCACCTGCCGGATTTTGTAATCCATCCTCACTTCCCTTCCCTGGGTGCCGAATTATCCCAGGCCGACAAGGCTGAACTGGACCGGCAGCTGGCAACGCTCAAAGATCTCCATGTCCTCGCGCTAAAAGTCACCGGCCATACCGACAACATGCGCATCGCCCCGCGCAGCCGTATGATCTATGCCAACAACTTCGCCCTTTCGATCGCCAGGGCCGGCAGTGTGTCCCGCTATCTGGGCGACGCCCTGCAGCTGCCGCCGGAGAAGATTACCCTGGAAGGAGCGGCCGACCTGGAGCCGGTGGCCAGCAACAAGACCGCCGCCGGTCGCGCCAGCAACCGGCGGGTAGAAGTGCGGGTGCAGTCCGAGAAAATCGTTCTTACCCCGCGCCTCGAACCGGGCTTGACCGAAAACGACTCCAAGGTGGTTTCAACCACGGGTTTGCGACCCGGCGAGACCTGGATGCAGAAGGAAAACGGTGCCACCCAGACCCAAGATCCCGAGGCGGAACAAAGCGGATTCCTCTCGCCAGTCGACGGCAACCGGCTGACCAACGCCATCAACGCTATTCGCCTCCGTCTCGATTCACGCTTGATACCTGTACTCACCCTGGACGGCAAAGAGATCCCGGCCGACCGCATCGGTTTCAAGATGGAAGACAAAAAAACCGGCCAGACCCTTTACAGCTACATCGGCGTCAATTTCGGCGACCAGGGTGAGCACCTCCTGCAATTGAAGGGCCTCGGTCCTTTCGGTAATGCCCGTTTCGACCAGAAGATCACCGTGGTCCGCACCGGCGAGATCGCCCTGATCCGGGTGCTGCCGGTCGAGGAAAACCCCAACGTCGCCGACGGCAAGACCCCGATCCGGGTCCGGCTCCAGCTCCTCGACGTCCACGGCGAGATCATCAAGGCTCCGACCAGTCTTGATATCCTGGACGGCAACCTGCACCCCTTGCAGGACCAAACCGAACTGCCCGAGGGCGACAACCCGACTGACCTGGAAGTGGGTACGGCAGCCAACCAGAAGACCAATGCCACGGCCAATCAGGTTCAGGTCGACGCCGATGGCTTCGCCTGGTTCGAGCCCACCCAGGCCAGCGGCTCTTACCGGGCCACCCTCTCTTACAACGGTAAGACGTTGAAGGTAGCAACCTACGTCAAGCCGGTCCTGCGCGATTGGATCCTGGTCGGTTTGGCCGATGGGACGGTCGGCTACAATACCGTTTCCGGCAATATGGAGGCCACGGATGCGGGCCTTGACCAGGACCTGTACGAAAACGGCCGGGTCGCCTTTTTCGCCAAGGGGAGGGTCCAGGGCAAATGGCTGCTGACCATGGCCTACGACTCGGACAAGCCGAACCTGCGGGACCGGAGCCTGTTCCAGCAGATCAACCCCGGCACCTACTACACCCTGTACGGCGACGCCACCAACCAGGCCTATGAGGCCGCCAGCGCCCGCAAGCTCTACCTGAAAATCGAACGCGACCAGTTCTACGCCCTGTTCGGCGATTTCAATACCGACTTGACGGTTACCGAACTATCCCGTTACAGTCGCAGCCTGAACGGCCTCAAGATGGAAATGCAGACCGACCATTTCACCGTCAAGGCCTTCGCCTCCGACACCAACCAGGCCTTCGTCAAGGATGAACTCCGCGGCGACGGCACTTCGGGTCTCTATCATCTTTCCCGCCGTGATATCGTGGTCAATTCCGACAAGATCACCATCGAAGTTCGCGACCGCTTCCGCAGCGAAGTCGTGCTCTCCACCCAGGCGCTCAGCCGTTACATCGATTACGATATCGACTACGACACCGGGGCTCTGTTATTCAAACAGCCGGTAATGAGCAAGGACGAGAATTTCAACCCGGTCTATATCGTGGTCGATTACGAGTCAAACGATGGTGGTCAGGATCTCTCCTACACTTACGGCGGCCGGGCGGCGGCCAAAACTCTCGACGGTCGTCTGGAAGCGGGCGCCACCGCCATCCACGAAGGACAGACCGGCGGCAGCGGCGATCTCCAGGGAGTGGACGCCACCTGGAAAATTACCGACAGTACCGAGGCGCACGCCGAGGCGGCGACCAGCAAAACCGCTGCCGCTGTGGCGGACCAAAGCGGCAGCGCCTGGTTGGCTGAAATCACGCACCGGGCCAACCGCCTGAACGGCAATCTTTATATCCGGGAACAGCAGTCGGGTTTCGGCCTGGGCCAGCAGCAGGGCAGCGAAAGCTCAACCCGCAAAATCGGTCTGACCGGCAACTGGAAACTCGACGACCTATGGAATCTTACCGGACAAGCTTACCGCCAGTACAACCTGGAAACCGACGGTATCCGTGATGTGGACGAGGCTGCGATCAATTACACCGAAAAAATGTACACCCTCCTTTTCGGTCTTCGTCAGGCCAGCGACAAACTCGGTGACGGGCAAACCAAACAATCGACCCAAGCTACCCTGGGCGGCAGCTGGAAACCTCTGGGCGACCGCCTGACTTTGCGCTCCACCTACGACCAGTCTCTGGGCAATAACGAGAATGCCGATTTCCCCAGCCGGCTGATCATCGGCGCCGATTACCAGTTGACCCGGGCGGTATCCATCTTTGCCAACCAGGAATTCACCTGGGGCGATCAAGAAGATAGCCGGGGCACCCTGGTCGGGCTGAAGAGCACACCTTGGAAAGGCGGCGAGATCGGCTCCTCGCTGGGCCAGAATATCAATGAAAACGGCGACCGGATCTTCGCCAATCTAGGCTTGAAACAAACCTGGCAGATCGACCAGCGCCTGAGCCTGGACGGCAGCCTCGACCGCAGCCAGACCATAAAAAAACCGGGCAACTACACCTTCAACACCAACGTCCCGGCGGCCTCGGGCTTCACCGAAGATTTCACCGCCGTCACGCTGGGGGCCAACTACAAAGAAGAAAAGTGGGCCTGGGCCAACCGGCTGGAATACCGCACCGCCGACAGCGAGGATAAATGGGGTCTGTTCAGCGGCATTGTCGGCGAGGTCCGGCCGGGCCTGGGACTGGCGGCCCGAGCCCAGCTCTATCGTACCGATGCCACCGCCGGCGCCGCCAAAACCGACGGTGTCCTGAGTCTGGGCCTGGCGCATCGCCCGCTCCTTCCCGGCTGGATCGTCTTCGACCGCCTCGATTACATCTTCGCCAAAAATGCCGACCAGATCCTCGATTACAGCACCTGGCGCCTGGTCAACAATCTCAACGCCAACTACAAGCCGGATCACCGCAGCCAAATCTCACTCCAGTACGGTGCCAAGTATGTCCAGGACCACTTTGACGACGACGATTACAGCGGCTATACCGATCTGACCGGAATCGAGGGGCGCTACGATCTGACCAAGGTCTGGGATATCGGACTGCGGACCGGCCTGCTGCATTCCTGGAGCACCGACACCTATGACTACACGGCCGGCGCCTCGATCGGGTACAATGTCATGCAAAACACCTGGATCAGCGTCGGTTACAATTTCGCCGGCTTCAAGGACCGGGATTTCTCGGCCAACGACTTTACCGCCCAGGGGCTTTACCTGAAATGCCGGGCCAAGTTCGATCAGTCAAGTGCCAGGCAGCTTCTGGCCTGGTGGAACAAATGAGAGCCGAAGGAGGGCTTGGCGGGCCGGAGGTGCTGGCTGGAGCGGGGCCTGCCGGCTATCCGGTTAAAAACGGCATGGGGCCCGGGTCGATAATCCGAGACCAGGCCCAGTTATTGCCAACCTACCCTACTGCGGTTAAAAGGAGTTTATCTGGTCAAAAGCCCCATCCCAGGCATGCAATCGAGAAACAGATGAAACTTCACTTTAGTCGATACCGCACGGCCTTGCCGCTGCTATTGCTGCTCCTTTTTTGCCGGATTGCCCAGGCGGCACCGATCGGGCGCACCATTTACATCGAAAGTAACAAAAACAGTACGGCATACTTCAGCGATTGGACCACCGCCGCTAATTCAAACGTAGCGACGGCGGCAACTGATTGGGGCACCAGCACCGATATCACCAATAATTCCGGGCAGTACAGCACGGATGTGCAGTTTACCGACGGCTGCACTGCCGGCTCCTACGCCCGATCTGGATTGTCCCTACGCCAGTGGTGATACCGGGCGAGACCTGAAAAAATTCTCCTATACCTGGGACAACACCAACCTCTACATGTTTGTCAGGCGTTTTGCCAGCTCCTCTAACTCAACCAATTGGTGGTTTTATCTCGATACCGACAATGACGGGCTGATGGAATCGGGCGAACCGGCGCTGGAAGTCAGCTGGTCCGGTTCCAACGGCAATACCAACCGGATGTTATATACGTACTCTGCCGCCCGGAGTGGTGGCGACCCGTTGGTCTGTCCGGCAACCGGAGCGAATTCCGTGGCGGATGGCTGGTGTCCCGTGGCCGGTACGGCCGATGGTTACCGGATGCCCGGCAGTATCACCGGCGGTACCGGTATTGGCAGCACTTACGCGGGTGGTGCCACCAGCGCCAGTGGCAATGATGCGGATGGCGGCTCCCTGGCTGGTCTGGTAATGGAGACCTCTATTCCCTGGAATACGATTAAACCTGGCGCCAGCGGTCCGGTGCCGTTGGGCTTTCACATCTCCTCTTCCAACAGCACCAATCTTCCCTCCCAGATAGTAGATAACATGAACGGACCCGGCGGGGGCAGTGGTGGAGGCAGTATCGCTTTCACCGACTTGGCCATAAATAAAATGGTCAACCCTGCCACGCTATCCGGTGGCGATACCTTTAGCTATACCTTGCAGGTGACCAACGATGGCCCTAGTAACGCCACTAACATTGAGGTCACCGATTCCTTGCCGAGCGGCACGACCTATCTCTCCGACGACCACGCCACCACTGGTACCACCACCTCTTTTGCCACCCCGACCCTGACCTGGAATATCCCCTCGCTGGCGGCGAGCAGTACGGTTTCCCTGGTAATTTCCATGCGTTCCAACGCGGTCACCTCCAGCACGGTGATCAGCAATACCGCCACCATCACCGACCATGTCGAGAACGACCCGGTAACCACCAACGACAGCGACACCATCACGATAACCGTGCTCCCCGCCCCGAATTTACAGATCTCGAAGACCCACACCGGGGACTTTACCGTGGGCCAAAATGGCAGCTACACCCTTACGGTTGGCAATATCGGGCTTGGCGATGGGGTTGGCTTAGTCACCGTCAGCGACACCCTGCCCACCGGTCTTACCTACGTCAGCGCCACCGGTACCGGTTGGACCTGCGGCGCGGCGGGGCAGGTGGTAACCTGTACCAATCCGGGGCCGGTGGCAGCCGGCGGGTCGCTTTCGAGCATCACCCTGGTGGTCGCGGTCGGCTCCGGGGCCGCGTCCTCCGTGATCAACAGCGCCACGGTTGACGGTGCATATTTTGATCTCGATTCAAGCAATAACACCTCCAGCGATCCCACCACTGTGGCGGCGTCCCCCAGCCTCACCGTAGTCAAGTACGCCACCGGCCCATTGGGCACAACAATAACCACGGCCAGCCCGGGGAGCACCTTCACCTACAGTGTGGTGGTGACCAACAGTGGGTCCGGCGCCGCCACCAGCGTAGTACTTACCGATCACCTCAGCCCTTACACCGCCTTGGGCATAAATACTTACGGAACCGATATCCCCTTTAGTTTTGTCGATGGGACGCCCCCCACCGGTTTGACGCTGGGCTCGCCAGAATATTCCACCACCGGAGGACCGCCATATGGCGGCTATACCCCGGCCCCGATTGCCGGCTTCGACGGGAATATCACCAATTGGCAGATCCAGATGAACGACAGCATGGCGCCGGGGTCATCCTTTACCCTGAACTATCAGGTAAAGGTGAAGTAAAACATCTCTCCGCCGGATGATCGAGGCGGCGAGAAATCCGGCAAAGCACCGCTGGGCGTAGTCTTTGAGATGGACGAACTGACTTTTTTGGACACTGCACATCAACCATGATATTTTCTCTCAAAGCTTCATGGCATTCTCCCTGGTTTTGTTTTGGGCGCATCCAAATGTTGCCACGAAGTTCAATTATTTAACTGCGCTACACCAGAAGAATGCCGTGGTCGGTTTTGCAAGAGGCTCGAACTAGAGCGCTTAATTCCTTCAGCGATTGACCAGGCTCGTCCACCGTGCAATAATGATTTCAAGGCGCCCCTTGCATAACCCTTGAACTTTCATGCCACAGCAATGGTGGGGTTCTGTAGGCAAACCTCGGGCAAAATGTAAACCCCCTTATTCGAATCCTCTCAGGATATCGCCTCCATGACCGAACTGCTGCGAAGCGTACTGCTGGCCGAAAAAGATCCCGAGCAACGTGAATTGCTGGCTGGCAAGCTCCGCAAGAAGCTCGACTGCCTGGTCCATCCGGTGAGCACCCCGGCCGACGCCCTGGAGGTACTGGCCGCCACTCCGGTCGGCGTCTTCATAGTCGGCCTCGATCTCGACCGGGACGAAGACCGGAACCTGATCGACCATGTCCGGCAATATCATCCCCAGGTGGTGCTGGTGCCGGTGGTCCCCCTGGGCGACCGACAGGCCTTGATCGAGGCCCTGGACCGGGGTGCTTTTTCCTATCTCAACCATCCCTACGATCCCACCGAAGCGGTGATCGTCAGCGCCCGCGCTCTCCATTTCTACGACCTCCTGGTCCACCGGGAAAAACAGGGCCGGAAAATCCGCAAGTCCGACGGCTTTTACGGCATTATCGGCAATTCGCCGGAGATGCTGGCCCTCTTCGACCTGATCGGCAAACTTGCCTCGGATGGTACCAGTACCGTATTGATCCAGGGCGAAAGCGGCACCGGCAAGGAATTGGTGGCCCGGGCCATCCACGCCCACAGTCACCGCCAACTGAAGAATTTTGTCCCGCTCAATTGCGCCGCCATTCCCGACGAACTGCTGGAAAGCGAACTGTTCGGCTACCGCAAAGGGGCCTTCACCGGCGCCGCTCAATCCAAGATCGGCCTGATACAGTTTGCCGACGGGGGCACCTTGTTCCTCGACGAGATCGGCGACATGCATCATAATCTGCAGGCCAAGCTCTTACGGGTGCTACAGGACAAATCCTTCGTGCCGGTCGGAGGGCTGGAACCGGTGGCGGTGGATGTGCGAATCATTTCCGCCACCCATCGCGATCTCGAGACCATGGTGGCCGCCGGCCAGTTCCGGGAAGACCTTTATTACCGCTTGAGTGTGATTCCACTGACCATCCCCCCTCTGCGCCAACGGCAGGGTGATATTGGCCTGTTGCTGGACAAGTTCGTCCAAATTTTCAACCGCACCCGCGCCAACCGCCCACTCGACTTCAGCCCTGAAGCCAAAGCCACTCTGGTCGAGTATCCGTGGCCGGGCAATGTCCGTGAACTGGAGAACCTGGTCCAACGCCTGGTGGTCTTAAGCGGTGGCACCACCGTCAACCTGCGCGATTTGCCCCCCAAGTATGTTGCCGATTCCACCTCGAGACACCTCCAGGCAACCACCGCCGACAACCCCTGGCCACCTGTGATCGAGTTTGGAGCCGCGGGAGTCGATTTTGACGGGCTGATCCAAGACCTCGAGACCCGCCTGATTCTGCAAGCCCTCAGTTTGAGCGACGGTAATAAAAAAGAGGCGGCCCGCCTGCTCAACCTGAACCGCACCACCCTCCTGCAAAAAATCAAGAAAAAAGGCTTACAGATACCCTGACCCGGCAGTCTCGCCTCTCTCGCTGTCAATAATACAACACCAGTGAAGGCAACAACCTTGACACACTCTTAGCCGTGTGTTGTTGCGTTCTTTTCTCCAGCCCGCGCCCGGCCAGGGCCAGCCTCCGCCACTCCCCTAAATCAAGAAAGAGTGTTCAAACTTTGCCGCAGGATCGGGGCAGGATTAGTTGATCTATATTTTTATCAATGATTACAACAGATTACAGCGATGGCACGATACTGGCAGACTCCTTAGGTATGAGCGACTGAAAGAATGATCCAGTCCTCATTAACAGAGGAGGTACCCCATGAATACTCTCGCGAAGCTCACTTCGATAATGACATTACCGATTTTGCTGGCAGCATGCGGCGGTGGCGGTGGAACCGTTGACAGCACCGCCGGCACCGAGTCCACCGCCTACTCCACCCAGGCAAAAGACGTCACCCTCACCACCGTACCGCCCAGCTTTCCTTACAACATCGTTCTGCTCGGCACTTTGGACGGCGACAGCTACGCGGTCGCGGTAAACGATCAAGGCCAGGTGGCCGGCAACTATCTCAACCAGAACGGCAAAACCAATGCCTTTAGCTGGAAGCAGGGCACCATGCGCACCATTATGCCGGAAGGACAAGCCAGCGCCATCAATAATCAGGGTCAGGTGGTAGGTTGGCGTGAAACCGCCGGCCAAACGGATGCCTTCTTGTACGACTCCGACGGCACCAGTCACTTTTTGAACACCGGCGAGACCAGCTTCGCAATGGCCATTAATGATTCCGGGCAGATCGCCGGCCGTCTCTCCCTCGATACCGACCAGGCCTTCGTCGATGACCACGGCAACCTGCAAATCATCAGTGGCGAACTTAATGGATACGCCGTGGCCATGAATAATGTGGGTCAGTACCTGGTGAAAGAGATTACCGCCGACGGTTTTCGTACCCTGCTCTGGAACCAGGGCAGCCTGACCGATCTTGGCGACCTCGGCGGCCCCTGCATCCAAGGTCAGGATCTCAACGATGCCGGTCAGGTGGTGGGCTGGGCCCAGACTGCTGCCGGCGAATATCATGCCTTTATCTGGGAAAATGGCGTAATGACCGACTTGGCGCCGCTGGTCGGAAATTTCAGCTCGGCCATCGCCATCAACGTAAAGGGACGGATTCTGCTCAAGAGCTCTACCCCGACCGGCGAGCACAGCTTCCTTTACCAGAACGGCCAGGTAACCGATCTGGGAAATTTCGGCAGCAGCTACGCAGTTGCCACCGATCTCAACAATAACGGTCAAATAGTGGGCTGGTTGGCCACCGACAACGGCGCCATCCAAGCCTTCCTGGCCACCCCCAAGAAATAGCCAAACGGATGCCGTTCCAGGCGCCATCATTTTACCCCCCTGACCAGGTTGCCATGGCCCTGATAACTTCCCATATTGGGCGTGAACAAACATTTTCGCCGGCTTCGCACAGCATGTTGTCGTTGCAGTTTCTGCTGTCCCTGGGGATCAGCGCCGAAGAGGTCCACCTGATCCACAGACGCTCGGCGGCCGCCGGCTGAGGCGATGGAACACTGTGCCGGGTTTACGCGATGGCCAAGTAAGTATTTTCCGCTGCACGCTACTGGCCATAGAGGTACACGCCGCCCGTCTTGAGCGGACCATTGTTGGTGCCGCCCCAGACGATCATCTCTGATCCGGTCCATACAGACTGATGCCCGATTCTGCCGGTAGGCGCCCCGATGGTGGGAAGCGCGGTCCAGGTATTGGTCGCGGGGTCGTAGATGCCGCCGCTGTTGAGATAGCTCGTGCCACTCTCGCCGCCCCAGACGATCATCTTCGAACCGGTCCAGACGGCGCTATGGTCCATTCTCGCGGCGGGCGCATTGACCGTGCTGGTCGGCGTCCAGGAATTGGTGGCGGGGTCATAGATGCCGCCGGTATTGAGATCGCCGTTGGGGCCATTGCCGCCCCAGACGATCATCTTGGAGCCGGTCCAGACCGCTGTATGGTAGGCCCGGGCGGAAGGGGCACCGATCAAGTTCGTGGCACTCCAGGATTGCGCTGAGAAGTCATACCGGCCGCCGGTGTTGACAAAGCCCGAACCATCGAGGCCGCCCCAGACGATCATCTCCGAACCGGTCCAGACGGCGGTATGGTAGGTTCTCGCCGTAGGGACGCCGCTGGTACCCATGGTCACCCACTGATCGTAGAAAGGGTTGTACATGGCACCGGTGTTGAGGGGACCGGCAAGAGGATAGAGAATGGTGCCGTTGCCGCCCCAGACCAGCATCCAGTAACCGGCCCAGACGGCAGTATGGCCATACCTCGCGGCGGGTGCGCCGGTCGTGGTGGTTGCGGTCCAGGTGCCGGTGGCGGGATTGAACCTGCCGCCGGTGTTGAACCGGTTGACCCCGTTCCAGCCCCCCCAGACGATCATTTCCGATCCGGTCCACACCGCCGAGTGCTGACGCCGTGCCGCCGGCGCATTGGTGGTGTTGGTCGGGCTCCAGGAGTTGCTTGCGGGATCGTAGATGCCGCCGGTGTTGAGAAGACTCGTGGCGCTCTCGCCGCCCCAGACGATCATCTTCGAACCCGACCAGACGGCGGTATACAGTTGACGTTCGGTCGGCGCGGCGGCAGTGGAGGTGGCCAGCCAGGCGGCCTGGGTCAGAGTGGAGGCGGTATTCGTAAAGGCCGAAAAACCAACGGAGTTGTAGGCCCTGAGCTTGTAGTAGTAAGTCGTTGAGGGGGACAGGTCGCTGTCGGTGTAGTTGGTGCTGTTGGCCCCCAGGCTTTTGATCCAGAGAAAGCCGCTGCTGGCAGAGGTGCTGCGATAGATCTCGAATCCGGTTTCGTTGCTGGAGAGATCGCTCCAGCTCAGGTTGATACTGGAACTGGAGGCGGCGCTAGCCGAGAGATTGGATGGTGCCGCCGGCGGTGCCGCCTGGGTCATGGCGCTGGCCGTGTTGGTGTAGTCCGAATAGCCGACGGTGTTGACGGCACGGACCCGGTAGTAATAGGTCTGCGCCGGGCTCAATCCGCTACAGGGGTAGTTGGTGACGTCCGCCCCCACGGTGGCGATCACGGCAAATCCGCTGGTCTGGGAAGTACTCTGCTCGATCCTGAACCCGGTCTCGTTGCTGGAATGATCCTCCCACGACAGATTGATGGAAGAGCTGGAAACCGCCACGGCCGCCAGATTGGCCGGGGCGGCTGGGACCGTCGGCGGGGGCGCCTCGGTCGTTGCGCAGGCCTGGCTGCTTTGCGCCGACTCGTTGCCGGCGGCGTCCAGGGCAGAAACTTGGTAGCAATAGTTGGTGCTGGCACTCAGGCCGGAATCGCTGGTCAAGTTGCCGGACGTCACGACCTTCAGGAATAGGGCGTCACGGTAGATTTTGTAGCCGCTGACCTCGACATTGTCCGTGGCACTGTCCAGGCGAGATCGATCTGGCTGGAGGATGCCGCTGTGGCGTTCAGTCCGGCCGGCGTTGTCGGGGGCTCGGTATCGGTCGCCGCAAAGGTGGTGGCGCAGCTTTGGGCACTTTGGGCGGATTCGTTCCCGGCGGCGTCGAAAGCCGCCACCTGGTAGCAGTAGGCCGTATTGGGGGACAAACCGAGGTCGGTCGTCGCAGTGCCGGCAGTGACCGTCTGAAGAAAGATTCCCGCCCGGTAAACCTTGTATCCGGCCACCCCGGAATCATCCGTCGAAGCGCCCCAGGACAGGTCGATCTGACTCGACGAAACCGCCGTTACCGCCAGACCGGCCGGGGCCTCCGGGGCTTGGGTGTCGCCCGGCGACGCCGGAGTCATGAGGCAAACCTCGTCACTGTGGCCGGACTCGTTCCCGGCCGCGTCGTAGGCCGTCACCGAAAAGCAGTAGGAGGTCGCTTCTCTCAGCCCCGTAGCCGGATAGACAGGGGTGACGGTTGTCGCCAAGTAGGCGTTGTTGCAATAGACATGATATCCGGCGACGCCCGCGTCATCCACCGCGACAGTCCAGGTCAGATCGACCCGATTGGCGGAAACGATCGTGGCATCAAGGGCTTGCGGATTGCTTGGCGGGGTCTGGTCGCCCGGATTGACAGAACTGCCCTCACCCCCGCCACCGCAGGCCGCAAGCAATCCCGCCACACAAAGGACCAGAAAGATCGTCAAATTATTGCGACATCGTCGATTGCATTTTTTCATTTGTTGTTCCTCCCTCTCTTTATCTGCTTGAATATCTATTCTCTACAGTCGGTTGCGGTTCACCGACCGTTGGTCTCATATTTTTTCAAGGTTATACCGGTCAATGTACCGGCGGTAAAACTCCCGGCGCTGACCAGGGTGCCGTGCCCCTGGTAGCTGCCGAGATTCCAGGTGAAAAGACAGGCCTCTCCTGACTCGCACAGGGTGTTGTCGTTGCCGATGGAATCGCTCTGGATCTCCACCGTCCGGCGCAGGAAGGTGGTGGTGGAGTCATCCGACCAGGTATGGGTGAGGACATTGTTGCCGTTGGGCAATGCCAGGCCAGTGGGCAGCCAACTGCCGGAAGAGGCCTTGGACCAGTCCCAAATACGTCCAGTTCCGGTTACCCACCGACCCCGGTGGTCGGCGCTCGGAAAGGCGGAACCATCAAGACCCCAAGTCCGGTATGAATTGTCGAAAATCGTCCATCCCAGTGGATTCGAACTTACACTTGCAGGAGAAGAGGCGGCACCGTTGGTATCCGAGAAATTGCTTGCATCCTCGGTCACGACCTTACCGACGAAGGAGTTTTCCACCAAATATATATTCGAGTTATACGGGAAATCCGAGATTCCCTGCGGCGAACAATCATTATTCAAGCCGGGGTTTGTTCCCAGGGAAATCACGCAGTTTCCCGCGGAAGAAGTGCCGTTATAGCCTCTTCTCAGCAGGTCGGTGAAATAGTTGTTCGAGGAAAGGGCGAGGAAGTAACCGATATTGCCATTATCGGTTGCCATGGTTCCCGAGAAGGTGTTGCTGGAGGAGGATGCCAGCTCAACTCCGACCAAATTGTTATTGGCGGTGACCTCCGCGAAGGTATTACCACCGGAGCTATTGAGCAGGATCCCGGCTTCGGCGTTATTCACCGAGGTTACGCGTTGAAAGACGTTGCGGGGGGAAGCACCTAGATAAAGACCATGGATGCCGTTATTCGTTGCCGTTATCTCAGCCAGGCTGTTATCTCGGCTGTTGTATAGATAAACCCCGATGGAATGGTTGTTGCTCGACATGACCTGGCTGAGAATATTACCGTTACTGCCGTTGATGGTTATGCCGTCAACCCCGTTATTGCTGGCCACCACGTTTTCAATCTTGTTCGAACCGGAAGTGGAATAGATGTACACCCCGGAATCGGCGTTATCGACAGCGTGAACCAACGAAAATGCGTTGGCGTTCCCTGAGTTGAGATCAATCCCTTTACCGCCGTTGTTTATAACCCTCACGTCTTTGAAAACGTTGCGATCCGCCGTACTATACAGATCAACTCCGGAAGAGGTATTGTACGAGGCTGTAAGCGACCTGAACATGTTGTCCGACGACATCGAGAGAAATACGCCGTCATGACTGTTGTTATTGGCGGACACATACCAATCGAACAGGTTGTTATTTGAACTGATGATATAGATGCCGACGTTGTTGTTGCCGGCGGACGTCATACAAAACTTGTTGAACGCAGAAGAAGCCAAGTGGATACCTTCGTAGACCGCGTTATCCGCTTGAACTTTCTTAAACTGTGAAAATTTCACGGAGTTCAGAAAGACACCGTAGCCGGCATTGACCGCATCGACCCTTCCCTCGATCCAGATGAAATTTACCCCTTGGGCGCTAATAACCCTGGCGGTGCCGGTGGCCCCCGGCCAATTGACAATCACCCCGGGTTTGACCACCAACCCGACCGAATTATTTGTGATCGCGTAACCGGCACTCAATGCATCATTGGTCACCAAGTAAATCGTCCCGGCCGTGTAAAGCGACCCGCCATCATTATCAACCGTCACCGGGTTCGCCCACCAGGTCGTAGCCGGGCTTACCCCCAAAGCGTTACCGTTTTCGGAAACCGTCACCGAGTTCTGCTTCCAGCCCGGAGTGTTGAAATCGATCAGATCCGACAAACTCTTACCCAGCTTCAGGTTTGAAATAAACCGTACCGTACCGGTACTGCTGTCGCAGGTCCAGTCGAAGGCACCAAGCGCATCACTGATGGTGAACCCGGCACATGAGCTGCGGCCGGGAAACTCCACCACCCGCATTTCCCCACCGTGCACACACCCATTGCCGCCATCGGTGGCGGCATTGCAGGCGGTGTCGGTGGCGGTGAGGATAACTTTTTCCTTTTAGATAATCATTCCATTTTGCGCCTTGATTAGGGAAGAGTGCGTGCAACGGTCAACTGCTGGAGGGCGGCGGTGATGGCCACGGTGTCAACTGCGCTGTTGACGGTCCCATCGTTGACGGTCAGGCTGGCCACGTATTGCCCAACCAGATCGGCGATAAAAGCTGGGGTGGCGGTATTGGCGTCGGTCAGAGTCCGCGTTACTGCCGCTCGGTTTGCCGGTCAATATCCAGGAATAAGTAAGTTGATCACCATCGGCGTCCATACTGCCGGTGGCGTCCAGGGTGACGAGCGAGCCGAGAATAACGTTCTGGTCCTGGACCGGCGTTGGCCACCGGCGCGGAATTGGCAGTGGCGGCGGTGACGGTTACCGTGTCCGGTACGCTGTTCACTGTGCCGTCGTTGACTATCAGGCTGAGCACATATTGCCCGTCCAGGTCGGCGGTGAAAGAGGGGCGGAAGGTTTCGGCGTTGACCAAGGTCGCCGAGCTGCCGGCGGGTTTGTCGGTGAACGCCCATGCGTATGTCAAAAGATCGCCATCGGCGTCACTGCTGTTGGAGCCGAGCAGAAATACCGCTGAGCCGGTGGCCACGTTCTGGTCCGGGCCGGCGTTGGCCACCGGGGCGGAATTGCTGGTGGCTGCCGTGACCCTCACCGAATCGGCGACGCTGGTCACCGTCCCGTCGTTGACCGTCAGACTTACCGCGTATTGGCCGTCAATATCGGCGGTGAACGCCGGTTTGGGCGCCGCCGGATCGGAAAGAACTGCCAGGCTCCCGGCCGGCCTGGTCGTGAAGGTCCAGGAATAGCTCAGGGAATCGCCGTCCGCATCGCTGCTGCCGCTGCCGTCCAGGGTAACCAGCGAGCCGGTCGCCACATTCTGGTCCGGGCCGGCATTGGCGACCGGGGCGGTGTTGGTGACACCCGGAGGCGATGCCGGAGGGGGGTGTCACCCCCGCCGCCGCCGCAACCGGCCGGCAACGTCAGCGCCAGGGCCAGGATCGCAACCCGCATATACCTCGCACAACGTATCGCCATGCTTCCGTCAACTTTCATCGCGCTTCCTCCTCCGGTTAGACCGTTGACTCGTTGATTCACATTCCATGTTTGCGTTTGGAAGGGAGCCGGTGATCGCCTCCCAAAGTTCTTCGGGTCCATGAAAGACCGCTTCGCGCCCTCCCAGGCAATCCTCCACGATACCGGCCAGGACCAGGTCGGACCTGCGGTAGACGCGGACGATATAACTGTGGATGGTCTGCGGCTCTTCCGGCAGATCGGGATGGCAGCTCATGGTGTCACCATAGCGCCGGAGAGGTTACGGATGGGTTACGGATTGAGGATTCAGAATTTTTTCTTGCCGGCTGGAGCCGAAAGCGCGGGATTGACCGCCAACGCTTCTGTGGCGGCGGAACACTGCAGCCCCAGGGAGGTGCGCAGCAACTGGCGGCAGCGGGTCAGGGTGGTTTGCACCTCGGCCGGACGGTCGAGATGCCAATAACATCGCATCAAGCCTCGATAGAACTGCTCGACGAGGGGGTCGATGGTCAACCCGTGTTCATAGCATTCGCGGGCTTTATCGGCCATTCCCTCGGCAAGCATGGCGGAGCCGAGCTGCTCCAGTGCCGCCAGGAATCGAGCCCTCAGCCTTTCCCGGGGAGCGATCAGCCATGGGGCGGCGTTCTCCCCCGCGAGAAAATCACCGGCGTAGAGCTCTTTCATCCGGGCGCAGGCCCGCGGCACCGATTCAAAGTGCGACGACACCTGTTCCAGGCGGGCGAGAGTGGCCTCGAAATTCCAGAGATCCAGGCAGCAGCTGTCCCGCGCCAGACTCACCCGGCCGTCTGAAAGGAGCACCGTCTGCGGCCCCACCAGCTTGCGCAGCCGGTGCACTGCCGCTTTCAGGTTCTGCTGGGCCAGGTCGCCGTCGGCTTCGGGCCAGAGAATTTCCTCCAGCTTTGCCGTCGGCACCTCCAGCCCACCCAAAGCGACAATGGCCTTGAGCAGTTCCAGCGGTTTCTTCTGGGCCTTGCGATCGAAGGTCAGCGGCCTGTCTTCGACGATCACCGCGAAGGTTCCCAGGGTGCGAATCCGCACCGGCCAGGGCCATTTCTCACTGCCAACCGCCTCGGCCGGGGGGGCTACCGCAAACTGCCGGATCAGATTGCGGGTAAAACCAGACTCGATCTCATGTTCCAGGGCAAACAGGCAAAGCCGACCGATGACCTCCTGGCGCCACCAGGCAAAAGCGGAATGCCCCCGGACCTTGGCCTGGACAAAGGTCCGGGCCAGGACGACGGCGGTGGCCTTTTCGTCACCCGCCTCCAGTCGGTAAAAAGCCTCGACCATCCCGCATTGGAAGGCCAGGGTCTGGCTGCCGCCATAAAGCTCCCCCTCCTTTCTGGTTCGGGCCAGATATTCCTCGGCCAGCTCGAATTGCCCGAGGGCGTGATAGGCCTGGGAAAGGCCGAAACAGGTTTCGGCAATAACAAAAGGGGCCGCCACCGACTCGGCCAGTTCCACGGCGATCTGCTGCTGGTGCAAGGCGTGCTCGGGTCTCCCCTTGAGCAATTCCAGCCAGCCCATCTCGTTGTGGTGGTAGGCGCGGTCCATGTCACGGGCATAGTGGTAGAGGGGCTGCAAACGCTCGAGGAACTGCTCCGCTTCCGGCAGCTTGTTCTGCACCAGGGCATTAGTGATCCCCTGGACCACCAGGATAAAGGTCCAGTGCTGGACCCCGGTCCGATCGACGATGACCAGGCCATCGCGAATGGCTTGGCGGCAATCGTCAAAACGGCCGTAGATCCAACTGAACCAGGCCTTACAGAGCTTGGTGATGATGGTGGCCAGAGGAGTGACCGCACCCTCGGCCAGAATCAGTTCCTGCTGCTGAAGAATAGGCGCCGAACGGGCCGGCTGGCCGGACCAGTGGAAGAGGGCGACCAGGGCGAAGGAGGCCATGATCCGTTGGGTGGCATCGACCGGCAGATCCAAAATCTCCCGTGTGGTTGCCAGCCATTTTTCCGCCTCCTGACCCATTCGGCCGCGCAAGGCGTAAATCGATACCACCTGCGGCGCCATACTGAACCGCAACTCCGGATTATTGTCCAGGGCAAAGCGCTGCTGCAACAGATCCAGACGGTCATGCCAAAGGTCCAGCCGCTCCGTATGACTGAGGGAATGGACAATGGTTTCCACCGCCCCGGCCCAGGCCAAGGCACTGCCGATTGCCTCGCCCCCGGCCAGAAAATGCTCGAAGGCGCCGGCAAAAAGCTGGTGGCTGGTGGCGAAATCCACCGGCATCAGCGCCAACGCTTGCCAGTACAGGAGCCAGGGTAAATCGTTAAGAACCTCGCGCGGCACCCCAGCCAACCATTCTTGCAGAATCAGATGACGGCCGGTGGCAATTAGATGCGGGCCGATTTCAGCCAGGAGCGCGGCCAGAGCCGGCCAGTCTTTGACCTCGATCAACATGGGGACGGCCGCTTCTCCGTCACCGCTTTCCTGCAGAAGAGTGGCGGCCCGGCGCTGCAAATCCTCCAAATCGGCGGCAGGTATCATCCGGCGGGCCTGATGCCGAAGAAAATCTTGAAATAAGGGGTGATAGCGATAGGTATCCCGCTCCGCCTGGAGCTTGACCGTAAAATAGTTTCTGCCGACCAGTTCTTCCAGCAACAGGCCCGCCTCCTCTTCCCCGGTCAGTGCGGCGGCAACTGCCGTCGAAACCGTAGGGAGAAAGGCCGTCCGCAGTAAAAAGTCGCGCTCCCTATCCGCCAGCCCGGCCAGAATCTCACCGGCGAAGTAGTTGAACAACAGGGTCTGGTTGCCGGCCAGTTCGGCAGCCCCGGCGGACAATGACCGGTCGCCGAGGTTTTGCAGCAGTAGAACCAGGCCGGCCACCCAGCCTTCGGTTTTCTCCGCCACAGCCGCCAAGGTTTCGGGAGAGATCTTCTGGCTGGACACCAGGGGCGCCAGTTCGCCCGCTTCGCTTATGGTCCATTTCAGTTCATCCCCACGCAGCGCCCCGATCTTGCCGTTTACCATCAGGCGGCTCAAGGGTGCGGGCGGCTCGGCGCGGCTCAGACCAAAAAGCCGAACTCCCTCCGGTGCCTCCCGCACCGCCCCTTTCAGCAGCAACAGAAAATCATCGGCCGGTTCCACGTCCTGGATGTTATCGAGGACCAGGGCCAAGCCTCCCGGAAAGGCCCGATAAAGTTCACGGAAAAATCCGGCGGCGAATAGATCCAGTGCCGGGCGATGCTCGGGTGTCAGGCTGGGTAGGGAGAACTCGGACTCTGGGAGAAGACTTTTGGTCCCGAGCCGCAAATAATAGATAAAGGAAGCCGGATCGCTGTCGCCGGCATCGAGGTTGTACCAGAGAAGAGTTCCTCCGCGATAATGCAGATAGCTGGCGGTGAGGATGGTTTTGCCGGATCCGGCCGGGGCCGAGATCCAGACCAGGGGGTGTCGCCGCATCTCGTCCAACCGGGTAAACAAACGCTCGCGATTCACCCAGACCCGGGAGCGGGGCACCGATAATTTGGCCGGCAGCACAACGGCGCTATATACGGATTTATCTTCGGGGCTCATCTCTTCTGCTCCGCGAACCTACTCAGACTTGAAGCAGTCCGACTTCTGACGCAATCAAAGCACGGATAATAATGCACGGGTAACGAGAACTCCACCCCTAACTTTACCAAAGAGATGGATCGTAATGTTGCTGTCGCCGAATCTTGATCGCGGGTCGGAGCCAAGGGGATCTGGCAATATTTTGTCGGAGAGGATGACAACCGACACCACAATTCTTATTTTATTAAAAAGGGGGGAATAAAATGCCCCGCAGGAGGCTGGTTGATGAGAACCACCCGGGTAGGTTATCCGGTTAAGGGTGTGAATCACAGCAGCCATGGTCGAGAATCGTAATTACAGCTGGTTCGATGGTAAGTTGGAAGAAATGCCTGACACCCTGGAAAAGAATTTTGGGCGAGTTGTCTTAGCCGAAGCCGATCTCCCCTGGAACTGAGTAGTTGGTTGCCCGGGGTTTGCTGCCCACCTTAGTGGGCCGGCGCCATGTTAAAAACATGGCGCCTTTTTTATTTTCACCTATTTCCCCTATGGCCGCTGGACAAGCCGGTCGCGCTTTCTGTAACCTGTTCGGTAGTCTTAGTCGCCTGAATGCAAGGGCGGCGGCAGATACTTCTCCCAGAGACAGGCCATTGTGCAGACCCTCCACCACATCACTCATCCACGTTATCTGCGGCACGACACCGGCAACGGTGACCATCCTGAAATCCCGGCCCGTTTAACCGCGATCAACCGGGGACTGGGTAGCCAGGCAGGCCGTTTCAAATTGGTCACGGTTGAGCCCCGGCCTGCGACCAGGTACTGGCTGCTCAAGATCCACAGCGAAAACTACCTGCTGCGTTTCGAGGAGACCGCTTTGTCCGGCCGCAGTTGGCTGAGTCACCCCGACAACCAGCTGGGCTATGAGACCTACGAGATCGCCCAACTCGCGGTCGGGGCCGGACTGGCCGGCATCGATCTGATGGAAGGCGGCAAGAAGCCGCCGGTAGTCTTCTGCTCGGTCCGGCCGCCCGGCCATCATGCCGAGAAGGCCCTGCCCCTGGGCTTCTGTTTCCTTAACAACGTGGCAGTGGCGGCCCGCTACTGGCAGGAGCGCTACCATCGTCGGCGAATCGCGATCATCGATTTCGACGCCCACCACGGCAACGGCATCCAGGCCGCCTTCGAGGAGGATCCGGAAGTTTTCTACATCAGTATTCACGAGCATCCCACCTTCAGCTTCCCCGGCACCGGCCACGCCGAAGAGACCGGCACCGGGCGGGGCCTGGGCACGACCTTGAACATCCCGCTCCTGCCCGGTAAGGGTGACGCGGAAGTGCAGGACGCCTTCCTCCGGCTGATCGCTCCGGCCCTGGCCGACTTCCAGCCGGAGGCCATCTTGATTGCCGCCGGCTTCGACGGTCACCGCCTGGATGACATGTCCGGACTGACCTATTCCACCGAACTGTTCGGCTGGCTGGGCAACCAATTGAACGACCTGGCCCGCCGCCACTGCCAGGGGCGAATGGTTTCCATCCTGGAAGGCGGCTATCATTTACCCAGCCTGGGAGCCTCGGTGCTGCAATACTGTACGGGATTGATGAGTTTATGAAATACATTTACGAGGAGACCAAAAGCCCGCGGATTTTAGGCGGTACCGGCGAAAACGCTCGCCCACCATCTAATCGTAGAATAAAGGAACTTTAAGCATTTAAGCCTGAACGGGTGCTTTAACTTTTAACTTCTTTTTTGAGGAGCTCCCCATGTTCATTGCCAATTTTATGACCGAACCGGCCCGGACCGTAAACCCGGAAACCCTGCTGACTGAAGCCCGAGAACTGATGACTGCCGGCAATTTCCGACATCTGCCGGTGGTCGACGAAAACGGCTGCCTGGTCGGCATTATTACCGATCGCGATCTGCGCAGTGCCTTCCCGGCCGGAGTCTTGGACGAGCAGGAAAGGGATCTATATCAAAAACGCTACGTCAGGATCACGGTTCTGGCCATGATGACCGAGGCAGTCGCCTGCCTGCCACTCCAGGCCACCCTGGACGATGCCCTGCTCCTTTTCGACCGGACCCGGGTGGGAGCCTTGCCGGTGGTCGATAACGGGCGCCGGGTAGTAGGCATCCTCTCGATCCGCGATCTGCTTACCGCCTACCGCCAGCTCTTCGGGCTGGGCGAAAAAGGCTCGACTCTGATCGAGGTGACCGACGACGGCGATCCCGGTCTGCTGACCAGACTTACCAGAGCCCTGGAGGAAGGCAATGTACCCTTCACCCGGCTGATCCGGACCGGGGAACTCGGCAGGCAGGGCGCGGTGATCTATATCCGGGTCCACACCCATAACCTGAACGGGGTCCATAACACCCTGGCCGAGGCCGGTTTCAAGACCCAGTCCCCGGGGATCGAGAGGAGCCATGACCATGCTTGACGAACTTTTCCGTCCGCAGGAGGTGGCGGTGATCGGCGCTTCCCGCACCCCCGGCAAGGTCGGGCACGACATCGTCAAAAATCTCATCGAGGGTGGCTACCTGGGAAAGATCCTGCCGGTCAACCCCGGGGCCGAAGAGATCCTGGGCCTACCCTGCCTGAAGTCCCTGGCCGAGCACGGCGGCAAGGTCGACCTGGCCATTCTGGCCGTGCCCCGCAACGTGGTCATCGGCGCCGCCACCGAAGCGATCAAGGGAGGCGCCCGCGCCCTGGTGGTAATCACCGCCGGCTTTAAGGAAACCGGCCCCGAGGGCGCCGCCCTGGAACAGGAACTGGTCGGGCTCTGCCGGGGTCGCCAGGTACGGCTCCTGGGCCCCAACTGCCTGGGGCTGATCAATACCGCCAATCACCTGAACGCCTCCTTCGCCGGCCACCTGCCCCGGCCCGGAGCGATCTCGGTGGTCTCCCAGTCCGGGGCGCTTTCCACCGCAATTCTCGATCTGGTCGCCGGTCGCCAATTGGGACTGGCCAAGATGATCAGCATCGGCAACAAGGCTGACCTGACCGAAATCGACTTTCTACGCGCCCTGGCCCACGATGAGGAAACTAAGGTTATCGTCGGCTACCTGGAAGACATCAGCAACGGCGACGAGTTCGTCAAGGCGGCCGAGGAGGCCAGCGCCAGAAAGCCGGTGGTGATCCTCAAATCCGGCACCACCAAGGCCGGTATGCAGGCCGCCTCTTCCCACACCGGGGTGCTGGCCGGCAGCGACACCGCTTACGGCGCCGCCTTCAAGCGGGCCGGGGTGATCCGGGCCGATACCTTCGAGGCCCTCTTCGATTACGCCACCGCTTTTGCCATGCAGCCATTACCCAAAGGCGACCGGGTACTGATTATCACCAACGCCGGCGGGCCCGGAACCATGGCCGCCGACGCCGTAGAGAAATCTGGGCTGCATGTCGCCGCTTTGGACCGCAACATCGCCAGCGCCCTGCGCCAGCAGCTGCCCTCGGCGGCCAGTGCCGGCAACCCGGTGGATGTGCTGGGCGATGCCGACCCGGAACGCTACGTCACCGCCCTGACCACCGCCCAGGACGACCCGGAGGTGGATGCCATCATCATTATCCTCACCCCCCAGGCCATGACCCGGCCCACCGAAACCGCCCAGGCCATCGCTAATAACCTGCACGGCAACAAGCCGGTACTGGTCTCCTTCATGGGCGGCGAGTCCGTGCTGCCGGGCCGCGCCGCCCTGGTGGCGGCCGGCCTGCCCGACTACCCCTCGCCGGAAAGGGCGGTGGGGGCGCTTAAGGCCATGCACGAATATGCCTCCTGGCGCGACCGCCCGACCCGGGTGGTCACCCGCTTCCGGGTCAACCGTCGGCGAGTCGAACGAATCATCACCCGGCGGCTGCGCAGCGGTCGGCCCCAGATCGGCGAAGTCAAAGGCAAGTCCATCCTCCAGGCCTACGGATTTCAGATTCCCGACGGCCACCTGGCGGTCCACGTCGAGGAGGCGGTGGAGATCGCCGAGCGGATCGGCTACCCGGTGGCCATGAAGATCGTCTCGCCCGACATCGTCCATAAGACCGACCTGGGCGGAGTGCGGTTGAACGTCACCAACGCCGAAGCGGTGCGCGACTACTTTGACCTGATGATGCTGCGCATCCGCCAGCGCGCCCCGGAAGCGCGGATCGAAGGGGTCTACGTCGAAAAGATGCTGAACCCGGGCTTGGAGGTGATCATCGGCATGAGCCGCGATCCGCAGTTCGGCCCGATGCTGATGTTCGGCCTGGGCGGGATCTTCGTCGAGGTGATGAAGGACGTCACCTTCCACCTGGCCCCGATCACCGAAGCCGAGGCCCTGCAGATGCTGATGGCCACCCGCTCCTACGCCATCCTCCAAGGCAAAAGGGGCCAGAAGGGAGTCGACCTCGGGGCCATCGCCAACGGCTTGCAGCGGATCAGCCAGCTGACCACCGATTTTCCGCAGATCATCGAACTGGACATCAACCCCTTCATCGTCGGCGAAGCGGGACATGATCCGTGGGTGGCGGATGTCCGGATGACTTTGCGGGGGTAGGCGAGTGCAGACACCGCATCTTCACGCACCCGGCAGTTTTGGGTGGAAGGGATTTAGCCGGGAAGCGATTAATACGAGGAGAGAAACTACGATGCAGGTAAGCAATGAAGGAGACTCCGATCCGTTGAAAACTTCCCCCTCACCCTGCCCTCTCCCTCAAGGGAGAGGGAGGAAAAGACCGGACGGCAACCAATCAATCTTACCGTAATACTGAAACGTTAGGCACTTTCATTAGAGGCCCACCATGTCCCCAGCCCACACTAAATCCCCCGACGCAAAATCTCCCGGAGAGCACTCCCTGGAAAATGAAGCTCAAGACCGTAAGCAATTGGAGGGTGCCGCCGATCCGCGGCAGAGGTCGGATCGCGATACATCCGTATGCGAACCGGCTGATAACCAAGCAGGTACGAGACCATCAAATCGCTTACATACCGACCCGCAGTGGCGGGAGAAATACCGCGACATGCTGGCCACTCCGCGCCAGGCCGTACAGCGGATCAAGCCGGGTCAGCGGGTTTTCATCGGTACCGGTTGCGCCGAACCGGTACCCCTGGTCCAGGCCTTGACCGACCGGGCCAATGAACTGACCGACGTGGAGATCATCCAGCTCCTGGCCAAGGGTGAAGCGCCCTACGCCAACCGGCAGCTGGCCGAGCATTTCACGGTCAACAGCTTCTTCATCGGTACCGCCATCCGCGAACATATCCAGGAGGGGCTGGGTGATTACACCCCGGTGCTGCTCTCCGACATCCCCCGGCTCTTTTCTTCCGGGCAACTTCCCCTGGACGTGGTACTGATCCAGGTCACCCCGCCCGACATCCGGGGCATGGTCAGCCTGGGCATCTCGGTCGACATCGTCAAGAGCGCCACCGAAAACGGCTCGCTGGTCATCGCCCAGGTCAACCCCCGAATGCCGCGCACCCTGGGCGACAGCTTCATCGACATCTACGATCTCGACCTGCTGGTCGAGATGGAGTCAGAGTTACTGGAACGGGAACAGTCCGAGGCCACCCCGGAAACCCTGCAGATCGGCGAGAATATCGCCTCGCTGGTCGAGGACGGCTCGACCGTGGAGTTCGGCATCGGCCGCATTCCCCACGCGGTGATCGGTTTTTTGAAGGATAAAAAGGATCTCGGCATCCACACCGAGCTCTTGACCGATTCGATCATCCCCCTGATCGAATCCGGGGCGGTGAACGGCAGGCGCAAGAGCAGCGACCGGGGCAAGATCGTCGCCAGTTTCTGCATGGGCAGCCAGAACCTTTACGACTTCATCGACGACAACCCGCTCTTCAGCTTCCGCCCCACCGAGTACGTCAACGACTCACACGTGATCAGCCGTCAATTCAAGATGGTGGCGATCAACATGGCCCTGGAGGTGGACCTGACCGGCCAGGTCTGCGCCGATTCCCTGGGCTCGCATTTCTATTCCGGGATCGGCGGCCAGGTCGACTTCAACCGGGGCGCCTCCCGCTCGACCGGCGGCAAGGCGATCATCGCTCTGGAATCGACGGCCGGGAACGGCGAGATCTCCCGGATTGTCACCCGCCTCACCCCCGGGGCCGGCGTAGTGACCACCCGGGGCGAAGTCCATTACGTGGTCACCGAGTTCGGTATCGCCTACCTGCACGGCAAGTCCGTCCAGGAGCGGGCCATGTCGCTGATCAGCATCGCCCACCCCAAATTCCGCGAACAACTCTTGCGCGAGGCCATCGAGGCCCGCTACCTGCGCAAGGAAATGTCCGAGGTGGAAGGACGCTTCATGGTCGCCTCCCAGGAGATGAAGACCACCATGCTGCTGGAGGACGGCACCCAGGTAACCTTCCGGCCGGTGCACCCCACCGACGAGCACTCCATGCGCGACCTGATCTACGCCCTCTCCCAGGAAACCCTTTACTACCGCTTCATGACCCACAAACCCAGGTTCAGCCACAGCCAGATCCAGAACTTCGTCTATATCGACCACCGCCATGACGTGGCCATCGTCGGCACCGTACCCGAGGCGCACGGCGAGGATATCGTCGCCGTCGGCCGCTACTACCTGAACCCCAAGACCAACCGGGCCGAGGTCGCCTTCATCATCCGCGACGACTGGCAGAACCATGGTCTGGGCAAGTTCCTCTTCCGCCACCTGCTAAACCTGGCCAAGCGCAGCGGCATCTCCGGCTTCGACGCCGAGGTCCTGAAGGACAACCGCCGCATGCAGACCATCTTCAACCACAGCGGTTTCCGGGTGAAAAGCCGCTTGGAGGAGGATGTTTACAGCTTTCAGATCGATTTTTAATATACTGGCATGGTATGCGGACCAGGCATCACCTTGAAGGACCGATGCCTCGGAGGTCGTTTGCGGTTCCTCCGGGTGTATATGCGGGATGCGCTCCGGTCATCTGGTCGACCTGGGCAAAAGCTATGTAGTCCGCCTCGCCATTTTCGACTACCACCATCATCGCCTCCTACTCTACTGCGGCCTTACCACGCTGCTCGGCACTTTGCACCTGATCGACGCAAAAGACAGGATCCCCTAGGCGCGGGTGTAGCCCTGGCCAGCGCGGCAGGCAACAACGTCAGGATGCGTCCGAGCTTTGGGCTCTTTTATGGCCGGAACAATTCCGCTCCTGGCTTCGGTGATCGTCAACACTACCGAATATCTCGCCCTGCGAGTGAACGTCTATCCGGGGCTTTTCAACCGGGGTTTCTAGTCAACTGGCCTTTTCGTCGGCATCGTCAACGTGGGGAATCTCATCGCCGGTCTCACCCTGCGGCCACTCCTCGTCGGTCTTGCCGGCGACTGACCCTGCCGGGGTAAATTATCCAAACTGCCATCTTCAAGATGGAAGATGATCACCGGCCCAGAATTTCATCGACCTCTTCCTGGCTAAGGACCTGGGCCACATAATTTCCTTCCCCGATTATCAGCTCAATATTCCGGACAAAGGCCCGCAGATGACTCATAGAGCCGTCCAGCAGGTTACCGTAACTTTTGATCAAAGCCTTTTCATCAGTGTAGGCCATCCCGCATTCGCCCTCCTCGATGCCGTTATCGGATTCGACAATAATCACCGGGCAGTCAACGATATCGTGCATGTCCAGTTCCTCAATAAAGGCACCAACGTATAGGGCGGTCAAAGGGGTGCTGCCCTGGGCCACTAAATTCCCATAGGTGGCGGTGAAGTAGGCGCCGTAATCAGCCCCGGTGAAGAACCCCACCGTGTCATCGGTGCTGGGATCGGGAATCCCGTACTGATCGAGCTTCTTCAGCATGGTGTCGGTGTGCTTCTGCTCCGAGGGAACGATGTTGGCGAACACCGTGTACTGCGGAAATTTGTCTCCCAGGGTGGTGTAAACATCACGGGCCAGTTTCTCTTCTTCCCGCATAAAGATCAGATGGGTTTCTTCACCGGTATCCAGAGTCACCGTCTTGTTTACTTTGAAGGCAAAAACGAGCGGGATAGTCGTAACAATTGCCAGAAGCATGACCGTGCCGATAATTGTCTTAGATATGCTCATCTCGTCCTCCTTGTCTAATGGAAATCACTCCAGCGGCCAATCACTACACCATTGACATATATATAATGAGCAACAGTCGTGCCAAAAACCATGCCTTGACCTGCAGCGATAACCATCCATAATTACAGAAAATATCTGCTGGCCTGAAAACTTGCTGATTTATCCACCCGTCAAATTCTTAATGGACCACCAGAAAGTGACGAACATCCATGACTGCACCGCCGGGCACAAATGTTTAGCGGGAAGAAAATGTGAACAGCTTCGGAATAATTTTTGAAGTTTGGAAGAATTGAGGATGTCCACAGCTTCCAGATCGATTTCTGACGATGGAACAGGCCTTCCAGTTAAGCCGTGGCTCATCAGGGACGCAGTTTTTTTGTTCCCGGCCTGTCACCAGAAAAATGGCCAAGATATTGTACATTTCACCATTCCTGGTTCAGAATAAAAACAACGGTTCAAGACCTTTAGCGGAAGGAGGAGCGGATGAAGATGGTAAATTTTTCTCTCACAATCGGCCTCACCCTGCTGCTCATCCAGGGCTGCGCCTCGACCACTGCGCCGGACAAGCGGCAAGACCGGTCCAGCCTCGCCGACCTCGGCAACGGCATCTGCCGGCAGGACAACGGCCTGATGTGGCAGGTGGAAAGATCGGAGAAATTCGCCAGCGGCCGGGAGGCTCAGGAATATGCCGACAATCTCAAGCTCGGCGATTACAGCGACTGGCGGCTGCCCAGCAAGGATGAGTATTATTCACTCTGTTACATCTTCGAGTTGCGACGCGAAGGGAATTGCCCCATCAAACTGAAGGGCAACTACTGGGTTGCTAACGGCGACGCCCCGCAAGCCGGCAAGTGGGAGTCCTACCCCCTCTGCGGCGGCTCGGAGTTCCGTTATTTGAAAAGCAAGACAGGGAGGGTAATAGCCGTGCGACCGTGAACGTTGGGCGGGATAAACTCAGCTAAGCAGATCAGCGAAGACTTCGACCTGACCTTTAACAATAAAGGCTTAATGATCGGGTGAAAAATCTCGGCTACTTCCCACTGTTAAAACCGGGGAAAGTCCAATGATTCCAGTCACTCTCTCAACCTTCCCGCAAAATCCCCCGCAGCCGTTCACCATAGTTCTTACTGGCCGCATCACCGGTAACAATCTCAATCTCACCCGGCGAGCCCACTCCCAGCCCCAACTCCACCGCCCGGGCGATCTGCTCCTGAGCGAAGATCGGGGTGTTCATGATCTTCTTGTTGCTGCCCAGTTCCTTTAAAACCGCCAGCCCCACCGCATCCAGGGCCACCCGATCGCTAGCGGCCAGGATCACCCCCGGCTTTTTCAATTCGCCGTGGGCCGGGCCGCCGTCGGTGAAGACCTCCAAACCGTCCATCACGATCAGCCCCGGAGCATAAGCCTGGTTGATCTCGGCGATCATCTTCCGCATGCTGAACAGGGAGGTATGCAGTTCGGTCATATTGCGCTTGTGGGTGACACCCACCGAGAGCTTCAGCGACATGGTGAAAACCCCTCCGTAACCGTGGGTCTTGAGGCAGCAGGTGGAAACCACGCATTCCGCCTCCAGCACCGGCCGGGCCACATCGAAGCCGTCGCGCCAATGGCTTTCTTCCGGACGCAGCCGGATCCAGTCCGACTCGGGCAGTTCCTCGAAGTTGAGCAGCTCCACGCCCTCTTCCCGGCAGAGGGCGTGAATGCCTTTTTCGCGGAGGACCTCGGCGGTCTCGGGCGGGCCGCAACGCTCGCCGATGGTGATGGAGGTGGCCCCCAGCCCCTTGAGTTTCCGGACCAGGGCCCGCAGGGTATCGTTATGGGTTCCGGCCGGGAAGGGATCGGCGGTGTTGAAGTTGGGCTTGAGCAGCAACTTTTTACCGGCCACCGGATTGACACCTAAAAGATCGATGACCGCCGGGATGCCGGTGAACCGGTCAGTGCTCCTGACCAGTGCCACCCGCACCGGGGTGCCGGTCAGCTTGCGCTGAGCGAAAACCAACTCCGGATCAGTGGCCGCCAAAGTCAACAATCCGGCCGAACCGGCCACAAAGTCACGTCTGTTCAACATTGTCGTCTCTCCAAGGCAAAGTTTTCTCGGCAACTATTCCAGATTATAGCCAGCGCCGATTCCCGAAGTCAAAGGTGCGGGCATGACCTCAACAGCCGGTTGAAAAAGCCCTACCTGCGTCATCTATGCGAGTACCCCAAAAGCGGGCACGATGCTCAGTCCTCCCTTGAGTAGAAAAAACTCCGCGAAGCAATCCGGCCCTACCGAATATCAACAAAAAAAGATCTTAGTCTCCTGCGTCGCTTACCCGCTTCGTCGCCAAAACGTTTATGCCCCCTCAGGGGGTGTTCCTCACAAAGCCTGAATTTAGAGGGTTTCAACGCTCTTTTAACGGAAATATTCCTTTAGTTTTCCCGACCGGCTCAGCCATAATGAAGTGAGGCGAAACGGCAAACTACCATTCAGAGCAGGCCCAATCAGGAACGTTGATGCCCAATCAGGTCCTGGCAGAGATCGTCGCGGTGGAACAGGAAATCCAGGCCCGCCTGGCCGAGGAGCGCCGGAAAGCTGCGGCCTGGCTGGCCGAGGAACGCGAACGGCTCAGCCGGGAGGTTGAACAGGAACTGGCCGCGGCCCAACGGGAATTCCGGCAGGGTGTGGCCGCCGCCGAAGCCGAAGCCGAAACCGAGGTCACCACCCTGATCAGCCGGGCCGAAGAGTATGCAACGCGCTTGCGGAACCTGCCGGACCACCATTTGCGGGAACTGGTTGCCCGCCACTTGGGGCGCTTGCTGCCGGAGGCGGGAAAATGATCGTCACCATGAGCAAGGTGGCGGTTATCGGCCCCAAGGAGGAGTTGCTGGAGCTTCTGGCCCTGGTCCGTCAGCTTGGGGTGCTGCAGATCGACGCCGAGCCGCCCGACCGGATCGCCGGCAGCCAGGTGGACGATCACCTGAAAACCCTGAAACTGAATCGGGAAATCCTGACCAGCCGGGTCTATCATGAAGAGTTGCGCGACCGGATCCGCGAGCTGCTCGACCTGCTGCCGTCCGAACCTTCCCGCGAACCATACTTGAACCCGGAAAATATTCTCGACTCGATCAGGGCGGTCATCCCCGTCCATCTCCAGCAGAATCGCGAGCGGCGCCAACGCCTGGAAACCTTGCAGCGGGAGGGGGTGGAACTGGCTCGCTACCGGGAATTTCTCACCGCCATTGCCGAACTGGTCCCGGCCGGTCCCGGAAATACCAGCCTCGACCACATCGGAGTAGAGATCAAGGACGAGCAAGCCCTGACCGGCCTCGAACAATTGGGAGTCAAGGTCACCGGAGGTCGTTTCGAACTGCAGACCACCCGGACCTCGACCGGCAAGCTGGTGGGAGTGATCACCACCGAAAAGGAGTTCATCGAGCGGATTCGCGCCG
This sequence comes from uncultured delta proteobacterium, assembly GCA_963807225.1. Classification (GTDB taxonomy): domain Bacteria; phylum Desulfobacterota; class Desulfobulbia; order Desulfobulbales; family JAGXFP01; genus JAGVGT01. Next base: position 970,460 of record CAWEAD010000005.1, on the reverse strand, counting down.
CCCTTCAGGGCCAGCAGGTCTATGATTACGCCCTGCCGAACCGTCTGGCCGGGCTGCCTTTCCGTGAACAGGTCGCCACCTGCGCCCGGCTGCTGAGCGAATACCAGACGGAAGCGGCCGGGCTGGAGCGCCAGCTCCAACTCTTCGCCCATCGCTGGCTCGGCATCTACCGGCTGGTTCTGGAGTGGCTGATCGAACAGCTGGAGCTGGTCAAGGCCACCGGAGCCATCTTCGAAACCGAAATGTGCTTCGTGGTCTCCGGCTGGTTGCCGGCCGGGGAGCTGGATAAACTGCGGCAACAGGTGGCCGAGCGCTTCGGCGGCCGGGTACTGATCGAAGAAAAGGAGATCCGCGAGGAGGAGCTGGAGCGGGTGCCAACCCAGCTCAAGAACCGGGGCTACTTCCAGCCCTTCGAGCTGCTGACCCGGATCCTGCCGCTGCCCGGCTACCGCTCCTTCGACCTGACCCCCTTCATCGGCATCTTCTTCCCGCTCTTCTTCGGCATGATGCTGGGGGACCTGGGCTACGGGTTGCTCTTGCTCCTTACCGCCCTGGCCCTGATCCGGCTGGCCCGCCACCCGCTGGTGCAGGATCTCGGCAAGATCTTCGGGGTGGCGGCAATCTATACCATGATCTTCGGCCTGCTCTTCGGCGAGGCCTTCGGCGCCCTGGGCCATGAGTACCTGGGACTCAAGCCGATTCTCCTGGATCGACACACCGCCATGGTGCCGATGTTCTATTTCGCCCTGGCCATGGGGCTGGTCCACATCGTCCTGGGCCTGGTGCTGGGCGCTATCGCCTCCTTCCGTTACGGCGAAAGGAAGGAGGGGCTTTTCAAACTAACCGGCATCGTGGTGATCCTGGCCCTGGCCCTGGCGGCGGTGGCCAGCTACATTCCCTCGCTGGCCCATCTGCGGAAACCGGGGCTCTTCGTGCTCCTGGGCGCCATGCCGGTGTTGTTCCTGGCCGGTGGCCTCTTGGCGCCGCTGGAGGTCCTGAAACATTTCGGCAACATTATCTCCTACGCCCGGATCATGGCCATCGGCCTGACTTCGGTACTCCTGGCCCACGTGGCCAACAGCATGGTGGGAATGATCGGCAGCGTCTGGCTGGGAATCTTTGCCGCCATCCTGCTGCACGCTTTCAACATCGTCCTGGGCATTTTCGCCCCGACAGTGCATGCCCTGCGTCTGCACTACGTAGAATTTTTCAGCAAGATCGTGACCGGCAGCGGCCGGACCTATCAACCGCTCTCCCGGACCAAACCGGAAAACCACGGCCATCCGTCAATTGAGCGGAACGAACCATAAAGCGGCAATATCGACCAAGGAGGAAGAGCATGGAAGGTGTAATCGGTTGGGAAAAAGTTATCATCGCTTTCGCCGCGGCCCTGGCCATCGGCCTGAGCGCCCTGGCCACCGGCCTGGCCCAGTCCCGGATCGGCGCGGCCGGGGCCGGCGCCCTGGCCGAAAAGCCGGAACTGACGGCGACGATAATCATCCTGGTGGCAATTCCGGAGACTATGGTCATCCTCGGCTTTGTCATCGCCTCGATGATCCTGTTGATGAAATGAGTCGAGAGGTTCTGATCAAAGACCTGCGGGCCAAGGGCGAGGAGCAGATCGCCACGCTCTGGCGAGAAGCCCGGGAAGAAGCGGAAAAGTTCCGGGCCGAGGCCGAACGACGTCTGGCCGGGGAACACGACCGTTGCGATCTGGCCGGCCGGGAGGCCGAACGGGCTGTGCAACGGCGCCGGACCATGGCGGCCCGGCGGCGAGCCGAGGCCATCATTTCCCGGGCCGAGCAGGAGCTGAACGGACGCCTGTTCGATCTGGCTCGCGAACTGCTGAAAGGTGAGTGGTCCGGTGACCGCGCCCGACTCCTGGCCCGGCTGGCCAGCGAACTGCCTCCGGTCGAATGGCGCCGGGTCCGGGTCAATCCCGTCGATGCCGGGACGGCATCGGAATTGTTTCCGCAGGCGGAGATTGTGCCCGATCCCCGGATTCCCGGCGGCCTGGCCGCTATCAGCCGGGACGGCCGGATGACCGTCGACAACACCATGCCGACCCGTCTGGAAAGGGCCTGGTCCCGACTGGTTCCGGAAATAATGCGCGAGGTGGCCAGTGATGTCGCCCCTGGTTGAGTTGCTTTCTCAGACCCGGCGCCCCGGTTTCCCGGCCGATTATCTGCTGGCCCGGTTGGCCCGGCGGCAGGCCGACCGGCTTGAGTCCTGTCCGGCCGGCACCGGCCAAGAGGCGCGGCGGGAACTGGACCGGGAACTCGATTGGTTCCACGGCCAACTGGAACCGGAACTCCGGCGCCAGCTGGCTCCGGTCCTGCTCTATTTCGAAATGCCCGCCCTGCTGGCCGCCCTGCGTTTCAGTGAGAGCATGGATCAGGGCGCTACCCGTTCGAGCCTGGCGTCCAGCCGCCTGAACCGGAAACTCCGAGAGCTGCTGAACCGGGATCTGCCCTTCCCGGAAAAACTGCGCGAGCTGGGTAAACGGCTGGCTCCCTTTGATCCGAGCCTGGCCCATCTGGACCGGATCCGCCGGGAGCGGGGAAGGCAGGGGCTGGAACAGGCCCTGGCCGATGGTCTCCTGGCCGCCGGCAGGCGGGAACAGCCGGCCGGACCGATCCGCGAGACCCTCGACCGGCTGGCCGAACACCGGAAGTTGTTGCGGCTGGCCAAGGCGAAAGACCGGCAAAGCGGGCCAAATCCGCCGGGGACAACCGGGCGCCTTACCCCGCGTCTGCGCCTCCTGGTCCGGCGTCATCAAGAGTTGCTCACCGACCCGGTCGGCTTCGATCACCTGATGCTCAACGACCTGACCCGGGACTGGCGGCGCCGCAGCCGAACCGGCGGCCGGTTGGAGAAACTGTTGGATTACCTCTGGACCTGTCAACTCGTCGCCCGCGACTGCGGGGTTCGGCAACTTACCGAACTGCTGGGTGAGGAACGGGTAGCGGCGGCGGTGATTTTATGAGCAAGGTGGTCTTCATTACTCCCGAAGATGCCCGTTACGGTTTCGCCCTGGCCGGGGCGAAACAGGTGATCAGCGCCGGACCGGAATGCGCCGCCACCCTGCGGCAGGTTTCCGCCAATCCGGCCGTGGGCTTGATTTTTTTGGACGAGCGGCTGCGTCTGCATCTCGATCCCGAATGGCTGAGCCATTTCGAAAAACACTGGCCGGGCATGCTGGTGGTGCTGCCCGCGCCGGAAAATCTGGCCGAACCGGTAGAGGATTACGCCATGCAGTTGATTGTCAAGGCAATAGGCTATCAGGTTCGCCTGTAATAGGATCCCGCAGCACCCGATCTGCGCGCCATCCTGCTTGCGCACATCTCGGGCACTGTGAAACCTTTTGATACTTCGGCCTTGGGGATGTTTGATTGGAAAAATAATAAGAGTTTCGGGATCGTTACTTCCGGCTACGGCTGGCAACTTCCCGCTAAATGCCAGGAACCGGATAGGTGTTTATGAAAGGTAAAATTATCGGCATCTCCGGGCCCACTGTCACCGTGGACGTGCCCGACCTGAAACTCTACGACCGGGTGCTGTTGGGTTTGGCCCGGTTGCAGGGCGAGGTGGTGCGGCTCACCACCGGCCGGGCCCGGATTCAGGTTTACGAGGATACCCGGGGTCTGGGGCTGGGCGAGCCGGCCGAATCCATGGAGCATCCGCTCTCGGTGACCCTGGGACCGGGGCTGCTGAGCGCCATCTACGACGGTTTGCAGCGGCCCCTGACCGCCCTGGCCGCCGAGCATGGCCCCTTTATCAAGGCCGGCCGTTTGCTGCCGCCCCTTACCGCCGAGGCCGAGTGGCAGTTTGCCCCGACCAAGAAGGTCGGCGACCAGGTCGAGCTCGGCGAGATCATCGGTTCCTTCCAGGAGGGTACTTTCGCCCACCCGGTCCAGGCCGGCGCTGCCGGCACCATCGAGAAGATCGTCTCCGGTCCGGTGCGCCTGGCTGAACCCCTGGCCCGGCTCGCCGATCAGACTGAAGTCTTCGGGGTCGACACCTGGCCGATCCGCACCCCCCGACCCTACCGGCGCAAACTGAGCCCGGAGAAGCCGCTGATCACCGGCCAGCGGGTCATCGACTTCCTCTTTCCGCTGGCCAAGGGCGGCACCGCCATCCTGCCCGGTGGTTTCGGCACCGGCAAGACCATCCTCGAGCAGGCCATCGCCAAGTTCGCCGACGTCGATATCGTGGTCTACGTCGGCTGCGGCGAGCGGGGCAACGAGATGGCCGAAATGCTGGAGGAATTCGTCTCGCTCACCGATCCCTGGACCGGCAATCGGCTGATGGAACGAACCATCCTGGTGGCCAATACCTCGAACATGCCGGTAGCGGCCCGCGAGGCCTCGATCTACACGGCGGTGACCATGGCCGAGTATTACCGCGACATGGGCTACGACGTGCTGCTGCTGGCCGATTCCATCTCGCGCTGGGCCGAGGCCCTGCGGGAGATCTCCTCGGCCCTGGAGGAAATGCCCGGCGAGGAGGGTTATCCTACCTACCTGGCCTCGCGGCTGGCCACCTTCTTCGCCCGGGCCGGAGTGGTTGAGACCTTAAGCGGCCGGACCGGTTCGCTGAGCATCATCCTCTCGGTCTCGCCGCCCGGCGGCGACTTCACCGAACCGGCCACCCAGGCCTGCCTGCGGACCAGCGGCGCCTTCCTGATGCTGGACAGCGAACTGGCCCATCGCCGTCAATTCCCGGCGATCAACTGGTTCCAGAGCTTTTCCCTTTACGACGCCGCCATGACCCGCTGGTTCGAAAAGGAAGTCCGTCCCGACTGGGGCCAATTGCGCCGCGATTGCCAGGAGCTGCTGCAGCGCGAGGAAAAGCTTCGCGAGGTGGCGGCCATCGTCGGGGCCGAGGGTTTGCAGGACAGCGACCACCTGCTGCTGGAAGCGGCCGAACGGATCCGCCGTACCTTCCTGGGCCAGAACTCCTATACCGACGACGCCTTCTCCACCCCGGAACTGACCGGCGAAAGGATCGCCGCTTTGCTCAAATGGTACGAGGAGGCCGGCAAAAAGCTGGCTGAAGGCGGCGATCTGGCCGAGATCCTCAAGGAAAAGGCAGAAGTAAAAATGCAGAATGCAAAAGTTAAAGAGGAATAGCTTTGATTGGGGCAGAAAAACGCCCAAGGTGAGACTTCGATCACTCAGGCAGGTGTGGAGAAGCAGGTAAGCGACATCGGAGATTCCGATAATTGCCCTATAAACAAGCTTGATACAGCGACATAGACATCCTGGCGCAAAGAGAAACCAAATGACCATCACCAAACAAGCCGTTCACCAAGCAAGCTTGCCGGGAAGGCAGGAAAGAGGCCGGTTCGCTATAGCCAACTATGCGAACCGACCGATGATGCGGCATAACCGGCAAGATCGCCCGGAGCTCTCCCAATGAGACTGGCTGAACACCGCTACCAGACTATCACCTCGATCCGCAGCCAGCTCCTGCTGTTGGAGAATGTCCAGGCCGTGCGGTTGGGCGAGGTGGTGCGGGTAGTGAGCCCCGGCGGCGCCAGTCAGGAGGGCGAGGTTCTGTTGATCGAGGGCAACACCGTCCTGGTCCAGGTCTTCGGCGACTGCCAGGGTTTGGACCTGCGACAATCGACCGTGGTTTTCTCCGATCAGGTCAAAGAGGCGCCGCTGACCCCCAGACTGCTGAACCGGGTCTTCAACGGCTCCTTCGAGCCTCTGGACGGCCTGCCGCCGCCGCTGCCCGAGAAGTGGGCCCGGATCACCGGCCTGCCGATGAACCCCACCAGCCGAGCCCGACCGGAAGAGTTCATCGAGACCGGCTTTTCCGCCATCGACGGACTCAACACCCTGGTCAAGGGTCAGAAGCTGCCGATCTTCTCCTGCGCCGGCTTGCCGGCCAAGGAGATCGCCGCCGCCATCCTGAAAAACTGCACTCTGGCCGGCGGCACCGAAAAGCAGGCGGTGGTCTTCGCCGCCCTGGGCCTTACCCATTACGAATACTCCTACTACATGGAGACCCTGGCCGAACTGGAGACCAACTTCGTGGCCTTCATCAACCTGGCCAGCGACCCGGTGGTGGAAAGACTCCTGGCCCCGCGCTTCGGACTGACCGTGGCCGAATACCTGGCCTTCGAACTGGGCCTGGACGTACTGGTGCTGATCACCGACATGACCAACTACTGCGACGCCCTGCGCGAACTCTCCACCGCCCGCGAGGAACTGCCGGGACGGCGCGGCTACCCCGGCTATCTTTATTCGGACCTGGCCTCGCTCTTCGAACGGGCCGGCCGCCTGAAGGACCGCCCCGGCTCGGTGACCATGCTGCCCATCGTCACCATGCCCGAGGACGACATCACCCACCCGATCCCGGATCTCACCGGTTACATCACCGAGGGCCAGATTGTCCTGCAGCGCGATCTGCACCGCCGGGGCATCTTCCCGCCGGTGGATGTGCTGCCCAGCCTCTCGCGTCTGATGCAGCACGGCATCGGTGCTGACCACACCCGGGCCGACCACCGAGCCCTGGCCAACCTGCTCTACCGCTTTTACGCCAAGGGCCGCGACCTGCGCGGCCTGGAAGCCATTGTCGGCCGAGACGGCCTGGCCCCCGGCGACCTCAAGATCCTGGAATTCGCCGACAGTTTCGAAAAGGAGTTCATCCATCAGGGCGAACAACGCCGCCATATCGGGACCACCCTGGACACCGGCCTGGAACTGCTGAAAAGATTCGACCTGGAGACGCCATGATCCATCCCAATCGCACCTATCTCCTGCAGCAGAAGGAACGGAGCAAGGCGGTGGCCAACAGCCTGGCCATCCTGCAGGCCCGGCGCCAGGCCCTGATCATGGAATTCCTCGCCTCGGCCCGACCTTTTCTCTTGAACCGCCGTCAGCTCAGCTCCGAGTACCGCAAGGCCATCGAGGAATTGCAGCTGGAACTGGCCCTGGACGGAACCGATACCGTGGCCTCGGTGGCCGCGGTCAGCGGTAGCGAGATCGAGGTCAGCATCGAACCCCGCAACATCCTCGGGGTCCGCTACAAGGAGGCCCTGGTGGCCGGAGCCATCCGGGACCCCGACGAAGAGTTCCCCTACGACCCCGGAGCTACCGCGCCGACCCTGGAAGAGACCACGGAACGCTTCAAGCTCATTCTGGAAAACATGCTGAAATTCGCCGGCTTCGAAAGCAAGATCAAGCGGCTGGCCCGCGACATCGGCCAGCTCACCCGCAAATCCCGAGTTCTGGAACAGCGCGTCCTACCCGAACTGCACCACACCATCCGCACCGCGGTCCAATACATCGGCGAACGCGAACGGGAGGATCATTTCCGACTCAAGAAATTCAAGGAATTGAAAAGCGGCAGGGGAGTCGGCTGAGAAGGCCGGAGGAAAGCGATGCGACAAGCCCTGGAGCAAAACCGGCTGCGACGCGTTTATGATCATGTCGCCCACCGCTACGATTTTTTGCACGGTTTCCTGACCGCCAGGTCGGACCAACACGGCCGCGAACTGCTGATTTCCGAGGCAGTCAGGCGGGGAAACCTGGTTCTGGACAGCGGCGCCGGCACCGGCACCACCGGGCTGTTGGCGGCCGAAAAGGTCGGACCCGGAGGCCATGTCATCCTCTTCGATCTGAGCGAGAAGATGCTGGCGGTTGCCCGGGCCAAGGCAGCGCGGTTGGATTTGGATCTGCAGAAGCGGCTCGAAACCAGGGTTGGCGATCTGCTCCATCTACCTTTCGACGACAACAATTTCGATGTGGTCTTATCGACCTACAGCCTCTGCCCGGTTTATGACCCGGTCCAAGGAGCCACGGAGTTGTATCGGGTGACCAGGCCGGGCGGCAGGATCGGCATCGCCCATTCGACCGATCCCCAAAAACCCTGGGTCAAATGGCTGGCCGATAAAGTGGAGAACCTGGCCTGGAAATTTCCCGCCATCTCGATGGGCTGTCGCTCCATCTCCGTTCTACCCACCCTGGAAAGCCTGGGCGGTAAAATCCTGTTCAGTAAACAGATCGGCGTGCCGCTCTGGCCCTTTCTGGTCTTCGTGGTGGAAAAACCAACAACCGGGAAAGTTGGGTAACCATGAAATTTCCTGACCCAGGAAATCGCCTGAATAAATAGCGCATTGGAGCATTCAGAGGGCGTGGATCTCTTATCTACAGCTAAAGCGCCTCTAGGCCTACTCAACTATGAGGCAGGTGGCCTTGCTAACGTTCCTCCAGCTGATCACCGAGCTATAAGGAGAGCGATTTTAGATATTGAAGAATTTGAGCAAAATAAAGCCAACAAAAACATGGACAGCGATAAGAAATAGTCATGCTTTTCACAACCATTTCTACCGCGTCATGACCAAATCCCGGGGATACCTTAGTTAAGGTGGGAACGTACACTATAGGAAGTAGAATCATCTAAACAGGAAGACAGCCATGAAGCCTCGCATCACCGTCATTACCCTCGGCGTTGAAGATCTCGACCGATCGCTCCGCTTCTATCGCGATGGCCTGGGACTGAAAACCGAGGGTATCATCGGCACCGAATTCGAGTACGGGTCGGTCGTATTCATCGACCTGGAATCGGGTCTGAAGCTCGCTCTCTATCCTCGCAAGAGCCTGGCCCACGACTCAACCATACCACTCGGACCACCCAGCCCGACCGAACTCTCTCTCGGCCACAACGTTTCCTCCAAAGCGGAAGTTGATGCGGTAATGGAAGAAGCACGCCGTGCTGGAGCCGTAATCGTCAAGCCGGCCCAAGACACTTTCTGGGGCGGGTATGCCGGTTACTTTCAAGACCCGGATCAGCATTTATGGGAGATCGTCTGGAATCCACAGCTATTGCCGTAAGTAAAAGGTAAACTGATCGTTCCGGGTGGCGGTTGACTTCACCTTGAATTTGGTGTTCTTTCCCCTACAGTCGTAGTGATCAATCGTTGGAGCCTTTCATGACTAAGTCAACAAAAGCAGCCCTGCTCTCGGCTTTGGTATTCCCCGGGGCCGGGCATTTTTTCTTGAAGAAGTATATTACCGGCACCATCTTGGCTGTGGCTACCCTGGGTTCTCTTGGTGTGCTGACTTCTGAAATCTTTGCTCGGGCTAACCAAATTGCCGAGAAAATCCAAAATGGCCAAGTTCCCCTCGATGTTGCGGCAATTACGGAATTAATCACCAGGCAACCGGCCGGCTCGGAAGCCCAACTGCTCAATATTGCCTCGGCGGTGTTGCTCATTGTCTGGCTGATTGGTATTGTCGACTCTTATCGGGTTGGGTATCTGCAGGACAGAAGCTGAGCATTGACGCCATGAAACCACTGCTAAAACATGTCGTTCTTCCTGCCCTGGCGCCGATCGCCTTGATCGCGCTCTACTTCACCCCCAAGGCGGTTTTCGGCTGCGCCAATCGCGGCCTTCTCGCCCTTGGGGTCGTCCTGCTGGCGACCATCGGGGCGATCTTCTCCACGATCAAGGGCGCGGCCCTGCAAAAACAGGGAAACAAGGAATCAAACTGGTGGCTGGCCAGTGCGGTGATTCTGCTATCGGCCATCGTTCTACTCTTCGGACCTCTGCGGTGAAAACTGGAACAATTCGTTCTTGCTGGTGATCATGCAACCGCGGGTCAAGGCGATGGTTTCGTTTTTTCATTCCCTCATCCCAACCTTCTCCGTGAGGGAGAAGGAGGATCTCTTCTCCTCTCCGGTAACCTTCTCACCGAACACTCTAAATGTTTCACTGCCGCTGCCAGATCAGTTCGCCATCTTTCCAGACCTCTTTGATCCGATGCAGCGGGATGGTGTGATACACCCCGTCGTAGTCCATGACCTGGAGGGCTTGCCCTTCGCCCGGCTCCATGATGATTTCGCTGAAGGGCACCCGGATGATCCGGTCTAGAACCCGATCGTAGTAACCGATGACGAATGCGGACCGGCCGAACTCACGGTCCCACTTGATCCGGCTCAGCAGTTTATGGATGGGCAGCATCGGGTATTTCCTCACTGGCCGGACCGGAGAAACCCATTCCCTTAACCGCGACGGCGCGGGAGGCCGGCTCCAGTTGGAAATGGACCGGTAGAAACCGCTCGATGATGGCGATATTGGTTCGCAGGTGGCTGGTGATCTCCTCCGTGATCAGCAAGGAATCTCCTCCGGCCAGGGCCAGATAGAGCAGGAGTTGATCGGCCAGGTATTTGTCCACCGCGCCGCCGCTCTGTTCAAATGCCAACCAGCCCCGACAGAGTTCCTCGGCCACCTCCTCGGCCGGTTTGCCCTTTTGGCCGAGGGCGCTGATACCCGCCAGGCCCTCTTCATACTCACCCTTGAGAAAGAGCATGTTGCCCTGGCCCGGAGAGGGGGCCGGCTCGAAAACCCTGGCGAAATCATAGCCGGCTTGCTCCAGGATCGCCCGAACCCGGGCTTCTTCCCGGTCGACGATGTGCAGCGGCAACCCGGCCAACCCCAGCTTCAAAGTCAGTTGGCGCAGTCGGCCGCGTTGGGTTAACTGTAGCGGTTGGAGGCGGCGGCAGGGTTTGATCCGCAGGATGCAACTGCCGCCGCCCGGCGGGTACCAACCCCATTTTTCCAGACCGGCCTCGACCTCCGCCCCCATCCGGCGCAGGAACGGCAGGAGGATCTCGTCCAGGTAATGGAAGACCGGACTCCAAGGCACATGGGTACCGCCTTCGATCCTGACGGTTGAGGGAGTGGCGGCAAAGAGCAGGGGCGGCAGGATGGCGGCGGCCAACAGGGTGACGGAGCCGGCCGTGCCGATGCGGAAATGGTAGTTGCCACCCTTGACCGGACCAGGCCTAAAACTGAGGGAGGTGGAATTTTCCCGGGCGCCGGAAACCTGGCCGGAGGTGATCCGCGCCAGGGCCCGCACCGTGGCCAGGTGCTGGGGCTGGAGACCGGGCCTGGGCCGGTTGGCGCGGATATGGTCGATCTCCAGCGGTTGCTGGAACAGGGCGGCCAGGGCCAGGGCGGTGCGCAGGATCTGGCCGCCGCCTTCCCCCTGTCTGCCGTCGATGACCAGCTCTGCCTTCATACGCTGCTCCCGGGATGGTAACTATTAATCAATCCTTCCAGGCAAATCACGGTTTCCTCTCCGGGAGCAGGGTTGACAGGGAAAGGACGGCATGATGTGATGAGTATAGCCTCGCAATACAGGAGGGTTCATGTCCGCCCAAATCTTGCGCCTGATCCGCAGCATTCCGCCCAGCATGGGCCTGTTCCTGCTCTCCACCCTGTTTTTGCCGGCAATTACCGTCGTTTGCTCCAAAGACGCCAAAGGAGGAACACCGATGACCCTGCAACTCAACTCTCCGGCCTTCTCAGACCAAGAAACCATCCCCACACTCTACACCTGCGACGGCAAAAACATCTCCCCGCCCCTGGCCTGGAGCGACCTGCCGCCGGGCGCCAAAAGCCTGGCCCTGATCGTCGACGATCCCGACGCCCCCGACCCCAAGGCCCCGAAACGGACCTGGGTGCACTGGCTGCTCTACAATCTGCCAACCGAGACCGGCGGGCTAACGGAAAACGTCGGTGCCGCAGGCCTGCCCGCCGGTACCCTGTCGGGACTCAACGATTGGGGCCGCCCCGGTTACGGCGGCCCCTGCCCACCCATCGGCCGCCATCGTTATTTTTTCAAACTCTATGCCCTCGATACCATGCTGCCCGACCTGGACCAACCCAACAAGGCGGTACTGCTCCAAGCCTTGCAGGGCCATATCCTGGCCCAGACCGAACTGGTCGGTACCTATCAGCGCTGATGATTTTCCGCTTCCGCCTAGCCTGCCTCCGTTGAGTTTGAAGATCCCGGCCACGGTGGAGGATTATCTAACCGCCGAAGAAGGTATCGGGAGCCAGACAGGTGGCCAGCATCACCTGGTTGATCTGTCGATGCTCCTGCCAGCTGTCTGCTCTCCGGTTCGCCGGCTCCAGCCAGAAGCGCTCGATGGCCTGGCCGACCTGACGGTATTCCAGAATCGGTTCCAGTAATTCCCGCAGCTGGGCCGAGGCCCGGAAGCTTTTCGGCTCTCGGCCGAGCAGTTCTGCCAGCCTGGTTGCCGCCCGCAGGCCCAGGCTCAATCCCAGTTCCCGAAAGGCCAGGCGATAGGCGGCCGGCAAGCGCAGATCCGAGCGGCTTACATAGGCAACCAGACCCGGCCGGGCCTGGGCCAGCAAGGTGGACAGCAGTTGCTCCAGGTCGGCCACGTTCAGCGCAATTAACTGCCCGGCCTGCAAGGCATCGTGCAGGAGTCCGCCCAAACCGAGGGGATCGTCGGTACCCCACTGCCGATCGCGGCAGAGCGCTGCCAGATCATCAATTTCATGTGTCAGGTCCGGTTCTCCAACCGTTCCCTGCAGCACAAGAGTGGTGAGCAGGCCGTCCAGGGCATCGTGCTGGCCCATGTTCTCAACCTGGGGGTGGGAAAGATCGATGCTCATCTTCCAGTTGATGATTACCGGGCCTCCCGGATAGGCGGGCCGGAGAAAATGGGCGTGCATGGTCCGGTCCAGCTCCCGCCCCCAGGTAAAATAGCGGAACTCCCTGGTGACCCGGCCGATCAGAACCAGGGCCTGCAGCCACTTGACCAGGTAGTGATAGTACTGGCCGTCGCGATCCCAATCCAGCTGTTGGTCCGGCGGCTCAGCCGGAGCCCGTTCGGGCAGGGGCTTGCCGATCCGCAAACCACCGGCGGTGGGATGGCGCAGTCCCTCCTCTTCAGGCAGGCCGCTGAGCCAACCCCGGCGGAAATCGTCCGGCCGGTGGCGTCCCAGGACCCAATGCACCTGATCCACCAGGACCCGGGCCAGATCCAGGTATTTTGTCTCGCCGGTCTGCCGGTACAACTCCAGAAAATTGATGACTGCGAAGGCGTCGGTCCACAGGTAGCGTTGAGGCTGCGCCGCGGCAGGGGCCAGACCGGTACCGCGGGTAAAATCAGCCATGATTTCCCGGATCAGCTTGAGATGCGGATTATCCGTCATGGTCAGCCTCCCACTCGAGTTGTAAACTGCCGTCGGCCAGGCTCCGCACCCCGGTGCCCAGACGCATTCCTTCCCGGTTCAGGGTCGCCGCGATCCAGTCCCGTTCGGCCTGGTCGGTCCGGATGCTCTGCAGCCGGAAAATCCGCCGGGGCACCAGGCGCAAGCCGTGCAATTGTCCACTGGTAGCGGCGAAGGTGGGAAAATACATCAGGGCGAGATCGGCACGAAAGTCTTCGTATCCGGCGATCCCTTCGTAATCATTGAGAAAATCACCGCAACCGTAAAGGATCAAGCGGCCCCGGTAAACCTCGATGCCCTTGAAGTGGTGCGAGGAATGGCCGTAGACCAACGCTACCCCGACCTCATCGACCAGGCGGTGGGCGAAGCGTTGCTCGGCCCGGGAAATCTCATAACCCCAGTTACCGCCCCAGTGCAGGGAGACCAGGACCAGATCGCCGGGTCGGTGCACGGTGGCCAGATCAGCCTTGATCCGGGCCAGCGAATCTTCACTTAGATCGGCCAGCACATTGATCCCGGAAAGCTCAGGACCGGCAGCCCAGTCAGGCGGCACCCCGCTGGACTCGAAGCCGTAAGCCGCGAGCAGCAGTCGCCCCCGGCCGGGGAAGGTAAAGATGGCCGGGGTTCGGGCCTGTTGCCGATCCAGACCGGCGCCGACCGCGACGATTCCTCCCTCTTTCAGAACCTCCAGGGTTTCGACCAGCCCGCCCCGCCCCCAATCCAGCACATGGTTGTTGGCCAGGACACAGCAATCGAGGCCGGCCGCCTGCAGCGCCGCCAGATTTCCGGGATGCATCCGATAATTGATGCCCTTGCCGGGCCAGAACTGGTCGCTGGTGGTAATGCTGGTTTCCAGGTTGATCAACCGCAGGTCGAGACCGGCTCTATCCAGTTCGGCCAGGGTATCGCCCCAGATATAGGTGTAATCGACCGGGACCTCGATTGGGCCATGGATCTCCTCGGCCAGACGCACATAGCCACGGGCGTCCTGCACATAGGATTCGTGAATCCGGGGTTGAGAAGGTTGCGGCAGAATCTGGTCGATACCCCGACCGGTCATGACATCGCCGCATAAAAAGAGCTTGAGTAATTCGGAAGTGCTGGCTGCAGCCGACATCTTTGCCTCCGCTAATTTCCGCTCGACACGGGTCGAAAGGACCCAACCCCTCGTTCAAGCTTAGACCACCGGTCGGCGACCAGTCAATGCCGGCGACTCAATGCACAAATGAACTTGATTCAGCTTGAGGTAGTCGTGATATGCTATTCTTCAGGCAAATGAAATGAAGATCAAACCATATGAAAAGGAGACCGATTATGAGCAAGAAAGAGGCCTATGAAAAGAAAATGCAGGCGCAGCTGGACGAATGGAGCGCGGAAATCGATGTACTCAAGGCCTAAACTGATAAGGCCGGCGCCGATGCACAAGTTGACTACAATAAAAAGATCGATGATCTGAAAGCGATGCGGAAAGCCGGCGAGAAAAAAATAACCGAGCTTAAAAAGGCCGGCGAGGACTCCTGGAAAGACCTCAAGAATGATATTGAAAATACCTGGGATTCCATGGGCAAGGCCCTGAAGTCCGCCGTCGACAAAATCAAATAATCACCTCAAAGGAATTACAATATGAAATTTATCAAAACTATCGGTTTGACCTGTTTATTGCTTACGCTTGCCGCCTTAACCATCTCCCCGCCCTGCCTCGCCGAAATGTCCGGCGGCACCACCACGGCGGCCGATGTTAAGCAGGAAACCGCAGATTTGCTTAAGGCCCTTAAATCTTACACCATCGAACAGCGTGACGAAGCGGTCCGGAAAACGGCGGCGGCTTTGGCCAAACTTGATCAGCGCATCGATGTTCTGGAAACTCGGATCGACAAAAACTGGGATAAAATGGATCAAGCCGCCCGCGAAAACGCCCGGGCCAGCCTGAAAGAACTGCGCCGGCAAAGAACAATAGTGGCCGAATGGTACGGCAGCTTGAAAAGCAGCTCCGCAGGGGCCTGGGAGCATATGAAGGAAGGTTTTTCGGATGCCTACAAATCTCTTCAGGAGGCCTGGATAAAATCTCAAAAGGAATTCAGCGCCGATAAATAGGCCGCCGGCGCTGGAGTTCGCGCAACCCCACCCGGAGCATCTCCGGCAAATCCATTACCTTAATAGCCGTCACGCCCGGGTGGCGGGAATCCAGGCCGCACGGCCGATTTCTACTGGTTCCCGCCATCTCTCGGGGCCGCGCAAGCCTTGGCATCCGCCTGGCTCATGTCACCCACCTGAATCAAACATCATTCCGAAGGAGGAACCAATGCGCTTACATGTCAAAGCCTTATCCATGGCCGCCGGGATTATCTGGGCGGGAGCGATCTTTTTCGTCGCCGGGTCGAATATGATCTGGCCCGATTACGGCCGGGCTTTTCTCGAAGCCACAGCCTCTATTTATCCGGGCTATAATCCCGGCGCCGGTATCGGTTCGGTGATAACGGGCACATTATACGGTCTGGTTGATGGGGCTATCGGAGGCGCCTTGTTCGCCTGGCTCTACAACCTGTCCTCGCCACGGGAACTGCCCGGCAAATCCTGAGAAAGCCCTCTTCGGATGCATTTTCTCTACCTAATCCTGGTATTGTTGATTGTCACCAGAGCTTTCGGGGAGCTGGCCGAAAGCTCTGGTGGCATGCAGCACCACCTGGGAGGTAAAACCGGCCTGAAAAGGATTATGGCCTTACTCTCCCTCGCCCTGCTGCTGGTGGGTCTGGTTGTCTATCTGATTATCGGCGGCTAACCTTCGGCCTCAACAGATGATTTCCGCTCCTTTATCGGTCAACCGGTAGGTTGGTTTTTGTCCGGGCACATACTCGATGACTCCCGCCTCGATCATCTCGGAGACGGTTTCCTCCAGAGCCCGCTCCTCTTTTCGGCTCAGGGAGGGAAGAAATTCTTCGTAGAGCCAGCCGGTGGGAATTACGGCTCCACTCCGCGCCCCGATGGTGCGGAATTCACCGATCAGTTCATCCTTGATCGCCAGCTTGAGAGCCTCATTCTGCTTGCCCATCCGCCCTCCTTCGCGCCGACCGCGCCACTCGTAAGCTCCATTGCTTTAATGACGAGAACCGCCGGGCGCATCGCGAAAAACCAATCATATATAAAGACCGTATGCATTTCCGCCGACAAAGCCACAATCCGGCGTGGAGAAGGCTGATCTGGGAAGGGGATGGAGCCGCGGACTATTGCGCCTGCCAGCTGTTGCGGGTGTGTTCCTCGTCGACCAGCACCTTCATGTCCAGAGCCCGATCGAAATCGGCAACCTGGGCCTGGGTCAGAAGCAAATCCTTGAGGCCGAAGACCTGCATCCGGCAGGCCTGGGTGAAAAGCCGGTTGACCAGGAGCAGGGAGGCGATCTCCATCTCGCGGATCTGCCTGGCCGCCACCGCCGCCATGGTCTCCTTGATGAAGCGGCGGTCGGCGGTTTCCACCCGCAGATAGATCTTCAGGAGCTCCCGGTACTGTTCCTCGCCGCTTTCCACCTCGGGCAGGCGGTTCAGATCGTGGCAAAGTTCGGAGAGCCTGCGCCGGAAGAGTTGATACTGGCTTTCGATGTAAGTGTTTTCCGAGGCGTCGAACTCCTCCATGTCACCCCTGATCCCCTTGAAGTTCTTCAGACCGTTCATCAGGTTACGAGAGGCATAGATCACCCGCTCCAGCTCCTTGGCTTCCACCTCCTCCAGTTGCTGGCTCTGCAGCTTGGAATAGTAGGCGAAGATTTCGGCGTGCAGCAATTTGATGTGTTCGTAGAGATCCTCGTGGTTCAGTCTCTTGCCGGCCCTGGTTTCCAGCGGCAATCTTTCGGAAAAGAGCAGCTTTTCGTCGATGCGCAGGATCCGCAGCTGGTAGAGCTGACATTCGGCCAGAAGGTGGCGGATCTCCTTGCGCAATGCGGCGTCGGCCGCGTCGACCACCTCCACCGGGGTCTTGTCGAGATAGACTGTGAGCACCTCCTTGTGGTCCGGAAAGATCCGCAACAGGAAACGGGCCAAAAGCCCGATAAAGGGGAAGAAGATCAACACCCCCAGGACGTTGAAAATGGTGTGGAAAAGGGCCAGCCCCATGACCCCGTCGGCCCCGCCGGGGAGGATCAGGTCCACCAGCCGGAGTAGAACGCGCAGTCCGATCAGGGCTACTATGGCGGTGACGCCGTTGAAGATCAGGTGGCTCATACCCACCCTTTTCTTGGCCTGGGTCTCGCCCATGGCCCCCAGCAGCACGGTGATGGTGGTGCCGATATTGGCGCCGATGACCAGGGCAGCGCCCATGTCGAAAGTGATCAGGCCGCTGTGCAGCGCGGTCAGGGCGATGGCGATGCTGGCGGCGCTGGCCTGCATCAGGGCAGTGAAAGCCACCCCGATCAGGACATAAAACCAGAGGCCGTGGATCGGCAGTTCCGCCAGATTAAGAGTGGAAGCAAAACCCTCGACGCTGACCTTCATGAAATCGAGACCCAGGAAGAGAAAGCCGAAACCCAGGAGCAGCCGCCCCACCTGGCGCTGCCGGGAAGACGGCGCGGTGAAGAGCAGGCTGATGCCGCCGGCGGCGATGAAGGGCAGGGCGAAACTCTCGATCTTGATCTTAAAGCCAAGGGCGGCAACGATCCAGACGGTGAAGGTGGTACCGATATTGGCCCCCAGAATCACCCCGATGCCGTTCTCCATGCTCATCACCCCGGCTCCGACAAAGGCCAGGACCATCAGCGACACCGCCGAGCTGGACTGCAGGATGGCGGTGATCAGGGTGCCGCTGCCCACCGACCGCAAACCGCCCTTGGTCCAGTGGGCGATCAGCCGTCGGAAGGCCTTGCCGGACAGGGCCTTGATCGCATCCTCCAGCTGGAACATGCCGAAGAGGAACATGCCCAGCCCGGCCAGCATTTTCCAGAGATCGAAGTCGGTAGTCATGGATTATTGCTTGGGGAATTGAGGCTCATCTCTCGCTCGAACCGAAGTTATCGATCACAATACCATACCATTCAAGCCCGGCGAGGACTGTGGTTCGGCCGCACCGGCGACCATATTCCAATCGCCATGACTCAGCCGATTCCCGTTAATCATCCTGTTGGCTACCCAATATAGGGTTTTTTTTCTGAAACTGCCTCTTTAGAATACCCAACTCAACAGCAACCGGGCACCAGTTTATGCGGGAGTGAAGCTGTTAAGTCACCATCTCATTCCAGCGAAAGCGAGAATCCAGGCGCCAGGTTTCACCCTGGCGCGAAAAATTCGACAAGCTGGATATTCCTTAGAATCATCTTTCGGAATACACAAGAAAGGGCAAGGACGAATCACCTGGCCTCCACCGGATTCTTCCTTGCCCTCTAAGTTCAGCCCCAATACCCCAAGGATCAGTTAAGCTGGCTGGACGCACCTCCTGAAATATCGAGTTGGTCCCGACTTACCTGCCAGCCGATTTCAACCCCAGGCGTTGCCAAGCTTTTCAAGGCCGCCCTGCTGCAGATCTTCGGGGCTCATAACTATGCGAAAATTCACATCGGCCTTGAAGACTAAAAACCAGGGTTCGGCTAAGGCCGGAACCATCGCCGGATTCTCAACTTCAACAATCAAAATGGCACCACGCTTACCGTCTATTTCAGTGAAATAAACCGCTTCGGGTTTCACTGCGGCAAGTATGTCGTTAATCTTCCGTCCCACACTGCCGTCCTTGACGGCGGCATTGAAGACTTCATGGGGGAACCGCACATTCATTAGCATTTTCATCGTGTTCTCCTTTATCATTTATGATCTTCCGGTTCCTTAAAGATGGTGCTTGCTTTTCTCATTTGCTTGTCCATCAAATCATTACCGGAAGCGTTAATGTTTAACTCCTTTTTAGAGAAAGTATATCGAGACGGGAAAATTACCAGCCGGGCGAGAAAATTAGAAGAAACCGGAGATGACAGCCAGGCCTGCGGCGCGGGCTCGCCGGGAAGGGCAAAGGGCGGCAGATAATTTACCAATCCGCGACGGGTCCAAGATTTTGCCCGACGGAATAATCAACAACCCGAAAACAGGAGGCATATAAGATGCTGACTATCGATAAAAATATACCCGTGATGGTAACCGGCGCCACCGGCTACGTGGCCGGCTGGCTGGTCAAAAGACTTCTGGAAGAAGGGCTCACCGTCCATGCCGCAGTGCGCGACCCGGATAACCCGGAGAAGCTGCAATACCTCAATGGGGATGCCAAAGACTCCCCCGGCCGGCTCAGGTACTTCCGGGGTGACTTGCTGGAACCGGGCTCCTATGGGCAAGCCATGGCGGGCTGCCGGATCGTCTTCCATACGGCCTCGCCTTTCACGCTCCAAGTGACCGACCCACAACGGGACCTGGTGGACCCGGCCCTCCTGGGCACCCGCAACGTCCTGGAGGAGGTCAACAGGACTCCCTCGGTCAACCGGGTGGTCCTGACCAGCAGCACGGTCGCCATCGGGGCCGACAACATCGACCTCGAGATGACCCCGGACCGCATCTTCACCGAGGAGAACTGGAACACCACTTCCTCCCTGAACCACCAACCCTATGCCTATTCCAAGACCGTGGCGGAAAGAGAGGCCTGGCGGATCAATGGGCAGCAGTCCCGCTGGGACCTGGTGGCGATCAATCCCTCCCTGGTTATCGGGCCGGGGCGCAACCCCTATGCGACCTCAGAGAGTTTCCGGCTGGTGAAGCAGTTCGGGGACGGCTCGGTGAAATCAGGGGTACCGAGGCTGGGGGTGGGGGTGGTCGATGTCCGGGACGTGGCCGAGGCCCATTTCCGGGCGGCCTTCACCCCGGCAGCCCAGGGCCGCTACCTGGTCTCGGCCCACAACACCGATTTCCCGGCCCTGGCCGCAGCCCTGCTCGACCGGTTCGGCGAGGACTACCCGATCCCGCGCCAGATCATGCCTAAGTGGCTGGTCTGGCTGGTCGCGCCCCTGATCAACAAGGCCATGACCCGGAAACTGGTGGCCCGGAACGTGGATCTGCCCTGGAAAGGCGACAACTCCAAGAGCATCCGCGAACTGGGCATGCAGTACCGCCCCCTCAAAGAATCGATGATCGAATTCTTCCAGCAGATGATCGACAGCGGTTTGGTTAAGAAGCCCCGATAAGACCAGGCCGGACAGCAAGAACCAAACAAAGACTTGATAACCTCAGCCCGAGAGCGATGGCAGGCGAGTCTTTCCTGATCCGGAAGGACCGGAATATCCGATCCCGGACCGATAGGATTCTCCAGGATCAGAGAGGCAACAGCAAGGAGGGGTATCGTGAACAACTTGAGTTGGCTGCACTCCGTAATCCCGCCGCCTCGGCGGCCGCAGCCAAAGCGCTTCCGGCGCGATTATGACCGGGTTGATAACGGAGTGACGAGTCTCCCAAGGATGAATGTTTCAAAGGAGATCCCAGTTGGCTGGGGTAATAAACAAATTTGTCCCGGTTCATCCTGTAAGTCATAAAAAAAGGACCCAATCGGGTCCTTTTTTTGTGCTTTCGCACGGTATGTTACGTGCTCTTATAGAGCAGGCTCGGTAACGGCATTACCGTCCAAAGTAACCGCAGACTGTGCAAACAATCGACCGTTAACTGTGGCGCCGGAATTTACCGTAATCGCTTTTTGTGCCAGCACTACGCCTGCGAACTGCGAAGTCGTTCCCAGTGCGACACCGGTACCGCCGGCAACCTGCCAGAAAATATTTTTAGACAAGGCGCCGCCAGACAGAGTCACGATAGCACCGTTGTCCACGATCAGGTCCTGTGCTATCTGGAAAATCCAGACATCAGTTGCACTACCGGAGATAGTAACGCCAACATTGGTGATTAAAACGTTGGTGCCCCATTTGTAGAGACCAGGCTCCAGTGTCATGCCGCTAACGTTACCGGCACCAAGCTCGGTAAAATCAGGCAGTGTTCTGCCGGCCGCATCAGTGTAAGCCAGCTCCATGTCGCTAATTGCGGCAGTCATTTTAGCTGGAGTAGGATCTGTCATGTTAGCTGCATAGATGCTTCCATCCACAAAGATTGATGTTGCATAGGTGTCTGCTAACGTTTGCGAAAATCCGGTAATGGCAGTCAGTGCTGCTGGGCTAACACCAATATCACCAACTATCATGGTGCCAGCGGCGCCAGTTTTAGATATGGCTGTCTTTGCCAGGATCGCAAAATCACCAGCTGTCTTAAGATCTACCGGAAGCAGTGCTAAACTCGTAGCAGCGCCGGAAAATGTCCACACTTTGGCAGCAGCCAGGGGGTTGCCGGCAAGATCCTGAACGTCGATGGTGAGAGTGGCGGTATAAGTCGTTCCGGCAGCAAGGACGTTAGTTGGGTTAAAACTCGCGACCATGCCGTTGTCATTGTAGCTCACAATGCCTGGAACCGGCGTGCCACCGTCCGTCAATGTAAAGCTGCTCGCCTTAACGGTGGAGGGATCCAGCGATTCATCAAAAGTCGCAGTAATATTTCTGTTGAGTGAGAAATCACCGGCTAGGTCTGCGGGATAGGTAGTTACTACTGTGGGTGGTATCGTCTCTGCCACCGGGCCGCTTGTAAAGGTCCAAACCTTTTTGCTTCCCAGCGTCTTGCCGGTTGTACTTTCCGCAGCAGTAGTGATTGTGGCGGTATATACCGTGCTGGGGGTCAAGTCGCTATTGGGGTTAAAAATTGCAGTATTGCTTGCCGCGTCCAGACTCACGGAACCTACTAGCGCAGCTTCGCCCGCACCATTTACTGTAAAGCTTACGGTATCAATCGAGACATCGTTCATTGCTTCACTGAAACTGGCTGTGACACTATTGTTTGTTGGGACGTCTGTGGCATCAGCATCAGGGTTTGTGGCAATGACACTGAGCGCAGCTGGATCGCTGACAACGGCACTATTACCGCTGACAGCAGGGCTACTATCGTTGCCACTACTGCATCCTGCCACTAAAGCAGTGAGCAGTAACGCAGTAAACCATAAGGTTCGACTGCAATATTTGTTTATTGTTTTCATTAGTATTCTCCATAAAATGTTTATCGCATCAGAAAATATAAAATATTTGAGTGCGAATATTGATCGACAAATGAAATTGTCTTGCCGAATGAGAAAGGCTCTTTTATGCGCATTGCACCTGGCGATACAATTTTTTATAAATTGCGCCATCGTGTAATGAGATATTTGCTTTGAGCCTTTTTCAGCCTAAAACTGGTCCTCAGGCTGGAGGGAAGATTCGTATCTTAATCTAATTACAAGAAAATAGGTTATTTATTATTGTTTCATAATAAATATGATACAAATTTATAGCTGAATTTAAGTAATTATTAGTAGGTATATCAATGCCATGCAGATTAAAAATCTTATTCTAAAAATGAGCGATAATTTTCAAACAAAGTTTTGCTCAAATCTTTATTTTTGGCACTACCATCTTCCAATCAGGTTCAAGATTATAATCAAGGAATACAAGTGAAAGTAATATGGGCCGGGTCCGGAATCCCGGCATAAGCGGAAACGCCGCTTATGCCGACGCCTGCCCGCCAATCCGGGACTGACCAAGTCAACTTACTGATTTGATTATTAAATAGTTCTGAAAAATCGCTTCTTTTCCGCCTTAAACTTCCTTTTCGAGGCCCAAATATTTTTGCTATGCCACTTATCGCTATGTCATAGGCTCCCGTGGCTTTTGGGCCTCCCTCCAATCTAGCTGGGCCACTAACCAGATGTTTTATCCGGGTAATATTGACATATTAATTTTACCCGGGTATAAAACGCAAATTCGTAATTGAAGTCTCCCAGCGGCAAATATGCGGCCAGAGGAAGACTCCGAGCTGCGGGGAACGCACTAGCTGTTCATGTTCAACTGGAGGATCTCCGAGAGATGGCCGAGCCAGATCTAAAAAGTTGCACCGCCTTTGACAACAGCCGCTGTATCGCTTCCGGAAACCTCCCGGAGGTAGCCAGGAAAGTTAAAGAGATCATCGGTGGAGATTCACAGGCGCCGATCCTTATTTTTGACGATCTTACCAGCGAGATTATCGAGGTCGATTTTCGTGGAACTGTGGAAGATGTCCTCAACAGGTTGGCGGAACCGACAGCGAAGAGCGGGGCGGCCACCGAGCCAAATATGGCGCAAAGCCCGCAACGCGGCCCGGGCCGCCCTAAACTTGGTGTGGTTTCCCGGGAAGTCACCTTGCTGCCGAGACATTGGGACTGGTTAAACAGTCAGCCGGGTGGCGCCTCTGTCGCTCTTCGCAAGCTTGTCGAAGAGGCGAGGCGCGATAACAGCAAGCGGGATAAGGTCCGTCGTGCCCAAGAGGTCACTTACAGATTCCTGTCCGCCATGGCCGGTGACCTGCCGGGATTCGAGGAGGCGACCAGGGCTTTATTCGCCGGAGACCCTGAACGTTTCGAAAATCTAATGACTGCATGGCCGGTCGATGTCCGGGATCATGCCCGAAAGCTTGCCGAGGCTGCCTTCGAGTCTCGAGGGTGAGGGAGTGCATAGGCACTGGCATTAGAGTGCAGCCATGGTAACCTTGCAGGGAGAGAGTGCATGGATCGTCGAGACTTGATTCGCAATTACAAAGAGACGCCTCGACCAGCCGGGGTGTATCGGGTACGCAACAACGTCAACGGGAGGTCGGTGGTGGGGGCAAGCCGGAATCTTCCGGGCCTGCTCAATCGTCAGCGTTTTCAGCTCAAGCATGGCGCGCACCCGGACCGGGTATTGCAGAAGGACTGGAACGAGCTCGGGTCGGAGGCATTCACCTTCGAGATCCTGGACCAACTGGAGCCATCGACTGAGGCAGGCTATGACCCAGCGGAGGATCTTGACCTGCTCATGCGGATGTGGCTCGAGAAGCTCGAGGCAGCCGGCGAGGCTTTGTACAGGCAGTCAAAAACGATTGTCTGACCGATGGCAAAGGCAGGCAGCGCCGTGAGTAGAACGGTCAGGCTTTTATACTTTTCTCGGCAGAAAGAACGCGGTCATTGCCGGTCCGCAGGATCTGGCCCTGATCAAGGCCGGATCCTGCTTCATTTCGGCGGGCCGGCCAGGATCATCTCGGCGATGGTCATCTTGACCCGGGGACCGCGCCGGCCGGAGACGGTCAGCAGTTCCCGCTCCAGCTCGGCCAGTTCCCGGTAGAGTTCGGTGCGCTCGACTTGCGGGATATTTTCGCGGCCGGCGGTCAGTTCCTGGCAGCGGAAGCAGCCGGGGAACTCCTGACGCCGCCCGTCCGGCATGGTGAACGAAGAGGGCACGCCGTGCATCCGGCAGATCATCAGGCGATGACCGTAAAGGGAACACAAACCCTGCTCGTTCAAGGGGCACATGATCTGGGGCCGCTCCCGGCGGGCCATGGCGCCAGCCGCCCCGGCCAGGTACTGCTCGGCCCTTCTCCTGATCCGGGCCTGGTGATCTGAGCCCAGCCCGCCCAACCCCAGCCAGAGATAACTCCATTCCAGCACCGTGTGGTGGAGAAAAAAACTATCGCAGCAATTATCCGGGCAACCGGTGCAGGAAAATGCCAGTTCACCGGCCACCCGGTCGTAGGCCGCTTCCATCCTGGCATAAAGATCGGTCAGGCGGGCGGCCAGTTCTTGAGTCAGTAGACTTGTTGTCATTGAATCGCCATTATGGTTATCATTAGGATGAATCTTTGCTAACGCCGGTTTTTCAGGTCGTTCCTGCGGACGCCGGAATCCAGAGCACCATGGACCATCGAAGATCTGGATTCCCGATTACTCCCTCGGGAATGACAAAATGGGACTTTTTGCCTGAGGCCCGATTGTATTGATCTGCTTCCTCTGCATGCCCCGTGGTAAAAACGACTTTTCGCGAGAGCATAATACTTTATCACTTCTCAAAGTTAAAGGATGACCAATGCCCACCAGTCGCCTCAAATGCTTCAAGGCCTATGACATCCGGGGCCGGATGCCGGATGAACTGAACGAGGACCTGGTCGAGCGGATCGGCCGGGCCACCGCCGCCTATCTGCGCCCGAAGAAGATGGTGATCGGCCACGACATCCGTCTCTCCAGCCCGGCCCTGAGCCGCGCCCTGGCCCGGGGCTTGACCGAATCCGGGGTTGAGGTGATTGACCTGGGGCTCTGCGGCACCGAAGAGGTCTACTTCGGGACCTGGCATCTGGAGGCCGACGGCGGCGTGATGATCACCGCCAGCCATAACCCGGCCGACTACAACGGCCTGAAGCTGGTCCAGGCCGGAGCCCGTCCCATCGGCGCTGACTCCGGCCTGCGGGAGATCGAGACACAGACCGCGACCGGAACCTTTGAAAAAGCCGCTCAACCAGGCAGCCTGAGGAATTTCGACAACCGGCCCGCCTACCTTGAGCACCTGCTTACCTACGTGGATCTGGCCGCACTCAAGCCCATGAAGATCGTGGCCAACCCCGGCAACGGCTGCGCCGGTCCAACTCTAGACGCCCTGGCCCCGCACCTGCCCTTCGAGTTAATCAAGATCAACTATGAGCCGGACGGCACCTTCCCGAACGGCATCCCCAACCCGCTGCTGCCAGACAACCGCGAGGCCACCGCCCTGGCGGTCAGGGAATCCGGGGCCGATTTCGGCCTGGCCTGGGACGGCGATTTCGATCGCTGCTTCCTCTTCGACGAGAACGGCCGCTTCCTGGAAGGCTACTATCTGGTCGGCCTCCTGGCCCGGGCCATTTTGGCCCTCCATCCCGGCGAGAAGATCATCCACGATCCGCGCCTGGTCTGGAATACCCAAAAGATCGTCAGCGCGGCCGGCGGCATCCCGATCATGAGCGTTACCGGCCACGCTTACATCAAGGAGCGGATGCGGCGGGAAAACGCCATCTACGGCGGCGAGATGAGCGCCCACCATTACTTCCGCGACTTCGCCTACTGCGATTCGGGCATGATCCCCTGGCTGCTGGTGGCCCAGATTATCAGTAAAACCGGCCGGAAACTCTCGGAGATGGTGGACGAGATGCTCACCGACTTTCCGGTCAGCGGCGAGATCAACAGCACCGTGGCCGATCCGGATGAGGTGCTCCGCCGCATCGAAAATTATTGCTCTGGGGAAACGGGCGAGATCGACCGCACCGACGGTTTCAGTTTCGCCACTGCTGCCTTTCGCTTCAACCTGCGCAAGTCCAATACCGAACCGCTCCTGCGCCTTAACGTGGAAACCCGAGGCGACCGAGAACTGCTGGCCGCCAAAACCGCCGAACTGCTGGATTTGATCAGAGCCTGAAACAGTGCCGAATCAACTGCAGTCGGTTAAAGGCACCAACTCACAGCCCGTTGTACACGGCCCTACCTACGTCGCTTACCTGCTCCATCGCAGAAGCACTATGCCCCTTTCAGGGGTGCCCCTCACCATGGTAAATTTGCGAGTTTTTCATCGGACTTCTGAAGGCAATTCTCTATTACCCGACAAAAGTTTTGGCCGGGACCGCATCCTTTTTTTAAGTGCCTGATTGCTTTTTAACCGAACGGGAAAATATACTGCTTTTAAAGATCGACCCATCTTTCCAAAAAAGCACCTCACCCCGTAAAAATGATCAAATTTGAAAGCAACCAACAAGCGCAACTGACCTGGTTCATCGGCGAGGGGCTGGTTCAGCTGACCGATGTAAAAAAGGTTCTGGAGCTATTCTACAGCGGCCAGCCAACCCAGATGACGATCTGGGATCTGACCGGGGCCGATCTCTCGAACGCCACCCTGGACCAGGTTGAGGATCTGGCCGGTTTCGTCAAAGATCTCTCCCACTCCAGGGTAGGCGGCAGAAACGCCATCGTCGCCACCGATCCCTTCGCCTATACCCTTGGCAAAATGTATCAACTTTTCGCCGATTTGGCCAAGCAGACCAGTCAGACTAAAATTTTCAAGACCAGAACCGAGGCGAAAGAATGGCTGCTCGGCTGAGAGCTTGAAATTGCCGCTCCGAGATTAATATTACTCGTCCAGCCGAGCCTGCGCCCTTGCTTGCTCTTCCTCCACCACCAGAGCGGCCTTGATCCGTCCGGTTATGTGACCGGGGATGGCAACCGCCAACTGGGCCGCATAGGAAACCCAAAGATCGAGCGATACCCAGCGCAGACCCTCGCCGGCAATGTAGGTGGCATAAGCGGGGTAGAGCACTTTATAGGACTCCTTACGGTCCTCGGGCATCTTTTTTTCGATGGTGTAGCCGACCGCGTCGCCGGTGGCCTCGGCCTCCTGCCAGAGAGGCATCAGTGGCAAAAGACGCATCAAGGCATACCAGCCCCGGAACCCTCGACTCCGGGCGGAATAATCCTTGGCATGGGCCGCCTCATGCAAGGCAATGGCCGGCAGGTCCGAGTAGAGATTGATGGTGTTGGTATAGGGGTTGTAATTGTCGCCACCGAAAAAGCGGCCGGGCAGGACGGTATAGAGCGAGGTTGAGACAATCCCGACGGTATATTTAAAAAACCCCGGCATCTCGGAATTTTTGAACAACCTTTGCCATTCGCCGCCGGGGGCATACTGATTGAGACGAATCTTGACCCCGGTCAGCTGGTTGGCGGCCAGATATCCGGTCAAGACCGACTCGGTATCTGAGGAGATTCGGTGGTTATCCACCTCCCAGTTGAGCAGGATCAGCTTGCTGGGCAGGGAGACGACATAATGCCCCAATCCGTCGACAATGGTCACCGGCCTCCCCCGATCCACCTGGCCTTCCGCCGGCCGGATCTGTTGAAATTCGGGATTTTCCCGATCGGTCCCGTAATGATAAGGCAACGTGGCGCAACCGGCCGGCAACCCGAGAAGCAGCATGGTGGGCAATATCAATAACCTGTTCATCGTCTTCACCTTTAGGATTCTCCCGTCCCGGCCGAGGATCTGCCACAGGTTTCACCGGGAGCCCTGCTTTCAAACTTCTCCAGCTGCCAAGCCCGTTTAGCTCCATATCATTCTATTGCTCCGGAGTCTCCGGCAAGCGCTCCCGCTCGGCCGGTTCTTTTCAGCGGAGAGCGCACATGACCTTGACTGTACGCCATTTTTAAGCTAGAATGTTGGGTTCGCAACTAATTGATCATCATCTTTCACACGGAAGGACACACGTTTTGAGCAAAAAAACAACCGGTCTCGGATCGTTAACCGGAATAGGTAAACTATGATCCGCAAATTTGTAACCTTCATCCGCAATCAACTCAGCAAACCGGCCACTCCCGATCAGGTCGCCCCAACCGCCGGCAAAAACAGCCCCTCCCTCGCTCCGGCACTAAATGATACCGAGTCCGGAAAGAAAAAACGCCGCCGCCGGAAGAAAAAGCCTACCACCACCCCATCCGAAATCACCGGCCAGGTTGCTACCCAGGCCGAGCCCTGGAACCCCGATTCCTTCCAGGTCACCCCTGAAGAGGGCAAAACCCGCTTTCACGACTTTGACCTGGCCCCCGAGGTCATGCATGCCATCGCCGACTTGGGTTTTCAATACTGCACGCCGATCCAGGCCGAGTCCCTGCCCGTCACCCTGGCCGGTCAAGATCTGATCGGCCAGGCCCAGACCGGCACTGGTAAAACCGCCGCATTTTTAATTACCTTCCTACAGAGCGCACTAGTCCAGGGTCGATCCCAGACCATCGGCGCCCCCCTGGCCCTGGTTCTGGCGCCAACGAGGGAACTGGTGATGCAGATTGCCGGAGACGCCGAGGATCTGGCCCGTCATTCCGGCCTGGTAATCGCCTCGGTATACGGCGGCATCGACTATCAGAAGCAACAAAACCAGCTTGAAAGGGGCCTGGTCGATCTGGTGGTCGCCACTCCCGGCCGACTGCTCGACTTTCTGCGCAACAGGATCGTCAGACTGGACCAGATTCGCATCCTGGTGATCGACGAGGCCGACCGCATGCTGGATATGGGCTTCATTCCAGATGTCCGCAAGATCGTCAACTCCACCCCACCCAAGGAACAGCGCCAGACCTTGATGTTCAGCGCCACCATCACCCCAGAGGTCAGCCACCTGGCTTCGCAATGGACCAAGAAGGCGGTGACGGTCAATGTCGCTCCCGAGCAGGTCACGGTGGATACCGTCGAGCAGTTGGTCTACCTGGTCACCGCCAAGGAGAAGTACACCCTGCTTTACAATCTGATCACTAAAAGCAACCTGGAACGGGTCATCGTCTTCACCAACCGCCGCGACGAGACCCGCCGCCTGACCGAACGCTTGAAGCGCAACGATATTTCCTGCGCCATGCTCTCCGGCGAAGTGCCCCAGGGCAGAAGGATCAAGACCCTGGAGGATTTCCGGGGCGGCAAGATCCGGGTGCTGGTCGCCACCGACGTGGCCGGCCGGGGTATCCACATCGACGGGGTCAGCCATGTGGTCAATTACACCCTGCCTTACGAGGCGGAAGATTATGTACATCGGATCGGCCGCACCGGCCGGGCCGGAGCCAGCGGCATCTCGGTGAGCTTCGCCTGCGAGGAAGGAGCTTTCTACATCCCTGAAATCGAGGCCTACATCGGCGCCAAGCTACCCTGCACCACCCCCGAGCCCGAACTGCTGATCGAACCGCCCAAGGGTACCGTTCACCTGGAAAAAGAGCAGTACCTGCAAAAGAAACCGGAATCCCGCGGCCGCAGTGGCAGCAGCCGCTCCTCCTCCCGCCCCCGTTCCGGCGGCAGACCAGCCGGTCGGCGCCCGGCCGGACGCTGAATCGGTTTCAAACCTGCCTTTAGCTTAGCACTTGGTCGGCCGATTATTACGGCTGATCCTCGGCCGACCTGGTAAAGCTTATAATAGTCTTATCAATTGTTATGGGAATCCACGTTCCCCGTGAAACAATTTCTCCAGGAACTGCGCAACTCCTTTCTCGAACTGCTCTTCCCCTCCCGTTGTCTTGCCTGCGGAACAGCGGTGGCGCCGGGAAACCTACCCCTGTTTTGCGCGAATTGTCTGGCCCGGGTAGAATTGCTGACCGGTCCGCTTTGTCCGGGATGCGGGCGCCAGTTTCCGAAGGCGGCCGGGGATTCGCACTTCTGCGGCCTCTGCCTTTCCGGCCATTACCACTTCAATATGGCGCGGGCCGTGGCCATCTACGCCCCACCCTTCAATACCGTAATCCACCGTTTCAAATACCACGGAGAAACCTGGGGCCTGACCAGTTTTAAGGCCCTGCTCGATGCACTGCCGGAGCCCCCCTGGCTCTCCGCGCCCGACCTGATCCTGCCGGTCCCCCTCCATCCCGCCAAATTGCGGCAGCGCGGATATAATCAGGCCGTGCTCCTGGCCCGGGCCTTTTTTCCGCAACAGCGAAAACTGATCCGGACCGATATACTCCTGCGCATCAGGCCCACCGCGCCCCAAACCAGCCTGAGCGGCCGAGCCCGGCGGCAAAACCTGAAAAAAGCCTTTGCGGTAAAGGACCCGGCCCGGGTGGAAGGACAAAGGATAGTTTTGGTGGACGACGTTTTCACCACCGGCACTACGGTAAACGAATGCGCCCGGATCTTGAAAAAGTCCGGGGCCGACGAGGTCAGCGTTCTGACCCTGGCGCGGGTAAGGGAATAATGGAAGTCTAATGGTGGACGGCAGAAAAAGCCCGGAGCCGCTGGGATGGAAAAAACCGAATCGGCTTAAAAGATGACCCTCAGCCGGGCACAGCCAGAATCAGTAACCGCAACGGCTCCATGAAGAAATAGCGCCCGACCACAAAAAGAAACATGGCCAGCAGGGCTGCAGCCGGAACAGTCAGGAGCCAGGAACCGAAGATCTTGCGGGCCACCGAACGGTTGATGCCGCTCAAGCCGCGGGCCAGACCGATGCCCATGATCGCTCCCACCAGGGTATGGGTGGTGGAAATCGGCAGTTTCAACCTGGTGCAGATCAGAACCACGGCGGTGGCCGCCACATCGGCCGCCACCCCGCGTGAGGGGGTGATCTCGGTGATCTTGGTGCCGACCGTATGCATAACCTTGTAACCATAAGTGGCAAGCCCCAGGACGATGCCGCCGCCGCCCAAAGCCATGATCCAGAAGGGCACCCCCACCTTCATCTCAACGGTCCCGGTTTTAATGATTTGAACTATGGCGGCCAGCGGTCCCACCGAGTTGGCCACGTCATTGGCCCCGTGCGCGAAGGCCACCGAACAGGAAGTGAGGATCACCAGGGGGGTGAAGACCCGCTCCACCTCTTCCAGCTGTTTGGGGATGGGCAGCTTGCTCTTGTGCAACAAACTCTTCTTGAGCATAAAATAGGAAATCACCGCCGCCAGCAAGGCGATTAAGAGAGCGATGGCCAGGGTAACCCCGTCGGTCAGCCAGGGGATATTACCTGTCACATTGGTTAAGCCTTTCCAGATCGTCGCCATGGTCACCACCGCGAAGGCGATAAAGACGATGAAAGGCATCAGCACCAGCGCCGCCTTCACCGGGCGCTCCTGGCCCAGGATGAAACGGCTGATAAACTTGAAGAAGATAAAGGCCAGGATGCCGCCGGCGATCGGCGAAATGAACCAGCTGGCGACGATCTGCCCCATCTTGTTCCAGTTGACCGAATCAATCCCGGCGGCGACGATGCCGAAACCTGCCACCGCCCCGACAATGGAGTGGGTGGTGGAAACCGGCATCCCGGTGGCCGAGGAGAAGTGCAGCCAGAAGGCGGCGGACAGCAGCGCCGCGGTCATCCCGAGAACGATGATTGCGGCCGGCTCACCCGGCAGGAGCCCCGGGATCCCGGAAATGGCAGTCGGGCTGACTATCCCCTTGCGGACCGTATCGGTGACATGGGAACCAACCAGAACCGCGCCGGCAAATTCGCAGATCCCGGCCAGAATCACGGCCTGCTTGATCGACAGAGCCCGGGAACCAACCGCATCGGCCATGGAGTTGGCCACGTCGTTGGCCCCGATATTCCAGGCCATGTAAAGACCCAGGGCCGCCGCAATCAATATTACCGTTAAATCCATAATCTGTTCCCGGTCGCGGATGTTGATTGGTAAAAAATTTCATTCCGGCCAGCCGCTGGCTCTGCCAGCCGGAACTTCTGCACTCTTCAAAGTGTGGGGAGGAGGAAAAATCCGTGCTACTTGACGATCATCAGTCGCATCATGTCGCTGGCATTCTCGGCCTCGTTGGCGATGGAACCAAGGGCCAGAAGAATTTTCTCGTGGAATATAATGCTGATCGGGTCTATTTCCTTTTCCAGGCCATAGATCTTCTTGGAGAGTTTACGGGCCATGCGGTCCGCCTTCCATTCTTCACGGCCCACCTTTTCGATGATCTCCAGCACCGCCCGGGCCTCGGCCCCGCCGAAGGAGACCTCGGCCAGGCTGTGCAGCTCCACCGCGGCGGTCAGAAGAAAACCGGTAGCCTGGAAAATCTGATCGACAAAATCAAAGAAATCATCGATCAGGGCAGGATGAATTTTAGTGTTGCGGATGGTTAAAATGACCGAAAAATCCTGGACCCGGTCGGCGATCTTGTCCTGGCAGCTAAGGAAGCTGTCGAGCTCCACCCTTTCCACCGGCAGGAAAAAACGCCTGGGCAACCGAGAGCGGATCTCGTGCTTCAAAAGATCGGCCTCGTACTCGAGGCGCGAAACCTTGTCGTGCAGGAGGCCTATCTCATCATAGTTTTCGTGGGCCAGGGCCTCCATCAGGGGCCGCACCACCTCCACGCATTCATGGACCTTCTTGGTGTGTTCCACCAGGGGTCCGAAAGGCGAACCACTGAAAAGCTCATGAATAATGCTCATTTTCTT
Source organism: uncultured delta proteobacterium (assembly GCA_963807225.1). Taxonomy (GTDB): domain Bacteria; phylum Desulfobacterota; class Desulfobulbia; order Desulfobulbales; family JAGXFP01; genus JAGVGT01. Next base: position 937,742 of record CAWEAD010000005.1, on the reverse strand, counting down.
CCTCCAATTATCGATACCGAACCGCCTCTGCTTGACCTCGCAGTCAGTATGCGAACCTAATTTATCCGGCGAGCTTGCGCAACTCTTTAGCGCTGCCCGACCGGCGATAATTTTTGCAATCGCACCCGCAGCTCAGCCAGGTCGTTGATTGGTTTTTGACAGGTAAAATTCTGACATAGGTAAATGGTAACCGGCGCCTCCGGACTGTTCTTGCCTTCCAACCAGGGGATCATTCCGGTCAGTCTGGCGCCAGCCTCGCCTTCCTCCCGGAAGAGCACCACGCGCTCCGGGGCGAATGCGGCATTGATCAGCCGTAAGGCTTCCCGGACCAAGGGTTCCTCTTTTTTCCCGGCCACGACGATTTCGGAGATCGGTCCATGCAAGAGGTCAAGGGCGGTAAGGAACATGGTCTGCCCGGCCGGATAATCGGCGGCGGCCAGGCCGCAGGCGGCCGCCAATTTCTCTGCCCGGGTGGCAAGTTCCTGATCATCCAGAAAAATAGCCAGCTTGGCCAGATTGAAAAGGGCCACCGAATTACCGGAAGGCAGGGCGCCGTCATAAAACTCCCGCACCGTCATCAGCAGTTTTTCGTTTCCCCTGCCGGAAAAGGTCAGGGCGCCGCTCTCTTCGTCAGCGAATAATTTGAGCATGGTCCGATTGAGCGCCACCGCCTCCTCCAGGTAGCGGGGCTCGAAGGTTGACTCAAATAGTTCCAACAAGCCCCAGACCAGATATGCGTAATCGTCCTGAAAAGCGGCGATGCGGGCGGTTCCCCGGCGATAGCTGCGCCAGAGCCTGCCGCTGTCGTCCTTCATGTTCTTAAGCAGAAAGTCGGCAGCCCGGGCGGCCCGCCCGGTCAACTCAGAATCATCCAGCACCCTGCCGCCCCGGGCCAGGGCCGCGATCATCAAACCGTTCCAGGCGGTGATGATCTTATCGTCGCGCAGGGGGCGGATCCTTTCCGCGCGCTGATCCAGCAGGAGTCGCCGGCATTCGGCCAGCTCGTCGAGCCTGACATCGTCCGAACCCAGGTGCGGGATATTCAATCCTTTCTGTTCACCGCTCGCTTCGTCCAGGAAATTGCCTTCCGGTTTGATCCGGTATTTGGCGGAGAACAGAAGTCCCTGCTCCGCGCCGAGCACCTCGATAATCTCCGGTTGGCTCCAGAGATAAAAGATCCCCTCTTCGCCTTCCGAGTCGGCATCCTCGGCTGAATAGAAACCTCCTTCCGGGGCGGTTAGATCACGGGCCACGTAGGTGAAGATCTCCCGTGCGGTCTCAGCCAGAAGGGAATCACCGGCAGCCTGATAAGCCTCCAGATAAGCCAGGGCCAAGAGGGCTTGATCGTAGAGCATTTTCTCGAAGTGAGGCAGGAGAAATTGCCGGTCGGTGGAGTAACGGTGAAACCCAAATCCCAGCTGGTCATATATACCGCCCTGCCGCAGGGCGGTCAGGGTCCGGACCACCATGTCCCGGGCTGCTTCCTCGCCGGTGCGGCGCCAATGACGCAACAGGAAGAGATATTGATGCGGCACCGGAAACTTCGGGGCTCGGCCAAAACCACCATGCTCCTGGTCGTAATTCGCCTCCAGTTGCAGAAAAGCGCCAGCAAATAGTTGCGTATCCGGCTTGCCCAAGGTTGTCGCTGCCTGGCTGGCGCCACTCACCAGCTCCACGACCCGATTGGCCGATTCGATCAGTTTCTCCCGATCCTGTTCCCAGAATTCGACGGTCTTGGTTAGAATCTCCAACAGGCCGGGCCGACCGGATCGATTCTCCTTGGGAAAGTAGGTTCCGACCAGGAAAGGTTTGCACTCCGGAGTAAGAATCACGTTCAGGGGCCAGCCTCCGGAGCCGGTTACTTCCTGGCTGATCTTCATATAGATGGAGTCGAGGTCCGGCCTCTCCTCGCGATCGACTTTAATAGAGACGAAGTTACGGTTGAGCAGGGCCGCAATTTCCCGGTCGGCGAAAGACTCCCGGGCCATGACATGACACCAGTGACAAGTAGCGTAGCCGATGGAGAGGAAGATCGGCTTGTTTTCGGCCCCGGCCCGGGCCAGGGCCTCCTCGCTCCAAGGGTACCAGTCGATGGGGTTTTCGGCGTGCTGCAACAGGTAAGGGCTTTTTTCGAAGATCAGCCGGTTGTAATGCGTACCACCGTCAGGCGGCAGAGTGCTGGTATCGATCTCTTTGATTTCCATCCTGATCACCCGACTGTCGGTGAGAGTCTTGCCCCCGCCGGCACTCCGTAAAGGTTTTGATTAAAGTTCACCAACCGGTGAGCCGAAATATTCCGGCCATCGGTCCTGTTGGCTTAAAACCTAAGCACTTTTTCTCGCTAATCCCTTGCCCTCTCCATCTTGGCTAAGTAAATTAGGGCCATGAGTGAAATCTTAAAAATGATCATCGCCGTCCTGGCCGGGGCAGTCTCATTGATCGTAATCATCCGGAAGAAAGAGCCGGAATGCCCCACCTGACTGCCGCTCTATGGCTCCCTGGGCGTGGGATTGCTCACTTACCTGATTCTCTCCAAGTTCTTCTGAGCTTACTCACTCCTGACCCGCCAGGGGAACAAAGCAAGCCGGCTTTCCCGGGATCGACCTCATTCCACTAACCGATATCCTCCAACGCCAACTATGAAAATCGCCAATCTCGACTACCGTACCATCTGGCCTGATCCGGATAATCAGGAAATCGTCAAGATCATCGACCAGCGCCACCTGCCCCATCAGTTGGTGATCGAAGATCTGCGAAACGTCGCGGACTTCGCCCGGGCTATCAAGGAAATGCATGTGCGAGGCGCCGGGCTGATCGGGGCTACCGCCGGTTTCGGCATGTACAGCGCCATCCTGAAGGCCTCACCCGCCAACCTGGAGCAAACCCTGCAAAGCGCCGCCCGGCTGTTGATCGAGACCAGGCCCACCGCCGCCAACCTGGCCTGGGCGGTCAACCGGCAACTGACCGCGGCCAGCCTGATCGAAGGTTTACAGAACAAGAAAGAACGGCTCTTTACCACCGCCGTTGAAATCGCCGATGAAGATGCCGAATTCTGTCGGCGCATCGGCGAGCACGGTCTGCGGATCATCCGGGAGATCAGCCGGAAAAAACCGGGGCAGCCGGTCAATATACTCACCCACTGCAATGCCGGCTGGCTGGCCTTCGTCGACTACGGTTCGGCCACTGCCCCGGTCTACGCCGCCCATCGAGCCGGGGTTAAGGTACATGTCTGGGTCGACGAGACCAGGCCCTGGCTGCAGGGAGCCAAATTGACCGCCTGGGAGTTGAAGGAAGAAGGGGTGCCGCATACCCTGATTGCCGATAACACCGGCGGCCACCTGATGCAGCATGGCCTGGTTGATCTGGTCATCGTCGGCACCGATCGCACCACCCGCACCGGCGACGTGGCCAACAAGATCGGCACTTACCTCAAGGCCCTGGCCGCCAGGGACAACCAGGTGCCCTTCTATGTGGCCTTACCTTCATCGACCTTCGACTGGAACCTGACTGACGGGGTGAAGGAAATTCCCATCGAGGAACGGGGTGGTGACGAGATCTGCCAGGTCTGCGGGCTTACCGTTAACGGCACGATCGAGAAGGTGCTGATCGCCCCGGCCGGTACCGCCACCGCCAATTACAGCTTCGATGTCACCCCGGCCCGTCTGATCACCGGCCTGATCACCGAACGCGGGGTTTGTCCGGCCAGCGCTGAGGGAATCAAGGGGTTGTTTCCGGAAAAATTTGAGACATAAAAAAAGTTAAGTTGGAGTAGGGTTGGCGCAATGCGCTCCGCTTATTGCACCCTACACAATCGGAGGCTGTTGGGCTTCCCGGCCGTATGTTTGTTTTGCCCTTCCCATTAAGCATTTTAATGCTAAATTTTTAATTCATCTAAGTCCCAGCAACTCGATGACCCGGTCGTGGAAGTAGGGCCGGAACTCCTTGATCCGGTTGTTGTCGCGGTTGGGGTGAACCCGGTTGGTCAGAAGCACGATCGCCAGGTCGCGTTCAGGATCGATCCAGAAAGAAGTGCCGGTGAAGCCCAGATGGCCGACACTTCGGGGTGAGAGATAACGGCCGCTGCTGGAGCACCCCGGAGTAGGACGATCAAAACCCAAGGCCCAGGTCGAACCCGGAACCTGGTTTTTTGACTCAAGAAATTCCTTGAGTATTTCCCGCGGCAGAAATGGGTGGCTCAACCTGCCCCGCCAGATCTCCAATACGGCTGCCACCAACTCCATAACCTCGCCAAGCCGCCCGAAAAGACCGGCATGACCGGCCACCCCACCCAAAACCCAGCAGTTCTCGTCGCTGACCTCGCCACGCATAACCCGGCCGCGCCAGGGACATTTTTCCGTGGCGGCATAGGAACCCCGGCGGTGTGCCGGCAGCCGGTTGTAAAAAAGCCCCGCCGACAAATTTAGCGGTGCCGCCACCCTATGTCGGAAATAACTATCGAGCCCGACCCCGGATGATTTTTCGACCAGCAAGCCCAGTAGGAGATAACCCAGATCACTATAAACAGCTTTGGTTCCCGGGCGGCTTTCCAGCGGTTCCTCTATAATCAGTCTTAACAGTTCCGCCTGGCGTTCCCGGGCCGTTATCCCTTCAAGATGATGAAAATAAGGGCGATAGGCCGGTAGCCCGGAACTATGATTTAATAATTGAACAATCGTTATTTCTTTTTTTTCTTCTGGAAGAATATCCGGTAAAATTTCAGTAATTTTTTGATTAACCGTAATCTTACCGGATTGTATCAAACTTATCAGCGAAAGCACAGTTGATAAAGGTTTACTTAAAGAAGCAAGATCGAAAAATGTCTGAGTAGTTATTTTAATTTTTCTTGGAAATAACTGACTATTACCTGTACTTAATAATATTCTTTCTGTTTTTTCCCTGGTATTTAAATAGATAGCGGCTGCTAAACCAGGAGAAACACCAGATTTTTCAGCCTCAATTAATAACTGATGTATTAACTTATCAATAATTTTCATCTATTATAATCAATAATTGATGTTATTAGCTAATTTGTTTAATTTAATATCGTAAATACAAACAGTTAACTTTAATACTTCCGTGGTTCGGCGATACCTGAAAAATACTTACAATTTTTATAATAATTTCAAACAGTTACCAACACAAACCCCCTTAAAACAATCCTCCGGCTATTTATTTAAAATTCATTAATAATAACAAATACTTATCTGGGTATAAAAATACCTTTATTTTATTGTAAAAAACTCCTTTATTTTGTATCTTGTGAGGCGGATTTATATGATTGTTAATTTCTTATCCACAATCTCGCTACCGACAACCTGTTGATAACTTTCAACAGAGCTTAACAAGCTTTTTATCGAACCCAAATTTTTTAATTTTTTTATTATAATTTCGTTAAGTTATACCTGTTGTCAACTTATCAACACCCTTAATAATCATAATCCTTTTATTTAAAAACTTAAGATTAAAGGGATGAAAACCATGTCATTATCTGTGAATGTTTCTAGGGATGAGTTTCTGGCTGGCCTGGCTTCCTTGCAGAATATCACCGGCAAGAAAGGAACCATGGCCATCCTTTCGAACGTCCTGATCAGGACCGGAGTAAACGACCTGACTCTGACCGCCACTGACCTTGAAGTGGGGGTTAGAATTGTGGTGCCGGCCGAAATCCTTACCGGCGGAGAAATCACCCTCCCGGCCCGTAAGCTTTTCGAGATCGTCAGGGAGACCGATGCCGATCTTTTGCACCTGGAACTGCACGACAACAACTGGGTGAAAATTTCCGCCAATGCCAGCGCTTATAATCTGGCCGGCCTCTCTGCCGATGAATTCCCCTCCTTTCCCGATTATGAAGAAGAGAAGTTGGTGGAAATTCCAGCCGATACTTTAAAAGAACTGATCGACCGCACCATCTTTTCGGTGGCCCAGGAAGGGGAAAGCCAGTTCAATCTGGCCGGCGTTCTGGTCGAGAGAGAAAAGAAAGATCAGAATTTTCTGCTGCGCATGGTTTCCTCGGACGGGCATCGTCTGTCCCTGATGGAATTGCCGCTGGAATCGGACTTGGGCGCTCTGGCCATGGACAAGCCGGTACTCATTCCCCGCAAAGGGGTCCAGGAAATCAGAAAGTTTTGTGAGGGACAAACTCTGGTTTCCCTGGGTTTCGACAGCAAACAGGCAATCCTGAAGACCGAACGGGCGCTGATGATTATCCGTCTGATGAACGGCGATTTTCCCGACTATCGCAATATCATCAGTGTCATCAAACAGGAAAATCTGGTGGAGATGGAGCGCCAAAAACTGATCAATGCCATGAAGCGGATGATCCTCTTCACCGAGGACCGGTTCAACGCGGTCAAGTTTCATCTGGAAAAGGACACCCTGATGCTCTCATCCGAGAGTATGGATATCGGTAACGCCAAGGATATCATCAAAATCGGCTACAACGGGCCGGTGCTGGATGTGGGCTTTAACGGCAAGTACGTCCTGGAATCTCTCCAGGTTATGGGTAGCGATCTGGCCCGTCTCTATATTAATTCCGAGGAAAGTCCCTGTCTGATCAAAGGAGAGGACGATCCCGGTTATATCAGCGTCATTATGCCGATGAAGATCTGATTTTTCCCAGTGCATACCCATACCTTTGCGATCCGAACCAGTTCGAACCGGATCATGCAAAGGTTTGTAAGATTGTTATTTCCGACATAGTTTAAACAATATCGAAAGGCAGAAAAAACGTGAGCGAAAAGCAGAACACCTATGACGCCAAAGATATCAAGGTCCTAAGCGGCCTTGAAGGGGTCCGGATGCGGCCGGCCATGTACATCGGCAACACCGGCGAAGAAGGTTTGCATCATCTGGTCTACGAGGTGGTGGACAACAGTATCGACGAGGCCCTGGCCGGCTACTGCACCCATATCAAGGTCACCATTCACCGCGATGACAGCGTCAGTGTCGAGGATGACGGCCGGGGGATTCCGGTGGCCATGCATCCTACCGAAAAGGTATCGGCCCTGGAATTGGTCATGTGCACCCTGCATGCCGGCGGCAAGTTCGATCATTCCACCTATAAGGTTTCCGGCGGTCTGCACGGGGTTGGCGTTTCGGTGGTTAATGCCCTGAGCATGTGGACCACCGCCGAAATCAAACGTGACGGCAAGATCCATCAGCAATCTTACGAGCACGGGATCAACACCGGCCCGGTCAAGATTATCGGCGATAGCGAGCTTACCGGCACCAGGATCACCTTCAAGCCGGATCCGACCATTTTTACCGAGACCCTGGTCTTCAAATACGAGACCATCCAGAACCGGTTGCGGGAACTGGCTTTTTTAAACCGCGAAGTCAAAATCGCCTTGAAGGATGAACGCAATGGCGCCGAGGATGAATTCCACTTCGAGGGCGGCATCACCGAGTTTGTCGCTTACCTGAATCGCAATCGGACCCCGGTGCATGCCAATCCCATCTTCATCGAAGGCGAGAAGGATGGGGTCCAGGTGGAAGTGGCTTTTCAGTATTACACCGGCTACTCCGAACGCCTCTTCGCCTATGTCAACAACATCTTCACCCGGGAGGGCGGCACCCATGTCACCGGGTTCCGCGGCGCCCTGACCAAATGCATCAACCGCTACGCCAGTGATGATGTGGTCCCCAAGAACCTGCGGGAGAAAATGGAAGGCGATGACGTCCGCGAAGGTATCACCTGTGTAATCTCCGTCCGGGTGCCCAACCCCCAGTTTGAAGGGCAGACCAAGACCAAGCTGGGCAACAGCGAGGTCAAATCCATCGTCGAATCGATCTGCAACGAGAAACTCGGCATCTATCTCGAAAAGAATCCCCTGGATGCCAAAGCGATCCTCAGCAAGGTAGTCGATGCTTTACGGGCCCGTGAGGCGGCGCGCAAGGCCAAGGAATTGTCGCGCAAAAAGGGCGGCGGGCTGGATTTGTTGATGGCCGGCAAGCTGGCCGAGTGCCAGTCCAAGATCCCGGCCGAGCGCGAGATTTTCCTGGTCGAGGGCGATTCGGCCGGCGGCAGTGCCAAACAGGGGAGGGATCGAGCCTTTCAGGCCATCCTGCCTCTGCGCGGCAAGATCATGAACGTCGAAAAAGCCCGGTACGACAAGATCCTCTCCAGCGAGGAGATCAAACAGATGATCGCCGCCCTGGGCACCGGGATCGGCAAGGATGATTTTGACGTCGAACATCTGCGCTACCACAAGGTCATCATCATGACCGATGCCGATGTCGATGGCGCCCATATTCGCACCCTGCTGCTGACCTTCTTTTACCGGCAGATGCTGCCGCTGGTCGAAAACGGCAATGTCTATATCGCCCAGCCGCCACTTTATCGGCTGGGGCGCGGCAAAAAAGAGCAGTACTTCGCCGACGATGACCACCTGAACAACTTCCTCTTCGAGCAGGCCAGCACCATGATGACCGTGCGGCCGGAGGCGGTTGCCGAGGAGTTTACCGGTCCCCGGCTGGTCGAGGTCTTACGCAAACTCTCGGGCTACCTGAAGATCGTCCGTTATCTCGAAAGAATGGGAATCTGGGAGGACATGACCAACTTCCTGCTGGAGCACGAGGTGGTTTCGGCCGACCAGTTCAGCGATGAAGATTTTGTCAACCGCCTGAAAGAACACCTGGCCGGTAAAGATTTCATTCTCAGCCCCATCCGGATCTGTCGTTGGAAGCCGAGCTGCTACGAGTTCGAAGCCGCCTTCAAGGATAAGGCGCATCTCCGGGTTACGGTCGGGCCGCAGATTCCCTTGATTCCCGAGTACCATTCTCTCCTGACTATTTATCCCCAGGTCAAAGACCTGTTGAGCGGCGGCTACGTCATCGACAATAAAAGCCAGCAGCTGGCGGCCGCCAACTGGCAGGAATTGCTGGAGATGGTGCGGAAGGAATCCTTCAAGGGCAGCACCCTGCAGCGCTACAAAGGCCTGGGTGAGATGAACCCTATCCAGCTCTGGGACACCACCATGGACCCGGAGCGCCGCATCTTGCTGAAGGTAAGGATCGAAGACGCCGAGAAGGCCGACGATATTTTTACCACCCTGATGGGCGATAAAGTCGAACCACGTCGCGAGTTCATCCAGAACCATGCCATGGAGGTATCCGACCTGGATATCTAGCCCAAACTCGTCATTGCGAATACCCGAAAGGCGGGCATAAACTCAGCGAAGCAATCTTTGCAATGACGATATTGAACAACATTTTTAGCCAATCAGCCTGAACAGGAAAATATAAGGACAAGCAATGGTCGAACATACCGACACCCCCGGTCAGCCCACCATCACCATCGAGAGTGAACTGAAGAAGTCCTATCTCGATTATGCCATGAGCGTTATTATCGGCCGGGCTCTGCCCGATGTGCGAGACGGTCTGAAACCCGTGCATCGCCGGGCCCTGTACGCCATGCGTGAGCTCAACAACTACCATAATCGGCCTTATCTCAAATCGGCCCGTATCGTCGGTGACGTGATTGGTAAGTACCATCCGCACGGCGACACCGCCGCTTACGACACCATCGTCCGCATGGCCCAGACCTTCTCGCTGCGCTATCCTGTTGGTCGACGGCCAGGGCAACTTCGGGTCGGTGGACGGCGATTCGCCGGCCGCCATGCGTTATACCGAAGCGCGGATGACCAAGCTCGATCAGGAACTGATCGCCGACCTGGATAAGGAAACGGTTGATTTCGTCCCCACCTACGACAACTCCCACCTGGAACCGTTGGTCTTTCCGACCAAGGTTCCCAACCTGCTGATCAACGGCTCCTCCGGCATCGCCGTCGGTATGGCCACCAATATTCCACCCCACAATCTCACCGAGGTGATGAACGGCTTACTGGCCTTGATCGAAAACCCGGATATCACCGTCAATCAGCTGATGGATATCATCACCGGGCCGGACTTCCCCACCGGCGCTTACATCTGTGGTCGGGCCGGCATTCGCGAGGCCTATGAGACCGGGCGCGGCTCGATATTGATGCGCTCCAAGACCCATGTGGAGAAGAGCAAGAAGGTCAACCGCGAATCGATCATCATCACCGAGATTCCATACCAGCAGAACAAGGCCTCTCTGGTTGAGAAGATTGCCATCCTGATCAAGGAAAAGAAGATCGAGGCGATCTCCGAGATCCGGGACGAATCCGATCGGCACGGCATGCGGGTGGTGCTGGAACTGAAGAAGGACGAGATTGCCGAGGTGGTCCTGAACCAGCTCTACAAGATGACCCCGCTGCAGAGAAGCTTCGGCATCATCATGCTCTCCATCGTCAACGGGCGCCCGGAGGTCTTGAACCTCAAGGAGATTCTCGACAACTTCGTCCTGCACCGCAAGACCGTGGTTTATCGGCGCACCGTTTATGACCTGCGCAAGACCGAGGAGAAGGCCCATATCCTGGAAGGGTTGAAGATCGCCATCACCAACCTCGACGAGGTGGTGGAACTGATCAAGAAGTCTCCCGGGCCCAAGGAGGCCAAACAGGGCTTGATCGAGCGCTTCGAACTGTCCGAGATTCAGGCCCAGGCCATCCTGGAGATGCGTCTCCAGCGTTTGACCGGTCTCGAACGTGACAAGATCATCGAGGAATATACCGAGTTGATGCGGCAGATCGAATGGTTCAGGCAGATCCTGGCCGACCAGGGTCTGGTGATGAAGATCATCCGCGACGAGTTCATCGAGATCCGCGATAACTACGGCGATGAGCGGCGTACTGAACTGATCGAAGCCCCGGACGAAATCCTCCCGGAAGACATGATCACCCCCGAGGAGATGGTGGTTACCATCACCCACGAAGGCTACATCAAGCGCAATCATACCGATCTCTATCGGGCCCAGCGCCGTGGCGGCAAGGGTATCAAGGGCATCCAGACCCACGAGGAGGATTTTGTCACCAGCCTTTATCTGGCCATCACCCATGACACCTTCCTGTTCTTCACCAACCACGGCAAGGTCTTCTGGCGCCGGGTCTACGAGATTCCCCAGGCCAGCCGCATCGCCCGGGGCAAGGCCCTGGTCAACCTGCTGGATCTGGCCCCCGGCGAGAAGGTGGCGGCGATTCTGCCGGTCAAGACCTTCAAGCCCGAGGAGGGTGCGCCCCAGTTCGTCATGATGGTGACCAAGAAGGGCGTGGTCAAGAAAACGGTGTTGAGCGAGTTTGCCCGGCCCCTGCGGCGCGGCAAGATCGCCCTGACCATCCGCGAAGGTGACGAGATCATCTCGGCGGTATTGACCAGCGGCAACGACGATATCATGCTCTTCTCCAGCGACGGTATGTCGGTCCGTTTCAACGAGGATCGGGTCCGTGACATGGGCCGCCAGGCCGCCGGGGTACGCGGTATCAGGCTGAACGAGGGCGATACCGTGGTCGGGGTCTCGGTGGTGGAGAAAGGTCTGGAAACCCCGGAAGGGGCCGAGAGCGACGAAACCGGCGAGGAGACTTTCGCCGATGATTCAAATTCGATCCTGACCGTCACTGAAAACGGTTACGGTAAGCGCACCGCGGTCGAGGGGTACCCGGTTCGTAATCGCGGCGGCAAGGGGGTTTTCACCATCAAGACCAGCGAGCGCAACGGCCAGGTGGTCGGCGCCCTGACGGTGACTGATGAGGATGAGATCATGCTGATCACCAGCGTCGGCAAGATCATCCGGATGAATATGAATTCCCTGCGCATCATCGGCCGTAATACCCAGGGGGTTAAGTTGATCAACCTGGAGAAGGGTGAGAAAGTGGTGGATATCGCTCGGGTGGCGGAACCTACCTCTGACGAAGAGGAGATTTACGACGAATCGGCCGAGGAAGCCCTGATCGATGGCGAAGTTCTCAAGGACAAGGTTAAGCTTGACGAAGAACCGGAGGATGAAACTCCGGACAGCGACGAGGAATAAACCGGCCTCGGCAACAGCTTGTGCATGACGGGTAGCGGTGGACGCCGCTACCCGTCGACAACCAATTATTTCTACCGGAGGCTCGACTAATGCCCATCCAACAGGCGGCGGTAATCGGGGCCGGCAGCTGGGGCACTGCCCTGGCGAAAATGTTGAGCGACAAGGGCTGCGTGGTCAACCTCTGGGCCCATCGGCCGGAACACGCGGCCGAGATTGTTACCAACCGGGAAAACCTCACCTATCTGCCTGGCTTTAAACTGGGCAAAGATCTCCATCCCACCGGTGAGCTTGAACAGGCCGTAACCGGCCGCCGGATGGTGGTGATGGTTGTCCCTTCCCATGGCTTCCGCCAGGTCTTTCGCCGTCTTCTCCCGCATCTTCTCAATGACACCTATATAATCTCGGCGGTCAAGGGCATCGAAAACGATACCCTGATGACCATGGATCAGGTGATGGTCGATGAGATCTCCCATCTGGCTAAGCCGCCCCGCCTGCATCTGGGGGTTCTGGCCGGACCCAGCTTTGCCAGGGAGGTGGCGGCCGAGGTACCCACTGCCGTGGCTGTGGCTTTTCCGGTCCTGGAAGACGCCCTGCTCTGCCAGGAGTTCTTTAATGCCCCCCGCTTCCGGGTTTATGCCTCCACCGATGTCATCGGCATGGAGATCAGCGGCGCCCTCAAGAACATCGTTGCCATCGCCGCCGGTATCTGCGACGGGCTGGGTTACGGCACCAATACCCGGGCCGCTCTGATTACCCGGGGCTTGGCCGAGATCACCCGGCTGGGTGTCAAGATGGGGGCCCAGCCCCTGACCTTTTCCGGCCTGGCCGGCCTGGGCGACCTGGTCCTGACCTGTACCGGCGACCTCAGCCGTAACCGCCAGGTGGGTTTGAAGCTGGGACAGGGCCGCAAGATCGATGAGATCGTCGCCGAGATGGAGATGGTGGCCGAGGGGGTCAAGACCACTCAGTCCGCCTGGAATCTGGCCCGGCAGGAAAAGGTCGAGATGCCGATCCTTGAGCAGGTCTATCAGGTGATCTACGAAGGGATGGAGTGCGACGAGGCGGTCGAGACCCTGCTGGCCCGCAGTCTCAAGGAAGAGATTGAATTTTGATTTTACCTGACCCCGGGTTTATCCTGTCTTCAGGAAGAATCAGTTCCCCAATCGCATGCACCCTTTGAAGAGGAATGCTCTCATGCGTTACCGGATTTTGCTAATCGCTCTTTTTTTTCTGGCCGGAGCTCTGATTTCCGGATGTGATCGCCAGGAGGCGAAAGGCCCCCACCATTTTTCGGAAGAGCTTGGTTTTTCCGGCATTGATGTGAGCGCGGCCGGAATGACCTTGCCAGAGTTTATTCTGCCAAATGTCCGCGACAACCGGGAGATCAAAAGTTCCAGCTATGCCGGTCGGATCTTGCTGGTGGCTTTTGTTTCCACCTGGTGCCCCAAGTGCCGGGAGGAGATGTCGGAACTGCAGAAAATCCAGGGTGAACTGCCGGACAGTGATTTTGCCGTGCTGGGCATGGTGCCCGAAGAGGATGACCAGGGCGAGATGAAGGTAATTATGGACAAGATGAACTTAACTTACCCGATGGTGGTGGCCGACGAGGTGGTGAAAAAGGCTTTCGGTTCCATTACCGATGTGCCGGTGGCCTTTCTGATCGACCGGCAGGGCCTGATCCGCATGAAATATCTCAACCACCTGGATCTGCCGCAATTGCACAAGGATATTGAGGAGTTGATCAACCGGAAGCAACCATCATGAAAATTAAAAACCTCCCGCGTCCCATCCACACCAACTCCTGCCAAGCATGGCCAGAAGGCGCTATCTAATAACGGAACCGGACAAGCCACACTTCCTCACCTGCACTGTTGTAAAATGGTTACCGATCTTTACCCGGCCCGGATGCGGTTAATATCCGCTTGGATCGTTGGCGTTATCAGAAAGAGCATGATGGACTTAGACTATACGGCTATGTCATTGATCGGGATAGAAATCAGGACGCAGGAGTAGCCCCGGGATGTGATCCAACGCGGAAGCATGTGAAAGAGAAATTGCAAAAATAAAAAGCCGTATCCAACCATGGTTACGGCTTTTCAGTTTTCGGGCAATTTTCCCCGGTTATTGGCGGCTTTTCAGAGATCGGCGGGTGAGAGTTTGAAGCTCTTGCCCTCTTCCTGGATGACCTGTTTGAAAAACTCGCAGGCCAGGCAGTTGAATAGTTTCTGGGCCGCTGAGCCCTGTGGTTTGCCGCCGCAAAGGGTGCCGGCCAGCCGCCAGCAGAAGCGCCCGCCCAGGGTGCCCTGGTTCACTCCATCATAGGGACTCTGGCTGGCTGCCACGCATTGACCCAGCTCCTTGACCTTGTCACCGCCTTCTTGACGCCCGCATTTCTTCACTTCCCAGCAGTTTTTTCGCTCCCCCATCAGTGTTTCTCCCCAATAGTTCTGGTGTTCTGTTGAGAGGAAATTACCTAACATTCACTATCAACAGACAGGTAACACAGCGTGGTATCTATTTAACTTCTAATCTAAAATCTGTCAAGGTATCAGAATTGATCGTTATTGGTTGAAAAAAACACAATAATAAATAGTTAACTAATAGGTTGAACCTATATTTTTTGCGACTGGAAGATTATTAAATATATAGATAATTCAACTTCGAACGGCACAAAAAAGCCGCAGCGAAGTAGCGCCGCGGCTTTTTTATGTATAGCGGAACAGTGGGCGACGAAATCTACAAGGCGTCGATGATGGCATTGAAGGTGGAACTGGGGCGCAAGGCCCGGGTGACCTTCTCCAGCTCCGGTCGGTAGTAGCCGCCGATGTCCACCGGCCGGCCCTGGGCTCCGTTCAACTCGGCGACGATCTTGGCCTCGTTCTCGGCCAGGGCTTGGGCCACCGGAATAAAACGGGCCTGCAGTTCCTGGTCTTCCTGCTGTTCGGCCAGGGCCTGAGCCCAGTAGAGGGCCAGGTAGAAGTGGCTGCCCCGGGTATCAAGTTCTCCCACCTTGCGGGAAGGCGACCTCTGATTTTCCAGGTGTTGGCCGATGGCCCGATCCAGGGTCTCGGCAAAAATCCGGGCCTTGTTGTTCTTGACGATGCTGGACAGGTGCTCGAAGGAAGGGACCAGGGCGCAGAATTCACCCAGGGAATCCCAGCGCAGGTGCCCCTCCTTGAGGAACTGCTGGACGTGCTTGGGGGCGGAGCCGCCGGCCCCGGTTTCAAATAAGCCGCCGCCGTTCATCAGCGGTACGATGGAGAGCATTTTGGCGCTGGTGCCCAGCTCCAGAATCGGGAAGAGATCGGTGAGATAGTCGCGCAGGACATTGCCGGTTACCGAGATGGTATTCTCACCCTGGCGGATCCGGGAGAGCGATAAACGCATGGCGGCGTTCGGGGTCATGATCCGGATATCCAGGCCGGCTATATCGTGCTCCGGCAGATATCTTTCAACCTTGGTGATCAGCTGGGCGTCGTGAGCCCGCTCGGGATCCAGCCAGAAAAGGGCCGGAGTTCCGGTGGCCCGGGCTCGGGTAACCGCCAGTTTAACCCAGTCGCGAATCGGCGCGTCCTTGGTCTGGCAGCCGCGGAAGATGTCGCCCTCCTCCACGCCCTGTTCCAGCAGGGTGGCGCCGGTGGCGGTGTCGACAATGCGGATGGTGCCGGAGCCCGGGGCCAGGAAGGTTTTGTCGTGGGAGCCGTACTCTTCGGCCTTCTGGGCCATCAGGCCGACATTGGCGACGCTGCCCATGGTGGCCGGGTCGAAGGGGCCGTGTTTCTGGCAGTCCTCGAACACTTCCTGATAGATTGTGGCGTAGCAACGGTCGGGTACCATGGCGATGGTGTCGTGCAGTTTATCGTCCGCACCCCACATCCGACCGCCGTCGCGGATGACCACCGGCAGCGAGGCATCGATGATGATGTTGTTGGGGACATGCAGGTTGGTGATACCCTTGCTCGAGTCGACCATGGCCAGCTCGCACTTCTTCGGGTAGATCCCGGCCAGATCCGCCTCGATCTCGACCTTTTTGGCCTCCGGCAGTTTGGCCAGTCTGGCGTAGAGGTCGGCGATGCCGTTGTTGAGGTTCACCCCGAGTTCCCGGATGACCTCGGCGTGTTTGTCCAGAACTTCGCGGTAGAAGACGGCGACGCAATGGCCGAACATGACCGGGTCGGAGACCTTCATCATGGTCGCCTTCAGGTGCAGGGAGAGGAGGACGCCTTCCTGTCTGGCCGCCGCGATCTGCTCCTGGTAGAAGCGGCGCAGGGCCTGGACGTTCATGACCGAGACATCGATAACTTCCCCGGCCAGCAGTGCGGTTTTCTCCTTGAGGATCTTAATGTTGCCTGCCTTATCGACAAACTCGAAGCGGACCTGGCAGCCTCGCTCCAAGGTCAGGGATTTTTCACTGCCGTAGAAATCTCCAGCCTGCATATGAGAGACTCGGGATTTTGACGGGGTCGGCCACGGTTTCATCATCCGGTGCGGGTTCTTGCGGCCGAATTCCTTTACCGCCGTCGAGGCTCGCCGGTCCGAATTGCCTTCC
Organism: uncultured delta proteobacterium; assembly: GCA_963807225.1. Taxonomy (GTDB): domain Bacteria; phylum Desulfobacterota; class Desulfobulbia; order Desulfobulbales; family JAGXFP01; genus JAGVGT01. The sequence goes on along the minus strand of CAWEAD010000005.1, from coordinate 921,306 downwards.
CGTAAAACCGGGTTGACGGCGCTGCCCAGGACCTTGGCGAAACGGGCCTGCAGAGCTTTTTCCGCCTCGGTCTTGGGGTCTTCCGGATAATTCGGGATGGCGTAACCTTTTGCCTGTAGCTCCTTTACGGCCTCCTGCAGCTGCGGCACCGAGGCGCTGATGTTGGGCAGCTTGATGATGTTGGTGGTCGGGAGCTTGACCAGTTTGCCCAGCTCGGCCAGGTCGTCGGGAATCCGCTGGTCCTCACGCAGGTACTCGGGGAAGTTGGCGATGATCCGTCCGGCCAGGGAGATATCCTTGGTGACAAAGGAAAAGCCTGAAGCCTTGGTGAAGGCCCGGAGAATAGGAAGCAGCGAATATGAGGCCAGTGCCGGGGCCTCGTCGATGGCGGTGTAGATGATCTCTGGTGTGTTCATGGTTTAATCCCCAGGTGAAAGCCGACGGGACGGCTGTTAAAAGTTACTGATTTAGTGGTCAAATATAAAAGTAAATCGAGGAAAAATCTTTTAGCACATGCGGCGGTGGATTGCAAATGACATGTTAAGTAAGGAGGCGAGGATTACCGGCAAAAGACTGGCGTTGTCTTGCTTTGCACCTAACCCGGGAGGCAGGGATCAGCTGACAATCCGGCAACAAAAGCCAAAAGCGGCGGCCATTATGCTCACATCTTTCCCGTCGGGCCGGCGATTTTCGGCGGGGCACCCTGTTCCGTTGCGCTCTGGAGGCCGACGGCCACTTCTTGCAGGATGCCTTTTTGCACATAAATCGGATGGACCAGCTCCCGCAGCCGGGGGAGAATTCCGGCAAACCACAGCCCGCCGATCAGGCAGAGCAGGCCGCCGGCCAGGACCGTGTTTGGCGCCCCGATCGAACTGGCGAGAGCGCCGGCCAGCAGGCTGCCGAAGGGCACCATGCCGCCGAAGGACATGGCGTAGAAACTCATCAGCCGGCCGCGCTTGTTGTCCTCGACGATGGTCTGCAGCACGGTATTGGCCGAGGCCAGCAGCACGATCATGCCGAAGCCGCTAAAGGCCAGGATGATCAGGGCGGGCCAGAAGAAGGGGAAATGGGAAAAGAGCAGCAGGCTGAGCCCGAACAGCAGGGTGGCGATGACGATCATCCGCCCCAGGCCCAGTACGCTCTTGCGGCCGGCCAGGTATAGGGCGCCGGCCAGGGCGCCGACTCCGGTCGCGCCGGTCAAAAAGCCGAATCCGTCCGGACCCCGATGGAAGACATCCTGGGCGAAAATCGGCATCAGCACCATATAGGGCAGGCCCATCAGGCTGACCAGGCTTACCAGCAGCAGAATCGCCCTGGTCGGCGCGAAACCGTAAGCGTAGCGCGCCCCTTCCTTGAACTGCTGGAAGATCGACAAGCGTCGCGGCTCGATCGGGCGGGGAGTTATCCGCATCATCAACAGGGCGGCGATCACCGTCAGATAGCTCAGGCCGTTAATCAGAAAGCAGATTCCCTCCCCCGCCACGGCAATCAGGATACCGGCCACCGACGGCCCGATCAGGCGGGCGCCGTTGACCAGCGAGGAATTCAAGGCGATGGCGCTGCCCAGGTCATCTTTGTTGTCCACCATCTCAATCAGAAACGATTGCCGGGCTGGGATGTCCATGGCGTTGACCAGGCCGATGAAAAGGCTCAAGACGAAGAGCTGCCAGACCTGGATCTGGTGGGTCAGGACCAGCAGGGCGAGGAGCAGGGCCTGGAGCATGGAGGCGGTCTGGGTGAAGATCACGATGCGATGCCGGTTCCAGCGGTCGGCCAGGACTCCCAGGAAGGGCGAGGCCAGGAAGATGGGGATCCGGGATGCAAAGTTGACCGCCCCCAGCATCAAGGCTGAGCCGGTGAGCTGGTAAACCAGCCAGGCCATGGCGACCTGCTGCATCCAGGTGCCGATCAGTGAAATCCCCTGCCCGCCGAAAAAAAGACGGAAATTGCGGGATTTCAGGGTGCGAATGGCGGACCGGAAGCCGCTGTCGTTGCTGGCGCTTTTATTCATGGCTGTGGAGGCCAGGCGGACGCTGCCGGGCGCCGTCATTCCCGGGCGGGCGCGGCAAACTTAAGCCACCGACAGACGGCGGCCGAACTCGAAGGCCCGCCGGCACTCCTCGGGGAAGACCTGCTCGCGCCGGGCCAGCTTGTGGACCGGATCCAGGTACTCCATCACCACCTTGGAGTAATCCGGGAACTGGCAGGTGTCATAGCTGCGGAAGGTTTCGGCCTCCCCGAGTATCCTGCCCAGGGAGGCTTCAGTGGCGGCAAACATTGCTTCATAGCCGATTTTGGCGCTCATCTCTTCGGAGACATTCATGGTGTAAATGAAACCGGTCCTTATCCGGCGCGGGAATAACGAGCGCGGCGGATTCGAGTAGACGAGGGGGGCGAAGAGCAGCCGTTCCAGAAAGGAGTGCATCTCTCCGGACATCCCGCCGAAATAGATGGGCGAGCCCAGGATCAATACGTCGACCTCAGCCTCGATCCGATGAAGGATCGGCGTGGCGCCGTCCTTCATGGCACAGCGTCCCTCACTTGGCCCGCCCACCATCTTGCAGGCGAAGCAGCTGGTACAGCCCTGGTAATCAAGATCATAGAGGTGGACCAACTCGGTCGTCGCCCCCGCGCTGGCCGCCCCTTCCAGGGCATGCTTGAGCAGGGTCGCGGTGTTCCAGTTCTTACGCGCACTGCCGTTGATGGCGATGATCTTCATTGGGTCTCCTTGGCTATTCAACTTTCGGAAGCGAAATCGCTGTGAATTTCAACTGATATGATAACCAAGGTTGGCGGGCAGTCCAATTCAAAATAAGGAAGTGGCGGGTGGAACCTGTCCTGCACCACCTCAAGCGCGGATTGTCAATTCCGGGCGGCGCCGTGCTGGAGGACCACGGTGGCCAGGGTGACGACGACGACCCCGGGCAGGATGACGGCCGGCGGTAATCCTTTGCCGAAACACCAGTTGATCACCAGGACGAAGGCGGGATAGAAGTAGCTGTAGGCCATGACCCGAGTGGGGCCGATGTGGATGGTGGCCAGATGGGTGAGATAGAAAGTGACGACGGTGGAGAAGATCGCCAGGTAGACGATGCCGGCCCAGACCTTGGTCGTGACCCCGCTCCAGTCCACCCCGGCCAACTTGGGCGCCGCCAGCAGAAGCAGCCAGAGGCAGCCGGTGGCCAGGACCCAGAAGGTCATGACCACCATGGATTCCCGCCGATGCACCACTTTAACCAGGGGGGTATAGGCGGCCATCAGGAAGCAGCCGGCCAGGAAGAGCAGATCGCCGTGGTTTATCTCCAGGGCCAGCAGCCGGGCCAGATCGCCCCGGAAGATCACCCAGAGGGCGCCGAACATCCCGCAGCCCAGGGCCAGCAAACGATAGCGGCCGAGACGTTCGTGGAGAAAAACGGCGCTGTAAAGTCCGGAGATGCCGGGCACCAGGGTGAAGATGATGCTGGTGTTGATGGCGGTGGTAAAGCGCAGCGACTCGAACATGCACCAGAAGAAGCCGACGGTGCTGAAGCTGATGATGGCGTAGCCGGCCAGCTGCCGGGCCGGCGGTCGGTGCAGGCCGTGATTTATGAGCAGGATCGGGGCCAGGCAACCGGCCGCAACCAGGTAACGGACCAGCAGCAGCACGGCCGGATCAAGGCCGCGGGTGATCGCCTCGCCGACCGTGAAGGAACTGGCCACGATCAGGGCCGCCAGCAGCATCAGGCTGTGTATCCCCCAGAGCGGCAACCTCCCCTCCCCCGTTTTTTGCATCGGTTTTCAGCATCGCGCCAGCATAACCCGCCCCGGACGATTGGCAAGAGAAAAGCGAAGATGATTGTCTGGGGCGTAAGTGAGCAAATTCCTTTGTCTGATACCCTTTTCAGCACGCCAGTTTTGGAATCTAATCTCCGTTCAGGCCGACAAAAGAGAAAGCCCGCGGGAGGTGTTTATCCCCCTGCGAGCTTTTGAGAAAGCCTGATGCAAAGCGGTGAACTACCAGGAATAGGAAATACCGACATTCCCGGTGGCGCTGATGTGGCTGGCTTCAGGCACCATGCTGAAACCTCCTTTAACCACAAAGTTCTCTAGAAAACGGGCGCTGACACCCATGGCCAAGGATTCGGTACCTTTGTAAAAGCCGGACCCGGCTGCAATGGCAAAGGTCTTGCCCTGTTCAACTTGCGGAAGGGCGGCTAGGCCGGCTGCCATGGCCACCCCCTGAGAGAGTTGCCGCAAGTTCACGGCATCAGTCTGGGCCATGCCGTCGTCCACGCCATGGACTCGGACTGCCTCGCCGTTATCGGCATTGGCAAAGGTGGCACCGTCATCATGCAGGGTCAAGGTGGTTGAGTGGGTGCCGCCCGAAAGCACGGTTTTTTCCTCGGTTACTACCAGGCCGTGGGTATTACCGACACCATTGGTCAGAACCAGAGAGGCGGTGGACTGGTCAACTATACCGGTGGTGATCTTGCCGTTATCATCAACCAGGGCGCCGGAGCCGCCGGCATTAACGATGTTCATCTGACCGTTGGTGCTCTGATAGGCGTCGTTCAGAATCGAGGTCCCTGAGGTTACGGTGGTGCTCGCCGAGGTGTTGGAGGTATAGACCAGGGTGCCGTTGATATAGGTGTTGCCGTTGATCAGGGTGTTCCCTTCCAGGCGGTTCACATACGAGGCTCCGGCGATGTTCTGCCGGCTGGCGTTGTCTCCTACCCCGTTGAGCTGGGTGTTGAGGGTGACATGATCAGTACTGAGGGTCTGCGGCGAACTGGTGGTGGTGAAACCGCTGGCGGTTGCACCGGTTCCCGAGCGCAGGCTGGCGGTGCCGTTGACCACCGACATGTAGCTATTCCCACCCGTGGCGTTGACCGTGGTTCCAACGCTGTTGTTACCTATGGCGTTAATGGAGTTGGCAGTGGAGACGCCGATATTGTTGTAACGTGCTTCGAGGTTGTTGCTGCCGGTGATGGCATTGGCGGTCAGATTGTTGCTGCCGTTGGTGCCGGTGGCGGAGAAGGTGTTCGACTGGTTGGCGGCATTGGCCTCAAAGAGGTTGCTGCCGGTGGTGGCGGTCATGGCATTGTCACCGGTGGTGGCGGTGATATCGTTGCCTGTTTGACCGGTGATGGAGTTGGCCCCGGCCAAAGCGTCCAAGGTGTTGTTACCGGTTGTTGCTGTGAAGGTGTTACCTGTTTGACCGGTGATGGAGTTGGCCCCGGCCAAAGCGCCCATGGTGTTGTTACCGGTGGTGGCGGTGATATCGTTGCCTGTTTGACCGGTGATGGAGTTGGCCCCGGTCAAAGCGTCCATGGTGTTGTCACCGGTTGTTGCTGTGAAGGTGTTGCCGGTGGCGCCGGTCAACTGATTCTGCCGGGCGGCGTTCAGCACGTTGTTGGTGTTGGTCGCGCTGATGGATGACCCGCCGTCCACGCCCATGCTGACGTTGTTGTTGGCAACCGACAGGGTGCCGTTGCCGCCCTGAGTTGTCGCTGTCGTCGCTGCGTTGGTGTTGCCGATATTCGTCGTTGAGACGCCTGTCCCCGTGCCGATATTGTTGACAACAGTCCCATCTCCGGTGTTGGCGGTGCCGAAGCTGTTGGTGGTGCTGCTGCCGGCTGCACCCGCAGCGCCGATGGTGTTGGAGGTTGTTCCGCCGCCGCCGGCGCCGAAGGTGTTATTGGTCACGCTGGTGGTGGCACTGCCGCCGGAGCCGATGGTGTTGTTGGTCGTTCCTGCGCCGCCCACACCAATCGTGTTGGTTGTTGTGCTGGACACTGTGGCCAAGGCGCCAGAGCCGAAGGTGTTGGTGACATCACCGCCGCCGGTACTGGAGCCGAAATTATTGATGGTGGATCCGGTACCGGAACCGCCCAGGCCAATTTCGTTGGTCACCGTGCCGGTGCTGCTGCTGCCGGTGCCGATGGTGTTGCTGACGGTGGTGGTGGTCGCGCCGCCGTCACCGATGGAGTTGGTGACCTTGCCACCGTTGGTCCCGCCCTGACCGATGGTGTTGATTACCGTGCCGCCCTGGGTACCGCCGTCGCCAAAGTTGTTGATGATGGTCCCGCTACCGGTGGAGGTGCCGATGTCATTGGTTGCAACCTGATTTCCCGAGACCGGTGGCGAGATGATTTGCACACCGTAGTCATTGATCCGGATACCCGCCGTGCCGGAGTTGGACATCATTGCAACGTCCGCCCAATTGCCGACACCTGTTATTATGTTATAGGTGGCACCCGTTGAAGTATCTTTAACGACTTTTGTCGTTGCGTCGTATGTCAGATTACCGCTGGTTTTACTGGTTAAGCCATCGCCTACGAAAGTCGTGACAGCGGCCTGAGTCAAAGCAGCCCCGCCGCCGCTCCCAGTGATGCTCACCGCTCCCACCAAGCTACCAGCGACGGTGGAAACAATCCCGGTTGTGGCTCCGGTGATGAGCACCCCGTTGCCCGAGGAAGGAGCGGCTACCACGACCTTGTTGGTGCCGGCCTGAATAGTATTGGTTGTACCGGTGATGGTATTGGTTGTGCCGCTGATGGCGTTGGTACCGGTGGCCTGTATGGTGTTGTTCAAGCCCGAGATCGTGTTAGTGGAGCCGCCATAGGTGCCGATGGAGGTGCTGCCGCTGCCGGAGGAGTTGATATTGGTATTGCCGAGCACATTCAGGGAGTTGTTGACCGTGGTGGCGCCATTCAGGGTGGTGGTGCCGCCAACGACTGCGGTATAGTTGACATTTAGATACCCCGTCTGGGTTGTTCCGCCCACGGTCAGGCCGTTGGTCACGCTGGCCGAGTTGAGGGTGGCCAAGCCGGAGGTGGTTATTGTGGTTGCGTCGATAGCGCCGGCGTTGGTGATGCCGCCGCTGTTGTTGTTGAGTCCACCGGTGTTGTTGATGCCGCCGGAGGCGTTGGTGATGCCCGCCGTGGTTGTCAAGCCGGTCACCCCCAGAGTGTTGTTAACCGTGGTGGCGCCATTCAGGGTGGTGGTGCCGTCAACGACTGCGGTATTGTTGACATTTAGATACCCCGTTTGGGTTGTTCCGCCGACGTTCAGGCCGTTGGTCACGCTGGCCGAGTTGAGGGTGGCCAAGCCGGTCACCCCCAGGGTGTTGTTAACCGAGGTGGCACCGTTGACCGTGGCCGCGCCCGTTACCTTGAGCGAATCGTTGATTAAAACATCACCTTCCGAGCTGGATATTGCCCCCTGAAGATCGGCTGCGCCGGTGTTGACAAAATCGCCGGTATTGGTGATGCCAGCGGTCGTCGTGCTGCCATCCACGTTCAGGGTGCCGGAGACATCTGTATTACCGGTGGTGGAATTAACCGTGAACACGGGAGTGTAGGTCTCGGGAAAGGGGAAACTCCCGGGAGTGACTTTATTGACACTAAAATCATCGGTAACCAAAGTGGTGCCATCAAGTTTGATAGAATCTTTGGCGTAAATGTTGATGTAGCCCCCAGTTGCTTGCGAGCCGGAAGGACCTGTACTCATGACCTCAATATAGGCCTGTGGATTACTCTGGCCCGCATCCATCGGAGTCCGAGAGGCGTTGTCGGTGCTAAAGTTTCCGTTGGAGGTAATGATTGCCCCCTGCAGCTCGCCGGAGGTGTCACCATCGCTGTTGCCAATTACCCGGGCGACAACTGTATCCGAGATGAAATCGACAGCCTGTGCGCTCATGGGAAAAAGGGGGATTGCCAGCACATGGGCGGCAATCGCCGTCATTATGAACCGTCTGGGACTGCCCTGACGATTCTTCAGCCCTGTCGAATCTTGCTGTGGCATAAATATTTGTGCCCAGTGTGGTTTTCTCATCAGCCTGCCTCCGTTGGTATGGTTAGCGAACAATTTCTTTTTTGATTGACACGCAGCCGGCTCCAGCCGGCATTAAAAAGACTTTGGTCCAGATACCGCCATCCAGCACTGTGATGGTTTTGGCCAGCGGCCCAGCCTGCTTCAATTCCCCAAAATTGCCGGTCGCCACGGACTCACAGCTCTGGCTCCAGTAAATGACGCTTTCATACATCCCACCGCAGCCATTGGCCTGGTTGGGGGCAACGCTGGCGCTGGCGTAAGCCACCGGGGCATTCGCCGCCGCCGGGATCTCCATTGAGACGGAAATCAGCCGCTGGTCCGGGTTGGCCGGCGGGATGAACAAGAGCGCGCCAGCCCCCTGGGTCCCATCGGTGAGGAAGTTGGCCACCTGGTTGATGCGGCTGGCGCAGGTGAGCACCCCGGCATTGACTGTCGCCTGGGTGACGCCGTTTACCGAGGGGGATACTGCCGCCCGGCTTGGCTCTGGTGCCTGCGGAGGGAAGGTCGCGACCGGGGAGGCAGGTCTGTTGTCGTCGGCGCGCGTCGAGAACGGAAAGCACAAAGAGACCAGGACAACAAATGTCTGGATAAGCCGCCATTCCTTCAACACTTGGTCTCCTCCCGGGGGGTATAGTCAGGCCCTGTGCCCGTCGTCTGCTGCTGCAAAAGTTTCCGATAGATCGGGCACTCCCGAAAACGTTCCATGCAGTACAGCGCGATATTGGGTACGCTCCGGCCGGTGACGTGTCGGCAGTAGCATTCTTCAACCGGTTTATGCGAATATTCGCAGAGGAAGGGTGGAGCGGGCGGATTTATGATGGTGGTTGGCTTGGCCATGATCATTTCTTCAGAGCACAGGTCGTGCCAAGAAATTAAAGAATGTAACTACGGGGTGTTGGCTACATAATGGGGGGTGGTGGCGGTACGAAGAAACGACATGGATAGCTAAAACAGATAGCTGAAACGGCTAGTTGGATGCGAGGCGGAGTCGGCGGGGGGAATTTTTCAGAGGTCTTGCGGAGGTGTCGAGTTACTGCTCCTCGGTCGAGATACCGTGTTTTTCCAGACGGCGCCGGAAGGTGTAATAGTTCATTCCCAGCATCTGGGCAGTTTTCATGCGCTTGCCGCCACAGTAGCGCAGGGCCTGTTCAAGCAGCCAGCTTTCCAGCTGGTCAAGGTCGCAGGGGAAAGGCGGGGGCGCAGGCGTGATGCCGGCGGGCGTCTGTAAGGAAACCGTGGCGGCCTCAGGTGCCGGGGCTGGCGATATCCGCAGGGGTGATGACGGGTCCGGCGTTGAGCGCGGCGCGGCGGATGACGCTTTTTAGCTGGCGGATGTTGCCGGGCCAAGGCATGGCGACCAGGAGGCGGCAAACCTGGTCGTCCAGGCTGGGCAGGTCACGTCCCAGTTCATTACAGGTTTCCAGCAGAAATTTGCGGGCCAGAGGGACAATGTCGTCCGGGGTCTCTCGAAGCGGCGGCAGGGTAAGGGTAATATCGGCCAGTCGGTAGTAGAGGTCTTCGCGAAAACGGCCCGACTGTGTCTCTTGCTTCAGATCGCGATTACTGGCGCTGATGATGCGGACATCCACTGACTTTTCCGTGGTGCTGCCCACCGGCGTGAATTTTTTCTCCTCCACGAAACGCAGGAGCTTGGCCTGAATTTCCCGGGGGCAGGCCTCGACGTCGTCCAGAAAGAGGGTTCCCCCCTGAGCGGCTTCCACCAGGCCGGTTCGGGCCCGGTCGGCCCCGGTGAAGGCGCCCTTGAGGTGACCGAAAAGTTCGCTTTCGGCCAGGTGCTGAGGGATGGCGCCCAACTGTATCGTGACCAGCGGTTTTTCCCGGCGCGGGCTTAAGCTGTGAACAATGCTGGCCAGGCGTGACTTGCCGCTGCCGGTTTCCCCTTCCAGTAGTATGCTGAAGGAACTCCGGGCCACGCGGGCGGCCTGTTTTGCCACTTCCCGCTGGGCAGGGCTGTTGCCCAGGGTAATGGTCAGCGCTGCCGCCAGTTCAGTCGAGAGGCCTCTGATCTCCCGGCGCTGAAGCACCGGCAAGGCGGCTCTGCCGATAACGGCCAGCAATTCATCCGTATCCACCGGTTTACGCACGAAACCTGCCGCTCCCAACTCAATGGCCTTGAGCAGATAGACGGTTTCGGTGAAGGCGGTGCAGAAAATCAGTGGGATTTCCGGGGAGGATTTTTTCAGTGAGGCGGCCAACTCCAGACCATCCATGATCGGCATGCGGATGTCGCTGATGACCAGGTCCGGTCTTTCCACTGCAAAGAGGGCCAAGGCTTCGCGACCATTAGCGGCCGGGATGACTCGACCACAGTACAACTCCAGAAAAGCGACGGTTTCGCGGCGCAGTTCCGCTTCATCCTCGACCAGCATGACAGTCAGGGTTTTTAACAAGTCGGCGGGTGATTGCGGTTGGTCGGGAAACAGCTCGGTCATGCTTGTTTCTCCAAGGGAAGTTCGATCCTGAAGGTTGCCCCGGCCTGGCCCTGGAGCAGCAGCAGTTGCCCTTCCAGGCTATCATGCACGATCATGCGTGACATATACAAGCCGATACCGGTGCCGCCGCTTTCCTCCTTGGTGGTGAAATAGGGGTCGAAGATCCGGGAATCGATCTCGCTCGGAATGCCACAGCCATTGTCCTCGATGTCGATGTACATGTTGCGGTCTCCGGTGGTGGAGATTCGCACATCGATATGCCCTTCTCTCGGTTCGCTTTTAATCTTGCGACTTTCCAGGATGGCATCACGGGCATTGCCAAGCAAATTAAGGATGACCTGCTTGAATTCGTTGGGAAAGCCATGAACCAGCGGATCACAATCATCTTGGCAACTCACCTTCACCAAGATGTGATTATTTTTGAACTGGGGATCAAAGAGGCGTACCGCGGCTGAAATGCATTGAAAGGGAGAGAACGGTTCCTTCCGTTTTTCCGGGCTGTAGAAACCGCGGAATTCTTCGATGGTGTCGGACATGTAGCGGACCTGGCGCATGGCGCTGGCCTTGAATTCGTCCAGGTCGGCGGTAGTCAGGCCCTTTAAGGTGCCTGAGGCGTGGGTGCGTTGGACGATCATCCCCAGGGTGGAGAGCGGCTGGCGCCACTGGTGGGCAATGGCGCTGATCATTTCACCCATGGCCGCCAGGCGGGAGTGATTAGCCAGTCGCCGCTCCTGCCCAAGGCGGAGTCTGGTTTCCTCCTCAATCTGCTGCTGCAGCGAGGCGGACAATTCGCGCAGGCTTTGTTCTTTTTCGGTCAATTCCGCCTCCACCCGGTCACTGGTCAGTGACAGATAGCTGTAGGCGATGACGATTTCGACGACGATTCCGTAGGTCATGAGTGACCGTAGCAGGTGGTCCTTCACCATCAGGGTAACCATGGGTATGTTGCCGAAGACCTGAAGGAATCCTGCCCAGGCCCGCAGCAGCAAAAGGCAGACCAGCGGCAGCAGCAGCAGCGAGAGGAGCCATTGCATGGAATGGCTTCGGACCTGACGGTAGAAGAGAGGCTCGATGGCGATGCGACCGAAGAGCAGGGCCAGGGGCAGGTTGGAACTCACGATCCGGGCATTGATGTTGTCGGTAACGTACAGGAAGTATAACGCCCCAGCCAGCCCTGCAGCAATGATGGAGAGGTTGATCACCCCCAGCCCCCGGCGCCAAGGAATGCGGTAGAAGCGGACCAACCCCTCGTATAGAAGGGCGGGATGCAAGAGAATGAAGGCGACTCCGACGACCTTGGCAACGAAAGGGGGCAGGAAAGGATAGAGCAGCATGTTGAGGCTTACGCCGATGGTCCAGCAGGCGGTGCCCACAATCCAGACGAGAAATCCCGGATAGGTGGTGCGGGTTTTCCAGGCGTGGATCAGGATGAGCAGAATTACTATATCAACGATAAAACTCAGAACCGCGATGGTCGGGGTATCAAGAGGCATGCTTTACCGAGGCTGTTGGTAGCGGCTTTAGTGATCAAGATTTCCGACCGGTATGGCGACAGAATACTTGGCTGGCCGCTTATGGCAAGGGAATTCGCGGCCAGTTGCCGTGTTGCTCATGGCGTCTACAGGATAGAGTCCCCGGGTGATCGCCTCGCCGACCGTGAAGGAACTGGCCACGATCAGGGCCGCCAGCAGCATCAGGCTGTGTATCCCCCACAACGGCAGGTTTAAGGTTTTTGGGCTAGTGTCTTTTATGAGCATCGCGCCAGCATAATTCGCCTCTGCCGATTGGCAAGCGAAATCAGACCAGTCCGGCAGATCATCCTGGCCCGATAAGACCGTCTATAAGCTCAGGCGTTTGGCCTGGCCCGCCCAGAGTTTTTCGCGCTGAGCGGCCACATTCTGGTCTTCCAGGTAATCCTCGAAGTTGCCGAGCCGGTCGATGATACCGCGCGGATGCAGTTCGATGACCCGGTTGGCGATGGTGGAGATGAACTGGTGGTCGTGCGAGGTGAAGAGCACCACCTCCGGAAAGGCGATCAGTCCGTCGTTCAAGGCGGTGATCGACTCCAGGTCCAGATGGTTGGTGGGGTCGTCGAGGATCAGGGCATTGGCGTTGGCCAGCATCATCCGGGAGAGCATGCAGCGCACCTTCTCACCGCCGGAGAGGACCGTGGTCAACTTCAAGGCCTCCTCGCCGGAGAAGAGCATCTTGCCCAGGAAACCCCGGGCAAAGTTCTCCCCCTCCTTGGGCGGGGCGTACTGACCCAGCCACTGGACCAGGTTCATCTCCTTCTCGAAATAAGCACTGTTCTCCTTGGGGAAATAGCTGGTGGACATGGTTACCCCCCAGCGAAAAGTCCCGCTGTCCGGTTCCAGCTCGCCGGCCAGGATCTGAAAGAGGGTGGTGCGGGCCAGTCCGTCGCCCAGGAAAACGATCTTTTCGCCTTTGTTGACTGTGAAGGTCAGGTCGTTGAAGAGCAGGACCCCATCCACCGTCTTGCTCAACCCCTTGACCTCCAGGATCACATCGCCGCAGGGCCGCTCCGGCTTGAAGATCACAAAGGGGTACTTGCGTGAGGAGATCGGCATATCCTCGATGTTCATCTTCTCCAGGAGTTTCTTGCGGGAGGTGGCCTGCTTGGCCTTGGAGGCGTTGGAGCTGAAGCGGCGGATGAACTCCTTCAACTCGTCGGCCCGGGCGGTGGCCTTCTTGTTTTCCTGTTGTTTCTGGCGCAGGGCCAGCTGGCTGGCCTGGTACCAGAAATCATAGTTGCCTACGTAGACCGTGATCTTGCCGAAGTCGATATCGGCCACATGGGTGCAGACCTGGTTTAAAAAATGCCGGTCATGGGAGACGATGATCACGGTGTTCTGGAAGCGGAAGAGAAACTCCTCCAGCCAGTTGATCGATTTTAAATCCAGGTTGTTGGTGGGTTCGTCCAGCAGCAGGATGTCGGGATTGCCGAACAGGGCCTGAGCCAGGAGCACCCGGACCTTGTCGCCGCTTTCCAGCTCCTTCATCTTCTTTAAGCGCAGCTCTTCGTCAATGCCCAGGCCGCTTAAGAGCGCCCCGACCTCGGCCTCCACCTCGTAGCCGTTCATCTCGCCGAACTCCGCCTCCAGCTCGCCGCTGCGGATGCCGTCGGCCTCGCTGAAATCGCCCTTGGCGTAAAGGGTTTCACGTTCCTGCATCACCTCGAAGAGTTTTTTATGGCCCATGACCACGGTGTTGAACACCGTCTCCTCGTCGAAGGCAAACTGGTCCTGCTGCAAGGTGGCGATGCGCTCCCGGGGGCCGATCGAGATCTCACCCTTGTCCGGTTCCTTCAGTCCGGCGAGAATCTTCAGGAAGGTGGTTTTACCGGAACCGTTGGCGCCGATCAGCCCATAGCAGTTGCCGGGGGCGAACTTGATATTGACGTCCTTGAAGATCACCCGTTTGCCGTAGGCCAGGGCGATGTTGGTGGCTTGAATCATGATGCTGGTCCTTTAATCTCTTGAGTATGTCGTAAACCATACGCCCCGACAGCGTGGTCGGTGGCGCTGCCCGGGCCGGCACCGCACTCGAAGTTCAATCCAAAAGAGGCTGGGCGGCAAGGAGGGCTTAGGCGTTAAAACAAAAAAGAACCAGCCGGGGAAAATGTCCCGTGGTTCTCGCGAGCCCTCCTTATAGACGATTATTGGTGATCCGACAAGACTAATTGGCGACGTAACTCTCTGATCCTGCGCCAGACGGATTTGGTTGAGCAAGGTTTACTTGTTGCCTGAAAAACCTTATGATGATCGATTACCAAGTTAATTAGGCAACAAACTGTTGCCTGGGAATGACGCCGAAGCCCGGGCTGCAATTCGGCGGTAATCGGATTTTGATCTGGGGTAACATTGAATGACCAATAAATATTTCCTCATGATGCTGGTCTGTTTTATCCTGACCGCCTGGTTCACGGGTCGAGCCCGGACGGAACAGATTCACGATTTCCTGATTCTTTACTCGAATAACGTACATGGCGAGATGGAGCCCTGTGGCTGAAAGAGCCATCCATTGGGCGGTCTGCCCAAGAAAGCATATCAGTTTGAGAAGATCGCCGAAAAAAATAAGCTGCCGACCTTGAAGGTGGACGGCGGCGGCCTGCTCTTCGACCGGCTGCCGCCGGCCCCGTATGAACTTGAACAGAAGAAGATTACCGCCGCCGGGATCATCAAGGCCTATAATCGGCTCGGCTATGCCGCGGTCGGAGTAGCCTCCCTCGATCTGGCCGGGGGGTTGGATTTTCTTCAGGAACTGGAAAAGAAATCGCGATTCGCCTGGCTCAGCGCCAACCTGGTTGACCGGGAGACCGGCCGGACTTTTTTCCGCCCTTATATTTCCGTGGATGTCGGCGGGGCCAGGGTGGCGGTTATTGGGTTGACCGGGATGCGGATCAGCTCCGCCGGGTTGTTGGATAATAAGGCGGAAATCAAGAGCTGGAACGAGGTTCTGCCGCCATTGGTGGCCGAACTGGAGCGGAGCCATGACTTTATCGTGCTGCTCACCGATCTGTCGTCCGCTGATTGCCTGGACCTTGCCCGGCAGCTGCCGCGCCTTGGTTTGATTGTCAACGCCAGCGGTGAAAACCTCAAACTGGCCCGCCTGATCTCCGCCACCACCATCCTGGCTGCCACCGACAAACAGGGACGCAACTTCGGTTCCCTGGAGATCTTCTGGAATGCGGGGGGGGGATGGTCGACGGGCGAGAATTATTATATGCAGTTGCAAGATAAGCAAGCCGATCTGGAACGTACCCGGGGGCAGATCGAACAGATCCGCCTCCGTCCCGAGGCGGTCAGCCGGGTCGGCAACATGAAGCGGCGGGCTGATATGCTCGAGCTTGAAATCGGTGAGCTGAAGCAGAAGCTGTTGGGCACCCCGGCCTCATTTTTCACCAATACCTTCTATTCGATGGTTCCGGAAGTAGCGAATGATCCCGAGATCATGGCGTTGGTCGAAGAGACCAAGAAAGAGGTTAGCGCCCTGGCCGGTGAAAAGGCGGTAAAATTGGCCGAGACGGCGACATACAGACCGACCGGGTTTACCGGTAGCTCAGCCTGTGGTGCCTGCCATCAGCCGGCCATGCTCAAATGGCGGACCACCGGTCATGCGTCAGCCTATACGACCCTGGTCCGTAAGAATCGCCAATTCGATTTTGATTGTCTGCCCTGTCATGTCACCGGGATCGATTCGGACAACGCCGATCGGGTTTTGGCCCTGTCGCCGGAATTCCGGGGCGTAAGTTGCGAGGCTTGCCATGGTCCGGGCCGGCGGCATGCCGAGAGTCAGGAGGTGAAGACGGGACCGGTGACCGAGGAGGTCTGCCGCCGATGCCATGTGGCTGAGCATGACGACCATTTCAATTTTGCCGTCAATCTCCCGAAGATCAAATGCAATCGCTGAGAACCGGATAGAGGCGAAAGCGAATCTGCGGCGCCGACCGTGGCGAGCGGCCGGGCTTTTTCCGGCTGGGATTATTGCCAGTGGGTGCGCGCTCAAGGTCGCGTACGAGGTTTGCGATCCGGCGCCCCAGGCTTGGTTCTTCTTCCCTCCCTCACTGAAAGGAAGCGAGGAATTCCCGCAGAAAGCGGCAGAAGCGGTCCAGGGAGGGCAGGTGGAGTTTTTCCCGGGGAGAGTGGGGATTCTTTATGGTGGGTCCCAGGGAGAGCATCTCCAGACCAGGTTTTTTGACGCCGATCAGGCCGCACTCCAGTCCGGCGTGGATCACCTCGATGCGCGGCTCGGTGTCGAAAAGTTTCAGGTAGGTTTGCCGAGCCCGATCCAGTAAAGGGGAGTCCGGATCTGGTTGCCAGCCGGGATAACCGCCGCCGGTCACCAGCCGGCCGCCGGCCAGCCGGGCCAGGGCCGCGAGCCGGGCCGTCAACCAATCGAGACCGGCAACCTGGTCGCTGCGCTGGCTGAAGAGGATGATCAATTGTCCCGGTTTGACCCGGATGGTAGCCAGGTTGACCGAGGTTTCCACCAGGCCCGCCACCGACTTGGACATGGTTATGACCCCGTCCGGCGCGGTCAATAAGAGGTCCAAAACATTATCGGTGGTCGTAGGGCTGAAGACCCGTTCCGCTGGTGAGGAGGCTGCCGACAGGGTCAACTCCAGCTCCGGTTCGTCGGGAAAGGCCCTGGTCAGGATCTGGCGCCATTCATCCAGGCTGACCGCAAGTCTTTGCCGTTCGGTTTCCTTGATGGCCAGTCGAGCCCAGGCCTCCCGGGGGATGGCGTTGTGGGCGCTGCCGCCGGCGAGATCGACCAGCCGAAAATCCGCACTTTTTCGAAGCACTCCCAGGGTTCGGGCCAGCAGAACATTGGCGTTACCGCGCTGTTCGTGGATATCGACCCCGGAGTGGCCGCCGCGCAGGCCTTTAATTTTAAGCTCGTAAAGGCGATGCTGCTCAGGCCAGGCCTCATAGCCTAGGGGCAGCAACAGTTCGCTGTCGCGGCCACCGGCACAGCCGATGGTGAACACCCCTTCGTCCTCGGAATCGAGGTTGAGCAGGATTCGGCCGGAAAAAAACCCCGCTTCAAGATTTGCGGCCCCGGTCAGTCCGCTTTCCTCGTCCACCGTAAAGAGCAATTCCAGCGGGGGATGGAGCAGTTCCCGGTCCTCGGCGATCGCCAGGGCCAGGGCCAGCCCGATGCCGTTGTCGGCACCCAGGGTGGTGTCCACGGCCAGCAGCCAGTCACCGTCATAGCGCAGACGAATCGGGTCGCGACTGAAGTCATGATCGCTCTCCGGCAGTTTTTCGCAGACCATGTCCAAGTGAGCCTGCAGCACCAGGGTAGGTGCGGCTTCCCGTCCCGGACCGGCCGGGATCCGGATCAATAAGTTGCCGACCCGGTCTTGCCGGACCGTGAAGTTCTTTTTTTCAGCCCACTGCCGCAAATAGGCGCGGATCTTCTCCTCGTGCTTCGAGCAGCGGGGAATCCGGCAGATTTCCGCGAAATTGGCCAAGACCGTCGAACTGGAAAACATGGTCAGATCAAAGCTCCAGGAAACATTGGGGGTCTTCGGCCAGATAATCGGCCTGACCCCGGACCTGGGAATGGGCGAAGGCGATGGCGCGGCAGCCTCGGCAGTGCGCCCATTTCGGGCAGGAGCCGCACTTGCCGCGGTATTGACTCCGATCCCTTAAACGTTCCAGAATTTCGGAGGAGGCCCAGATTTCGCGCAGCGAGTCGCGCCGGACATTGCCCAAAGGCAAATGCAGGCGCCGGCAGGGGGTGACGGTACCGTCCGGTAAAATGGTCAAACCGGAAATTCCCGCCGCGCAGCCGCCGGTCGCCACCGAGCCCAGATCTTCGTGGTCATCCCGACCCTGCATCTGGGTCGCCACCGGGTCACCGGTAACGATCTTGAGGCGGTCATGATCCAGGCCCAGAATCGACTCGTAGACCTGCCGGATCCGTGCCGGGGCGAGCATCTGTTCCACCAGTCCAGCGCCCCGCCCGGAGGGCACCAGGCGGGAAAAGCCCAACCGCTGCGCGCCCAGTTCGCCGGCGATATTCACCATTTTGTGGAAGTCGGCGCCGTTGAGTTCCGAGAGGGTGGCGTTCAGGGTCACCTGAAGACCGGCGGCGAGCAAGTGGTCGATCCCCCGCCGTGAGGCGGCGAAACTACCCTGGCCCCGGATGGTGTCATGCACCTCCTCCGGCCCCTCGATGCTGATCTGCACTCCCTTGACTCCAAGTCCGGCCAGCTTTTCGGCCCGGTCTTGGTCAATCAGGGTGCCGTTGGAGAGGAGGTAAACGGAAAAGCCCGACTCGACCATTGCCGCCAGGATCTCGAAGAGATCCCGGCGCAGGAAAGGTTCGCCGCCGGTCACGTTAAAACTGGGGGAAAACTCAAGCCGGTAGGAGTCGGACCAGGCCGAGAGCATTTCGCTGACTTCGGCCAGAACCTCCCTGATTTCGAGCAGCGAGAGTTCCTCGGTGCTGACTCCGGTCTGGTAACAGTGATGGCATTTGAGATTGCAGCGTTCGGTGAGGTGCCACTGGATAAAAAAATCCTGCAGGTCGCTTATCGGCATGGTCCTGGTCCGTGTTTACCGGTGTTCTTAATTTTTAATCACCATACAACAAAAAAGCGGAGGTGAAACCAGTTCACATCCGCCTTTTTTCCTGGTTGCCGACCGGCAACATCAGCTCTTTCAACTCTTTCACTTGTGACAGACTTTGCCGGGATTCTCCTTTACCGCCTGGTGCAGTTTCGTCCAGAAGGCTGCTTCCTTGACCTGGGCCTCTTTGCTCAGCGTCTTCTTCATTCTTTACCTCCTTTGATTTATATGCGGTCAGCTATTCACTTCGCGCTTTGATATAGATTCGGCCAATCCGTATTGTATTGTCAATCGGAAATTTTCGGGAGTTGTCTGCCGAATCTGAGAGATTTCTCCAGGTACACTTTGCCCCCCTATGAAAGCATGAGGTTTTTTTCAAATCCACTCGCCCGTCGGGCGAGGCGATCCGGCCGAATCTGCCGCGATTCCGAGGGAAAAGGCATACCCCTGTATAGCCTCTCCCCTGTCTCCTGGCATCTTCGACGGCTTACCTCGTGAGATATCCGGGACAGCCCCTAATTTATAGGTAGCTTTATTTTCCTTGAGGACTCTGGTAATAAATAGCGAAGATTTGACAATTTAAGGATAACCGGCGGTTCCGGGCTGTGGGGTGGGGCACTTGGTCAAAACGCGCACAAAGCACCTTGATATTTCGGAACTGGAAAAGATCTTCTTGTTCAAGGGGATCGAGCCGGGGAGTCTGCTTAATTTGCTGGCCGAATGCCCGATCCTTTGCCTTGAGCAGGGTGAGTCGGTGATTTCCCAGGGGCAGATCAACCATCGCTGTTATTTCATCCTTTCCGGCAGTTTGCGGATTCATCTGGATACCTTGGACAGCCCCCCTCTTTCGGTGCTCTACCCGGGTGAGAGTGTCGGTGAAATCTCCCTGCTGGACGGTGAGTCGGCCTCGGCCCACGTGATCTGCCACGAGTCCTGCGAACTCCTGGCCCTGCCGGGCGAGATCTTTTGGGCGTTGATTAATGCCTTTCATGATTTTTCACGCAACCTGTTGTTCCTGACCATCAGAAGACTGCGGTACAGTAATGTCTCCATCAGCGTCAGCTTCAAAAAGCAGCGCGAGTACCAGTTAACCGCCACCATCGACGAACTGACCGGGCTCTATAATCGGCGCTGGCTCAAGAATATGCTCGATCGACAGATGCGGCGCAGCGGTTACAACGGCGATCCCCTGACCATTCTAATGATCGATGTCGACCATTTCAAAAAGTTCAATGACTGCCACGGGCATCATGCCGGTGATCTTGTTTTGCGGCTCGTGGCCCGGACCATGATCAACAGTGTCCGGCCCACCGATCTGGTTACCCGTTATGGCGGCGAGGAGTTTATGGTGATCCTGCCCAATACCGACCGGGTCGGAGCCCGGGTAGTGGCCGAACGTCTCTGCCATGAAATGGCGGCGATGACCATGACTACCAAGGAAGGAGCGGCTCTGTCCAGGGTGACCGTGTCGATCGGGGTGGCCCTGATGCGGAAGGGGGAAAAGATGGAGGAATTCATCCGGCGGGCCGACGAGTCCTTGTACCTGGCCAAGGATAACGGTAGAAATCGGGTGGAAGGATAAGATGGTCCCGGTATGTTTCCGGTTGAGCTTTCTGAAGTCATGAATTCAGCCGAAATGAGGCCGGAGATTCCAGCCAATAATTAACCTGCTATTAGAGTAGTTGAAGCAAACCGGAAGGTTCGATTACCGGCATTCCGCCGAGCGATCCAGGGTTTCGCGCACCTTGAGAGCTAAGTCACGCGAGGAAAACGGTTTCGGCAGGAAGCTGATGCCCTCGTCGAGAATACCTTGCCTGGCGATGGCGTCGGCGGTGTAGCCCGACATGAACAGGCATTTTATCCCCGGTTTCATCTCTTGTAAAAGCCTGGCCAGTTCCTTGCCGTTCATTTCCGGCATTACCACATCCGTAATCAGCAGATCGATGTTGCCGGCATACTCTTCGGCCATTTTGAGGGCCAGGCTGGGCGCGTCGGCGGTCAGAACCGTGTAGCCAAACCTTTCGATGAATCTTTTACCCAGGGCGAGAATGGCCCTGTCGTCTTCGACGATGAGGATCGTTTCCGTGCCCCCGGGCAGCTTTTCCGGGCCGGCCACAGGCACGGTTTCCGCCGCTTCTTCTTTGGATCCGGGGCAGATAAATGCGGAAGGTCGTGCCCTGGCCCGGTTCGCTATAGACATTGATGAAACCCTGATTCTGCTTGACGATGCCGTACACCGTCGCCAACCCCAGACCGGTCCCCTGCCCCTCCTCCTTGGTGGTGAAAAAGGGTTCGAAGATGTGGGAGAGGATTTCGGAATTCATCCCGCAACCGTTATCGCTTATCTCCAGCTGCACGTACTGCCCGGGGATAAAACCCAGATGGTTGGCGCAGTACTCCTGGTCAAGTTCTTTATTGGCGGTCTCGATGGTGAGCTGGCCCACCCCGGCAATGGCATCGCGGGCGTTGACCGCCAGATTGGCCAGCACCTGATCGACCTGGGAGGGGTCGATCTTGATCGGCCAGAGCTGTTGGCCGGGCAACCAGGCCAACTCGATGTCTTCGCCGATCAACCGTTGCAGCATTTTGAGCATGCCGCTTAAGTTGTCGTTCAGATCGAGCACCACCGGGCTGACCGTCTGTTTGCGGGCGAAGGCCAGCAACTGCCGGGTCAGGTTGGCGGAGCGGGCGGTGGCGCTCTGGATTTCCAGCAGATCCTGGTAGAGTGGCTCTTCGGGTTTGCTTTGTTCCAGGGCCATCTCGGTATGGCCGCTGATCACGGTCAGGATGTTGTTGAAATCATGGGCGATGCCGCCGGCCAGACGACCGACCGATTCGATTTTCTGGGCCTGGAGGAGTTGTTTTTCCAGGGACTTCTGGCTGGTGATGTCGGTGACCGCCCCATCCCAGACCAAGGTGCCGTCGGGTTTGCGGCGCGGCCGGGAGCGGACCAGCAGCCAGCGCCATTCCCCGTCTGGCCTTTGCATATGCAATTCAAGGGCAAAATCCTCCCGGGTTTCGATGCTGTTTTTTTCGGCCTGGATCAGATCCTTGAGCTGGGCCGGGTCCACCTGCTCATATAGCACTCGGGGATTGTCCAGCACCTCTTCCGGGGTTACCCCGTGGATGCGGGTCACGCCACCACTGATGAAGAGGAACTTGGATCTGCCGTTATTCCCCGGGCTGGTTTGGTAGAGATAAGTATCGGGCAGGTTGTCGCTGAGGGCCTGCAATTGTGCCGCTTTTTCCCGCAAGGCCAGTTCGGACCGCTTGCGTTCGGTGATATTGTCGGTGACGATGATCACCTCACCCGGCGCAGGAGAATAGATCGAGAAGGAAAACCAGCGATCCAGCGCCGCCAGGTGATGTTCCCAGCGGACCGGCACGCCGGTGGTGGCGACTCGACCGAAGACCTCCAGCGATTCCTGGTTGTCGCGGGCATAGTCGGCGATGACTTCACTGATTCGTTTGCCCACTACATCTTCCCTGATCCCGGTTACCTCGGCGAAGGCCGGGTTGACCGCCAGGTACTCCATATCCACTGGAACCCCATCCTCAAATATCATTCGGGCGTGGACCACGCTGTTCAGCAGGTTTTCAAACAGCGAGCGGTAAGTTATCTCGCTCTTCCGCAGCTTCTCCAAGGCCTTTTTCCGGGCGCTGAGATCGGTGATGAAGGCGTAGTAATAGAGGGGGTGGCCTTGCTCATCGCGGGCCAGATGGACCAGCAATTCAATCGGCACCCGGATGCCGTCTTTGCGGCGATATTCCTTTTCGTAACGGACCGGGCGCCCGGTTTCCTGTAGTTGCTGCAGATACTCCCGTTCCTGTTCCAGCCATTCCGGCGGAGTGAGATCCCGCGTCCAGTCAAGGTTGGCTAATTCCTCGGCGCTGTAACCGATCAGGTCCAGAAAGGCCTGGTTGTGGAAGCCCAGATGGCCGTCGGCGAAGCCCTGGGCAAAGGGCTGGGATGATTGTTCCAGAAGGCTGGCCAGCAGGTTAAATTTAGCCTGCGATTCCCGCAACGCCATTTCGGCCTCTTTGCGGGGGCTGATATCGGTCAGGATGCCGGTCCAGATTGTGTCGCCGTTGTCGAGCCGCCGGGGCAGCGACTGAAATTGCAGCCACTGAATCCGGCCAGCCTTGAGGAAGCGGCCTTCCCAGTTGAACGGTTGCAGTTTGGCATTGGCTTCTTCGTTGGCCTGAATGAAGCCGGCCTCGTCATCGGGGTGGATGTTACGGCTGATCAAACCGGGGTCGTCGTACAAGGCCCGGCATTCGGTGCCAAGTATCTGACAAACCCGATTGCTGGCGATCTCGAGGACATAGGGCAAATCATCGGGAGAGTAAAGAGGGTCATGCTTCCAGTGCTTGCCGGCTTTGACTCGGATGCGATAGATGCCGGCCGGCTGGGCGTTGACCAGGTCCTGGTAGAGTGAGCGCTCCTCCTGCACGGCGATTTCCGCCTGGCGCCGCAGTTTTTCGTCGCGGAAGACCAGAGTTACCCCCAACAGGGTGCCATCGTTCAGACGGATCGGGGCGCCGCTTTCCTGGATCGGCAGTTCCCGACCATCCCGGCAGAGCAGCAGCGTGTGGTTGACGCTATCGGTCTTTTCGCCCGAAAGCAGGACTTGGGATACCGGATCGGCCATGGGCTGGCGGTTGTTTTCGGAGATGATCCTAAAGACCTCGGCCACCGGCCGGCCCTGGGCAGCATCGGCGGGCCAGCCGGTCAACCGTTCTGCTTCGGGATTGAGATAGGTGATCTTGCCGGCGGTATCGGTGGCGATTACCCCATCGCCGATGGAGGACAGGGTTACGGCCTGCAGCCGGCGATGGGCTTCGGTCCGGCGCCGCAGGCGGTGCAAAAACTCGCTGAGAATGCTGATCAGTACGCCATTGGTAATCAGGAAGCTCCACTGGAAGAGATCTTGGGGGGAATCGATCATCAAGCTGTGGAGAGGCGGGATGGCGAAATATTCGACCCCCAGGGCGGCCAGAAGGGTGGCGGTCAGACCGGGGCCGCAGCCGCCGGCCATGGCACTGAGAATTACGGGAAAGATGATGAGAATGAGCAGGGGCCGGTCCTGGAAAGAGACGGCCAGGCCGGACCGCACCAGCAGCATGCCCAGAGTTGCCGCCACGGCGAAGAGATAGGGCCAGACCCGCGACCGGCGTGAGACCGATCTGAGCAGGGCAGGCGGAAATTCGGGAGAGGAAGCGGGCTCGCCGGGGACGCCGCGAAGGGCGACAAACAACAGGAAAGTGGTGACGGTGACGAAAAAGATGCCTTTCACTGTCGATAGCCACTGAATAGCCGGAATATCGACGAAGGTGGTCAAGAGCAGATCGGAGAGCAGGATCCAGGCCGAGGCCAGAATCGTGTAAGCAAAGGTTGCGCGGAGGATATATTTTCGGCGATCCAGTTGAGTCATAAGTGAACCTTAAGAAGGCAATGTCGGCTGGAGTCGGAGCAGTCAGGAACAAGATCTCGGGATGAGATCAGAGTGGGACCGGCTGCTCCGGCATGTTCGGGCCCGTAAAAGCTGGATAATCATCATGCTAACATATCTTGCCAGGTATTTTATATCGGATTTTACTGTCCAGCCGGTTGTTTTCCGGCTCCCGCGCCTTCCGGCCCAGACCGAGGCTGATTAAATTGCCGCTTCACTTCCCCGAGTCAGTCGCTGTACACTGATTCTGGGCCCTTTCGGGTGTTACCGGCAAGAGATGAGGGCGAGACCCGAGTGGAGTTACCGAGGCTGGATGATTGTCCCGAGGATACGATGAACAGAAAGATTCCGGTAAAGTTGCACCTCAAAGACGGGCCCTGGTTTATTTTCCTGGTCTGGCTTGGGTTGGCTTTGATTCTGCTGCCCGGCCCGGGAGTCTGCCCGGCCCAAATTCTCCGACTGACCGACGACAACGACTACCTGGTGACTTTGCCGGAAATGGTCAAGGATCTGGGCCGGGCTCGGGTAATCCTGGTAGGGGAAGAGCATAACAATCCGCACCATCACCGCGCCCAGCTGCAGATCATCCAAGCTCTGGCGGCGTCAGGCGCCCGGGTGACCCTGGGGTTGGAAATGTTCCGGGCCGACAGCCAGCCGGCCCTCGATTCCTGGACGGCCGGCGAACTCGACGATTCGGAGTTCATGCGGGTCTATCATGACAACTGGGGCGATTCCGAACAATACAATGAGATTTTCAAGCAGGCCCGGGCAAATAAATGGCCGCTGCTCGGGCTCAATCTCTCCCGGCAGATCGTCAATCAGGTGGCTAAGAAAGGATTCGCCTCTCTTTCCGATGAGCAGCTGGAACGTCTGCCGGTGGTGCAATGCCTGGTCGACGAGACCTATATGAGTTTTATCCGGCGGGCTTTGGGGCAACATCGATTGCCGGAAGCCGCCTTTGTAAATTTCTGCGAAGCTCAGATGCTCTGGGATATGGTGATGGCCAAAAATCTCAGTACTTACCTGTCCGGCCACCCCAAAGCCACGGTGGTGGTCCTGACCGGTTTTGGCCATGCCTGGAAACATGCGATCCCCGCCCAGTTGCAAAAATTGGGAGTATCGAGCTGGCGTGTCGTTCTGCCGCAAATGCCCGGAGTAATCGATTCTGAGAGCGTTTCGGCCAAGGATCTGGATTATCTGCTGTTGGAAGTGGACCGGGGCCCCCTGCACTGAACCGGGAAATGCCGCCAGGCAATTCCGGTCAGGGACGTCAACATCTGCTTATTTGGCAGTCGTGAGGTGAGCCCGGGTTTATCGTGCGCATCATTATTCCGCCCGAGAACATAAGCGTACCCCCTCTGGTTAACATCTGGCTTCGGCCTAGAGGTTTTTGCTGCGAATAATGCTGATCAAGACGGCCAACCCCAGGACGGCGGAGATGAAGTAGCCGATCAGGCCGATGGCCGGGTAGCCGAAAAGCAGGGGTTCGACGCCGGTGGTGATGATCATCGAGGAGCCGATGATCAGGGCCGAGGTCAGGATGCTGAAGGCCAGCCGATTGCTGACGTTTTCCAAGGTTCGCCGGAAGCCGCCGAGATTTTCGTGCTCGAAGCGGATGGACAGCTGGCCCTGGTCGAGACGCTCCAGAATGCTGCCGAGCCTGACCGGCAGGTTGTTCTGGAAGTGCAGGAACTGCCGGAGCTGCCGCCCAATTCTTTGCAGCAGAGTCCGGGGTTGCCAGCGTTCCATCGTCAGTCTGCCGATATAGGGCTGCACCTCCTCGATGACGTTCAAGGCCGGGTAGAGCTTGTGGGCGGTGCCCTCGGCGGTAACCACCGCCTTGAACATCAGGGCCAGATCGCTGGGCAACCGCAGACCGTGGGTACGCAGCAGCTGGTTGAGATCGATGAAGAAGTTCTTCATGTTCAGCTCGCCGATGGGCACGCTGTGATAGGAAAAGAGCATTTCCAGAATATCCCGCAGCAGCAGGGCCTCGTCGACCTTCCGCTCCTGGCCGGCGGTGAAGGAGAGCAGGACATCCAGGACCTTTTCGGCATTTTTCTCGGCAATGGCCGAAATCAGGTCGACCAGCTCGTAACGGGTTCGGTCCGGCATCACGCCGACCATGCCCCAGTCCAGCAGGCAGACCGTATCGTCGGCCCGGATCAGCAGATTGCCCGGATGCGGGTCGGCATGGAAGAAGCCATCCTCCAGAATCTGCTTGATAATGATGTTCAAGCCGATGCGGGCCAGCTTTTCGCGCCGCTCCGGCGTGCTGGCCGGGAAGTCCTTGAACTTGGTGCCCTCGGCCAGTTCCATGGTCAGAACCTGTTCCGTGCTGAAGGCGTCGTACACCCGGGGGATGTAAACCTCGGGCCGGTCGCTGAAGTTGCCCGAGACAATCTTCATGTTCCGGGCCTCGCGGTTGAAGTCGATCTCCCGTAACAGCGAACGCCGCAACTCCGGGAGCAACCGTGATAGATTATAGGTGCTGGCGAACTCGAAATGTTCATGCAGGTATGGGACGACAATATCCAGGATATGCAGATCGGTCTCAATAACCTTTTCCACTTCCGGGCGTCTGATCTTGATCGCCACCGCTTCACCGGTGGTGACCAGGATGGCGCGATGCACCTGGGCCAGGGAGCCCGCGGCCAGGGGGGTAGCGGAAAAGTGGGAATATACTTCGGAGAGCGGCACCCCCAGGGATTCTTCCACCACCTTGACGATTTCCGGGGTGGGGACCGGGGTTACCGCGTCCTGCAGCTTTTCCAGTTCCAGGATCAGATCCATGGGCAGCAAGTCGGGCCGCTGGCTGAGGATCTGGCCCAGTTTGACAAAACTGGGCCCCAGTTCCTCCAACCCCAGACGCAACCTCTGCCAGGTAGTAAGATCCTGCGCAACCGCCTGCACCTTGTTGATCAGAACCTTGCCGGGGATGTTCAACCGTTCGGCGATATCGTCGAAACCGTATTTGAACAGAATGGTGACGATATGGCGGAAGCGCCCGAGATTGGCGATGCCGAATATATCCATTTTTCGCTTACCCCTGGGATGCCGGGGGTAGTCTCTTTTCCATATCGGCCAGGCGTATTTCCAGGGCCAGGAGCTTCTGGTTCAGCTCCCTCAGGTCCTCCTTGTGACACAATTCCATGCCGCCGATCAGGTCCTTGACCGATTTGGAGATTTTCTCCTCCATCTCGGTCCAATGTTCTTCCCCGCTTCGCAGCAATTCGTCGCGGAATTTCTCCGCTTCTTCGCGGGACATCTTTCCCTCGTCCACAAGTTTTCCCAGGATTGCTTCCAACTTGGCCTTGGTCACCACGGCCAGCCCCAAACCGGTCAGTAAGCTTTTTTTGATCAATTCAAACATAGCTTTCTCCTTGGTAAATTTAGCGATCTCACTAAGGATATTATCCTGACTGACTCCTGACAAATCAAGGCGTACCGGAAAAAGAATTATCCCGGCACCAGTGGAATCGACTCACTCCCGGAGCTTGAGATGCGAAGCCGGAGCGCCTATAATCATTTCTACGGCGCCGGATTCCGGCGTCTACCGCGATGGCCCGGTCGGTACAAAGGAGAAAAATGATGAGTCCCCATTTCGGTTTGATGGATGCCGGCAAGATGAACCCGGCCGAAGCGGCTCGGTTGCGTGCCAAGCTCCACTGGCGCGGTGGGCGGCGCCGGCTGCGGGAACAAAAAACCGCGGCCGGAATCGCCACTCTTTACGATGCCCTGCTCTGCGGGCTCCGTTGGTATCTCCTGGTTCATCGGTCCGAAAGTATGGGGGAGTACACAGAACTCGAACTTGAGGACGAGAAGGCCCTTTTTTCTCTGGGCCGGAAGGCGGGAATAATCGATGAGACCATGGATCTGGCCGGGATGCAGGCCCAGGTGGATCAGGCCCTGGAGGGTGGCGATGCCGTTGCGGCCTCGATAACGTTTACGGGCCGAATCGAATCATTACTGACCAGAATCGGGGTCCTGCCCTTTGATGAGAAGGAATTGCCGCCGGAAGACCCGGGCACCTTCTAGAACGGCCGGGCCGGATGGAGGATTGAAATTCCGGCCGGCCCGGAGCTGGGGTTACAGGTTAATGCAGGTAAGGATGAGATTTTCCAGCTGGTTGGCCTGCTCTCCCCGAAGATTGCCAAAACGGGCCCGGCATTTTCTGATCCGGAAGTTATCGAAAAATTGACCGGGAATCATTTTCGAATCGATGATGTCCATGGTCAGACCCCGCACCCACATCTTGTTTTCGATACCGTAGATATCGACATTTTTCCAGCAGTGCTCTAAACAATTCTCGGAGTCGGAAGAACAGCAGGAGCAGGATAGGCCGCCCAGGCTCAGATCGGTGATGGTTCCGACCACCTTTTCATGGCATATCAAGCAAATATTCTTGCAGTCGAACCGCTGATGTTCTCGGCGTTAAGCCATGAAAGAATAATGATCCGGTGGTGATCGGCGCCTATTTACGAGCCACGCGGGCCAAGCTGGCCGCGATTTCAGCCTGCCGAGCCTCATCGCCCATATCGCGATAAATCTCGCTCAATTCCTCCAGGGCCCGCAGGTGATCGGGGGCCTGTTCCAGAATTTTCCGGCAAGCCTGCTCGGCCTCGCTCAACCTCAGGTTTTTCCGGTGAATCCGGCAGATGCCCAGATGGGAATAAGGGTCGAAACGGATCTTCAGGCTGGCCTGGTAATGCTCCAGGGCGCTCTCGTCATCGCCCATGTTGAAGCAGGCGTCGCCGACCCGGGAATGCATGACCTGGTTGCGCGGCTCCTTTTCCAGGATACGACCCCACCAGCGGACCACTTCATTGTACTGGCGCAACCAGCGATAACAGTCGCCCAGGCCGTAAAGGGCGAAGGTGTTTTCCGGTTCGTAGCCCACCGCCTTGCTGTAGTTGGCGATGGCTCGGTCATACTCCTGGCGGCGCCGGTAAATATTACCGACCATGGTCAGGACCGCCACGTAGTTATCATCCAGGGTCAGCAGCCGTTCCAGGTACAGCAGGGCCTCATCGTCTTTTTCCATCTTGTAGAAAAGGCTGCCGATACCCAGCAGGGCGTAACGATCTTCCGGGGCCAGCGAAAGGGCCTTCAGGTAGTAGAGCTCGGACGCCTTCTGGTTCTTTAACTTCTTGTAGGAGTCGGCCACTCTGGTCATAACCTGGATATCGTCGGGGTTGCATTCCAGGTAGTGTTGCCAGTAGGGAATCGCCTTGTCGTGATTGTTCATACCCCGGTAAGCGTCACCGATGCCCCGCAGGGCGAAAACGTTCCGGTCGTCAATGGCCAGGATGCGCTCATAATTGCTGATGGACTTGAGGAATTTTCGGGTTTCGCGGTAGAGATCGCCTAACCCCACCAGGATGTAAGGGTTGTCGGGATCAAGCGCGGCGCCCTCCAGCAGGATTTTTTCCGCCTCCTGGTAGTTACCGCTGCGCAGTAATTTGTTGCCGCGTTTGGAGAGCTCGATGGCACTTTCCAGGGTCTGACCCTCGGCCGGAGTGGCGCCCTGGCTGTCCCGAGCCCATTGCCAGTATTCGGCCATGACGTAATGAGACTGTATGGTCAGCCACTGCGGGATTTCGTAGGGGTGGTTTTCGCGGAGCCAGGCTTCCAGTTCCTGGGCTCGTTCGGGAATGAACTTGAAGGTGACCCGGAACTCCTCGGCACTCTCCAGTTTGCCTTCCCAGCGATAAAAAGACCGGATCGGTCCCTCCACCTCGGCGCAGGCCGCCAGTTTTGCCTCAATGCTGCCGCGGGCCAGATTCTCCGCGCTTTCCCTGTCCGTCGTGGTGGTCCAGCCGATGTAGATCATTTTTCTCTCAGCTCTTAATCATTTCTTAAGCTGCCCCGAAGATTTCTTCTTTTGCAGCTAATAAAAATGTTTTTTTAGCCGATATTTCAACTAAGTGAAATGGCAAAGTTAATAATTTCTAGTCGGCTGTCCGACTCTGCCGGCTACAGATCCGCTTGGTAGACTGATTTGGCTCTTTTCAGTGAATTAATCGTCATTACCGGGTATTTTAGCATTTACCTGCGCCAGCTTGCCGAACGGCGGTAAAATGGCCATCGGCCGCGGCAGTATGAAGACTTTTCGGAATATTGAGAACGGTTTGATCACCCAAAAAAGCGACATAAAATTCCACCCTGGTCTGATGCCTTTTTGGCAGGAATGGAGAGACGCCCTGCTGACGCTGGTAGGCGCAGTCATGCTTGGCGCCGGGTGGCTGACCGAAGGGGAGTCTCTGGGGCCGGCCGGGCTGTTCATTGTTTTCCTGCTGACGGCCGCCGGGCTGCATTATCTCTGGAGCCGTTTTTCCGGCGCCCCCGAGAGATCGGGGGCTGAATTGCAAGGCGCCCTGCTGCTTTTGCTCCCGGCCTGGATTGTTTATCGTCTGGGGATGGAGACAATACCGGCGCTGCTGCTGCTGCCGGCCATGGTGCTGGCCTGGATTGCCGCCCGGTATTCCAGGCCGGTGGCCGGGGTAGCTCTGGTCGTTGCTCTGGGTATGGAGCAGGGAGTTGCAGCCGCCACCGGACAGCCTCTGCCGCAAAGCGGGACCATCCTGCTTTTCTTGCTTGGCCTGGCGTTGGCCGCCAGATATTTCCCGGGCAGCCGACTGTACCGGGAGCAATTGCGGGAGAAGCAACGCGGGCGGCAACGCGAAGACCTGGACCGTGAGCAAACCAAGGAGTTCGGCCTGGAAAGCGGAGTTACCGGACTGCCTGAATCCTCAGCGGCTCCGGAACCGCCGGCTGATCCGAGCGGCTTCAGCCGACAGACCCTGGCCCGCGTCAGTGCTTCTTTTGAACTGGAACTGGAAATGCTCCGACAGGCCTTGGACCTGACCACGGTGGCCATCCTCTGGCCGAGCCCGGACGGCAGCGAATTGCGCCTGCGTTACCTGGCCACGGTCCGATCCGACATTGACCGGGGACCTTATCCGGCCGGCAGTGGCGTCATCGGCGCCCTGCATCGCCAGGAGGAAGTCGAGTTGGCTCCGATCGCTCCGACTTATCCGGCTCTGCCCTATTACCGTAAACATAAAGGGGTGGGTGCTGTTATGGCTTTGCGGATTCCCGAGGAAACGGAAGCGGTGCCGGTGGCCGTTGGCTCCACTCGGCGCCACGGTATACTCTGCGCCGATCGGGAATCGGGGGAAGCTTGGAACGAACGGGAACGGCAGGTGTTGCGTCTGGCAGCCCGTAAGCTGGGACTGGAGGTGGCCGGCAGTCGCCAGCTCCTAAATTTGGACCGGGAAAGGGCCGCCATTCATCAGCTCAGCCTGAGTCTGCGGGAATTGAACAGCGGCGCAAGCCTGGAGTCGGTTTTTACCGCTTCCTGCAAGGCTCTCAAGGGCCAGGCACCGCTCGATTTGGTGGCTTTCAGTTTGCTGGAAAACGATAATCATTGCCTGGTCCAGGTCGATGGTTCCGGGCTGGATGAGTTGATCGGACAGAGCTTCCCCCTGAGCGCCGGCCTGGTTGGCCAGGCCATCCGGACCGGCAGCGTCCTGCCGGCCGGGGGACGTTATCTGAAGCCGGCGCCGATTTTCAGCAGCGACCGGACCTTCAGCGAATTCAAATCGCTGCTGGTCTTACCCTTGCGCAACGAGCAGGGCGAAGCCTTGGGGGCGCTGGTGACGGCGGCTCGGGCTCCCGGTATCTTCAACAAGAACCGCCGGGAAATGCTGGAACTGATTGCCACCCAGGTGGCGATCAAGATCGAGCTGGCCCGGGCCCACGATCAACTCAATCGTCAGGCCAGCACAGACGGCCTGACCGGTCTTGCCAACCACCGTACTTTCCAGGACGACTTCGATGTCAAGCTGGAGCGGGCCAGACGTAACCGGACCTCTCTCTGCCTGCTGCTGGGCGATCTGGATCACTTCAAGCAGGTTAACGACGTCCATGGCCATCCCTTCGGCGATTTGGTCCTGCGCCAGGCTGCCCGGGTCATGGCCGAAACAGTGCGCACGGTTGATCTGGCCGCCCGTTACGGCGGCGAGGAGTTCGCCATGGTGCTGGAAAACTGCGATGCCACCGGTGGTCTGCAACTGGCCGAACGAATCAGGGAAAAGATCGCGCAGATGCAGCTGGTTTGTCAGGGCGCGGTGGTGCCGGTATCCATGTCGCTCGGGCTGGTGGTTTTTCCGGACGACGGCAAGACCAAGGAGCTGCTGATCAGTCGAGCCGACCAGGCCCTATACCGGGCCAAGGACCGAGGGCGGAACCGAACGGTTATCTGGCTGGCCAGCGACGACGACTGATGGCGTCGCGAGAAGGCCGATCTGCTTCGTCTTGGCGGGTTCGCGTAATGCTCAGCATACAAGGGTATGCTTCCGCTTTCGCGCCCCACCATTCCTCGCATATCGACCTTCTCGCTTAGCCATCAGGATTTTGGGGCCGGGTTTTCTTTCTTTGTCTGCGCTTGACGGTCGGTTTGTCATGAATGTTTTTTAGACCTTTGCGAAAATTAATAGTGAGTTTCCGCCATTAAACTGTTTCCGACCATAACCCAGCTGCTCAAGGCCCGCTCAACCCTGGGGTTGTTGCGGAACTACTTCAGGCAGCATCGCTATCGTTTGGCCGGCGGGATCGGTTTGCTGCTGGTTGTTGATCTCCTGCAGCTCCTGATTCCCCGGGTGATCAAACACGCGGTGGACGATTTGCAGACCGGCCTGGCCAACTCGGCCAGCCTGCTCAGGCAGGGAGGTTTGATCGTTGTCCTTGCCCTGGGCATTGCCGCCAGCCGTTTCGGTTGGCGTTATCTGGTCCTGGGTTTTTCCCGGCTGCTGGAACGCGATCTGCGCAACCGGCTGTTGGACCGGCTGGTCCGGCTCGACCGCCCCTTTTTCAACCGGCGGACCACCGGCGAGATCATGGCCCTCTCCGGCAACGATCTGACCAACGTCCAGATGGCCTGCGGCATCGGGCTGGTTTCCTTTGTCGACGCGATCATGATGACCGCGGCCGCCATGGCCTTCATGCTTTACATTCATCCCGGACTGACGGTACTGGCCCTGGCGCCGATGCCGGTCCTGGCCCTGTTGACCGGCCTGCTTTCTGCTCTCCTGCACCATCGCTTCAAGCTGGTCCAGGAGCAGTTTTCCCACCTGACCGAGTTCGCCCGCTCCACCCTGGCCGCCATCAGGCTGATCAAGGCCTATACCCAGGAACGCGACCAGACTGTCCGCTTCGACCGGCTGGGGCGTGAATATGTGCACAACAACATCCGTCTGGCCATGGTTCAGGGCGCTCTCTTCCCTTTCTCCACCCTGATCGCCAACGTCAGCTTGCTGCTGGTAGTCTTCTTCGGTGGGCGGCTGGCCATCACCGGAACCATCTCCATCGGTGATTTCGTCGCCTTCATGACCTACCTGGCCTTGATGACCTGGCCGATGATGGCCATGGGCTGGGTGACCAACCTCTTTCAGCGCGGGGTTACCTCGCTGCACCGCATCCGAGCGGTGCTGGACGAGGAGCCGGAACTGCACGATCCGGTGGCGCCCGAGGAGCCGCCGGCCGGCACCAGCCTGAGCCTGCGCGATCTCTCCTTCCGCTACGACGGGCAGAAGGAACCGGCTCTGACCGGCATCAACCTGGAGATCACTCCCGGCCTTCTGGGCATTGTCGGCCGATCCGGCGCCGGCAAGACCACCCTGTGTCAGCTGCTGGCCCGGCTCTATCCGGTGGCAGACAACACCGTGTTCCTGGAAGGTGTCGATGTCAACCGGTTGGAGCTGGACGCGGTGCGGGAAAAGATCGCCTACGTGCCCCAGGAAGCCACCTTGTTTTCGGATACCATCCGGACCAATATCGCCTTCGGCCGTCCCGAAGCGAGCCGGGAGGAAATCGAGGAAGCCGCCCGGGCGGCTGGGGTTCATGAGGAGATCATCGAATTCCACGAGGGTTACGAATCCCGAGTCGGCGAGAAGGGGCTGCTGCTCTCCGGCGGACAGCGGCAGCGGATCGCCCTGGCCCGGGCCTTGCTGCTGAACCGGCCCATCGTCATCATCGACGCCGGTTTATCGGCCGTCGATACCGACACCGAACACCGGATCATCGAAAATTTTCACCGCTGGCTGCCGGGGCGGACCTGTATCATGGTTTCGCATCGGGTGGCGCCGCTGTTGGAGGCCGAGCGGATCATCGTCATGGAGCGGGGCACTATTGCCGCCCAGGGTAACCACCAGGAGCTTCTGGAACTGAGCCCCTTTTACCGGACCATCTATCAGCACCAGATGATGGCCGAAGAGGAGGCGTGATGCATTACGGCTACGGGTATTTCGAGGAAGATCGGCTCAAGAAAACCACGGATTATCGTCTCTGGCGGCGGATCACCGGCTACACCGCGCCTTTCTGGCTGGCGATTCTCGGGGCGATCCTGCTGTCGCTGGCCATTACCGGCTGCAGTCTGGCTTTGCCCTATCTGGTCCGGCTGGCGGTGGACCGCTTTATTACCAATCCGGAGCTGACCAGCCCGGCCCGTCTGGCCGGGGTCGCCCATCTGTCGGGAGTATTTCTGATTCTGGTGGGGGCCGGTTTTCTGGCCAATTTCCTGCAGGTGGTGGTTCTGGAATGGGCCGGACAAAAGATCATGCACACCATGCGCCAGGATCTCTTCCGTCACCTGCTCTCGCTGGCCAACGCCTTTTTTAACCGCAATCCGGTGGGTAAGCTGGTCACCCGGCTGACCAACGATATCCAGAACATGCACGAGATGTTCACCTCGGTGATCGTCACCCTTTTCAACGATCTGGTGCGACTGGGGGGAATCCTGGTCATCCTCCTGCTGATGAACTGGCGGCTGGCCCTGATGATGCTGGTGCTGGTGCCGATCATCATTCTCAACACCATGATCTTCAGTCGCCTGGCCCGCTTGGCTTTTCGCGATATCCGCACCCAGCTGGCCCGGCTCAATTCCTTCCTGCAGGAGGCCCTGGGCGGGATCAGCGTCATTCAACTGTTTTCCCGGCAGGATTATACCCGGGAACGATTCAGCGCGCTGAATGACGCCTACCTGGAGCGGACCCTTTATCAGATCAAAATTTTCGGCATCTTCATGCCGCTGCTCGAGGTTCTCAGTTCGGTGGCGGTGGGGTTGATCATCTGGTACGGCGGCGGGCAGATTATCCAGGAGAAGATGACCCTGGGCATGCTGGTCGCCTATCTTTCCTACATGCGGCTCTTTTTCCAGCCTTTGCGCGAACTTTCCCAGAAGTATTCCATCGTCCAGTCGGCCCTGGCTTCGGCCGAACGGATCTTCCAGCTGCTCGACACCGAGAACACTCTGCCCGGACCGGACCAGCCCTGGCGTCCGACCCGGTTGGCCGGGGAAATCGAATTTGCCGGAGTGAGCTTCGGTTACCGCCCCGATCATCCCGTGGTCCGGGCGCTCGATTTCCGGGTTAAGCCGGGCGAGACCCTGGCCATTGTCGGGGCGACCGGGGCCGGCAAGACCACCATCATCAACCTGCTGGAGCGGTTCTACGATCCCGATCGCGGAGTGGTGCGGCTCGACGGCCACGACCTGAAGGAGTTCGATCCCGTCTTCCTGCGCGAACGAATCGGTCTGGTCATGCAGGAGGTCTACCTCTTTCCGGCCACGGTCAGGGAGAACATCGTCCTCGACCGGGAGTTGAGCGAGGCGCGGCTGGCCGAGGTGGTGGCTGCCGCCCAGCTCAGCGAAATGATCGCAGATCTACCTCGGGGCCTGGAGACCAGGATCGGCGAGGCGGGGCTTGATCTTTCCGCCGGCCAGCGCCAGCTCCTGGCCCTGGCCCGGGTTCTGGCCCGCGACCCCCGTATCCTGGTGCTGGACGAGGCCACCGCCTCGATCGACACCGAAACCGAAATGCTGATCGAAAAGGCCCTGGCCGTCACCCTGGCCAATCGGACCAGCGTGGTCATCGCCCACCGGCTTTCCACCATCCGGCGGGCCGACCGCATTATGGTCATGGATCACGGACGGATTGTCGAGGAGGGCAGCCACGAGGAATTGATGGCCCGACCGGGCGGACATTACCATCGGCTGCAGGCCCTGCAGACCGGCAACGGCGACCTGCCGGCGGCGTGAAAGGCTTTACCGGACTTAATCACAGCCCCTTGTTTACCGATCCCACCCAGTTCTGAAACTCCACCGTAGATAGGAATATTGCCCAGCTGCTGGCCGAGGAGAGCCTCAATTGTTGTATTTGGTCGGTTCTTGTCAGAACTAGTGGGTAGACGATGGTTTGAAACATTTATATTTAATATTTGATTCGTCCGATGAATCAACCAAAGACCCAAATCCGGATTTGTAGCGAATTTTATCAGGCCTCATCAAAAAACTGCCTTCAGGTAAAGCAAGATCCGAGGTCCAGGTTAGTTGCTAGTTCCGCCGCCGAGCGGATCATCCATCGCGGGTACATCTGTAAATGGCCAGAGTTCTTGGGGGTAAAGGTCCGATCGGCAGATATTTTCTGCCGGTGCATCTGTTCTGGCTCTTGGTCATTGTCACCTCGTTCGGGGTGAATTATTTCTATTTGGACCACGAGGTGGAAGATATTGTACTCAGTCAGGCCCGGGTAGTCTTCCAACGTGACAAAACCCTCCGTCTCTGGCTCAGCCAACTGGGTGGCATATACGCCCACGCAACTGCGGAGACGCCGCCCAATCCCGATCTGGCTCAGATACATGACCGGGATCTGCGCCTGGAGGATGGCTCTATCCTGACCCTGATCAACCCCGCCTATATGATGCGCCTGATCTATGAGTATGGTCAGGACCTCTACAGTCCTCAAGTGCGGATGGTCAGCGACAAACCACTGCGACCTGAAAATATCGCGGACAAATGGGAACTGGCGGCCCTGGTGCAGGCGGAACAGGGTATGGGTGAAATTTATGAGTTGATCTCCCTGCAGGGCGAACCTTATTTCCGTTACCTGCGACCCGCCTATATCCGGAGGCCATGCTTAAATTGCCACGCCGAGCAGGGCTACCGGGTCGGCGACTTGCGCGGCGGCTTGTCGGTGTCGTTGCCGGTGAAAAACCTGCTGGACCGCCATAAGAAATCGCTAAGCACTCTGGCCTTCTGGCACCTGCTGATTTATCTGTTCGTTGCCAGCCTGCTCTTCTGGGCGCAGGGATTTGTGGGACGACGACAGCGCGAACGGGACCGGGCTCGGCTTGAACTGGCGGCCAGCGAGGAAAAGTTCCGGACCGTCGCCGATTTCGCCTTTGCCTGGGAGTATTGGCTGGCCCCGGATGGAACTTTCAAACACATCTCGCCTTCGGTCGAAAAAATCACCGGTTACCCGGTCGAGCGCTTCTTGGAAGATCCGGAGTTTATCAAGACCATAATTCTGGAAAATGACCCGGAAAACCTGCTTGGACATGATTGGCAAGAGCAGCAGCACGAAGGTCGGGAAATCGATTTTCGTCTCCGCGCCGCCAATGGCGAAATCCGCTGGCTGCGCCATATCAGCCGATCGGTTTATGGCGAGGATGGCTCATATCAGGGTCAGCGGGCCAGCAATTACGACATCACCGGAGAAGTCTACGCCAAGCACCAGTTGCAGCAGACAGTCAGCGAACTTCGGGAGGCTTTGAACAACGTCAAGCTGCTCAGCGGATTTCTGCCGATTTGCGCCAACTGCAAGAAGATCCGCGATGACCGGGGGTACTGGAATCAGATCGAGGCTTATATCTCAGAACACTCCGATGCCGTCTTCAGCCACGGCATCTGCCCGGATTGTCGGAATGAACTCTACCCCGGAGTCAGGGGCACAGACGAAGATTAGCACTCCGGGGTTCCCGAAATTTCTTGGCTTTCCCGCCGCGCTTCCTTATCATGCATGAAAAATTAATCCCAACCTGCCGCCAAGCTCTCGCTGCTAAAAAGTATTCAGGGTGGTAGTAGAGGCAAAGCAGCCTTCAGCGTCTCGTGAGAGGGAAGATTATCGGGGTAATTTGACGGAGCCGCTTGGTTGGTTCCACTCCGCCCCGGATTAACTAGCTGTCACGGGGACAAGGGTGAGCGAAAACCAATGACCGATCTCATCGATCTGCAGCTCTTTCAGGACCTGGGTCGGCCTCTGATGCTGGTTTTACTGATCCTGGCCGGGTTTCTGGGCCTGACCGGTCTGACCAACCTCTTGCGGGCCGAGCCTTGGCGGGAGAGAGAGGCCCATTGGGGTCTCTTGCTGGTCAACCTGGTTTTTCTCCTGGGCTTCGGGTTGATCGCCTGGTTGCACTGGCGGATCAACCGGGAGCTGCCCCTGGAACTGCCGGATCAGCTGGCCGCCTGGCTCAACCGGCAGCTGGCCACCGCCAACCAGGGCGCCTCTTATGGTTTGCCCTTATATGACCCGGCGCATCCGCCGCGCTATGCGATCCCCCTGTGGATTGAAAACGAAAAGTATTACTTCTGGTTCATGGGCTATGCCCTTCTGGCTTTGGCGGCCTGGCGCCGCCTGGCCTTTCACCGCTTCCGGGGCGGTCTGCTGCTCCTGCTCGGGTTACAGGTCGGGCTGCTCTACTTTCTGGCCGATCCCTTCGCCGAGCCGCTGCCCCGCTTCTTTGCCGAAATCACCCCCTGGTTTTCCGACCAGTTGGCGCCCATGGCCCGGATCGGGTTGTTCATGCAGCTCTATCCCCGGATGATCTTCTACTACAACGCGCATTACATGTGGCTGCACCCGCCCCTGCTTTTCGTGGCCTATGGCTGCATCACTTTGACCTTTCTCACTTCGCTTTTCATGCTGGTCCGCCGGCAACCGGAGATTGAGCGGCTGGGCTACGAGGCCGCCAAGTTCGGTTACCTGCTCCTGACTTTCGGTATGCTGCTCGGCTATCCCTGGGCCCTGCAGGCCTGGGGACCGAACTGGTGGTGGGATCCGAAAATCTGCAGTTCGATCATGATGTGGGCCATCTACTCCACTTATCTCCACACCCGGCTCTATGCCAACAAACCGGCGATGTGGTACTTTTCCTCCTTTCTGGGGATTCTCTGCTTCGCGGCGATGATCTTTACCTTCCTCGCCTCCTTCCTATTCCCCGGCGAGCACACCTTCCAGTAAGGCGCAGCCATGGCGAAAAAAGGCTCCTACGATTTCTATCTGATCCTGGCCACCACCCTGGTGCTGGCCGCCATATCGCTGATTTGCGTCTGGGCCATGTTTTACTTTAAACTGGCCGGAATCCATCAGTTGCCGCCGGCCGGCAAGATGGCCTGGCAGGAGTGGATGAACTCCATCATCGCCCCGTTTATCGTCGCCCTCTTCGTGCTGCTCGGGATCTGCGTGCCGAAAAGGTTGCTGCCCGTGACCTGGCTTAACCGTTTCGCCGTGGTTCTTCTGGCCACGGCCCTGGCTGTTGGCTGGTGGTTCGGGGTCAAGCTCGGCCTGTTGGTCATCCTCGGCGCCGCCCTGCTGCTGCAGTTGGTGGTCCTGGTCCTGGCCCTGGCCGGGCGCGATTATCTCAGTTTCGTCAAGAAAGGTTATTGGGTCAGGGTCGGTTCTTCCCTGGTCCACCTGGGCCTGGTCCTCTTTGTCCTGGATCTTTATTTCCACCGGCTGCCGGCCCTGCATCTTTTGCTCTTCTGGGTGACCACCGCGGCCACGGTCAGCGGGATGATCTGCTGCTTTTACGCCGACGGGATCGCCCGGCTGCTGGGCCATGGGAATCAAGATCTGCCGGCGTCGGCGCGGAATCGGGAAGAGGCAGACTAGTTCGCCGGAGGTCTTGAAACCAGCCCAGCCGGTGATAATACATTCCGGGAGGAAACATTTTGTCATCCGATCGTACCACCAACTTTCTGTTGATCATGGCCTGCCTGGTGGTAATCATCGCCGGGCTGAAAGCGGCGCAGGACCTCCTGGTTCCTTTTCTGATGGCGATTTTCATCGCCATTATCCTCGGCCCCTTGCTTGGTTGGCTGAAACAGAAAAAAGTACCAACCTGGGCCGCTCTACTCCTGATTATCGGCGGAATCAGCGTCCTGGGGCTCTTGACCGGGGTACTGCTGGGCGCATCCATCAACGATTTTTCCGATAACCTGCCCGGCTACGAGGTGAAGATCCAGGCCAAAATCGCCGGACTCGCCCTGATGCTGAGTCGATTTGGCTTCAAGATCTCGCCAGAGCAGATCCTGCAATATGTCGACCCCGGCGCCGCCATGAATCTGGCCGGAAAGCTGCTCACCAGTCTGGGAGCTCTGCTCAGCAATGCCTTCCTGATCCTGTTGACCGTGCTTTTCATCCTCTTCGAGGCCACGACCTTCAACGAGAAACTGCGCCGCGTCTTTGGAGCCCGCAGCAAGATGCTCGGCAATGTCGACCAGTTCATCGGTAAGATTAACCGGTACATGGTGATCAAGACCTGGACCAGCCTGGCCACCGGCGTCCTGGCCGCGCTCTGGCTGGCCATCCTCGGGGTCGATTATCCGCTGCTCTGGGGCTTGCTGGCATTTATCTTCAACTTTGTTCCCAATATCGGTTCAATTATCGCCGCGGTTCCCCCCCTGCTCCTGGCCTTGGTGCAGATGGGGGGCACCACGGCCCTGCTGGCCGGGGCCGGTTATATCGCCATCAACCTGGTGATCGGCAATGTCATGGAACCGAAATTCATGGGCCGGGGTTTAGGGCTTTCCACCCTGGTGGTTTTTCTCTCCCTGATTTTCTGGGGTTGGGTTCTGGGGCCGGTGGGCATGCTGCTTTCGGTCCCCTTGACCATGACCGTCAAGGTCGGCCTGGCTAATTCCAAGGAGACCGCCTGGCTCGACAGCATGCTGGGCAATCCGTCGGCCGGGTCCGGAACAGCTGATGATCGTGAGTGATGTCGGCCGGGATTGCACTGGCAAACCGCCGCCGCTTGGGCTAGAATTCCGCTGACGGACCCCGATAAATTATCGCAACTGAGGAGACGATGACCGAATTCACCATGGTTTACTGGTATTGGCTGGTCTTTGGTATGATCCTGATCATCGCCGAACTTTTCATCCCCAGCTTCACCGTCCTCTGGTTCGGCCTGGGCGCCCTGCTGGTGGCCACTTGTCTCTTTCTCCTGCCGGACCTGGCCTTGAGTTGGCAGCTCTTCATCTGGGCGGCGGCCTCCTCGCTCTTCACTTTCGCCTGGTTCCGGTTTTTCAAGGGGATGATGCCAGACCGTACCAAGGCCGGGGTCGCCCTCGAGGCGATTGTCGGAGAGAGCGGCCAGGTCGTCAAGGCCCCGGAAGACGGCCGTAAAGGGATGGTCCGTTTTGCCACGCCGCTTCTGGGTTCGGAGGAATGGTCTTTCAGTTGCGCCCAGCCGGTCAAAGTCGGCGACCGGGTGTTCGTCAGGGATATCGCCGGCAACACCCTGATCGTCGAAAAACGGGGGAGCTAAAACTGATGGTGTGGTTAAAAGTCTACTTTCAGTCTAGAGATCACGAAGAAAATCCATAGGAATTTTAAGGAGATAATCATGCCCGGTCTTATCGTCGTCTCGGTCTTCGTTATCCTGGTCATCGTCACCATCGCCTTCGGGGTGCGGATTGTGCCTCAGGGTTCCAAGCACGTGGTACAGCGATTCGGCAAATTCCACAAGACCCTGGGCCCCGGCCTCAACATCATTTTTCCCTACATCGATGCGGTGGCCTACCGGGTGACCACCAAGGATATCGTCCTGGACATTCCCTCCCAGGAGGTGATCACCCGCGACAATGCGGTGATCATCACCAATGCCGTAGCCTATATCAATCTGGTCTCGCCGGAGAAGGCGGTATACGGGGTCGAGGATTACGGTCTGGCCATCCGCACCCTGGTCCAGACCTCGCTGCGCTCGATCGTCGGCGAGATGGACCTGGACGACGCCCTCTCCTCTCGCGACCTGATCAAGGCCAAGCTCAAGGCCGCGATCTCGGACGACATCGCCGATTGGGGCATCACCTTGAAGACCGTGGAGATCCAGGATATCAACCCTTCCGACACCATGCAAAAGGCGATGGAGGAGCAGGCTGCCGCCGAGCGTCAGCGGCGGGCCACGGTTACCCGGGCCGAAGGCGACAAATCGGCTGCCATTCTCGAAGCCGAGGGCCGGTTGGAGGCCTCCAAGCGCGACGCCCAGGCCAAGGTGGTGCTGGCCCAGGCCAGCCAGGCCGCCATCGAACGGGTCAGCGAGGCCATCAAGGACAATGAAATGCCGGTGGTCTACATCCTGGGCGAGAAATATATCGAGGCGGTCAAGAGCCTGGCCGGTTCACAGAATGCCAAGATGGTGGTATTGCCCGCCGATCTGCCGGCGGCGGTGCGGGGGATCATGGGCGGTTTAAAACAGTGATGCCGCTCGTGCTGCAAGGTTCCATGGCAGATGAATAATTATCCCTCTCTGGCCCGTGCCTTTGCGGCCTTGAGTCGGGCGGCGGCCCGCAAGAGGATCTATGCTGTTCGGACCCGGCAGGCTGGGCGGATAGCTGAGTCCCGTTTGCTGGCAGCTCTGGCGACCTCGGAAGAGGTGCAGGCCCGGCGGCTCTTCAACAACCTGCGGGGTCAGATCGATCTTTCGGAAAATTATCTGGCCACGATTTTTGACGAGGAGTTGGCCGAGGTTCTGGCCGAATATGAAAAACAACTGGAGCCGGCCAAGGCTGGCGGTAAAAAGGGTCTGGTCCAGGTTCTGACCCAGCTCCGCCGCGCCGAGATGCGGCAGCGTTCCTTTTATGATCAGGAAGGCCGGAAGGTGACGGTGGCCAGCGATGAGCAGTACTATCTCTGTCCCTTCTGCGGTTATCTGGCCACCGCCACCGTGCCCCACCATTGTCCGGTCTGCGGGGCGGCCGGGGAAAGTTTTCGCGAAGCAGGTTGAGCAAGCTGGTAATATCGTCAATCTTGATGGTGCCGGGGAGGGGGCGTACTGCCATATCCCCCCACCGGTGCCCGAACCCAGATCTTTAAGAAACCATGACCTTCTACTGCAAAAATTTCGACTGTAACCTGAATTGCTGTATGAAACTGAAATCTGACTGCATCCCCGGCCGACCCGGCTGCGTGCTGGAAGGTAAGGTCAAGTTCAGTGAGGAGATCGAGGAACGGCTCAAGGATCTGGCCGAAAAACGACCGATCCGGCAGCGCACTCGCCGGGGGCAAAAGGAAGAAGATCCCGGTCCGGGCCGGCGTCGGCGTCGGCGGGTCGGCTGAGGACGGACAAATGGACAGACGATATCTGATCATCGGCAACGGTGTGGCCGGGACCACGGCCGCCGAGACCATTCGCAAGAAGGATGCCCGGGGCCGGATCACCCTGGTCACCGAGGAGGATCTGCCCTTTTATCGGCGTATCCAATTGAACGATTATCTGGCCGGCGAACTGGATGAAGCCGGCCTGCTGGTCCACGACCGGGAATGGTATGACGAGCGGCGAATCAAGCTCTTGACCAATACCAGGGTGGTTGAGGCTGTGTCAGAGCGACCGGAGGTGGTTACCGCCGAGGGGCGAAAGATCGCCTACGACCGGTTGTTGCTGGCTACCGGCAGCCACTCCTTCCAGCCGCCGGTTCCAGGTCATGACCGGGCCGGAGTATTCACCCTGCGCAATATCGCCGATGTCCGGCGGATCACCGCTTTCTGCCGCAATCGACAGAAGGCGGTGCTGATCGGCGGCGGGCTGCTGGGATTGGAAACCGGCCAGGCTTTACGGAAAAGGGGCAAGGAAGTTACGGTGGTGGAAATGTTCCCTCGCCTCCTGCCCCGCCAGTTGGACGACAAGGGCGCGGCCCGACTGCAGAGCCTGCTGAGCGAACGCGGTTTCGGCTTCCGCCTGGGCGTGACGGTGCAGGAGATCGGAGGTGGGGCCGAAGTCGAGCAGGTGGTGCTGGCCTCCGGAGAATTGTTGTCCGCCGATCTGGTAATCTTTTCGGCCGGGGTCCGGCCCAATCTGGAACTGGCCCGGGGCTTGGGCCTGGAGTGTAACAAGGGCGTTATTATCGATGCGGGGATGCGGACCAGTCGCCCGGAGATCTTCGCCGCCGGCGATGTGGCCGAATACGCCGGAGTTTGTTACGGCCTCTGGCCGGCCGCCCTGCAACAGGGGAGGGCCGCCGGTCTGGCGATGGTCGGCGAGGCTCCGGGCTACCAGGGGACTGCCCCGGCCGCCCGGCTGAAGGTGGCCGGTATCGACCTGGCCGCGGCCGGTGAGATCGACGCCGACCATAAGTACCAGGCCGTGGTCGAGGAGAGCGCCACCGTTTACCGGAAGTTCGTCACCGACCAGGGGCGCCTGATCGGTTTTATCATG
Source organism: uncultured delta proteobacterium (assembly GCA_963807225.1). GTDB lineage: Bacteria > Desulfobacterota > Desulfobulbia > Desulfobulbales > JAGXFP01 > JAGVGT01. Next base: position 877,212 of record CAWEAD010000005.1, on the reverse strand, counting down.
CTTGGCGACACCAGGGACTTCAACACCATGAGCAAGGCGCTGGCCGAGGGGGCGGGGTATCCCGGATGAAACCATGAGCGAAACGGCCAACCTCTATCGTCCCACCGAACTGTTCAGCCGGAAGCTGGCGGTGGTGCGGGAGAACGATCCGCCCGGCTATGCCCGGATCATGAAAGTCATCGAGCGGCTGGTGCTTGAGCCGGACAATGCCGACGGTAAGATGCACGGCCTTTATCGGGGGCGTTTCAAGAAGTATGTGGGGCGGCGGGATTACCGGTTGATTTATTACTGGTGCCGGCTTTGCCGCAAGGAAAACCACCGGTTGGAACAGGCCTGCGACAACTGCGAAAAGATTCCGGATCAGAGTGTCATTTTCTATGATCTTTATCATAAGAGTGAGGCGAAGAAATTCCGGAAGTCCGAAAATCCAGGGATCGGGGTACAAATTTCCAGCGGTCATCAAAGTAAGGGCAGGGAAGATGGTTGATCCGCATTATCGGGTGGCAATTTTCGGTTCGGCCCGGATCCGCGAGGGCGACGAGGCCTACCGCGATGTTTTCGCCATTTCCAAAGAGCTGGCCGAGGCCGGTTTCGACATTGTCACCGGCGGCGGGCCTGGTCTGATGCAGGCCGCCAATGCCGGCCATCGCAGCGTCACCACCACCAGCCATTCCATCGGGCTTAACATCAAGCTGCCTCTCGAACAGCAGCCCAATAAGTATCTGGATATCAAGGAGGAGTTCGCCCGCTTCAGCGACCGGCTCGATACCTTCATGGCTTTATCCGATGCGGTGATCGTCGCCACCGGCGGTATCGGGACTCTGCTGGAGCTGTTCTATACCTGGCAGCTGGTCCAGGTCAACCACCTCTGCGAAACGCCCATCGTCCTTTTCGGCGAGATGTGGGGCGGACTGCTCACCTGGCTGCGGGATGAGGTGGAGGCCAGGGGTATGTTCGATACCCTGGACCGACTCAATCTCTTTCATTTCACCAAGGTGGAGCAGGTGGTCGGTTTCATTCTGCGGGTCCATGAAGACCGCAGCCGGATGGATCACGTCTGTGTTAATTACCAGAAATACCGGAAAGAATTTTCCAGCTTTTAGGAATCTGTATTCGAGGCTGCCGGAGAACCGCCGCTAGGGTTAGCGTCCTCGGACTTTTGCCAGCGTTCTCGGAGTTGTCGCCGCTGCTCCTCGCTCTGCTGGAGGTAAAAGCGCCGGGCTACCAGCAACCTTCGGCGCTCGGCCGAGGGCAAGCGCCGGAATTTCTCAAACTGCTGACGGATACGTTGCCTCTCCGCCGGAGTAAATTGTTGCCATTGCTTGAAACTTTCCCGGGCTTGAGTCCGGGCCTTTTCGCTCATCCGGCTCCATTGTCCGGCCCCGTGGCGCAGCTTTTCCCGTTTTTCCAGGGATAAATCCGGCCAAATACTGGCGTATGGTCTCAGTATCATTTTCTCCCGCGGCGGCAACTGCTGCCAAGAGAGAGGGGCCGCCGTGAGCTTGCTCGGCAGGAAAACGCCGGCTGTCGCCAACAGCAGCAGGATGACCAACCAGGGATTAAGGTTTTTGTGGTTCATCGTCTGCCTGGCGTGCCAGCCAATCATAAAAATCCAGGTTGGCGTAAAACTCCGTTCCTTCCTGGGAGGCAAGGATATCGAGATCTTCGAGACCGGCGAAGGAATGGCGCAGGGTCACCGGGCCCCGAAAAAAAACCAGGGTGAGCAGGATGATCAACCCTCCGCTCAGCAGGGCCATGACCGGCAGGCGGATGAACCGCCAGAGCCCGGCGAACCCGGAGCCGCGACTTTCGACAACCCCGCAGTGCAGAGCGGAGAATTTGACGAGAAATTCGGGCTTGAGCTTTTCCCCCTTTTCCTCAAGGTTTTTTTTGATCCCTTCGACTAAAGCCCGTTCTCTTTCCTGGTCAATATTCATGGTCTCTCTCCGGCCTTCGGTCCCGGTTTCGCGTCGTCCTGCGATTTTGCCCGAGCCATTCTTCGGGTAACCGCTAGAGGACAATGGTCCTCGGGCTAAGCAAAATAAGCATTAACCTAAAGGGGGAAAAACAACAAACGCATAATGACACGGTACAACTCCAGATTTTAGGTTAAAATGCCCCGACAAATTATCGGATCAAGTTGCCGAAACAGACCCGATTGCATTATCGACAAGGGGCGATTATAAAAAACCGGGGAATCTACCGGACAGGCCTTGGAGCAGTGAATCGTATGACAGATAGCGTCGATATCCTGCCCTGGCAGAGTGGTACCTCCCCGCTGATGCTGGCTCCCATGCAGGGTTTGACCAACCGGGCTCTGCGGGGTTTGTTCTGCGAATGGGTTAAACCCGACGTGGTATTCACCGAGTTCATCCGGGTCCGGCCCGGCTCCCGGCAGCCGCTGTCTGCCGTCGACCGCCTGGAGGCCGCCGACAGCCGCGGCGCTATTCCACTGGTGGTGCAGCTCATCGGCCGGGATACCGAGGCCCTGTTGTCGGCGGCCCGGGCGGCCGGCGAAGGCGGCGCCGCTCATCTCAACATCAACCTGGGTTGTCCTTACGGGCGAATGAGCCTGGGCTCGGCCGGCGGCGCCCTGCTCAAGGATCCGACCGGACTGGCCGAACGCTTGACCCGGTTGCGCCGGGTGGCGACCGGATCATTTTCGGTCAAGGTCCGTTCCGGCTATGACGACCCGGAACAGATCTTCAAGCTTTTGCCGCTCTTTGCCGATTGCGGGGTAGATTTTCTGATCCTGCACCCTCGCACCGTGGTGCAGAAATTTTCCGGCCGGGCCGATCATCTGATCACGGCCCGGGTGGTGGCCGCCACCCCCCTGCCGGTCATCGCCAACGGCGATGTGATCACGATGGAGCAAGGTCATGCCCTGCTGGCCGAAACCGGGGCGGCCGGTCTGATGCTGGGCCGCGGGGCGATCCGAGACCCCCGCCTGTTCGCGCGGCTGAGGCGAGAGGCCCCGGCTGAACCCGAGCGGTCGGAGCGGGCGGCGGAAATTCGTTATTATGTCTCGGTTCTGGCCGAGCGCTATCGGCTGATTTTCAGCGGTGAACAGCAAATATTAAATAAACTCAAGACCGTGCTGACCATGTTGCGGGAGGATCCGGAGTTTAGCCGGCCGGTCCGCAAGATGTTACGCTGCCACAACTTGGCGGCCATGCTGGAACTTGTGGAAAGTCTGGAATAAATTTGGTAAAGCGAATCATCTGGTTGTGAATAATCGTCTCGAGCAGGAGCTTTATTGTCATGGTTGAAGAGCAGCGCAATCTCGATCTCTGGAAAAATAAGAACGCCCTGGTTCTGGCCCTGGGTAAGATCCCCTTCTTTGACGCGCTTATCGAGAAGGATATCGATGTGCTGATGAACTATATGAGTCTCTATGAGTTGGCGGCCGGCGAGGTTTTGTTCAAGGAGGGCCAGGTGGGGCAGTATGTGGCCTTCGTGGTGGAAGGAACCATGGAGGTTCTGAAAAAAACCATTACCGGCGCCGATATCGTAATCACCACGGTCGGACAGGGATACTCCATCGGCGAGATGTCGTTGATCGACAAGGCGCCGCGTTCGGCCACCCTGCGTGCCCGGTCCAAGGCCACCCTGGCCATCCTGGCTCAAAACGCCTTCAAGATTATTCTCAAGAATCATCCCGCCATGGGGATCAAGATCCTCATCGGTTTCGCCCGCTTCCAGACCGAAAATCTGCGCAAAACATCAAATCGTCTCAACGCCTACACCCATCTACTGGCCACCATCTGCAACCAGAAAGAGGCCAAGGCCAACTCCGACCTGAACCAAAACCTGGTCAGGGAAGGAGCAACTCTGATTGAGGAGACTCAGTCCCTAAGCTCGCTTAGCACTTCGGCGCAATTTTTCAAGAAACTGAAAAAGGTTCTGACCGCCGATTTATTCAAGTAACTCGAGCGGACCATGTAACTTGAGGATCTGTTCCTTTGTCCGCTGGTTCGGTTTCGCCCCCCAACCCTGTTTTTCGGAGTCGTCATCTTTACGGGGTCTTGATCCGGCCGGGGCGTCCGGTCCGGCGAATTTTGGTTGGTGCCAAGCGGGCCTTACCGGCAAGCTACCCCTGGCCCTTGGACAAGCCGCCGTTTTTGGAGTAGGATACTCACGTTCGCTTATCCAATCCCCTCGAGGAGAATAAAGTCATGGTATTCCTTTCATGAGAGCTCTACGTAATCTTGTCCTTGGTCTCGTGCTCGGCTTGGCTCTGGGCCTCTGGTTCGGCGTCAATCTGGGCAAGAATAAGCCCATCTTCAGTAACCCCTTTGCCAATCAGACGATCCAGAGCCGGATCAAGCAAACCGGCAACAAGGTTCTGGACCAGAGCGGCAAGGCCCTGGAAGAAAGCGGCAAGGCCCTGCGTAAAGCCGGCAACGAATAGTTCCGAACCATGCTCACTTATCCCCATATCGACCCGGTCATCTTCCGTCTTGGCCCCCTGGCCGTCCGCTGGTATGGCCTGATGTATGTCCTGGGCTTTATCGCCGTCCATGTTCTGGTCGGTTATCAGGCCCGGAAATATCGTCTTCAGCGCTTGGCCGAGCAGTATGAGGATCTGAATTTTTTTCTGATCATCAGTCTGATCCTGGGCGCTCGGCTGGGCTACATTCTCTTTTACAATTTCTCCTATTATCTGCATCATCCCACCGAGATCATCGCCATCTGGCAGGGGGGGCTCTCCTTTCACGGCGCCCTGCTCGGCCTGCTGCTCGGCGGCTGGTTGTTCTGCCGCAAGCGGGGCTTGAGCTTTCTGGCCACCGCCGATGTCTACGTGGTGCCGGTACCCATCGGTCTGGGGTTGGGGCGGCTCGGAAATTTCATCAACGGCGAACTCTTCGGTCGGGTCACCGACGTGCCCTGGGCCATGGTCTTCCCGGCCGGCGGCCCGGCGCCTCGTCATCCTTCTCAGCTTTATGAGTTTTTGCTGGAGGGGGTGTTGCTTTTCACCTTTTTGTGGGTGTTGCGTATTTTCCATTATCGCCGCCACTGGCCGGCCGGCACCTTGCTGGCCGCCTTTCTCGCCGGCTACGGCTGTCTGCGGATCTTCGTCGAACAATTTCGCGCCCCCGATGTCCAGGTCGGATTTCTGGTGGGCCACCTGACCATGGGCCAGCTGTTAAGCGGGGCGATGGTCGCCGCCGGGCTGGTCCTGCTTTTGTGGCCCGGTCGCGGCCGGGCCGATGCATGAAGCCAAACCCCCTCTTGCCAAGCCTTTTACCTGGTATTATCAATATGAACTGTTAAATTGTGCCTCAGCGGCAGCAGAGTCGCTTAATCGCCACTGCCGGTATCCAGACAACCAGGAGTTGACCCTGATGAACCTCAAGGCGCTCAGCCGAATTATCCTTCTTATAACCATTATCCTTCTCAGTGTGGACATGAACCCTGTCGCGGCAATCGAACTGGCCCCCCTGCTCCATAAGAATACCCTGGAAAACGGGTTAACTACCATCGTCAAGGAAACGCCCGGGACCAAGGCGGTCACCGTCCAGATCTGGGTCAAGGCCGGCAGCGCTTACGAAGAGCCGAACGAGGCCGGCATAACCCATCTGATCGAGCACATGATCTTCAAGGGCACGCCGACCCGCAAGGCCGGCGGGTTGGCCCGGGCTATCGAAGAGGTGGGCGGCAATATCAATGCCTACACCAGTTATGACTACACGGTCTACCACGCCACTCTCTCGGCCCGTTTCTGGGATCTGGCCCTGGAGGTGCTGACCGACGCGGTACTGAACTCAACCTTCGACCCGGTTGAGCTGGAGCGCGAGAAAAAGGTGGTGCTGGAAGAGATCGCCATGCGGGATGATCGACCCCAGACCCTGCTCTTCGAGGAGATGATGGCCCGCTCCTACCAAGCTCACCCCTATCGCCTGCCGGTTATCGGAACCAGGGAGAGCGTTTCCTCCTTTACCAGGGACGACATCCTCCGTTACGTGGAAAAGCACTACCAGCCGGAAAATTTCACCGTGGTCGTGGTCGGCGACGTTCGGGCTCGGGAAGTGAACGACCGGGTCCGCGAGTTGCTGGGCGATCTTCCCCGCGGTAATCACGCCAGCCCCTCCCTGCCGGTGGAACCGGCCCGGAACCAGGCCGATTTTTTCAAACTGAGTAAGGATGTCAAGCAGACTCATCTGCTCCTCTCTTTGCCTACCACCCCATTCGACCATCCGGATACCCCGGTTCTTGACGTGATCGCCACCCTGCTGGGCCAGGGCGATACTTCCCGCCTTTATCACCAACTCCGCGATGAAAAAGGTCTGGTTTACCGGATCGGGGCCAGTTCCTTCACCCCAAGGGACCAGGGCCTTCTGGAAATCTCGGCCGTCCTGGACAGCGACAAGGTGGGCGCCGCTCTGCAGGGTATCCTGGAGGAACTCTTCAAACTAAAATACCAACTGGTGCAGGAGGAGGAACTGGCGCGGGTCAAACGCAACCTGGAGAGCGATTTTGTCTTCGGCCTGGAGCGGGTCGAGGGGCAGGCCCGGATCCTCGGTTCTTTTGAATTTCTGGCCGGTGATCCCCGTGAGGACGAATACCTGTCGCGGGTCCGGTCGGTGACCAGGGAGGAGGTGATGCGGGTGGCCGCAACCTACCTCAAAAGCGGCGGCCTGACCGTCGGGGTTTTGACGCCGCCGGGACAGGAGCCGCTCCTGGACAGCGCCGATCTGGAAAAAATGGCGGCCCGGGCTGAAAGCCTCGCCCGGGACGGGGTGCCTAGCGCCCTGATAAGCAATTCGTTCCTGCCCGGGGTTTTTCATTATCGTTTGCCAAACGGCCTGCGCCTCCTGGTTCGGGAAGATCCGCGGGTGGAAACCGTGGCCATCCGGGCAGTCATGCCCGGCGGTCTGCGCGGCGAAAACGAGATGACCAACGGCGCCTTTACTTTCATCAGTGCGCTGCTTCCCAAAGGCACCAGGGATTTAAACACCCGGCAACTGGCTCTGAAGATCGCCGATATGGCCGGCAGTATCGAAGGTTTCAGCGGCAAGAACACCTTCGGGCTGCAGGGTGATTTCCTGGCCCGCTTCTTCGAGCCCGGTCTGCGGCTGGTCCGCGACATCATCCGCCAACCGGCTTTTGCCCCGGACGAGGCCGAAAAGATCCGGCCTGAGTTGTTATCCCGCTTGCAGCAGCAGCAGGATTCGCTGCCGGCCCTGACTTTTTTGAATTTCAACCAGGCCCTGTTCCAGGGGCATCCCTATGGCCTGAATCCCATCGGCAGTGCTGCCGCTTTCCGCAGATTCACCGTGCCCGAACTGCGCGCCATCTATGAAGCGCAGGCCCGACCCGACAAACTGGTCCTGACCGTGGCCGGCGCGGTCAAGGCCGATGAGGTTCGAGACCTGGTGGAGAAGATGTTCGGTGACTGGCAAGCCGAGATCACCCCCGTCACCCGGGGGTCGGTCGAAGAGGACCGGTTGCCGCCCGAGCCGCCGGCGATGCCCGACTTGATCAAGGTGGTGCGGGACCGGGAGCAGACCCAGATCGTTATCGGTTTTCTGGGCACCACCTTGACCAGCCCCGATCGTTATCCCCTGGAAATCCTGGATACCGTTCTCAGCGGCCAGAGCGGCCGACTGTTCAGCGACCTGCGCGACCGGCAGAGTCTGGCGTACAGCCTCTCCTCATTTTCACAGCTGGGGTTGGATACCGGTTCTTTCGGCATTTATGTCGGCACCAGCCCGGACAAAAAAGACCAGGCCATCAAGGCGATCTGGAAAGAATTATTTTTGGTCCGCCAGGAACCGATCAGTCAGGAAGAGTTGGTCAAGGCCAGAAATCTCCTGATCAGCCGGTATGAACTTGGGTTGCAGACCCATGACGCTCAGGCCCTGGAGATGGCCCTGAACGAAACCTACGGCCTGGGTCAGGATTTCGGCAACCGTTATATCGAGGCCCTGAATGCGGTGACTCCTGATCAGGTGCTGGCCGTGGCCCAGCGTTATATCCTGCCTGATCATTATGTGATGGTGACGGCCGGAGCTGAAGGGGCTACCGTCCCGCAGGTCGATGAAGAAGCACCGGTAGAGGTTTCACCCGAGAGTGGAGAATCCACGGCGAAGCTTCCGGAGATCCCGGCCGAAGAACAGTCCCGGACTGCTGTTCCGACCCCGGAATCGGTCACTCCGGAAAGCATGCCGGCCGCCGACCCGAACGATAACCCGGAGAACCAGTAATGCAGAATTACATGATAGCCCCTTCCATCCTATCCGCCGATTTCGCCAGACTGGGGGATGAGGTCACTCAGGTGATCGAGGCCGGAGCCGACATCGTCCATGTCGATGTCATGGACGGCCATTTTGTCCCCAACATTACGATCGGCCCCTTGGTGGTCAAGGCTCTGCGTCGGATTACCGACCGCCCTCTGGATGTCCATCTGATGATCGAAAACCCGGAGCGTTATCTGGAGGATTTTGCCGCCGCCGGAGCCGATTGGATTACGGTCCATGTCGAGACCGGGTATCATCTGCACCGGACCCTGGCTCGGATCCGCGAACTGGGCATGAAGGCGGGGGTGGTTCTCAATCCGGCCACCCCGCTCGACTCGCTGGAATGGATCCTGGATGATCTCGACCTGGTGATGCTGATGAGCGTCAATCCCGGCTTTGGCGGCCAGTCGTTCATTCCCTCGACCCTGCCCAAGATCCGGCAATTGCATGGGATGATCACGGCCCGCGGCCTGCAGGTCGGCATCGAAGTGGACGGTGGTATCGGGCCGGATAATATCGGTGAGGTGGCCGCGGCCGGGGCCAATATCTTCGTGGCCGGCTCGGCCATTTTCGGACAATCCGATTATCGGCGGGTCATCGAGCGAATGAAAATCGCTCTGTCCTGTTGAAAATACCGAATAACTAGGAGAAAGCCATGTTGATTCTGAAGCGAATCGGTTTGTTCGGTGTTGGCATCCTGCTGTTCTTGACCCTGGACGGCTGCCGGGTGGTGCCGCCACCACCCGGGCCATATCTGGCTCCGCCGGTGCCGGGACGGGTAGTGACCGACCGTTGGCGGTATCGCTACTATCCCGATGCCGAAGTCTATTTCAATCCCTCGACCAATCTCTATTTTTACCTGGATAACGGAGACTGGGTGTCTGGACGGGTATTACCACCTCATATTCATCTCAATATCAACCATTATGAGCCGGTCGAGATTGATGATGATCGACCCTGGCGTCATCATTCGGAGATCAGGAATCGCTTCCCGCGAGCGCGTTATCGAAATTACGACGAACGACAGTGGGAAAGGGAGCGGGCTCAGCGTGAACGGGAAATCCGGGAGCGAAATCAGCGGGAAGAGGAAGCGCGGCAGCGCCAGGAGCGGGAGAGGAGGGAGCAGGAACTTCGCGAACGGCAGCGCCGGGATCAGGAAGCCCGGCAGAGGCAGGAACGGGAGAACAGAGATCGGGAAGCACGACAGCGTATAGAGCGGGAGCGCCAGGAGCAGGCGGCTCGGGAACGTAGCCGTAAGGAACAGGAAGCCCGGGAGCGCGGCCGTAAAGAACAGGAAGCCCGGCAGAGGCAGGAACGGGAGAACAGAGATCGGGAAGCACGACAGCGTATAGAGCGGGAGCGCCAGGAGCAGGCGGCTCGGGAACGAAGCCGCAAGGAACAGGAAACCCGGGAGCGCGGCCGTAAAGAACAGGAAGCCCGGCAGAGGCAGGAACTGGAGAAAAGAGATCGGGAAGCACGACAGCGGACAGAGCGGGAGCGCCAGGAGCAGGCGGCTCGGGAACGAAGCCGTAAGGAACAGGAAGCAAGGGAGCGTGACCGTAAGGTACAAGAGACCCGGGAGCGCGGTCGTAAGGAACAGGAAACTCGGGAGCGTGATCGTAAGCAACAGGAAGCCCGGGAACGTGACCGCAAGGAACAGGAAGCCCGAACGCGTGACCGTCAGGAACAGGTAAAACGAGAGCAGGAAAAGGCCAAGCAGGAAAAAGCCAAGAAGAAACGCGGCCAGGAAGAGCAGGATGAAGCTGTCCCGGAGTCGGACGACCGCCGGGATGATCAACAAGACGAGCGAGGACGGGGGAGGCGGAACGACAAAGCCGATCCGCCTCGCGCCCTCTGGAAATAAGCGCCAGGATGAATCGGACGGAAAGGCTGGCCTTACAGGAATTGCTTGCCTCGGAACTGGTCCGGGTTAGAGAGAATATCGTTTCCCTGCGGGCTGCTTCCGGGCCGGTGGCTCCGGACGATGCCATCGGCCGTCTCTCCCGGCTGGAGGCCATGAGTTCCCGCAACCTTAGTGGTGCCAAGTTGCAGGACGCCAGAAGTCGGCTGGTACAACTGGAACGAGCCCTGGCTGCCAGCGACGGACCGGAATTCGGTCTCTGCCGGGAGTGCGGAGACCCCATTTCCGTGGCGCGCCTGAAACTGTTGCCTGAAACCTGCCTGTGCGTCATTTGCGCGGCTGAGGTCTGAACTTCCGGCCATGGATGGGAGAAAGAGCCCGGCCGGTGCCGATTTGCCCCCCGAAAAATTATCTGAAGATGAACGTCACCGCCGCCTCTGGCTGCAATTCGTCCTGCAGACACCACAAGCCCTGGCCGCTGGTGAAGCCTGCCGAAATCGTGAAGCAAGGCGGGAACGGCAAGCGGATTGATGAACGAAGCTGAAACAGACAATCCTTATCTGGTCGATGAACTGCTGATCGTCAGGCATTCCGGTGAAATTCCGGAAGTCGCCCTGCACGGTTCCCTGTATTATCTGACCCAAGACCCCGAAGGCCCCGGACTCGTGCTCGACCCCCGGGAAATCAAGGCGCTGAAATCCATGGTGATGGAGCGCTACCGGGAAATCATCCGCCGTGATCTCGACCCTGCCAACCGTGACAAACCATTATACCGGGGTCTGGCCCGAGCGGCAGTCAACTGGCGGCGGCTGGTCCGCTTTTGTCGCAATGAAGGTCTGGCAGTGGATGGTCAGAGGACGGTAATCGGCCGGGATTTCCTCGATTTCGTCAGGCGGGAGGCGGCCGAAGTGGCAGCCGGGCTAAGACTTTCATCAATAAACTGCAGCATCGCTGAACTTCGCGTCTTGACCACCGACCTTGGCCTCGACCCGGACAACCTGCCGGCGGCGTGGGAAAAGCTCTGCTCGAACCGCAAGACTGAGTTCGGGTCAAAAATTACTGAATGAATAGCGCGGGACGCCGGGATCGAGGCGCCCCGCGCTGTTTACCACGGGTGCTGTTTTAGCTCACAGACAGAAAAGCATCTACCGGGGAACCGCAAACGGGGCAATAAGCAAACCCTGGTTTGCCCTCGACGGTGAAGCCGCAGGTCGGGCAGACATTGAATGACTGATCGGCGACTCGCCAATCAGCCAGATTATCCAGGGCCATTTGATACAATTTGGCGTGCTGGCTCTCGGCGTCCAAGGCATATTTAAAAGTTTGAATCGCGTCTCGAGCTTGATCCATTCCGGCCTGCTTGAGAAATTCAGGATACATGACCTTTTGTTCATAGGTCTCGCCTTTAATGGCATCTTCCAGATTCATGCTGGTGCTCTTGATCTCCGGCAGTTTTATCGTCGCTTGAGGTTCGGCGCCCATGCTTAAGATCACCTGCGCATGGTTCTGGGCGTGAATGTCCTCTGCCTTTGCCGCGGCGCGGAATAGTCTTGCCACTCTTGCATATCCTTCCTGCTCCGCCTTGTCGGCATAAGCTAGATATTTGGCCTTGGCATTGCTTTCACCATTGAATGCCGTTTGCAGATTAGCCAGGGTTTTGTCCGCGGTCATCGGCTCCGCCTTGGCCGACAAAGGCATAAGCGCCACCAGTGAAATTATAATAGTGCCCAGGAATATCTTCATGAACATCGCTGCTCTGGTCATTGCCATTCTCCTCAGTCATTTGTTTTTGTGGTTTAACCGCTTCCGCCTCATTTAGGAGTGCGATACCCATCTCCGATTATTTTCCAGGGCGGTATCCTAAAAAATAACTTACCGCAAAACGAGCATGGGAATATGCTATTTTTCGGCAGCTGTAATTGTCAACTTGTTTGTTTGGTGCAGGTTTGGCTGGGAATAGAATGATTACCACCGGCCGGAACCGGGGGCGACGGGGAGGCTCTACCAACCACCGGGGCGAGATCAATGTTTCATGATCCCTCGTCGGTCACCGGCGGCGAAGCCGGAGGGGACCAAGCCCCGGGCAACTGACAATGGGATTACCGACTTCAGGGTTTTCTATCCTTGGCCCTGTGGTAGTTCGCGAGATAGGTGGGATTGTCGGGCCAGAGAGTGATGGCCTTATTGAAGAAGAATATGGCCGACTCGAAATCTTTTCTTTGCAGGTAAACCAGGCCGGCCTCGTTATATCTTTTGGCCTCTCTTCGCCTGAGCTGGAGCTTTTCTTCTTCGGCCGTGACCGGGGAGCTGGTCACCGGCTCTCCTTCCACGTAAAGCACATGGTATTTATGGCCGGCCGGGTCGAGGTACTCTCCTTCCCCATCCGGGATGTCCCTGACAAAGGCGCCGGTAAAAGTCGAGCCGTCGTTCCAACGGTAGGTTCCCCAGCCGTCGCGGCAGTCGCCTTTCAGGCAGCTCCCGGCCCAGGAGGAGGAGGCGGCCAATAGCAGCAAGCAAATAGAGGTAAAGAATCTGGCCATGATCTGTCCCTTCCCGCTCCAACCAAGTTATTCGAAAGATTGTCTCAGCGAATTTGCCAATTAATTATTATATCACATCAGCTTCCGGGGAAAAAAAGGAAGTTAATCCCTCCCGGCGATCTTGGCGATCAGTCCGGTGGTGGAGAAATTCTCCACCAGGGGAATACTGTAGACCCTGCCGCCATCTGCCAGAACCTCAGGCGCCCCGACGATTTTAGTCACCGGCCAGTCGCCGCCTTTGACCAGTACCTCGGGCAGGAGCGCGGTAATCAGTTCCCGCGGGGTGTCCTCGTCGAAGAGCACCACCAGATCTACGCAGCCCAGGGCCGCCAGCACCCGGGCTCGTGAATCCTCATCATTCAGGGGCCGGGTTTCCCCCTTGAGACGGCGTACCGAAGCATCGCTGTTCAGCCCTACCACCAGGCAGTCACCCAGTCTTCGTGCAGTTTCCAGGTAGGTGACGTGGCCCCGGTGCAGGATATCGAAGCAGCCGTTGGTGAAGACTACCTGCCGGCCCATTCGCCGATAGCCGGCCCGGATGGCGAGCAGTTCCTCCAGGGTGACGATCTTGTCCCGATCGGGGTAGCGGTAGGGAGTAAGGGCGGCGGCGGTGAAGAGCTTGCGGTTCCGGGCCACCAGGACCGGGTCGAGGTCGACCAGCCTGGCTTCCTCGCCGTTACCCGCCTCGGCCAGCACCGTGCCGTCCGGGGCGATAATCATCGAATGGCCGGCGAACTCGGTGTCTTCGGTTTCGCCGCAGCGATTGCAGCCCACCACGAAGAGCTGGTTTTCGATGGCCCGGGCCTGCAGCAGCACCCGCCAGTGTTCCCTCCGGACATCGGGCCACTGGCCGCTGACCACCAGGAGTTGCGCACCCCGGGTGGCTTGGCTGCGAGTTAGATCCGGAAAGCGCAGGTCGAAGCAGACCTGGCCGGCGACCAGCCCCAGGGGGGTGGCCACGGGTTGGGGATTGTCGCCGGCGGTGAAATGGTTTGCCTCGTCCATGGGCGCGAAGAGTTGCTGCTTGCGGATCTGCCCCTGCACCCCGGTCGGGCCGACGATGAACAGGGTGTTGAAAATCCGGCTGCAACCCTCCCGGTCGTCGCCTTGTTCCGGCAGCGAACCGGCCAGGAGGATATTGTAACGTCTCGCCTCTGCCTGCATGGCCCCCAGTAGTTCCGGGGTCCGGCTGCAATGGATCGCCATGTTCGGGTAGTCGAAGCCACCCCCCCACATCTCCGGCAAAACGATCAGGGCGGGACCGGCCGGGTTGAGCCCGGCTAATCCCCGGCGAACGGCGGCCAGGTTGGCTTCGGAATCGCCCAGTTGCACGTCGAACTGGAGAAAACCAGCCCGGCAGGGCTGGAGTTCTCCGGTATAAATCGGTTCAGTGGTCATCGAAGTTCTCTCAAGTTTCGGATTCAGCCACAAACAACTCAACATACCTTGATTTCCGTGCTCGATCAAATGTATTACCGGCCGGCACCTCAGCCGCCAGGTCGTGATTTATCAAGCAACACCGGGTGAACCTTTCGCGGCGGTATGACTCACAACTCTTCTCCTAGCCCCGGGTCAAACGATGAATAATCTTTTTATGGGCCGGAAAAGCGGCCTCCAGATCCGGACGACTACCCAGGACAAAATCGGCAAAATCAAACCCGGGGGCGACCGTGCAGCCCACCAGGGAATAGCCGCCCGCACCGGATACCTCCGCCCCAAACCAGCAACCGGCCGGCACCGTCGCCTGGTAAGTTGCTCCCCCGGAAAGATCCGCCCCCAGACTAATCTGCCGATGTTCCCCCGTCGGAGTGAGAACATGGATGATCAGGGTTGTCCCGGCATAGAAATGCCAGAGTTCATCGGACTCGATCCGGTGCAGGGCGGAAATCTCCCCTTTGCGCAGCAGGAAATAGATGGCGGTGCTGAAGGAACGCGCCCCTCCGAACCGGGAAGGCAAGGCGGTGGCGGAAATGGTCTCGGCGGCGCGATAGGTCTCACGATACCAACCCCCTTCCGGATGAGGCGTCAAGGCCAGACCGGAGATAATCTGTTGGACCTCTGGAGCCATTTCTTTCAAGATCAGGCGCCCCTCTGCGACTTGTTTGTAGTTTAAGGCGTATTATCCGACCGCCTTCATCCCATTGTAACGAGATAAACCGAACTCAGGATACTCGGGTTTTATCTTAACCACTCCGCCTGGTGGTCGTCGACTGTTCGTAGCATCTTATTCGACCTGCGGCGCAATGTACTTCGCTTATTGACGCCCCACGCTGTTACAAGAGGGCAAACAGGCAGCGTCGGTAAAAGGACCCACCTCAGTCTGGCGGCGGGCCAACCTGTCCGGGTAAAATCTTCTGGTTCCCGAGGTCGCTCTTTTCGATGTCCTCCATTTATGTTAAATAATCCGGTTCATTCTTTGTTCAACACCTGACGGATAGATAAATGAGCCACGAAATCCATTTTTTGCCCGATAATGTCAAGGTCCAGGTCGAGGACGGCGAGAACCTGCTGGCCGCGGCGGCCAACGCCGGGGTTTATATTCATGCCTACTGCGGCGGCGACGGGGTCTGCGGCAAGTGCAAGTGCAGGATCGAGGCCGGCGAGTCCTCGGTCAGCGGGCCGCCGGCCGACAAGAAGGGCTTCCGGTTGGCCTGCCAGACCAAGGTGGGCGGCGATATCACCGTCACCATCCCTGAGGTGGTCAGCAAAGACGGCCGGGCCTTAAAGCGCAAACCCAAGGCCACCCATGCCATCTCGGCCCGTTCCATGTCCGATCTGGTCGGTACCTGGCAGCTTGATCCGCCGGTGGAGAAACGCTTCCTGAAACTCGATCCGCCCTCGATCGAGGACAATACCCCCGACCTGCAACGTTTGCTGCGGACCATCCGCAAGGGCTGCTACGACTGCGCCGAGCCGACCTACGACCATCCCCAGCTCCTGCAGGAACTGCCCTTTACCCTGCGCGAAAAGAACTGGGAGGTGACGGTTATCCTGCTTAAAGGCAAGCGGGTCGAGGAGCCGGACCGGATCATCGCCGTCGAAGCCGGAAATACCACCGACCGGTTTTATGGCCTGGCGGTCGATATCGGCACCACCACGGTCTGCGGCCTCCTGATCGATCTCAACACCGGCCAGGTGCTGGCCGACTCCACTTCCTACAACGAGCAGATTCGCTTCGGTGAGGACGTCATCTCGCGGATGATCTACTCACAGCGGCCCGGTGGTCTGCAAGACTTGCAGGAACAGGTGGTGCGCACCATCAATAAGGTGATCGAAACGGTCTGCCAGAAGATGATCATCAGCCCCAGCGACATCAGCTACATTATGGCCGCCGGCAACACGGTGATGAGCCAGCTGCTGCTGGCCATCAACCCCAAGTACCTGCGCGAGGCCCCCTACGTCCCGACCTGCACCCAGATGCCGCTGACCCGGGCCTCAGCCATCGGGGTGTATGCCCATCCCTCCGTGCGCCTTTTCCTCTACCCCTCCATTGCCAGCTACGTGGGCGGCGACATCGTCGCCGGGGTTCACGCCGCCCAGATGCACAAGAGTCCTGAGCTGACTCTGTTCATCGACATCGGCACCAACGGCGAGATCGTCATCGGCAATCAGGAGTGGATGGCCTGCGCCGCCTGCTCGGCCGGGCCTGCCTTCGAAGGCGGCGGCATCAAGCACGGCATGCGGGCCAATACCGGGGCGATCGAGAATTTCCACATCCACCCGGTAACCCTGGACCCGATGCTGGTCACCATCGAGATGAGCAAGCCCTGCGGGATCTGCGGCTCCGGGCTGATCAGCATTGTCTCGGAACTGTTGGAAGCCAAGGTCATCGACCAGCAGGGCAAGTTCAACCAGGCCCTGTCGCACCCCCGGATCCGCGAAGGTCACGACGGCTTTGAATATGTGCTGGCCTGGGGCAGTGATTCACTGACCGGCGAGGACATCGTCATCACCGAGGTCGACCTCGACAACCTGATCCGGGCCAAGGGCGCCATGTATGCCGGTTACCTGACCCTGCTGGAGTCGGTCGGCATGACCTTCACCGACCTCGACCGGGTGATCCTGGCCGGCAACTTCGGGGCCTACATCGACCTGGAGCGGGCCATCACCATCGGGCTGCTGCCCGATATCGACCGGGAGCGCTTCTACTACCTGGGCAACGCCTCGCTGACCGGCTGCCAGATCAGCCTCTGCGACAACCAGCGTTTCCGGGACCGGACCGAGGTCAGCAAATTAATGACCAACATGGAGCTGGCCGAAAACCCCCAGTTCATGAACCATTACATGGCGGCACTCTTCCTGCCCCATACCGACATGAGTTTGTTTCCATCGGTGCAGGCCAAACTGGCGGAGTGAAGATAAATAGGCATAGACGGGTCCCACTCGCCAATCAATCAGACCGCCTGGATAAAATAGAAGAGGGGAGGTGCACCGAGGTTATTCGATAATGACGGACCTCATAGACATAGGGTCTCCCCCGAGCCCTTGGTCGACCATGCGGATGCTCGGTTCGCACATGCCGCACGACTTTCCAAGCAGGGCGATCAGCGCCAACCAGTCCAGCTCCGTTAAAGACCTTCTTCTCCTCCGCGGAATTATGGTATCTTTTCTCTCAGGTGGCTGTCGGTCACCGCTCAACCCCGCACAATCCGCGTGGAGAGCGGCAATTCCTGCCGACAGCATAAAGGAGAAGCGTGAAGATCAAGGCCAGAATTTTCTCCCTTCTGTTCGTTCTCCTGATCATTGTCGTGACCACTTACAATGTCCTCCACCCGGCGCGGCAATTCCCCGAGGTCAGCTACAGCACTTTCCTCTCCCGACTGGACCAGGGTGAAATCACCGAAATCCAACTCCAAGGCGGCCGCCTCACCGCCACCGACCGCCAAAACAAGCAATTCACCAGTTTCGCGCCCGACATCGCCACCTTGCTTCCCAGGCTGGAAGAAAAAAAGTGACCGTCACGGCCACCCCCGATCAAGCCGTCGCCGGTTCCTTCCTCTGGGTCACCGCCGTTTCTGTGCTGATATTCATGTTCCTCTCGATGTTGTTCTTCTCCCGTCGATCAGGCGGAGATTCCTCCGGTTTTGCCAAGAGCAACTCCATCGCCCCGTTCCAAAACAAGGTGCAGGTCCGTTTCGCTGATGTGGCCGGAGTCCCGGAAATCAAGGAAGGTTTGGTTGAAATCGTCGAAATTTTGAAGAACCCGGGTAAATCTTCAAGACTGGGCGGCAGGATCCCCAAAGGTGTTCTGCTGCAGGGACCGCCCGGCACCGGCAAAACCCTGCTGGCCAAGGCCATTGCCGGTGAGGCCCAGGTCCCTTTCTTCAGCATCAGCGGCTCTGACTTTGTGGAAATGTTCGTCGGGGTCGGTGCCTCCCGGGTCAGAGATCTTTTTAAACAGGCCAAGAAAAACGCGCCCTGCATTGTCTTCATCGATGAAATCGACGCCGTGGGTAAGTCGCGCGGCGGCGGCGACGCCGGGGGCCATAACGAATATGACCAGACCTTGAACGCGCTTCTGGTGGAAATGGACGGTTTTCAATCCGGTGAGACGGTGATAATCGTCGGGGCGACCAACCGGCCGGATATCCTTGATCCGGCCCTTCTCCGGCCTGGGCGCTTTGACCGGCAGATTACCATCTTGCCGCCCGATATTGCCGGTCGTGAAAATATCTTGCGGTTGTATACAGCCAAGGTGAGCATCTCCCAAGAGGTCGATCTGCGTAAGATTGCCCGGAGCACGCCGGGATTCACCGGCGCTGAACTGGCCAACTTGATCAACGAAGCCGCGCTGATGGCGGCCCGGAAAGGCAAGGATTATATCGAAACCGTTGATATTGACGAATCAAAGGACAAAATCCTGATGGGCGCTGAACGCAAAGGCATGATCATCAGCATCAAGGAAAAAAAGATCACCGCCTACCATGAGGCCGGCCACGCGATTATGGCCCTTCTCTTGCCGGGCGCCGATCCGCTGTACAAAATCACCATCATCCCGCGCGGCCGGGCCATGGGCGTGACCCAGCAGGTCCCGCTCGACGACCGGCACGCCTATTCCAAGGAATATCTGGAGAACCGCATCAAAATCCTGCTCGGCGGCCGCACTTCGGAGAAGATCATCTTCAATAAATTTTCCACCGGTGCCAGCAATGACCTGCAGGCGGTAACCGAGATCGCTACCAAGATGGTCTGTGAATGGGGTATGTCCGAGCTGCTGGGCCCCAGAGCCTATATCCAACCAGATGAAGGATTTCTCGGCGGCGAGGGGCGCCGCCGACACTACAGTGAAGAGACGGCCACCGCCATTGATATGGAAATCAACGCTATCATTGAAAATTGCTATCAGGAAGCCTTGATTATCCTTGAGGGCAAGATCGATCTCCTTCACCGCCTCGCCGGCACGCTGCTGGATAAAGAAACCCTGGGCCCCGAGGAGATTCGGGCAATCGTCAGCGCCGGCCTAGACACCGGCCACCGAACCGGTTGGGAAAAGCGTGCGGAAAATATCGGTTAAGCCGGATTTTTCTCCTGTCGCGATGATGCCGGTCAAGTGGCAGCAGTTTCCGAACCTACCTGGCGAATTACCCTCCTCTTCTTTACTGTATGAGTCAAATTGAAACATAAGCGTCATGCTATGATCTCTATTTTGATACCCCTATAGTGCGGATCTGCTCTCCAATGAGACCATCACAGTAGCAATCTTCCTACTATATCAAGTTTTCCTCGGCTCGAGTAACTTCTGTAACTATCTGAAATAGTTGGTAATAAAAATACATTTACAATTGTTTCATTTTGGCACGCATAGTGCTGTTGTTTGTAAGTGTCTGCATAAAGAAACAACGGAGGATGGTACTACTTCAAATTTGCGTTTTTCTTAAAACATCAGGTGAGGAGGAAACCAGAATGAAGAAGAATATCCCCCACTTCCTTCCCGCGGCTCTGCTCCTTGCCCTCTTCTGCCTCTTGATCCCTGCTGGCGCCTGTCTGGCCCTGGAAAATTCCCAATGTCTGGAATGCCACGGCGACCAAGGCCTCTCCCGTTCCGGTACGGAGGACATCAATCAGAGTTTCATCAATCCCGAGCTTTTTGTCGATGCGGAGAGGTTCAATCGTTCCGTGCATCACACCAATGAGGTCGCCTGTGTCGACTGCCATTCGGACATCGGGGAACTAGACTTCACCAACGAAGTGCCCCACGAAAAGCGGTTGGCAGCGGTGAACTGCATCACCTGCCATGAAGAAGAGGCCCGCGCCTTTATCAGCAGCACCCACATGCAGGCACGCCGCAAGGGTATCATCATGAATTGTTACGCCTGTCATGACTATCACTACGTGAAACACATGGAATCAGCTTTGGTGGCAGAACGCGGCAACACCTTCTGCCTCAGATGCCACAACCCATATCAGTCCCACGACTGGCTCAGCCAGAAAGCCGCTCATTTCGCCCTGGTGGAATGTTCGGTCTGTCACGCCCCCCAGGCCCACCGGCATATCAACATGAGTTTTTACGACCTGGTGAGCAACAAATCCTTAAGCGGCGACGACCTCCTGGAAATCCTGGGCCTCCGCGAAGAGGAATTCATGCCCCGGGTGGACCGGAATAAAGACGGCGTGATCAGCAGTGAGGAATTTGACGACCTGATCCTCATGCTCCGGCAGAAGACGGTGCTCACCACCGTCCATGCCGAACTGGTCGTCGAACTGGAACCGGCCGTGCACTCGATCAGCAAGGAACATGCGGTCCGGGATTGTACCAAATGTCACGCGGCGGATTCGCCCTTTTTCAGCGCCGTCTATATCGCCCTTGCAAAGAGCAACGGCAAGGCCGATCTCTTTGTAGTGGACCGGGCGGTGCTCGAGGGCTATCACACCAGCCATTTTTCCGCCCTGGCCGGCACCCGCATCAGGCTGTTGGACAAAATCGGTTTTCTGGTGCTGGCCGGGACGGGCTTTGTCGTCTCCATGCATCTGTTGATCCGGCTGGCCACGATCCGGATCCGCCGGAAAAAAGAGGAAGATTGAGGCCTCTCCCCGGGCCCGAAGACCTCGGGGGGCCCGAGGCAAAGATCAATCGCGAGGAAAGGAGAGGAGATTATGACCAGTTCAAGAATGTATATCCATCCTGTCCCGGTTCGAGTCTGGCACTGGATCAATGCCATCGGCATCGTTCTCCTGGTCCTGACCGGCTTGCAGATCCGTTTTGCCGAGCAGCTGCAACTGCTTTCCCTGCAGAAGGCGATCACGCTCCACAACTACATAGGTTTTGTGGTCCTGGCCGCCTATCTGTTCTGGCTCGCCTACTATTTCGGCACCGGCCAAATCAAAACCTATCTCCCCGATCTCCGGACCCTGTACATACAAAGCCTTCGCCAGCTCAGGTATTACGGGTACGGCTTCTTCAAGGGCAATCCCAACCCCTTCTCCATCACCCCGGAGAACAAATTCAATCCCATGCAGCAGATGGGCTATTGCTCGCTGATGTTGATCATGATGCCGGCTCAGATTATATCCGGGCTCTTCCTCTGGCAAGTCAAAACCTTCGGCGATTATATCACTCTGCTGGGCGGCGTAAAAATAGTCGATACCATTCACGTGCTGCTGTTTTTCTGTTTCGCCGCCTTTCTCCTGATCCACTGTTATCTAGCCTCCCTGGGGCATACTCCCCTGGCCCATTTCAAGGCAATGTTCACCGGCTATGAGGAACCGCATGGACCTGAAGCGAGGCCGGGCAAACTTGCAGTGGCGGAAGATGTTGCTGCCTCCGTGAAGTCGCCGGCAGGCGAAATGGATGCGCTCTCCGTCACTGCGGCCAATAACCCGGTCGCCGGTAAGACCTGATCTCAATGAACAAAATGTGCGGCGGCTTTTTCTCCTCCGGAGCCAGACGCGGAAAGTAGTCACCAATAAATGATAAGGAGGCTGTCATGAGAGAATTATTATTGCTTCTAGCGCTTGTTCCGATAGCCGCATACAACTTGACCGATATCTTGGCGCCGAAGAGAAAGTGGCTCTGGACGGGGATCGCCTTCGGCCTGGTCGTCGCTCCGGTCAGCATGTGTCTTCTGCAGTCCACACACTTCCCCTTGATCGGCAAATTGCTAGGCCTTTGCGGTCTCTTTCTCAACCTCATTCACGGGCCTCTGGGTTATTTTACCGTGGTGGCCCTGGGTATTCACGAGCCCGGCATGGCGCTTTCAACAGCGCAATTCAGCCTCATCAACCTCTTCAACGGTTTTGCCTGGGGCATGTTCTATGGGAGCCTGGGCCATCATATTGACGTTAAATGGCCCAGCGCAGCCGAAGGCCGAAAACTCTTCGCCGGGCAAGTGAAAAAAGCGGTGGCAACGTACAAGAAGTAAGAGGTGACAATAATTACTTCAGCGAAAAAAGAAATTTTGATTTCCTAATAAGTTGTACTCGCCAAAGATGAATGATTTATGACTTACTATAAGACAGGAGATAAAAAGGAGATAAAATGTCAGGGTCACGAACACAGGGGCAAAGAAAATGACGCAAGTCTGATAAATTAAGCGGGAATACCTCTCACATTACCAGCTTTGCCCCTTGCCTCATCTAAACCGTGCCTGACTGAAGCCGCATTCTGATAAACGGCTCACTTTTTGTTTAAATGATGAATCGACCACGGGGCGATGACAATGGATAAAGCAAGATATCAAATCTGTCAGGCGACCAAGAAATCAATCTTGGAAAGCATC
This sequence comes from uncultured delta proteobacterium, assembly GCA_963807225.1. Lineage (GTDB taxonomy): Bacteria > Desulfobacterota > Desulfobulbia > Desulfobulbales > JAGXFP01 > JAGVGT01. The sequence continues at coordinate 854,855 of CAWEAD010000005.1, read as the reverse complement.
TCGGATGGCGTCTTCACCGTAGATTTAAACTTCAACATCACCTCTTTCAACCGGGCGGCGGAGGAAATCACCGGTTACCAGCGGCACGAAGCGATCGGCAGGGCCTGCCGCGAAATCTTTCGCTCGAACATGTGCGACAAGAACTGCGTTCTCTGCCGGACGATGAACTCGGAAGATCCGATCATCGACGAATGCTCCTATATCATTAATGCCCAGGGCAAGAAAAAACCGGTCAGTATCTCTACCGGCCTGATCCGCGACAGCACCAACGGCATCATGGGCGGAGCCCTGACCTTCCGCGACCTGAGCCTGTCCACCTCAACCGAAACGATCCTTGACAGTATTTCGGACGGGGTCTTTACGGTGGACCTGAACTTCCACATCACCTCATTCAACCGGGCCGCCCAGGAGATCACCGGCGTTTCGCGCCAGGAGGCGATCGGCAAATCATGCCGGGATGTTTTCCAGGGTGGGCAATGCGATAAGAAATGCGCCCTCAACAAGACCATGGAACATGGCCTGCCGGTGCTCAACAAGTCCACCCAGATCGTCACCTCCTGCGGCAAGTCCATCCCGGTCAGCGTCTCCGCCTCGCCTTTACGGGACCTGGCCGACAACATCATCGGGGTGGTCGAGACTTTCCGCGATCTTTCGCTGATCGAGAAATTGCGCCATGAACTGGAAGGGCGGGTGCAGATCGGTAACATGGTGACCAGAAGTTCGGCCATGCGCCGCATAGTCGACATCCTGCCCCAGATCGCTACCAGCGACAGCACGGTGTTGGTCAAGGGCAATACCGGCACGGGCAAGGAACTCATCGCCCATGCCATCCACAACCTCAGTAACCGTTGCGGCAAGCCTTTTATTGCCTTAAACTGCGGCGCCCTGCCTGAAACCCTGCTGGAATCGGAACTGTTCGGCTACAAGGCCGGCGCCTTCACCGGCGCCGACAAAGACAAGCTGGGTCGGTTCGGCATGGCCGAGGGCGGCACCCTCTTTCTGGACGAGATCGGCGAAATCACTCCGGCCCTGCAGGTCAGGCTCTTACGGGTGCTGCAGGAAAAAACCTTCGAGCCCCTGGGCAGTACCGAATCGGTGCACTCCGATGTGCGGGTGATCGCCGCCACCAACCGCAATCTGGCCGAACTGATTATCGAAGGAAAATTCCGGGAAGACTTCTATTACCGGATCAAGGTCATTCAGGTGGAACTGCCGACCCTCAAGGAGCGGAAGGAAGACATCCCGCTCCTGGTCAATCATTTCCTCTCGCGCTTCAACAGTATCCAGAAAAAATCAATTGGCGGCGTCTCCCACGAGGTCATGGCTCTGCTCTTGGCCCATGATTTTCCGGGCAATATCCGCGAACTGGAAAACATCATCGAACATGCCTTCGTCCTCTGCCCGGATGATTTTATCACCCCGGCCTGTCTGCCGGCCGATTTCATGAGAGGCACTCCGGAAAGAAAAGAATCGACCGGCATGGAAACGGTGGTGCAGGCCGTGGAATCGCAGACCATCGTCGAGGCCCTGCGGCGCAATAATTACAACCGGATTGCGGCGGCCCACGATCTGGGCATCCACAAGAGCACCCTCTTCCGCAAGATCAAGCATCTGGGCATTCCCTTGCCGGAAATGGACGGCCGCTCCCGGGATTCGGCGGTCAAAGAATCTTTACTCTAGGCTTCTCGAACCGATGAGGCAGAATAGAAAAGCGGCGCTGTTACCGGTTGGGTCAACACCGCCGGCGGCAACGCTCAACCATTGCACTTGTCGGCCAGGATCTCCGGGAAACCGCTGAAACTGAAACTCGACCCGCAGCCGCAGGTGGCTTGGTATTGCGAACTTGAGATCGCCTTCGAACAGGTGGTCGGAGTAGTCGATCGCCAGCCCATCCAGATATCTGCGGCTGCCGGGATCGCTGACCACCCGCCTCCCCATTCCAAGACCAACTGGTCGTCCTCCTGCAACTCCCGGCCGATTTCAGCCGCGTAGGTCAAGCCGGCACAGCCGCCCTCGTGTACAAATGGGACGGTCATACAAGTTGCGTCCAGGAGCACGCCGGTAAATTTCTATTGTGAGAGGTATCGCTTTGAAGGTATAGATCTTCGGAGGTGCCGACTCTCGTCCGGATCAAACGCCTGAAGCCGGCGACTGGCACCGAACCGTCCAGGAATTCCCCTGCCGGACTAAAGCACCTGCACTGCTCCTTGGCGAATGTGTGTGAGGTCCGGCTCTTGGCGAGGAATCATCGAGGGAAATGGGCTCCGTTCTTTTTATCGATCATCTTTGTCTGTTTTCCCGGCAGCGACGCACGCAGTGCTACAAGCCCTCCAGCCCTGAGGGAAGCGGGGATAATCGATACCCACGAGCACTTTGTGGAGGGGGGAGACATTGAAGGCTTTCTGCGGTTATCCGCCGGGTTGGGAATAGAAAAGACCGTATTTTTCCCAACCGGTACCGCGCCCGAGAACGACGGATACCTCGAGAACATGGAAGCTCTGCTTCAATGGCAGACAGAGTATCCGGATCGGATTATCGCCTTCTGCACCGTTGACACCGGCGACCCGGACGCACCGGAGATTTTCGAAGATTGTCTGGACCATGGCGGCAAGGGGCTCAAGCTCTTGAGCGGACATCCGGAGTTTTATGCGGAGCCGCTGAATTCCCCCACGATCCGCCGCCTTTTTGAAGTGGCAGCCCTCCGTGATGTCCCGGTCGTCATGCACGTCAGCATGTACCATCTGCCGAAGGCCGCCGAAGAATTCAAAGAGCTGCTGACCCTCTTCCCGACGGTGCGCGTCCAGGTCTCCCACTTCTGCTCCACCCTCTATGACGGTGTCCATCTCGAAATCTGCGCGGACCTCCTAGACCGCTATCCCAACGTCACCATCGATCTGTCGATGGGAGGAGGTATCGCAAGGTATATTGGCTACCTGCGGGAAGAGAGAAAACCAATCCGGGATTTTATCCTGAAATATCAGGACAGGATCACCTACGGATCGGACATCGTCCTGTCCGACGATGAACCGGCCGACGATAGCCGGTGGCTGCTGGACATGATGCTCTGCGATTTTTCGGTCCTGGAGGGAGATGAGGTTTATTGCCCGGACCTTCATGGCACAAAGGAAAATCCGGTGCCCGGGCTGGCCTTGCCGCCGGAAGTGCTGCATAAGATTTTCGTGGTGAACCCCGGGCACATCCTGAAGATGTAACGGGCCATCCGAGGGCCCCTCGGTGCAGCGCCGATTCTGTTCACCCCTTATTCACTCATTCCCCGCGCAACTTCGGTGATGCGCACCACATCATCGCCGATATCGTCTTAGAGCTTCGCTTTTGCTATCAAAAAGTTGCCTCTAAGGATCAAAAACAGCCATTTTCTAGGCTGTAAAGCAATGATATCAGGTAGTTGGCTTGGTCCGACCCCAGGAGCACCAGGGGGCCAAACGAGACCGCCAAAGACTACTGGGAAGGCTTGCCTTCGGCAACCGGCACGCCGCGTTACGTGACGGATCTTCTCGCTGACCCGGCGAATACTCCCTCTGTCACTGTCACGGCGCCGAACGATACTACCCTCTACGGGTCGTTTAGCGGACAGCCGGTCGAGTTTGTCTTGTTCACCTGCTATCCGACCACCGCCGACAATCTGCGGGCCGATTACCCGCTGCCAACCGGCAAGGTGGTGCCGCACATGCAAACCGGTGCGGATCTGCCATTGTTCGCCGATCCCACGGCTCGCTATCCGATGATCATGTTTTCGCATGGCTACGGCGGCAGTCCAATCAACGACGACTATCTGGCGGCGATGTCCGTATTCGCGAGCTATGGCTATATCGTCGTGGCGCCTTTTCACGGCGACCCGCGCTTCACCAACCTCGCCGTCACTAGTCTCGGCGACGCCGTGACTTTGTTATCGAATCTCAGCAATTTTACGGCCCTGCAGGCCTTGCGGGCGCTGTCGATGTCGGCCGCGCTCGACAACATCCTGGCGGACCCGCAATGGCTCGACCACATCGACACCACACAGATCGGAGGATTCGGGGCGAGTATGGGTGGCGAGACCATGATGCTGCTGGGGGGGGCGGAATTGACCACGTCTCTCGGGTTGGCGTCGAACCGGGTAACATTCGATACGCGCCTGAAGGCAGCGGTGGGCTATGTGCCGTGGTTCGGGTTACCGCTCCTGCCGGCGTTCGGGCGCGATCAGCAAGGCCTCGACAGCGTCACACTGCCGTTTCTCGCTATTAGTGGGACGGCGGATACCCTGGCGCCGATCATCATGACGCAGCAAGGGATCGAGCGGCTCACCGGGACGCGCGAACTCGTGTCGCTGGCCGGGGTGACCCACGGATTCGATGTTGCCTCGACCAACGACATCTACACCTGGGCGCTGACGTTTTTCGACGCGGAGGTTCGGGAGAATCCGGCCGCGCGCCAGAAGTTGTCAACGATGGCGAGTGTGGCCGGCGGAGGCGATGATCGCGTGGTGATTCCCTATAACGGCCTATAACGGCCCGGTCGGGTATTGAAGCACAGCGATGATCGGTGCTGGTAAAGTTGGAGAATTGAGGGATGTTCCGGTAACTGAGAAACCAAATGTGGCTTTTTCAAGACTTGATTCTCGCCCCTGAATCGCATGAAATCATGACCGTCCCTAAATGCATTCGCAGGGGGCCCCTTGTTTTATCGGGAGGATGCCTTTAAGCTATTTGCAGGGATTCGTGGTGTATTTCCGCTTAATCTTCAAACGACAGAGGTGAGTTATGCCCTACAATGCCACCCTTCTGATGAGTGAATTCGTTACCCATGACGTTAAACGGTTTATCGTCACCAAGCCCGATATATTTACCTACACCCCAGGGCAGGGTACCGAGCTGATCATCAATCTGCCCGGCTGGCGGGATCAGGAGGGGCGTCCCTTCACCCCCACCTCGCTGGCCGAAGACAAGGTCCTGGAATTCACCATCAAACGCTACCCCGATCGCCATGGCGTCACCGATCAACTGCACACCCTGCCGCCGGGGACCGGACTCTTGCTCTCCAAAGCTTTCGGGACAATCACCTACAAAGGCCCGGGGTTGTTTATTGCCGCCGGGGCGGGGCTTACGCCGTTTCTCTCCATCTTGAGGAATATCGCGGCCGCGGGCAATGCGGCGGAAAACGCCCTGCTCTTTTCCAACAAGACCCGCGCCGACGTCATCTGCGAAAAGGAACTGCGCCACTCCTTCGGGGACCGTGCCGTCTTCACCCTGACCCGCGAGAACCATCCGGGCTACCGCCAGGGCCGGATCGACAAAGCGCTTATCGAACAGTCCCTCGATTCTTCGAGGCCATATGCCTACGTCTGCGGTCCGGAAGAATTCGTCAAGCAGATCAAGGGTACGCTTGCCGAACTGGGAGTGACTTCCGAAAGCCTGGTGTTCGAGAAGTGATGTGGAGGCGGGACAGGCCGTCCATGGTTTTCCGGAGACGATCGAAACAATCATGACCGTTATGTTCCTGGCACGGCGCCGCCAAGGTAGCTGGTTTGTCCGACCTTGCCGTTGAGGTCAATCCCGAAAAAGGTCCGGCCACCTGGCTGGAGCCGCTAGCGGACGAATATTACGACAGATTGAAATAAGAAGCCAGTGGATCGTGATCGTAACCCAAGGCTCTCCTTCCGACCTCAAGAGCGGCAGTTCCCGTGGGGGTGAAATCCGGTTTGGAGCAAACGGATGTCAAGATTGGCGTGAGTCAACTGAGCAGAATATCCCAGTCGGATCCTTCCAGTATCAACTTGCGGACTCTTTCTTTCAGCTCCATATCGTAAAAGTCTATCGGATTATATTCGTCGGTCAGAATTATGGCTTCTGCTTTCTCCGGCATGGAATAATGCCATTGCAAAGATGCTTGAACCTGAAAACGGGCTAGTTCATGTATTTGCCAAGGCAATGTCTTGATCTGGTCTGGTGGGTGCAACTTAGGCGAATGGGCAAAGATAGCAATGTTGCCGACCCCGGAACCTTTATACGGGTGGAAGAGAGGCATGATTACCGTTTTTCCGAAAACAGCGTTTAGAGTTTTGATCACCGATGCTGTCATTGCCGTGTTCTCAATTAAACTCCCGGCAAGGTTCATGGCCAAGACCCCATTGTCGGTCAATCGGCTCTTGATCAGGCTGAATGCCTCCATGCTCAGGAGATTGGGAAGGGGTAATGTCTGCGTTAAAGACATCGAGGATAATGTAGTAGTCGGCAATTTTCTCTCACGCCTCACTAAAGAAGTAGCGGGCATCTTCGATTATGACCTCTTCTCCATCCGGGTAGCCGAAGTACTTCGAGGCCATATCAACAACGGCTGGATCGATGTCGACGACATCGGTTTTGATCCCCCGTGCCATATACCAGCGGGGTATTATGCCGGCTCCAAGACCGATCACCAGACATCGCTTTCCTTCGGGGTCGAAGGGAGACCGGAATAAACCGCAATAGGTAGGAGCACGCATATGGCGGAAGGCCTCCTTTCAGATCTGACCCTCCTTGGAGCAAGCCATCAATAACCAACGTCCTGAAGATATTTGTGCCGTTATCATTTTCGAGGACCTTTATATTGCCGTATCTGCTGTCGGTTCGGTCGATGACCGTAACCTTGGTGCCGTCTTTCATGACCTTGCTGTCGACATTGGTTGGGGAGAGAAAGGGGAGCAGGATAACAGGCAAGAGCAAAGTCGCAAAGATCGGTTTGCTTCGGAAGTACACGAAGTAGCTGATTGCAAGGCTAATTAGAGCAAATCCGACGAGAAAAAAAATATTATTAACTCCCATGTAGGCGATAAAGACGAAGCCGGTGAGCACGGTCCCCAGGACACTGCCGATGGTCGAGAGGGCATAAAAGGAACCGACCGTGCGACCAACATTACTAACCTCCCTGGCTGCCAGCCGGATTACAAAGGGAGAAACACAGCCGAGCAGAGTGAGGCAGGGCGCGAACAAGGCCATGCTGCCGGCAAAGGCCCCTCCTCGCAAACCGAAGGCGAAACAGAACTTCAAGACCGGAATCTTGACATAGGGGATAAGCAACGTGGATAAGCCTGCCAGGCCGATCAAGATGTAAAGTGTATCGGGAGATTTGGCCCGATCGGAGAGGATGCCCCCGATCATGTATCCGGCGGCAAGGGCAATCATGGTCACTGCAATCAATGATGTCCAAACGAAGCTCACCCCGAAAAACGGGCCGACAACTCGCGAGCCAAGGACTTCAATGACCATAATTAAAGTGCCGCAGGTTATGGCAGTAAGAATCAGGTATGGTTTCGGTACACTTTTTTCCATTTTCATCAAAATCCGTATTGAAAGGGGAGACTCCCAGCTGCGATTGTATATTGATCAGATGAGCGGCAACTTGCTTCAGGAAAAGTTAGGGTCGCCAATTGCCATCATGATTATCCCATCGATACCAGATGAATAAATAATTGTTGCCAAGGCTTAACTTATAAAGAATAGCCTGTCAGACTGTCAATATTAAACGGTCACCGGTCTTTGTGTAGGGGGCATCTGTGGGACTAAGTTTCCGGTGAGGATGGTGGCGAATATACGATTTGGAAAGACCGACTTTGCTGTTTGATCTCTTTCCTACTTCTTGAAAAGCGCCTCCAGTTTCTTGCGGGCGTCGTCAGCGGCCGAACCCCCCATGTAGGATATTTCCGCTGCCGCCGGCTTGAAGTATTCGCAGAGGTTACGGCGATCCTTGTCCTTGACCGGCTCAGGGATGGCGGGTTCCCGGCACTGGTTGGCGGCGTGCGGATTGTAGAAGCGGCAATTTCAGCGATGAAGTCTCCCCGCACTTGGGGCATTCGTCCCGAAAGCCGATTCGGCCTTCCTCGATCCGGATCTTGCAGAAATTGCAGTTCATGACGCTCTCGCCACACTGGCTGTTCAACCCTATGTTGCATTGCTCCTTGTCAGTGCGACTATCTCGACCCTGGCGAGACTTGCCCGATAGTGAGGCCGGATTTTCGCCCGGGGTTGACCAATTTGACTTGGTATCGACGGGTTTGACCCGTCCCACACCAGTTGATCAACCCTCTGGTAGCCCCGGCAAAATCACCCTCCCGCCATATCACAGTTGACAACCCGCTGTTTTACCGCTAATTTTGGCGTTTGCTTTTTCGCCCAAACTCGGTCGGGCGCCATAAGGTTCATTCGATTCGCCAAGAATCCACAAATATCAATAGTTTGCAAAGGAGAGAACAATGTCCTCGAACCTCGTACTTGGAATTGCCGAAAGCATCAACATCATGGGTACCCGCAGCGGTACCGCCATGAAGGCCCGCGAAAAAGGCCCGATCCAGGAGATGGCCCAGGAAGAGACCGCCGCCGGCGCCGCCTGGCTTGATCTGAATGTCGGACCGGCCCGCAAGGACGGCACCGAGCTCTTGCCCTGGGTGGTCCAGACCATCGAGGAGGTCACCACCCTGCCTTTGTGCCTCGATACCACCAACACCGCCGCCATGGCTGCCGGTTTTGGGGCGATCAAGAACAAGAAGGGCGCCATTATGAACTCGATCTCGGCCCAGCCCGAACGCATGGAAAAACTGATCCCGGTAGCCGCCGAGGCCGGTTGCAACGTCATCACCCTGCTCTGGGGTCCGGACGGCATGCCCCGCGACTCCAACGAGCGCTGCGCCATGTCGGTGGACCTGATGATGGCCTTGAACGAGGCCGGCATTCCCAACGAGAAAATGATCTTCGACCCGATCGCCACCCCGATCACCCTGGGTGCCGATCAGCTGGCCTCCGGCCTGGAGTTCTTGAGCATGCTGCAGGAGATCGCCCCCGGGCGCCCGTTCCACCGTCGGTCTCTCCAACGTCTCCAACGGCGTGGCCCACGAGTTGCGCGGTTATCTCGACCGCACCTACCTGATCATGCTGATGAAGTACAACCTGACCACCGCCATCGTCAACTCCTACGACCCGGAGCTGATGGCGATCTGCCGGGGCGAGCGCCAGGCCATCGTCACCATGGTCCACGAGATGATAGACGGCAACGATCCCGATCCTGCCACCCTGGATCAGAAGGCCCTGGAGCATTACAAGACCTATAAGGTGCTGTCCGGGCAGAACGTCTTCTCAGAGTCGTGGCTGACCCTGTAAGCAGAAAGTGCCTAAAGTTATAAGTTATAAGTGCCTAAAGTTGTGGTAGTTAACACTTTTGATGACTGCTCCCCAGCCGAAATCGAATAAGTAACCATCCGATAACATTAGGCACTTTAAACTTTAGGCATTTTAGGCACTTCTCATTACCTGTGTTATCATGGGGGCTGGCAACGGCCCCCTTTTTTTATGCCCTCCAGCCGGCGGTTGAGTTCCCATGTCCGATATCCCTTCCCATCATATGAACTACGGGACGTTGACCGACTTCGTCACCGGTGAAGCCCTGGTCGACACCGACGACGAGCGCTACCGGCAGAAGCTGGCCCGGCTGCTGGTCGAGGAAAAGGGCTACGCCAAAAGCGAGCTGGAACCGCGCCGCAAGATCGAAACCCTCTTTGCCGGCTGTTTCGTGGTCTCGAAAATCGAACTGGTGGTGAGAATCGCGGGGCGCCCCTTGCTGCTGCTGCGCTACGGACCCGGCTCCCTGGTCTCCCGCGAGCGTCCTACCCTGGCGGCGGCCCGGGTCCTGGAGCCGGACATGGTGATTCCGGTGGCGGTGATCACCAACGGCGAGGATGCCGAGGTGCTGGACACGGCGAGCGGCAGGGTGGTCGCCACCGGCCTGGCCGCCATCCCCAACCGGCATGAACTGCTCACCATCGCAGCCAGCCAGCCACCTCTGCCCGGTCTGCCCCCGGAGCGGCGGGAAAAAGAATTGAGAATCCTGAACGCCTTCGATGTCGAGGGTTGCTGCGTCGGCGGCCCTTGCGCCCTGCCCGGGGCCAACGAAGGCTGATTTACCGCTGACCTCTGCTCCTTCCTCCCCCCTGCGGTTTTTTGCTCCATCCCTCGTTTTTTCCTATTATATCCTTGTTCTGTATTGGCCCTTTGTATTTGTTCTTCTGTCTTTTTATTGTTATTTGTTGGCATAGTCTTCACCTATTGCTCCCATCAAGGCTGAGATTATGACCACGGTTTATCGACGATCATCCTGAAGACCGGAAACCATCGAGGGCCCGGTCCGGGCCGTCTCGCTGGCACTCGTCCCGCTGTTACCTCCCTTGCCGTCGGGCTCGACTCTTTCCTGAGCCCCGCTCCTTCAAGGAATGTGGTCCCGCGGGCGCAGTATCGTCCGTCCAGGCCATTTTACTGAAGGAGAATTGCTCTCCCCGGAAAAATCAACTCCCCTCCCAGTCGCCGAAGCAGGCCGGACCGGGCGGATATTTTTTTAACTTCAACAAATTATGTCAGGAGGAAAAAGATGTTGGAAATCACTGAAATAGCCACGGAAAAAATCAAGGAACATTTGGCGGCCAACAGCCAGACCGGCCCGGTGCGGGTGGCGGTCATGGGCGGTGGTTGCAGTGGCCCCTCGCTGGGGCTGGCCTTGGATGAGGCCAAGGAAAGCGACACCGTGGTCGAACTGGGCGGACTCCAAGTGATCATGGACCAGACCCTGCTCAGCGAGTGCGGCAAGACCAAGATCGACTTCAAGCCTCCTTCCGGCTGCGGTTGCGGCGGGGGTGGCTTCTCCGTCACTTCCGAGACTCCCCTGCCCGGTAGCGGCGGTAGTTGCGGGGGTGGCTCTTGTTCTTCGGGCTGTAGCTGCTAAGCAGTAACCAAGACCGGGAAGGCACCTATTCCGGGAGTGCTGGCCAATCAAAGTACCATCCAATTGGAAATTTGGAGAAACAATGAAGAAGAACATTTTATTTATGGCCCTGGCGGCAGTGCTGGCCCTGGTGGCGCCGGCTTTGGCAAATACGGTGAGCGGACTGGTCACCATGGATTTCGACCTGTCGGGCCAGCCGGCCGGGCAGGAGGTCAAACTCTGGCTACCCTATCCGGTGAGCGATGCCAATCAGGATATTACCGGGATCAGGCTGGACGGGGATTATACCGAGGCGGCGGTTTATACCGACAAGATTTTCGGAAACCCGATGCTCTATGCCCGCTGGCAGGCGGGGGCAAGCGGGCGGCATCTCTCGCTCACTTTCGCCGCTTCCCGCGACGAGGTGATCCGCCGAGATTTCCCATCCAAAGAGGCAGCCTGGGACCGGGCCGATTTTGCCCTGGAGCTGGCCCCCACCTCGCTGGCACCCTTCAACGACCAGATCACCAGCTTGGCCGCCAAGATCACCCAGGGCAAGAAGGGGGTTTTGGCCAAGGCCCGGGCGGTCTATGACTGGACGGTGGACAACACCTACCGTAACCCCGAGACCCGCGGCTGCGGCAAGGGTGACGTCTGCCAGCTGCTCCAGGACCCGGGCGGCAAGTGCGCCGACATCAGCTCGGTGTTCATCGCCCTGGCCCGAGCCGCCGGGGTTCCCGCCCGCGAGGTCTTCGGCATCCGCATGGGTAAGGACGATCACCCAGGACATCTCCACCTGGCAGCACTGCTGGGCCGAGTTCTATCTGCCCGGCTACGGCTGGGTGCCGGTAGATCCGGCCGATGTCAGGAAGAAGATGCTGGTGGAAAAGCTCAAGCTTGACGACCCGAAGACCAGGGAGTACCGCGAATATTTCTGGGGCGGGGTCGACGCCTACCGGATCCGCCTGTCCGGGGGACGCGACCTGATCTTGAATCCTCCGCAGGCCGGTGGGCCGGTCAACTACCTGATGTACCCCTTCGCCCAGGTGGGCGGCAAGACCATTGACTGGCTCGATCCGGCCACCTTCAAGTACACCTTGCTCTATCATCAGACCAAGGACGGTTACGGTCTGGTCGATACCGAAGGGCTCAAGAAGATGCTCGACAGCCATGCCCCGATGACCGTAATCGACGCCCGCAACCCGGAGGAGTATCAGGAGGTGCACATCAAGGGGGCGATCAGCCTGCCGGTCAAACAGTGGGATAAGCTCGCCGGTGAGTTGCCGGTCGACAAGGAGGCACGGTTGGTTTTCTACTGCAACGGCATCAAATGCGGCAAGTCCAAGAAGGCTGCGGCCAAGGCGCTGGCCGCCGGTTACGGCAACGTTTTCGTTTATGCCGAGGGCATGCCGGTCTGGGAGGAGAAGGGGTTGCCGATCTACGCCGGCCCCGATTATGAGAAGAGGGTGGAAACCACCAAGATCGCCCCGGCCGATCTCGAAGCCCTGCTTAACGAAGACGGTGCCAAAGTCACGGTGGTCGATGTTCGCGATCCCGAGGAGTATCAGGCCGGTCACATCCCCGGGGCGATCAACATCCCGGTGGCCAACTTCGCCGCCGGCTCCGAGGTGCTCGATAAGGAGAAGCAGATCGTCGTCTACTGCAACTCCGGCGGTCGCAGCTACAATGCCTATCGCAAACTGCAGAAACTCGGCTACGAGAAGATCAACCAGGCCATCTTCGCCGACTGGCAGGAGGCCGGACTGCCGGTTGAAAAATAGTTAGCGATCACAGGGCACCGAACCTTCACACGCTCGCCGGAGTTCACATAGTGAACTATTGCGTACTCCGGCGATCACGTTGCCGGCTTGATTAAACCTGAGGAAATAAGATGAAAAGAATACTGTTGCTGCTCTGTCTGTCTCTTTTCACCCTGCCCGCGTTGGCCGCTGCGGCCGACTACAACTTCCTTTCAGCCGATGAGCTTAAGGGCTGGCTGGAGGCGGACAAGCCCATGCTGCTGGTCGATATTCAGGAACCGAAGGATTTCGCCGCCCACCATATCAAGGGCGCGCTGGAGACCAACGCCTACCCGGTCAAATCCGAGACGGAAAAAGCTACTTTGACCCCGGCCCTGGATAGTTACCGGGCCAACTCCCCGGAGGCCGTGGTGGTGGTCTGCCCGCGGGGCAAGGGTGGGGCAAAGCGCGCTTACGAGCTGCTCCGCGACCAGGGAGTGCCCGAGGCCAAGCTCTTCATCCTCACTGGCGGCATGGAAAATTGGCCGCATCGGGAATGGGTGGAAGGCAAGTAAAGTGAGTTGCAGCCGGGATGGCCTGTCTGATCCGTCTGGCAGGTCATCCCGGCTGAATGGTTGCACTCTTCCCTGACTCGTCCTCTGTTGCCTTCCCTTCATTTCGCCAGCTTTTCCAGTATTTAATAGAGTTTTTCGGTTTTTGTGGTATTTTGTTCGTTCGCTTTTTGGCCTGGGTCTTCCCTGGCTGGTTTATGGCTTTATTGACGGAGAGACAGAGAGATGAGCACCACCGAATGGACGAAAACCTCCTGGCGCAAGTTCCCCGCCCTGCAGCAACCCAACTGGCCGGACCAGAAGGTCTATGATCAGGTTCAGGCCGAGATCGCCGAACTGCCGCCCCTGGTCTTCGCCGGCGAGATTCGCGATCTGAAAGCCCAGCTGGCCCTGGCCGCCGAAGGCAACGCCTTCGTTCTCCAGGGGGGCGACTGTGCCGAAGAGTTTGCCATGTGCAAGGCCCCGGTGATCCGGGAGCTCTTGAAGGTCATCCTGCAGATGGCGGTGGTGATCAGCTACGCCGGCGGCAAGCCGGTGGTAAAGCTGGGCCGCATCGCCGGGCAGTACGCCAAGCCGCGTTCCGCCGATACCGAGGTGGTCAACGGCGTCGAGATGCCCAGTTACCGGGGTGACATGGTCAACGCCATCGACCCCACCCCGGAGGCGCGGCGCCCCGATCCCCGGCGGATGCTGGAAGGCTACTTCCGGGCCTGCTCGACCATGAACATCGTCCGGGCCTTCACCCGCGGCGGTTTCGCCGCCTTGAACCGGGTCCACGCCTGGAACAACGAGTTCGTCAAAAATTCGCCCCAGGGCCAGAACTACGAGAAGCTGGCCAAGAACATCGACCAGGCCATCAAGTTCATGCAGCTGATCGGCATCGATACCGAGATCCCGCAGATCAAGCAGGCCAGTTTCTACACCTCGCACGAGGCTCTGCTGCTGGGTTACGAGGAGGCCTTGACCAGGCAGGATTCCACCACCGGCGACTGGTACGACTGCAGCGGCCACATGCTCTGGATCGGCGACCGGACCAGGCAGCTGGACGGAGCCCATATCGAGTTCCTGCGCGGGGTGTTGAACCCCATCGGCATGAAGGTCGGGCCCAAGCACGATATCGACGAGGTGAAAAAGATCATCCATCGCCTGAACCCGGAGAACGAAGCGGGCCGCCTGACCCTGATCACCCGTTTCGGGGCCAAGAAGATCGAGGATTACCTGCCCAGACTGGCCCGGGAGATGAAGCAGGAAGGCTTCAACCTGGTCTGGAGCTGCGACCCGATGCACGGCAACACCTACACGGCGGGAAGCGGTTACAAGACCCGTAACTTCGACGAGATTCTCCAGGAAATCCGCGCCTTCTTCCAGATCCATTGGAACGAGGGCACGGTGCCCGGCGGCGTCCACTTCGAGCTGACCGGCGAGAACGTCACCGAATGTACCGGCGGCGGCCGCGAAATCAAGGACGAGCAGCTGGTCAACAACTACCTGACCAACTGCGACCCTCGCCTGAACGCCGAGCAGAGCCTGGAGCTGGCCTTCCAGATCGCCGAGATGCTGCGCTGAAAACCAGCGCCGGACTCCGGTGTAATTGGCAAGACCCCGTAGGGGCAGGTTTTTAACCTGCCCCTATTTTTTTGCCCGATCCACCTCTGGCGGCATGCTTTACGGTGAAAATCTTTTTTGTCAGTCAATTGGTGTTCAACGCCAATCGGTATATACTTTGGTTAAATACCTTGAGGTGCTTGCCATGCTGGTGAAAACGGTTGTCCTGGAAGGTCATATCCTGGATTCTCACACCCTCTCCAAGGTTCTGGACTTTGTCCTCGAGCGGGGCGGTTCCTATGAAATCCTCGACCTGGCGGTGGGTTGCCGGCCGGAAGACTTGAGCCGGGCTACCATGTGCGTGGGGGCGGAGCGGCCGGAGATCCTCGACGAGATTCTCCGGCACATCGAGCTTCAGGGCGGGGTCGTCGCCCGGCCGGAAAATGTTCGGCTGCTTGCCGCACCGGCCGACGGCGTTTTTCCGGAGGATTTCTACTCGACCACCAATCTGGAAACCTTTGTAACGGTGGACTTCGAGGAAATCCCCGTGACCGGCGAGGCGATGGATGTCGGCATCGCGGTGGACCCCGCGGGCCGCCGGGCCTGGGAAGTGCCCATGGACGAAGTACAGGCGGGGCAACTCTTCGTGGTGGGCACTACAGGCATCCGGGTTACCCCGGTGCGAAAGACGCAACGGGCGGCCGAGGATTTCGGTTTCATGGCCAGCGAGGTGTCCGTGGAAAAGCCCCGGCGGCGGATTCTGGAGGAACTGGCTGAGGCCCTGAAGGAATCCCGGGCAGCGAACCGCAAAAACCTGCTGGTGCTGGGTCCCGCCGTGGTCCACAGCGGAGCGGTCGAGGACCTGGAACGGCTTCTCGATCGGGGGCTGTTTCAGGTCCTGTTTGGGGGCAATGCCATAGCGGCTCATGATATCGAGTATGCCCTCCTGGGCACCTCTCTCGGCATCGAGGTGAAAACCGGCCGTCCGGTCCCCGGAGGGCACCGGAACCATCTAAAGGCGATCAACACCATCCGGGGGTTCGGCGGGATCCGGCCGGCCATCGAGGCCGGTGTTCTGCGCTCGGGCATCATGCATCGGGCCTACGCCAACGACCTGGATGTGGTGCTGGCCGGTTCGATCCGGGACGACGGCCCCCTGCCCGAGGTCGTAACCGACGCTCTGGCCGCCAAACGCCTGATGCGTGAAGGCGTCAAAGACGTTGGGGTGGCGGTCATGGTGGCGACCGCCCTCCATTCCATCGCCACCGGCAACCTGCTGCCGGCCCGGGTGCGGACCTTCTGCGTGGACATCAACCCCTCTACGGTTACCAAGCTGATGGACCGGGGTTCGGCCCAGGCCACCCCGATCGTCATGGACTGCGAGGCCTTTTTTCATGAACTGGCGGAACTGACCCGATGATAAGCGTTTGCAGGGCACCGAATCTGCTTGGTTATCGGCCTATTCACATACCAAAGGATAGTGAACAGTCCTCTGCCTCGCACCCCAAGGGCACTTCCTTCGGGGCGCATCTCCGGCACCCTGCCAACGCGGGCAATCATGAGTTTATCTCCCCCCTCCCGAAGTGCAAAATGGGTGTTAATTTCTAATGAATCGACCCAGTTTTCTCATGTGTCCGCCGGAGTACTACGGGATCGAATACGAGATCAATCCCTGGATGCACCGGCAGGTCCAGCCCGATCGTGAGCTGGCCCGCCGACAATGGCAGGCCCTCAAGGAGCTGCTGGAAACCAAACTCGACGCGGTGGTCGAGCTGATCGCGCCTCAATCCGGGTTGCCGGATATGGTCTTCACCGCCAATGCCGGCTATGTGGAGGAGGGGCAGTTCATCCCCTCCCGCTTTCGTTTCCGGGCCCGGCAGGGGGAGGAGCCCTGGTATCGGGAGTGGTTTGCCGATCGGGGCTTTGCGATCCGGGAGTTGCCTGGTGAGTGGGTCTTCGAAGGCTTCGGCGATGCCCTGCCCTGGCAGGAGCGGATCTTGGCGGGCTATCGTTTTCGCTCGGATATCCAGTCCCATACCGCCCTGGGCAAGTTGCTCGACCGGGAGGTCCTTTCCCTGGAACTGATCGACAGTCGCTTCTATCACCTGGACACCTGTCTCTGTCCCCTGACCGGGGGCGAGGCCCTCTATTTCCCCGGGGCCTTCGACGATTACGCCTGCAGCGCCCTTCGGGGCCTGGTGGGGGAGGAGCGCCTCATCGCCGTCAGCGAGGTGGAGGCGTTGCGCTTCTGCTGCAACGCGGTCCAGGTCGGCAAACGAATCATCATGAACACGGGTGGTCCGGAGTTGGCCGGTCGTCTGCGGAGCCGGGGCTACGAAGTATTCGAGTGTGATCTCTCGGAATTTCTCAAGAGCGGCGGCGCGGCCAGATGTTTGGTTTGCCGCTTGACGTAACCACTGCAGGGCTCCCGGTTAAACAGGCAATGCCCCGGAGGTGGTTGTAAAAACTGCCCCCCAATCTCATGGTCAGGCGGCTGGCTGCCAGGAGAGAGACTAAAGAATAGGAATTATGAAAATAACAGGAGTGATGGGAGGGAGTTTTCCAAATTGTTTTGAGATGACGGGCTTCACGCCATCCGGCAGGCTTCCACCAGATTTCTGCCCTTGCGTTTGGCGGCGTAGAGGGCATCGTCCGCCCTTTTCAATAAACTGTCTTCAGTATCTATTTCCCGCAATCCCGCCACGCCGCAACTGATCGTTACCCCACCCACTTGGGGGATGACGCAATCTTCGATGCTCTGCCGGACTTTTTCGGCCACTTCGAGCGCCTGCTCGGTGTCGGTCTCGGGCAGCAGGAGAATGAACTCCTCGCCACCCCAGCGCCCCAGCGAATCGGAATTCCTGACGTTTTTCCGAGTAACGTCGATAACGGTTTTCAAGACCTCGTCGCCGGTTAGATGGCCATAGGTGTCATTGACTCGCTTAAAATGATCCAAGTCGAACATGATCAACGACAGGGGGTTGTGGTATCTTTTGGCCCTGGCTATTTCATTCAACATAACTTCATCGATCTTTCTCCTGGTCATGGCCCCGGTCAATTTGTCCACCGAGGCCGCGAGCTGGAGGGCGCGGTTTAATTCGTCCAGTCTTTTCACCATGCTGTTGAAGGTTGTAGTCAGGCGCCCGACCTCATCCCCGGAAGAAACTTCGACCGCGATATCCAATTTCCCCTTCCCGACTTCTGACGCCGCCTCGCTAAGCAGGACCAGCGGCCGGGTGATGGTTTTTGTCAGGACGATGGCGATGCCCGCACAGAAGCAACCGATGACTACGAAGATCAGGATCAGCCGGTTCCTGAGGCCGGTCATGGAAGAGAGGGCGATCTGCTGCGGAACGGTAATGGCCAGAGTCCAATCGTTTCCCAGGTAATTTGCATCCCTTTCCTCACTGGCGAAGATGAGGATTTCCTCTGGTTTCTGCCGAGAGGTGCCGGTGAAGAGCCCCGTGCCGTTGGGTTCGCCGGCGGCAATCCCTTGCTTCACGAGGTCGAACGCCGGCCAGATCTCCCTGAGCATCCCCTTCTTGTTATGGGTGGAATACAGGATGAGGCCGTTTTTGTCGATCAGGTCCATTTTGGGCAGCAGGCCAAGCTTAAAGAGTCTTAGCGGGCGATTCAGGATGACCGGCAATGCTTCGACCGGTATTCGCGAGACCACAACTCCGAAGGGCACGCCCTGGTAGTCCCGCACGATGCTGGCCAGATGAAAGACTTCCTTGCCAAGGGTTTCCGAGGTGGAAATATCGAGAACGTAATTATTGCCTGCCGCGATTTGTCGCCAATACCCCGTCAATTTGTGCTGCAGGCCGAGGCCCTGCCCTTCGGTGTCCGCGATACGCGTCCGATCCAAACCGAAGAAGGAGATTGAGGCATAGGGAGCATATGATGACGAATGGGCTTCTTTATAGGCCCTAATCAGGTCAGTGATCATGGCCGGGGTTGATTCGCGGGACCTGATCACCGGCTCATTGGCCAGCATCATCATATTTTCATATCTGCGGCCAAACAACCTATGCACCTTTTCCATGGCATAGGCGGACACCGCCTGATATTTCCCGGTTATTTCCTGTTCCAGCAGGCTGGTGGAAAGGAACACTCCCACCAGCGCGGTGATCCCGAGGAGAATGGTAATCAGCGCGATGATGAGCAGATATTTGGCGCCGATCTTCATGCTCCCTCCTTTTGGTTTCACGATTCCTGGCCGGAATTGCTTAAAGTGGACTTGGACCAACTCGCGAGAATTATCGGTCGGCGGATCAAAACCGCAGATTAGACTGGTCTATTTAGCACTTTCTATGCCACTGATCAAGAATTCGTCAGCGAATTATCAACTGAGATTAGCATGGTTCCGATTGCCGATCGCCTTGCACCAACCGGTGCGATGATCTACCGGAAAAACGGGATTGAGCCACATAAATCGGCAAGGGTTGATGCAGAACCAAAAGACCGAGAAGTTGAGCAAAGCTAGGGCGAGGGGGCAGGCGGCGGCTGGTTAGAGAACCGCAATTATTATTAACTTGTTTTATGTTTTATTAAATTTTTTAACTGCGTATCTGCAATGTATCGCGTTTGCCGGGCGATTCAATCACCGGCCCGGGTTAGTTATAATCGCCCGGAAACATCAGGCATCACATTGCCTTTGCCACTCCCCTTCGACTAGAATATCCTCACTATTCAACCGGAGTCTGCCCGCATGCCCTACCGCCAAACCCCCGAAGAAATCATGGCCCGTCTGGAAACCTCCAAGGCGGGACTGTCCTCCACCGAAGCAGTACAGCGGCTGGAGCGGGACGGGGCCAACCAGTTGGTGGCGGCCAGCCGGATCAATCCGTGGTTGATTTTCATCAACCAGTTCAAGAGTTTCATCATTTACATTCTGCTCTTCGCGGTGCTCTTTTCGGTGCTGATCGGTGAGTGGGTGGATTCCATCATTATCCTGATCATCCTGATCGCCAACGCGCTGATCGGCTTCTTCCAAGAGCTTTCGGCCCACCGCTCCCTGGAAGCTTTGAAAAAGATGGCGCCGCACCAGGCCATCGCCCGACGGGACAACAGCTGGCAGCGGCTGGAGGCGCGGGAGCTGGTGGTCGGCGATATCATCCGGGTCGAGGCCGGCGACAAGGTACCGGCCGACGCCCGGTTGCTGGAAACCGTGCACCTCAAGGTCGATGAGGCGATGCTGACCGGCGAAAGTCTCTCGGTGGAGAAAAACCCGGTGGTGCTGGCCGGCGAGGTGCCGCTGGGCGAGCGGCACAACCTGCTGTTTGCCTCAACCGCGGTGACCACCGGCAATGGTCTGGCGGTGGTTACCGCCACCGGGATGAATACCGAGATCGGGGCGATCAGCCGGCTGATCGCCGAGGCCGAGGAGGAGATGACACCGCTGCAGAGACGACTGGACCGTTTCGGCCAGAAGCTGGGCTATGTGATCATCGGTATCTGTCTCTTGGTTTTCGCCATCTCCACCGTTAAGGATTGGCTCGGCCAGACCCTCTCCTTCGAATCCCTGGTGGCCTTCGCCTTCATTGCCATCAGCCTGGCGGTGGCTGCGGTGCCCACCGCCTTGCCGGCGGTGGTGACCATTGCCCTGAGCGTCGGGGTCAAAAGACTGCTGGCCAAAAAGGCCCTGGTCCGTCGGCTCGCTTCGGTGGAAACCCTGGGCAGCTGCGATATCATCTGCACCGACAAGACCGGCACCCTGACCGAAAACCAGATGACCGTGCGCCAGGCCTGGACCCTGGAGGGCGAGGCCGCCCTTTCCGGAGTTGGCTATTCTCCGGTCGGAGAGGTTTCCGCCCCCCTCGATTCCCTGCTCTTTAAGATCGGGCTGCTATGCAACAACGCCAGTCTGGAAGAAAAAGAGGGTGACTGGCGGATCACCGGCGACCCCACCGAGGCGGCGCTCCTGACCAGTGCTGCCAAGGCTGGGGTGACGGCAGGAGGAAAGCGGCTGGACGAGCTGCCCTTCGATTCCGAGCGCAAGCTGATGAGCGTGCTGGTCGAAGAGGGCGGGCTGGTCATGTACACCAAGGGGGCGCCGGGTGAACTGCTGGACCGTTGCACCCGGGTCTGGCTGGGCGGCGAAGAGGTGCCGCTCACCGAACAGCTGCGGGCCGAGATCATCCGGCAGACCGATGTTTATGCCTCCAAGGCCCTGCGGGTGCTGGGGCTGGCCTGCCGGCCCCTGGCCGAGGCCGGGGAATTCGGAGAGCAGGAGCTGATCTTCGTCGGCCTGCAGGCCATGCTCGACCCGCCCCGCAAGGATGTAATCGAGGCCATCAAGCGGACCCGGGAGGCGGGCATCCGGGTGATCATGATCACCGGCGACTACCAGGAGACGGCCCGGGCCATCGGCGAGGAGATCGGCATCCGGGGTGGGCTTTGCAGCGGCACGGAGCTGGACGGGATGAGCGACGAAGATTTGGTCGCCCTGCTGCGCGACAAGACCAACATCTTTTCCCGGGTGGTGCCGGAACACAAGCTGCGCATCGTCGCTGCCCTGCAGGGCATGGACCATGTGGTGGCCATGACCGGCGACGGGGTCAATGACGCCCCGGCCTTGAAAAAAGCCAATATCGGGGTGGCGGTGGGCAGCGGCACCGAGGTGGCCAAGGAGGCGGCCGACTTCGTGCTGCTGGACGACAGCTTCACCCATATCGTCAACGCCATCGAGGAGGGGCGCGGCATCTACGACAACATCCAGAAGTCGATCATGCTGCTCCTTTCCGGCAACCTGGGCGAGGTGCTGATCATCTTCCTGGCCGTGCTCTTCGGCCTGAATTTGCCGCTGACCGCCGTCCTGTTGCTCTGGATCAACATGGTCACCGACGGCGCCCCGGCCCTGGCCTTCAGTGTTGACCCTTATGGCGACGACATCATGGCACGCCAGCCCAAGTCCCGGAATGAGGAGATCCTCCCGGCACCCAAGCTGGCGATCATCGGGGTGTTGGGGGTGGTCGGCACCGGGATCGCCCTGGTCATTTTCGCGTTCTACGGTGGGCGTTCTTCCGACCCGGAGGCGATAATCCACGGCCAGACCATGGTCTTCAATTTCGTGGTGATCTATGAGGCGATCCTGGTCTTCGTCATCCGCCAGGGGTACCGGGTGCCCTTCTTCTCCAATATCTGGGTCTGGGGCTCGGTGGCGCTCTCTCTGCTGCTGCAGGGGTTGATCATCTACACCCCGCTGGCCCCGGTCTTCAAGGTGGTACCGCTCTCCGGTCGCGAGATCCTGGTGCTGTTCGGCGGCGGCTTGCTGGTCTGGGCGGCCGCCCTGTTGTACAACTACCTGCTGCGGCTGGTGGCGCAACATCGAGAGGCGGCCTGAACCGATGCCCGAACATTACCTCTTGGTCATGCTCATCGTCCTGGCCGGCGCCTTCACCCAGGGGCTGACCGGCTTTGGTTCGGCGCTGGTCTCGTTACCGCTCCTGGTTCTGTTCATGGATATCCGGGTGGCGGTGCCCTTCTCCATCTTGAATGGCCTGTTGATTACCACGGTGCTCTCTCTACAGCTCAAGAGCCACCTGGACTGGCGCAAGATCGGGCCGCTGCTGGCCGGCTTCGTGCCGGGGGTGGGGGTGGGGGTGCTCTTCCTGAAGAAGACCAGCGAGCCGCTCTTTATGCTGCTGTTGGGCCTGATGCTGGTGGGTTTCGCCCTTTATCGCCTGCTGGCCCATCCCCGGCCGGTCCGGTTGGGCCAGGGCTGGGGAGTTACGGCCGGTTTCGCCTCCGGGGCGATCAGCGCCGCCTTCAGTGCCGGCGGGCCGCCCTCGATCATCTACGCGACCCTGACCGGCTGGAGCAAGCACCAGATCAAGGCGACTTTATCGATCTACTTTTTCCTGGGGGGGATCGCCACCGCTCTGGCTCATTTACTGGGTGGGCTGACCACCGGCGAGGTGATCCGGGTCTTCGGCTGGAGTTTTCCGGCGGTGCTGATCGGGGTCTGGTCCGGGTCGCTGCTCTACGGCAGTTTCCGCACCGAGGGCTATCTTAAGCTGGTGCTGGTGGCTTTGTTGCTGATGGGGGCGATGATGATTGGGAGTGCTATTCTCTAGTTTGGAGTTGTAACTTTTCTTTGCTTGTCCAAAGAAAAGTTACCAAAAGAAAAGACACCCCCTGTCACTTGGTCCGCCTTCGGCGGCCTTCCCTCCGTGACTTGTCGCGGCCGGGCGAGAAAGAACTCGGGCCTGACGGCCCTCAGACAGCTTTCTCGCTTTTTCCGGCCACTCCGGCGGCACTCCGGCTGCGTGAGATGGGGGGGAATAGCAGCGGAATTACTTTTGCATTATTCGATACGAAACCACGCAAGTGGCATTAACGAAATCTAACAGTAGTTCCTCTAGCGGCCATTTCACGCCGCCGAGTATCGCAGGAGCAGTCGAAAAGAGAGTTTTAACTGTTTGAGCCCCCGCAAGGGGGTATAAACTCCGCGAGTTTTAAAACTCTCGGCTGCTCCGAGAAATACCCGATAAAACCGGGCATAAACTCCGGGAACCCAGCGAAGCTGGGCAAGTGACGGCCTGCCCTTTCTTTTGGTTCGTTTTCTTTGGGCAAGCAAAGAAAATGATCAATGCCAAACGTGTTGAAGTCGATTCAAGTCAACCCTTCTTCTGTCGGTCGTAAAAGGTATCCAGTGCCTTCCGGAACCGGTCCCGCAACGCCTGTTCGTACTTGCGTTCGGCCGGCCCGATCTTTTTCCATTCTTCCTGGATCTTTTTGACTTCAGCCTGGATCTCGGCTTTGTCATCGCGGCGGCCGGCCAGCATGAAGTTTTCCTCCATGGCCATCTTCAATTGCTCGGCCAGGGAGAGGGCCTGGTTTTTGCCCTTGACCCCGGCCGGGGTGGCGCCGGCCAGATTTTCCATCCGCAGGCAGAGGGTTTCCTTCTGCCGCTGGTTTTCCAAGCGCTCGTTGCTGAGGTCGGCGAAGTACTGGCGCCGGCCGGCGAAGAAGGAATCACAAAGCTCCTTGAACTGGTGGTTGAGCTCCCGGTCGATCTCGCGGGGAGCGGGCCCGGCTTCCTGCCACTCCTTCTGCAAATCCTGCAGGGTAGCGGCGGTTTCCTTGGTGTTGCCTTTGCCGGCCAGTTCCTCGGCCTTCCGCAGCAGCTCTTCTTTTTTCTCCAGGTTCAGGTGTCGTTCCTTCTCGGCCTCCTCGAACTGCTGGTGGCGGGCCTTGAAGAACTCGTCGATCGGCCCGTGGAAACGCTGCCAAATTTCTTCACTCTGCTCCTGGGTTACCGGGCCGATTTCTTTCCACTGCTGCTGCAGTTCGACCAGCCTGGTACCGATCTCTTTCAGGTTTGTTTCCGGGGTGAGTCCGGCGAGGATTTCGGTTACGGCGGTGCACAGTTCCTCTTTGCGGGCCAGGTTCCGGGCCCGCTCCTCGTCCAGCCAGGCGTAATATTTGTCGCAACTTCCACGGAAGCGCTGCCAGACCGTATCGCTCTGCTCCTTGGGCGCCGGACCGATTTTTTTCCAGCGCCCCTGCAGGTTGCGGATCCGGCCGGCGTCATTGAACTGGGGGTTGGCGACGATCTCTTCCACCTCGAGGCAGAGTTTTTCCTTCTCCCGCAGGTTGGCCTGCCGGACTTCGCTGCCGCTTTCGTAATGGGCGTGGCGGCGGGCGAAGAAATGGTTGCAGGCCTTCCGGAAGCGCTGGAAGAGGCGATGCTCCTCGCCGCCGGGGCTGGTCGACAGCTTCTGCCATTCGGCCTGCAGCTCCTTTATCGCCGTGGCGCTCTTCTGCCACTGCTCCGATTCGGCCAACTCCTCGGCCAGGACGCAGATCGCTTCCTTTCGGTCCAGGGCGGCAATCCGGGCCGCCTTGAGTTCTTCCAGGTAGGGTCCGCACCGCTGGTAGTTGCGGTCACCGGCCGCATGGAATTTATCCCAGAGCTGGCGGGAGAGTTTCTGCGGCACCGGGCCGATCTCCTTCCAGGCTGCCTGGGCCTCTTTGATGGTTTCCAGGACCAGGGGCAGATCGGTGACCTCGTCCAGTCTCTCGACCTTTTTCAGCAACTCCTGTTTGAGGGTGAGATTGGCCCAGAGCTGCCAGTCTTTTTCGTGGCGGTAATTGTCGATCTTTTCGGTCAGGGCCTTCAGGTTGGCCTGGAAGCCGGCGCCCAGTTCCTCGGCTTCAGGGTCGGTCAGGGGAGGGAGCTGCTGCCACTGCCGGCGCAGGGTTTTGGCCTCGGTTTCAGCCTGCTCCGGGTTCTCTGCCGCCAGAAGAGCGGTCGCCTGTTCGCAAAGCCGTCGGCGCTGGGCCAGATTGTCCTGGCGCCGGCGCTCCTGCAATTCGGTCAGTTGTCGGGCCAGTTCTGCCTGACGCTCCCGGAGAGATCCGGGGGGGAGGTGCTTGAGCTTGAGTTCGCTCAGTTCACGCGCGGTTCCGGCCAGCAGCTTTTCGGCCTGGTTGGCATCTCCGGCGGCCAGGAGTTCTCCGGCTTGGGACAGGTGTTTCTCCAGCCCGGTGACTCGGGTCAGTTCCTCTTCGATTTTCTCCCGGGTTCGCTTGAAGGCGGTGACTCCTTGTTCAAAACGCTTGCTCAGGGCGGTGGACGGTGCAATCCCTTCGCCTATGGCTTGGTGCCAGGCTTTTTCGGCTGCGGCTAATTCGACCGGGGCCTCGGTGGCGGTTGAACCGATAAGTTTTTCGATGGTCAGGCAAAGCTCTTCCAGACGGCCCTGTTGTTCTTCATAGCGGGTCGCTTTGGCCGCCTCGGCGGTCCGGAGTTGCCGGACTCCCTCCAGGCGGGCGGCCAGGCCGGCGCAGGTTCCCTGAAAAGCGGCGGCGGACTGGTGTTGCATCTCGGGATCAAGCTCCCGCCATTCCCGCTGCAGTTCATCCAGGGCGGCTTCGGCCTGGTCCAGGATCGGGGCGGTGCCGAGACGTACTGCTTCCGCCGCCAGCTCATCCAGGCGGCTGGTTTTACTGACTTTAGGGTCTGGCCTCTGGTGGGCCGCCTGCAGGCTGGCCAGTTTTTCTCCGGCCAGGCGGCGGGCGGTCTTGCCGGACGCCGTGGTTTTTACCCTGGCCAGCAGTTCTTCCCGGTTGATCCGGGCAATGGCGGCGCTGGCCGCCTCCCGGCCGCACTGCTGTTCGACCACGGCGGCCAGTTTTTCCTGATCGTCCAGATTGTTGACGGCGGCTACCCGCAGGGCCGGCTGCTCGGCCTGGACGGCCAGATCGGCCAGCAGGTCGGGGTCGCGCAGTTCCCGGAGCAGGGTCAGGGCGGTGTCGAGTTCAGCGGCGGCCAAAATTGCCTGGTGGCGCAGGGCGGCGATTCTACTGTCGAGGGCGGTCAGCAGGGCGGTGTCGCTGATCTGTCCGGTCAGTGCGATCAGGGTGGGAATTTCTGTCAAACGGGCGATGGCGGCCAGCCGCACCTCCTGAACCTGGTCGTCCCGGACCACGGTGGCAAAGGTTTCCTGCTGGTCGGCGGGTAATTCCTGCAGGGCTGCCAAACGTACGGAGGCGTCGCGGTGCTGCCACTTGGGTTTACGAAAAGCTGAGAGAACCATGTTGTTGTCCCGATAGTGGAAATAGTGGCTGAAGCCGGGAGGTTGTCTCCCGCGAAAAAATGCAGGTTAATAAATGGCACAAACTTCGCGTTCGGGCAACCTGAATCAGGATTTAAGCGGAGAAGCTAAGAGTAGAGCCAGAGAAATAAAAGCGGCAAGAGCAGGCCGAGAGTGGTGAGCCAGGCGCCGCGGCCGGTGATGCCTTTTTTGCCGCTCAGCACAAAAACACCGGTGAGGGCCAGGAGACCCAGGCAGACGGCGTAGAGATCGGCGAACCAGGTCCAGAGTTTTTTGGGCTGGTTCAAGTGCAGGAAGTTGACCTGGCGCAGGAGCGGCCGTGCTTCGACCTTTTCCTGGAGGATCTCGCCGGTGGCCAGGTTGACGGTGATGGTATTACCCTCGACGAAGACCTGCAGGGTGCCGGGGTCGGGCTGAAAGCTGTTCAGATAGCGGCCCGGTTCATCCAGGCTCTGCAGGAGGAGCGTGACGAATTGTTGATCGAGTCTGGTCCCGACCAGGTCCGGGGCCAGATTGGAGCGGAGATGCGCCACCCGGTAGCTGGGGTTCCAGCGGTCGGTATGGTTTAGCGCCACGCCGGAGATCACGTAGATGATGGTCAGGCCGAAGCAAAGATAGCCCAGATCGCGATGGATCAGGTTGTTCCATTTGCGCCAGTTCATGGCGACTCCGCTCAGTCGATCTCGGTGCCGGTGGACCGCAGCCGGCAGGTGATGGATGATGATTGACGGTAAAAATATACCTGCCGTTTTCATCCGGCGTCAAATCTTATCATGGTTGAGCGGTCGGAACGCTTAAGAGGAGGGCCGGCCGGGACCAGTGGGAGAAGAGGTGTCCCGGCCGGCTGATAAAGGGGGAGAGCGCCCCGAGGGATCAGACGGTACGGCAGGCCCGTCCGAATCCGCCGGGGATGGTACCGGAGGCCCAGAACACGGCCCCCTGTTTGTAGTCGACAAACCAATAGCCACCGGGGCTCCGTTCGTCGGCGACAAAGATGAAAGGCTGCTCCCGCGAAAAGGCCGGGTGCAGGTAAAGTCCTTTTTCGTTTTTGACCGGGGTCATCAGGGACATGGCTTCGTCCAGGGTCGGCAGCCGCCAGTCATCGTAGCCGGCGAATTTCTGCCGGTTCAACTCATCGACCTGGGCCTTGGACTTTTTGATGCTGGTAAGATCGTGGCCGCCCAGCTGCCACATCACCCCGGTGACCAGGTCGGTGGCGGTGGCGCCATCGTCGTTGGCGACCAGATAGTTCTCGAAACGGCCTTCCGGATTGAGCTGGGTGTCGAAATAATTGTGGGTGCGGATCAGCTCGGCCACCTGCTCCTCAGTGAAGGTCCGTCCTTCATGGCGGATCCTGCGCAGCCGCAGATCGGCCGGTATCGTGCCGGCCGCTGGCAGGCCCGTGCCCAATTCCTCCACCGGCTTTTCCGGCCGGGCCAAGGCGGTGACCAGCTCGGGGTTGACCAGATTAACGATGTTGGCGACCAGCCATTCGCGCATGGCCCGGTTGATCGCATAACTCTTGTCCAGGGAAGCGGAACGGCCCTCGTCGGCCACGCAGGCATCGATCAGCTCTTGTGGTGCCTTGATCCCGGCCACGGGCCGGGCATACTTGACGCCGCGTTCCATCAGATAGAGGCCGTAAGGGGTTTCCCAACCATCGACGTAGAAGTAATAAAATTTTTCGTCGTTGTTGCGAACCCGTTCGCCGTTGCGCCCGCCCCAGCTTTCGAACATGGTAAAGGTCAGAGACGGGGTGATTTCCCAGTCGATTGAGAATGCGGTCGTATCGTTGATGTCAAGCAGATTGGCCAGTCCCATGATATACCCTCCTGAGAATGTTATTTCGGTGGGCATTATCCTTCCCTCCCGCCGGTTTTTCTTATAAGATTCTAATCATGATCCATCCGGGTCGCCGTCTTCCGGAGAAGCAGGACTATTTTTGTCTTGTTTGTATTAAACAATAATAGTTCTTAGTTAGTCAACCTGATTTATCATTCCAGAGGATATTTTTTCAGAGCCCATGGCAAACTTCATCACCAGTCCCGGGCAACCATTGCCTCTGGGGGTATCCAGGGTACGCAGCGCCTGGAATTTCGCCCTTTTTTCCCGGGACGCCACGGCGGTGTCGCTGCTTTTCTTCCAGAGCGGCGAAGGGCCGGCCCTGGCTGAGCTGGCTTTGGATCCGGTAGTCAATCGCACAGGTGATCTCTGGCATATCCAGATCGACGATCTGGACCCGGCTCTGCGTTACGGTTATCGGGTGGACGGTCCCTGGGATCCGCTCGGTGAAGGGCACCGCTTCTCCAAGCAAAATCTGCTCCTTGATCCTTACGCCCCGGCCCTGACCGGCGGCTCCGATTGGGGGGTGGAATATCATCGTGGTGGTAAAGTCACCCCCGAAGCCCGGTTTCAACGGCGCTGTTGCCTGATCAACGGCGATTTCGACTGGGAGGGCGACCGGCCCCTCAATATCCCCATGAAGGATTCGGTGATTTATGAACTGCACGTGCGGGGCTATACTATTCATCCGTCGGCCGGGGTCTCACGGCCCGGCACCTTTTTGGGATTGACCGAAAAGATCCCCTATCTCAAGGAGTTGGGGGTGACCGCGGTGGAGTTGTTGCCGGTCACCGAGTTCAACGAGAACGACAACGTCAACCGCAACCCCTTCACCGGCGAGAGATTAAAGAATTACTGGGGCTACAATCCGATCGCCTTCTTTGCCCCCAAAGCGGCTTATGCGGCCAACGGACGCGACGGCGGCCAGGTACGCGAGTTCAAGGAAATGGTCAAGGCCCTGCACCGGGCCGGCATCGAAGTGATTCTCGACATCGTCTTCAACCACACCGGCGAAGGCAACGAGCGCGGCCCGGTCACCAGCTTCCGGGGGTTGGCCAACAATATCTACTATCTGCTTGATCCGGTGACCCGGCAGTACCTGAACTTTTCCGGCTGCGGCAACACCCTGAACTGCAACCACCCGATGGTCCGCAAGCTGATCATGGACTGCCTGCATCACTGGGTGATCGAGATGCACATCGACGGCTTCCGCTTCGACCTGGCCTCGGTGCTGGGTCGCGACACCGACGGCCGGGTGATGGAAAATCCGCCGATGGTCGAGCAGATCGCCGAGGACCCGGTGCTGGCCCATACCAAGATCATCGCCGAGGCCTGGGATGCCGCCGGACTCTACCAGGTGGGCTCCTTCTCCAAACACCCGCGCTGGGCCGAATGGAACGGCCGCTTCCGCGACGATGTCCGCGCCTTCCTGACCGGCCGCGAGGGTACCGTCTCGGCTCTGGCCACCCGGGTCAGCGGCAGCGCCGATCTCTACGAGCATCAGAGCAAGGCGCCGTTCAACAGTATCAATTTTGTCACCAGCCACGACGGTTTCACCCTGGCCGACCTGGTCAGTTATGACCGCAAGCACAACGAGATCAACGGCGAGCACAACCGGGACGGCGACAACAACAACTACAGCTGGAACAGCGGCCTGGAAGGGGCCACCGGCGATACCGAGGTAAAGGTCTTGCGGGGTCGACGACAACGCAGCCTGGCGGTTATCCTTCTGCTTTCCCAGGGCACGCCGATGTTTACCGCCGGCGACGAATTCGGCCGGACCCAGAGGGGCAACAACAACGCCTACTGCCAGGACAACGAGATCAGCTGGGTGGACTGGTCTCTGGCCGAAAAGAACGCTGCTCTACTGCGCTTTTTCCGCTTGCTGATTCAGCTGCGTCGGCGGCATCCGGTTTTCCGGCGGGCCGAGTTCTTCCCACCCGGCGAGGAGGACACCATCCACGAGATTCACTGGCAGTCGTTGAATCCCGGCGAAGCCGACTGGTCGTCGGAATGCCGGACTCTGGGCTTCATGTTGGATGGTCGGGCAGTGGATGGTGAGTGTGACGACGATTTCCTGATCCTGCTGAACGGCGGCTTAGACGCGGCCGAGTTTACCTTGCCGGCGCCGCCGGTCGGGAGAAGGTGGCACTTACTGATCGATACCGGCGCCGCCCCGCCCGATGATTGCCATGCGGAAGAGGCGGCCCCGGTTTACCCGGACCGGAAGATGAAACTGGCCGGGCTCGGGGTAGCGGTCTTCATCTCCAAGCTGAAAAAGGGCGGGAAATGACCAAAGGGGCAAAACAATTATCCCGGTTGCTGCTGGTCGGCGACTCGATGATCGAGTACGGCGACTGGTCAACCTTGCTGCCGGGCCTGAAGTGCCAAAACCTGGGCCGTTCGGGAGAAGCGGTGGAAGAATTGCGGGAGCGGGCCGGTCGGATCGTCGCCCGCCTGGAGCCGCCGGATCTGGTACTGGTGATGATCGGCACCAATAATGTGGCCATGGAACGTTTCGATTTCATGGGTCCATACGAGGATATTCTGGTTACCTTCAAATCCGCCTGGCCTCGGACACTCCTGGTGGTCAACAATCTCCTGCCCATGGACCTTTACTATCTGGCCCCCCAAGCGGTGGAGCGGGTTAACGACTCCCTGCGTCGACTGGCGGAGCGGAGCGGAGCCCATTATCTCGACGCCTGGAGCGCCTTGACCGATCCGAGCGGCTTGCCTTTGCCGGAAGTTTTGGCCGACGAGGTGCACCTGACCGAGCGGGGCTATCAACTCTGGGCGGCGGTTATCAGGCAGTTTCTTGATGGGGTCGGCAAGGCTCATACTCTCTAGCCCAGGCCCGGATTCAGAAGAGTCAGATCGCCGGACAGCACTTCGTGGATTTGTCCTTTCCCGTCCCTGATCCGCAACAGCCCGTCGGAGTCCGGACCCAGACACACTCCCCGGACCAGCGAACCGTTTTGACTGATCCAGGACAATTCCCGCCCGTAGAGGGCGTCGCGTTCGCGCCATTCGGCCAGGATGCCGCTGAAGCCTTCTGCTTCGAGGCGGGCTACGACGGTCAGGATTTCTTCCCGGATGGCCAGCAACAGACTGCTGCGAGCCCAGGCCTGTCCGCTTGCATGGCGCAGGGAGGTGATCTTTTCCTGCAAAGCGGCGGGAAAGATGCTCAGGTCGGTATTGACATTCAGACCCAGCCCCAGAACCACCACGTTGCCGTCGGCGCCGAAGAGGGCCTCGGCCAGAATGCCGCCGAATTTCCGTTCACCAAGCCAGAGATCGTTGGGCCATTTGAGCCGGGGCGCCAGACCGCAGGTCTTTTCAATCGCCCGGCTGACTGCCAGGCCGGCGGCCAGGGTCAATTTCGGCAGATCGTTCGGGGCCAGACGCGGGCGCAGGATAAGCGAGCAGTAAAGACCGCCCGCCGGTGGCGACAGCCACTCCTTGCCCAGCCGCCCCCGGCCGCGATTTTGACTCTCGGTTACCACCATGGTGCCGGTTGGTGCACCGTCCCGAGCCATAATCAGGGCCTCGTCGTTGGTGGAGCCGGTGGCGGGGAGATATTTCACTGCAATCGGTCCCAAAAGCCCGGTGGCGACCATTGCCTCCCAGGCCTGATCCGAGGTCATTTATTTTCTCCGGCCTGGCGCAGGGGTTGAGCCCAATCCCGGGAGAGATAATCCAGGGCTCCGTAATTGGTGCGATCCAGATGCAGAGGGGTGATGGAAAGCCAGCCGGCCTGTACCGCCTGCACATCGGTATCCTGATCCTGGTCCAGGACCGGGGTGCCGCCACCGATCCAGTAATGGCGGCGGCCCCAGGGGTCGGCTGTTTCCTGCAAAGCACCGTCGTACTTGCGGCGTCCCTGCCTGGTAAAGCGTATTCCCTGAATCTCCCCGACCGGCAGGGCCGGGACGTTGACATTGAGCAGGGTATCCGGCGGCAACCCCTGAGAAAGGATCATTCCGGCCAATCTGGCCGCGAAGGCTGCCGCCAGTTCATAGCCATTGCCCGGGGTGCCGTCAGCCTGGGTGCCGGCCAGGGAGACGGCCAGCGAGGGGATGCCGACCATGGTGCCTTCGATGGCGGCGGAAACCGTGCCGGAGTAACTGATGTCGTCTCCCAGATTGGGGCCGGGGTTGATACCCGAAACCAGGAGTTTCGGTCGTTCCGTCAGTAGTTTTCCGACCCCGATGATGACGCAGTCGGTCGGGGTGCCGTCGATGGCGAAACGGTTCGGTCCCAGTTCCCGGACCAGAAGAGGGCGGCGCATGGTCAGGGAATGACTGGCGGCGCTGCTGTCGCGTTCGGGGGCCACCACCACCACCCGCCCGACCGTGGCCAGGGCTTCGGCCAGGGCCAGCAGGCCGGGGGCTTCGACCCCATCGTCATTGGTTACCAGAATCAGCGGTTTTGCTCGGTTCATGACAATTTTTCCAAGGAGTTTAATATTCAGTTTTCTTATTGTCGGACTATAGCGACTTCTCTTCAATTTTCCCAATTTTTCGACTATATTGAGTGCTCCAGTAACCCGGAACTTGAAATAGTCAAACAATTATACAGGAGGTAGTCATGCCCTATGTCAGTATCAGGCTGGCCGGCCAGCTCAAGACCGAGCAGAAGGCCGAGATGTGCCAAGGGGTCGCCGAGGTGATCGCCAAAGTTACCGGCAAGCCCAAGGATTCGATCCTGATCTTCGTCGACGAGTGCGAGCGGGAAAACATCGCCAGCGGCGGGGTATTGCTGAGCAACCCCAGATAGTTTCCGGCTGTATGACTGATTTTGACAAAGACCGAAGTCGTTTGGCCGAATTGCGGGAGCAGGTGGATTTCCACGCCTACCGTTATTACGTCCTGGACGATCCGCTGATCTCCGACGGTGAGTATGACCGGCTGTTTCAAGAACTTCTCGATCTGGAGGAAAAGTATCCGGAGCTGGTCACCCCCGATTCCCCGAGCCAGCGGGTGGGGGCACCGCCGTTGGCCGAGTTTTCCAGTGTCGAGCACCGTATCCCGATGCTCAGCCTGGAAAATGCCTTCAACATTCCGGATCTGTACAACTTCGAGAAAGGTTTGCGCCGTTTCCTGACCCT
This sequence comes from uncultured delta proteobacterium, assembly GCA_963807225.1. Lineage (GTDB taxonomy): Bacteria > Desulfobacterota > Desulfobulbia > Desulfobulbales > JAGXFP01 > JAGVGT01. The sequence goes on along the minus strand of CAWEAD010000005.1, from coordinate 821,767 downwards.
GGCTGACGAGGTTCCGCTGGCCTATGTGGCCGAACCCAAGCTGGACGGGTTGGCGGTGGAGCTGGTGTACCGGCATGGGCTTCTGGTTCAGGGCTCGACCCGGGGCGATGGCCAGACCGGCGAAGAGATTACCGCCAACCTGCGGACCGTTACCGCCATTCCCCTGAAATTACGGGGCCGGGAGATCCCGGAGCTGCTGGAGGTGCGGGGCGAGGTGATCATTACCAGTGCTGGCTTTAAATCATTGAATGAGCAGCGGGCCGCTGCCGGCGAGAGCCTCTTTGCCAACCCCAGAAATGCCGCGGCCGGTTCCCTGCGTCAGCTCGATTCGCGGATTACCGCCAAACGGCCTCTGGACTTTTACGCCTATGGGGTTGGCGACCCGAACCGGCTGCCGGTCCGAAGTCAGACGGATGTGCTGCGATTTTTGGCCGACTGCGGCTTCAAGAAGAATCCCCAGGTCAAGAGTTGCCCTGACTTGGCCGGCGTGATCAGTCATTTCCAGCGTCTTGAGGCTATTCGCCATCAACTGGATTACGAGATCGACGGCATGGTAGTTAAGGTCGACGATCTCAACCTGCAGCAACGTCTGGGCGCCAAGGCGCGCAGTCCGCGCTGGGCGATCGCCTGGAAGTTTCCGGCCTCCCAGGCCACTACCCGCTTGCTGGATGTCAAGTTTCAGGTGGGCCGAACCGGAGCGGTTACGCCGGTGGCGGTGCTGGAGCCGGTCAGTATCGGCGGGGTCACGGTCAGCCATGCCACCCTGCATAACGAGGCGATGATCAGGGGCAAGGATTTGCGACTCGGGGATCTGGTTCTGGTCCAGCGGGCCGGCGAGGTAATTCCCGAGGTGGTCAAACCGGTGGTGGAGATGCGCACCGGCTCGGAGCAACCGGTCAGGATGCCCGGCCATTGTCCGGAATGCGGGCACGCCTTGGTGCGCTCCCGGAAAAAAGACGGCACCGAGGAGGCCGCCACTCGCTGTCCCAATCACAACTGTCCGGCTCAGCAGCTTCGTAAACTGATCCACTTCACCGGTAAAGCCGGGCTCGACATCCAGGGGCTGGGCAAAAAGGTGATGGAGCAACTGGTCGATGAAGGTCTGGTTCGGGACATCCCCGATATCTACCGGCTGACCGAGGAGCAGCTGGTCGGACTGGAGGGCTGGGGAGAGGTTTCAGCCGCGCAATGCTATAAGCGTCTATCGAGGCCAGCCGAGCAACAACTTTCGCCCGGTTGGTCAGCGCCCTGGGCATCAAAAACGTCGGCGAGGAAATCGCCCAGTTGCTGGAGCGACATTTTGCAGGTGACCTTGACCGGCTCCAGGCGGCCACGGAAGAGGAGCTGCTCCAGGTGGAAGGTATCGGTGAAGAGATCGCCGCCTCCATCCTGGCCTTTTTCGAGCGGCAGGAGAATCGCCGCATCCTGGACGACTTGCTGGTTCTGGGGCTCAAGGTCGGCAGGTCTGAGATCATCGGTGGCGACCAGCCTCTGGCCGGCCAAGTTTTTCTCTTTACCGGGACCATGCTCTCCATGTCCCGCAGTGAGGCTAAGGCTCGGGTCAAATCACTGGGCGGACAGGTCGCCTCGGCCCTGAGTAGTAAGGTGACTCATCTGGTCTGCGGAGAGAAACCGGGAAGTAAACTTGCCAAGGCTCGGGATTTTGGACTTGCAATTCTTTCGGAAGAAGATTTTAAAATGCTCCTGCGTGAGTACAACTGATTTATAAAGTTCAATTTGGTGTCGAGATGGCTGATCAAAGGATTCATGCAGTGATTTACGGGAAGGTACAAGGGATTTACTTTCGGGCTTATACCCAGGCCGAGGGCAACAAGATCGGGGTCAAGGGCTGGGTGAAAAATCGAGCGGATGGTGCGGTCGAGGTGGTAGTCGAAGGTGAACCAGAGAAAGTCGCCCAGATGTTGGCCTGGCTCAAGCAGGGTTCTCCCGGTTCTCAGGTCGTGAAGGTGGAAGTTAAGGATGAACGGCCGGTGGGTGAATCCCAATTCAATATTCGGTACTGAACCGGATGGAGCGTAAGAAAGAAAAAACCGGGGGGGCCGGGGCCCAGAAGATTACTTGCCCGGTCTGCGGCAATGATACCGACTTTTTAGAAGTGGCCGATGACGTGGTGTTGACCAGCCGTTATATCCAGAACCCGGACGGTAGTTTCAGCGAGGATGGTGACGACTCTCAGGTTCTGGGTGAAATCAAGTTCATCTGCGGCGAATGCCATGCCGACCTGACCCAATTTCATCAGCGTTTTCTGGACATGCTCTTTTGACCTCTCCGAAACCAGATGCAGGGAAAAGCCTCTCCGGCTCACGCCTCATAGTCGATAACGACCGGTTACGTGAACTCTTTGCCGACCTGGGCCCGGGGGATTTTTTTCTCGGTCGCCTGCGGATGCGGGCCAGCGAGGAGAATCTGGTCGCCGATCTGCTCAGCCGCGGCGTTACTCTTTTTCCCTCCGGTCTTTCCCAGTTGCTCGGACGCTCCAAGGTGATGCAGGCCACGGTCTATGGTGGGGAGATGTTGCCCGGGACCGGGGTGGTTCATGACCTGCATGATCTACTGGTCCTGCTGCCGGATTATCAACGCCGGGGAGTGGAGCGGGTGGTGACCAAGAAAGACCGGGCCAACGCCGGGTTGGGCATCAATCTCTGGTCTTCTCTGGAAGAAGTGTTCAACCAGGCCTCTCTGGGAGCCTTGCCCTTCCCTTTTGTGGTTCAACCCTTTGCCGATAATTGCCGGGACATCCGGGTGGTTATTCTGGGTGACTACCGGGAAGCTTACTGGCGTGACAACCCGCACAACTTTCGCAACAATCTCCATTTCGGCGGGCACAGCAATCCGGCGGAACTGGACAATGATCAGTTGACCCTCTGCCACCGGGTTATGACCCGGGGCTCTTTCCCATATGCCCATATCGACCTGATGGTTACCGGAGACCGACAGACATATCTGGCCGAAATCAACCTGCGGGGCGGGATTCGCGGGGCCTTGATCAAGGCCGGGGAGTATCAGAGCCGGATCGCGGCAATACACGACCGATTCCGGGAAGAGTGCGGTTTGTAATCAGGTTCATCGGCCTGACAGGTCATCAACCCTGCATGTTGGCCTGCGAAAGCAGCGCCGAAGCTGTGCTACCTCTCCTTTTTCTCTGTATTATCTTCGTGCACTACTGCTGACAGTTGGAATTATCGCTAGAAAAAAATCCGGTGGCCTGGTCTGAGTCGGTCGGAATGAGATGGTGAGTTCTTTCCCCCCTGAAAACCAAAAAAAGGGAGAAGGTCTGGCGACCTTCTCCCCGGGTAACTCGAGAAACTAAAAGAGGATCAAACGCAACCGGTAGGTTTCGGCAGACCAGCCATTTTACAGGCTCCTTTGCCGGGTCCGGAGGGGAACAACTCGTAGATTCTCTTCAGCGGGAAACCAGTGGTCTTGGAAAGAATCCGCACCATGGGAGCGATACCGTTCTTCTTGTAGTACTCCTGCAGGGTGTCGATTACCTTCTTGTGCTCGTCGGTCAGGTCGCTGATGCCTTCAACGCTTTTGACGTAGTCGACCCAGTCATTGTTCCACTCTTCCATCCCTTTGGTCAGGAAGCCGTCTTCATCCACGTTAAAGGTCTTTCCGTTGTGCTCGATAGTCGGCATTGTTATTCCTCCTTATTAAGTTTTACGAAAAATGACGTATCATTCAGCTTTTTTGGAATTTAACCTACTTACTATATGGGTTTTGCTTTGTCAAGAAGTCAATCTTAGGCCTTGCCTAAAATTGACTAATATTTGCTTTTTCCCTTTCAAAACAAGGCCTTGTGTAATTGTTTGGCATATCGAAAATGACGCTAGCGCTGTGCCGGCGTCAGTGTCTTCAACAGGTCCGAAAATTCCCCTTCGCTGAATCTCAGCTCCCCCGCCCGGGCCGGGTCGAGGACGCTATGGGAACTGTAATTTTGCAGTTTGAGATCGGCCCCCCCACCGAGCTGCTCCCACCAGCTCCGCACCACGGAAGCGGAATGAAAGGCCGGCACCACTGTCATCCGGAATTGGTGCGCCACCTTGCTCCCCTTGAGCAGATCGATGCTTGCCTTGATTCGCTCCAGGTCCACCGGTACTCCGCAGCAGCGGTCGTATAGCGATTGTTCCAACGGCGCCTTGACATCCATGGCCACCAGATCGATCAGCCCGGCAGCCAGCAATCCGGCCAGGACTTCCGGACGACTACCGTTGGTATCGAGTTTGACTCGGAAACCTTCCGTCTTCAGACGACTCAGCAGATCCGGCAGTTCCGGCGACAGGGTGGGCTCGCCCCCGGAAACGCAGATACCGCCCAACCAGGCGCGCAAAGGACGCAGCCGGGCCAGAATTTCCTCCAGATCCAGGGAGATCAACTCAGCCGGAGCCAGCACCAGCGGGTGATTGTGGCAGAAAGGGCAGCGGAAATTACAGCCGCCCAGAAACAGCACCCCGCAGCTGCAACCAGGCCAGTCGACGAAGGAGGTTTCCAGGAATCCTTTGATGTTGGACATCGAGTCGCTTTGAATAATCTGATGCATTAGCAGAAAAAAACCCGCGGCCGAAGCCGCGGGGCACAAAAAAGTATTCAGTATGGGAGGGGTGAGAGAGGGTAAGGTAAGGAGAAGAGCCAGGAGATTTAATGGCCCTCACCCCTCCCAACTGAATCTTGGTAGATTAATTCATGGCGCAGCTGCCGTCTTCGCAAACCGGCGTATCGAGCTCAAGGCCCCGGTAGCGGAGGCCACGTTGGACTGATTTGGTCATCAGGTGTTGTTCGATGGTAACGTAATCGGTCACCGCCGAGCAGTCGTCCAGGACCAGGAGCGGCAGGGTCTTGCGGGCCGAGTCGACCAAGCCGTGCCAGGCCAGGTGTGCCAGGGCGCCTGCATCGTTGTTGTCGAGGATCTCCACATTGACCTGCATGGCGGCCAGATCGAATTTCTTTTTCAGCTGCTCGCAAAGCCGGCAGTCTAGTTTAGTGAACAGGGTCATGGTGCGCTCCTTTAACAATTAGCCTTTTGCCGGTTAAAACGCCGGTCGTTGCGGTAACGGTCGCGTAACTCGCCCAGCTTGCCCTTATTCCAACTGGAGACCTTGGTGAAATAGCCGGTGATCCGGGTGATGCCGTCGACCTTGTCGGAGTGGCAGTAAGTACATTTCTCGGTCAGCCCCCGAGCCGTCTTGCCGCAGGCCAGACAGGCGGTGAATTCCGGCGAGAAGGCGATTTGATCGTTGTGGGTCTGGCGGAAGGTCTTGATTACGAAGTCGGCCAGGGCCTCCTTGTCCGGCTGCGACTCGCCCAACCAGACGTGGGTGATGGAGCCGGCCTCGATCAGGGGATGGAAGAGACCTTCCTGTTCCACCCGCCGAATCGGGTTCATTTCGGCGCCGACATTGAACAGGGTTGAGTTGGTATAGTAAGTCTCGCCGGTCTCGCGGTTGCCCTGGACTACCTTGGCGGTTTCTTCCGGATAATGGGTCAGATCCAGCTTGGCAAAGCGGTAGGCGGTGCTCTCGGCCGGGGTTTGCTCGAGGACGAACTTCATGCCTAGTTCCTCGGCCATCTTGTTGCAGATGATGTTCATGTGGGCGATGACCTTGAGGCCGAACTTCATGGAAAGTTCAGAGTCGTGCAGTTCCTGGCCCAGATGGACCCGGATCAACTCGTTCAAGCCCACCATGCCGACCAGGAAGCTGCAGCGGTGCAGACGCAGGTAGCTCTGGCCGTCCAGATCCATGGCCAGCATGGCCAGGGGGCCGTTTTTACCCAGAGCCATCAACTTTTCGATGAACTTCTTTTTTTGCTCGTGGGCCTTGCAGGCCAGTTTGATGTGGTCGGTGAGCAGGGTGAAGAGCCTGGTGTCGTCACCCTTGGCCTTGTAAGCCAGGCGGGGCAGATTGACGGTGACGTTTTGCAGGGCCGAGTAACGCATGCGCCATGGTTCCTTGGCGTCTTCCAGATCGGAGGCCTCAAGTTTGAAACTGAGCCGGCAGCATTCGGAGATTTTGGCGGTCTCGCCGCGATCGAAGACGAAATAGGTGTTGCCCTTGAGCGAGGCCACCTCGCAGATGTGGTGCAGGAAGTCCATGTGACCTTCGGTCTTGAAGAACTTCTCGGTGATATGCACCAGCGGCTTGGGGAAAAAGAAGGGCCGCCCGGCCGCATCTCCTTCCTTGTAGACTTCGAAAAGAGCCCAGGCGAAGCGCTGGGCCTGTTTTTCGTATTCGCCGTAAGTTTTGCCGGTATAGGTGCCGCCGGGGCCGATGGCCGGGACGTTTTCAAAATGTTTGGGCACTTCCCAGTAGACGTTGATATCGGAGAAAATCGCCTGGCCACCTCGGGCCACGGCCTGTTGGGAGAACTCGTAGATCAGCATCTGAGCCAGCTGATGGACTCCCTTGTCGTCCAACTCTTCCAGGTAGGGGGCATAGAAGAGATTGACCGCGTCCCAGCCGATGGCCCCGGCGAAATGACTCTGCAGGGCGGCGGCGAACTTGATCATGTGGGCCAGCAACACCTCGGGGTGCTTGGCCGGCGCCGCCATCGACAGGGCATGCGGCAGATTGAGTCCGAATTTCTTGATGTACTCCAGGGATTGCCCGGAACAGTATGGCCGGTCGATGAAGCCCAGGTCGTGCAGGTGCAGATCGCCGCTCAGGTGGGCATCGGCCACGTCTGGAGTAAAGACGTGCAGCAGGGCGTATTCCTTTTTGATGCCCTCGGCCAGGGTCAGATTGGTGGCTTCGGGGCCATGGGGAACATTGGCGTTTTCCTTGTTGTGCTGAACCAGAAGCTGGTGCACGTCGTAGAGCGGCACCCCTAGACGAGTGTGCATGCGCCGGGCTTCTTCCAGCCCCATTTCCAGGAGCTTGGCGTTGACCAGTTCGCGGATCAGCGGACCGGTGACGGTTTTGACCGAGCCGGTCTGGATGGTTTTTTCCACGTCTCGGCTGATTTTCTCGGCGGTATCGCGGTCGATGAAGGTCTCTCGCAGCAGGGCGTCGACGATGCGCTGGCGGTTCCAGCCGGCGATGTCTTCCTCTGAAGTACGGACGAAGAGGGCCTGGTCCGTACTGTCGTTTTTGGCTACAGCTTTCAGGCTTTGCCTTTTCTCGGTTTGCAGCTGTGTAACTACGCCCATTTTAACCTCCGGAACCCACTTTTTTCATATGTTCAGGGAGATAGCCGTCCCTAACCGGAAAATACGACATGTTGTGTATGGATCATATTATTGCACTACCAGTAGTGTATCAGTCAAGTTAAAAAAGCTATTTTTTTGTCGCCAGCCGAGGGGAATATAGGTCAGGAGAAAAAGCCTGATTTTACGGTCAGATGATGTGGGAGCAACGTGGGCGGGAGTAAATATTTCTGAGAAAGTCCGACAGGTCCGACTGGTCGGAATTTAGTCTCGGCTCAACACCGTATCCTTTTTCCAGTGCAGATCGTCCACCGCCGGGTAGTCGCTGTTGTAATGCAGGCCGCGCGACTCTTTGCGGATCGAGGCGCAGCGCACGATGAGCTCGGCCAGTTGGGCGATGTTGCGCAATTCCACCAGATCGGGAGTCAACAGATAATCACGGTAATGTTGATCTACTTCGGCGACTATGGGCTGGAGGCGTTTCGCCACCAGGGCCAGTCGTTTGTCGGAACGGACGATGCCAACGTAGTTCCACATCAACCGACGGATCTGATCCCAGTTGTGGGTGATCAGCACGCACTCTTCGATGCGCTCAGCCCGGCCGACTTGCCAGGGCGGGATCTCGGGGAATTCCAGGCGGGCGAGGAAAGGCCAGTCGGCCGCGCACTGCAGGGCGGCCTGATGGGCGAAAACCACCGCCTCCAGGAGCGAATTGCTGGCCAGACGATTGCCGCCATGCAGGCCGGTGCAGGCGGTTTCGCCGAAGGCGTAAAGGTTTTCCAGGTTAGTCCGTCCCATTCGGTCGGTCAGCACTCCACCGCACATATAGTGAGCCGCCGGCACCACCGGGATGGGCTGGCGGGTGATGTCGAGGCCGTACTGCAGGCAGGTTGCGTAAATGTTGGGAAAACGACCCCGGACAAAGGCAGCCGGTCGGTGGGTGATGTCGAGATATACACAGTCGTCGCCGCTGGCCTTCATCTCGCTGTCGATGGCTCGGGCCACCATATCGCGGGTGGCGAGATCGCCGCGCTCGTCGTACTTGTCCATGAAGTGGTTGCCGTGCCGGTCGATCAGGCGGCCGCCCTCGCCGCGCACCGCTTCGGAGATCAGGAAATTCTTGGCCTGGGGATGGAAGAGGCAGGTGGGATGGAACTGGACGAACTCCAGGTTGGCCACCCGTGCTCCGGCTCGGAACGCCATGGCGATACCGTCACCGGTGGCGATGTCGGGATTGGTGGTATAAAGATAGACCTTTCCAGCCCCTCCGGTGCAGAGCACCGTGGCCCGGGCCAGCCAGGTGGTAATCTTGCCGTCCGGACCGAGCACGTAGGCGCCCAGACAGCGGTCGCTGTATGGGGGTTCGCTTTGCCCGGCCAGCCCGACCTTGGATCCGATCAGGAGATCGATAGTCAGGTGGTTTTCCAGGATCTCGATGTGTTCGTTGTCGGCCGCCGCCTGCAGCAGGGCCCGTTCGATCTCCCGGCCGGAGAGATCGAAGGAATGGGCGATGCGCCGGGCCGAGTGACCGCCCTCCATGCCGAGATCGAGTCGGTCGCGATTCTTTTCATCGTGCTGGAAAGCGACCCCCAGTTCGATCAGCTCGCGGATACGGGCCGGGCCGTTTTCGACCACCAGCCTCACGATGTCCTCATGGCAGAGACCGGCTCCGGAACGCAGGGTGTCTTTGATATGCAGCTCGAATGAATCCTCCGGGGCCAGAACCGCCGCGATGCCGCCCTGGGCCAGGTTGGTGGCGGTATCGACCCTGGCCTTTTTGGTGACCAGGGTAACCTGACCCAGGCGTGCGGCTTTTAATGCGAAGGAGAGGCCGGAAATACCGCTGCCGATTACCAGGAAATCGGTGGTTTTGGTCATTTTGTCATCTATCGTCGAAGTAATGGTCGGGCCGGATGTGTTCTTGACAGTCTCCCGCCGGTTGCGTAAACAATATACTCCCCCGGGGTGATTTTCCCAGAATAAAACCGGCCCCGGCCTCCTCCTTCAAGATTGAGTGAACGATGTCTAAGGAACTGAAACTGGTAATCTTCGATTGCGACGGGGTGATGTTCGACTCCAAGGGCGCCAATCTCCATTTTTATAACGCAGTGCGCCGCCATTTCGGCCACCCGGACATGGACGAGGAGGAACTCAACTATGTCCACATGCATCATGTCACCGACTCGGTCAACCACATCATGCGCCATTGGCCCGGAGAAATCGCAGCGGCCCACGACTTCCGGCAGAGTCTGGACTATAAGGAATTCATCCGCCATATGACCATCGAGCCCGACCTGGTGGAGTTCCTGCGGTTCATCACCCCGGCCTGTAAAACAGCGATCAGCACCAATCGCACCACCACCATGGCCACCCTGCTCGACCTTTTCGATCTGCGCCAGTATTTCGGGCTGGTGGTGACCGCCATGGACGTGGCAAACTCCAAGCCCCACCCCGAGGCGCTGCATAAGATTTTGGCCCACTTCAATCTGAAGGTGGACGAGGCGGTCTTCATCGGCGATTCCCAGGTGGACTTGGAGCATGCCCGGGCCGTCGGCATGCGGCTGATCGCCTTCAAAAACCCGGAGCTGCCGGCTGACTACCACGTCGAAAGCTTCATGGAGATCACCCGGATGCCCTTCATGGCCCGCTGCAACCGGGAGCGCCGACCCGGGGCCGGGCAAGGGACGGCGTAGGGCCAGCCCGGGATTTCGGAGTCACAGCCATGCCGGAACCAACCGCGAACGAATCTTCAATTCATCTCTTGCTTTGCCAAGGCGGCGACCCGGAGCAAGTCCGGCTGCGGGTCGCCCGTTTCTTCGAGAAAAATTTCCTGGTCCGCTACGACCGGGTCGAGATCCCGCCGGCGCGCATTGTCTCCGGCACCCACCCGGACTTTCAAACCCGTCTCTCGACCGGGCTCGTCGAAAACCGCAGGGCGGTGGCGGCATACCTGGCTGAGCTCCGGGAAAGCGGCTTCCAGCAGCTGAGCGACCTGGCCGGGATGCGGCGGGGTTACGAGTCCAAGATCCTCCATATCGTCACTCACCTGTTGGACGGCTTCTTCGGTATAGACAGCCGCTTCTATAACTTGGAGGAGGAGTCGCACGGCCTGAGCGAGCGCATGACGCAGGCCATCCGGCAGGAGCCGGGCCGCTTCTGGCTGCTCGAAGCCCGCGGAATGAGCGATGCCGGCCGCGAGGCCGACCAGCTGGCGGCGATTCGCGGATTCCAGGTCAGTCCGCCATAATCCTGAAGTTTTCCTGAAGCAGTTCTAATCCCTGATCCGCAGGAATACCCAGCCGATGTTTGCCGGAGTAGTCCGGCAGCGGTGCGATGCTCCGTTCCTGACCTCCCCCCCTCACCGCCCTTATTCTCAACCATCCGGATTAGCATCAAAAATAGACCTTCTGGTTAACAGTAAAAATATTATTGGACTTTTAAATATCGGCAATAATAGCATATAACAAAGGGCTGATGATCAGCCGAAAATGACCAAGATTTGAAATGATATGACAAGAGAAGGCAGAAGGGCGGCACGATTTTCCAATGCTTCGCAACCCTCCCGGGCACGGTTCTCCCCCCCCCGCAGGTAGACAGGGATATCCTGGCATAGATCAAGGCATCAGCCTGACGACCGGCGGAGAAGTTTGCCCCTTTCCTTGCGCCGGAATGAAAAGTTCCGGAATGACCGCTTATGTCAAATTTTCGACCGGGCGCCGGCCATAGTTATTTTTCGCGCCATGGGATGCCCATGGGCGGCTGGCGGTCCCGTGGAGGATTAAAGACTTGACGGGAAGGGATATTGTTCAACCCCCCCTTTAAAAGGGGATAGCAAGGCAGTAAGAAGCAAGAATAAATGAAAAAAGGAGAGGGAAATGATGAAGAAACAACTAAAAGGCTTGAGAGGAAGATGGGGGATTTTCTACTCCTTGTCGCTGATCGGTTTGTTCTTGCCGCTGGCGGCACAGGCGCTGCCCACTATCCCGGCATTTGACGGAGCGGACTACGATGTCCTGGACCCGGAGGCGATTCCCAAATATGTCCAGGCCCTGGTCATCCCGCCGGTCATGCCCAAGAGCACCGACGCCAAGGCGGATTACAACATCGCCATGCGGCAGTTCAAGCAGCAGATCCTGCCGGGCGGGGTCTGGGGCGTCGGCGACTATCCGGCCACTACGGTGTGGAGCTACGGTAAGGCTGAGGATCCCTACGACCTGAACTATACGGCGCCGATGCCGCTTTCCAATCCCAATGCCACCACCTTCAACTACCCGGCCCTGACCGTCGAGGCCAAGCAGAACCAGCTCACCCGGGTGAGGTGGATCAACGAGCTGTACGATCCCGACACCGGCAACTACCTGCCGCACCTGCTGCCGGTCGACCGGACCCTGCACTGGGCCAATCCGGAGCAATTGACCTGCAAGGACGGCAGCGGCGCGCATGTTGACTGCAAGCCCGCTTCTTCCAATGGCTCGATCCTGCAGGAGGCATATGACGGTCCGGTGCCGATCGTCACCCACGTCCACGGGGCCCACGTCAATCCGGAGAGCGATGGTTACCCCGAGGCCTGGTGGCTTCCCGGTGCCAACAATATCCCGGCGGGTTACGCGACACCAGGGCGGCCTCTACGACCAGTGGGACCGCACCAATACCTGGCCGGGCTCGGCCATTTATCGGCTATTACAATACCCAGCGTGCCTCCACCATCTGGTATCACGACCATGGCCTGGGCATCACCCGGGTCAATGTCTATGCCGGACCGGCCGGTTTCTGGCTGATCCGCGGCCAGGACACCCCCGAGCCCGAGCTGGTTTCCGGTACTCTGCCCGGCCCGGCCCCGGGGTCGGGTGAAGACCCCAATTTCGATGCGACGGTGCGCAGCAAGATCCGCGAGGTGCCCATCGCCATCCAGGGCCGCACCTTTACTCCTGAAGGCCAGCTCTTCTTCCCGGACAATCGGGCCTACTTCGAGGGCTTGAATAAAGCAGGAACCGACTTCCCCGACCCTCGATATTTCCTTCATCCCCGATACCGCCCTTACCGGCGAGACAAGCGATGTGGCGCCCATCTGGAACCCGGAGTTCTTCGGCAACACCATGGTGGTGAACGGCACCACCTGGCCGGTCTATCATGTGGCGCCGGCCAGGTATCGTCTCCGGCTGCTGAACGGCTGCAACGCCCGCACCCTCATGCTGAAGATGGTGACCGAAACTTCATTGAACGACCTGATAAGCGATTTCGATGCGAATGGGAGAGTCACATCGCTGGCGCCATCCGCGCTGCATTTCTGGCAGATCGGCGCCGACGGCGGCCTGCTGCCGCTCTCGGCTTTGGAACTCGCTCGACTCCGGATGATGCCGGCGGAACGCGCCGACGTCATCGTGGACTTCACCGGGCTCTCCGGCAACACCTACTATATGATCAATGAAGGGCCGGACGAACCCTTCGGCGGCGGCGACGCTCCCGGAGATTTTGACCCGGCGAACCCCCATACCACGGGCCAGATCATGAAATTCGTGGTAGATCAACCCACGGACCCCGCCTCCACCGATGCCACTGCCACCGCGCCCGCGGATCTCGCATTTTGCCGACGTTACTCCGCTGGTTCCCACCAAGACTCGCCAGGTGAGCCTCAACGAGCTGGAGTCGGAAACGGTCTTCATCGTTGTGGATGCCGACGGAAATTATGTTCTTAACGGCGAAGGCAACGTCAGCGAGTGCGACCCGGAGGATTTTACTCCGGAAACCGCAGGCGATGAATGCGTGCCGTTCGGCCCCACGGATGCCAAAGTGGGAATCCTGGCCGATGATCCTTTCAGTGATGACGACGGTGAAGGCTATGTGGGTATCCCGCTGATGTGGACCGACATGACCGGCGCCAGCACGATGGTCAAGGTTTTCACCATGGCCAACGGCACGCCGGTCATGGTCCCGGTTACCGAGATGCCGAACTCAACGACACCGAGGAATGGGAGATCTGGAATTTCACGGCGGACGCCCATCCGATCCACCTGCATTTGGTGGAGTTCCAGGTGGTGGATCGCGAAGATCTGATCCCGGACGAAGAAGGGACCGGTTTGAAGTTGATGCGGCACTGTAACGCCTCGGGAAGATCTGGGAGACCGGCTGGAAGGACACGGTCATCGCCTATCCGGGACAGGTCAACCCGCATCCGGGCCAAGTTTAATGTTGCCGGCCTCTATGTCTGGCACTGCCACATCATCGACCACGAGGACAACGAGATGATGCGGCCCTATGCAGTGGTGCCCGATCTGAATCAGGACGGCTGTGTCGACCGCGTGGATTTAGGCATGCTTGTCAAGGATATCGCCACAGGGGGAGGTAACTACGACCTGAACGGCGACGGCAGCGAAGATTACCAAGATGCCGTCAGGCTGGGCCTCTTCTATACCAATAAGGGCGGGTCCGCCTGCAGAAGCAACGGCCACAGCAACCATTAAACCTCGGCAGGCCTTCCCCTGCCCCCGTAAGGGTATGGGGAAGGCCCCGGGCGTATTGATTTCCATTCGGCCACGGGGAAGGCCGGGATGGCAGTTTTCAGGCGCCATTCCGAAAAGCCCCGGTAAAAAGCTTAACTTAACCACGGCAGGGCCGCTTGGCCCTGCCGACCTTTTGGTGGAGCCAGCTCGAGTCTCGGCGGCGTGTAAAAGTTGACTTCCCGGTACACGAACCAAAATTTTTGAAGGGGGTAAAAAACATGAGAATAAAAGTCCTGCCCGCAATATCTGTCGCGGTCCTCCTGCTTTTCCTGGTCTCAGCCGGGATGAGCCCGGCCTTCGCCGGCCCTGTCCCGGAAAAGCAGGCTAAGACCCTTGATGCGGGCGATTTCGTCAAGGCGGCGAAAAAAGGCGAAATGGATGTGGTCACAGCGGCCCTGAAGGAAGGCCAGGATCCGAACGCAAAAGACGAGAACGGCAATACGGCCCTGATCGAAGCCGCCAAAGAAGGCCGCCTGGACATTGCCACCCTTCTCCTTGACAAGGGCGCCAATGTTAACGAAGCAGATGCCAAGTTCGGGGGAACCCCGCTGATCTGGGCCGCCCTTGCCGGGCAGACGGATATGGTGGGAATGCTGCTTGATAAAGGGGGCAATCTCAGTGTCAGAGAAAAGTTGAATGGTATGAACGCCCTTCATGCTGCGGCGGTCAAAGGGAATACCGAGACGGTCAGGCTCCTTCTCGACCGTGGGGCTGCCCTGCATAGCAGGGACGGTGAAGGCCGGACAGCGTTGATGTGGGCGGCCAAGGGTGGCCGGGTGGAAACGGTGAAGCTCTTGCTGGACAAAGGTTCGAAGCTTGAGGCCACCGAGGAGGAAAAGGGGATTACCGCCCTGATTACGGCGGCAATGATGGGTCGTACCGAGACTGTACAACTTCTCCTGGACCGGGGTGCGGATATCGAGAAAACAGATGGGGACGGTCGAACTGCGCTCATGTGGGCGGCACAGTATGGGCGAGCGGGGACCGTCGAGTTACTGCTGAAACGAGGCGCCTCCCTGAAAGCCGAAGATAAAAGAGGCAATACCGCCCTTTCCCTGGCGAAGAACAGCAAAATCAAAGACGAAGCGAAAAAGAAGGTGGAGGAACTGCTGTCGCCACCCCAGACAGAAGGAACCGCCGGGAATTAATCGCCGCAGGCGAACCCGAGCCCGGCCGGTGCGACCGGCAGTGAAGGAATTTTTCCCTGCCTGTCAAGGGCGGGAGTGCTTGGCGGCAATGGTTGTTAAGTCGAGATTTTTCATTGACAGCCCCTTAATTAAAGTCATCAATCTTGGACCCGATACAATGTCGTAGGGTGGCATCGAAAACCGGGAACCATTTTTCATCCCGGCGGAGCGGTGTACAGAACATCCGACTCCGCTGTCACCTTTCGGTCCGGGCTTCTTGGGGGGAGGTCGGTTTGCATGGAAAACGGTCGCAAGCTCGTGATCTTCCCATCGATCAATTCTATGCCATTGTCGGGACCATCACCATGGAAATGATGGCCGATGGCCCTTACAGCCTGAGCCTGACCTATATCTGCAACGAAAAGTCTAGTGCCACCCACCATGCCCGTGATCATTTGCATCGTCCCAGCAGGCTCTACCTGACCGAAACCCAATTCTATCCCCTGCGTGACCACACCCGCAAATCCTGCTCTGCTCTCACTTCCGTCCACCTGGCCCTGAAGGATATCCGGGGGGTCATCGACTTCCATCCGGAACATTTCGCCGGCAACGAGCGCAAACGACAATAGCAGGCGGAACGGAAGTCTGTGCGGGGAAATGTCAAGTTTCTACTCCATGACACGTCTTCACCGGGATGGCCGAAGAGAGCGAGATCTACCGGTGCAGCGAAAATTTCTCGGACTGAGCCCGCTACAGGTGGGAGAATACCCGGGGAGAAGGCCTATCGCTGCCGGCTTTTCTGGAGACGATCGGTTGTCCGCCGCCGCAGTACATGGCCGTCAATATGACCAACGTTTTTCATTCTTGACCGAAGACAGGTTGATTGGCGCCGTCGCCCGGTCATGGCGGAGTCAGAGTCCTTTCCCGCTCGCCGCCGCCTGCCGCCCTCACCTGGGCTGGTACGCGCAAAATCCGGCCCGGGGGCCGACCCGGGGGTGGCTGCGGCAGGTGCGGGGCCGCTGGTCGTAGATGGTGCAGAGGCGGGTGTGTTCGTCCAGGAAGAGGCAGTCGTCGTTGGCCCGCTGAGCCAGGGTGAAGATGGCGTGTTTGAAGTTGAAGTGGGCGACGATTCCGGCCTTCTGCAGTTTCTTGGCCAGCTGCTTGGGCGGCTCGTCGGCCTCGAAGGGGTCGATCAGCCCCATGCGGATCAAGTCTTCGATCCGTACCTCCACCGGTAATCGGCAGCAGCCGGCGTGGCAATCGGCACAGAGATTTTTCCGATATTTGGTCCAGGTTTCGGTCCGAGTCAGGTCGACCGGGACGGGCTTTTTCTCTTTCATCAGCTTAAATCCGTCAGTTCAGAAAGTTAAGGCGGTTGATCTTAACGGATTTTTTTCCCGGATGTCATCTGGAAAATGAAGCTGGGGTTAATCGTGATGGTGGTGATGGTGATGATGTCCAGGTGCGGGCAGAGACCCGCCAAGTTCAGTCAAGACCCGGGTCAAGGCTTCACCTGCCCTGGTCATGGCGGTCAACGCTTCGGTCAGGCCGCCGGCCGCCGGGCTGCCTTCTTCTTCCGCTACTCCCCGCCACTTGGCAAACTCGGCGATATGGCTCCGGTTATGGTCGATCCAGTGGGGGAGGAGCACCCGCAGTTTGTCCAGTTCCTTCATCTCGCTCATATTGTTCTCCTATCGTTCAGCCGACCAGTCGGCCGAGTATGACTTTGCCGTTGAGGAAATCGATCCGGACTACCTGGACGTTTGGGATCAGCCGAGGAGCATCGAAGAGGGAACTGAGTTCTACCCCGTCGGATTTGGTCTCCAGCAGGCTGGCCCCTTCCATAAGCAGCTCATCACCGCCTTCTTTTTCCAGCAATACGTTCATCTGGCACATGATTGATTTAACCCCGCATTCACTAGCTGAATTAGATTGATTCGCTGTACTCGAAATGACGATTTTTCTCTGATCATTTCGAGGAGGCCGGAGGCCGAAGCGTCAATCTCCCTTTACCTCGTGGAATACTTACAATTGACCTGCAGTCGATTTCCTATAAAATTACCAGATAGATCGTCAAGATTAAACCACTTAGACAAAGCGAGACGAAAATGGACGAAACCCTGGAAATCAGCAGGATACTTAAAGAGTATCATAACATCGCGGTGGTTGGCATGTCGCCCAAGGAGAGCCGGCCCAGCAACCAGGTGGCTGCTTACCTGATCGCGGCCGGCTACCATGTGATTCCGGTCAATCCCGGTCAGCGCGAAATCCTCGGGTTAACCTGTTATCCGGATCTGCTGGCGATACCGGAACCGGTGGAGATCGTCGATATCTTCCGGCGGGCCGAAGAGGTGGGGCCGGTTGTCGAGCAGGCCGTCAAAATCGGCGCTAAGGTTATCTGGATGCAGGAAGGCATAGTCAACGAGGCGGCGGCCGCCGTGGCGCGAAAGGCAGGGCTCAAGGTGATTATGGACCGTTGTCTTAAAGTGGATCACCAGTTAATGACAGGCAGCCGCTGAGCGGTTTAAGGCTCTTCGGATTGGTTCGAACAGTCAGACTAGTCGGACTGGCCGGTCCGTTGTTGCCCCCTTAACTTTAGGCATTCCTATCCCCGCCTTTTCTTGACTTTTCGGGTGATCTTGGCTAAATTCACCCGCTTGCCTGTTTTGCTGCTAATTAACTGAATTTCCATGGGAAGCCCGTTTCGGGCTCTCTTTTTTTCGAGGTAGTGCGTTGAGCATCAAGGGTCTCAAAGGTTTCAAGGACATTCTGCCGGCCGAGATCGGAACCTGGCAGCGGATCGAGATGGTTGCCCGTGCCCTCTTCCACCGCTTCGGCTTTACCGAGATCCGGGTGCCGATCCTCGAACAGACCGGGCTCTTCCTGCGCTCCATCGGCGAGACCACCGATATCGTCGAAAAGGAGATGTACACCTTCACCGACAAAAACGGCGATTCGGTGACCATGCGGCCGGAAGGCACCGCCCCGGTGCTTCGTGCCTTCGTTGAGCACAACCTGCACCTGCTGCAGCCGATCCAGCGTCTTTATACTATTGGTCCGATGTTCCGGCATGAACGGCCCCAGAAGGGGCGCTTGCGCCAGTTCCACCAGATGAGCGTCGAGGTTCTAGGGGGTGAGCAGCCTCTGGTCGATGCCGAGCTGATGTCCATGGCCTGGCAGCTGATGACCGAGCTGGGCCTCTCAGTCAGTCTGGAGATCAACTCCCTGGGCTGCCCAGAGTGCCGGCCTGCTTATAACCAGGCCCTGCGTGATTTTCTTGATGCCCGGAGCGGTAAGTTATGTGAGGACTGTGAAAGGCGCCGCCTGACCAACCCCCTGCGGGTTCTGGACTGCAAGAACCAGAACTGCCAGGAGCAATATAAAGGTGTGCCGGAGTTGCCCGACTATCTCTGCGGAGAATGCCGGGAGCATTTCTTCGAAGTTCAGCGTCTTCTCGGTCTGCTGGGAGTCCCCTATAAGCTGAACGCCTTCATGGTCCGGGGTCTGGATTACTATACCAGGACCACCTTTGAGTTGATCACCGGTGATCTCGGGGCGCAGAGCGCCGTGGGGGCCGGGGGGCGCTATGACGGCCTGGTCGCCCAGCTGGGCGGTCCGAAAATTTCCGGCATCGGTTTTGCCGTGGGTCTGGAGCGACTGACCCTGCTGCTGGAACAGGCTGGTGGCCCCCGGGCGGACGGTGGCATCGACCTTTTTATCGTAGCCTTGGGGGAGTCGGCCCGCGATCGTGCCTTCCTGCTGGCTCAGGAAGGACGGCGGGAAGGACTTGCGGTGTTGCTTGATCCTGCCGGCCGCAGCCTGAAGGCCCAGATGAAGCAGGCCGACAAGTTTCAGGCCCGCTTTGCCCTGATCATGGGCGAGGACGAGTTGCAGCGCGGCGTGGCTGTCTTGCGCGACATGGCCAGCAAGGAACAGGAGGAACTGCGTTTAGGTGAGAACCTAGTCCAGGAACTGGCTGTCAGGCTCAATCACCAATAACACATTATGCAACCGTGTACCATATGACGTCTTGATCCTCGACTCTGTCGACGGGTGGTTCAACTCATTTGCGATGCCGAAAACTTTAGGCATTTATGTCCTTTAGGCACATTCTTTTCAGATAAGGAGTATTCCCATGGAATCGATGGGCACCATGAAGCGCAGTCATAACTGCAACGATCTGGGCGCGGCCGAGATCGGGCAGGAAGTCACCCTGATGGGCTGGGTACTGAGACGTCGAGACCACGGCGGGGTTATCTTTATCGACCTGCGTGATCGGCGGGGCCTCACCCAAGTGGTCTTTAATCCGGAGCGTAACCCCGAGATTCACGCCAAGGCTCATGCCCTGCGGAGCGAGTGGGTCATCGCCGTGCGCGGCAAGGTGACACCGCGGCCCGAGGGGATGATCAACCCCAAGCTCAAGACTGGTGAAATCGAGGTGTTGGTCGACGAGTTGCGGATCCTGAACAAAAGCAAGACCCCGCCCTTTCCTCTGGACGAGGAGACCGAAGTTTCCGATCAGCTGCGCCTTACTTACCGCTATATCGATCTGCGCCGGCCGCAGATGTCCGAGGCCCTGGTCCTGCGGCACAAGGCCTGCCAGGCCATCCGCGCCTGCCTGAACCAGAAGGATTTCCTGGAGATCGAAACTCCGGTTCTGACCCGCTCCACCCCGGAAGGGGCACGGGACTATCTGGTGCCGAGCCGGGTCAATCCCGGCCGCTTCTACGCCCTGCCCCAGTCGCCCCAGCTCTTCAAGCAGCTGTTGATGGTGGCCGGCATGGATCGCTACTATCAGATCGTTCGCTGCTTCCGCGACGAGGACCTGCGGGCGGACCGCCAGCCTGAATTCACCCAGGTGGATATGGAACTCTCCTTCATCACCGAGGAGGACATGTACCAGGTGGCCGAAGACGTCATGGTTCAACTCTTCCAGGCCACTTTGGGGCTCAATCTGGAACCGCCCTTTGCCCGGATGACCTATGCCGAGGCCATGAAACGTTTCGGCACCGACCGGCCCGACAATCGGTTCGGCTTCGAGCTGACCGACCTCACCGAGCTGGTAAGGAACTGCGGCTTTCAGGTCTTTCGGACCGTGGCCGACAAGGGCGGGATGATCAAGTCCATCAACGCCAAGGGCTGCGGCGAGTTTTCCCGCAAGGATCTGGACGACCTTACCGGTTACGTCGGTAATTTCGGGGCCAAGGGTTTGGCCTGGGTCAAAGTCAAGGAAGGCGGCGAGTGGCAGTCGCCCATCGCCAAGTTCTTCACCGAGGCGGAGCGGGGTGAGATGGCCAAAACCCTGGAGGCCGCCCCCGGCGACTTGCTGTTCTTCGTGGCCGATACCCCGGCGGTGGTCCATGCCGCCCTGGCCGAACTGCGGCTGGAGTTGGCCCGGCGGCTGGGCCTGCTCAAGAAGGACCACTTCAACTTCCTCTGGGTCACCGAGTTTCCCCTGCTGGAGTATGACCATAATGAGAAACGCCACGTGGCCGTCCATCATCCCTTCACCGCTCCGATGGAAGAGGATCTGGAATATCTGGACAGCGACCCCGGCCGGCTTCGGAGCCGGGCCTATGATCTGGTCCTGAACGGCACCGAGATTGGCGGTGGTTCCATCCGGATTCACCAGACCGAATTGCAGGAAAAGATCTTCGCCACCATGGGTATCACTCCCGAGGAGGCGGCCGACAAGTTCTCCTTCCTGCTCAAGGCTCTGGAGCTGGGCGCCCCGCCCCACGGCGGCATGGCCTTCGGCCTGGATCGGTTGATGATGATCCTGACCGGCCGTGATACGATCCGCGACGTCATCGCTTTCCCTAAAACCCAGAAGGCCAGCTGCCCGATGACCGACGCCCCGGCTCCGGTGGCCCGGAAGCAGCTTACCGAACTCGGCCTCCGTCCCGACTGGAAAGAATCATAAAGACGCGGGCGCGGCCCATCTGCTTCGTCACCTCATTGTCCGCAGACCATAAGTCTGGCGGACAATGAGGTTCCTCGCATCTGCACCACTCGCGCGCCTTTATGCGGCTTGCCGTAGGACTTTAGGTTTTGCCGATTGTTTATGCTAGACAATCGGCGACGATTTCACGCACTTGTGGGTCGGGATCTTCGGTCATGGTGGCCAGCAGTTTACGGGTCTCCGGGGAGTTGATTAATCCCAGGATGTTGCAGGCCTCGCCGCGCACATAGGCGGTCGGTTCGCTCAGCAGCGGCTTGAGGGCGGGAATGGCGCGGGGCAGGTCGGCCGGGCTGGTGGCTGCCAGTTCCTCGTAAAGGACCGCCACCCCCATGCGGACCATGAAGCGTTCGTCGCGCAGGAGATATCCGGTCAATCGGTGCAGTCCCGGGTCCTGGCGATACATGGCGGCAATGTTCTCGGCCAGGCCCTGTTCTAGAAAATTGCCGATCACTTCGAGCAGTTCACGGTCTTCAGCGGTCGGTTTGTCCATGGTATCCTCGTCTGATTAACAGTATGTCTAGGCGATGATCTGAAAAAGAGATTGCCGCTCCCCGTGATCGTTCGCAAGAGGCTCTGTAGGCTGTTCGACATGAAGAGAAGGAACGACGAAGCAATCTTGTTCTGCACGGGCAGCGCATTACTTTACCAGACTTCAGAGCCTGTACAAATTTATTGGAAGCGCCGTCGCGCCTGACCCTGCCGAAAATATCCATGGGCCTTATTCTCATGCTGCTGGCCTCGGCCAGTTTTGCCACCATGGCCGCCCTGCTCAAGGGCATCGGCCCGGAATTGCCTCTTTCCCAGCTGGTGTTCTTGCGCTGCTTGCTGGCCGCCCCGGTGCTGCTGCTGATCCTGCTTGGCCAGGGCCGCCCGCTTCTGGTCAAGGCCCGCCAGGTTTTGGTCTGGCGCACCCTTTTCGGGTTGAGCGCCATGCACTGCTTTTTCTACTCCCTGACCCATCTGGAACTGGCTACCGCCGTCTTCATCGGTCGAGTTCAGCCACTGCTTCTGGCTCTGCTGGCCCCGCTGGTCCTGGGCGAGAAAACTCCGCGGGCCGCCTGGCTGGCCATTGCCACCGGTCTCCTAGGGGTGGCGATGATTCTAAATCCAGCGGCGGCCTGGTCGTTGGCCGCTCTGGTCGCCTTCGGCGGAGCGGTCTTCTCGGCCGGCGCCCACCTTCTGGTTCGGCGCCTGAACCGCACCGATCCGCCCCTGGTGATCGTCTTCAACTTCACTGTACTGACCGGGCTGACCACCAGCTTCTGGTCTCTGCCCGGCTTCGTGCCGCTCAGTTCCCGCCAGTGGCTGCTGATCGCCGGAGTGGCGCTTTTCGCCAGCCTGGGCCAATTCCTGATGACGGCAGCCTATAGTCACGATCGGGCTCCGGCGGTGGCGGCAGCCAGTTATTCCTCGGTGGTCCTGTCGGTGCTCTATGGTTATCTTTTCTGGGACGAGGTGCCGGTGGGGCTGGCCTGGCTGGGTGGATTACTGATCGTCGCCGGCGGCCTGCTGCTGGTCAAGTCTCGCTATCGGGCCTCTGAGCCGGCCCAGCTGCCTGGCCATATATAAAACGTGTTGATACCTCGCCGGTAAATTCGGACACAAATTAAAGCACATTATTTCAAATAGTTACGAGGTTGACGTGCATTTGTTTATTGAGAAATTGACTTGTCATGCCCGATAACTACAGGTAAGATATTTTTGCCTTTAAGGATCAATTGAAATAGTTTCAGCCAGTTAAAATAAAGATCAGCAAGGAGTATCGTTATGGCCGGAGAAAATGTTAAACAACTTACCGACAGTGATTTCGAGAAAACCGTCAACGCCTCCACCCCGTGCCTGGTTGATTTCTGGGCTCCCTGGTGCGGGCCCTGTAAGGCTATCGGCCCGGTAGTTGAAGAACTGGCCAAGGAGTATGCCGGCAAGGTGGTGATCGCCAAGATGAACGTCGATGAAAATCCGGTCACGCCTGGTAAATTCGGAATTCGGGCTATTCCCACTTTGATCCTTTTCAAGGATGGTAAGGTGGTTGATCAGGTAACCGGCGCCGTGGGCAAGACCCAGCTGGTGGCCATGCTCGGCAAGGCCGGCTGATTTCTTCCTATAATTTCACCCGTAAGCCCTCTTCCCGGAGAGGGCTTTTTTACTGGTGCCTATGGCATGCATGACTATCAACTGATTATCATTGGCGGCGGTCCGGCCGGGTTAACCGCCGGGTTATACGCTGCCCGGGCTCGACTAAACACGCTATTGCTGGAAAAGGGCGTGCCCGGAGGCCAGGTGCTGAATACCGATTGGATCGACAACTACCCCGGTTTTCCCGAAGGAATAGCCGGAAGTGAACTGGTCGAGAAAATGACTGCCCAGGCCCGGCGCTTCGAGTTGGAGATCCGTTCCGGCGCCGAGGTCAAGGGGTTGGATCTAGCCGGCCCGGAGAAGGTAGTTACGCTGGTCGACGACACCACCTTGACCTGCCGGGCGATTATCCTGGCGCCCGGCGTTCGGCCCGGAAAGCTTGGAGTGCCTGGGGAACGTGAGTTGGCCGGCAAGGGGGTTTCTTACTGCGCCACCTGCGACGGCCCCTTCTTCCGCGATCAGGAGATTGCCGTGGTCGGCGGCGGGAACACCGCCATCCAGGAAGCGATTTACCTGACTCGTTTTGCCAGCAAGGTTACGGTCATCCACCGACGCGACGAGTTACGGGCCACCAAAATCATCCAGGAAATGGCCTTAGCCAACAAAAAGATCGAGTTCCTCTGTGACACACAGGTTACCGCTATCGAGGGCGCCAAGGAGGTGGAAAATCTCCGCTTGCGCCACAATGACGGCACCGAATCGAATCTGGCGGTGCAAGGCATCTTTATCCTGATCGGCATCATCCCCAATAACGAAATGCTGCCGGCCGAGCAACTGGAGATGCGTGAGGGCTTCATCGAGATTGACCGGGAGATGCGGACCAACCTGGATGGGGTTTATGCCGCCGGCGATATCTGTTACAAGGAAGTGCGGCAGGTGATTAACGGGGCCGGCGAGGGAGCGGTGGCGGCGATGAGCGCCGAAAGTTTCCTGGCCAGGCAACGCTGATGGTGTCGCAAAAAATCCGATCTACCTCGGCGTAGCGCATTTTTGTTCGTTCGGCATACCTCGCGTATGGCCTCACTCGCAAAAATTCACTACTTCTTGTATATCGAACTTTTTGCTTAGCCATCCCGAGGCTTTCCGCGAGTTCATCAACGGTGACAATATCGGCAAGAGGCCGATTGCGGGTTAAATTCCAACAACTATTGGCCTAATCCGACTTAATCTTTATGGCCGACTTTATAAGAGCGTATCAATTGTGAGACCAATGAATATTACCAACCTGAAAAAACCAGGGGTTCTGCTGGCCCTGGCCCTTTTGCTGTTTCTCGCCGCTTGTAGTCTGGGTAAGACCCCGGAGGAAAAACCGGCCGAAGAATTGGCCAAGCAGGGATTGCAGTACTATAACCTGGGCAAGTATTACCGAGCCCGGGAGACCTTCAAGGTCATCATGGAGCGCTTTCCGTTCAGCCGCTACTCGCTGCTGGCCGAGCTGAAATCGGCCGATTGCGAGTATTACCAGAAAAACTACCCCGAGGCCCTGGGGCTGTATGAAGAATTCGAGAAGAACCATCCGACCAACGAGGCCATGCCTTACGTGCTCTTCCAGATGGGTCGCAGCCACTTCAACCAGATCGACTCCATCGACCGAGATACCAGTCAGGCCAAGGAAGCCATCAAGGTTTTCGAACGGTTGATGAACACTTACCCTAAATCCGCTTATGAGACGGAGAGCAAGGTCCTGGTCGGCCGGGCCCGGACCTTCCTGGCCGCGCATGAACTGTATGTGGCCAATTTCTATTTCCATACCAAGAAATACGAAGAGGCCAAGGGGCGGGCGGAATTCCTGTTGACCAACTACCCCGATACCAAACCGGCGGAAGAGGCCAAGGAGTTGCTGGCCACCATCGCCGCCCTGCCCCCGGAAGAACTGCATCGCAAGAGAGGTTTTTTCGATCTGTATTGAGTAGCTGGAATCGGTAGGTATTTTAGGATGTGGTGAGGGACGAACCGCATCGATGAATCTGTTTATCTGAAGAAGCCCCCCATTTTTACATCACTCTCGGTAAAATCAAAGACAGGCCTGGAAATAGAGAGCAAGAGTCAAGCAAAAGCTTGACCCACCTTCTCACGTTTCGTCAAAAGTCAAAAGCCGACCCCTTGCTCCACATGGACCGGTCCCAATCAGCCGAGAATAATAATGTAGATGGTTACTGGCTTAGAAGAAAATTTATGGCATTAAAAAGTGACTTCTAAGGTCTAAAAACAGCCATTGTTTAGAACAATAATGTAATATTATCAATCTGTTGCCGTGGTCCAGTCCCGTTTGCGGTTAATTCCTGCAAGTTAGATATCCCCTGAACTACTGAACTTCGCCCTGTCCCCTGATCTCCGCCCAGGGACGACTAAATAACAAGATCACCACCGCCCTCGTCCTCTTTACGCGCTTGCGTTTCCTGCCGGAAATGAGCAAGAATCAAGAATCAGCGCAATCATCATAATGGAGCCGTATGTCCGAAAACGATGCAGGCGAGAGAGGGCGCTTCACCACCCAACTGGTCACGACCGGGGAACTGCGGATCAACTTCGCCGGCGACTGGAGCCGCAACCAGGCCCTGCCGGAGGGGGAGGAATTCGCCGCCGCGTTGAGCGGCGATATCCGCCGGGTCGGCTTCTCCTCCGACGCCCTCGGGTCGTGGGACACGACCTTCCTTGCCATCCTCACGGATCTCTTCCGGTACTGCGCCGATCGGGGGATCGACGTCGACCGGAGCGGCCTGCCCCCGGGCGTCGTTCATCTCCTCACCCTGGCCGCTGCCGTACCCGAGCAGGAACTCGGCAGCCGCAATCACGGCCGGCCGTCGCCGCTCCACCGGATCGGCACCTTCACCCTGGAAACGTTCCGTGACTTCACGGCAATGCTCACCTTCCTCGGCGAATTGATTCTCGCCATGGGGCGACTGGCCACCGGTCGGGCGAAGTTCCAGCTGCGCGATCTCTGGCTGGAGATCGAGGAGGTCGGACCCAGGGCGCTGCTCATCGTTTCGGTGATTTGCTTCCTGGTCGGCCTGATCCTCGCCTATCTCGGCGCCGACCAGTTGCGCATGGTCCAGGCCCAGATCTACATCGCCGACCTGGTCGCCATCGGCATGGTCCGTGAGGTGGGGGCGCTGATGACCGGGATCATCATCGCCGGGCGCACCGGCGCCGCCTTCGCCGCCCAACTGGGCACCATGCAGGTCAACGAGGAAATCGACGCCTTACGGACCATGGGCATCTCGCCCACCGATTTTCTGGTGCTGCCGCGGGTCCTTGCCCTGATGATGATGACGCCGCTCCTGACCCTGTACGCGAGCTTTGTCGGGATCCTGGCCGGTATGTTAATCTCCAACACCATCTTCGGCATCGGCATCTTCGAATATTACAGCGAAACCGTGCGCGCCCTGCAGTTCAAGCATTTCCTGGTGGGGCTTTCCAAGGGCTCCGTCTATGGGGCGGTGGTCGCCTTCTCGGGCTGCCTGCGGGGCATGCAGTGCGGCCGCAGCGCCGAGGCGGTGGGTGAGGCGGCGACCTCGGCGGTGGTCACCGGTATCCTGCTGATCACCATCACCGCCTCGATTATGACCATTGTCTACTACCAGTTGGGGATCTGACCTTGGAACCCGCAACCCACATCGAGGTGAGGGATCTGACCCTGGCCTTCGGCGACTTCGTAGTCCAGCGGGAGCTCAATTTCACGGTGGAGAAGGGGGCGATTTTCGTGATCATGGGTGGCAGCGGCTGCGGCAAATCGACGCTGATGCGCGCCATGATCGGCCTGCTGCGGCCGACCCGGGGCGCCGTGCTCTACCAGGGCGTCGATTTCTGGCAGGCACCGCCGGAGGAGCAGGAAAGGCTGAAACGGCGGCTCGGCGTGATGTTCCAGGGCGGAGCGCTGTGGAGCTCGTTGACCCTGGCTGAAAACATCGCCCTCCCCCTGGCCGAATACACCACCCTGCCGCGACGGCTGATCGACGAGATCGTCTCCTTCAAACTCGCCTTGGTGGGGCTGGCCGGTTCCGAAGAGTTATACCCTTCGGAATTGAGCGGCGGGATGAAGAAGAGGGCGGGACTCGCCCGTTCCATCGCCCTCGATCCGGAGATCCTGCTGATCGACGAACCATCTTCCGGCTTGGACCCGCTCACCGCCAGGCATATGGACGATCTGATCGTCGAACTGCGCGACAGCCTGGGCACCACCGTCATCGTCATCTCCCATGAACTGCCCTCCATCTTAGGCATCGGCAGCGACTCGATCTTCCTCGACGGTGACACCCACACCATGATCGCCACCGGCAATCCGCGGCAGGCGCTGCAATCCGGCCCGTCCAAGGTGCGCCATTTTCTCTCCAGGGGATTGTCATGAGCAAACACGCCAACCCTACCCTGATCGGCGCGTTCGTCCTCGGGGCGCTGCTCCTCGCCACCACCAGCGTGATCCTCCTGGGCGGCGGCAACTTCTTTCAGAAAAAGCACTTGCACATCATGTACTTCGATGGGTCAGCCCAGGGGCTGCAGGTCGGCTCCCCGGTGTTGTTTCTTGGGGTCAGGATCGGTACGGTCAATGGGATCAGCCTCGGCCTGAATGAGGCCAACCATCGTTATCTGGTTCAGGTCACCTGCGAAATCGAATCCCGGAGGGTGCGGACCAGCTCCGGCAAAGAGATTAACCTCCAGGACAGCGCCACCTTCCGGCAATTGATCGATCAGGGGTTGCGGGCGCGCCTGCGGATGCAGAGCCTGCTCACCGGTCAGCTCTATGTGGATCTCGATTTCTACCCGGACAAACCGGCCAAGTTCTTTTCCAGCGATCCCCGGCTGGGCGAGATCCCCACCATCCCGTCGACCACCGATGAACTGGCCAACAAGTACGAGAGTTTCCCGGTGGACAAGTTCCTGAAGGATCTGGTGAATATCGGCGAGTCACTCAACACGATTCTTGCCTCCAAGGAGATGCAGTCGATCCCGGGCCGGCTCGAGGAGGTTCTTGCCCACCTGGATTCGCTCTCCGCCAAAATCGACCAGGGGAGCGAACCGCTCATGGCCGAACTGCGCAGCAACCTGAAGGGGTTGACCGGCGCGGTCGAGGCCACGCGGCAGGCAATGGTCAAGACCCAGGGTGCCGCCGACCGGGTGGGGACGGCCACCGAACGGTTCGGCCCCGTCCTGGATCGGATCGGCAGTGCAGCCGATCGGGTCGGTAGTGCCGCCGACCGGGTGGGGGCGGCGGTCAACAACGATTCGCCGCTGGTGCAAGAGATGACCAAGGCGAGCGTCCAGGTGCGTCAGGCGGCGCAGTCACTGCAGGAGCTGGCCGGAACCGGATCGCCCACCGCTGTCCGCCTGCAGGAGGCGCTGCAGGAAGTCGACCGTGCCGCCCGCGCTCTGCGAAGCCTGGCGGAAAGCCTGGAAAATCAGCCGGAATCGCTCCTGCGCGGCAAAAGTAACCGGGAGGAATGAAAATGAAAAGGAATGCCGCAACCCTGAGGCTGCTGTTGGTCGCCCTGCTGTTGGCCGGCTGCGCCCGCAGCGCGCCGGTCAGCTACTATCTTCTCACCGCCGGCCCCGCGAACCCGCCGGCTGCGGCCGCTACGCCGACCGCGCCACCCTTGCTCGGCCTCGGACCGATCACCTTGCCGGCATATCTCGACCGGCCCCAGATCGTCGAAAGCCTCGGTCCCAACCGGCTGAGTTTCTCCGACCGCCATCGCTGGGCCGAACCGCTGGCCGACAATATCGCCGGGGTACTGCGGGAAAATCTCGCCGCCAGCCTGGGCAGCGACCGCGTAGTCCTCTACCCCTGGAATCCGACGCTCGAGGTCGCCGAACAGGTCACCATCGAGATCCTCCACTTCGAAACCGCGCCCGACAACTCGACGCAGTTTGAGGCCCGCTGGTCGATCCGGGATGGGGAAGGCAAGCTACTCATGTCACCCCGGATCAGCAGCCGACACCTCGCGGTGGCCGCACCCGGCGGTTACGCTCAACAGG
This sequence comes from uncultured delta proteobacterium, assembly GCA_963807225.1. Taxonomy (GTDB): domain Bacteria; phylum Desulfobacterota; class Desulfobulbia; order Desulfobulbales; family JAGXFP01; genus JAGVGT01. Next base: position 792,907 of record CAWEAD010000005.1, on the reverse strand, counting down.
CGGCGGCCTTGAGCGAGGCCCTGGCCCAATTCTCGGCGGAAATCATCGCGGCTCTCAGAGAAGTGCCGGCGGAAAAGGGACCAGGGCTCAGCCACTAAGCGGCTGGTCACTCTATTATCGTTTTTATTTTCGTCGTATGCTGAAAAGGCATATCCCGGCCCACCACTACCTAGGTTGACGGCCGGTAATCGCGGAAACCGGGAAGATGCGTTTTGCCCCCATCAACTTGAGCATGAAGGCTGAAGTGATCAAGTTCTTAGAAGATGGTTTTTCGGTAGAAAAAGATGGTTCTAAGGGAAAAAGCAGGCAGGTTTTAAATCATTTAAATAATCAAATCAGCAAGTTGACTTGGTCCGACCCCAATCAGTAGTGGATGTCGACAATCATGATAACCAGGTGAAAAACCATGGATACGCTCGGTAAATTAAAAAAACGGTCCGCCGAAATAAACGACCTCAACAGCATAGTGGCCTTGCTGCAATGGGATCAGGAGGTCCTGATGCCGAGCCGGGCTGCGGAAAACCGCGCCGATCAGTTTGCCACCTTGAGCGGCATCATTCACCGGAAAGAAGTCTCGACATCAACCGGGAAACTGCTCCAGGAGGCAGAGGGGCATTTAGACGAACTATCGGCAATCGATCAGGGTTTAGTGCGGGTCATGCGGCGCAGCTATGATCAGAACACGAAACTGCCGGAGGAGTTCGTTCGCGAGTCTTCCAAGCTCACCTCCCAGGCCCTGCAAACCTGGGTTGCGGCCCGACAAAAGTCGGATTTTTCGCTGTTTGAGCCGGTTTTGCAGAAACTTGTGACCATGGCTCTGCAAAAAGCGGAATATCTGGGCTATGCCGACGAACCATACGATGCGCTGCTTGATCTCCATGAAGAGGGGCTGAAAACCGCCACCGTCGACACAATGTTTACCGACTTGCGGCAACCGCTCATTGCCATGGTCAACCGGGCCAAAGAGCAGCATCGGCCACGGCTGGTTGTCAGCCCGCCTTTTGCCTTGGCCGCCCAGAAGGATTTTGCCGACCAGGTGCTGACTAAAATCGGCTTTGATTTTGCGCGCGGCCGGCAGGATAAGTCCGCCCATCCGTTTACAACCTCCCTGGGACACCATGACCGGAGGGTTACCAACCGCTATAAACCGGATAGCGTTGAGTATATTTTCAGTGCCCTCCATGAAGGTGGCCACGCCCTTTATGAGCAGGGAATTGCCGAGGAGATCGCCCGCACCCATCTGGATACCGGCGTCTCCCTCGGCATCCATGAGTCCCAATCCCGTCTGTGGGAAAACATCATCGGTCGCAGTATGCCTTTCTGGGAGAATTTCTACCCCGAACTGCAGAAGGCCTTTCCCGAACAACTTGAACCCATGCCGGTTGCCGATTTTGTCGCTGCGATCAATGCCGTCCAGCCGGGCCTGATCCGGGTTGAGGCGGATGAGGTGACCTACAATCTCCATGTGCTCATCCGTTTTGAAATTGAGCGGGACCTTTTCCGGGGCTCTCTAAAAGTCCATGACCTGCCCGGGATATGGAATCAAAAGTATCATGACTATCTCGGGGTTGAGGTTGACTCCGATGCCAACGGCGTGCTGCAGGACATTCACTGGTCCCATGGCAGTTTCGGTTATTTCCCGACCTATTCCATCGGCAATTTGGCCTCCGCCCAGATCTGGGCGGCCTATTGCCGGTATGACCCCGATTTCACCAAAACCCTGCGCTCGGGTAATCTCCAGAAAATAAGGCAATGGCTCACTGAGCAGATTTACCGGCACGGCAGCGTCTATCCTCCGGATGTCCTCCTGAAAAAGGTCACTGGCGAAGGGCTTAATTCAAGCTATTTCAAAGCGTATCTCCAGGATAAATACCGGTGAGAAGAGAAGGGAGGCATCCATTAAAAGGCGCGATAGCCGCACAAGGCATCGTGGTCCTCCCGCAACTCTACAGGAAATCGGTTTGGCTTAGAGGACTCTTTTTGATACTGAAAAGGTGCCTCTAAGACTAAAAAAAGGCAATTATTCGGGATAATAAAGCGGAGTATCAACTAGTTGACTTGGTCCGACCCCGTGCACGTTGGTCCGACCCCGTGCACGCCTCCAATACCAGTTGAAAGTGGACTCGACCACGATCCCCACCAGATCGTTTCGATAAGGTTCGAGTTCCGCCAAAATCACATCTTCCCGGTTTGCCAGACGTTTCTTGTAAAGCCGCCGCCCCTCCTGGTCGCTGATTCCCAGGAAATTGTTGTTTGAATGCAGATCGATTCCGGCGTAAAGTTTCATTGGGCACCTCCTTTTGAAAGATTGGTCTCTTTCGTTTCAGCTTATCAGAGGTCTATCTTCTGACCTGCTGAGGGAGGTGCCTTTTATATGATTATCAAATCTTTATCTTTGACATTCGGCTGCGATTTATAAAACCGTCAAGAATAAAGATTTGACCCTAACTTCCCTTGTTTTTATGGGCATCACGGGCGTCGCGATGACCACGTCATGTACATGGTCAGGTTCGCGCTGAGTTTCCGTCCCCGTTGGTCACTGTTTCTCTCACTATGTTCCTATACCCCGACTTTATCTCCTTGGCGGCGTGTCTATGATCATTGTATCGCCTGGTCGGTGTTCCTTGAGGAGTTGAACGGACATTGGCAGGAGAGCCGGAAACCACTGCTTGGCGATGACTTCTGCAGTCGCAGTTTCATCACGCACCTCAAGTCGCGTTTCGTCGAACGAGACAAGCATTCTGGGCCCGAAGATCAACCAGCGTCCTGTACCAGGGAGGAATAGAGTGCCACCGTAGAGGAGGCGGGAACCGGACGGGATATCGATGCTCCAACGCGGGCACGTGGTCCACCGGGCGTTGTGGGCGAAGGCGTTGGTCGAGGACGGCTCGTGAGCGGCGATGTAATGATTCCCTGGCTCCAGCAGCAGATAGACCCAGCCTTCCAGGCGTGTTCTGTCGGACAGGAAGTGCAGACTTGCGGGCTTGGCGGTGAGCCCATTGGAGAAATCAGCCAACCCCAGCCAGATGTCATCATCCGGCGCGAGCGAACGAAACGCCGCTCCCGCCACGCCATCAACCTCCGTGACGACGCGAAGGAGCAAGACGGTTTGCCGGCTTCCACCTGGGATCGTCAGCTCGCGCGTATTGGCTGCTCCTGGGCTGAAAGCGGTGCACCCGGAACCACACAAAACCAGAAACACTCCCGCCAGCACTAGCAGCTTCAGCGGATTCGCCGGATTCTTGCGAGGTTGACCTCCCGGCCCGATGACATGCGGGATGGATTTCATGGTTCTCCGGTGTGTGGTCGCCAACCCCGGGCGCGTTGGGCATCCCGCCATTCCAGGAGAAACTGTCCGTATGGTTTCATCAGCGGTTTTTCCAGCGTCTCCGAGCTCAGAAAACGGTCGTCGCGATCGAACTTGATGAGAAAGGCGAACTCCTGGGTGACATCCAGCAAACCCGCGACGCCGGTGTATTGTGCGGGGGCCACCCAGAGCAGAACGCCCCGGAGCTTTACCCAGCGGTAGATCAGGATGTTCTCGTCCCGCCAGAAGACCGTGGGTTGTCCGAGCCGGCGGATGACTTCCTCCTTGCCCGTTTCCGCCGGCTGCAGGAATGCCAGATCATCTGCCTTCACCTCCCTGCCCTCGAAAGCCTTGCGCCCTGGCGTAGGGATGTAGAGGCAACCGGCAAGCAACCAGGCCAGGGCTGCAATCCAAATGTTGATCGAAATCCAGTGGATGGCCTTACTGCACTCAATCATGCGCTCGCCTGCCTTTCAGGGTTTGTTTTCTCCCTTTAAAAAAGGAATAAAGTAACCGTAAGGTCTGTAAAATCTATTTTTTCCCTTTCATGGTTTTCCATCCAGAAACCACGCACACGTATATATCTTCGTTAATTTGATCCACCATCATCCTCCCATATTCCGATGGGTCGTCACAGTCCTCGGCTGGTGGAAGGTAGCCGTCTGTTAAATCGAGTTGAACATAGCCAACTACCTGTAATGTGCTTTCAGGTTTGGTGGTACCTATGCCAACGTTTCCGTTCTGGTCGATGATCATGCGGTCTAATTTCTGCGTGGTTCCATTTGAGGTATTGCTAAAATAGATGGCAGTTCCCATCCCTTCTCCTATGAAATCCTCAGTTGCCTTGAAGAGAATACTGGCATTGTAACTGTGTGAGAAATCGAATGTGTTACTGTATCCCTTAGGGCCAATCATAAAAAGAAAGTCTCCATCAAGGACGGGAGAAGGCTCGTTCATGGTGCCTCTTGCCCTCTGACCATATATATGAGCAGGGTGATGGGGGCCAGTATCATAATAAGAAGAGATGGTTAGGGCAGCGACACCAGATGTATCGAAATCAGAAGCAATTTCGACTTTGCTTGCCGGATTGCCTGTACCAACGCCGACATTGCCATCTGGTGTAATGCGCATTCGTTCCTGACTTTGAGTTGTTCCTGTTGGGGTGGTCCTAAAAGTTATGTATCCCCCTTTTGAAGTTGGCGTAAAGTCTTCGGCAGCCTTTAACTTGATAAAGGCACTGCCAAGGTTAAAATCCTCCCCATCAAACCCAATGCCAGAAATCCCAAAAAGATCGTCGTTGGTCTGAACAGGCTGGGGAATCTCCTCGCTTCCCCTAGCTCTGAGGCCGTTGACTTCTGGTCCTGGTCGATGGGTATCGCTGTAGTTATAAACACTTAAATTGTCGTATATGTCGTCTCCCTCTGCACAGATAGGAATTCCAAAAACCGTTAAAACCACAACAAGCAATGCAATATTTTTCATATTCATTACTCCACCTCATATATTTTATTGTCAATAGTTGCTCGTTCTTATAAATACCTCACTGAACACAAGAGCATAAAATAGCAGTCCTAACTGCTAAATGTTCAGAAAGAAAAAAAGAGAAATTGGGATTATTCAATCAAGGAAGCCCGCCAGGTAAAAAATCAACCGGGCAGGCAAAATATGGGGCAGTTTGAGAATTTTTTTCACAGGAATAAGCCTCCTGCAAAATTGACGAGAGGTGCACGCAGAAGGATTCTGCTGGCGCCTAGAAAATTAAGGGTAAAACTCGCACCTTACCTTGCCCGCATGCTAGCAGGTTTAGCGTTACAAGAGATCAACCCCCCAGTCTCTCCTAACCTAGGATTTCTCTCGTCTGTAAGATAATCGTAGGCAGAATAATAAAGACTATTCAAGCAAAATCAGAGCGGTGTAATTTTAAGGTTAGGTTTTAGAAAATCACTTTTTCTTTTCACGGCTAAATATTCATTTGGCGGGAAAAGGCTCCAGCACCAAAGCAAAGGCCCCTTCGGAATCATCTTCCAGGGGATAGTGCTGGGTGATTAACTGCTCGTAGCCTGCGGCGGTTGCCATGATGTGGATATGGGGTTTGCGTCCGACGTAATTGGTGGGGCGTTTCGATTCGAAGCGGTAGCGGCCTTTCCTGTCGGCGAAGAGTGTGGCCCGGTGGGCGTCGTCGTATTCGCCCTGTGGGTTGACCAGCCAGAACTCGATCCTGGCCTTGGGGATGGGCTGGCAATCACCGGACGAGAGGACCGTGCCGCTCAACTCGTAACCCCGTCCCACCCGATCCCGCACCGGGGCGTTCGGCCGGTAAAAGGGGCCCATTTCCTCGTATTGCGTCGGTTGAAAGCCACTTCTGGGGGAAGGAGGTTCCTTTACGCAGCCGGGCAACAGCAGGAACAAGGCCGGCAGGACCAGGCTGGTAAAGGCGGCCGCCGGTGCCTTATTTCCTTTGGGGTTCTCCTTTATTTTTCTTCCGTCGTTTCGTTGGATCGTAGCGTTCCTGCTCGCTGTAGATGCAGCCGCAATAGGGTTGGCGATATAAGCCCAGCTCCTTGCTGCGGTCGATCCCCGCCTGCCAGCCCTCACGAAAATCCCGGTAATAAAAGCTGATTCCGTGTTCGGCTGCCAGTCGTTCACCTGTGGCCCGGATGGCTTCGTGTTTCTGGTAGCGGCTGTACAGGAGGGTGGTGGTGAAACCTTCGGCGCCGAGTCTCGGCGGCCCGGCGGGCTGCGGCTGTCAGCCGCATCTCGTAGCAGATCAGGCAGCGCTCACTCTCGCGGTTCACTACCTGCCGCAGATATTCGGTCAGGCCATACTCTCGTTCGTAGTCAACCGTCAGTTCTGCCGCCCGGCTGAACTCTTCCAGGGCTTCGAGCCGCCGGCGGAACTCCTGGTAGGGGTGGATGTTGGGGTTGTAGAAATAGCCGCTGAGTTCGTGGCCTTCATTCTGCAATATCGAGGTGGGATAAACGGCACATGGTCCGCAGCAGATGTGGAGCAGGAGTTTCATCAGGGTTTGGCCCGGAAGGCCCGGCAGTCGATCTGGAATTTGTTGATTTTGTAGTTAATGATCCGCAGGGAAGTGCCGAGATCCTTGGCCGCCTTGGTCTGGTTGCCCCGTGTTCGCTTGAGGGCGGCTATGATCAGTTCCCGCTCGAAGTTCTCCACTGCCTGGGCGAAATCGCCGCCGCCCTTGTCGCTGACGCCGGAATTGGCCACCTGCAGCGAAGGCGGCAGATGATAACTCTTGATGGCGTCCTCGTCGCAGATCAACACCGCCCGCTCGATACAGTTTTCCAGTTCACGAACGTTGCCGGGCCAATGGTACTGCATGAGCAAGTCAATGGCCGGGGTGGAGATGCGACTGATCTTCTTGTGGTTTTCCTCGCTGTATTTCTGCAGAAAGAACTCGGCCAGCAACAGGATGTCGGTGCGGCGGTCGCGCAGGGGTGGCATATAAATCGGGAAGACGTTGAGCCGGTAGTAGAGATCCTCTCGAAAGGAACCGCCTTCCACCGCTTTTTCCAGGTCTTTGTTGGTGGCTGCGACCAGCCGGGCTCCCGACTTTATTATCTTGTTGCCGCCCAACCTTTGGAATTCGCGTTCCTGGACCACGTTCAATAGCTTGACCTGAATCGCCTGCGAGAGTTCGCCGATCTCGTCCAGGAACAGGGTTCCGTTGCCGGCCAGTTCGAAGCGACCTTTCTTGGCGGCGTGCGCCCCGGTAAAGGCGCCCTTCTCGTGGCCGAACAGTTCGCTTTCCAGCAAGGTTTCGGGCATGGCCGAGCAGTTGACCACCACGAAAGGCTCGTGTTTCCGCAGGCTGTTGTAATGGATGGCCTTGGCCACCAGGGTCTTGCCGGTGCCCGATTCGCCGCGCAGCAGCACGGTGGCCCCGGAGTCCTTGACCTGGTGCATCATCTCATAGACCTCCAGCATCCGGCTGGAGTTGCTGATGATATTCTCGAACTGATACTTGCCGGACAGTTCCAGTTTCAGGAGGCGGTTTTCGCTCTGCAACCGCTCGCGCTCCCGGTTCACCGCCTGGATGCGGGTTACGGTCTGGGCGATCAGACCGCTTAAGATGGTGAGAAACTGCAGATCCTTCTCGAAGTTCAAGCCTTCCTTGTACTCCCGGTCGACACTCAGGGCGCCGATGGTATCGCGCCCGCGCTTAATCGGCACGCAGATGAAGGAACGCTGCCTGGCGCTCTGATCGCCCCTGGTGCCGGTACGGTTCAGGAAGAGCGGTTCAGCGCTGATCTGCGGTACCACGATGGGGGCGCCGCTGGCCACCACCCGACCGGTGATGCCTTCGCCGATCTTATAGACCCCGCGTTTTCTGGCTTCTTCGCTTAGGCCATGGCCCACCTCGATCTCGAGCTGACCGGTGGTCGGGTTGATGATGGTGACGGTGCCGTGCTGCATGCCGGTGCTCCCGGCCAGGATCTCCATGATTTCTTCAACGCAGTCGCGGAGATCACTGGATGAAGCCAGGATGCTGGTGATTTCGTACAGGCAGGCCAGATCAGCCGGTTCATACTGGCTGGCGACACTATTGGGGGTGATGGTCATCTTGCGCAAACCTCGTTGCGGGATCGTAAGATATCAAATTTGAAAAGTCTGGATAATTACACAAATGTAAGAAAAAGGCAACAGGGAAGTACGGCAGGGGATAATCGGGGGCGGCTAAGCGCAAATGGCTGGTTTCCGGTCTCCAGCTTAGGGCGATGACAATTGACGGCCGGAAAGAACAGTATGCAAAAAAACTTTGCAGAGGGTATAGAAGTACAGGGAATTTCAACCGACAGCCGGTCTTTCACCGATATTAATCAACCATAGCCAAGGAACCGCCATGTCCGAATTCACCAATGTTACCGTGGTCAAAAAGGCCAACATCTACTTTGACGGCAAGGTCACCAGCCGCACCGTCATCTTTGCCGACGGCTCCAGGAAGACCCTGGGGGTGCTGTTGCCGGGCGAGTACACCTTCAACACCGACGCCAGGGAACTGATGGAGATCCAAGCCGGGCTCATGGAAGTGCAGGTGGCCGGTGAAACCGCCTGGCGGACGGTTAAGGGCGGCGAGGCCTTCGAGGTGCCGGCTAAGAGCAGCTTCACCATGCGGGTCCAGCAAGTCAGCGACTACATCTGTTCCTTTCTGCCCTGAAACCGAGTCGGGCGACTGCTGACCCGAAATCGGGCCAGGCGCTTAAAACAGAAAGGGAATGAACATCTTGGTGTGGCGGACGTAACTGACTGTAACTGGCGCCGAAAAAGGCCAGGCTTTCTCGTTCCTCGACCTTGGCGGTGATCACCAGCAGGACCGTGCATATCAGCGCCCCGGCCAGGGCTGCAGGAGCGAGATGTTTCAGGGCGGCTCCCCAGGCCAGAAGCAGCAGGGAGGTGTACATGGGATGGCGGACATAGCGGTAGATCCCATCAGAAACCAGCCGCGCGGTGTTTTCGAAGGAGAAGTTCTCCGGGCTCTCCTGGCGGTGTCGGTGCCCACCCAGTTTTTTCAGCAGGTAAACCCCGTCCAGAACCAGGAATATTGAGGTGAAGAGCAGGGCCCAGGAGAGCAGCTGGTGGGGCGAGAAGGGATTGAGGAACCAGAAAGGCAGGTTGATCAGGACCAGGGCCAGGATGGACTCGAAGACCAGGAAGCGATAAAACCCGTGACTCCGGGGGTTGTGCAGTGCCGGCCAGGAGATCCCCGCTAATACAGCCGAAATAAGCAGAAACACCACCACCCGCACCATGATCGGCGAAAAAAATTCCAACTTTGAACCTCTACTCGTTTATGGGGTTACAACCGATCTTCCATCCTTCCGAAACTGCCTTAACAGTAACCTTTTTCAATGATAAGCGCCATCGCTGAAAGCCTGGTCGAGCGGCAATCTTCAGAACAGCTGGTAAAGCAGCGGCAGGGTGGCGAAACAGAGAATGATCCCGACCCCGACCAGGGCGGCGGTCAGCGGTGGGGATAAATCGGCCAGGATGGCCAGGGCGCCGGCCGAGACCATGGGCGGCATGCCCGCCTCGAAGATCGATACCCGCACCGCTTCGCCATCAAGCCCCAAAACCCGGCAGAGCAGCAATGCCGCCAGGGGGGCCGCCACCAGCTTGAGCATCAGCCCCACCCCCATCTGACCCAGGATCGTCCGGTTCAGGCGCAAGGTCAACTGATAACCCACCGCGATCATCACCACCGGCACCAGGGTGGCCGCCAGGGTCTTGATCAGCTCGATGAAAATTTCCGGATAAACGACCCGGCGGAGGAGCAGGGCCAGAAGCAGAGCCAGGAAAGGGGGGAAGAAAAAGATCTTCCTCGCCACTCCTGCCACGGTGGGACGGCTGGCGGAGGGGCCGTATAATGCGAGAACCAGCGAACCGTAGGTGGCCAGGGCCATGAAGGAGCCGAGCTGGTCATAGAGTACCGCGTAAGGGATGGCCGCTTCGCCGAAAAAGGCCCGGACCAGGGGAATGCCCAAAAAAGAGGTATTACCCAGCGGCACCAGCAGCAACAGGCAACCGGTGGTGGGGCGGTCCCAGCCGAAATACCGGGCCAGGCCGATTACCGCCACCGCCGAGAGCAGCAGCATCACCCAGGGCATGACCACCACCACCAGCAGCTGGCTGGAAAAGGTCAATTCCGGAACCTTGAGAAGAACCAGGGCCGGCAGCGAGACATAGATCACGAAGAGATTGAGGACCGTGCCGGTCTGTTCCGGAAATGCTGGCAGGCGCTTCAATCCCATGCCGGCCAGAAGGTAGGCGATGGTGATGACGAAGTTTTCCATGGGCGGTAATCAAAACCGAAGTTAAAAGGTGAAGGGGCTCTGCCGGCCCGATTGGCAGAATTATCCCCGCCCTTTTACCAGATTGATCCGTCAAGGGCAATATCCCCTCTGCGGACCCACTCCAGCGAAGTTCCTCAGTTGAGCGCGGCCTTCAGCAAATCACAGGCCGAGACCAGACCCAGGAAGCGATCACCTGGACCGGATACCATCAGATTGTGGACACCGGTACCCTCCAGAAGTTTTAGAGCGTTTTCCACGGTTTCATCCTCGTCCAGCTGGACGCAGGGGTTTTTGGCTCCCTGCCCGGTAATCAGGTCGCATGGGGTCATGCAGTCGGAGACCGTCAGGGACTCCGGATCAACGCCACGGATGACGGCCCTGGCCAGATCCAGGTCGGAGACCACGCCGATCACTTCATTATCCGTGGTAACGGCCAGGGCGCACCCTCCTCCACCGGCCAGAATCTCGACCGCTTTCCTGACGCTGGTGTCAGCTCCTGTCGCCGGCATGTCGCGTTTGACTAAGTGTTTTATCGTATCCTTGAGGGCCATTGTTTTCCTCCTTCGCTTATAAAGGATAAATCCCACTCCTACGATCGGTTGCCGCTTAAACGGGGCTCAACCGAAGAGCTTGGCGGTGATCTTCGCCACATGCTCGCCCTGGAAACGGGCGATGGCCAGTTCGTTTTCACTGGGCTGCCTGGAGCCGTCGGTATCGGCTAGAGTGGTGGCGCCGTAAGGGGTGCCGCCGGTAATCTCCTTCATATTCATGAGCCTGGTCTCAGCGTAGGGCACACCGACCACAATAAAGCCCAGATGGAACAGAGTGGAGTGAAAGCTGGTGATGGTGGTTTCCTGGCCGCCGTGTTGGGTGGCGGTGCTGGCGAAGACGCTGCCCACCTTGCCGACCAGGGCGCCGCTGAGCCAGAGCTGGCCCGTTTGATCCAGGAAGTTGCGCATCTGGGCGCACATGTTGCCGTAACGCGTGGGAGTGCCGAAGATCACTGCGTCGGCCTCGCCGAGAATGGCCGGTTTGGCCACCGGAATATGGGCGAAACGATCCCGCGCAGCCTTGGCGCCGCTCTCGATCAGCTTTGCCTCGGGCACCAGCTCCGGGACCTGAAAGATGGCGACCTCGTTGTTGCCTACCGCGCTGGCGCCTTCGGCCACTGCTTCGGCCATCTGGTATACATGGCCGTACATACTGTAAAAGACGATCAGGATTTTGCTCATTTGGTACTCTCCTTGTTAATTTGATAGACGGTCATGCTAATACTATCATATTGCGGGTTATGTGCGTCAATCGGGGTATAGCTCAAGATATTCGGCCCAGCCGCGCAGCTCCCCGAGGGCGGTCGATTCCAGCAGGTATTTGATGTTCAGCTCCCGGGCCAGTCGGCCGATTTCCCCTAGCAGTCGAGGTAAATCGTTGCTTTCGGGGTTAGGGAGCGAATGGTCCGAGAGATAACCGCGAAGATGCTGGACCGCGTTGCGCATGCGGCCCGGACTCGGGGTTACGCGGAGCAATAGGACCAGTATATCGGCCAGCTCCGCGAAGCCCACGCCACCCCGGGCCACCAGGGGACCCAGACGTCGATATTCGGCCGGGCTGCGGGCCATCACCGAATACTTGTGACTGGCCCAGAGTTGCTGGAGGTTGCCGGGCAGAGGAATGCGGCCTGGGGGGCGGTCTTGATATTTGGCCCGGAGGATTTCGTACTGTCCGGCCGGGAGGTCGAGAAAGACGGCCGGCCAGACCAGCGGGCCGCTCGGGGTTGGGGATAATGGACTATGGTGGCGGAAGCCGCGCAATTCCATTTCCGCCACCTGCAGGGAGTGGCGCAGCGACAATGCCGGCAGCCGGTCAAGCCAACGCAGGGTTTCCGGATGGCGGGAGTAGCCTTTTTTATGGTTGGCCAGGATCGAAAAGATCCCATGCAGCTCCCGGTGTTCGCCCAGGAGACTGCGGTCGTTTAAATAACCCGGGTCGAGATCCCAGATCCGCATTTTACCTTTCCCTGCTGGAATGGTGAAAATTCACTGATTATCGGCTTAAGCCACCGGCGGCGGCCACCGGCCAGGCGTGGAAGGTGGCGCCGCTTTTGAAGCCCACTCCCAGAGCCCCCTTGTGCAAGTAGAGAACCCAGGCCCAATCGGTTTCAAAAAAGCTGGTGGTGGAGGACCAGTAACCTTCCCGGATATTGATAAACGGATGGCCGGACGAAAGGGCTGGTTGGGCTCGCCGGCAATCGACCAGGGATTCGAGTTGGTTGATATTGGGGAGAGACCAGCTGGCCAGCCCTCCAAGCCGTTCCCGGTTCAGTCGGACGACCAGTTCTAAAGCCGCTCCCCAGTCCAGTAAGCGTCCGGCTGGATCGGTATTTTTCAACCAGATCAGGCCGGTAAGCCGGTCCCGGACCAGCTCGTCCTGCCCTTCGAATCGCGGTTCGGGCCAGGGCACACCCAGCCGGAATTCGCCATCCTGACCGCTGCCCGGACAGGGGATTTCGTTTCCCTCCGAGTCGTAACAACGGTCCTGGCCGGTTTGCGGCAGGTTGGCGGGATTGCCCCGGACCGGCCAGAAAAGATAGTACTGATCCTTGCGGCCGTAAAACATTCGCGCCCCCTCAAGATGGACATACCAGGCGTAGGCGGGATTAATGGCGGCGCTGGTTGAGGTCCAGTACCAACCCAGAAAGTGGTTAACAAAGGGATGGCCTCCAGGCAGGGCCGGTTGGCGGGTCTGATAGCTCATCAGACTTCGCATTTCCCTCCGGTTGGGCAGTCGCCAATCGTTACATCCCAGGGTGCCCTGCCGGTTCAACTCGGCGATAGCGGCAAGCGCCTCGGGCCAGGTAACCGGGAAGGTATTGAGGTTGGCGTCACGGAACCATTGCAGATTAGTGAGGCGGTCCTCGACGATTTCGTCGTGTAGGGTGAAGCGCGGTTCGGGCCAGGGTCGGCCCAGCCTGGTTTCACCGTCCTGGCCGCTGCCTTCGCAGGGGATTTCACGCCCTCGCGGATCGTAGCATTTGTCTTGCCCGGTCGAATTATAATTCATCGCCGCAGACCTTCATCCCTGGAGCAGGTTATAACCGTCCCGGAAGAGCAGCAGGGCGAAGATCGCCAGCAGCAATCCCAGACAACGCATGATCCAGAGGTAGGCTGGACCGCTTAAGCGCATGCGCTTCCGCCCCAGAGCCCCGGCCAGAGCCAGCTTGGAGCCGACCAGCAACAGGTAGAAGATGGCGACGAAGCCGGCCGCTGCGGCCAGACTTTCGTTTGCCGCCTTGACCAGCAGCGGGGCGCCGATGCTGAACCAGAAAAGCCAGGGATGCGGGCTGAGCAGGTTGATCGCCACCCCTTTACCGAGCGACCGGGGGACGTGAGCCGGGACTGCCTGGATCTGGGCGTTGGGCCGGATTCGGAGCATCCGGTAAGCCAGGAAGAGTACCACCAGGCCGCCCAGGCAGGAGATGGTGGCCAGCAGTGGCCGGAAACGGCTCAGTCGTTCCACGGCCAGGATGGTGATGACGACGATCGGCAGGTCGGTTACCAGCGGGGCCAGGGCGACCCTGGCCCCGGCCCGGCTCCCGTGTTGCATGGTTTCGCTGACCACCAGGGTCAGGAGCGGCCCGGGAGAGAGACCGGCCGACAGTCCGAGCAGCAGACCGCTAAAAAGATAGCCGCCCACCACCTTAATTCATCCGGCGGATTCTGACCTTGACCTCCGGTAAATTCCGCAGGGCGTCGAGCAGGAGTTTCGGGTCGGTTTTCCAGTAATGATAGGGGTAGAGGACCTTGGGCCGGAAGGCCCGGACCGCATCGGCCACCATTTCCGGGGTCATGGTGTAGGGCAAGTTCATGGGCAGGAAGGCGTAGTCGATGTCCTTGAGATCCTTCATCTCCGGGATATTCTCGGTATCCCCGGCGATGTATACCCGAGTCTCGTTGAAGGTCAGCAGATAACCGTTGCCCTCGCCCTTGGGGTGGTAAAACTCGCCGTCATCGCGTTTGTGCACCAGGTTGTAGGCCGGCAGTGCCATGATGCCGATGCCTTCCACGGTACGGGATTCGCCGTTTTTCATGACAATTCCATCGGGGACCGCGGTGCGGCAGAGTTCGGTGATGATCACCTTAGTGGTGGGCTTGCGGGTCTTCTCCAGGGCGATGGGATCAAGATGGTCCTGATGGTGATGGGTGATCAAGACCAGATCTGCCTTGGGCAGGTTGGAGTAATCGGCCAGCTTGCTCCAGGGGTCGATTTGGATGATCTGGTCGTTGAACTCGAACATCAGTGAGGCATGGCCCAGAAAGGTGACGACCAGATCGCCGGTGGCGCTATCCAGAACATCCTTTTCGAACTGGGCGGCGGCTGGTTCGGCCAGCAGCATACAGAACAGTAGCAAAGGCAGGATTTTCTTGATCATGGCTGGGTTACCTCTCGGAAATTGGTTAACGACGCCGGTTGGTACGCCGGCCGGGTGCCTTCCCCCGATCTCCCTTTTGCGTCGGTCCGGAGGCTCCGTGGCCGGATGGCTTGATTTCTTTGGGCTGGTCGAGTTGGAAGCCCAGGCCGGCACACTCCGGGCACTCCTCACAGGAGAGGAGGAAGCGGCTCACTCCCTGGAAAAAACGGATCTGTCCGCTGCCGCCGCAGGCCGGGCAAGGTTTCTTTTCGGTCATAAAAGTAATTATCTCCCGGCCAGACGGGAAATGCAAGTGGAGCCGGACGACTATCCGGGCCTCGGATTATTCTCCACGTAAGGGTGAATTCTGTTTACCTGGGTTATTCTTTTTGGGCAGAATTATTATTCAAAACGAATCATGGTAAGAGTTTTTGCATCGCGGCATGCGACCGGTTAAACTGGGCAACCCTCAATCGATCTCGAAGGATTTACCATGACTACGACCATTATTCTGGCCCGACACGGAGCCACCGCGGCCAATCTGGAAAACCGTTTCGCCGGACGCAGCGACGAACCATTGCACCGGCAAGGGGTCGAGCAGCTGTTGGCGGTGGTCGCCAGACTGAAACAGATCCCGCTCACCGGTGGTATCGTTTGCGGACCTTTGGCTCGGACCCGGCAGTCGGCTGAGATCGTCGGCCGGGAACTGGGCATACCGGTACGGGTCGAAGAATGCTTCACCGAGATTGATATCCAGCATTGGGACGGTTTGACCAAAGACGAAATCCGCCAGCGTTTTGGTCCCGAGTATCCGACCTGGCTGGCCGATCCGGCCGGGTTCCGCCTTCCCGGCTGCGAAACCCTGGCTCTGGTTCAGGCCAGGGCGGTGACCGGGCTTGAACGCCTGATAGCCGAACAGCGAGGCCGCGCCACTCTGGTGATCAGCCATCTGATCGTGCTGCGCTGCCTGGTCCTGCATTATCGGGGTTTGCCGCTGGGAGATTTCCGGAACATCAAGATCGACAACGCCGCTCTAACCTTCTTGCGCTGCGGAGCAGCCGGGCACACCGAAGTGGCGAGCATCTGAAGGACGGGTGCTACGGTTAGAATTTGCCTTTCCGGCGCAGTTTGGAGGGCAGGATGCCTAGTTGTTCCCGATACTTTGCCACGGTCCGGCGAGCCAGTTTAATGTTGGCCTGCTTGAAGATGGCGGCGATATCGTTGTCGCTCAAGGGCTTGGACGGATTTTCCTCGGCGACGATGGCCTTGATCCGGTTCTTGATGCTGAGCGACGACATGGAATCACCGCCGTCCTCGCGCTCGATAGCCGAGGTGAAAAAGTACTTCAGCTCGAAGATGCCCTGGGGGGTGTGGACGTATTTGTTGCTGGTCACCCGACTGATGGTCGATTCGTGCATCTCGATGTCCTCGGCCACATCCCTCAGGACCAAAGGTTTCAGATACTCGATACCCTTCTCGAAGAAGTCGCGCTGGAACTTGAGAATGCTCTCCACCACCCGGTAGATGGTGCGCTGGCGCTGCTGGATCGATTTGATCAGCCAGGCGGCCGAGCGCATTTTGTCCTGGATGTAATCCTTGGTGGCGGCGGTGGCCTGTCGGTCGCCCTTGAGGACGTCGCGGTAGAAGGAACTGATCCGCAACCGCGGCAATCCCTCGTCATTGAGCATGATAACGTATTCGTTGTCCATCTTGTAGACGTAAACATCGGGGATGATGTACTGCGGTTCCTCGTCGGAATACTGACGGCCGGGGAAGGGATCGAGGCTGACGATGACCTTGATGGCGGCCTCGACCTCCTGGGGCGGGCGCTTAGTGGCCCGGATGATACCGTTGTAGTTGTGGTTTTCCAGCATTCCCAGGTGATGGCGGACAATCTCGGCGGCCAGGGAGTCCTGGAGGTCCAAACGCTTTAGTTGCAGAAGCAAGGACTCCGGGACATTGGCGGCGCCGATGCCGGGCGGATCCATCTCCTGGACCACTTCGAGCATGTGTTGTGCCAGCTCTTCGCTGCAACCGGTGGCCTGACTGATCGAGGCCAGGTCGGTTCGCAGGAAGCCGTTGCGGTCGAGGTTGCCGATGATAAAGGCGCCCACTTCCTCTTCTTCGTCGCTCAGGCCGGAAAGCCGGAGTTGCCACTGCAGGTGCGAGTTGAGGTCTGGTTTCTTGCTCAGGATATCGAGTCTGGAAGGCAGATCGGATTCATCGCCGCTGCGCTGGGTGGAGGGCAAAGATTCGTACTCATTGGCATAATCCTGCCAGTCGATTTCTCCCAAGGCCGAGGTGGGTTCCATGCGCACCTCGGCGGCCACATCGACCACCGGGCGTGAGGGTTCCTCAAACTCGCCCTCCCCTTCCCTTCGGCCGGCATCCTCGCTTTCTTCCTGTTCGAGAGATTGCCCGACCTCCTCCAGCAGTGGATTCTGCTCGATTTCCTGCTGGATGGTGGTGGCTAGCTCCAAACGGGAGAGTTGCAGCAGCTTGATGGCCTGCTGCAACTGGGGGGTCATTACCAGCTGCTGGGAGAGTTTCAGTTGTTGTCTTAATTCCAGGGCCATAGTGTAATTATCTTACCCGCTACCGGGCTGACACGCTACTAAATCGGTTTGGACCCGGTGGCCAGAGGGGTCCTTCAATGACTTGGTTTTTAATTCTGCCACCTGAATCGCTTTAAACTCCACCCGCTTACATGCTGAAATTTTCGCCCAGATACATCTTCCTGGCCTCTTCGCTGTTGACGATTTCGGTGGCCGGGCCATGGGCCAGTATTCTACCGCTGTTGACGATATAGGCAGTGTCGCAGACCGACAGAGTTTCGCGGACATTGTGGTCGGAAATCAACACCCCCAGGCCACGCTCCTTGAGGTCACGGATGATCTGCTGCAGGTCAGCCACCGACAGGGGATCGATGCCGGCAAATGGTTCGTCCAACAAAATGAAGCGGGGCCGAGTGGCCAGGGCTCGCATGATCTCCACCCGCCGGCGCTCGCCGCCGGAAAGAGCATGCCCCTGATTCTTGGCCAGATAGCCGATCTTCAGGTCTTCCATCAATTGACTGATCCGCTCTTTGATCTTCTTTCGGGATATCCCCAGCGGTTCAAGAATGATCCGGACGTTTTCCTCGACGGTCAGTTTCTTGAAGATCGAAGAATCCTGGGCCAGGTATGAGATGCCTTTCTGGGCCCGTCGATGGATCGGCAGCGAGGTTATATTCTCACCGTCCAGCAGCACCGCGCCGGAGTTGGGTCGGATGAAGCCGGCGATCATGTAAAAGGAGGTGGTTTTGCCGGCCCCGTTTGGACCCAGGAGACCGACCACCCGGCCGGTGGCCACTTCCAGGCTGATACCGTCCACCACCCGCCGTTTCTTATACTGTTTGGCGATATTGATGGTTTCCAGGACTGACGTGGTGGCAGTCTCATTCACGGTTTCTTCCCAGTCTTTGTTTCCGGGTAGAAGAAGGCCTTAACTCTGCCGCCTTCCCCGGAGGCATTCTGCTCGACTACGCTTTTGCCCTCGTCCAGGTAAAGGACGATCCGGTCGCCGGTGACCAGGTTGTTATCCTGCCAGACCTTGGTGTTACCGGTTAGGATGATCTTGCGATCGCCGGAGAGGAATTCCAGCTGATCGCCGGTAGCCACCCAGTTTCCCCTGACAATTTTGACGGACCCGTTGGCCAGAAGTTTGTCGATAGCACGGCCGGCTTCGGCTGCCGTCTTCTGATTGCTGCCGCCTGCCGAGGCCTTCTGGTAGTAGACGGTCATCCGATCGGCCTGGATCAGGAGATTGCCCTGCCGGGCCTCGACGTTGCCGACGAAGAGTACCGCCTCGGTTTTCTGGTCGGACTCCATCCGGTCCGCCTCGATATGGATCGGCTCTTGGCTGAGTTCCGGACCGATTGGCGGCACCTGGGCGCGTGAAGGCCAAGCGGCCAGGCCAACCAGGGCCACCAGTATAAGTACCAGCCGGAATGTATTTGCCTGTTTCATCATCCTTGGAATTTCCTTGTTGAAGCATCCGTTTAGTCAGAAGCTTGAAGGCCAATTTACTGCCTGGTACGAAAATTGTAAAGCCAACTAGTATCCTTGCCCGAACGGCCTTACCGTAGGTTCGGAAAAATGGTGTTCGCCCCCGCCTAGCCCGAACTTTTCTTTACAGATCAACTTCCTGTCATTATGATGTTTTCTTTGTGCCTGGGTCTCTGGAATAATCTTAACCACTTGTAAACAAGGCTGTTTTCATCATGCAAAAAATCATCGATAAAGCCAAGGTCCTGGTCGAGGCGTTGCCCTATATCAAGGAATTCGCCAACCGCACCGTGGTCATCAAATACGGCGGCCATGCCATGGTCGACGAGGAGCTGAAGAAGAGCTTCGCCCTGGACGTGATTCTGATGAAGTATATCGGCATCAATCCGGTCATCGTCCACGGCGGCGGACCCCAGATCAACCAGTTTCTGAAAAAGATGAACGTCCAGTCCAGCTATGTGCAGGGCATGCGAGTTACCGACGGCGAGACCATGGACGTGGTGGAGATGGTCCTGGTCGGCAAGGTCAACAAGGAGATCGTCGGGTTAATCAATTTCCACGGCGGCAAGGCGGTGGGACTTTCCGGCCGTGACGGCGACCTGGTCAAGGCCCGCAAAATGAAGGTCTACAAAGAGTTGGCCGAAAACGCCCCACCGGAGTTGATCGACCTGGGGAGGGTCGGCGAGGTGACCGAGGTCAATCCCGAGGTTCTGATCACCTTGGACAGCCAGGACTTTATCCCGGTTATTGCCCCGGTGGGTGTGGGTCCGGACGGCCAATCCTACAACATCAACGCCGACCTGGTGGCCGGGGCCATCGCCGCCCGGCTCCAGGCCGCGAAATTGATGCTGTTGACCGACGTGGCCGGGGTCAAGGACGCGGAAGGAAAGCTGATCTCCACCCTGTCCTGTGGTGAGATCGATCAGCAGATCAAAAACGGCGTGATCTCCGGCGGTATGATTCCCAAAGTCAACTGTTGCCGGGAGGCAGTTCGCGGCGGCGTGGCCAAGGCCCATATCGTCGATGGTCGGGTCGAGCACGCCATTCTGCTGGAGGTTTTCACCAGGGCGGGGGTCGGCACCGAAATCGTTTTGTAGCCAGGTGGCGGCATAGCACCTGATCTGCTGAGTTCATCCTCCCTTGTTGAGGGTTATCGGCCGGTTCGCATACCAAAGTATAGCGAACCGACCTCTGCCTCGCATCTCAGGCACTCTGCCGCCTCCAGCCAGTTTTGGGGGCTGGATTTGTTATTTTTTAGTTCTGGTTCGTCATTGCGAACGAAGTGAAGCAAACTCTGGATGTTTGCTGGTTTGAGATTGCTTCGCCGCTGAGTTTATGCCCCTTTAGGGGTACTTCTCGCAATGACGCGGATGGTATTATGGCAATAAGTGGCGATCTCTTAGATTAAATTTGAGGACCCGGTTGCTGGGTTCTTTGTGAGAATAAAATTATGAACAACCAAGAAATCATCGCCAGGAGCAGCCGCGTGTTTATCAATACCTACGGGCGCTATCCGGCCGCCATGATCGAAGGCAAAGGATGCCGGCTCACCGACGCCGACGGCCGGGAGTATCTGGATTTTCTGGCCGGCATCGCGGTCTGCAGCCTGGGGCACTGCCACCCGGCGGTGACCGAGGCCATCTGCCGCCAGGCCGGCAAGCTGGTCCATGTCTCGAATCTTTATCATACCCTGCCGCAGACCGAGCTGGCCGAGCTGCTGGTGGCGAACTCTTTCGCCGACCGGGTCTTCATGTGCAACAGCGGGGCCGAGGCCAACGAGGCGGCGATCAAGCTGGCCCGCAAACATGGCGGCGAAGGGCGCTACGAGATCATCTCGCTGGAAGGGTCTTTTCACGGTCGCACCCTGGCCGCCGTGGCCGCCACCGGCCAGGCCAAATTTCACAAGGGTTTCGAGCCCTTGCCGGCTGGTTTCGTGCATGCGCCATTCGGCGATCTGGCCAGCCTGGAGCGGCTGATCACGCCGCAGACCTGCGCCATTCTCTGTGAACCGCTGCAGGGCGAGGGTGGGGTCCGGCCGCTGCCGACCGAGTACCTGGCCGGGATCCGGGAACTCTGCGACCGCCATAACCTGCTGCTGATTCTGGATGAAGTCCAGGTCGGCATGGGACGGACCGGCACCCTCTTTGCCTACGAGCAGTTCGGGGTGACCCCTGACATCATCACCCTGGCCAAGGCCCTGGGAAACGGGCTACCCATCGGCGCCCTGTTGACCACCGAGCAGGTGGCGGAGACCTTCGAGCCGGGCAGCCACGCTTCGACTTTCGGCGGCAACCCGGTAGCTTGCGCTGCCGCGGTGGTTGTGGTTCAGACCATGCTGGAACCAGGATTTCTGGAGGAGGTCCGGAGGAAGGGAGAGTATCTGGCCAGTGGCTTGAACGACCTGAGCCGGATGTTTCCGGCCATAGCCGCCGGAGCCCGGGGAATGGGATTGATCCAGGGATTGGCTCTGACCCGGGAATATATCCCCCGGGGTGGCGAGATCGTCAATCTGCTGTTCGACGCCGGGATATTGGCCAACTTCGCCGGCGGCCAGGTCCTGCGTTTTCTGCCGCCGCTGATCATCACCCGGCTGGATATCGACGAACTCCTGGCGACCCTGGCCCGGATCTTCGCGGAGCTGGCGAATTAGCTCCGGCCGGCCAGGGGCCGGCAGAAAAATCTTTGCAAAAAAGCACCATATTTTGTAATGATACTGGTTTTCCGGCGCCGTAAGGCGCATGTCACCGGCTCAATCAGCCCCCGCAACGGCGATGGCGAAGCGATTGGGCCAGAATTTTTTTCGAGAAACGATTATGGCAAAGCATCTTCTTTCGCTCTGGGACTATGACCGGCAAGAGCTGCAGGCTTATATCGACCTGGCCTTAAAGCTCAAGCAGGAAAGCAAGGCTGGCATGCGCCATCAACAGCTGGCCGGCCGGATCGTCGGCCTGGTCTTCGAAAAACCATCGACTCGGACCCGGGTTTCCTTTGAGGCGGCCATGTACGGGCTGGGCGGCCAGGTCGTCTATCTTTCCGGCCGCGATACCCAACTGGCCCGGAACGAACCGCTCAAGGACATGGCCCGGGTCATGGACCGCTATGTCCACGGTCTGGTGGTGCGGACCTTCGGCCAGGAGATTGTCGAGGAACTGGCCCGCTATTCGGCCATTCCGGTGATCAACGCCCTAACCGATCTGCACCATCCCTGCCAGGTGCTATCCGACCTGATGACTGTTATCGAGCGTAAGGGCAATCTCGCCGAGCAGCGTATCGCCTGGATCGGTGACGGCAACAACATGGCCAACTCCTGGATCCAGGCGGCCGGTCGTTTCGGTTTCCACCTGAGCCTGGCCTGCCCGGCCGGATACGAACCGGATGCCCGGATTTTGGCTGCGGCCCGGCAGAGCTCCACCGGCTCCATCGAACTGAGCACCGATCCGGTGGCGGCAGTCCGGGATGCCGATGTAATCAACTGTGATGTCTGGGCCAGCATGGGCCAGGAGAGTGAGCAGGAGGAACGGTTGCAGATTTTCCAGACCTATCAGGTCAACACTGCCCTGCTCGCCCGGGCCAAGCCGGAAACCATCGTCCTGCATTGCCTGCCGGCCCACCGGGGCGAGGAGATCACCGATGAGGTTTTGGAAGGACCGCAGTGTGTGGCCTTCGATCAGGCCGAGAATAAACTCCATATCCACAAGGCCATTCTGGCCACCCATCTGGGCGCTTGAGAAAATCGGGAATAACCTATGACCAGCAAAGTAAATAAGATCGTTCTCGCCTACTCCGGCGGACTCGACACCTCGGTGATCCTCAAGTGGCTGCGCGAGGAGTATCAGTGCCCGGTAATTGCCTTCGCCGCCGATGTCGGCCAGGAGGAGGAGTGGGAGAAGGTCAGGGCCAAAGGCATGGCCACCGGGGCCGAGAAGGTGGTAATCTCCGACCTGCGCGAGGAATTCGCTCGCGACTACATCTTCCCGGCCTTCCGGGCCAACGCCATTTATGAAGGCTCCTACCTGCTCGGCACCTCACTGGCCCGGCCGCTGATCGCCAGGGAACAGGTGCGGGTGGCCGAGGCCGAGGAGGCGGATGCGGTGAGCCATGGCGCCACCGGTAAGGGCAACGATCAGGTGCGCTTCGAGCTCACCTACCTGGCCCTGAATCCCAAATTGAAGATCATCGCGCCCTGGCGCCTCTGGAATTTGAACTCCCGGACCAAGCTGATGGCCTATGCCGAAACACACGGCATCCCGGTGCCGGTTACCAAGGAGAAGCCCTACAGCTCGGACGAAAACCTGCTGCACATCAGTTTCGAGGGCGGCATTCTCGAGGATCCCTGGAACGAGCCGGAAGCCTCGATGTTCAAGCTGACTCGTGCCCCGGAGGATGCCCCAGATCAACCGACCTACATCGAGATGGAGTTCCACCAAGGCTCACCGGTGGCGATCGACGGCAAGAGTTATTCTCCGGCAGCACTGTTGGCCGAATTGAACCGACTGGGCGGCGAGAACGGTATCGGTCGTCTCGATATGGTGGAAAACCGCTTCGTCGGCATGAAATCGCGCGGCGTCTACGAGACTCCGGGAGGCACCATCTTCCGCATTGCCCACCGCGATCTGGAGACCATTACCCTCGATCGTGAGGTCATGAAGATCCGCGACAGCCTGGTGGGGCGCTATTCGGAACTGGTCTATAACGGTTTCTGGTTCTCGCCTGAGATGCGAATTTTGCAGCGGACCATGGATGATTGCCAGCAGACGGTCAACGGCGTGGTACGATTGAAGCTCTATAAGGGCAATTGCACGCCGGTGGGCCGCAAATCCGACCAGTCGCTGTACCAGGAAAGCTTCGCCACCTTCGAGGAAGATCAGGTCTATACCCAGGCCGACGCCGGCGGCTTCATCCGCTTGAACGCCCTGCGACTGACCATTAATGCCCTGGTGGGAAAAAAGCTGAAGGCTTGATGGTTAGTCCGGAGCCGACCGGCTGATAAGCCTGCGGCCAAGTTAAAAGTATGCAATCTCGATTCAGCCTGCAGAAAAGGACGACATCATGAGCAAGAAGCCTTGGGGAGGTAGATTTACAACCGGTACCGCCACCTCGGTGGAGGAGTTCACCGCCTCGCATCAGTTCGACCGGCTTCTCTATCGGCAGGATATCGCCGGCAGCAAGGCCCATGCCCGGATGTTGGCCCGGCAGGGTCTGATCAGCGGTGAGGAAGGTGACTTGATCGTCTCCGGTCTGGCCCAGATCGAGGCGGAGATCGACCACGGTCATTTCGAGTTCCTGGATGAACTCGAAGATATCCACATGCACATCGAAAAGGCGCTGGTCGAGAAGATCGGCCCGGCCGGCCAGAAACTGCACACCGCCAGAAGCCGTAACGATCAGGTGGCCCTGGATCTGCGCCTCTACCTGCGCGATGAGATCGATCGGCTGGACCATCTCTGTATCGAGTTGCAGAAAGCCCTGGTCGGCCAGGCTCGCCGATACCTGGGCGTGATCATGCCCGGTTACACCCATTTGCAGCGGGCCCAACCGGTGCTGCTTTCCCACCATCTCCTGGCCTATTACGAGATGTTCGGACGTGACCGGGAGCGGTTGGCCGACTGCCGCAAGCGTTTGAATGTCATGCCGCTGGGCGCCGCCGCCCTGGCCGGGACCGGTCTGCCCATCGACCGGGAGAGCGTGGCCGAGGAATTAAAGTTTCCGGCGGTGACCGCCAACAGCATGGACACCGTCGGCGACCGCGATTTCGCCATCGAGTTCGCCGCGGTAGCCGCCCTGGCCCAGGTCCATCTGAGCCGGTTGGCCGAGGAACTGGTGCTCTGGTCCACCGAGGAGTTCGGTTTCGTCATTCTGGCCGACAGCCACTGCACCGGCAGCAGCATCATGCCCCAGAAGAAGAATCCGGACATCCCGGAACTGATCCGTGGCAAATCCGGGCGCATGATCGGCAATCTGGTAAGTCTCCTGACCCTGGTCAAGGGGTTGCCCCTGACTTACAACCGCGACTTGCAGGAGGACAAGGAACCGATCTTCGATTCGGTCAAGACTCTGTCCTCCTGTCTGGCCCTGGCCGCCGAGATGCTGATTAATCTGGAATTTCGAGGTGAACGGCTGGCCGCGGCCGCCGGTGGCGGAGGGTTCATGACCGCCACCGATCTGGCCGACTATCTGGTTACCAAGGGTATGCCATTCCGTCAGGCCCACAGTGTGGTGGGCAAGGTCGTGGCCCACTGTCTGGCTCAGGGCAAAGCCTTGACCGAGATGAATCTGGACGAATTGCAGCAGTTTTCCCGAATCATTGATGAAGATGTCTTTGTCTGCCTGACGGTCGAAGGTTCGGTGGCCAGCCGTCGCTCCATCGGCGGCACTGCTCCGGAACGGGTGACCGAAGCTCTGGCCCGGGCGGAAGAGGCGCTGGGCCTGGTGGGCTGATGAATCGATTTTCGAATCTGGCTGTCTGCCTTCTGGCCGCCCTGCTACTGGTCGGCGGCTGCGGCAAAAAGACCCCGCCGGTACCGCCGCAGGTAGCCGTGCCGGCCGCGATCAATGACCTGCATTATGAATTGGACCTGGATGGGGTCATGCTCTCCTGGAGCTGGCCCCGACAGACCGAAAAGGGCGGAGAGCTGCGCAGAATCAAGCAGTTCATCGTCGAGCGGGCCGCGGAGAGCGCCGGAGAATTTTGCCCAGATTGCCCCAAACGTTATCGGCAGCTCGCGCTGGTCGAAGGCGGACCAGTGCCGGATAAGAGGATGGCCCAGCCACTAAGCTATCGGGATCGGGATCTGCGGCCCGGTTATCATTACTCGTATCGCGTGCGCAGCAGTCTGGGCTGGCGGGTGGAAAGTGCACCCTCCGAAGCGGTCACCGTGGCCTGGCAGGTGGGACTGACCGCCCCTGAAAATTTAACCGCTCGGGCCGGGGAACGGGAAGTGACCCTGGACTGGCGCGCTCCGGTGCGGGATCTGGATGGCAAGGCCATCAATGAACCCCTCACCTATCAGGTTTACCGGCGTGAGATTGGGCAAACCTTCCACCTCTTGGGCGAGGTTCAGGGGAAGCCCGGTTATCTTGATCGGCGAGTCGGCAGCGGCACGACTTATGAGTACCGGATCCGGGCGTTCCGGGCCAGCGGCGGCACAGGAGCATTTAGTCCGGTGGTGGCCGCGACCCCTTACGACCTGACTCCTCCGCCGGCGCCAACCGGGTTGACGGCGGTGGTATCCCGGAATGAAGTCCGATTATACTGGCAACCATTGGTCAGCGATGATCTGGCCGGGTACCGGATTTACCGGCGCCGCCTAATTCCCGGTAGTGACAATCAGGCCGTGCAGATCGGCCAGGTGGATGGCCAGCTTAACACCTTTACCGATCCAACTCCCTTCTCCAAGGTCGGCGAGGTACGTTATTATAGCCTCAGGGCTTTCGATCATGCTTCTCCCCCGAACTTAAGCGAGCCTTCCGGAGAAATAGAAACCTCAACCACTTCGATGACGCCATGAACCATTTCAATTACCGGAAAAACGAACTTTACTGTGAAGATGTGTCCCTGGCGCAGCTGGCGGCCGAAGTGGGTACCCCCTTCTATCTTTACAGCAATGCCACCCTGATCAGGCATTTCCAGGCCTTTGACGCACCCTTTCAAGGCCAGCCGCATCTCAGCTGTTTTGCCGTCAAATCCTGTTCCAACCTGGCTATTCTACGGCTCTTCGCCAATCTTGGCGGCGGCGCCGATATTGTTTCCGGCGGTGAGCTGTTCCGGGCTTTACGGGCCGGGGTGCCGGCGGCCAAGATCGTTTATTCCGGGGTTGGCAAGACCAAGGAGGAAATGGCCCAGGGCTTAAGAGCCGACATCCTGCAATTCAACGTCGAGTCGGAACAGGAACTCGAGGCCCTGCAGGAGGTGGCGGCCGGTCTCGGGGTTACGGCCCGGGTTTCCTTCCGGGTCAATCCAGATGTCGATCCCAAAACTCATGCCTATATCTCCACTGGCCTGGCCAAGAACAAATTCGGCATTCCGATCGAACAGGCCGGGGCGGTATATGCCCGGGCCCGGCAGCTGCCGAATATCAGCATCCAGGGAGTCAGCTGTCACATCGGCTCGCAATTGACCCAAGTGTCTCCTTTCATCGAATCACTGCGTAAGCTCAAGGTATTTATCGGTCGGCTTCAGACCGAGGGTATTACCATAAGCCATCTGGACCTGGGCGGCGGCCTGGGCATTCAGTACCGGGAGGAGGAGCCGCCGCATCCGGATGAGTATGCTGGGGCAATCCAGGCCGAGTTGGCCGGTCTGGACTGTACCTTGATCCTGGAACCGGGCCGGGTTATAGTAGGTAACGCCGGGGTGCTGGTCACCAGGGTGCACTATACCAAGCAGGGGCCGACCAAGAAATTCGTCATCGTCGACGCCGGCATGAATGATCTGGCCCGACCCAGCCTGTACGGGGCATATCATGCTATACGGCCGGTCCATGATACCGGCCTGGGGTTGGAAGCTGCCGACGTGGTCGGTCCGATCTGCGAAACCGGCGACTTTTTGTCCCGTGACCAAGAGGTGCCGGTCAGCCGGCCAGGCGATCTGTTGGCGGTGATGAGCGCAGGGGCCTATGGTTTCTCCATGTCGTCCAACTACAATTCACGACCCCGGGCGGCAGAGGTGCTGGTAGCTGGCGCTTCCTACCATGTTATCCGCCGCCGCGAGACCCAGGACGACCTGATCCGGGGCGAAGAGATCCCCGCCTTTTTGCAAGCCCAAGCCTGAGAGACCTAGATGGCCAGCCCGCTTAAATTCACCAAGATGAACGGTACCGGCAACGATTTCATCATCATTGACAACCGTGATCTGCTAATCCCCAAGGAAGAGATGGCCGGGCTGGCCAAGCGCCTCTGTCACCGTCAGTTTTCGGTGGGCGCGGACGGGGTGATATTTATCGAGAATTCCGCGTCTGCCGATTTTCGCTGGCAGTTCTACAACGGTGACGGTAGCGAGGCCGAGATGTGCGGCAATGGCGCCCGTTGCGCCGCCCGCTACGCCTTTGTCCGGGGCATCGCCCCGGCCCTGATGCAGTTCGAAACCATTGCCGGCCTGATCGAGGCCAGGATGATCGGCAACAATGTCAAGATCCGCCTGACCCCACCCTCGGATATTATTCTCAGTCGTTCCATCGAGATCGACGGAAAAGAGCGGGTGATCCACTCCATCAACACCGGGGTGCCCCATACCGTCCATTTTGTCGAGGACAACTCCGTGACTCCGGTCAAGAAATGGGGCAGCCTGATTCGCCATCACCGGCTTTTCGAGCCGGCCGGCACCAATGTCAATTTTGTCCAGATACCCGACCGGGAACTACATGTCCGTACTTATGAGCGCGGAGTCGAGGACGAGACCCTGGCCTGCGGCACCGGAGCGGTGGCCTCGGCCCTGATCGCTGCCCTGCATGGAGATGTCACCTCGCCGGTCAAGGTTCGAACCAGTGGCGGAGATGAATTGATCATCCATTTTTCGCTGCAGGAGCTGGACTTGAGTCCGGACAGCGGAGAGGTTCAGCGGCATGAGCAGCGCATCACTGAGGTCTATCTGGAAGGGCCGGCAACCTTGGTCTACGATGGAGAGCTTTACGAGGAAGCCTTGCGATAAGATCTGGCTTGGGGATGTTCGATAAATATTTAATTGATCAATTCGCCGGAACACTTTTTAAACACAAGGCCCATGGGAGAGTGGTTTGGTAAAAAAAATTTCTCCATGATCTCTCTCAGGGCCAAGACAATTTTTTAATTCATTGAATGATTTCAGTATATTAACACTTGGAGGATAGTTATGAGCAAGTTCAAAGGCGCCTTCGTCGCCATCGTGACCCCATTCACCGATGGACTGATCAACGAGGAGGAATTGACCGGACTGATTGAGTTTCAGATCGCCGGCGGTACCCATGGCATTGTGCCCTGCGGAACCACCGGTGAGTCGGCGACCATGAACCATGAAGAGCATCATCGGGTTGTGGAATTGACCATCAAGACGGCGGCCGGCCGGGTGCCGGTGGTGGCCGGCAGCGGCTCAAACTCCACTTCCGAATCCATCGAATTGACTCGCCACGCCAAGGAGGCCGGGGCAGACGGGGCTTTGATGATCACCCCCTATTACAACAAACCCTCCCAGGAAGGATTGTATCAGCACTTCAAGACCGTGGCTGAGACGGTTGAGATCCCGATTATTCTCTACAACGTGCCGAGCCGGACCGGGGTTAATATGTTGCCGGAAACCGTGGCGCGTTGTGCTCGGATTCCTAACATAGTCGGGATCAAGGAAGCCACCGCCGATCTGAACCAGATCAGCGAAGTCATTCGCCTTTGCCCGGCCGACTTCACCGTTCTTTCCGGAGATGATTTCACTTCCCTGGCTACCCTGGCCATTGGCGGACAGGGTGTTATTTCCGTTACTTCCAACGTGGCGCCGGCCGACATGGCAGCCATGATGGAGGCCGGTCTGGCCGGGGATTTCGCCAAGGGGCGTGCGCTGCATTACAAGCTCTTTCCCTTGATGAAGGCGATGTTCTACGACACCAACCCGGTGCCGGCCAAGACCGCGCTGGCTCTGATGGGCAAGATCAGGGGGGCCAACCCCCGGCAACCGTTATGGAACATGGGCGGAGGAAAACTTGAGGAGTTGAAGCAGGCCCTGAGTGCTTATGGCCTGATTTAGGCTCGTCGCCGGGGGGCGGCATTTATTTCACCGCAGAGGTCTCAGAACGAACAAAGGTTTTTTACAAAAGGTTTTCAGTGCTCTCTGCGTCCTCTTTGGTTAAAACGCTTTTGACAGAAGATCTTCACTTACGACACATTGCAAGGAGTCATCATGACCAGAGTTATCGTGGCCGGGGCGGCCGGCCGGATGGGCCGGCGGATTGCCTATATGGTGGACCAGCATCCGGATCTGGAACTTTCCGGCGGCTTTGAACAACCGCATAACCCGGAGGTGGGCAAGGATCTGGGTGAAGTAGCCGGTATCGGCCCTACCGGGATGAAAATTGCCCCCGGCGTGTTGGAGGTCATCGACCAGGGCGAGGTGATCATCGACTTCACCTTCCATGAAGCGACCATGAAATTGGCTCGCCTGGCGGCGGAGCATGCTAAGGCCATGGTCATCGGGACCACCGGTTTGAGTGGTGACAACCTTACCGAACTTAAGAAGCTCAGCGCCCATTTCCCCTGTGTCCAGTCGCCAAACATGGCGGTCGGGGTCAACGTACTCTTCAAGGTGGCCCGCAAGATGGCCTCTATCCTGGGAGACGCCTACGACATCGAGATTGTCGAGGCCCATCATCGCATGAAGAAGGATGCGCCCAGCGGCACCGCTTTGAAGCTGGGAGAGATGGTGGCCGAAGGGGTCAACCGCGATCTCAACCAGGTCGGGGTTTTCGAGCGCCACGGCATCATCGGTGAGCGCACCAACCAGGAAATCGGTATCCAGACCATTCGGGGCGGCGATATCGTCGGAGAACACACCGTCTATTTTTGCGGGGCCGGTGAGCGGTTGGAGATCACCCACCGAGCCCACAACCGTGATAATTTCGCCCGGGGGGCCGCCTTGGCCGCCGCCTGGGTGAAAAATCAGCCTAACGGTCTCTATACCATGTTCGATGTTCTGAACCTGCAGGACCTGTAAGCTTCCAAACCATTAACCCAGAATCGCAAGGATTGCCGAAAACCATGATCAAAATTGAAAAAGCCGACCGGCTCAAGCAGCTGCCGCCCTACCTTTTTGCCGAACTAGACCGCAAGAAGGAAGAGGTTCAAGCCCGCGGCATTGATGTCATCGACCTCGGGGTCGGTGACCCCGATCAGCCCACGCCGGATCATATTATCGAGAGCCTCTGTCGGGCCGCCCATGAGCCCCGTTACCATCGTTATCCCAGCTATTCCGGCATGAACGACTTTCGGAAGGCGGTTGGGGTTTGGTACCGGAAACGCTGCGGCGTTGAATTGGATCCCTTGAAGGAAGTGGTCTCATTGATCGGCTCCAAGGAAGGCATCGCCCATATTCCCCTGGCTTTTATTAATCCCGGGGACGTAGTGCTGGTGCCGAGCCCGGCCTATCCGGTCTACAAAATAGCCACCATATTCGCCGGTGGTATCCCCTACGAGATGCCGCTCCTCAAAGAGAATAACTTCCTGCCTGATCTCGATGCCATTCCGGTCGAAATCCTGGATCGGGCCAAGATGATTTTTCTGAATTACCCCAATAACCCCACCTCCGGAATTGCCACCTCGGAGTTTTTTGTCAAGGTGGTCGCGTTTGCCCAGCGGCATCAGATCATGGTCTGCCACGACTATGCTTATTCCGAGATGGCCTTTGACGGTTATCGCCCTCCCAGTTTTTTGGCCACGCCCGGCGCCATGGAAGTTGGGATCGAATTTCATTCGCTCTCCAAGACCTACAATATGACGGGCTGGCGCATCGGCTGGGCGGCGGGTAACCGCGAAATAGTCGGTGGTCTGGGCCAGATTAAAAGCAATATCGATTCGGGCATCTTCGAGGCGATTCAGATCGCCGGCATCGAGGCGATGCGCGACGACGACTCCTGGCTGGCCAAAATGCGCAACCTTTATACCGAAAGACGTGACGTGGTGATCGCCGGTTTGGCTAAGCTGGGACTTAAGACCATCACCCCCAAGGCGACTTTCTACGTCTGGGTGGAAAACCCTAAAGGTTACAATTCGGCCGCGATGGTCGCCCACCTTCTGGAAAAGTGCGGCATTCTTACTACCCCGGGCAATGGTTTTGGGGACCCGGGGGAAGGTTACTTCCGCATTGCGCTTACCGTGAGTAAAGAAAGACTACAGGAAGCGCTCGACCGCATAGCCAAAATCGGTTTTTAATGACTCTGGCCTTTATCGGGATGGGTTCCAATCTGGGTGACGGACG
Organism: uncultured delta proteobacterium; assembly: GCA_963807225.1. Classification (GTDB taxonomy): domain Bacteria; phylum Desulfobacterota; class Desulfobulbia; order Desulfobulbales; family JAGXFP01; genus JAGVGT01. Next base: position 761,402 of record CAWEAD010000005.1, on the reverse strand, counting down.
ACGCAACCTGCGGGCAGCCTGGGAATACCTGGGCCGGCAACCCGGCGTGCAGTTGCTGGCCATATCCAGCCCCTATCTGACTCGACCGGTGCCCAAGCCGGAATGGCAGGCGACGGGCCGAAGACTGGGAGAGCAGTTCTTCACCAATGCTGTCGGGGTGCTGGAATCCAGGTTAGCTCCGCTTGAGCTTTTGCGGATTATGCATCAGGTGGAAAAGACCTTGGGTCGTAATCGGTTGCAGTCGCCGGACCGGAGCGTCGACCTGGACTTGCTGTACTTTGACGATCTGGTGCTGGAAGGAGCAGAGTTGATTCTGCCGCATCCGGAAATTGCCAAGCGCTTGTTTGTTTTGGCCCCTTTGGAGGAGTTGGCACCGGATCGTCCTCACCCCATACTGGGATTAACCACCCGGCAGATGCGGCAGCGCTTGCCGATCGGCGCAGAGACATCGGTCCGCCGCCTTTGCTGGGACGAGGATTTACCAGGCTAGGAGAGAGCGCTTTTGAGCCCCTTACGCATTATTATCCTGAGCATCTTGATCTACATCCTCTTTAGGTTGTTGATCGGGGCGGGACGCCGGAACGACGGCAGACGTGCCGGACCGAAAGTGGGTGCAAGCGGGTCGGCTCGCGACGTACTGATGGAAGATCCGGTCTGTCACACACTGATCCCGGCTAAGAGTGCAATAACTATGAATAAAGAAGGAAAAACCTTATATTTCTGCAGTCAGAACTGCCGAGATCATTACACCGCCAATCAACCAGGAGAGCAGAGATGAAATTTTTCATAGACACCGCAAATATCAAAGAGATCAAGCAAGCCGTAGAGATGGGTATGGTTGACGGGGTGACCACCAACCCTTCATTGATTGCCAAGGAAGGACGGAAATTTGAGGAGGTCCTCAAGGAAATTTGTAAGATCGTCGACGGGCCGGTCAGCGCCGAAGTCATTAGCCTGGAAGCCAAGGGCATGGTCACCGAGGGTAAAAAACTCGCCAAGATCGGCGATAATATCGTCATCAAGGTACCGATGACCGTTGAGGGTTTGAAGGCGGTAAAAATGTTTGCCGCCTCCGGGATCAGGACTAATGTCACCCTGGTGTTTTCTACTTCGCAGGCCTTGCTGGCAGCCAAAGCCGGGGCGGCATTTATAAGCCCCTTTGTCGGGCGACTGGATGATATCTCTGAGAATGGTATGGACATGATCAACGATGTCATGACCATTCTCGATAATTACGGTTTTGCCAGTGAGGTTATTGTCGCCAGCGTAAGGCATCCCATGCATGTGGTTGAAGCTGCCTTGATCGGGGCCGATATCGCCACGATTCCCTATAAAGTCATCGAGCAGTTAGCTAAACACCCACTGACCGATATCGGTATTGAAAAGTTCCTGGCTGACTGGAATAAACGTAAGTAATTGTGTTATAACAACAGCATGAGAATGCTTGGAATTGTTATAATCCAGCTGGTCCTTCTATTGGCGTTGCTTTTTCCCTTCAATGCCGAGGCGACGATATATTCTTACATCGACGAGAGCGGTGTGGTGCATTTCTCCAATGTTCCTACCGATCCCCAATATCGCCCTGTGATCCGCCTGAATCCTGGATCCGGTGGCGACCGTACCGGCCAGGTTTTGATTCCCGGCTATTCCGGGGAATGGCTGCCGCATCCAGACTCATATGATCAGCTGATTAAACAGGCCGCCCGCCGCTATTTGGTCGATCCCCACTTGGTCAAGGCCGTGATCAGAGCCGAATCAAATTTCGACTATCTGGCCGTCTCCAGAAAAGGGGCCGTTGGATTGATGCAGTTGATGCCGGCTACCGCCACGGACATGGAGGTCACCGATCCCTTTGATCCCCAGGATAACATCAACGGCGGCACCCGCTACCTGCGCAAGATGCTTGGGCTGTTCAAGGGTGATCTGCGGCTGGCCCTGGCCGCCTATAACGCCGGGCCGGCCAAGGTCATCAGTGTCGGGGGGGTTCCGCGCTGGCGAGAAACGGAGACCTATGTTCAAAGAGTTAGGTACTATTATCAGGTCTATCAAAAAGATTCCCCACCGATAAAAAGATGGGTTCGTGAAGATTATGAACCCCACAGTTAAACTCGCGTAAATAAAAGCAAGTAACCTGGCGTCTTTAACCGGTGACACAATTTATTCTTCTGCCCTAATCACGGTTGAAAGCCTGAGAGTGAAATGATATAAGTCGACCATGTCTAAACTTTTGACCCTGCCCAACATCCTGACGGCTTATCGCTTCGCGGTCGTACCTTTCCTCCTCCTCTGTCTCCTGCCCGGGGTCGATCAATGGACCGAGATGGTAGCCTTTATTCTCTTTCTGACCGCCGCCTTGACCGATCTGGCTGATGGTTATTTCGCCAGAAAACAGAAGAGCGAGACGGTTCTTGGTAAGTTGATGGACCCTCTTGCCGACAAGGTTTTGGTGGCGGTAGCCTTGATTATGCTGATACCTATCGGCAGGGTTCCGGCCTGGGCCAGTTTCTTGATTTTGGCCCGGGAACTGGTGGTTACCGGGCTTCGGGGGGTGGCCGCATCCTCCGGCATCGTCGTGGCGGCCAGCCGCATGGGTAAAATCAAGTCGGTATTGCAGTATATAGCGCTCTGTGTCCTGATTTTCCCTCCCGGTCTGCTGCCTATTCCCTTTCTCCATGACGTCGGTTTGAATATTCTTTATGTTTCCGTTTTGTTGACCATCTGGTCCGGCGTCGACTATTTTTATCGTTTTCAGAAAGTATTCCTAGTTTAATCAGAATACCGTTTTTGATTATCGTACGCTTCCCGATCTTATTCCCTTTTGCTTGACAGTGCAGGTCCGACTAATCTATATTCAGCCCATATTTTCTTAACGGGTTACCGTATAATCAGTAAAATCGGCAAAATGCCGGAGTGGTGAAATTGGTAGACGCACGGGACTCAAAATCCCGCGGGGGCAACTCCATGTCGGTTCGACTCCGACCTCCGGCACCAGGTTTATAAAAGGGGTTCAGAATTTTTCTGAACCCCTTTTTCATTGTAGTAATGTGGAAATACTGCGACAGGCTGCGAAATACTCCGGGTTTTCTAGTCATGGCCGCTTGGTCTTGGCTAAGCAATGAAAAAGGCGGGGAGATCCATGGATGATGATCTTCTGATAATCAACGGGATAGTTAAATCCGGAACCGGTGAAGCTGATCTCCCATCCGGCTATGTATCGGTGATCTCCGGCCTGATCCGTGAAGTTGGCGAGATGTCGGAACTGCCGGACAATACCCTTCGATCAGCCGCGAAAGTTATCGATGCCTCCGGCTGCTTGGTTATGCCGGGCTTGGTCAATGGCCATAACCATTGCGCCATGACCTTGTTCCGCGGGTTGGCCGACGATCTGCCGCTGTTGGAATGGTTACATGAGCATATATTCCCGGCCGAGGCCAGTTTTGTCAGCCCGGAGATGGTCTACTGGTGTACCCTGCTCGCGGCGGCGGAAATGATCATGTCCGGCACCACCACAGTTGCCGACGGCTACTTTTTTGAAGATCAGACCGCCAGGGCCCTAAAGGAATCAGGAATGCGGGCCGTGGTTGCCCAAGGGGTAATCGATTTTCCATCTCCTGGAGTGCCTGACCCTTCCGTTAACCTGTTACCTCCAGAAGCTCTGATCAAAACCTGGCGCGGTGACCGACTGATTATTCCGGCAATTTTCTGTCACTCTGCCTATACCTGCGGCCCGGAAACTATTCAAGGCGCCAAAAAGCTGGCCCGAGAGAATGGAGTTCAACTTTTTATCCATCTGGCCGAAACCGCGTGGGAAGTAGAGGAATTGATACGTCGATACGGACTTACGCCCTTGCGTCATCTTCACCGCCTTGATGTTTTGGATGAGTCGACGGTCTGTATACATTCGAACTGGCTGGATAAGGATGAGATTGAGTTGCTGAAGGTCTGCGGTACAGGTGTGATTACCTGTCCGGAAAGCAATATGAAACTGGCCTCAGGTGCGGCCCCGGTGGGCCAGATGCTGGCGGCCCGCATCCCGTTAGGATTGGGCACCGATGGCAGCGCCAGCAATAATGATCTGGATCTTTTCGGTGAGATGCGTTCGTTAGCTTTGCTGCATAAGCTTATTGGCAATAACCCAACCTTGATGCCGGCGCCCGAGGTAGTGCGAATTGCAACCGTTGGTGGGGCGCGGGTATTAGGCCTGCAGGCGGATATCGGGAAGCTTTTGCCTGGCAAAAAGGCAGATTTGATCATTATTGATCTGCAAAAACCACATTTAACCCCGCACTATGATCTAGACTCTTTACTGACTTATGCGGCCGTTGGAAGTGATGTGAAATCTACCATCATTGATGGTGTGCTGGTGATGGAGGACCGGAGACTGTTAACCATCGATCTTGAGGAAACCATGGACCGGGTGCGCCACCTGGCGACTCAGGTCAGAAAAGCATTTTGATGACGGCGAATCCGAGTATCAGCAAGGCTAGAAAGGCGATGGTCAACAGATTCAGATACTTAACGATGAAGGTCTTGATTGGGGCGCCGTAACGATAGATCAGGCCGGCCACAAGGAAGAAACGGGCCGAACGGGAAATGATGGAAACTAGCACGAAGGTTGAAAAATTAAGGCGGAAGGCCCCGGCTGTAATAGTGAAAAGCTTATATGGCAGTGGGGTGAAGCCTGCCGCACCAACCGCCCAGGCGTCGTACTGTTGATATAGATGCTGAACTACCTGATACTTGTCGAGCAAACCGTACATCTCGATAATATGTCGACCAATGCTTTCCATGAACCAAAATCCCAGACCGTAGCCCAGCATGCCGCCCAGAACTGAACCAACGGCGCAGATTGCGGCAAAACGGAAGGAGCGACGTGGTTCGTTGAGACATAGAGCCATGAGAAAAACATCGGGTGGAATCGGAAAAAACGAGGACTCGGCCACCGCTACCAGGAAAAGCGCCCAGACACCGTATGGTGTTCTCAACCAATGGCTGATCCAGTCGTATAAACGGATCATCAATCCACGCCGCTGAGCCTCATACGATCGTTCCTTGCTCATACCTGCCACCCCTGGGCGCCAATCAGGCTTACGAAGCGCACCAGCTCTCCGGGCTCGATATCTATCTTTCCGTCTTTTTTCTGTACTCGGGTGAGCTGTTGACTGATCCGGTCACCGACTGGAATGACCATTATTCCAGGGTCGGCCAGCTGTTGCAGCAGGGATTTTGGGATCTCCGGCCCGCCAGCTGTAACTATTATGCAGTCGTATGGGGCTTGTTCCGGCCACCCCAGGGTGCCATCTCCTGCCTGGCAAAGCGCGTTGAAGCAACCTACTTTGGCCAGATTATTTCGGGCTCGCGACAATAGTTTTTTGAGTCTTTCCAGAGAATAAACCTGATCGCAGAGTTTGGCCAGTACAGCCGTCTGGTAACCGCAGCCAGTGCCGATTTCAAGAGTCTTTTCGTGGCCCTTCAGGGAGAGCATCTGGGTCATTAAGGCTACAATGTAGGGCTGGGATATGGTTTGTCCTTCGCCGATTGGTAGGGGAAAATCGCCATAGGCTTGGGCCTGCAGGGCTTCTTCAACGAACATATGTCGTGGTACCTTAGCCATGGCGGCCAGTACTCGTGGATCTGTGATATCTCTGGACTGCAGTTGTTCCTGGACCATTCTGGTCCGGGCTTTGGCGAAATCATTCATCAGGCTGTTTATCTGTTTGAGGAACCAGAACTTGGAATTCTTCGGGTTTAAGTTGTCGGTACAAGCAGGTTCGCACTTGCTCTCCGACAAAAGATACGATTACGGTTTCGTAATTACTCGTACCGAGCTCATCTCCCAATAATGGGAACTTTCTGAGAAAACTCTCATTTTTCTTAAAGTAATACCAGGTTTCATCACCATTTGTTTGAGACTGGCGAAGATTAGGCTCACCGAGAAAAGATATTACCTCGGTCTTGGTTGTGCTATCCGGCATTACCAGGCAGACATCGGATGATAGATGCCGTACTGGCTGGCTTGTTGCGCAACCATATAAAATAAAGATGAATAAGATGAAAATAAATTTGTAACCATGAAGTTTCATAATAATCCTATGTTTTGAATATTATATGAGCTAACTGCAGATATATTTTTTTCAGACTGCAGATCTGGCAAACTATGTTGTGTTTTGCATTTTTTTGAATCTGCTATTAATACATTCTGGCTTGAGAGGAGACGAGCGACTAGCTTTAATTTTTTTAGTAATCAGATTTCATTAATTAACCCAAAGTAAATATCTATGCCATGATCAATTTCAGCTAAAGTCTTTTTTCCTTAATTGCATATATATACAAAAAAAGATTGAATTTTTATTGTTTTACCGATATGCAAATTGTATGTTTCATAAAAATGTTAGTAAAATCGATTAGTTTGATGTCTTTTACTTTTCCACAGTGCTAGGGTTTGTATCTGTGATTGATTTATATAACCTAAAAACAGTAAGTTAAGTCACGGGGGAGTAGCGATGCGTTGTCCCAAGTGTAAGTTCATCTCTTTTGACGACCTCTCCAATTGTGCCAAGTGCGCCAATGATTTATCCGCTCTCTCGGCCGAATTGAATGGGACCGGCATAGAAACACATTTAGAGTTTTTTCTCGGTCCTGTAATTCAGGCGCCTAATTTTGAGGATGATGAATTTTCCGATTCGCAAAAATTACCCCCCATTGATCATGCCGCAATCAATTTTGATGACACCGGCTCGGGTGAGTATGCTGCCTATAAACCAAGTGACCAAGGACAGGGCATTGATTTCGACGAGAGTGTAGGGATTGCTTCGGAAGATGATATATCCATCGAGCTGGGTGATATTATGCCTATTGATCTTGATCAGCTCGATGTCACTTCGGTGATGGCCCAGGATATTTCCGATACACTCTCTTTAGAGAACGATTTGGATGACTTTGCCTCAATGACATCCGACCAGCAAAGTGATATCGATCTTAATCTGACCAGTAAATTTTCCAGAAATAATCATGATCTTGAATTGAATGAGGATTTTTCCGATATCGATCTAAGTGACCCAGATATAGATTTTGACGACACTAACCTTGGTGCCAGAAACGATACAGTAAAGGATTCTTCCTGGGGAGACGCAGACGATACTGTTTTAGCGATCGATAGCGACGACATGCCAACCGGTGCGCTTGATAGTAGCATTGATCTCGATTCTGAACTCATCGCTGAACTGGCAGATTCCTCCGATGATTTGGATGCCACAACCACTTTGACTAAATCTACGGGTGAGTTTGATGCTGTAAATCTATCTGCATCCGAGGGTGATTCCATCAGTGAAAGTACTTTCGATTTGGACGATTCTCTGGCTATTGACCTTTCCGAGGTAGATTCAGCCGAGGATGACACTTTGTCTATCTCTCGGATTTCGGAGATCTTACTGGTGAATTCCCCCATTCCGGTAATGAAGAACCTGAACTCAGTTCACTTGATTTCAGTGACATTGATGTTTCGGATCTGGTTTCTTCTCCTGAACCCAAAGTTGAGGATGATACCTTAAATTTACCAGCTGGTTTGAAAGAAGATGACACTCAGCGTGAAGATTCGACCCTCCTGGGAGATGAAGACCTGCAAGATTTTACAGAGTCACAAATAGAACCTGCTGAGCCTCTTTAAGCGGCGCTAGTGGGAGCTTTGAATTTAGCGACAGTGTCGATCTTGATTTTGACCTTATTGAAGAAAGCGATCTGGCGCCAATTGATCTCAGAAGTCTTGATGTTACCATAGGATCAAATCCCGAGCTCGATAGTGATAACGACGAATTGCCGGAAGCCGAGTTGCTTCTGGATGATCAAGACGATGAGGACCCACCGGATCTACCCTCTTAGAATTTCAACCACCTTTTTCTGCTTCCTTTGACTATTTGACCAGCTGCTTTAATTGTCCTTGACAAGTACCCTCCCTTTTTTTATGGTAGCGAGCAATTAAGCCGAGATAGCTCAGTCGGTAGAGCAACGGACTGAAAATCCGTGTGTCCCTGGTTCGATTCCTGGTCTCGGCACCAAAAAAATAACCGGTAATGCCAATTTAAAAAGGCATTACCGGTTTTTTCGTTTATCTCCCCGAATTTGTGCTTTTTATTGTTGCTTATTGTTGCCTTAATTTGATGTTTCACGTGAAACATCAAATATTTGGAGTGTGTCTCGGAGTAATTTGATTGCGCATCGGAATGAATCTGGGTAATTATCATAATTCATTATATTTTTTTGGTGGGTATCGCCTTTTGCGGCTGGCTTTGCCGTGAGGTTTAGTGCTAATGGATGTTGCCGCTAACTGTACTTAGGGGGTTGGAAGAGGAGTATGCCGAAAGAAACGGTTGGGGTTGGTGGTAGGCTCGGGAAGATAATCGCTTTGGCGAACCAGAAAGGCGGAGTGGGTAAAACGACTACCGCGATAAATTTATCTTCGGCTTTAGCGCAACTGGGGCGGAAGGTTTTGTTGGTCGATTCGGATCCGCAAGGTAACGCTTCCAGCGGTTTGGGGATCGATGCCAAGGCTCGTGACCATCATCTTTACCATTGTTTTATCGATGAAGTCAAAGCCGGAGAAGCTGTTTGCAGGTCAGATACGCAAGGAATGCCGGATGTATTGCCAACCCATATTGATTTGATTGGGGTTGAGGTTGAGCTGATGTCCGCTAAAAAAAGAGAGCAGTATCTGGCGCGGGCACTGGCAGATATAAGGAATGACTACGACTTTGTGTTCATCGATTGCCCTCCTTCTCTTGGCCTTCTGACCTTGAATGCCTTGACCGCCGCTGACTCCGTGATAATCCCAATGCAGTGTGAATATTTTGCCTTGGAGGGCTTGAGCCAGTTGGTCAGGACCATCCGTTTGGTGAAAAATTCCTATAATGACAAACTGATAATCGAAGGATTGTTGTTAACAATGTTCGATCGCCGTAACCGTTTGACGTTTCATGTGGCAAAGGAGGTTCGAGATCATTTCAAGGGAAGCGTCTATGATACGGTTATTCCGCGGAATGTCCGACTTAGCGAAAGCCCGAGCCATGGTAAGTCGGTACTCGCATATGACTCCTCCTCGGTCGGAGCTCGTAGTTATCTGAATCTGGCCAAAGAATTTTTGAAGCGACAAAATAAAGCCAAGGGAGATAAATGACCAATGGTTAAGTCGAAAACACTTGGTAAAGGCCTGGATGCGTTGTTGCCGGTAAATGATCAAGAGTTAACCGGGGAAAAATCACCGCACGGTGTTTTGTTGGTCTGCCATGTGGACCAGATTTCTCCGAATCCTTATCAACCGCGCATGGAGATGGAGCCTGAAGCTCTTCGGCAATTAGCTTCATCCATTAAGGAAAAGGGAGTGCTGCAGCCTCTACTGGTAAGAAAGAAGGAAGATTCCGCAGGATATGAGCTGATTGCCGGAGAGCGGCGGTTGCAGGCAGCTAAGCTGGTAGGGCTTGAGGAAGTACCGGTAATTGTAAAATCTGATACCACTAAGGCTGACCGGCTAGAGTTGGCTATTATCGAAAATATCCAAAGGCAGAATCTTAACGCCTTGGAAGAGGCAGAGGCCTATGCCAGATTAATGCAAGAATTTGGTCATACTCAGGAAGATGTAGCACGAAAAGTAGGTAAAGAAAGATCGACAATTGCCAATACCCTGCGACTAATCCAACTACCTGTATATGCTAAAACAGATCTAGCCGCCGGCGTGATTAGCGCCGGGCATGCTCGGGTGATTCTGTCAGTACCAGACCAGGACCTGATGCGTCAGGTCAGGGATGAGATCGTCAGAAAAAACCTATCCGTACGGCAGGCAGAGGAATTAGCAAAAAAAATTAAAAGAAATCCGGGAAAAACTAAAGCTATTGTTGATATAAGCGGCAAACAAAAACCACAGGGAGTAATTCCCGAATCATATTGTCAGACACTGACCAATGATATTTCCCGAAGATTAGAGAGTAATATTAAAATCATTCAAAATGGCAATCGCGGAAAAATCGAAATCGAGTATTACTCGCTTGACGATTTGGAACGGCTAGTCAGTCTGATTGCCAGCGCTTAGCTCTTGAGCCCTGAGCAATGCCAATCCGCGGACAAGGCTAATGTTGTCAAACAAGCTTCGAATAAGAGCGTCATAATTCATGATTTCATACCAACTTAATAGCAACATAATCCGTGTCGAAGAGCTTGCTCCGGGAATCATCAGAATCACTTTGGCTGCACCTGAAATAGCTGCACAAGCTAAACCTGGACAATTTGTCATGGTCAAGGCCAGTGACAAGGGCATACCGCTTTTGCGCCGACCGTTCTCTATTCACCAGGTCACTTCAAATGGCATGATTCAGTTGTTGGTTAAAGTTTTGGGGCAAGGAACAAGCTACCTTGCCGAGCGGAAAAAAGGTGAAATATTGGAAGTAGTCGGACCATTGGGGCAGGGTTTTTCACTAGCCGATCAAACGGTGAATGTCTGTGTTGTTGGAGGAGGTGTTGGTCTCGCGCCGCTTTTTTTCCTGGTAAAAACACTGCTCAGATCAAAGTCGCCAGCCCAGATCAAGATACTGCTTGGCAGTGCCACTGCCACGGAATTGATGATCCTGAAAGATGATTTTGCCAATCTTGGGATTCTACCCTTACTCGCAACCGACGATGGGTCCATCGGCCACCACGGTTTTGTTACCGACCTTCTGCCGGAGCAATTTAGTAAGGAAAAATTCTCACAGGTTTTTGCCTGCGGACCGAAACCAATGATGTATAAAGTAGCGAATTTTTGTAAAGGCAGGAACTGTCCCTGTCAGGTCTCGCTGGAAACGGTTATGGCCTGTGGCATTTCAGCCTGTCTTGGATGTACGATCAATAGTTCGCAAGCAAAATTTGAAAGTAGCGGTCGACCTTTCTTGCATGTCTGCAAGGATGGACCGGTTTTCAATGCCGGAGATGTGGCATGGATCTAAAATCTAACTTAGATTTGTCTGTAAGAATTGCCGAGAACCTGGTGCTGAGGAACCCAGTGATGACTGCATCAGGAACTTTCGGTTATGGCCTGGAGTTTTCAAACTATGTTAACCTCCATCGTTTGGGGGCCATAGTCGTTAAGGGAATCTCTCTGCAGCCCCGTTGCGGGAATCCGCCAGTGCGAATTGTCGAAACGGCCGGGGGTATGCTTAACGCGATAGGTTTGGAGAATGTCGGGATTGAGAAATTCCTAACTGAAAAATTACCTGCCTTACGAGGGTTAGGCACTCCAGTAGTGGTCAACATTTTGGGAGATAGTGTCGACGAGTATGGATTTTTAGCAAAAAAACTAAACAATATCGAAGGGATAGCCGCTATTGAAGTAAATATCTCTTGCCCAAACGTCAAGCAAGGCGGGGTTGCTTTCGGAACAGATCCGCAGATGGTTCGCGAGGTTACCGCCTCGGTAAAGGAAAATGCCGGACAGCCGGTAATTATTAAGCTCTCACCAAATGTCACCGATATCACGGTAACCGCCAGAGCTGCCGAAGAAGCCGGCGCCGATGCCATCTCCCTGATTAACACCTTAATCGGCATGGCCATCGATCACCGAACCAGGAAGCCGCGTTTGGCCAATGTCATCGGGGGCTTGTCCGGCCCGGCCATTAAACCTGTGGCTCTACGCATGGTTTGGCAGACGGCCCGGGCAGTCAAGATTCCGGTGATCGGTATTGGTGGTATCATGACTGCCGCCGATGCCCTGGAATTTCTCATTGCCGGGGCTTCGGCCATCCAGATCGGCACCGCAAATTTCGTCAACCCCGATACCACAGAGAGAGTGGTGGAAGGTATTTCCAACTATCTGCAGGAATTCGGCTATCACTCGGTGAGTGAGATCATCGGCAGTTTGCAACTGCCCTGAGAGTCCAAGCTCATGCTCAGGGGGCTGGATCGTCAAGACAAAGGATCGCTATGCTTGATCAATTCTGGGCGGGGATCGATCTGGTCATGCTCGACATGGATGGAACCCTGCTGGACAGATATTTCGACGATTATTTCTGGGAGCATTTCGTTCCTGAGATTTATGCCGATAAATATCAACTGGATCCGGCCGAGGCCAGAAAGCAACTGCAGACCCGCTACCAGGCCAGGGAGGGAACTCTGGCCTGGACCGACTTGGATTACTGGTCGGATCAGTTGGGTCTGGATATTCCCGCACTCAAAATCCAGGTCGATCATCTGATCAATATTCATCCCTATGTCATTGTATTTCTTGATTTTTGTCGGATGACGGGGAAAACAATCTGGCTGGTTACTAATGCCCATAGCAAGACATTGGCGATCAAAATGACTAAAACTGCCTTGCAGGATCGATTCGACCGGATCATATGTGCCGAGGAGATTGGGCTGGCGAAGGAAGAGCCAGGTTTCTGGGCAAAAATGCGGGACAGATTTCCTTATCGGCCTGAACGTACCCTCCTGGCAGATGATAATGAAAAAGTCCTGGTTTCGGCTGAAAAGTACGGCTTTAAAAACCTGGTTTATGTGGCCAAGCCCAGCAGCAGGGAAATTGCCAAGCCTTCCGGACGGTTCCAATCAATCAACTATTTCAACGAGCTAATGCCTGAGAAAGTAGGCCCAGGTGGATGTTCAGTGGTGACATTCGGGAAGTAGCTTTTGACATTGGTGAAAAAGCCATGCTATATTCCCCTTTTTCGTATCAAGGCAGAGAGACTGAATCAAAGAGATGATGGAGAGATGGAAATGAAGACAGACAAGTCCCGGCAAATGTTCGCCAGAGCCCAGCAGCTTATTCCCGGAGGCGTCGACAGCCCGGTACGGGCCTGTAAATCGGTAGGTTGCGATCCGGTTTTTATCCAACGAGCCCAGGGCTCAAAAATTTACGATGTGGATGGTAACGAGTATCTGGATTATATCGGTTCCTGGGGACCAATGATCCTGGGACATAATCATCCAGCCATCAGCGAAGCTATCAAAAAGGCCATGGCATTCGGTACCAGTTTCGGCGCCCCCTGTCCGCTGGAAATTGAATTGGCCGAATTGGTGATTTCGGCGGTGCCCTCAATCGAAATGGTGCGTTTTGTCAGTTCCGGAACCGAGGCGACCATGAGCGCTATTCGCCTGGCTCGCGGTTATACCGGACGTAAGATCGTGGTGAAATTTGACGGCGGTTATCATGGCCATGCCGACTCTTTTCTGGTCAAGGCCGGTTCCGGCGTGGTCACCCTGGGGATTCCCGGGAGTCCCGGGGTGCCTGAAGATATCGTCAAGAACACCCTCTCAATTCCCTATAACGATCCGACCAGGTTGGAAGAGACCCTGCGCAATCAGGATCTGGATATCGCCTGCGTCATCATCGAGCCCATTGCCGGCAACATGGGGGTGGTGCCGCCCGCCCCGGGATTTCTGCAGAAATTGCGCGATTTAACCACCGAACTTGGGATCGTCCTGATTTTTGACGAAGTTATTACCGGTTTTCGGGCTGGTCTGGGTGGAGCCCAGGGCAAGTTCGGGATTACCCCGGACCTTACCTGTCTAGGCAAGATTATCGGTGGCGGTTTGCCGGTTGGCGCCTATGGCGGGAAAAAAGAGTTGATGGAGATGATCTCCCCGGTGGGACCAGTATACCAAGCCGGGACTCTGTCCGGGAATCCTCTGGCCATGGCAGCCGGTAAGGCGACCCTGACGGAATTGATGAAACCCGGGTTTTACGAGAAACTGGATCGTCTGTCCGAGGAATTCGGTCGGAATCTCGAGAGTCTGGCCCGCAAGTATCTGGCCGGCCGGGTCTGCCTGAATCAGGCCGGTTCGGTACTGACCTTGTTTTTCACCGAAGGCCCGGTGACCGATTTTGAATCGGCCATGCAGTCCGATACCAAGCTCTACGGAAGCTATTACAGGGAGATGCGGTCTGCCGGTATCTATCTGGCTCCGGCCCAATTCGAAGGCATGTTCATGTCGGCGGCTCACAGCGATGAGGATTTTTCCCTAACTTTGGAGAAGGCTGAATCAGTATTCAGAAAATTGGCCGATTAGGCCAAAAAGCGTTGACTTTGCAGGGAGCCCATGCTAGTTATTGAACGGTCATTCATCCGGTGGGCACTTGGTTAACTGGCCGTTTACTGGTGGAAACCATGTCCGATAACCGTAGGGAAACAATCAAGCTACTGGCCGATTTCAGCACCATCGGCATGACGGTGGCTTTTTCAATTTTCATCGGGCTTGGGTTCGGATATTTCCTTGACCACAAGGTTTTCGGAGATAGGACCTCACCCTGGTTTACCCTGGCTTTTCTAGGTTTTGGTGTGTTTGCAGCCTTTCTGAACCTGTACCGGATGGCCAGAAGGAAAGACCTGTAATCGATGAACCGGGAAGAAGCCCTGCCCTTACGCAGGATCCAGCAGTGGAACTGGGTTCTGCTGCTATTACTGGCCGGTGGCAGCGCTCTTTTCTTCGACCTAGCCGTTACTCGAGGGGTGGTTATCGGCGGTATCTTGGCCAACACCAGTTTCTGGTGGTTGAAAAGAGATTTAACCAAACTGTTGCAGGGGGATACAATTGGGCTAAAAGCCAGGTTTTTTCTCCGGTACTATGCCCGATTGACGTTACTGGCGGTTATCCTCTTTCTGTTGATTAAATACGGTTCGCTCAACATAATTGGGCTCCTGGCCGGTCTCTCCGTGGTTTTTCTCAGTATCGGCGGGGTGGCGCTCGGTGGGGCTCTAAAGTTATTCAAGAACAGGGAGGCATCATAAACGCAGATGGAACATCCGATATTATTTATCTCGGTAATTCTTCAAGCCCTTGGCTTACCGGTGCCGCATGGCCCCGTAGGTCATACGGTGCTGGCCAAGCTGGTCTCTCCCCATATGACCTACACCTGGCTGGTCATGATCTTCCTGATCGTCATGCCTAAGATAACCATGGGCAAGATCGAGATGATCCCCGGCAAGGGCCAGAATTTCTGGGAAGCGATCATCAGCGGAATGGAAGGTTTCATGGCCGAGAACATGGGCAAGGAAGGGGCCCGGATGATGTTCCCGATGCTGGCCACTTTCGCCCTCTATATCCTGGTTGCCAACTTGATCGGCTTGATGCCGGGGTTCATGTCGCCGACCTCCAACCTCAATATCACCCTGGGTTGTACACTGATCGTTTTCTTCACTACGCATATTCTGGGCTTCAAGTTCCACGGGCTCAACTACTACAAGCACTTTCTGGGGCCGGTCTGGTGGTTGATCCCGTTGATCGCTCCCATTGAAATCATCAGTCATCTGGCCCGGATTCTCTCACTCTCTATCCGGCTATTCGGCAACATCATGGCCAAGGAGACCCTGCTGGGCATTCTCTTCATACTGGCTGGCGCCTATTTCGCGCCCCTGCCGATCCTCTGCCTGGGGGTCTTCGTCTCCATCGTCCAGGCCCTGGTTTTCGTGCTCCTCTCGATCCTCTATTTCTCAGCCTCCATGGAGCATGCTCACTGATCCAAACCACGCAATAATTTTAGAAAGAAGGCCAAATATCAATTCTATCGCAAAGGAGTATCAAACCATGAAGAAGTTCACCGTAAGCTCTCTGTTGTCTGTTCTGCTGGTGTTGGCCGCCTCCACCATGGCCCTGGCCAGTGAAGGTGGTTCCGCCGCCGGTGGCGCCAATCTGGCCCTGATCTGTCTGGCCGCCGCTCTTTCGGTCGGCGTTGCCGCCCTTGGTTGCGGTATCGGTATGGGTTCCGGCATCGGCGGCGCTTGCTCGGGTATTGCCCGCAATCCCGAAGCCTCCGGCAAAATCACCGTGACCATGATCATCGGTCTGGCGTTGATCGAGTCTCTGACCATTTACGGTCTGGTTATCTCCCTGATCCTGCTGTTCGCCAACCCGCTGCTTGGGTAATTGGCAGAATCCAGCAAAGCTGGTTTAATGAAGGCTGCAGGTTTATCCTGCAGCCTTTTTTTATTGGCGGAGTCATGACCGATCGGGACGAAATTATCATCAATCCCTGCCGGGGTAAAGGTGAGCCGGAGATTCCGGCCACCGGTATCATTTGCCTCAACCCCGGCGATGCCCTCTACCTTGTTAAAAAGGCTAAGGAGAGCGCCGGCCGGCGGCAGTTCCTCTTTAACAGTAATCTTCAGATTCTCCCGGCAGGTGAAGATCGACAGGCCATGTTCGTGGCCGGTCCGGCAGTGGGCGCCCCGATGGCGGTCATGACCCTGGAAAAATTGATCGCACTGGGCTGTCGAAGGGTCGTGGTCTGGGGTTGGTGCGGGGCATTGGTAGCGGGAGTGAACGTGGGAGATATCCTGCTGCCCATCACCGGCTTTTCCGAAGAGGGTACTTCCCAGCATTATCCGGCTGCCGTTGAAAGCAAGAACAGCCTTGGCTGGCGCCGGCACCTCCAGAGCTTTCTGGTGGCTGAAAGGTGTGAATTTCGCGAGGGTGCAGTGTGGAGCACAGATGCCCCCTACCGGGAAAGTCGGAGCAAGGTGGAAAAGTACGCCACCTTGGGCGCCTTGGCGGTGGAAATGGAATTCACCGCTCTGGCCGCGGTTGCCGCTTTTCGGGGGATTGAGTTGGGCGCGATGCTGATCATTTCCGATGAACTCTGGGGTGGCGGCTGGCGCCCCGGATTTCAGCAGCCGCCTTTTAAACAGAAAAGTCGGGCAGTGCTCGATGCCCTTTTTGATTGGCTGCGAAAATTTAACGGGTAAGTGCTATGGGCAAGAAAGTTTTTATCCAGAGCCTGGGTTGTCCCAAGAATCTGGTGGATTCGGAAGTGATCAGCGGCACCTTACGGGCCGCCGGCTACGAAGGGGTAGATAGCCCCGACCAGGCCGATATCCTGCTGGTCAACACCTGCGGATTCATCACTCCGGCCGTTGAGGAAGGGATTGACGCCATTCTGGCCCTGGGTGCAGTTAAGCAGGAAAAACCCGGCTGCAAACTGGTGGTGGCCGGCTGCATGGTGCAACGCTACGGCGAGCGGCTGCGCGTGGAGTTGCCCGAGGTCGATCTTTTTCTCGGGGTGGATGAGATTGCCGGGGTGGCGGCAAAACTGGCCGCCCTGGGTGAGGAGTCTGAATTGGTTTGTGACTCGGCTCCACCGGCCTATCTGATGGATTTTCAAACGCCCCGGCTCATCTCTACCCCCGCCTTCCGTTCTTACCTGAAGATCACCGAGGGTTGTTCCAACCGTTGTTCCTACTGCCTGATCCCGAGCTTGCGCGGTCCCTTGCGCAGTCGGGATCTCGAAGACCTGGTCCGGGAAGCGCAACAACTGGAGGCGGGCGGCACCAGGGAACTGACCCTGGTGGCCCAGGATCTTACCGCCTACGGTCTCGATCTGGGACCCGAACGGGAAAGACTGTCTGACTTGCTCCGGGCTCTGCTCCGGGAAACCTCAATCCCCTGGTTGCGGCTGCTTTATCTCTACCCCATGCGACTCAACGATGAACTTTTGCATCTGGTGGCCGAGCAACCCCGATTACTGCCCTATTTTGATATTCCCCTGCAACACGTCAGTGACCGGATCCTCAAGGCCATGAATCGCCCCTACCAGAGGAAAAGCGTGGAAGAACTACTGGCCCGGATCCGCGCCCTGGTGCCCCAGGCTGCCATCCGGACCACCTTTATGGTTGGTTTTCCCGGCGAAACCGAGGCGGATGTAGCTGAACTGGCCAATTTCATGACGGCGCAACAACTCAACAATGTCGGGATATTCTGTTATTCCAATGAAGAGGAGTGCGAGGCGGCCAATCTACCGGAGCATTGTTCGGAAGAGGATAAAATAACTCGTCGGGAGCGGTTGATGGCGTTGCAGGCCGGGATTTCCCTAAGCGTAAACCAACGTCAAGTTGGTTCGATCCAGCCGGTGTTGGTGGAAGGGCTGAGCCGCGAGAGCGACTTGCTGCTGGAAGGGCGCACCCGTTTCCAGGCCCCGGAAATTGACGGAGTAGTGTACATCACCTCCGGTAATTGCGAGGCGGGGGACATAGTCGATGTGCGCATCACCGAGGCGCACCACTATGATCTGATAGGAGAGATCGTCGACCCTGAAGCTTGACCCGCGGAGAAAAATAAAACGAAAAGTTAATTCACGTTTTATTGACTTTCTCTTTCAAATCCTTTCCCACCTTGAAAAATGGCAGTTTTTTAGGGGGCACCTTGATGCTGTCGCCGGTCTTGGGGTTACGCCCGGTGTACGAGTCGTACTCCTTGACCACGAAGCTGCCGAATCCGCGGATTTCAATACTGTCCCCGGCGGCCAGGGCCTCTACCATCGTACCAAGTATGGTATCGGTTATGGGGCTTACTTCCCGGAGCGGGAGATTGATTTCCTGCGCCAGGGCCTCGATCAGTTGCGATTTGTTCATTTCTCCTTCCCCGTTTGCCTTACTCAAAGAATGCTCAATCGCTAACTGTCTGAAAAAATTATATATCTCCTTAAGTATCAAATATACATATCTCGTAACTAATCGATTGTAAAGACTTTTTCAGGAAAGGAGTTTTCGCAGGTCGGCGGCGTTCAAACGGCGGTATTGGCCGGTGGGCAGATTTCCGAGCGCCAGCTTGCCATAAGCGGTTCTAGTCAACTCTAAAACCGGGTGGCCGATGGCGGCAAACATCTTCCTTACCTGGCGTTTACGGCCCTCGTGGATGGTGATCTCGATGCTGGTTGAATTACCAGTCGAGTCCAAGACCTTAAGCTGGGCCGGCCAGGTCTTGCGTCCCTCCAGGAGAATGCCACGGCGCAATTTATGCAGATTTTCTGGGGATGGAGAACCGCTGACCCGGGCGACGTAAGTGCGATCGATTTCATTACTGGGATGCAAGACTTTCTGGGCCAGTTCGCCATCGTTGGTCAGGAGCAGGGCGCCCTCGGTATCGATATCAAGGCGGCCGACGGGAAAAATCCGTTCCCTGACCCCCTTGAGCAGAGAGGTGACCAGAGGCCGACCCTGAGGATCCTTCATGGTGGTCACGTAACCCCGGGGTTTGTTAAGCAGGAAATAGACCAGATCCGGGTTGGCCAGGGGACGGCCGTCAACGGTAATCCGCTGGTGGTCGGGATCGACCTTGCTGCCCAGGGCGGTGATCACCTCCCCGTCGACCGCGACCCGGCCGGCGGAGATCAGTATTTCTGCCTGGCGCCGAGAACAGACCCCAGCAGCTGCCAATACCTTCTGCAAACGTTCCGCCACCATCTTGACCGACTAACCCTTTTTAAACCAATGAGCCGGCAGGATCTCGGACATCTTAGCATCCACCCGGAGCCTGGTACCCTCGTCCACTTCCAGTACTTCGGTGTACCAGGGCTTCATCCGGCAGTCGAAGACCACCGGCGCGGTGAGCCCCACATGAAATCTGATCGTCGAACTGGCGGCGCCGTGGATATCGGCGGCCGGTTCGAACCTGGTGAATAAGGTCCAGAGGAATTCCTGCAGAGAGGCAGTGGCGGCCCTGGTGTTATCGACCAGGACAATAACCTGCCAGTCGATCAGTTCCTTCTCCTTGGCCAGTCTTTGCGGCAGTTCCTGGTCTTGTTGATATGGAGAGCCCTGGATCACCAAGGTACCGGGCAGATAAGCTTCGGGATGGCTGCAGCCGGACGGCAGTGTCCCGGTGAATTGTTCAGCCAGGGTGCGCACAGGCTCCCGGCCGAGGCCCATGAGCATGGCTTTTGAGCCCTTGTTTACCGAAGGTCCGGTGTAGTCCAGGGTATCCTGCGAGACATTGGCGAAGACGAAAAGATCGGTTTGCCAGTTCACCCGGGCCAGGATGTGCTTCCAGAGCCCGGGGAAGTCGTTAACGTCCAGATCGCCGTCGGTGAGGATCAGAAACTTGGTCAGGGAAAGTTGTCCTTCGCCCAGGATGCGCAACCCCGTGGCAAAGGCCTCGCGCGGGTAACGGTCGGCCACCCGTGCGGCGGCCAGGCAGTGGAAGCCGGTTTCGCCGAAGGTCTTGAGTTGCCGTACCCCACTCATCACCAGGGGGAAAAGGGGTGAAAGCAGTTCCTGCAGGAAATCGCCGATATAGAAATCCTCCTGGCGAGGCCGTCCGACCACGGTGGCCGGATAGATAGCGTCTCGCCGGTGGTATAGCCGGTCGACCTGGAAAACCGGGTAGTCGTGTTGCAGTGAGTTATAACCGTAATGATCGCCGAAAGGACCTTCAGGCCGGCGGACATGGGGCGGAACCACACCTTTGGCGACGAATTCGGCCAGGGCCGGTAAGAGGTGCCCGCCGCGCGGATCCTTGACCAGGGGAAACTTTTCCCCCTGTAGCAGCGAGGCCAGCAGAAGTTCCGGGATGTTTTCGGGCAGAGGGGCGATGGCCGCCAACATCAGGGCGGGCGGACCGCCGATGATGAGAGAAACCGGCAGGGGCTGGTGACGTTTTTCCGCCTCGTGGTAGTGAAAGCCGCCGCCCTTGTGGATCTGCCAGTGGATGCCGGTGGTGTTGTCGTCGTAGCGTTGAATTCGGTACATGCCAAGATTGTGGCCGCGACCGTCCGGGTGTTCGGTGTAGACCAGGGGCAGGGTGACGAATGGGCCGCCGTCGGTCTCCCAAGAGGTCAGGAGCGGCAGCTCGGACAGTCGGGGCGGCGACTGATATTCATCCAGGATCGGACCTTCACGATGAACCTTAGTACCGACTCTGGTCATTTGACGAATGAGGCCCCTTGAACGCCAGAGGGATTTGAGCGAGGGTGTGAGATTTTCCGCGGCTCGGACCAGATCGGCGACAAAATTCAGGGGCCGTCGCCCGAAGGCTAGTTCCATCCTGTGTTTTGAACCGAAAAGATTGGTAACCACCGGGAAGCGGCTTCCCTTGACTTTGGTAAAAAGCAGGGCCGGTCCGTTCATCCCGATGACCCGCCGGTGGATTTCGGCGATTTCCAGGTAGGGATCAACCTCGGTATGTACCTCGATAAGTTCCGACTCCCGCCGTAGAACGGTTAGAAAATCGCGCAAATCCCTGATTATTTTTTCTGCCACGTCAAACTCCTTCGCAGTAATCCCGGTCGTCTTAGCGGTCCCGCAGGAAAAGCCGGTGATATTCGCCTTCCTGCAAGTGTTTTTTCATCAGATCGCTCAACCGGTCGAGTAAGCCCAGGAGTTCGGAGTCGCTCAACCGGGGCAGCAGCACCTCCAGCAACTCCGGACGGGTGAATCGGGTCAGGAACAAGGCCAGGGAGCGTTCGTCGGTGGCGCGATCGAGACCGAAGGCTATTTCCGAAGCGCGGTCCTTGCTGTTATTCCGGTCGTCAATCATGGAATATTTATGCTCCCTGTTTGCTGCTCAAACCATTCGCCAGAACACCTGGCGCGAACGGGGTCCGTCGAATTCGCAGAAAAAAATCTTTTGCCAGGTACCAAGCTGCAATCTGCCGACTTCAACCGGAACCGACACCGAGCTGCCCATCAGCGCGGCCATGATATGGGACGGCGAATTACCTTCCAGGTGTTTGTATGGGTAATCCAGCGGGATCACGCGCTTGAGCACGCCGATGATGTCGGCCTGAACCGCCGGATCGGCTCCCTCGTTGATGGTGAGGCCGGCGGTGGTGTGGGGGTTGTATACGAAGCACAACCCTTCTTGCCGGCCGGACTCGCGCACCGCGTCGGCCAAGCGCTCGGTGATGTCGACAAATTCCATTTGACGATTGGTGACGACTGAAAATTTTCCACTGTGCATGGTTCTCTCCTGGCAAAATCTATCGGCGCATGGACAAGGGAATTCTTAATCTGCCTGCAATATAGCCGGAACCGGGTCGGTGTCAAACCAAATGGCGGCGGTCTATATCTTGTCTGGGGCAGGTGAATATGATAATAAGAGGCTGCCGCCCGGCCAAGCAAGTGGAACCGCAAACCTGGAGCCCATGATCATGAAATATTATCCCGTCAATCTGGCGATCGCCGGCCGCAAGTGCGTGGTGATCGGCGGCGGGGAGGTGGCGGCCAGGAAGATCGCCACTCTGCTGGATTGCGGCGGTTCTGTCGAGGTAATCAGTCCGGATTTGACCCCCGGGTTGCGGGAATTGCATGATGAGGGCCGGCTGTTCTGGCAGGCGCGGTCTTATTGCCCCGGCGATCTGGCCGGGGCCTTCCTGGTCATTGCCGCCACCGACAATGAAGAGGTCCAGAGCGAGGTTTTTGCCGAGGCTTCGGCGGCCAACCAACTGGTCAACGTGGCCGATGTCCCACATCGCTGCAACTTCATTCTGCCGGCCCTGATCAGCCGGGGCGACCTGGTCCTGGCCGTCTCGACTGCCGGCAAGAGCCCTGCCCTCGCCCGGATGATCAGCCGTGAATTGGCAGAAGCCTATGGCGACGAATACGCGACTGTGGTAGAAATCATGGGGCTCGTGCGCCCCCTGATCCTGGCCCGCGGCCTGGATCACCGCCGGAACCGGGAGATGTTCTCCGCCCTGCTCCACCCCGAGTTGCCGATTTGGGTGAAAAAAGGCGATTGGGCAAGGCTGCGGAAGCATTTCTCCAAGGTGCTTGGAGATGACCTGGAACCGGAATGCTTGAAGAAGATAGAAAAAATGCTAAATTGCTAGATCGCCAGTTCGACCCTGACGTAGAAAATTTCCTGAGCCAATCCTTAAACCCAGGCGGGAACCCGGAACATGACCTTACTCTTTCAGCTGACTTTTTATCTCTACCTGTTCTCTACCGTCTCCTATCTGGTCTTCTTCGGTAACCAGAACAAACGAATCAGGACTCTGGCCCGTTACGGCATGGTGCTGGCCGCAATCAGCCATCTGGCCTACACTGTGGTTCGCTTCCTGGTCGTCGGCTATACGCCGATCACCAGCAACCATGAGGCGGTTTCCTTTTTCGCGCTGTCGATCTGCTGGAGTTATCTCTCCTTTCGCTGGCGCTACCAAGTGAAAAATTTCGGGGTTTTCGTCAGTCCCATCATCTTGGCCTTAATGGTTGTGGCCTCCTTTTCCTCCCAGCAGGCCACCCGCATCTCGCCGGTCATGCGGAGCCTGTGGCTGCCGGTACATGCAAGTATCGCCGTGTTGGCCAATAGCTTCCTGGCCTTGGCTTTCTGCGGCGGGATCATGTACCTGCTGCAGGAAAGGGAGATCAAGGGCAAGAGGTTCGGGCTTTTTTATTCCAGGCTACCCTCTCTGGAGGCCTTGGACAATTTAAACAACCATTGCCTGACCATCGGGTTTTCCCTGTTGACCCTGGGCATCATCACCGGTTCGCTCTGGGCCAAGCAGGCCTTTGGGGCATATTGGCAATGGGACCCCAAGGAGACCTGGTCGTTGATCACCTGGTTCCTCTATGCCGCCATTCTGCATCAGCGCTTTACCGCCGGCTGGCGCCGGCGTAAGGCGGCAATTATGGCGGTAGTGGGTTTCCTGGTGGTGCTCTTCACCTTCTGGGGCGTCAATTTCATGCTGGGCGGGATTCATTCATATGCAGGCTAACAACATTCTCATACTTGGGGTCAACCATAAGACCGCACCGGTGGAGGTCCGCGAGCAGCTGGCCTTCTCCGGCAACGACCGGTTGCCGCTCCAGGAACTCCTGGAACAGGCCGGCTGCAGCGAGTGTTGTATCCTTTCCACCTGCAACCGGGTGGAGATCATTACGGTCTCTTCCCGGCCGGTGGAGTCCGCCGAGGCTCTGCGCCGCTTTCTGTTCGGGAAAAGCGCCTTGAGTGAAGAAGAGGTCAAAAAATACAGCTACCTGCACCAGGGTGATGAGGCCATTACCCACCTGTTCCGGGTTGGGGCCAGTCTCGACTCGATGATCGTCGGCGAGCCCCAGATCTTGGGCCAGCTTAAGCAGGCCTATAAGATCGCTTCCGAAGCCAACACCACCGGGGCGATTCTCAATCGTTTCATGCACAAGTCTTTTTCGGTGGCCAAACGGATTCGTACCGAGACCAGCATCGGCAGCAGTGCCGTTTCCATCAGCTATGCTGCCGTGGAGATGGCCAAGAAGATTTTCGGCGACCTGCAGGGCAAGGCGGTGATGCTGGTCGGGGCCGGGGAGATGGCCGAACTGGCAGCCGAGCATCTGATCAATCAGGGGGTAAGCCAGGTGGTGGTGGTCAATCGGACCTTTGAGCGGGCGGTCAAGTTGGCCCGGCAATTCAACGGCAAAGCCGCCGGTCTGGACGATCTTATCCCCCAGCTGGAGCATATCGATATCCTGATCAGTTCCACCGGTGCGCCGGGACTGGTACTGCGTAAGGATGACGTTAAACCGGTGATGAAACAGCGCCATAACCGGCCCCTGTTCCTGATCGACATCGCCGTACCGCGCGACCTGGACGCGGAATTGAACAACGTGGACAACGTCTACCTCTATGACATCGACGACCTGCAGCAGGTGGTCGATGTCAACAAGGCTGAGCGTGACAAGGAGGCGGCCCGGGGCGAAAACATTGTCGCCGAGGAAACCATAAAGTTTTCCCAGTGGCTGGAAGGCATGGAAGTCAGCCCGACCATTGTCGAACTGCGTCGCAAAGCCGAGCAGATCTGCCAGGCTGAGATCACCCGAACCTTGAATAATCTCAAAAGCGATTTGCCCGATAAGGCTAGGGTCTCCATCGAAAAGATGGCCGGCGCCATTGTCGGCAAGTTGCTCCATGACCCCATTATCTATCTGAAGAACGAAGACCGGCACAACATCGACCGCAGCCAGAAGCTGGCCATGGTCAGACAGATCTTCGGCCTTGATCGCGACCGGGGGGAAGATCCTTCCCGGGACGACTGACCCTCATCTCCAGCTTGTTCGCCAACCCTGGTTTTTGTTTGACATCGACAGGCCAACCCGTTATGTTAGCGAGTTTTGGTGGCTGGGATTGTCTGTTATTTCATCCCCCAGCCAAGGCTGCCGGTGATCCGGACGTATTGAGCCAACCAGTCGTGGGACTGCGGTTCACCAGGCAGTAGCAAGATTGATGGCGAGGCCATCCCGGAACTTTTAGCAAGTTCATCAACATTAAAGGGAACAAAATGAGCAAGAGAACTTTTCAGCCCAGCAATATCAAGCGTCACCGGACCCATGGCTTCAGGGCCAGAATGAAAACCAAGGCCGGGCGGGCCATAATCAATCGGCGCCGAGCCCGGGGCCGTCAACGTCTGTCCGTCTGAGGCAGGAAATAATCTGCCGCCGGGGGGGCCAGGCCGATGGTTCGCCTGTCTGCCTTGCGCCCACCGCATGAAACCACTGTCCTTCCCCAAAGCCGGCTTGCTCAGAGCTCCATGGGAATACCGGAAGGTCTACGAGAAGGGTAAAAGAATCAGGGGTCCGCAGCTGACCATCATTCATCTCCCCAACGGCGGTGCGGACAACAGGTTGGGAATCAGTATCCACGGGGTTAAATCGGCGGTACGCAGAAACAGAATCAAACGGATTATCCGGGAGTTTTTTCGTCTCAATCGCCATTTTCTCTCCCCTGCGGCGGATATCGTTTTTGCCGTCAGGAGCGGATTTACTCCGGACAGTCCAGCGGCAGTGCAAGAACTCGTCGCCCTGATGTTGCGCCGGGCGTCCGGTAAGACGACGGTAGCAGGGTGAGATTGAGCCGCGACAACGGCCTCGACCCCAGGCCGCCTTCTTTCCCCTGTTTCCCGTTTTTCCGCCAGACACTCAGAATGGAGATCCGCGCCGGTTCGAACCGGCGTTAAAAGTTATGAATATTGTTCAATACCCGCTAGCGTTCGAGGTCCGGTGATGATCTTTAGAAGACCATTGATCGGGCTGATCCGTATTTATCAGATGTTAATCTCGCCGCTGATTCCTCCCAGCTGCCGGTTTACTCCCACCTGTTCTCAGTACGCCATCGATGCCATCGAGTTGCATGGCCCGTTGCGCGGCGTCTATCTGGCCACCCGACGGCTTTTGCGCTGTCACCCGTTTAATCGGGGTGGTTATGATCCGGTAAAAAACTGATCGCCGAGCCACCTTGCAAATGCCCCGCACCCCGGCCCATCACCCTCATTCAAGTATAAATCGCCGGCCGACACCGGAAGGGAGCAGTTCCCATGGATACTAGAAACGTTTTTGTGGCCATCGTCCTGTCGATGATCATCCTTTTCGGCTATCAGTACCTTTTTGTCTCACCCCCGTCCCAGACTCCGGTAGCGACCACAGCCGTAGTTCCGACCGGCGGGACAGCGGTCGAGACGTCCAGCCCGCCCCCCCCGGCCACGCCGGTAAAATTGGCTGCGGCCAACAACCAGCCGGTGCCTCCACCCAGTCGCCCAGCCCGGGAAATTAAAGTTGATACCAAGCATTACGTGGCCGAGGTTTCAGAAGCTGGCGGCTTGATTACCAGTTTTCGTCTGAAGGATTATCGGGAGAGTCATGAGGCTGGTTCCGCCGACAAAGAGCTGGTCCAGGCTGGTCCCGGTCGCGACCTGCCGCTCTTTTTCTCCTGGGGTACCGATCCGGCTCGGGTCGGGGTCTTGCCTTTGTATGAGGCCGGGGAGCCGAGTCGCGACAGCTCCGGCTCCGTGACCCTGAAGATGACCGGGCAGTTGCCGGCCGGTCTGGTGGTGACCAGAAAGCTGACTTTCAACGCCGAGCATTATCTGCTGGATCTCTCCATCGAGGTGGCCAATACTTCGGACTCCTCCCTGCAGGGCTCGCCATATCTGAGCCTGGTCAACCGCCCCTTCTCGCCCGCAACCAAGAACACCCGTTTCCTCTTCAATGGCCCAGCCATTTTGCAGGACGATAAACTGAACGAGGTCAAGGTCAAGGATCTTGAGAAAGAGGGCCCGAAAACTTTTAAGGGCAACATCACCTGGACCGCCGTTGAAGATACCTATTTCATGATGGCGGTCGCTCCGACCGCCAATGAATCCGGAAGCCCGGTCTCGGTTCGGCTCGCCTCAGAAGAGGATGGTGGGATCAGCAACGTGCTCACCGGCCCGGCCGAGATCATCGCCCCCGGCTCCACCCGGCATTATAACTACACGGTATATTTCGGGCCCAAGAAAATGGCCGAGCTCAACGCCGCCGACCACGAATTCAACCGGGCCATCAATTTCGGCTGGTTCGGTTTCGTCGCCAAGCCGGTCCTGATGTTGCTCAACCTGCTCTATGGACTGGTCGGCAATTACGGGGTGGCGATCATCCTGGTCACGTTCCTGATCAAGTTGTTCTTCTGGCCTATTTCCCACAAGGGCATGAAGTCCATGAAGGGCATGCAGAAGATCCAACCCAAGCTGGCCCTGATCCGCGAAAAGTATAAGGACGACAAGGAACGTCTGGCCCAGGAGCAGATGCGGCTCTACCAGACCTATAAAATCAATCCGTTGGGCGGTTGTCTGCCGATGGTCCTGCAGATTCCGGTCTTCTTTGCCCTCTATCGGGTCCTGATGCAGGCCATCGAGCTGCGCCACGCCCCCTTTATGCTCTGGATCACCGACCTCTCGGCCCCGGAGCGGCTGAACGTAGGATTTCAGATCCCTTACTTGGGCGGCCTGCCGCTGCTGACCATTCTGATGGGCGGTACCATGTTTCTGCAGCAAAAGATGACCCCTACGACGGCAGCCAATCCCGAGATGGCCAAGATGATGATGTTCATGCCGGTGATCTTTACTTTCCTGTTCATCAACTTCGCCTCCGGATTGGTGCTGTATTTCTTTGTCAACAATCTGCTGCAGATGGCCCAGCAATACTTCATCAACCGGGCCCAGGACTAAATTCATAGGCTGAATCGGCCCGGCCTGGCCGGCGCAGAGGAGAAACGTGATGTCGGAAAAAATAGAATACTCGGGTAAGGATGTCACCGAGGCGATCCAGAAAGCCTGTCTCGACTTGCAGGTTAGCCAGGAAGAGCTGAATATTGAGGTGGTCGCTCCCGGCTCGGGCGGAATTTTCGGCATGTTCGGCAAAAAACCGGCGGTCATTGCCGTGACCGTGAAAAAAGGACGGCGCCCGGAAAAACCCGCTGTACAGGGAGAAGCCCGAAGCAAATCTTCCGGCCCGAGAAAGTCTGAAAGAAAGAAAACCGGGGTGGCGCCGTCGCGCAGTCCGGAAAGGCCTCCGGCGGAAATCAATGCCGAGATCCTGGCCTCCATCAAGGGTGACCTGGAAAAGATTCTGCAGCTGATGGGCCTGGACGCGAAAGTGGTCGTGACCAATGAAGAAAACAAGGTTATCGCCAAGCTTTCCGGCGGCAACGAGGAAGAGATCATCGGGCCCGAAGGCCAGACCCTGGACAGTCTTCAATACCTGATGCGCAAGATCGTCAGCCGGAAGGTTGATGGTAAGGTCATGTTCTCGCTCGACGCCGGAACTTACCGGGAGATGCGGCGCGAAGATTTAGAGGAAATGGCGCTGCGGTTGGCCGAGGAGGTACGGGAGAGCGGCCGGACCAAGAGCATCCCTGCCCTGAACCCGGCCGAGCGTCGGATCGTTCACATGAAGCTACAGGACGATACGACAATTAGGAGCCGTAGCGTCGGCGATGGCCAATTCAAGAAGATCCTCATTTACGTGCCGGGCCGGGGCAAAAAAAGCAAGAACGGCTGAGCCGTCAATCTCCCACCATGGTTGTCGCCCAGCAGCAAGCAGATCGTGAAGCCAGCACCATCGCCGCTATTGCCACACCCCCCGGTGCCGGCGGCATCGGGATTATCCGGGTCAGTGGCTCCGAGGCCCGGGCCATTCTCATGCGGCTTTTCAGGCCGCAGCGTCAAGTTGAATTACAGAGTCACCGTTTGACCTATGGCTTGATCGTCGATCCGGTCAGCCAGCAGGCGGTGGACGAAGTCATGGCCGTATTCATGGCCGCCCCCAATTCCTACACCCGCGAAGATGTGGCGGAAATCCAAAGCCACAGCAGCTATCTGATCCTGCAGCAAATCCTGGCCCTGGTTCTGGCGGCCGGTGCGAGAGCGGCCGAGCCCGGCGAATTTACCAAGCGGGCCTTCCTGAACGGCCGCATCGACCTGACCAGGGCCGAGGCGGTGATCGATTTGTTGCAAGCCCAGACCCGGGAGGGGCTGCAGATTGCCCTCTCGTTGCTGCAAGGCAGCCTGCAGCAAAGGGTCGCCGCGATCCGGGATGCTCTTCTGGACGTCCGGGCGATTCTTGAGGTGGCCATCGATTTTCCCGACGAAGAGGTGGAGATCGTCAACCCTGATACCCTGGGCCGGGATATCAGGGAAAAGATCAGTACCCCCCTGGAGGAACTTTTGCTTGCCGCCGAACGGGGGCGCCTGTATCGGGACGGCCTGGCGGTGGTGATCCTGGGGCGGCCCAATGTCGGCAAATCGAGCCTGCTCAATTGCCTGCTACGCGAAGAGCGGGCCATCGTCACCGAAATTCCCGGTACCACCCGGGACACCATCGAAGACTTTCTCAATATCAAGGGAATGCCGGTACGGATCGTCGATACGGCCGGGATTCGCGAGAATGCCGAGGCCGTGGAAGAACTGGGCATTCGCCGGGCTCGGAAGATGCAGGAAGAGGCAGACCTGGTATTGCTGGTGGTGGACGGCACGCAGGTCCCAACCCCGGACGATCTTGACCTGGCCCGAAGCCTGGGAAAGCGACCCGGAGTGCTGGTGGTTAACAAGAGCGATCTCTGCCCGGCTCTACAGCCGGAAGAATTTCGTCAGCACTTTCCCAACCTGCCGACAGTTGCGGTTTCGGCTAAAACCGGGGCGGGACTGGAGCGACTGGAAGAGGCGATCTTCGCCGCGGCAACCGGCGATAAGAGCGGGGAGGCGGCGGCCCATACCTGCGTCCCCAATGTTCGGCAGCGTCAGGCCCTGCAGGGGGCACTTGACTGCGCCAAGCGCTTGGCCGAAGCCCTGGCCGGCGGGCTGTCGCCCGACCTGGTGGCCATCGAGGCCCAGACCGCTCTGGATCAACTGGGGGAGATAGTCGGGGAGACCACCACCGAAGACCTTCTGGACACGATCTTCTCCCGCTTCTGCCTGGGCAAGTAATTCCCTTTCGAATTGACGCCCTCCGGCGGTGCCACTATAATTTGACCACTTTCGCGGTCTTTCCGACAAATTATCGTGCAAAAGGTCCACCCAATCCATGCCAGCAGAAAAAATCGTCTTTACCAGCCAGCAGATAGAACAGCGGGTGGCTGAATTGGGGCGCCGAATCAGCACAGACTATGCGGGCCGCGAACTGCTGGTGATAGGGGTTCTGACCGGGGCCTTCATTTTCACCGCCGATCTGGTCCGGGTTCTCGACCTTGACCTGACCGTGGATTTCATTCGGGTGTCCAGCTATGGGCAAGCCACCAGTTCCTCCGGAAAGATCTCCCTGCTTAAGGATTTGTGCTGCGAGATCGTCAACCGGGATGTCCTGCTGGTCGAGGATATAGTCGACTCGGGTCGGACTCTGGTCTGGTTGCGACAGCATCTGCTCGATCGTTGCCCCGCTTCCCTCAAGGTCTGCGCCTTTCTCGACAAAGGGGAAAGGCGGGAGGTTGAAGTGGAGATCGATTACACCGGCTTTCGGGTCGGGCGGGGCTATCTGGTGGGCTACGGGCTCGATTGCGCCGGTCATTACCGCCAGCGGCCGGAGATCCTGGAATTGCCATCAAAGGCGGCTACTCGGAAATAACCATGGACGAATCCCTGCAGGACATCGATCGCCGCTGTCTCTGGCATCCCTATACCCAGATGCATGATTATCGGCAGCGGGATTTCCTGCTCATCGACCGGGCCGAGGGGATCAAATTATACGATGGCCAGGGAAGGGGCTATTTCGACACCATATCGTCCTGGTGGTGCATTCTGCATGGGCATGGTCATCCGACCATCAAAAATCGCCTCAAGGGGCAAATAGAGCGTTTGGAGCAGGTGCTGCTCGCCGGGCTGACCCACGAGCCGGCCATTCGTCTGGCCGAGGAACTGGTGCGGCTGACCCCACCGTCCCTGACCCGGGTATTTTACTCCGATAATGGCTCCTGCGCCTGCGAGATTGCCGTCAAGATGTCGCTGCAGTACTGGCAGCAAAGCGGACAGCCCCAGCGCACCCAATTGGTGGGAGTCGAGCGGGGTTACCACGGCGATACCATCGGCACCATGAGCCTGGGCGGTGTACCCGAGTTCCACCAGGCCTTTGCCGGCTTGATGTTTCCCTCGCACCGGTTGCCCTCGCCGTATTGCTATCGCTGTGCTCTGGCGCAGAACCCGGAGAGTTGCGACCAGCAGTGTCTGGAGCCGCTGGCCGAGTTACTGGAACGCCAGGGCGAGCGGATTGCCGCCCTGATCATCGAGCCGTTGATCCAGGCGGCCGGCGGCATGATTATCTATCCGCCCGCCTATCTCCGCAAGGTTGCCGAACTGACCGGCCGCCACGGCGTCCATCTGATCCTGGATGAGGTCGCCACCGGCTTCGGGCGGACCGGCACCATGTTCGCCCTGGAGCAGGCCGGAGTAAGCCCCGATTTCCTCTGCCTTTCCAAGGGGCTGACCGGCGGCTACCTGCCACTGGCCGCTACCCTTACCAGCGAGGAGGTCTACAGCGCCTTCTACGGGCCATACTCGGAGAATCGCACCTTCTTTCACGGCCACACCTTTTCCGGCAACCCCCTGGGTTGCGCCGCCGCCCTGGGTTCGCTGCAGGTTTTCGGCGAGGAACAGACCATGGCCGGCTTGCCGGCCAAAATCGAGAGATTACGAAACGGTCTGAACCGTTTCCGGGAGCTGCCCTGGGTCGGCGATATTCGAACCCTGGGGATGATCGGGGTCCTGGAACTGGTCAAGGATCGGATCGGCAAAGAGCCATTCGCGGCCGGGGCCAGAGTGGGCTGGCAGATCTATCTGGCCGGCCTGAAGGAGGGCTTAATCCTGCGGCCTTTGGGCAATATCGTTTATCTGTGGCTGCCGCTCTCGACCACGGTGGCGGAAATCGACGAGATCGTGGAAAGGATGTGGCGGGTGCTGAGCAATCCGGAAAATCTGGGTGGCACAGGAGCGGGCCGGGAGGGTTGAGGATTTTTATTCGTGATCCAATTGACAAGATTGCCGGAAGTCGGAGAATGTTCTATAAGGGATGACAAAATGATAATGGCGTGTTGCTATTCGAACTACGCCAAGCGAAATAAATCGACTGACACAGCCTGCGCTCGTAGCTCAGCTGGATAGAGCATCGGCCTTCGAAGCCGAGAGTCGGGGGTTCGAATCCCTCCGGGCGCACCATTTAACTATTATTTTTCAGCTGTCTATATAGCCTTATTTTTTCCTAAAAATAAGGCTGAAGAGCTGTCCGTTCCGTATTTCCATTGCCGGGAACTCACTACGGACGCAACATTCACCAGCCTATTCCATCCGACTGGGCCACTCCTTCTGCTCCCGCTCCTCTACGTAGTAACAAAATCTATCCCACTCCACCTCCCGGCCGGAAACCGGGCAACGCAGTTTGACCTTGCGTTCGGAGACCCCGATGACCAGCCAGTCACCCCGGCGGCGGCCGTCGGCGATGTTGATTTTTTGCCCCTCCCGCAGGGGGAATTCCTTGAAGATCACGACCTGCTGCGGCGCCATAGCGTCCTCCTATTTTCTGATCTTGCGTTTTACCCGGGCCGTCGGTTGCGCGGCCCAGGGGTCGTCCGGCCAGTGATGCCGGGGGTAGCGGCCCTGTAATTCCTTTTTGACCTCGCGGTAGGTGGTGTTCCAGAAGTTGCCGAGATCATTGGTAATCTGCACCGGGCGTCCGGCCGGCGAGAGCAGGTGCAGGGTGACCGGAACTTTGCCGCCGCAGATTCTCGGGCTCTCGGCCAGGCCGAACAACTCCTGCAAGCGGACGGCCAGAACCGGCGCCTCGCCGGGGTGGTATTCCAGCCTGACTCTGGAACCGCTGGGCACCTCCAGGTGGGTGGGCGCCAACTCGTCGGCTGCCTGCTGCTGGGGCCAGTCCAGGCTGGCCCGCAGGATGGTGGCCAGATCAAGGCGTTT
The DNA here is from genome assembly GCA_963807225.1 of uncultured delta proteobacterium. Lineage (GTDB taxonomy): Bacteria > Desulfobacterota > Desulfobulbia > Desulfobulbales > JAGXFP01 > JAGVGT01. Next base: position 728,497 of record CAWEAD010000005.1, on the reverse strand, counting down.
CAGCTGATCCAGGCAGTGGATACCTTCCAGCCAAGGCGGCAGCCATTGTTCCAGAGCGGCCAACAGCGCGCCATCGCTCAGGTCCGGCCACTTCCCCTCCGGCTGCCATTGGCGGAGGCAGCAAATCCTCGCCTGCAATTCGCGGCCGGGTTTGCTCCAGGGCAGGAGTTCGAGGCCGCGGCGGCGGATTTCCGCCAGGATCAGAGGTTGGGCCAGGTCGGGAGGGGCCGGGGTGGCGGGACGGGATGAGAGTGGCAGTCGGAGATATCTTTCCTCCCGTCGGCTTACCACGCAACCTCGTTCATCCCAACCCACTTCTTCGACCATCTGTATCTGCCCACGATGATATGCCCGCAACTCCTCGGGATTTATCGTGGCGGCCAGGAAAATTCTCCCGTCCTGACGTTCGGCATCGAGACTGGCCGCCACCAGCCAGGGTTGCCCGGCCAGGGAATCGTCGGCCGCAAGCCGGGCGCCTCTTCCCGAGGCCAACAGGTATCTTTCGCGCGACCCTAGGCGGCCGGCCGCGACCCGGTCCGGGTAGGCGTGGGCCAGCAAGCTGCCGACACTCTGCCGGGCACGATTTTTAGAAGCAGCTTGGGACGGGCACAAACGCTGAAACTGCCGGCTGGCCTGGTCCACCCGCCGGCAAAGGTCCGGGTCGCCTCCCAGGGAGCGCACCTCGCCGTTCCGGCCTTGTCGGAAGGCGGTCAGGGCCAGGAAGCGCAATTCCAAGTCAACCGGACGCTGGCGGCCCGGTGCGCTGTTCAGCAGGTCGCGTTCGACCAGGAGGGCGGCCAGATCGGCGGCGGTTTCCAGTTGGCCCTGTCCGGCCGCTACCAGTAATAGATGGGCCAGCCGGGGGTGCAGGGGGAGAGCCGCCAACCGGCGGCCATGGCTGGTGATGCGCCCTTGGCTGTCCAGTGCCTCCAGCTCGGTAAGCAGCTCACAGGCTCGAGCGAAGGCGATTTCCGGCGGGGGATCGAGCCAGGCCAGGGTGTTCTGGTCGGCCACGCCCCAGCCGCGCAGCTCCAGGGCCAGACGGCAGAGGTCGGCGGCCAGGATCTCCGGGCGGTTCCTTTCCGGTAGGGATTGCTGCAAAGTCTCATCCCAGAGCCGGTAGCAAAAACCAGGGCCCAGCCGGCCGGCCCGGCCGGTACGCTGGGTAGCTGCGGCCCGTGAAACTCTTTCGGTCACCAGTTTTGTTAAGCCCCGGTCGGGGTCGAACCGAACAGTCCGGTTCCAACCGGAGTCGATGACCATGGTCACTCCTTCGATGGTCAGTGAGGTTTCGGCAATGGAGGTGGCCAGCACCACCCTTCGCCGCCCGTCCGGGTCAGGCAGAACGGCCCGGTCCTGTTCTTTTCCGGGTAAATCCCCGAACAGAGGCAAAACCAACCAGGATTCTTTGGCGGCAAATTCGCTCAGTCGCGCGGCGGTGGCCCGGATTTCCCCGGCCCCCGGCAGGAAGGACAGGATGTCACCGGGATGTTCCCTGGCGGCCAGACGGATGGCGGCGGCGGTAGCCTGTACGGTGGCGGGGCAGGAATAACCCGGTCCGCTCTGGAGGCGGCTCGTCCCTGGAGGAGAAAGATAGCGGACGGTTACCGGGAAAATCCGTCCGCCGCCGCGAATGATCGGCGCTGCGCCCAGCAGGCGGCTGAGCGGTTCGACCTCCAGGGTGGCCGACATCACCAGGAGGCGCAGATCTTCTCGCAGGGCGGAGGCACTGTCCAGGCAGAGTGCCAGCCCCAGGTCGGCATGCAGCGAGCGTTCGTGAAATTCGTCGAAGATCACCAAGCCGAATTGTTCCAGGGCAGGGTCATCCTGCAGCATTCTGGTCAGAATGCCTTCGGTTACCACCTCGATTCGGGTGGCAACCGAGACCTTTTTCTCGAACCTGATCCGATAGCCCACGGTTTCGCCGGTTTTTTGACCAAGCAACGATGCCATCCGGTCGGCTGCCATCCGGGCCGCCAGCCGTCTGGGTTCCAGCATCAGCATGTTGCGGCCGGCCAGCCATTCCTCTTGCAGAAGCAGGAGGGGCAGCAGGGTGGTCTTGCCGGAGCCGGGCGGGGCGGTGAGCACGGCCCGGCCTTGTTTCCGCAAGGCCTCTTGCAACTGCGGCCAGACTTCCTTGACCGGCAGATCGATCACAGGCGCCGGTTTCCGGTCGGTTCGGTGCCGAGCATGGCCCGGCGAATCTCGTCGGCGGCAGTGGCCAGGAGATAGTTGTGATCGCCGCGGTCGATCTCCCGATAGTCGATCCGGGGAGAAATGGCGGCCAGTTCCCGGCCCATGGCGACCGGCACCACCTGGTCGTGGTTGCCGTGGAAAATGGTAATCGGGACGGCCGGTTTTTGGGTCAGCACTTCCCGGAGCCGGGTCCGATTATCGTAATCGTGCAACAGGGTGTGGCTGAGCAGGGGGCCGACGACCCGGGCGGCCATGTCCTTCAGGCTGGTGAAAGGGGAGATCAGGACCAGCCTGGTGATCGGGTGGCGGCTGGCATAGAGAAGTCCGGTCGCCGCTCCCAGGGAATGGCCCATAACCCCAATATTTTCCTGAATCCGCTCTGGAGGGATTCCGATAGTGACGGCCAGGGCGGCCAGCGCTCCTTCGGCCGATTCCAGAATGGCGTCGGGAGAGGGGCGCCCCTGACAGCGCCCGTAACCAGGGTAATCCAAGAGCAGAAAGCCGCATTGAGGATCGGGATAGTGCTCGATCAGATTCAGCCAGTCCAGGGCCAGGGAGCCGTTGCCGCCAAAGAGCAGCCAGGTTGTGGCCCGGCCGGATGGATCCGGGGAGGCCGGGGGCAGGTAATACCCGGTCTGTAGTCCCTGGGAAGTCCGGTACTCTACGAGAACCAGATCCGCCGGCAGGGCCAGCCCGGCCGGATAGGGGCGGGGATGGTAAATCATCCGCTGCTGGCCTTTGATCAAGAGGAGGATCAGCCCGGCCAACAGGAGAATGAGGGGAAGAACAATCTTCATGGAGAATCCTGTCGCTCTTTTAATCGGAGGTTGTTACTTTCCCCCCTATATTCCCATTTTTTTCGAAAAACTCCAGCAGGCAGGACAGATATGGACAAAATAGAACTTAAAGGTGAGATCATTCGGTTGGGACAGCTCTTGAAATTTGCCGGGCTGGTCGACACCGGCGGTGAGGCCAAAGCCCTGATCCAGGCCGGAGAGATCCGGGTAAACGGCCAGGTCGAGACCCGTCGCGGCCGACAGCTCCAGGAAGGAGACCGAGTGTCAATCGGTGACCGGGAGGTCGTGGTGACTTACCTGTAGCTCCCGTAAACCCGAGATTTTCAGGCAAAATATCTTGACTCTCATCGGGGCCGGATTGAAAATGATTGGGGAACCTGCCGGTCACCTCTTGATTTTTGCAGGTTTCCGGGGGGTCTGGCCAGTACCAAAGACTAACACCTGTCAGGAAATGCACCCATGCCTAGATTGACTTTGCCGGCCATTTTCTTTCTTCTGTTAACCGTAGCTTTCCCGGCTTGGTCACCAGGCCAGGCCCAGGCTCGGGACGTTCTCGAAAGATTTAATTTCGATCTCTCCGCCGGTTATCGAGTGGATCAAATCGACTGGAATATTGCCGGTAATATCGGGGGCACCAGTCCGAACATCCTTTCCGAATTGACCTGGGATGATTTGGAGAGCTATCAGGTTACCGCCCGGGGACAGGTGCTTTTGGGCAACCAACGCTCCCCTTTCGGCGGCACGATTCGTGGCAGTCTCAGCTACGGTGACATTTATGCCGGCGGCAACCAGGATTCGGATTACTTCGGCGACAATCGGACCAGGGAGTTTTCCCGCTCCAACAACAACGCCGATAAGGGTGATGTCTGGGACGGCAGTCTGGGGGGCGGGGTGGTCTTTTTCATGGCCGGCCGCAAATTCGCCCTGACTCCTCTGCTGGGTGTTTCCTATCATAAACAAAACCTGAGCATCTATGAAGGCTACCAGACAGTCAGCGACCCCAGTCAAGCTCCGCCGCTGCACCCGGGAATAACGCTGCCGCCGGTGGGGCCGATTGCCGGTCTGGACAGTACTTATGAAGCCAGATGGTGGAGCGGTTGGTTTGGTCTTGATCTTAATTACCAGCCGATTCCGGCCTTCTCGGTGCATGGCTCGGTGGAAACTCACGGCGGCAGCTATGAGGCCACTGGCAACTGGAACCTGCGCGATGATTTGCAGCATCCGGATAGTTTTAAGCATACCTCCGACAACGCCTTTGGCGTAGTGACCAATTTGGGGCTGCGTGCCGGCGGTCCTCGACTTCAACTGACCCTGGATTTCTATTACCAAAAATGGCAGGTCGATGATGGTGAAGATCGGACCTATTTCAGTGACGGTACAGTCGGGATCACCAAGCTGAATGAGGTCAACTGGGAAGCGACCAGTCTCAACGCCGGCCTGACGTACAGTTTCTAATCTTTATGGACTGCGACAATATGTCATTTGAATTTCCCATCTCTTAAGAAGAGAATAACAATAGGAATAGTTTCTAAGAGTATTAGTGTTGAGGGGGTATAGATTGGGTGGATAACTGAGATGCCTCTGCGCAGACCGAAAATCTTTCCCGCCAAGGGCAAGTCCAAGCTCTCCCGGGAAATATTCTTCTGGCTGGCTCTGGCCGGCCTGATTCCCTTCTTCATCCTGGTCTTTCCTCAGTACTTCTTTGCTGAAAACGCCCTGGTCGACAAAGAGAAACAAGTCTTGGTCCAGGCACTGAACGCCAGGGTCTACCAGGTGGAGAAATGGCTGGACAATATCCGCCAGGACCTGGATTTCATCGCCGAGAGCAATTGTGCCCGAGGACATTCGACATACTCGGCTGAACAGGGAGATCCCCTATATTGCCCATTTCAGGAGGCAATAATCAGAAGTCACAGCGCCTATCGGGCCATCCGGGTTTATGATTCGCAGGGTGTGCTTCTTTCCCGGTCAGGTGATGGCGGCGCCTGTCTGTCGGAGCCGTTTGCCGACCGGCTGGCCGAAATCAAGGCCCAATCGGCTGACTTTTACATCGCGCCCGATTACTGTCTGGAAAAAGGCGTAACATTCGTGACTGTCGGCAAAAAGGCCAAAGGACATGGGAGTCGCGATGCCAATTACATCCTGGCCATTCTCAACCTGAACCAGGCTATCGATGCCATGTTCACCAACCCTTTTATGGATTCGGGCAAGTTCTTCATCCTCTCCTCGACCGGTCGGTATCTATATCCACCCGGTGGCAATCGCCGGCTGCTAGGCAGCCTGATTCGACAACCGCAACAATTTCTGGCCGGTTCCCAAGGGGAGGTCAGTGAATATTATGATGCCGGCCGGGAGCTGGTACTTGGGGCCTTTCGAAAGGTTCCCGGTACCGAATGGCTGGTGGTCAAGGAGGTGGACAAGGACGTCATAATCGTACCCCGGCTCTCCCTTGCCAAGCGTTCGATTCTGGCCGGCATTTTCACTCTGGGGGTGATTTTCTTTGGTTCTATGCTGGTGGCCCGGCGTCTAACCAGGCCCCTTGAAGAGCTGGCCATGGCGGCCGATTCGATTTCTCTGGGAGATACCGGGAGATGGCGAAGAGTCCCTGTCTTTCCGCAACTGGAAGTGGACCGGCTCGGCAAGGCCTTCAATGACATGCAGGATCGTTTGCTGGATTCGAAAAAGGCCCTGGTCAAGGCGGCTTCCCTGGCCGCCATCGGAGAGTTCAGCGCCAAGATCGTCCATGATATCCGTTCGCCTTTATCTTCGGTCAATCTGGCCCTGAGCTCGCTGGCCAAAAGTGATCTCGGCGCCAGGGATCGGGAAAGGCTGGATATTGCCCGGGAACAGGCGGGGCGCCTGATGAATATGGCCGACGGGGTGCTTTCATACGGCAAGCCTCTGCAGCTCAATCTGGAGGAGTTCACCCTGGGGCAGTTGTTGGACGAACTGACGGGCGCCCTGGAGGCGGAATTGGCCGAGAAAGATCTGGAGTTGCGGTTACCGCGGGGCGAGAGTCTGCTGATTCGACTTCAAGGCGATCGTGAACTATTGCTCCAGGCCTTGACCAACCTGGTCGCCAACGCGGCACAATGGTCTCCGCGGCACGGAGTTATCGAGTTAGAAAGTCGCCTGGTCGAGGAGGCGGGTAGGAATATTTTGCTGAGTATCACCGATTCCGGCCCAGGTTTCTCCGAAAAGACATTGCCTAAACTGTTCCAGCCCTTTTTTACCACCAGGAAAAAGGGCACCGGGCTGGGGTTGCCCATTGCCAGGAAAATCATCGACTACCATGGCGGCACGATTTTGGCCGCCAACCGGCCCGGCGGGGGCGCCGAAATAATCATTACCCTGCCGGTTCTAAAGAGGTCGAAAAATGCTTAAGATTCTGATCATCGAAGACGACGAGCTATTGACCCGCATCCTGACCTTGGAGCTGGAGGATCTGGGACACGAGACCCGGTATGCCGACAACTTCGCGACCGGGGCTCGGATTGGCAGGGAATGGCAACCGGACCTTATTCTTCTGGATCTTCATCTGCCGGACCAGAATGATCTGCACAACCTACCGTCCTTTTGCGACGGGTTGCCGGAGAGTTATGTGGTGGTCATGACCGGCGATCCCGACAACCAGGCGGTCTTGGAGGCGATGCGCGGCGGGGCCTGCGATTTCCTGCGTAAACCGCTGGAGTTGGACGAACTCAATGGGGTGGTGCAGCGCATCGATCACTGCCGCAGTATGGATGGCAAACCGGTGGCCCGGAGAAATCACCCGGCCGAAGAACGCTATTCGGTACGGGAGATTATCGGTTCAAACGCCAAGATCACCGAGTTGCTCAAAAACATCGGGCTTCTGTCCCGCTCCACCATTCCGGTGCTGATTGAAGGCGAGAGCGGCACCGGCAAGGAACTGGTGGCCCGAATTCTCCATGACACCACCTCGCCGGGCCAGCCGTACGTGGCTATCAACTGCGCGGCGATAGTGCCGACCCTTCTGGAAAGCGAGTTGTTCGGCCATGAGAAAGGCGCCTTCACCGGTGCGGAGAAGACCAAGGTCGGAAAGTTACAGTTCGCCGACCGGGGTACCGTCTTCCTGGACGAGATTGGCGATATGCCATTTGAACTGCAGGGCAAACTTTTGCGGGTTCTGCAGGAGGAAGAATTTGTCCGGGTCGGCGGCTTGCATACCATTCCACTGCGGGCGCGGGTCATTGCCGCCACCAACCGTAAACTCAAGAAAGAGGTCCAAGCCGGAAAATTCAGGGAAGACCTCTATTTCCGGCTGGCGGTATCCTGTCTGGAGATCCCGCCGTTGCGCCAGCGGCGCGAAGACATCCCGCAACTGATCAACTATTATATGGCCCGGATAGGCCGGAAACTTGGGCGACAGATCGCCACCGTCGAGCTGGCTGCCATGAAGCGGCTGCAGCAATACGACTGGCCGGGCAACGTCCGGGAACTGGAAAACATGCTGACCAAGGCGGTGGCCCTATCCACCAGTTCGTCCCTGACCCTGGATGATTTTGAGTTTTCCTCGCCGTCAGCTCCGAATCCAGATGCCCCGGCCACCGGCCTCTTTTCCCTTTCCGATATCGAGATGAATTATATCAACCACTCTCTGGACTCCAACAACTGGCACATCACCAACACCGCCAAACAGCTCGGTATTTCGCAGACCACGTTGCGGAAAAAGATCGCCGAATACCATCTCTGCCCCCGCCGCCGCCAGTCCGATCCGGCTCCATCTTGAACCTCACTCCCGGTTGCCGCACCCCCCGGTAATTTTCTGGTGCCTTGCTCAGAAACTGACGGGAGCGGTCCCCCGTCAGTTTTCCGCCCTCGCTGATTTTCTCTGTATTATCGGTTGGTTATTTCCAGGTTGGCCTTGTGCTATTTTGGCACGGTAGCTGCAAATCAAAAGATCGAAAGGTGTCGAGGTGGGTCGGTCTAACCGATCATCTCATGGCTTTGGGGCGGGAGAAATCTGTCCGCCCCCGGAATGATCTCCCGGCCGGGTTATGTTAATGACCGTTCGGCTGACCGGAGATGACAACCGGAGAGATAATGATGATCAAGCCTCTGGCGTTGCAGCCCCCCGTCCCAAAGCTCCTGACCAGTAGAGACAAGTATGAAAATTCCTATTGGATGGAGCAGCTGCCGGCCCATATCTGGGTTCAGAACGAAGAAAATTCGGTGATCTACAGCAACCGCTTGCCGGTCAGGCAGTTGGCCTCGGCCCACGGCGGATATTGCCGGAAGAAGAAGATCAGCTGCTGTCAGGACTTTATGGGCGAGAAAAAGACCTGCACCTGCTGTCCCTATCAACGTCTGGCCAGTACCCTGCAGCCGGAAAGCTGTGTCTGTCGGAAGGGCGGCGAAATTTATCATGTTTACCATTATCCGATTATGCCCAACGGTCGCCAGCATTGGGAGCAGCCGATCAATGTTCTGAAGATGGAGATCAATGTCGGGGGTGTCGGTCGGCGGCGGAAAAGGGCGGAGAAGTCGGTGAATACCCGAGGGACAAGCGTTGCTGAAAAATCTCCGGCGCCGGGTCTGATCAAGATCTGTTCGGTCTGTAAAAAAATCGGGGATGAATCAGGAGGTTGGCGCGAACTGGAAAATTATTTCAGTGTCACCAGGGGTCTGCAATTCTCGCACGGTTTGTGCGGCGATTGCGCCTGCCAGCTCTATCCCGAAATCTGGTCCAGACATTCCTGAATTCGGAAATCCTGCTCGAGGACCATCTAGAGGAGAGGATATTATCAATTAGAGAAAGCCGGGATCGTCTTCAGCCGATGGAATCCGATGCCGGTTGCTCAGGCGGGGGCGTGTACCCCCGCCGCATTGTTTTTATGGGCTGTCCCAGATAATGAAAATTATCTGGGACAGCCCTTTGTTTTAACTAACCTTAACCGGTTGCCAGCCTGGCAACTTCCAACCACTGATTTTCTCGTTTGGCAATTGGTTGTCTTCTCCCAAAGCCGCCACTTTCTGTCGGGTTGATAAGAAACTGGTGAACATCGCGGATCGCAATGATCTGTGCTTTGCCAAGTATTAGCGTGAATTCAAGGTCTTGCGTGACACGATTTTCGACGTGGTTCCGGCACGGAGATTGCTCTTCTTTAAGTGTAAAGAAAACAGCACTTGGCGATCGACCTGTACATGCCTGGAAAACGGAGAAAGAGAAAAGCGCCACACTGAAGTTGAATAAATTGTTGGGAAGGAGGTTGGCAATGGAAAACAAACATCGGCAATGTAGGGCGGAAACAATCAAGCTGGGGGTAAAGTCATGCCTAATCTTGCTCTTGGCGATGCTACTGGCTGGCACGATCAGCGGTTGTAACAGTTCGGATTCCGGAACTCTGTCCACGACCTCGACCACACCAGTGGACGAGGTGGCCTCTCTGACCGCGCCGGAGCAGGTGGCGGCTACGCCCGGCGAAACCACGGCCACTATCGAATGGACCGCGGTAACCGACGCGGTATCCTATAACATCTATCGAGATGTAAACCCGGGGGTAAAAAAGGGCAGTTCCTCGGCGGTCAAGATCGTAGGAGTTACTTCACCCTATACCGATCAAAACCTGATAGCCAACACCACCTATTATTATGTGGTCACGGCGGTTTTTGCCACCGGCGAGAGCGCTGAATCCCAGGAGGTTACAGTTCAAACCAACGTGGCGCAGCTCAACCCTGCCGTCCTGAACAGCGCCGCCTCTTTCCTGGCCGGAGCGACCGGCAAGGAAGATCCGATGAGCGTTGATCAGGTGGTCTTCGTCAACTCGGTGCTCTGGCACAATCAGGGCGCCGCGGCGGTAACGGCGATAGCCGCGGCCGGGGCTGGCGGCGGTTCAGGCGATCAGACTCAGAAGCTGCTGTTCAGCGATTTGTATGTGCTGCTCCGGGATGTCAACGGGGTGCCGATTTTGGATGAGAATGGCTGTCAAAAACCCATTGCCTCAGAGCCCATCGAAATCCCGGTACTGGATGAAGGAGGGCAGCCGGTCCTGGATACGGACGGCAACCCGCTGGTCACTATCAGCACAACCGTGCCGATGGTCCTGGAGGAATATCAAGATGGCTTATTCAAATGCAGCGTTCCCGAGGAGTACCTCGTCTATACCATCCCGGTCGAGATCGGCCGCCTGAACATGGTGCGCTCGTCGGTACAGAACCCCGACGTACTCAATCGGGCCTTCGAGGAGGCGATCAGCAATATCAACGCCGCCGAAAGCATCGAGGCAGATCTGGCGGGGCGGATAGTCATGGTGACCACCCAGGAGGTGGTCGACGAGTTGGGCAATGTTACCTATGAAACGGTTCGGACGGCCATCGATTCGCCGCGGGAAAATCTGGCCCTCTATCGGAATCTCCTGACCTACGGCAGCCTGGTCGGTTACGGCATCGAAAAGATCGGCGAGGAAGGCGAGACCATTCCGGCGCCCTGGCTGGAAATAAGGCCGGATCTGCCGATGGGCGATCTCTCCTACCTGCGCGACGGTACCGAGGGAAGGGACTACGGCGTGGATTTCCTGCTCGGCGGTTATGTCGACTATTCGCAGATGACCCATTCAACCATGATCGATTATCACAACAAGGATGTCTCCTATGTCCAGTATCTCCCCGCCGGCGCCAATGGTTGTCTGTATAAAGACGAGGTTGCCGACGCCTGGCATCGGGTGTTTTCCTCGGTACACAACACCGGAAGCAATATTGACGGTTTCGTCAAGCACGCCGACGATGCCCGCAATATGATCGTATTCATCCACAATATCATCCAGGATGTGCCCGACGACGGTATAGAGCCCATGCTCCCGGCCGAGCTTCAGGTCTGGAACGCGGATCACATCGCCATGGTTCCCGAGATGATGGGTGGCAGCCCCACCCCGCAGTACCATCTGATGATGGAACAGGCCGCCGCTTTCCTCGGTGGTGCGGCCGGCAAGGAAACTCCGCTGACCATCGATGCCGTTGACTTCGTCAATACCGTCCTCGGCCTGAACGAGCTCGATTTGACCGACGTCGACAAGGGTGCCCTCTTCGGCGATCTCTGGGTGCTTAAGCGGGACATCAACGGGGTACCGCTGAAAGATGCCAACGGTTGCGTGATGCCGTTGCCCTCCGAGCCGATCACCATGACGGAAACCGATGCGGACGGCAATCCGGTGGAGGTACCTCTGGAAACCGTGCCGATGATGCTGGAGGAGTACCAGGACGGACTATTCAAATGTACCGTGGTGCCCGGCTATGAAGAATATGTGATCGAAGTTGAGATCGGCCGCCTGAACACGGTCCGCTCCTACCTGACCAACCCCGGGATGCTCAACAGTCACCTCAATGAAGCGGTCAGCAACATCAACACCGGAGTAATGGTCAAACGCGACCTGGCCGGACGGCTGGTCTACTCGACCCAGGTGCTCGACGAGGCGGGTCAGCCGGTGCTGGACGAATTCGGCCAGCCGGTGCTGAAGGATAACACTATCGATTCGCCGATGGAAAACATCGCCCTCTACCGGACCCTGTTGAAGTACGGCAAAATCGACGGAGTGGAGATCACCATCAAGGTCGAGGGCAAGGATACTCCGGTGACCCTGGCTATCGCCGACACCGTCGATATCTACACCCACGGTATGGAGTTCCTGAAGTTCGGGGACGAAACCGGCCATGGACTGGGCCATCATCCGGACAACCACTATGCCGACTTCTCGCCCTTCAACCACCTGAGCAAGGCCGATTACGACCTGGTCCCGGTCGACTTTGTCGAGCGGGTGACGGGCGGCTCCTGCGCTTACCAGGATGTCCTGGGCGCCAACCTCTGGACCCGGGTTCTGGGCGGCGACAATGTCCTGCACAGCAACCTCGAAGGGTTTACGGCCCAGGCCGATGACGTACGGAAGACCATTCTCTTCACCCATAACGTCATCAATGACCCGTTGCCGGTCGAATAAGAGCCGGGACATCCTTTAACCGGGGCGGCTTCGGCCGCCCCTTTTATTTGCTGGCTTCGCAAAAAGTCCGATCTAAGGTGTGTCCTTTATTTTTGTTTATGCGGGAAAGATCAGTCGGGAGGTTCGTCTTCAAAGAGCAGCCGGCGGGTGCGGGCCGAGGCCTTTAAGACCCCGACCGGGTCCAGGTAGTCGTAGACCCGGGGCATTTTGCCGGCGGCCGGCCGGAGGATGCGGCCCACCACCTGCAGCAACCGGCCGCTGAACTTGATCGGGGTGGTCAGGAACAGGGTGCGCAGGCCGGGGCAGTCGAAACCCTCGCCGATCAGCTGGACGGTGGAGATCAGTACTCGGATTTTATTGCCCCGGATCTGTTCGATCAGCGCGGTGCGCTCTTCGGCAGGCATCTGGCCGGTCAGCACCGCCAGGCTCAGATCCGGCTCGAGGCGCTGCAGTTCGGCTGCCAGGGCATGGCAGTGGGCCACCCGGTCGCTGACCACCAGGATGGTGCCTTCCCGTTCCCCCGCGGCTTCACGGCTGATATCGGCACAGATCAGCCGGTTGCGTTCGCGGTTCCCGGTCAGGGCCTTCAACAGATTCTGATAATTGCCCCGGTAGCCGTAGCTGAATTCGGTTGGCTGCTGGAGGAATTCCGGTTTCAGCACCGCCCCGCTCCGGTGCAGCCGGTCTTGATTGACCCGGTGGGTGCGTTCGCCCAGGTAGAAGTGGATCAGGTCGGTGAGGCCGTCGCGCCGGAAGGCGGTGGCGGAAAGCCCCAGAGCATAGCGGCAGTCGAAGGCGGTGACCACTTCGGTGAACAGAGTTGCCGGCACCCGGTGACATTCGTCGACGCAAATCTGGCCGAAGTGGTCAGGCAGATCGGCCAGCCGGTTGCGGGCCGTGTTGACGATGGCCACTGTCACCGGCCGCAGCTCGAAGCGGCCGTCGCCGATCAATCCAGGTTCCTGGCCCAGGAAGGTTTCGATCTGGGCCGCCCATTGGTGCAGGAGTTCCTTGGTATGCACCAATATCAGCGTAGGCTGGCGCCGGTGGGCGATGATGGCCAACCCCAGAACGGTTTTGCCGGAGCCGGTACCGGATTCGATCACTCCGAACTCCCGCCGTACGGTGTCCAGAAAGGCCTCTTCCTGGTAAGGCCGCAGCTTCCCCTGGAAAGTGAAGTCGATTTCCGGCCGGGTCCGGCGGAGGTCGATGAGGCTGGGAGCGCTTTGGAAATCCCGACACAAGCCCAGGGCCCGGCTGGCGAAGCCCCGAGGGAAGCGCAAACCGGCGCTGGTCTCCATGTAGAAATAGAGCCAGGGCTTGAGTTTCTTGCCGATCCAGCGCCCATAACGGCGGGCATCGCGGTAGGCGGGGTTGGCCACCGTCAGTTCTTTCTTCAGGGCCGCCGCCAGAGCGGGATTGGCGTGTTGCAGCAGGCAATCGCCGGCTACCGTCAGGGTCAGGTCGTCAGCCATGGCAGCTATCCGTCTCCGGATCGGGCAGGAATTCCCGGAGCCGGCGCTGCAGTCTGTTCAACTCCCCGGTCAGTTCGTCGATCATGGTCTGCTGCCGGTAGAGCACTTCGTGCAGTTCTTCCAGGGTTTGCTCCTGAAAGACCAGACGGCTTTCCAGTTCGACGATCCGCTCTTCCAGCAGATTCCGGTCGGGGTGCATTGCGGTAGCCTCATTTATGGTCGAAAATGGTGATGCCGAGCCATTCCGGGCCGGGCGGATTTACCCGCATTCGGGCGATTCTTTCCAGGTAGAGTAAGGTCGGGGGGTCGGCCGGAATTTTTTCCAGCACCAGCCGGAAGAGTTTCTCCGCTTCGTCCCAGTCCCGGTGGCGATAGGTGCTGAGGCCGCGACCGAATATTTCGTGGCCGGCCAGGTGATCGGTAGTGACCGAATCGCGCCGGCCCGCCAGTTCGTAGATGGTTACCGCCTTTTCCTTGCCTTTAACCTGGACGATATCCAGGTCGCGGATCAGGAAAAGGCTATCCAGATGGGCGGCGGTGAATTCGCTGAGCAGGATATTGGTGCCGTAGAACTTGTTCAGACCCTCCAGCCGCGAGGCCAGGTTTACCGAGTCGCCGATGATGGTGTAGTCCATGAAGGCATTGCTGCCCAGGTTGCCCACCGTAACTTCGCCGGTATTGAGGCCGATGCCGATATTGAGGCAGTCCAGACCCGGGATGTCCGTCCGCTTCTTGAGCTCGTTCAGTTTCTCAATCATCTCCAGGGCAGTGGCGGCTGCCTGGTTCGGATGGTCGGGCAGGGGCAGGGGGGCTCCGAAAAAGGCCATTACCGCATCGCCCATCAGTTTGTCCAGGGTTCCCCGGTGGCTGAAAACCAGGGGGATCATGGTATCGAAGTAAGCGTTCAGCAGCAGTCCGGTATCGCGGGCGCCCAGTTTTTCCGAGAGGGTGGTGAAACCCCGGAGATCGGAAAAGAGCATGGTCAGCTCGGCTCGTCGCCCTTCCAGGGTGGTATCGATGTCGCCCTTGATCAATTCGCTGACCACTCCGGCCGAGACATATTTGCCGAACATCGAGGTGATCATCGCCGTCTTCTTGCGGCCGAAGGATTTTTGCAGGGTGACGCCGGTGATGAACTGCAGGGCGAAGACCAGCAGGAGGGGGGCGACATCGACCCGGTAAGGCCCGCGCAGGAAGGCCAGGTGCGAGCCGCCCAGGATCAGCAGGGTGGCCGCAAGCAGGATCGAAACTTCCCAGAGCATGCCCAGCCGGGGCAGATAGAAAACCAGGCCGGCCACCGCCAGCAGCAGGCAGATCGCCATGATCGGCCAGCCGCTGATGGAGTGGATGAAGGCCTGGTCGAGGATGGTTTCCACCGCGTGGGCATGACAGGCCACCCCGGGTTCGTCAGAACCCTGAATACCTTTTTCCATGTCGGCGAAACGCCCGGCCAGCGAAGTCGCTTCCTGATGGAAGCGGGAGAAGGGGGTGGTGAAGAAATCCTTCTGGCTGGACAGGGTGGAGCCGACCAGCAGCAATTTACCTCGGACCCGGGTCGGGTCGAAAGTATTATTGACTGCATCGGCGAAGGTCACCACCGGAAAAGCGGTGTAGTCTCCGTAATAGTTGATCAGGAGATCCGGATAGGGCAGACGCAGTTGGTGTCCCGGACTGCCCAGCAGGAAATAGTCGGAGCCGGAGAAATCGAAACTGAAATCCAGGTTCCGGTACACCCGGGCCAGTTCCAGGGCGAAAGCCGGGAGCAGGTTGAGACTGCCGTCGGGCAGGGGCTTGGCGTTTAAAAAACGAATCTTGCGCAGGATCCCGTCCTGGTCGAGAGGGACATCGATGAAACCGTCACCGATCATCGCTTCCCGAAATGGTTCCAGCGGAGCGATTTCTCCCACTCCCTGGGCGGCGGAAACCCGGGCCAGGACCACGTTGTTGCAGCGGGTGATGGTGGCGGCCAGCAGCCGGTCAACCTCGGGGTCGAGATCGGGCGCCGCCATCACCATATCGAGACCGATGACCTCGGCTCCGGCGGTGCAGAGATTGTCCAGGGCGATGGCCAACCGTCGGCGGGACCATTGACCGCGGTGTCGATTTAAACGGACGGCGCTTTCCTCGTCCATCAGCACCAGGGTGACCTGGCCGGAAGTGGCCACCGGGCCGCGCCAAGCCAGATTGAGGTCATAAATGAAATTGTCGGCTCGGGCCAGAAGGCCGATCCGATAGGCCAGAACGGTGAAACTAAGGACCACCAGCCCACAGAGGGCGGTGGCGATAATCTGGTTCCTGAGCAGGGTCTTTCCGGTCATTTAATCTCGCTGTCCGGAGGAGGGGCCGGGGTCAGCGGGCTGGAGCAAATTCGGCCAACCGCACCGGCAGCCCCCCCTCGATGCCGCCGATGGGACTGGAAACCAGCACCACCACCCGACATTTTTTGAGGATCTGGGAATTGGCGTCCTCGGCCTGCAGTTCCATGGCGTCGGCGGTGCTGACCACCAGATTGGTCTTGGCCAGGCCCTGTATATCCTTGACGTCGGCAACAATATAGCGACCGCGGTGGCGACGTTCAGGCCGGGGAGCCGGTTCTTCTCCGGCGGCCGGGGCCGGGGCCTGGCCGGGCATCGGGATCTGGCTCAGCGACCTTTCGATGGTGGCGGCGTGGGCCGTTTCACCGCCGAGGAGCAGTCCGGCCCGAACCAGGAGATCGTCCACCAGGTGGGCGTCATTGCGCAATTCCTCGGCCGGGGCCTCGGTGGTAACATAGCTCATCATGCCGCGGTTGATCAAGGCGGCTTCCTCGACCCCTTTGACATCGTAGATCTCTTCCCCGGCTTCGCTCCTGATTTTAGGGAAGAGGGCCGGCTGGAGCTGCCGGTTGTCGGTCAAGCCCCGGGCGTCCAGGAGCAGCCAGGGCTGGCCTTCATCCTCAAGGTCGGCCCTGGGTTCCAGGTTGCGCACCGGCAGGTCCCGCCAGACCGGATCCTGGGCGAAATGATCGAGCAGCCGGGCGGTCAGGCCGCTGATGCCTTTCATCGAGGCAACCTTGACGATCTCGTAGTAGGGATCGCCGTCATTTTCCACATAGGTCGATTGATACTGCTTGTCGCGGATGGAGGCCTTGAGGTTGATGGTGACCTTGCCGTCACCCAGCGATTCCAGGGTCCGCGCATCGTCCAGATGCAGGCCGGCGGCCAGTTTGATGATGCTGCCCGAGGCCAGCACGCCGCCGACCCCCTGGGAGAGGGGCCGGTTATTTCGGTTCTTGCTCAGATAGCCCCGGCCGATGCCGTAGATCAGGCCGTTCTGCCAGTCGATCCAGCCGTTGGCGTGGCGCTCGATATAGGGTTCGAACCGTTTTTCGTCGACACTGGCCGAGATGGCCGGCAAACATAAGAGGCCCAGGACAATCAGGGCGACAATCCGGGCCGCGCGGCGACCCCTGGTTTTCAGGCGGTGACGATGTCCCATAAACTTACCTCATCCAAGGTGGTCTTGGCCGTTCCCGAGTATTTTTCCGGTCAGGTGGGCAGCGAGGTGGCCTGGTCGAAAAATTCCGTGATCCGGTCTTTATTTTCGGATTCCATCTGGGCGATTGCGGTCCGGGGGTGCTGGTTCAGGGCGCCGGTGATCATGTAGGGGATGAAGTAGCCCCAGTCGATTTTCTTGGACCAGGGCAGCACCTCTTTTTCGATCACCTCGATAATCGGCCGCACGTTGAACTTGGGATTCTTGAGAAAGGAAATCAGGAGCTCCAGGGGGCAGTTGCCGGCGCCGCGGCCGATGCCGTAGAGGGTGGCGTCCAGGTAATTGATGCCGTTGATGATCGCCGAGATGGTGTTGGCGAAGGCCAGTTGCTGGTTGTTGTGGCAGTGGATGCCGATGGTCTTGCCGGGCAGGCTTTCCATGTAGAGCTTGGCCAGGGAGTCGATATGCTCGGAGTAGAAGAAGCCGAAGCTGTCGACCAGATAGATTATCGGTACCCGGCTTTTGGCCAGGTCGTCCAGGGCCTCTTCCAGATCGCGCTGGTTGACGGTGGACACGGCCATCAGGTTGATGGTCGCTTCGTAACCTTTATCGAGGCAATGCTCGGCCAGGGCGATGGCCTTGTCCACCTGATGGACGTAACAGGCCACCCGAACCATGTCCAGAGAGCTTTCGGTCTGCGGCGGGATATCCTTGTAGTCGATCCGGCCGATGTCGGCCATGGCCGAGAGCTTGATGGTTTTCTCTTCCTCGCCGATGATCCTCTGCAAGTCGCTTTCGGCGCAGAATTTCCAGGCCCCCATTTCCTTGCGGCAGAACATGCCCTCGGAGCTGAGATAGCCGATCTCCATGTAATCCACCCCGCCCTTGCTCAGGGCCTGGTAGACATGGCGGACGAAGTCGTCGCTGAACTGCCACTTGTTCATAAGCCCACCGTCGCGGACGGTGCAGTCGATTACCTTGATTTGTGGTCTGTACATTGCTTCTCTCCGGATATCTGAAATTTCTGGTGACGGTTGTAAGGGGCCGGAGGCCCGACCTCGCGTCATTCTACCCGTTCCGGGGCACCTTGCCAATCAGCTGATTCGTTAAATAGTTCTAATCCGGAATCGGTCTTTTCCCCCGATTTCCGCGTTGCTCAGTTGCCTGAAAATGCTCACGTCCAGGCAGTACGCTCCGCTTTTCAGTCTCCCTGGCGCCTTGCACTCAACCCAAAAGCCTCGTTTCCGGATGGGAACAAAATTTTACCGGGTTTTCCGACGCCATTCATCCCAGGTGGCGATGAACTTTCCGACATTGGCCGCCACCGCCGCCGGGTCTTGAGCGGCCAGGGCTTCTGCCCCGAAAAGGGAGGCGCCCACCCCGACTCCGGCAACCCCGGCCGCGAAATAATGCGCCAGGTTGTTTTGAGTGACGCCGCCCACAGCCAGCAGGGGAATCCGTTCGAACGGGCCGCGCAGTTCGCGGATGTATTCCGGCCCCACCGCCCCGCAGGGAAAGATCTTGACCAGACTGGCCCCGCTGCTCCAGGCGGTGTAAACTTCGGTCGGGCTGAAAGCCCCGGCGATTACCGGTACCCGCTGTTCTACGGCCATGGTGATGACGGTGGGATCGGTGTTTGGAGTAACCAGGAACATGGCCCCGGCCTCAAGGGCCTGGCTGGCCTCCTGCCGGTTGCGGACGGTGCCCAACCCCAGCATCTTACCGGGCGGCACCAGGGGGCGGCAGCGGGCGACGATTTCCGGAGCCCCGGGAGTATTCATGGTAATTTCCAGAGCCTGGAGTCCGGCCCCGAAGGCGGCGCTCATCAAGGCCGGGAAAAACTCTCCGGATATCCCCCGTATAATCCCGACGATCGGTACGTCAAGTTGCATGATTTGCTATCCTGATGATTAAAATCAGCAAATAACCAGATTGACGGCAATATGGCAAGAGCCGGTATTTTTCCGTTATTTCTTTAGCCGGGCGGGTTAAATGACGGGAAGTCGCCGGTCGGTGGCATGGATTAATCATTGACAACAAAACCCGGCTGGAGAATATCATACTGATATATCAAATGTTTCAATGTTTCGTTGTGTAGCCTTGAGCAGCCGGGCGGGAGCAGAGGGCTCGGGTTTGGGTAATTGATTGTCAGGCAAGAGGGGGTGCGGAATGGGGGACCAGGTGGCCAGGAAAAAGACCATCAAGGCCGAGACCTTGAAGAGGCTGATTATCGGCCTGCGGCAAGTCAAGGACTACAAAGCCTCCGGAGTCCTGACCTTCCAGGGTCGGATTCTGGTGCGCGATTCCGTCGATCCGAAAATCGATCTGGATGTGGTCGGCGCCACCTTCAACGATATTTTCGAACAGGCCCATGACGCCTCCGAAAGAGTTGGACTTGAGGCCTGCTATGAAACTGTTATCAACACCCCCAAAGGGATCATTCTGATCCGCTGTTCCGGTATCGATGCCCAGGCGCACTTTCACCTGATCGTCATCCTGGGAGCCGAGGCCAATCTTTCGCTGGTCCGGCATGAACTGGACAAATTTCTGGCCATGGTCATGAAGGAATTGGCCGAATAGCACCGGTTCCGACCTCAAGCAATTCCGCCTCACTCTCCCGTCAAAACCCGAACGGCCGGTTTGTGCCCTGGTATTATTTTTCTGTTGCTCCCGGCCATCGAAAAATTCCAGTAATCTTTCCTGTTTCGGTAGAATCACCTGCTGACCGATTTCTTCACCTGCGCCAGGCCGCCCAAACCGATTTAAAATCCTAAGACATAGGGAAGATAATCGCGCAGGTCATTATCCTGTTGCAGGCACAGATCCGAAAAAACTCCAATGTAATCGATAATTATCTCGGCGAAGTTCCACCCCCTGATCGTGGTCGACCCCAACCAGATGCAACAGGTTTTTCTCAGCCTCTTTTTGAATGCGCCGGAGTCTGTTATAAGGTCAGGGCATGATTGCGATCGGCGCCGAGAATATCGGTAAGGATCGACGTGGATATAACCAGCGGAGATTCGCCGATCTCCCCTCCGGCGTATCCTGTCTGGTGATCGGCATACGCGATACGGGCGAAGGTATGGTACCGGAAGTGCGGGAGAAACTCTTCGAACCGTTCTCCACCTCCAAGACTGCCGGCACCGGCCTGGGGTTGCGGTCGTCATGCGCATTATGAAGGAGCATAGTGCTTATATCTATGCGGAATCAGAGATCCGGGAAGGAACTACCTTTTTCTCTTTTTCCAGACGGATTGATTTGTCGGGTATGAATAATTGAAATTATTGGGACAACAATGACAAAAAAAACAGCGGTAAAGAAGATTCTGGTGGTGGACGACGAGGAAGATATCCTCTGGTCTCTAAAGGAATTTCTGGTCAATAAGGAACTGAATGCTCAGGTAATCACCGCCTCTTCCGGAGAGGAGGCGCTGGAGAAACTCGCCAGGGAGAATGTCGATCTGGTCATCACCGACATCAAGATGCCGGGGATGAGCGGCCTTGACCTGCTGGTCGAAATCAAGAACCGTTTCCCCTACACCTCGGTAATTGTCATGACCGCCTTCCTCTCTTCCGAGATCAAGCGGGAGGCCTTGCTTAAAGGCGGCATGTATGTCCTGGAGAAACCTTTCGACATCAAGGATCTTCGGGAAAAAGTCATGACGGTCCTGCAGGATTCGAAACAGTTCCGGGGGATGCTGACCGGCATCAGCCTGAGCGATGTGATCCAGATCAAATGCATGTCCGGGGTAACCGCCGCCTTGCGGGTCACCGAAGAGGAACGGCAGGGGATCATCTTCTTCCAGAACGGGGAAATCATTCACGCCATATGCGACGAACTGGAAGGGGCAGAGGCCTTTTATGAAATCGTCTCCTTTGCCCACGGCCATCTGGACACCGTCAACATCGCCGAACTGCCTGAAAGGACGATTTCCCTGCCTTATGTCTCTATGCTGATGGAAGGGGCGCGGCGGGCGGATGAGCAGAATACGGTCGGCGTCGCCGGGGCCGGTGATTCATCCGGCGAGGGGCTGCCGGATGGAGAAATAGTCGAGTCCGGGGCGGAGGCCGTACCGGTTGGCACCGGTCAAGCTGCCGCGGTTAAAGGCGCAGCTGAGCCTGAGCCCGTGGCCGACCTGCTCAAGGGATTCAAAGAAATCATGGGATATCGGGCTGCGGCGATACTCTCTGCCGGCGGTGAGATCCTGGCCCAGGATGCCATTAACAGCAGCATTGATCTGCGTCTGGTCGGGGCCACGTTGAAAGATTTCTTCAACAGCACCAGGGAGGCCTCTGCCAAAATAGGTCTGGATTCCTGTCATGAAGCGGTGCTGGGAACGCGAAGTGAAACTCTGCTAATGGGTTGCAGCGGCAGGACGGGTGAAGTAGACAGCCTGATTCTGGCCGTGTTCGGGGTCGACGGGAACCAGGCCCTGGGGCGGAGGGAGATGCGAAGGGTTGTCGGGCGACTGAAGACTGCGATGGCTTGATGGCGTTGCAAAAAGGTTCTATTTCCGCATGACCTTGCCGGTCAGCTTCAGGTAACGTTCGGTTTCGCTGATATTTTTTTCGTTCAGACTCTGATCGAATTTTATGTGCACCGAGAATTGCTCCATCATGTCTTCGACCTCGGCGTGGTGTCTGACGCCCAGGGTCATGCCGATCCGTTCTAATACCGCCATGTTGGGCGGCATATTGAACCGCAGGTAAAGTTTGTTGCCCAGGAGCATCTGGGCATGTTCCCGGTCGACGGCCTGGATGAAAAATGATACCCCGCCGGTTGAGACATCACCGATCCTGCCCTGCATAGTTTTACCCACCGGCGTCCCTTCGGAATTGACCACCTTGATCAGGATCCGGCCCGGGAAGACTACCCGACGCTGGGATCGGCGGTCCATGGAGTTTCTTTTCAGCAGGTCCTTGATCTTTTCTTCCTTGGCGCAGAAGGTTCTCAGTTTGACTTCCAGTGAGGGCATGGCAGTGTGCCAGAGGTTCAGGACTTCTTTGGCAATAAAATGGGCCTTAACTTTGTCGATGGCCACCAGGGTGCTGGTACAATGCGAGGTATTGAAGAAGGTGTCCTCGCCGGCGACGTTGCCGGCCGTAACTCGTTTGATGAATATTTCGCGATCGCCATGGGTATATAGGTGTTTAGCCTGGCCGGAATCGATAAAATAGAGGTTGTGGTTCGAGGCGCCCTGTTCGAAGATGACCTGGCCGGGGCGGAAGACAACTTCCTCCATGCCGGTGTACATGGTGTTGGCCTCGTCGACGTTCAACTGATCGTAGAGAGCCGTCCAAACGTCCATGTGCCCACGGTCATGGGGTTTGAGGCGGGCGGTGTCGATGATCTCCTGAGCCCGGATGGCTTCGCTCAGGGCCATAGGATCAAAGGAGATGATCTTCTCCCTCAGGGTTTCGGCGGTGGCATAGTCGTGTTTCTGGGCATAGTTGGTGATCAGGAAGAGCAGGGAAGAAATGGCTTCCTTGGTATTGCCTTCCCGGCGGTAACGTTCGACCAGTTCTTCATGTTTGCTGATTTCGTTCATTTGGATTCCCGGGATGAAACTTTGTTGCCGGCCTTAAGTTCATATTATTTGCGCAATGTAATGATAAAAACCCATGAAAACAATAATTTTCAAGCGGTGCTCGACCGTTATTATACTTGCAACTGGTAGTGGATGGACCGTTTTGGCGATTAATGGTTATTCTAAACTCTTGAGCCGCATACGGAAATCGGCAGGGCAAGATCAGCCTACGACCGGAGGTGACGGGCGCTTGTCTTTGCCGGGTCTCCAGTTAAATATTGACAAGCACCACTCTTCTCTAATATCTCTCTGTCAACTCCAGGTGCGCTTGGTCGGGCACCAAAACACCAGCAAGACAAGGATGGGCCATGGCTACGGAAGGCAATAAGATTATTTACTCGATGATTCGGGTCAGCAAGTTTTTCAACAAGAAACCGGTGCTGGAGAACATTTCACTCTCCTACTTTTACGGGGCGAAGATCGGGGTCCTGGGTCTGAATGGTTCGGGCAAGAGTTCGCTCCTGAAGATCCTGGCCGGGGTCGATAAGGAGTTCAACGGCGAGATCCATTTGTCGCCCGGCTATACCATCGGCTACCTGGAACAGGAGCCGCTGCTGGACAGTGATAAGACCGTGCGCCAGGTGGTCGAGGAAGGGGTGCAGGAAACCGTCGATCTGGTCAACGAGTTCAACCGGATCAACGAGAAGTTCGGCGAGCCGATGTCCGACGACGAGATGAACGCACTGATCGACCGGCAGGCCAAGGTCCAGGAGAAGCTCGACAACCTGGACGCCTGGGACCTCGACTCCCGCCTGGAGATGGCCATGGATGCCCTGCGCTGCCCGCCCGGCGAGACCATGATCAAGATCCTCTCCGGTGGCGAGAAAAGGCGGGTGGCCCTCTGCCGTCTGCTCCTGCAGAAACCGGACATCCTGCTCCTGGACGAACCCACCAACCATCTGGACGCCGAAACCGTCTCCTGGCTGGAACAGCACCTCAAACGCTACGAGGGTACGGTCATCGCCGTCACCCATGACCGCTATTTCCTCGACAACGTGGCCGGCTGGATCCTGGAACTGGATCGCGGCCGGGGCATTCCCTGGGAGGGTAACTACTCCTCCTGGCTGGAGCAGAAGCAGAAGCGGCTGGCCCAGGAGGAAAAGCAGGAGTCCGAGCGCCAGAAGACCATGCAACGCGAGCTGGAGTGGATCCGCATGAGTCCCAAGGGCCGCCATGCCAAAGGCAAGGCCCGGATCACCGCCTACGAGAAGCTGCTGGAGGAAGATAGCCAGGAGAAGATTCGCGACCTGCAGATCTACATCCCGCCCGGGCCGCGTCTGGGCCAGAAGGTGATCATCGCCGAACAGGTTAAAAAATCCTATGGCGACAAGCTGCTGTTCGAGGATCTGACCTTCTCCCTGCCGCCCGGCGGCATTGTCGGGGTAATCGGCCCCAACGGCGCCGGCAAGACCACCCTGTTCAAGATGATCACCGGTCAGGAAACACCCGATGCCGGCACCTTCATCATCGGCGATTCGGTCAAACTGGCCTATGTCGATCAAAGTCGCGAGGCCCTTGATCCCGATAAGAGTATCTGGGAGGTGATCACCGGTGGCCAGGAGACCATCGCCCTGGGCAATCGTGAAGTCAATTCCCGGGCCTACGTGGCCCGCTTCAACTTCTCCGGCAGCGAACAGCAGCAAAAAGTGGGGCTGCTCTCCGGCGGCCAGCGCAACCGGGTCCATCTGGCCCGGATGCTTAAAGAAGGCGCCAACGTCATCCTCCTGGACGAGCCGACCAACGATCTCGATATCAACACCCTGCGGGCCTTGGAAGAAGCGCTGGAGGAATTTGGCGGCTGCGCGGTGGTGATCAGCCATGATCGCTGGTTCCTGGACCGGATCGCCACCCATATGCTGGCCTTCGAGGGCGACAGCAAGGTAGTCTGGTTCGACGGCAACTACTCGGAGTACGAAGCCGACCGTAAGGCCCGGTTGGGTCACGAAGCCGACCAGCCGCACCGCATCAGGTACCGGCACTTGACCAGGGCGTAAACCGGGGATGCAAATCCGTTCCCGCCTGGCCCCGACGCCCAGCGGTTATCTGCATCTGGGCAACGCCGTCAACTTTATCCGCACCTGGCTTTTGGTGCGCCAGGGGGGCGGCAGCCTCAAACTGCGGATCGACGACCTGGACAGCGACCGCTGCCGTCCGGAGTATATCGAGGATATCTTCCGCCAGCTCGATTGGCTGGGGCTGGACTGGGACGAAGGCCCCGCCGGTCCCGACGATTTCAGACATCGTCATTCCCAGCACCTGCGCCTGGAACGTTACCGGGAAACCGCTGAACTGCTGGCGGCGAAGGCTCGGGTATTTGCCTGTACCTGTTCCCGAAAAGAGATCCGGCAGGGATCCGGCAGCGGCCTCTATCCCGGCACCTGCCGCGGGAAAGGACATCGTC
This sequence comes from uncultured delta proteobacterium, assembly GCA_963807225.1. GTDB lineage: Bacteria > Desulfobacterota > Desulfobulbia > Desulfobulbales > JAGXFP01 > JAGVGT01. Next base: position 703,616 of record CAWEAD010000005.1, on the reverse strand, counting down.
CCGCCGAAGCCCACGCCATGAGGATCGCGGTGGACCAGGGCACCTTGGTGGAGGTCGGCCGCCGGGCCATTCCCCTGGATCGGCAGCTGGGCGACTTCGTGATCTGGCGGCGGGACGACCTGCCGGCCTACCAGCTGGCCAGTCTGGTGGATGACCTCGACGATCGGATCAATCTGATCGTCCGGGGCGAAGACCTGCGTCTCTCCACCGCCGCCCAGCTCTTTCTGGCCGCCTGCCTGGAAAGGCAGGACTTTGCCCGAGCGGACTTTATCCACCACCCCCTGCTGCCCGGCGACGACGGCCGCAAGCTCTCCAAGTCCGATAACGCTCTCTCCCTGGCCATCCTTCGGGATCGGGGCGCCAGACCCCTGTTGGCCTATCGGGCTGCAGCCCTCCAGCTGGGCCTCGATCCGGTCGAAATCTCCTCCCTGTCCGACCTGCTGGCCGCCTTTCAACAAGTTTGAACCGAACAGCCCCAAGGCGCGATTCGCCATGACCGAAGCCGCGCTCTTCGAACCAACAAACCGGGGCCGTCCGTCCGCGCGGCAAGGCTGAGCAATTGGGCGGTTGCTTCCTGGGATGAGGCAATATATTTTATAATCATGAGGATCATAAACAATGGGTTGGGTTGAGCTACGGAGCAGCCCGGGAGGATCAAATGAAAAATATCGAAGAATGTCCCGAATGTCGGGGAACCGGCAAGATCAGCAGCCAGAACTGTGTAAGATGCGGCGGCAGTGGCGAGGTTATCATTCACTCCCATCAACATACGCATGGGAATACCACGCACGATCATCCGCATCCTCACCCCGAGCCCCATCAGCCGGCGGATACCAGCGTGGCGCATGAGCATGCGCATACCGCTTAAAGATGGGTGAGATCCCTGGCGAGCAGATAATATTTCTTGAGCATTTCCGGCGGCACCGCCGAATGCCAGTGACCGGTGGCCGCCGCCACGGCCCAGAAGAAAAGGAATATTCCGACCACGCCCAGGGGTAAGAGCAGGGCAGGCAAGGCCCGACGCCCGTAGGCGGTTAACTGCAGGCAATCCTTGACCGGGCAGGCGGCGACGCATTCGAGGCAACCCAAACATTCCGGGCTGTGGACGATTTCTTTCTCCGCCACCCGGATCGAACCGGGGCAACTCTTTTCACATCTCTTACAGTTGATGCAGGTATCTTGATCCCGCCTGATTTTAGCCGGGCCGAACCAGGCCAAAATTCCCAGCAGCGCCCCGTAAGGGCAGAGATAACGGCACCAGAAATTCCGCAGCACCAAGGAGGCGGCCAGCAGGCCGCCAAGCACCCAGATGGTGGTGGCGCTCGGCTCCAGGAAGAAGAGCAGCATCCGGGCATCGACCGCCAGATTATAGGGCGCCTGGCTGAATGCTTCGATGGATTGGATATCCATCTTTAGCAGGATCAGGTAGGCGAAGAAGCCCAGCAGCAGGTATTTTAGGCTGAGCAGGGGGTAGTCGAGCCAGAGGGGCGGCCGGCGCAGGAGTTTCAGTTTGCGGCTCAGCCTTTCGACCAGATTCGAGGCGAAGCCCACCGGGCAAATCCAGCCGCAGAAACCCTTGCGGAAAAGGATGGCGATCGCCAGGGCGGCCAGGAAGATGGTCAAGCCGGCCGGATGGATCGGGTCGTAAACCCCGGTCAGCAGCAAGCGCTTCAGGCTTACCAGGGCGCCGATCGGCAGAAAGCCCTCCACCGACGGGGGCCGGGGCACATAGGTGGCGGACTGGTTTTGGGTCCACTGGTAGAATTGGTAGAAGCGGAAGCCGCTGTACAGGCAGAAGAGGGCGAAGGCGGACTGCACCAGCCAGCGCAGGCGGTGCAGCTCGGGCCGGGAACCGGTGGCGGGTTTGGTTTTTTCAGGGCACATCGCTCTCACCTCAATCGAAAATTCGCATTGTAGCCACTCTAGCCGAGGCTGAAACGAAAAACATTGACATAAGTCAGTCGGCTTAATAATTACAAATCCTCCAGGTACTCATCAGAGTTGAAAAGGGAACCCCGCGCAAATCGGGGACGGGCCCGCCGCTGTAACCGGGGACTGCAGTCGCACGGTGCCACTGTCCAAACGAGGATGGGAAGGCGCGACCGCAGGCTGAGCCGGGAGTCAGAAGACCTGCCTGGGAGAAAATAAATGACGGACTGGAACTCCGTCAGGCGCCCCGCGTGGATCGGGATGGCCTAATGTTGATCTGGCAAGTTATAATAAACCCGGAGCGATGCTGGTCATCGGTCCGGGTTTTTTTGTTTCCACTAAACAAAGGAAAATGATGGCACCCAAGCAAATCCTCCTGGCCCGGCATGCCTCCACCGGCCGTGAATATCATGGTCGCTTCATCGGGGCTACCGATCTTCCCATCGGTGCTGACGGGACGGTTGAAACCCCCCGGCTGGCCGAGATTATCCGGCCCTACTCTCCGGCCGTCACCTTCTGCAGTCCCTTCCTCCGGGTGCGCCAGACCGTGGAGCTGCTGGCCGAGCGGTTGGACCTGGGCGAGATCCATGTCGATTACGACCTGCGCGAAATCGATTTCGGGCGCTGGGAAGGCCTGTCGTTCAATGAAATTGCCGAAGGCGACTCGGAACTGGTCAAGCGCTGGTCGGCCTGGAACCCCGAATTCACTTTTCCGGAGGGCGAGAAGGTGGCCGATTTCCTTGAGAGGACCAGGGTGTTGGCCGCTAAGCTGGCGGCCAGAGAGGAACAAACCATCCTGATCGTCGCCCACGGTGGGGTGGTGCGGGCCCTGCTCTGTCATCTGCTCAAGCTGCCGCCCCAACATTATCTGCTCTTCGACGTCAAACCGGCCCGGCTGGCGACCATCGACCTGTTTTCCGAGGGCGGGGTGCTGAGCGGCTTAAACTTGTGAGGTAAACAACATGGTGGAAATCATTCTGATCACCGGCGGCGCCCGCAGCGGCAAAAGCCGCCACGCCCAGGAACTGGCCGAAGCCCGTTCCGGCGCCCGGCTCTTTATCGCCACCAGCCCGGTGGTCGACGACGAAATGCGGGAGCGGATCGCCCGCCACCAGTTTGACCGGGGGGATCGGGGCTGGCGCACCATCGAGGAGCCGATCCAACTGAAAGAGGCCCTGGCCGCCAATCGGGATGAGGAGGTAGTGCTGGTCGACTGCCTGACCCTGTGGATTTCCAATCTGCTCTTCGAGGCCGATGAACCGGAGCTGTTCAGCGAAGATAAGATCGAGGGGCTTTGCCGGGAGTTGCTTACTGAGACCCGAGGCCGGAGTGGGACCGTGATTTTCGTCACCAACGAAGTCGGCGCCGGGATCGTCCCGGAAAACCCGCTGGCCCGACGATTTCGCGACCTGGCGGGGCGCTGCAACCAGGTAATCGCCGCCGGGGCAAACCGGGTCGATCTGATCACTTGCGGCATCCCGCAAACCATCAAGACGGCGTCGCATACATTCGGCTCTCCGGTGTCGTAGCAGGCCGCGAAATGCTCGACATACCGAGGTATGTCTCCGCTTTTGCGGCCCACTACTCCTCGGAGTCTCACGGCGTTCGCTTACCTGGATATCGAAATGTTTGCTTATAGCCATCGCCAGCTGGAATTCCATCTATTACGAAAGCATTCTACAGGAGAAGAATCATGACCCTGCTCGACCGGACCATAAAAGAAATCACCCCCCAGGATCAGGAGTGGCGCGCCAAAGCCCGGCAGCGCCTGGACCAGCTGACCATGCCCCATTGGGCTCTGGGCCGACTGATGGACCTGGCCCTGGATCTGGCCGGGATGACCCGCTCGCTCACCCCGCAGGTGGCGCGCAAGGCGGTGGTGGTGATGGCCGGCGACCATGGGGTGGTGGCCGAGGGAATCAGCAAGTTCCCCCAGGAAGTCACCCCGCAGATGGTCATCAATTTCGTCAACGGCGGGGCGGGGATCAACGCCCTGGCCAACCAGGCCGGAGCCCGGGTGGTGGTGGTCGATATGGGAGTGGCCGCCGATCTTTCGGTCATGGCCAAGAGCGGCAAAATCATCGATCGCAAGATTGCCCCGGGCACCGCCAACCTGGCAGCCGGCCCGGCCATGAGCCGCGAGCAGGCGATAGCCGCCTTGGAAGCGGGGATCGGGATTGCCCTGGAACTGGGCAAGGAAATCGATCTCTTCGGCACCGGCGACATGGGCATCGGTAACACCACCCCCAGCGCCGCCATCGTCGCCGCCATTACCGGGGCCTCGGTGGAAAAGGTAACCGGCCGGGGCACCGGGTTGGATAACGCTCAGCTAGAACACAAGATCACGGTGATCAAAAAGGGTTTGACGATCAATCGCCCGAACCCGGAAGACGGCCTCGATGTGCTGGCCAAGGTCGGCGGCTTCGAGATCGGCGGCATCGCCGGGCTGATCCTGGGCGCGGCGGCGCAAAGAAAACCGGTGCTGATCGACGGTTTCATCTCCACCGCCGGGGCGCTGGTCGCCCAGCTCCTGGCCCCATCCTGCCGGGACTACCTGATCGCCGCCCACCGCAGCGTCGAACCGGGCCACAAGATCATGCACGAGCACCTGGGGCTGACCCCGCTGCTCGATCTCAACCTGCGCTTGGGCGAAGGCACCGGCGCCGCCCTGGCCATGAACGTGGTGGCGGCGGCCCGGGCGGTGCTGACCGAGGTGGCCACCTTCGAGGAGGCCATGGTGGCCACGGCGGATAAGTGAGAAAAATGATGGGCAATCGGCGCCATGCATTCCAATCTCTTTATCCTTCCGAATTTTTCCCTGTCAGGGAAGCAGGGGCGGTTGGCATTGGGAGATATACGGAAACTGTATATCTACCCATTTCGGGGTGATATGCAGAAAAGCACTCGGTTGCCAGAAAAGAAGTTGTCAGGAAATTTTATTAAGGATATAGATCAGTTAGGAGATGCGCAGATATGGCGCAGGACCACACCCGTGTTGACAGGGAACAAAATTTATTGAGGTAATATGTCCATATCCGGAAGATACACAGAAACTGTTGAATAACTTGTTAGCTTCTTATGAATGACACCGAAAAAGAACTCTCCACGCGATACTACGTTGCGGAAGGGGCAATTTGGCTGCTCAGCGCCATTTTGATCGTCTCGCGTTTTCTCGGTCTAGCGCCGGACCAAGAGCTTCCTTTTCTGAACATTACTCCAAGAAATACCCAACACTTTCCCGCTGTCGTCGCCTTACTTTTGATAGCCGCAGTACTTTATATGGTCGTTGAATGGAAGCAGTCTTCACGCGTCGCACGAGACTCCTTCTGGCAAGGAGTTCGCATAACCGTTACGTGGCTCATGGCGGTGGCATCGTTGTGGCTCTCGTACCCTATTATTGCGCAACACACTCGGTTCGAAGGTGTGTCGCCTGCGTGGTATCTTGGGTTCGTGACGATAGGATTCCTGCTTGGGATGTTTGCCTCGGTCTTGGCTTTTTCTGCTCTCATGATCCGAAGTCCTCAGGAATCCAAACAGTTGCGTCTTCCGCGTATTCCTGCTGCGACACGAGCGCAGTTCATTTCGTGGTCACCTCTGATTCTATTGCTACTCCTTGCGTACTATTCTCTGCTGCTCTTCTCGCCCCCAGTGCTCACCCCGGCCGCAAGCGCCCTCGTTCTGGTTCCTTTCTTACTAATGATTTCCGAAGTATGGGCCTCACTGTTCCTAGCACGCGACGACAACGGCAAGCGAATTCCCTACGCAAATCGCATTGCGCGATTCAAAGAGATCCATGACTTTCACGACTACGCCTATATTCTTATTGACCGAGGCGAACAAACAGCAAAAGAGATCACCGTCCATACAGATAGCACACCGAAGGCCATTCAACAAGCAATGCAGAAGAGATACTCGGCAGGACAACCACGAGCACCCATCAACTTCCATGTCCAGCAATTGGAGGAAATACAGCTGCAGTTCTATCCAAAGGATGGTAATCCAGAGAACAATGATCCGCGGAACTGTGGTATCAAAGTTCATAAACAGCGAGGCAAGATCGAGAGGATCAGAGTTCTGTTTCTGCCTGATGATGCTGAATATCCCAAGAAGGAGATGTCGATTTCCTCTGCAGCCGTAGAAAAGTATGCCGAAGAGTACATTAGAGACCACCCCGATCCAAAGGATGCGAATTTCCGCAAGGTATTCTCGCACGCAGTCAACGCCGCTGTAATTGATGCCTTTGTTGAAGAGACAGGACCTCTTTTGCATCGATTTGTGGAAAGCGGACAAGAGGCTGGTGTTGCAGAGGCAATTAAGAAACATGCCGACGTCAACGAGAGAGCAGAGGCAGGATGGACACCACTCCTTTATGCCTCCGCACAGGGGTACCCTCGAATAGCCCGTATGCTTCTTGATGCTGGAGCGAACCCTGATATTGGTAACGTTCACGGAATCACACCGCTCATGTACAGTGCACGGTACGGCAATATCGAGATCTGTCAGATTCTGTTAGATCATGAAGCAGCTGTGAATCTCCAAGACATATACGGCATGACAGCCCTTATCGTCGCCTCTCGTGACGGTCATCCCCAGATTGTCAATCGTTTGCTCGGCGCTGGAGCAGATCCCGGCATTGCGACTAGGGAAGGCAAGAAAGCAGTAGATTTCGCCTACGAATGTGGTCACGGTAAGATCGCCAAATTACTGAAGAAAGCTAACAAGGGCGTGCAAACTACAAAATGACCCGCGTAGACGCGGGTCATTTTGAGTCTGACGCCCGCCGTTGTGTCCTGAAATATGATCAGAAAAATCCTTAATAAAACACTTTGGGCCGCTGTTTCTATATTTGGCTTTTATATAATGTTGTTTGAAATTGGGATGGCAATATCAGAACCTCATACACTTGACTTGGTGGGGGTTATTTTCTTGGTCGTATTTATCGCGATCGGTTTTGCTTTTTTTGGACTCGGTCTCTCAAGACTTCGTGGGAAGCCAAAATGGGAAAGTAGTGAATGAATTTAAGTGAATAAATGATCATGACTAGGTCCTCAAAAATATGGATAACCACAGCGGTTGTAGTTGCTATTTGTGCCTTATCAACATATGCAATTTCAAACTTTTTTGGAGTATCTGTGGTTTCCGCAGGGGAGGCGTATGGTTTTAGAACTGGTGATGGACGTGATCAAGCATATGAAAATGCACAAAAGCTTATAAAGCAAGGCTCTATCACCGCCATTCATACATGGCCAAAGAGTGAATTTCATCGACCATTCGAGGTTGGCGAAAATCCTGTGCAAAATCATGATCCAAGTTGGGTTATGGTTGTTAACCCTGATTGGTGGAACAACACCATCACAGTTTCATTCGATAATGATCGTGTTGTTGAAATCCGGCGAGACCTTATTCGCTGGGAACTACCATAATTCAATGCAGGCATAACAAACGGCTTCACACGGAAAATTTGTCCTGCGGCCAATTTCCCGGTGAGCATAAGCGTTCGCCTCATAGATCAAACATGTCATCTTAGCGATACAGAGGTTAGCCATGGCTTCTGACAAAACCAACAAAGATAAACGTCGGGTAGAACGGAGTGACGCCGGGTTACAGGTAGAACTGGTTCTATATGACAACCGGGAGGAAAATATCCTTGCCGGACCGTCGGCTGCTTTGCTCCGGGATATATCGCGATTTGGTGCGGGGTTGATTTTGCCGAAGATCAGGGTCAACAACCATCACCTTTTTTATGAGCCAACTGAGAAGTCTTCCCTCCTTTACCTGGTAAAGGCCTGGCCGGAAGGTTCTAGAACTTTGTCGATCCAGGTACAGCCCAAATGGTATCGCCTGGATGATGACGAGAAGAGTAATTCATTTTGCCTTGGAATCGAGTTTATCAAAGGAAAGAACCTCGATGATATCTCGCTGCTGCGAGAGATGGCCAAGGAATTTGTCTTACCGGCACAAAATTGGTTGTCGTCAATTTTTCCCAAGTAATCCGGCAGCCGGAGTAAGTCAGTGACGGCCATGGAAATGTAAAATTTCCGGCTGGTTACAAATCTAATTATTCATAAATCCCAAGACCCGAAACCCTTTCCGGGAAGGGGGAAAGATGCAAAAGATCACACCATGCCTTTGGTTTAATGGCGAAGCCGAAGAAGCGGCCTCCTTCTACGTCACGTTGCTACCGGATTCTCGGATCGAGCGTGTCTTCCGTTCGCCTGCCGACACTCCCAGTGGGCCGGCGGGGTCTGTGCTTACGGTCGAGTTCAACTTGGCTGGGATGAAATACCTCGCGCTGAACGGCGGACCCGAGTTCAGCTTTACGGAGGCTGTGTCCTTTCAGATCCATTGTGACGATCAAGAGGAGGTTGATCGACTGTGGGCAGCTCTATTTGCTGGAGGGAAAGAAATTGCCTGCGGCTGGATCAAGGATAGATGGGGGCTGGCTTGGCAAATCGTGCCGGTTCGCTTGCAGGAATTGCTTCAAGATCCAGACCCGGAGCGGGCTCGGAGAACGATGGAAGCAATGATGAAGATGGTGAAAATCGATATCGCCACTCTTGAGCGTGCCGCAGATGGACACCCATAAGAATTGTACGGTTCCTTGTACGAGATTACCGAGAAGCGGGGTCTGATTAATAGGCAACTGCTTGAGATGAAAGAAGAAAGGCATGGCAAATTGGCTATATTTTGCCTTGAATTCGTCATTTTAGGGGCCAAAAAGGATTTTTGAGGAAATGGCCCGACGTAAACATTCTGTGGGCAAGCCGCGGATGTTTACATGGAAAGATTGGCAGGTGAGTTGAACCGCGTAAAAGCGGCTCTTCAAGGCTTAAGTTCGGTGCGATTATGCTCATGAAACCCCTGTTCGACTTTCTCGGAAACATGTTCAAAACGCCCAAGGTGTGGTGGCCGTGGATGGCGGGGTTGCCGTTGATCAACCTGTCGTCGGTTTTCTTTCTCCCGCGGCCCGAGGCCTGGGTGGTGCTGGTAACCGGGCTCCTGGCCGCCACGATCATGACGGTCCTGCACGCCAGACTGGGTTACGTCCGGCTTGTAGGCATAGGCCATTTTGTGTGGTTTCCCATGCTGATCTGGCTGGGTTTCAGGCTTGATCACCTTCCCGCCGGCACAATTTTCTACTGGTGGATTCTCGCTTTGATGGCCATGGACACCTTGTCCCTGCTGATCGATATCATCGACCTCTTCCGCTACCTGCGGGGAGACCGAGCCCCCCGGTTCTGATGGGCAAATCCCTTGATTGCTGAGGCTGTGGACATGAAACCAGTCGATCTCGGCGAGCATCCGGAGGGCGGTCGGTTCCGCGAGGTATTCCGGTCCGCCCGGAATGTAACCACGCCGGAGGGCGATACCCGGTCGGCCCTGACCCACATCTACTTCTCCCTGAAGCCGGGAGAAGTGAGCCGGTTTCATCGAGTTACCTCGGACGAGGTCTGGAATCTGTATCGGGGAGCGGGGCTCAACCTGTACATCTGGGACGGGACCGACGCTCGGCCGACATGCGTTACCCTGTCGGCCGACCACAACCGCTTTTGCCAGGTCGTGCCGGCCGGCACCTGGCAGGCGGCGGAACCGATTTCGGATGAAGTCCTGGTGGGCTGCTCGGTTGCCCCCGGCTTCGAGTTTGCGGATTTCACCCTGATCGAGCCAAGCTCGGAAGAGGCAAAACTGCTCATCGCCATGGCCCCTGAGATGGTCAGATACATTGTCTAACGGTAGGTAGGTAAATAATGTTAAGTAATACTGAACAAAGCTAGAAGGAGTGAATATGGTCACCTCAATTATTCTCATAAATACCGAAAGAACAAAGATTAACGAAGTGGCTGAGCTGTTGGCTGAAATGGAAGGAGTATCCGAAGTCTATTCGGTGAGCGGAAATTATGATTTGATCGCCATTGTCCGGGTCAAATCGAACGATGATCTGGCAGAACTGGTTACTAAAAGAATGCTCAGCATCGATGCTATTATAAAATCCGAAACCATGCTGGCTTTTAAAGCGTATTCCCGGCATGACCTCGAAGCCATGTTCACGGTAGGGATGTAGGAGAATATGAATGGATTCTTCGCCGCACTCCGCTTCCTGACCGTCATCCCGATTCCCGGCCGGCGTGGCCATTCGTCCGCCGACCTGGCCGGTTCTCTCTGGTATTTTCCCTTGGTCGGCCTGCTTCTGGGCGGCATCAGCGGTGGGGTCTTCTATCTGGTTGGGCCGCATCTGCCCCGTCTGGTGGCGGCGGTGCTGGCGCTGGCGTTGCTGGTGGCCTGGTCCGGGGGGCTGCACCTGGACGGGGTGGCCGATTGCGGTGACGGTTTCTTTTCGGCCCGTTCACGGGAACGGATGCTGGAGATCATGCGGGACAGCCGGGTCGGTTCGCATGGGGTCGTGGTCCTGGTGCTGCTGCTGGGGCTGAAAGGGGCGGCGCTTGCCTCCTTGCGGGCCGGTGAACTCTGGCGGGTCTTGATCCTGATGCCGCTGGCCGGCCGGGTGGCGATCCTCCTGATGCTGGCCCTGCTGCCTTACGCCCGGCCCCAGGGCGGGCTGGCCACGGTTTTTTATCGCGGCCGGAAGTGGCCGGCGGCCCTGGTCGGTATCGTCGTTCTCGGGGTTGGCGCCTGGCTGACGGCGGGAAGCGTCGGGCTGCTCAGTGTCTGCGATACCCTGGTTCTGCTCCTGCCGCTTTGCTATTACTGTTACGCCAAAATCGGCGGCGCCACCGGCGATACCCTGGGGGCGGCCTGCGAGATCGGCGAGACTCTGACCGTGGTTTTCTTTGCTTGTCTGCTTTATTGAGTTTTCTCCTTACTTATCCATCTGCCGCGGTCATTTATCTCAATTAGGACAATGGTGTGGGCGCTTTCGGGCTTGAGCCCCCCGGCACTCAGGGTGGGGTTTCAATCTTGAAGTAAGCGATTGGACATGGTAAGAAAACCCGTTACCGAGCAATACCATCGTTTATATTTGTCTGCCGGCAATACTTCCTTAAGGAGCAGTCACCGTGACAAGCAAAGGCGCAAAACCGGAGCAGCTCTGGCTTTCCGGTAACGAGGCCCTGGCCCTGGGGGCGCATGAGGCCTCGGTCAAGGTCGCTTCCGGTTATCCCGGAACCCCTTCCACCGAAATCCTGGAAAATCTCTCCACCTACGAGAACGTCTATACCGAATGGGCTCCCAATGAGAAGGTGGGGCTGGAGGTGGCTATCGGCGCCTCTTTCGCCGGGGTGCGAGCCCTGGCCACCATGAAGCATGTCGGTTTGAACGTGGCGGCCGATCCGCTGTTCACCGCTTCCTATACCGGGGTGCGGGGCGGCCTGGTGATCATCGTCGCCGACGATCCCACCATGCACAGTTCCCAGAACGAGCAGGACAGCCGAAATTACGCCTATGCCGCCAAGCTGCCGATGCTGGAGCCTTCCGACCCGGCCGAGGCCAAGGAGTTTTTGAAGCTGGCCTACCGGTTGAGCGAACAATTCGATAGCCCGGTGCTGCTCAAGAGCTGCACCCGGGTGGCCCATGTCAAGGGCGTGGTCGAACCCGGCAAGATTGAAAAATCGCAGGTCAAGGCCGGGATCGAGCGGATGCCGGCCAAGCTGGTGATGCTGCCGGCCAATGCCCGGGCCCGGCGGTTGGCGGTGGCCGAGAGGCAGAGCAAGCTGGCCGATTTCGCCGAGACTTTCGACCTGAACCGGATCGAGTGGGGCGACCGCAAGATCGGCTTCATTACCTCCGGCACCTCCTATCTCTATGTCAAGGAGGCCTTCCCCAAGGCCACCGTGTTAAAGCTCGGGCTGGTCAACCCCCTGCCGGCCAACCTGATCAAGGAACTGGCCTATGGGGTCAAGGAGGTGATCGTGGTCGAGGAGCTCGATCCCTTCCTGGAGACCCAGATCAAGGCCCTGGGGATCAAGTGTCGCGGCAAGGAATTGATCCCGGCCATCGGTGAGCTTAACTCCGCCATCGTGCGCCAGGCGGTGACCGGCAAGCCCGGCCCGGCCAAGTTCGAACCGGTACCGGTGGTGCCCCGGCCGCCCAATATGTGCGCCGGTTGTCCACATCGCGGACTGTTTTATAACCTGAGTCGGCTCAAGGTCTTCGTTTCCGGCGATATCGGCTGCTATACCCTGGGTTTCCTGCCGCCGCTCAACGCCATGGATTCCTGTGTCTGCATGGGGGCCAGCATCGGCGTGGCCCACGGCATGGCCAAGGCTTTGGGCGACCAGGGCAAGGGCAAGATCGTCGCGGTGCTGGGCGACTCCACCTTTATTCACTCCGGCATCACCGGGTTGATCAACTCCGTTTACAATAAGGACTACTCGACGGTGATCATTCTCGACAACCGGATCACCGCCATGACCGGCCATCAGGAGAACCCGGCCTCGGGCGCCACCCTGATGGGCGAGCCGGCCAACTCGATCAATTTCGAGGAACTCTGCCGGGCCATCGGGGTCAAGCATGTCCGCACCGTCAATCCCCAGAATCTGAAGGAAACTTACGACGCCCTGAAGGAAGAGATCGCCCGCGACGAGCCTTCGGTGGTTATCACCCGTTACCCCTGCGTGCTGATCCCGTCGGAGAAGAAACGGGTCAAGAATCCGCTCCACACCGTGATCGAAAACTGTACCGGCTGCCAGGCCTGCCTGCGGATCGGCTGTCCGGCCATTCACTGGCACCCGCTGACTCCGGACGAGGCCAAGCAATTGGGCTATAAAGAGAAGCAGCAAGGCTACGCCCAGATCGACGAGATCGCCTGCGTCGGCTGCGGGCTCTGCCTGCCGCTCTGTAAGTTCAAGGCAATCACCAACGGGGAGGATAAGCGATGAAAAAGAGCGGTAATATCCTCTTTTGCGGGGTGGGCGGCCAGGGCATTCTGCTGGCCAGCGAGTTGACCGCCGAGGCCCTGTTGGCCCAGGGGTTCGACGTCAAGAAGAGCGAGGTGCACGGCATGGCCCAGCGGGGCGGCTCGGTGGAGGCGCATCTGCGCTACGGCGACAAGGTTTACTCGCCGTTGATCGAACCGGGTAGCGCCGACCTGCTGCTGGCCTTCGAAATGATGGAGTCTTTGCGCTATCTGCCCTATCTGCACCAGAAGAGCAAGGTGATCGTCAATACCCAGCGGATCATGCCGCCGGCGGTGGCCACCGGCAAGACGATCTACCCGGAAAATGTTCTGGAAGAGCTGGCTGAACGGGGATTGACGGTGTTGCCGGTGGATGGCTTCGAGATCGCCAGGGAAGCCGGCAACGTCAAGGCGGCCAACGTCGCCCTGGTCGGCGCCCTTTCAACCCTGCTGCCGATCCCGGAAAAGATCTTCCTGGCCGCCATCGAGAAACGAGTGCCGGAGCGCTTTCTGGAGGTTAATTTGAAGGTGTTCAAGGCGGGCAGAAAAGCGGTGAAATAAAGAATGTACCGAAAGGCACTTATCAAACGAACTTGCGTTTGACCCTTTCATTACGAAGGAGAAGCCATGATCTGGAACGAAAAACAGGAGACCATGCCCCGGGAGGAGCTGGAAGTTGTCCAGCTCCGGCGGCTCAAGGCACAGGTGGAGCGGGTTTACGCCACCGTGCCCTACTATCGCCAGAAGATGCAGGAGGCCGGGGTGGCGCCGGGGGATATCAAGACCCTGGCCGATATCCGGCGGCTGCCCTTCACCACCAAGGAAGATCTGCGCAAGAACTATCCCTTCGGTTTATTTACCGTACCCCTGGAGCGAGTGGTCCGGATCCACGCCTCCTCCGGCACCACCGGCCAGCCCACCGTGGTCGGCTATACCAAGCGCGATATCACGATGTGGGCCGAGATGATGGCCCGAAGCCTCTCCGCCGCCGGGGTGACCCGGGGCGACATCGTCCACAACGCCTATGGCTACGGCCTCTTTACCGGCGGGCTCGGAGCCCATTACGGGGCCGAGGAGATCGGCTGCGCGGTGATTCCGATCTCCGGCGGCAACTCCAAGCGCCAGATCACCATCATGAAGGATTTCGGCTCCACCGTTTTGCTCTCGACCCCTTCCTATGCCCTGAATCTGGCCGATACCATGGCCGATATGGGGATCAAGCCGGCCGACCTCAAGCTGCGGGTCGGGGTTTTCGGGGCCGAGCCCTGGAGCGAGCAGATGCGTCAGGAGATCGAAAAAAAGCTGCAGATCAAGGCCATCGATATTTACGGCTTGAGCGAGGTACTGGGGCCCGGGGTGGCCATCGAGTGCGTGGAGGAACAGCACGGCCTGCATATTATGGAGGATCATTTCCTGCCCGAGATCGTCGACCGCGACACCTTCGAGCCGATGGCGGTGGGCGAGGCCGGCGAACTGGTCTTCACCACTCTGACCAAGGAGGCCTTCCCGGTCATCCGTTATCGGACCAAGGATATTTCGCACCTGATCGCCGAGGTCTGCACCTGCGGGCGGACCTTCTACCGGATGCCCAAGGTCACCGGCCGTACCGACGATATGCTGATCATCCGCGGGGTCAATGTCTTCCCCTCCCAGATCGAGGAGGTGCTGATGAAATGCGAGGGCGTTGAACCGCACTACCAGATCGTGGTAGAACGGGAAGGTTCGCTCGATTCCATCGAGGTCCAGGTCGAAGTCAGCGAAGAGGTCTTTTCCGACGAGGTCAAGGTTCTGGAGGGTCTCGGTCAGAAGATCAAGAACGATATCAAGGATCTGCTGGGGATAACCGCCAAGATCAAGCTGGTCGAGCCCAAGACCATACAGCGCAGCGAGGGGAAGGCCAAGCGGGTTATCGACAACCGCAAGCTTTGATGGCGGAGGCGCTTACAGGCCACCGAATCTGCTTCGTTATCAGCCTGTTCACATACAGGAAGTATAGTGAACAGGCCTCTGCCTCGCATCTCCGGCCCCCTGTAAGCGCTAGCTCATTCTGAGGCAGCGCTGATTGTGGTGAACCTGGTTATGGCGATAGTAAGAATTAGTTTGCAGGGTGTTGTGAGGAACTAACCGCTGTATTTGCGAAATATGTAACCGCCATGTAACCGTTCAGCAGTGGCCCAGATGTGCGCAAGCAGGACGGCGAGCTATAGTAGATCTATGTGAGCCGGACTGATCGGGCGCAGATGGGGTACTGCTGGACGGTTACAGCCGGGGTGCAAAAATTTTTGGCTTCTCGCTTTGCTTAGCCCAACCTGCAGCGGTTGGTACCAGATAAGTTTGTAGAAGTGGTGAGGAAAGATCCGCATCAGTCGAGAAGTATATTTTAGGTTGCAAGTCCGTCAACTCTGATTGGAGGTTGAAGTCATGAAAGTCAAGCAGGTTGCGGTTTTTCTGGAGAACAAGTCGGGGCGGCTGGCCGATATCAGCCATTGTCTGGCGGCGGCCAAGATCAACATCCGGGCGCTGTCCCTGGCCGATACCACCGATTTCGGGATCCTGCGGATCGTCGCCGACGATACCGAAAAGGCCCAGCGGGTTTTGAAAGAACAAGGCTTCACCGTGGGACTCACCGATCTGGTGGCGGTGGCGGCCGAGGATCGACCCGGCGGCCTGGACAAGATTCTCCAGGCGGTGAGTCATGCCGGACTTAATGTCGAGTACATGTATGCCTTCACCCAGGTGAGTGGGGAGAAGGGCATGATGCTCTTCCGCTTCGAGCAGCCCGATGCGGCGATTACCGCCCTGCAGGCGGCCGGCATCAAGGTTTTGAGTGGCGAAGAAGTACACGCCATGTAATTATGAGGCCCGGTAGGCTGTAGGATGTTCAGGAAATTAACAAGCCTGATAGTCTTTGGATCAGGGGCAGGTGATACTAAAAGACCATATTGGACAAGGAGGAGTAAGGTGAAGAAAATTCTGAATGCAGTAGTGGCAAGCCTGTTGGCGGGCGCTTTCATTCTGCCGGCCACGGCCCTGGCCGAGACCATCAAGGTCGGCGCCATCCTGGCGGTCACCGGTGGCGCTTCCTTCCTGGGCGGGCCCGAGGCCCGGACCCTGGAGATGCTGGCCGACGATCTCAATGCCAAGGGCGGAGTCGATGGCAACAAGGTCGAATTGATCATCAAGGACTCCGGCGGCAGCCCGGAGAAGGCCATCTCTTTCGCCAAGCAGCTGATCGAGGAAGATAAGGTATTCGCCATCATCGGTCCTTCCACCAGCGGCGAGACCATGAAGATCAAGAACATCGCCGAAGAGGGCAAGACCATCCTGCTCTCCTGCGCCGCCGCCGAGGTGATCGTCAATCCGGTGGCCAAATACGTCTTCAAGACCCCCCAGAAGGATTCCGACGCGGTCAAGAAGATTTACGGGGCCATGAAGGATTTGGGGATCACCAAGATTGCCGTACTCTCCGGCAACACCGGTTTCGGCAACGCCGGCAAGGGTCAGTTGGAAGCCATCGCCCCCGAGTTCGGCATCGAGATCCTGGCCTCCGAGGTCTATGACAAGAAAGAGACCGATCTCTCCGCCGTGGTTGCCAAGCTCATGGCCAACAAGGAGATCCAGGCGGTGGTCAACTGGTCCATCGTCCCGGCCCAGGGCATCCTGGCCAAGAACATGCGGCAGGCCGGTTGGAAAGTGCCGCTCTTCCAGAGCCACGGCTACGGCAACATCAAATACGCCGAGGCCAGCGGCGCTGCCTCCGAGGGCATCATCTTCCCGGCCGGCCGGCTCCTGGCCCCGGAGCTGTTGGCTGACACCAACCCCCAGAAAGCTTTACTGGTGAGTTACAAGGCTGAATACGAGGCCAAGTACAAAGAGCCGGTTTCCACCTTCGGCGGTCATGCCTATGACGCCTTCAAAATCCTCTGCCGGGGTATCCAGGACGTGGGCCCGGACCGAGAAAAGGTGCGTGACGACATCGAGAACCTGAAAAATTTCCCGGGCACCGGCGGGATTTTCAACTTCTCTCCCACCGACCACAACGGCCTCGACATCGACGCCTTTGCCATGTGGACCGTCAAGGACGGCAAGTTCGTGCCCTATAAGAAGTAAGGATTGGGATACACTTTGAAGTGATCGCCGCCGTCGGTGCCAGTTGGCCCGGCGGCGGTCTTTTCGGTCAAGTGCCTGAAGTGCCTAAAACTTTAAGCACTTCAGGCACTTATAACTTTAGGCACTCACTTTTTCATGTCCCCCGAACTCTTTCTCCAATACCTCTTTGCCGGGCTGACCTATGGCATTATTTACGCCATCGTCGCCATCGGTTTCAACATCATTTACAACACCACCGGCATCATCAATTTCGCCCAGGGCGAGTTCGTGATGCTGGGCGGGATGATCGCCATCTCCCTGCAGAAGCTGATGCCCCTGCCCCTGGCCATCGGTCTGGCGGTGGTGATTACCATGATCGTCGGAGCCTTGATCGAGATCGTCTTCATCCGCTGGCTCGATAAGCCGTCGGTCCTGCGGTTGATCATCATCACCATCGGCATCTCGATTTTAAGCCGCGAGGCGGCCCTGCATATCTGGGGGGAATCGGTGCGGGCTCTGCCCTATTTCGTCGGCAACGAAATATCCGCCGTTGCCATTTTCGGGGCGCGGATCTCGCCTCAGGTCCTCTGGGTCATGGGGGTCTGCACGGTGATGGTGATCCTGTTGAGCCTCTTCTTCCGCTATACCCTGACCGGCCAGAAGATGCAGGCCTGCTCGGCCAATCGCAAGGCCGCCACCCTCTGCGGCATCAACACCCGCAATATGGTGACTCTGTCCTTTATGCTTTCGGCCGGGATCGGCGCCCTGGCCGGCTGCGTGATGTCGCCGATCACCTATACCTCCTACGACGCCGGGCCGGAACTGGCCATCAAGGGCTTCACCGTGGCGATCATGGGCGGTCTGGGCAACAGCATGGCGGCGGTGGCGGCCGGATTGCTGCTGGGCTTGATCGAGGCCTTCAGCATCAGCCTGATGCCCCTGGCCTATAAAGACGCGATCGCCATCGCCATCCTCTTGCTCATTCTCTTCGTTCGCCCCCACGGTCTGTTCGGCCGCAAGGATGCGGCCGGTCTCAAGGAATTTTGATGAAACGTCCGGCAGCACCACATCTGCGCGCGATCAGGCTGGCTCGCATAGTTTACTATGGCTCGCCAGCCTGCTTGCCCGCATCTGCGGCCCTGCCGGACGTTTCATCGATAGTTGAAAGGTGGATTTGTTTCCGATGAAGCGCTATCTGCCCCTTATATTTCTGCTGGTCCTGGTGGTTCTGGTGCAGCTGGCCACCAGCTGGACCCATACCACCTATTACCTGACCCAGTTGACCATGAGCGCCTATTATTCGCTGGTGATCATCGGTCTCTGCCTGCTGATGGGCTACGCCGGCCAGATTTCCCTGGGGCATGCCGGGTTCTTCGCCATCGGCGGCTATCTTTCGGCCTTGCTCACCACCCATAACCTGGTGCCCTACCAGGACCATATCCTGATCGCCCTGCTGGCCAAGAGCGGCTGCCTGGTGGCCGGTCAGGATCTTTACGGCGGGCCGCTCCTGGTGGTGCAGCCCTGGGTCGCCTGTCTGGCGGCGGTGGCGGTCACCGTATTGATCGCCTTCCTGATCGGCGGACCGGTCTTGAAGCTCAAGGGTCATTACCTGGCCATGGCCACTCTGGGTTTCGGCACCATCGTCTACCGGGTGGTGCTGGCCAACCAGCTTTTCGGCGAAGCTGACGGCATCTCCTCGGTGCCACCCTTTCCCCTGCTGCCCGGGCTTGCGGTCAGCGGTGGTTTCGGAGCCCGGGTCAGCAACTATTATATTGCCTGGGGGCTGGTGCTGATCTGCATGATCCTCCTGATTAACCTGATTAACTCCCGTGTAGGCCGGGCCCTGCGCGCCATCCACGGCAGCGAGGAAGCGGCCAACGCCATGGGGGTCAACACCGCCCGCTACAAGCTTAATATCTTCGTGTTGAGCGCCGCGATTGCGGCCCTGGCCGGGGTCTTCCTTACCCACTACAACGGCGGTATCGGCCCTTCCGAGGCCGGGATCATGAAGTCGGTGCGCTACGTGGCCATCGTCGCGGTAGGCGGCATGGCCAGCCTCTGGGGGGCACTTTCCATGGGGGTGATCCTCAACTTCCTCTCTTTGCGTGGAGTGTTCGGCAGCTATGACGACGCGGTTTTCGGCGCCATCCTGATCGTGATTATGCTTTTCGCCCCGGAGGGTTTGCTGCGCCTGAAGCTGTTCTCGCGCTGGAAAAAAAGGCGGGGAGGCGAATGATGGCACCGATCCTGGAGGTAAAGAACCTGAATCGCCGTTTTGGTGGTTTGAAGGCGGTCAGCGAGGTCAGCTTCGCGGTCGAAGAGAACCGGATCAAGGCGGTAATCGGACCCAACGGCGCCGGCAAGACCACGCTGTTCAACCTGATTTCCGGGGCGTTGCCGGCCGATTCCGGCCAGGTCGTTTTTCGGGGGCGCGAGATTCAAGGCCGCCAGCCCTGGCAGATCGCCACAGCCGGACTGGCGCGGACCTACCAGAATATCAAACTCTTTCCCGGGATGAGCGCCCTGGAAAATGTGATGATCGGGCGGCACTGCCGAAGCCGGGCCGGATTCGCGGCCGGGATGCTGAATCTGCCCCGGACCTGGAAAGAGGAACGGGAAATCCGGGAGAAATCCCTGGAGTTGCTGGAATTGCTGGAAATCGCCGAGTTGGCCGAGATGGAGGCCGTCAGCCTGGCCTTCGGTCAGCAGCGGGCGGTGGAGTTCGCCCGAGCCCTGGCGGCCGAGCCCAGTTTGCTGCTGCTGGACGAACCGGCCGCTGGCCTCAACATGCACGAAACCGCCGAGGTGGCCAGGTTGATCAGCAAAATCCGCGCATTGGGCATCACCGTGCTGCTGGTTGAGCATGATATGTCTCTGGTCATGGATATCTCCGATGAGATCGTGGTTTTGAGCTTCGGCCAGAAGATCGCCGAGGACGTACCCACCGCCATCCAGCAGAACCTGGAGGTGATCAAGATCTATCTGGGGGACGGCGATGTCTGAGGTAATCGTTGGCAGGGTGACGAATCTACGTCGTTATCGACCTGTTCGCATACCCAGGTATGGCTCACAGGCCGATGCCCCGTATCTCCGGCACCCTGCCAACGATCACCGTGAATGGAGAAATAACCGCAGTGAACGCACCCAAGGGTCAGGGGGCCGCCATTGTGCGCAAAGCGAAGCAATCTATTCTTCTTTAGCAACCTGGCAGAGATTGCTTCGCTTTACTCGTAATGACAAGGTCATAGAAGAAGCAGCCCTTCCCGCGGAAGCGGGAGTACGGCAAGACTTGAGACTCACGCTGGATTCCCGTTTGCACGGGAATGGCTTGGAGGCAAGAGTCCATCATGCTTAGGATCAAGAATCTGGAGGCCGGTTACGGCAAGCTGCGGGTGTTGAAGAAGGTCTCCCTGCATGTCGAACCCGGCGAAATCGTCACCCTGATCGGGGCCAACGGGGCCGGCAAGACCACCCTGCTCTCCACCATCTCAGGGCTGATTCGAGCCAGCGGCGGCGAGATTGTCCTGCAGGGCGACAATATCAGCCGCACTCCGGCCGAGAAGATCGTCGCCCGGGGTTGCTCCCTGGTGCCGGAAGGGCGCCAGGTCTTCGCCACCATGACCGTGCGCGACAACCTGGTTCTGGGCGGCTATGTCCAGCACGCCAAGGGTAACCGGCGATTCCGCGACTACCTTGAGCATATCTTCGAACTCTTCCCGGTTCTGCGCGAGCGTCAGGAACAACTGGCCGGCACCCTCTCGGGCGGTGAGCAGCAGATGCTGGCCATGGGCCGGGCCTTGATGGCCCGACCGGCCCTGATCATGCTGGACGAACCCTCCACCGGACTTGCCCCCCTGGTGGTCAAGGCCATCTTCCGGGTGATCCGCAAGATGCGCGAGGAGGGCAATACCGTGCTGCTGATCGAGCAGAACGCCAGGGCCGCCCTGGCCGTGGCCGACCGGGGCTATGTGATCGAGACCGGCAAAATCATCGTCCAGGGTCCGGCCGATGACCTGCTGGCCAACAAGGATGTGCAAAGGGCCTATCTGGGCCGGGATGTGGGATAGGGGAAGAACTGAGGAGCTGTAAAAGTGCAGGTTGGGGTGAGTTGTGCGAACCCCAACAATTAGGGGGTTTTGACCATGTTGGGGTTCCTTTGTCACCCAACCTACCAACTGTAGGGCGTCAATGAGCGTAGCGGATGGCGCCGGATGAGAAGTTTTGAGCAGAATCATGACCAGAAGGCCTGTGGCCGACGAAGCAATCAGGCCATGGCGTCCGGCAATGAATGATTGCTTCAAGTTGCCGGCAAGGACTGATAAAGTTTTTTTGAACAGACGATCGATCCTTCAGGAGGGACACCATGTACTGGGAACAGGATAAGGAATGCATCAGTCGGGATGATCTGGCCCAGCTCCAGCTGGAGAGGTTGCAGTCCACCCTTTACCGGGTCGCCACCCATGTGCCGTTTTACCGCCGGAAGTTCAAGGAGCTGGGGATTTCGCCGGAGGACATTTCCTCTCTGGACGATCTGCGCAAGCTGCCCTTCACCACCAAGCAGGATCTGCGCGACAACTACCCCTACGGCCTATTCGCCGTGCCGCTGCGCGAGGTGGTCCGGATTCACGCCTCCTCCGGCACCACCGGTCAGGCTACCGTGGTCGGCTACACCCATAACGACATCAAGAACTGGTCTTCCCTGGTGGCCCGGATCCTTACCGCCGCCGGAGTAGGCAAGGACGACGTGGTCCAGATCGCCTTTGGCTACGGGATGTTCACCGGCGGCTTCGGGCTCCATTATGGCGCCGAGACGGTGGGCGCCTCGGTCATTCCCATGTCTTCCGGCAATACCAAGCGGCAGATCCAGATCATGCAGGATTTTCGTACCACCGCTCTGGTCTGCACTCCCAGCTACGCCCTGCTTCTGGCCGATATCATGGAGGAGAAGGGTATCAACCTGAACGCCCTGTCGCTCAAGTTCGGCCTTTTCGGCGGCGAACCCTGGTCCGAGGCGATGCGCAACGAGATCCAGAACAAGCTCAACATCATCGCCACCGATAATTACGGCCTTAGCGAGGTGATGGGTCCCGGAGTGGCCGGCGAATGCCAGGAGCGTAAGGGACTGCATCTGAACGAGGACCATTTCCTGTTCGAGGTCATCAACCCCGATACCCTGGAACCGGTGGCCCCGGGCGAGATCGGCGAACTGGTGATCACCACCCTGACCAAGGAGGCCTTCCCGGTGATCCGCTACCGGACCCGCGACCTGACCCGGCTGCTGCCCGAGCGCTGCCCCTGCGGTCGCACCTTGACCCGGATGCAGCGGGTTCTGGGTCGGACCGACGACATGCTGATCATCAAGGGGGTAAACGTCTATCCCTCGCAGATCGAGGAGGTGCTCTTCGAGATCGAGGGGGTCAAGCCCCACTACCAGCTGGTGGTCGAGCGGGAAGGGCGGCTCGACAAGGTTACCGTCCTGGTTGAGGTGAGCGAGTCGATCTTCTTCGACCAGATGAAGAAACAGCGGCAGATGATCGACTTGATCAAAAAGCGGCTGGCCACCGAACTGGGCATCGGCGTCGAGATCAAGCTGGTCGAGGAGAAGAGTCTTGAACGCTCGGAAGGCAAGGCCAAGAGAATTGTTGATAAGAGACAGTTGTGAAAAGTGCCTAAAGTTGAAAGTTTTAAGTGCCTAAAGTTGCTATAGGGCATGACCGTTAAGATCGGTGAGAGCAGATTGGATGGAGCAAGAAAGTCGGAGGCAGAACAACCGTGAATTTGCTCGGGAACTTGAGCTCAGGACCAGGAGATTTGCGGTTCGAATCATTCGCTTGTCGGCTCTATTGCCGAATAGCCCGGAGGGCAAAGTCCTGCGGAATCAGATCACCAAATCTGGCACTTCCATCGGGGCCAATTACCGCGAGGCCAATCGTTCCCGGAGCAAGGCAGATTTTCAAAACCGGATCAAAATCTGCGAAAGCGAAGCCAGCGAAACGCAATACTGGCTGGAAGTCATCAGGGATGCCGACTTGCTGCCCATGAATGCAATAATAACGGACCAAAATGAATGCGGTGAATTACTGGCCATTTTCAATGCAATTGCCAATGCCAAAGAAAAAAAGTAATCGTAACATCCAATAATTTTAGGCACTTTAGGCACTTTAAACTTTAGGCACTTGTACCTTCAGGCACTCAATCGCCGATGCAACTTACAAATTGAGAGGAACCACCCAATGGCCCTATCCGCCAAAATGCTCGATTTCGCCACCCGCTCCTCCTGGATCCGCAAGATGTTCGAGGAAGGCGCCAAGATGAAGGCCCAATTCGGGGCTGAGAACGTGTTTGATTTCAGTCTCGGTAACCCGGATCTGCCGCCGCCGCCGCAATATCTCGAAGTTATCAATGAGGTTCTGGCCGAGGAGAAGCCGGGGGTGCACGGCTACATGCCCAATCCCGGCTACCCGGCGGTGCGTAAGGCGGTGGCCGCCCAGATCTCCAAGGAGCAGCTGATCACCGTCGACGAGACCGAGATGCTGATGACCTGTGGGGCGGCCGGCGGTCTGAACGTGGTGATGAAAGCCCTGCTCAATCCCGGCGATGAGGTGGTCATTCTCGCCCCCTTCTTCGTCGAGTACAACTTTTATATCGATAATCACGGTGGGGTGGCCAAAATTGTCAACACCGCCGCCGACTTCAGCCTCGATCTGACCGCCATCGAAGCGGCGCTTTCGCCGCAGACCAAGGCGATCATCATCAACAGCCCCAATAATCCCACCGGCCAGATCTACTCGCGTGAGGAACTGGACCATCTGGGCGAGTTGCTGGATACCGCCGGCCAGAAATTCGGCACCGTCATCTACCTGGTGGCCGATGAACCCTACCGGAAGATCGTCTATGACGGCCATCAGGTGCCCTCGGTTTTCGACGCCACCAAGAACGCCATCCTGGTCTCCTCCTACTCCAAAGACCTCTCTCTGCCCGGAGAGCGGATCGGCTATATCGCTGTCCATCCGGAGGTCACCGACAAGATGTTGCTGCTGGGCGCCATGGCCCTGGCCAACCGGATCTTGGGCTTCGTCAACGCCCCGGCGTTGATGCAGCGGGTGGTGGCGCGGCTGCAGGGGGTGACGGTGGACAGCAGCATTTACGCCCGGCGGCGGGAAGCGTTCTGCCGGGTCTTGCGTGAGGCGGGTTACGAGTTTGAGCCGCCCAAGGGCGCCTTCTACATGTTCCCGAAATCGCCGATCGCCGACGACGCCAAGTTCGTCGGTCTGCTCCAGGAACAGAAGATTCTGGCTGTGCCCGGCCGCGGTTTCGGCATGCCCGGCTACTTCCGGCTGGCCTTCTGCGTCGAGGATGCGGTGATCGAGGGCTCGGTAGAGGGTTTCAAGAGGGCGATGGCGGCGGCCAAATCCTGATGGGGTCGCCAAATTCGCCAGCGACCGCGTTACGCTGGATTATCTCGTCACTGCGGCGTACAGAAGTACGCCGCATACCTCGAAATTAGCGCGCCCTGTATCTCTGGCGATTCTGGCTTGGCCATCATCAAGCTGGTCCAATTGTCATTGGCTTAAAACCGGACATCTCCGAAATGACCGCTAGCAAACCCCGCCTTCACTATGGCTGGCATATCGTCTGGAGCTCCACCCTGGGCATCTTCGCCTGTCTGGGTCTGGGCCGCTTCGCTCTGGGCATGCTGCTGCCCTCGATGGGCGAATCCCTGGGGCTGGATTACTCGCGGATGGGGTTGATCTCGACCGTCAACTTCACCGGTTATCTGATCGCGGTGCTGGGATGCGGCGCAGTAGCGAAGCGGATCGGTCATCGCGCCACCATCGCCCTGGCACTCTTGACGGTCGGCTCTTCGATGATCCTGATCGGTCAGACCCACGCCTACGTGATGATCCTGCTGCTCTATTTCCTCACCGGCATCGGTAGCGGCGCCGCCAACGTGCCGATCATGGCGCTGGCCTCCTCCTGGTTTACCAGCCGGCGCCGGGGGCGGGCCACCGGTTTCGTGGTGATCGGCAGTGGCTTCGCCATCCTGCTGGCCGGCAAGCTGATTCCCTGGCTTAACGCCCGGGGCGGGGCGGAAGGCTGGCGGCTGGGCTGGATGGTGTTGGGCGCGCTGGTGCTAACGGTGGCCCTGGTCGATTACCTGGTGCTGCGCAACTCGCCCAGGGAGCTGGGACTGGAGCCCTATGGCGAGCGGATCGCCACCACCGTCTCCACTGACTGGCGCCTGCCGGAGAAAAAGATCAGTCGGAAGAATCTGGCTCATCTCGGGGCTATTTACTTCTTCTTCGGCGCCAGCTATGTGGTCTATGTGACCTTCATCGTTACCTCGATGATCCGCGACCGGGGTTTTTCGGAGTCCCTGGCCGGAAATTTCTGGGCCTGGGTCGGAGCCTTGAGCCTTTTATCCGGCCCGATCTTCGGCACCATGTCCGACCGGATCGGCCGCCGCGCCGCCCTGATCACGGTCTTTTCGATCCAGGCCACCGGCTATCTGCTGGCCGGGCTGCAGGGATTGCCGGAGATCTTTCTCTATGCCTCCATCGCCTGCTTCGGGCTTACCGCCTGGTCGATTCCCTCGATCATGGCCGCCCTGGTCGGCGATCTGGCCGGACCCGGGCAGGCTGCCGGAGTTTTCGGCTTCATCACCTTTATCTTCTCCCTGGGCCAGATCTCGGCCCCGGCGGTGGCGGGTCTGCTGGCCGAGCAAAGCGGCACCTTTGCCTCCAGCTTCCTGATCACCGCTCTCCTGGCCGGCAGCGGGGCGCTGTTGGCCGGTTTTTTGCCTCGTAAATCATAGGCCGGGTAGAGGCGCCTAACATCGCCTTTACCGGAAGGAATATCTCCTGGCATATCTGTCAAATAATTAATATTGCCACATTGTGGTGTGATGGTTTAATTATCAATTAAATTGATTTTTTCGATTGCCATTCGAAAAGGGCAAACCGGGAGCGATCCCGGGACGCAAAGCCATGGACCCCAAGCGGGTCGCCAGGTCGCAATTGAGAAGTGTAGTTGATTCAGCTCTCTGACCTGTCTCCTTTTCGAGGACGGGTTTTTTCAATCCTCAATATGCGAGGGCGGAGAATGGACGACAATGAGGCTAATGCCAAAAAGGCGATGAAAGTCGCGAGCAGTTTTTTATGCGGCAGCTTGGTCTTGATTCTATGTTCCTTCCTCCAGAAAATTATCGCCGGATTTGACCCTTTTTTACTCAAAGGTTATATCGTCCCCTTGTTTTTCGGGGGGATTGTCGGAGGTCTCCTGGGCACGAAATGCCAGAAGGTCATGATGCTCAACAAAGCATTAGCCACCCGCAACAAAGAGCTGGAGGGGGCGGTCGGCAGTATATTGCCGATTTGTTCACACTGCAAAGCCATCCGTGAGCCGGGAAAAAACCCGAAGGATAAAAAATCCTGGCAACCGGTTGAAAGTTTTCTTTTCGAGAATACGACCAGCCGCTTCACCCATAGCATTTGCCCGAATTGCGTCGAGGAAATCTATCCGGAAATTTACGCCTCTAAATATTTGGGGTCCGAGTCGGAATAATCGTGGAATTACCACGGTAAAGGTGGAAATCGTCGGACTGGCATAGGAAAAGCGAAATCAATCTTTGGCGCTTGCCGGATTAGTTCCGGTTTGTTCGGAAATTTTCCGTTTGATATCGAGAATCGGAGTTCCGTCGATCACGTCTAGCCCGGTCACATCCAGTTCAGCGCCGCGCACCGCCAGCACCTGCAACTCGGAGAGAGCGATGGGGTTGGGGCGCATGGGGCTGCGCAGGCTGAAGACGCCCTGCAATCCCCGGCTTCGGTCACCGCGCGGGTAGACCCGGAGCAGATCGCGGCGGGCCTGGTGCAACCAGAATAGGACCACGATAGTCTGCCCGGCCTCAATCCCCTCCAGACCGTCAAAATATTCCGGGAAGATTTCCAGAGTTCCGGTTTCGCTGGATTCGCTGTAGTTTTTTGGGGCCTCTGCCGGTGCTTGCAGACGGCATCTGACCATCCCAATGGGGGCCACCGTGAACTTCTCCGTCTTTTCCATCAGAAGATTCCCTTCTTTTTGCTTATGGTGATTCGCTGCCGCCGGCGGCGATCTCCGGTGGAGTGGCGGTAATTTCGCGGATGATTTTGGCGCTGGTCGGGGAGAGGCCGCTGATCAGGGACATGATCAGCGCCGCCAGGTAGGGCAGGGACTGGACCAGCAGGACCACGATCCAGACCAGCAGGTCGATGTTGTCCGAACCCTGCCGGGCCACTATGGCAATGGCGGCCAACCACAGTGACAAGAGGATCATCCCTTCTTCCCGGGCCTCCCGCAGGGCCTGCAGCAAGGCGTGGGCCCGGGCCCGTTTCGGGGTCCGGAAAAAAGGCAGGTTGCTGGTCATCAGGCCGAGCAGTATCGCCTTGGAGATGGTGTGGGAGAGAGAGAGACCGGCCAGGGCGGAGGCCACGGTCTGGGCCACGGTGGAGCCGACCCGGGTGCGGTAGAGATAGATCATTTTGCCCATCTTGAAGACAAAGAGGGCCAGCGGCATGGCCGAGAGGACGATGAGCGGCGGATCGAAGCGGGTCGGAGCCAGAGCCATGGCGGCGGACCAGGCCAGGGCCGCCAGGGTGAAGAGCAGGTTGAGGCTATCGGTCAACCAGGGCAGCCAGCCGGCCAGGAAGTGGTAGCGCTGGCCCCGGGTCAGACGGCTCGGCGAGTAGCCGACCAGGGTGCCGGCGTGGCGGCGCAGGATCTGCACCGCCCCGTAGGCCCAACGGAAACGCTGCTGGCGAAAGGCGCTGAAGGTGTCGGGCATCAAGCCCTTGCCGTAGGTCTGGGGGATATAGGTGGCGTCGTAACCCTTTTCGAAGATGCGCAGCCCCAGCTCGGCGTCCTCGGTGATGCACCATTCGGCCCAGCCCCCTACCTCCTCCAGTACCGACTTGCGCACCATGGTCATGGTGCCGTGCTGAATGATGGCGTTGCGCTCGTTCCGGGTCAACATGCCGATATAGAAGAAACCCTGGTACTCGGCATAGCACATGGCCTTGAAAAGGTTCTCCCCGTCGTCCCGATAGTCCTGGGGGGCCTGAGCGATGGCCAGGGAAGGGATGGAGAACTGCGGGGCCATGTGTTTCAGCCAGTCGGGGCTCACCAGGTAGTCGCTGTCGATCACCGCTACCACCTCCGCCTCCGGTGCGGTCCGGGCCAGGGCGTAATTAAGGGCGCCACCCTTGAAACCGGCCAAGGGGGCGACATGGAAGAAGCGGAAGCGGGACCCCAGTTTCCGGCAGTGCGCCGCCACCGGCTCCCAGACCGCCGGGTCCTTGGTGTTGTTGTCGATGACCAGCACCTCGAAGCGCGGATAGTCAAGGGCGGCCAGGGCGTTGAGGGTTTCGATCAGCATCGCCGGCGGTTCGTTGTACGCCGGGACCTGGATTGAGACCATGGGCAGTAGTTCCTCCGGCAACAGGCGCGGGATGAAGGAGCGGCGCCATTGGGTGAGCCAGGTGGCCTCGGCCCATTCGTGGGCCTCGGCCAGGAGCACCACCACCACCCCGATGGTGCCGCCGACCATGAGCAAGCCGGTGAGCACGGTGCTGAGGCTCAGGTACTGACGGGTGTAAGTGTAGACGATCCACACCGCCGCGGTCGAGGCGGCAAAGGCGGTGGTGGCCAGGAAACTGCGGCCGCGTATGCGCAGGGCCCGGCTATCGGTGAGGAGCAAGGCGAAGGTGATGATGGCGATGATCACCGAAATCCCGGCCAGCAGTCGCCACTCCGGGATGCGGACTATGGGGCTGGCGAAGGCGAACTTGGGCTGGCGTTCGACGTTATAGACCCCCCAGTAGGCGCCCACCGCGCCCTCGGTCACCTGCTTCCAGGGTTGATCGAAGGCCTCCATCACGTAATAGACGTATTTCTCTTGGGCGGCCCGCGCCAGGAAGCGCCGCAGGAAGATGGCCTCGTTGGCCGGGGAGGCCACCGCCGCGTGGCGGGTCCGGCCGTTACTGGGCCAGCCCACCTCGGCGATCACCACCGGCTTATCGGGAAAGGTGCGGCGCAAGAGGTCGACGTGATCAATCACGTAATCCACCGCCCGTTCCAACTGAACTCCTTCCCAGTAAGGCAGCATGTGGACGGCGATATAGTCGACATGTTCGGCCAGTTCCGGATGCTTGAGCCAGACATGCCAGGGTTCGGCCGTGCTCACCGGGACTTCCAGGACCTCCCGCACCCGGTCCAGGTAGGCGGTGAGCTGGGCCACGCTCAGATCGCCACGCAACACCGCTTCGTTGCCGACAATAACCCGCACCACGTTTGCGTAATTGGCCCGGGTTACCTCCAGCAGTCCGGCGATCTCCTGCTCGTTTGTTTCCAGGTCCGCGTCGAGCCAGGCGCCCACGGTGACGTTCAAGCCATGTTTGCTGGCCAGACGGGGGATCTCGGCCAGGCTGCCTTCCACCGAATAGGTCCGGACGGCGTGGGTCTTGCCGGCCAACAGGGCGAGATCGGCGTCGATCTCCTCGGTGCTCGGCAGCAGATGCTCGACTGGACTCTGCCCCAGCCGCATGGGGGCGAAAGAAAAGCCCTGGATCCGCGCCGGCCAGTTTGGCTCCGGTTCCGGCCGGTTCAGCCAACCCCAGATAGAGCTGGAAATAATGGCAATGGCGATGATGATGAGAATATTGGCCCTGTTCATAACACCCCTCCGCCCCTTCGCTCTGGCGGTGAATAGCCGCGCAGTTAAGGTCAGTTTACGTTATTTGGCAATGGTAATTGAAGGGGAGGGCATGAATTCCCGCTGCAACCTTGGTTTGCGACCAGGCGATGGACCGGGCTGGTTTTTATAATATTCCCAGTAATTCCATGGCGTTAAGGCGGAAAATCCGTTCTTCCAGCTCCGGGCCCAATTGCAGGGCGCGGAGCATGGCGGCCACCTCTTCCTGGCAGGCCCAGGGGGAGTCACTGCCGAAGAGGAGTCGGTCGGCCGGATGGGCCAGGAGCATGGCCCGGGCCTGCTCGGTCGACAGGTACTGGAGGGAGAAGGAGATGTCCATGTAGACCCGGCGGCCGGTCAGGAGTTGGTGGACCTGGTCCCACATCTCCCAGGCCCCGAGGTGGGTGGCGACGAACTTCAGCTCTGGGAAGAGGTCGATGACTCGCCTGATTCGAGCCGGCCCGGCTATATCCTCTCTGGGGAAGCCGATATCGAAACCGGTGTGCATGACCAGGATCAGTCCGGCGGCGCTCATCGCCTCGTAGAAGGGGAAGAGCCGTTCCTCGTCGATACTGAAGCTTTGATAGTAAGGGTGCATCTTGATGCCCTTGAAACCCTCGGCTGCGATAATCCGGATATCTTCCAGGGCTTCGGGGTTTTCCGGGTGGAAGGAGGGAAAGGGGATCAGCCGCTCCGAGCGGATCTGCTTCGACCAGGCCAGGATCGAGTCGAACTGGCCGGGCCGGGTGGCGATGGAGCAGAGCACCGATTTCTCGACTCCGGCGCCATCCATGGCGGCCAGCAGAGTATCGATGCGCCCGTCCAGACATGGGGTAACCTTACCCCTTTCGGCCAGGGCCGGCACGGCGGCCGCCGCCACCTGATCGGGAAAGGCATGGGCGTGGAAGTCGATGATGGCAGACATGAAAGGTTAGATTATAGTTATAAGCTTCAAGTGTAAAATTACGGTAGTTGCTGTTGCCGAAGGGAATTTACCATGATCCGAGCAATAATCCACCTACTACTCAACTTGCGGTTCTATCTAACCGCAACATCCACCACTTTAAACTTATAACTTGTGCCTTGTACTTCACTTCTCCTTGACTTCACAGCCCACGCCTTTTAAAGAATAACGATTGTCTTTTCTGTCCGAACCACAGCAACCGCCAACCATCGACGAGGTTATCATGAGCAAGCAGATCATTTTGCCCTACGAGGATCGGATCACCCAGTGGTATAACGTCCTGCCGGACATCCCCAACGGCCTGCAGCCGCCGCTCGATCCGGAAAACAACCAGCCGATGGCCCCGGAAAAATTGCTGGCCATCTTCCCCGGTGCCCTGCTCGAGCAGGAGATGAGCCCCAACAGCTGGATCGATATTCCCCAGGAAGTGCAGGATGTATTCGCGATCTGGCGTCCCTCGCCACTGGTCCGGGCCACTTTCCTGGAACAGGCATTGGGCACCAAGGCCAAGATCTATTTCAAGAACGAATCCGTCTCGCCCTCCGGCAGCCACAAGACCAATAGCAGCGTGCCCCAGGCCTACTACAACAAGCAGGCCGGTATCAAGCGGCTGGCCACCGAGACCGGGGCCGGCCAGTGGGGCAGCGCCCTCTCCTTCGCCACCCAGAAGATCGGTTTGGAATGCATGGTTTACATGGTCAAGGTTTCCTTCGACCAGAAGCCCTACCGCAAGGCGATGATGCACACTTACGGCGCCGAAGTGGTGGCCAGCCCCAGCCAGCTGACCCCAACCGGTCAGTCGATCCTGGCCAAGGATCCCAACTCCCCCGGTTCACTCGGCATCGCTATCAGCGAGGCCCTGGAGGACACGGTTTCCCATCCCGACACCAACTACGCCCTGGGTTCGGTGCTGAACCATGTCTGCCTGCACCAGACCATCATCGGGTTGGAGGCCAAGAAACAGCTGGCCATGGTCGGCGATTACCCGGATGTGGTCATCGGCTGCTGCGGTGGCGGCTCCAACTTCGCCGGCATCGCCAGCCCCTTCGTGCAGGATAAGTTGAGCGGTAAGAAGATCCGGCTGCTGGGCGTCGAGCCCGCCTCCTGTCCTTCCATGACCCGCGGCGTTTACGCCTATGATTTCGGCGATCTCTCCAAGCGTACCCCGATGATGCAGATGTACACCCTGGGCCACGACTTCATTCCGCCCGGCATCCATGCCGGCGGCCTGCGCTACCACGGCATGTCGCCGATCATCAGCGCCCTCTATCGCGAGAAGGTGATCGAGGTCATGGCCCTGCACCAGCTGGAGTGCTTCGAAGCCGGCGTCCTCTTCGCCAAGACCGAGGGCATCATCCCGGCGCCGGAGTCCTGCCATGCGGTCCGGGCCGCCATCATGGAGGCCACCAAGGACTTGAACGAGCCCAAGACCATCCTCTTCAATCTCTCCGGCCATGGGTTGCTTGATCTGTCCAGTTATGAGATGTACCATGCCGGCCAGCTTTCCAACTACGAGTACCCGGCCGAGGCCATAGCCGAGGCCACCAAGCATCTGCCGAAGGTTTGACGAGATCAGTCTGAAGGGTTGTCCGGGGGGTGGCGGGAATTCCGCTGCCCCCTTTTTTAGTATTTGTTCCTTGCCTGTGTTAGATATGGTTGGTGACTCGATCCGAATCCGGCACCGTCCCAACGCATGAGCCACAGATCAGCCGGACAGAAAAAGGGCAATGATGAGGCAAAAGACGCAGGCATGAATCTGATTCAGTTCGCATTGGCATCCGAAAGGTTGAGCCGCCTGCTTTTCCCGCCCCAGGCCGATGAACTGGAAAAACATCGCCTGCTGTTAAATGCCGTGGCCATGGTGCTTATTATCGCCATCCTGGCCGGCTTCGCGGTCAACAGTCTCTTGAAGGGCGAAACCCTGATAATGGCCGGGGACATTTCGGTCGGGTGTATTTTCCTGGCCGGCTTGGTCTCCCTGAAAAACGCCCCGGTGCGGACCTTCTTTTTCCGGATCGCGATGGGTATACTGATCGTCTTCCTTCTTTACATGGCCTGGGCCGGCATCTATTCCGGCACCACCATCCTCTGGATGTATACCCTGCCACCCATTATCTTCTTCCTGCTGGGCCAGAACGAAGGCCTGGTCTGGGTCAGTCTGTGCGGCTTGCTTTGCGCTCTGCTCCTGATCTGGCCGGAAAGCTTCGGGACCTATCCTTATAGCGATCATTTCAGGACCAGATTTCTGATTTCCTTTGCCATTGTCAGTCTTTTTTCCTATTGGGTGGAAACCTTTCGGCACCTGGCCCACCAGAGGGTACTTGAGAAGAAAGTCCTGCTGGAAAAAGCCCTGGAAGAAATCAGGGTCCTGAAGGGTATTCTGCCGATCTGCTCTTTCTGCAAACAGATCCGAGATCAGCAGGGCAACTGGCGCCAGCTGGAGGCCTATTTCCATGAGCAGGGCGAGATCGACTTTTCCCACGGGGTCTGCCCCGAGTGTGCGCAAAAGTATTATTCGGATCTGGTCGATTAACCGACGCCCCTGAGACGCAACCGGCCCAGGGGTAAGCCCAGGTTGAAGCGGGACCGATCCAGGCCATTGTCGAGGCCATCCAGCACCTGCCGAAAATCTGAAAGTCGAAGTCACAAGGTAGGCAGGGCGGCGGAGATTTCCGCCAGCCCATTTTTATTGATTGACTCTGCCCTTAAGGTCTGGCGGGAAGCATTTTCTCTGCTATAATTCCTGTCCTGTTGAATAGCGCACTGGTGTTCTGC
The DNA here is from genome assembly GCA_963807225.1 of uncultured delta proteobacterium. Lineage (GTDB taxonomy): Bacteria > Desulfobacterota > Desulfobulbia > Desulfobulbales > JAGXFP01 > JAGVGT01. The sequence goes on along the minus strand of CAWEAD010000005.1, from coordinate 670,280 downwards.
TGAAAATTCGAACTGGGGGTGGCCGATGGAAGCCTTGACCAATTTTGTTAATCAGATCAATGGAATAGTCTGGGGCGTGCCGATGTTGGTGCTGATCGTCGGGGTCGGTGCCTACCTGATGGTCGGACTCGGCTTCATGCCGGTGCGCAAGCTGGTCCATGGTTTCCGACTGCTCTTACAAGGGCGGGCCGAGACTGGTGAGGCAGGTGAGATCAGCCCCTTCAACGCCCTGATGACGGCTCTCTCCGCCACCATCGGCACCGGCAATATCGCCGGGGTAGCCACCGCCGTCTCGGTCGGTGGCCCCGGGGCGATCTTCTGGATGTGGGTGACGGCGGTGGTCGGGTTGGCCACCAAATACGCTGAGGCGGTCTGTGCCGTTAAATTCCGTGAGGTCGACGACCGGGGTGATCATGTCGGCGGCCCCATGTACTTCATCAAGAATGGTCTGGGCAAAAACTGGGCCTGGCTCGGTTTTCTTTTCGCCCTCTTCGGCACCGTGGCCGCCTTCGGCATCGGCAATATGGTGCAGTCCAACTCCATCGCCGCCGCCCTCAAGGACAGCTACGACATTCCCAAGATGGCCACCGGCATCGTGCTGGCCGTGCTGGTTGGGGCGGTGATCCTGGGCGGGATCAAACGCATCGCCACTGTGGCCGGCAAGCTGGTGCCCTTCATGGCCATTTTCTACGTGGGCTGCGGACTGACCATCATCGCCATGAACCTCGGTAAGGTTCCGGATGCCTTCGGTGAAATCTTCGGGCAGGCCTTCACCGGCACCGCTGCCGCCGGCGGTTTCCTGGGCATGGTCATCAAGGGCGTGGCCCGCGGAGTTTTCTCCAACGAGGCGGGGTTGGGCAGCGCCCCCATCGCCCACGCCGCCGCCAAGACCTCCGATCCGGTCAAGCAGGGGTCGATCGCCATGCTCGGCACCTTCATCGACACCATCGTCGTCTGCTCGATTACCGGCTTGGTCATCGTCATCAGCGGCCTCTGGCAAGGAGGTCCCAATGGCGCCGCCCTGACCTCCCAGGCCTTCGCCCAGACCCTGCCCACCGTCGGCGCCCACAGTGTCGCCATCGGCCTGACCCTGTTCGCTTTTACCACCTTGCTGGGCTGGGCCTTCTACGGTGAAAAATGCCTGGAGTACCTGCTGGGCACCGGGGTAATCCTGCCCTATCGGATCCTCTGGGTGGTGGCGGTCTACGTCGGCACGGTCCTGAAGCTTAGCTTCGTCTGGCTCCTGGCCGATACCCTGAACGCCCTGATGGCCATTCCCAACCTGATCGGCCTGTTGCTTCTTAGTCCGGTGATTTTTAAGGTGACGCGGGAGTATAAGTTTAAGTGAGTTGAAGTTGGTTCGTTTCTTTGTTTGCCCAAAGAAACGAACCAAAGAAAGGGCAGGCCGTCACTGCCCCCTTCGCGGGGTTCCCTCCGTTCCTTTCCTTGTCACGGTCGGGCGAGAAATAACTCGGGCCATGCCGGCCCTCAAACAGCTTTCTCGCTTTTTCCGGCCGCTCCGGCGTCACTCCGGCGGCGTGAGATGGCCGGAAGCGGAAGACCCTGTTTGATGCGGCTTCGCCGATCCCCTAAACCCCATTCTTATTATCAGTCCCAAACAATAGGGGCGGTCTCTCCTGGGCCAGATTCGGCTCGCCGCAGTGATCGAGCAACCAGGCTCTGGTTTGTAGGCTTAGTTCCAGGGCGGCGCGCCAGTTATCGCCACCGGTCTGAGCGATAATAGCCGGAATATCCAGTGGCGGACCGATCTCGACGCGGATCAGGCCTCGCTGCGGGAACCAGGAGCCGGCCCGGAGGATCGAACGGCTGCCGCGCAGGGCGATTGGCACAACCGGAAGTTTTCCGCTCACTGCCGTGACGAAGCCGCCCAGACGGAAGGGCAGTAGGCCGGGCATCCTGGTGAAGGTTCCTTCGGGGAAGAAGCACAGTGACCGGCCGCTGCCGGCAAGTTCCGCCAGTCTTCGGGAATCTGACACCCCCTGTTCCCGATCGAAGCGCTCTACGAATTCTGTGCCCATTCTGCTTAGGAGCCAACCCAGGAAGCGATTTTGCCGTAGTTCCGCTTTGGCCACGAAGCCGCAGGGGTTGGGCAGGACGCCGATCATGATGATCCCATCCAGATAACTGGCATGGTTGGCGATCAGGATTGCCGGGCAGGAGGGCAGATTGTCCAGCCCCGTGACCCGCAATGGGAGCCGGGCCAAGCGCAGGGTCAGCCGCACCAGATGGTGCAGCCAGCGCCAGCGGATGCGGATGGTTGACAGCAGGATTATACCCGTGACCGCCGGCACCGTTGCCAGCCCGAAGAGCAGCCAGCACCAGCCGGCGTAACTTGTTGCTTTGAGTCGTCTGAAACCTTGCCGTAGTCGGTTGCCTAGACCGGCCAGGGCGAAGGTGGCCACTTGCAGCCAGACGGCCTTGCGGGGTTGGCCGATTCGTCCCTGCTCGTATAGTTCCCGGCTGGCCCGGCGCCGGATCTTGCCACTGGAGGTCTTGGGTACCGAATTGGGCGGGGCCAAAACCACCTCGTCCGGGGGCTCCCCGGTCAGATCGGTGATTATCCCGGTGATGGCGCCCCGCAGTTCGGCCAGATCCTCCGGCCGCCGCTTCCGGGTCTCGGCCAGGACCACCAGTCTTTCCGTGCCCTGTTCCCGGTCCGGTGCCCCGAAGATCGCCACATTGCCACTCCGGACCCCCTCCAGTTTGCCGATCTCCTCTTCCAGTTCCACCGGGTAGATATTTCGGCCGCCCTTGATGATGATGTCCTTGCTGCGCCCGGTGATGAAGAGTTCGCCGTCGGCCAGGTAACCCAGGTCGCCGGTATCCAGCCAGGGACCATGGAAGAGGGCGGCGGTCTGCTCGGGATTGCGGAAATAGCCGCTGGTGGCGGAGGGCCCCAGGAATTGGATGTGGCCCTCGCGCCGGTCAGGCAGTTCCCTGTCGCGATCGTTGACGATTCTGATCTGATGACCCGGCAGAGGCAGGCCGCAACCGACCAGGCTCAGGGTATCGGCGTGGTCGGCCCCGGCCGCTTCGGCTCGGCCACTCCGCATCAGGCTCCGGCGGCTGACGTGGTCGATCCGCGCGGTCCGGCCGGGGTCCGGAAAGGCGAGTCCTACCGAGTTTTCAGCCAGGCCGTAAACCGGCTTCATGCTCTCGGCCCGGAAGCCCCACGGGGCGAAACGATCATGGAAACCTTCGATGGTGGCCGGGCTCACCGCCTCCGCCCCGTTGAAGGCACAGCGCCAGGAACTCAGGTCGATGCCTTCCAGCTCGCTTTCCTCGATCCGCCGTCGGCAAAGTTCGTAAGCGAAATTGGGGGCGGCCGACAGCGTCCCGCCATAGCGGCTGATGGCCTGAAACCAGCGAATTGGCCGGGTCAGGAAGGATAGGGGCGACATCAGTACCAGGGGGCAGGCGAAATAAAGACTGCCGAACCAGGCGCCGATCAGCCCCATGTCATGGTAGAGGGGCAGCCAGCTGACGAAGATGTCTTCGGAGGTGACCATCAGGGCCCGACCCATGGCCCGGATATTGGCCAGGAGGTTGGCGTGGCTCAGGATCACCCCTTTGGGCATACCGGTGGAACCGGAGGTGTACTGGAGAAAGGCGGTGTCAGCCCCGGCCCGTTCCGGGCGATGCAAGGGCTGACCGGCTCCGGCCGCCAGGAGCTCGGCCACGCTCTTCATCCCGGTCTGCTGCATGAGCCGGGCGAAGGGTTGTGCCTCGGGAGTGGTGATCATCAACCTGGCCTGGGAGTTTGCGGCGATGGCGGCATGGCGCCGGAGGTGCTCCTCGATCTGTTTGATCCGGCCCGGCGGGTAGACCGGCACCGGGACCCCGCCGGCCACCAGTACCCCGGCGAAGGCCCGGAAGTAATCGCGGCCGGTGGGCAGCATCAGGAGCACCGTCTCGCCGGCGGCCAGGCCGAAGTGCTGGAGTCCGGCGGCGACCTCACCGGCCTCGGCCCAGAGTTCGCCGTAGGTGATGATTTCGCCCTCGCCGCTATCGCTGAATAAACGGATATGGAGCCGGTCGGGATGGCGTTCGGCGTGGTGTCGCAGGGCCTCGACCAGGGTGGCGGCCTGTTCAGGTGGGGCGAGGCGGGAAGTATCCTCGGATGGTCCGGGCGTGGGCGGCGGCGCGGTCGCAGCGGTTGAAGATGTGGAGGAGCCGGCGGTCTGGATGGAGCGCAGCAGGTCGCGGGGGGTTTCGGCGATGGCCAGGACCCTTTCCGGCAGTGAGACGCCGAAGGTTTTTTCCAGCCGGGCCAGTAGTTCGACCCTGGTCAGGCTGTCCAGCCCCAGATCCCGGTCCAGAGAACTGTCCAGGGTGATCGCCGCCGGCGGCTCGGTGGAATGCACCTCACCGACCAGCCCGGCTACCACGGCCAGAACGGCCTCACTACCGTCGGCCCGATTTCGTTCCGGCCCGGTCATTAAGTGCTGTCTCCGCTACGGGCGGCCAGCATCCCCGCCCCTTCGTCCACCGGCCAGAGCAGGAGACCGCCGAGCAGGAAGAGCACCAGGACGATGGCCATGCCGGCCCGCTGGGAGTGGAAGATCTCAGTCAGGATCCCCAGGGCGAAGGGACCGAGGAAGGCGGTGAACTTGCCGGAGAAGGCGAAGAAACCGAAGAACTCGTTTTCCTTGTTGGCCGGGGTCAGTCGGGCCAGGAGCGAGCGGCTCGCCGATTGATTGGGTCCTGAGAAGATGCCGACCAGCACCCCGGCCACCCAGAGCCAGGGCTTGGTGGAAGCGCTGATCGCCAGGGCCGAGGCGATAAACAGGCCGCCCAGGCTGATCAGTACCGTGGACTTGCCGCCCAGCCGGTCGTCGCAGTAGCCGAAAGCGAAGGCACCCAGCCCGGCCATGATGTTCAAGACGATGCCGAAGAGCATGATCTCCCGGAAGGAAAAGCCGAAGGTGCCGGCCGCGTAAATGCCGCCGAAGGCAAAGATGGTGATCAGTCCGTCGTTATAGAGCAGTCGGGCCAGAAGGAAGCGGAAGATCTGTTGGAAGCGCCGGATCTCCCGGAAGGTTCCGGCCAGGCGTTTGAGCACCGCTCCGGGCTCGAAGGGCGCGGCCGGGCGCGGCCGGGGTTCCTTGACCAGCAGGAAGAGCGGCAGGCTGAAGAGCCCGAACCAGGCGGCGACCAGCAGGTTGGTGGCCCGGATGTTCTGGCCCAGCTCCCGGGAGAGCCCGAACCAGGGAGTCTCCGGGTTGACCATGCTGACCATGGCCAGAAACATGGCGGCAAGGCCACCGACATAACCCAGCCCCCAACCGAAACCGGAGACGCTGCCGAGTTTTTCGACCGGGGCCAGTTCCGGTAGGAATCCGTTGTAGAAGACGCAGCCCAGTTCGAAGGCGATATTGCCCAAAGTGAACCAGACCAGGGCGGTCATCACCTGCCCCGGCAGAGGGAAGTACAGCATGACCGAACAGAAAATCGCAGCCAGGGTGGTCAGCAGCAGGTAGCGTTTGCGGTGGCCGCTGTGGTCGGCCATGGCTCCCAGGAAGGGGGACAAAAAGGCCACGGCCAGGGCCGAGATGGTCACCGCCCGCGACCAGAGAGTGGTGCCGATCAGTTGGTCCGGGGCGATCGCCTTGGTGAAGTAAGTGGCGTAGATAAACGTAACGATCAGGGTGGTAAAGGAGGAGTTGGCGAAATCATACATCGCCCAGCTGAACAGGGCCTTACGGTCGGTCTTGATTTTCCGGCTGGACATGGCGGCCTTTCCCGTGGGTGTGGTTGTTGCCTCAATTTAACATATTTTTTTCAATAAAGGCAGAAGGGGCAAAGGTCGGCACCTCATTCACGAGTTGAGCTGTAATCCAGTGTGCATTGGGAGGTGCAGAGGCAAAGCGGACAGGAAGCGCCAGCTCGATAGAAATAAAATAATCTAAGAAGTGAGAGGCTAACCGGCCGAGTGTTCAGAAGGAAAAAATCAGATCCAAAAAAATAAATTAAGGAAGATGCCTCTGGAATTGCGCTCGCTCAGGTTGTGTGGATCCTCCGTATTGAATAGACGGCGGGGGGTTCAGAATCGATTGATAACCCCAAGCATGACCCCGAAGCTGTCAACTTTATCAAGCTCGAAATCACGGCTTATGCCCAGGTTGAGCTCGAAGGTGTCACTGGGGTAATAGGATCCGGAGAGGCTCACCGAGGTCTTGGTCTTTTGGCCGTCCGGAATGTCATGGCTGACAAAGTTTGACCTGACGACCTCGAAATTTATCGTCGCGGCGTCGCCGCCCACCGGCATGCCCAGATTAAAGCCGTAGGAGAAGGTCTGGACCGGAGAATGGTGGTTGAAGTAATCGGCTGCCTGATCAAAAAACAGGGAGTCGCCGTTCATGCTTGAGGGCATATAGGCCTTGGCAATTCTGTAGTCCAAACCAAGAGTCAGGTTTGCTGGGCCGAGTTCACGGTTCTCCGAGTGATGGGCCACCGCCTGTCTGAATTTCCCCGCTTTATCGAGAGTATCGGTCGTCATGCTATAGGCCGAGCCGAACAGGCACCCCCCCAGGTTCAATTCGCTCTTGTCCCATTTTTTGACGGGAAATTTGGCGGCCATTTCCAGGCCTAAAAAACGGGATTCCGCCCCGACGTCGTCATTGATCACCGTGTAACGGTAAGGGATGGTCAAGGAAAAGCTGGACCCGGAAGCGGCCTCCTTGGAAAATCCCATGACCAGAGAAGTTGCCCTGCCGTGGTAGTCATTGACTTTGAGATTCTGGTATTCGGCCTCAGCTTCACCGGTTTCATTCCTGACCGCTGCAGCGTTATCTCGGTTTTTCCTGGCCGGGGTGGTCTTTTTGAACAGGTTCTTGCTTACCGTGGTGCTGGTGAGGATATTGTCATCCGTGGCCCCGGTCAGTTCGCTGAATCCCGCTGGGAAAAGGGCATTGAAGATGACTGCCGCGTTGGCGGCGGCCCAGGCGTCCAGCGCGGCCCGGGTCAGATTGACTGGTGACAGGATGACCAGGTCACCGTTGCGGTCATAGATCGCAAGTGACTCAATCAACTGTTCGGAATCATCGAAGATGCCGGGCAAACCACCGTTGGCGGAATCCGTCCAGCCCGCCGTGATGGTGGCGCGGTTCAGAATCGTGTTGATATCGTATAGGGTGGGGCCGACAGCGGAAGGAGTCGTGGTAGGGGGCTGGAGACCAGATCCCAGAAGTCTCCGGCCTGAACCGAACCGGTCATTGCCATTGTAAAAAAGGTCCCCATTACAAGTGCTGTCGCCAATTTCTTTTTCATAGTCCCTTCGTGTTCATTTATTGATTTGCAGGTTTTTGTGGTGGAACAGTTTCCTCCAACTTGATTTCTGCCAAGATCTCAGTTCAAGCGCCGGACCAGGGAGTCGACGGCAAGGCGGATCGCTTGATCGGATGCCTCGCCGATGTCACGCCCAGTGCCAACGCCGGTGCCGGGTACATACTCCAGGGTCTCCACATCGACGCAGCGGACCTGGATCCCAACTCTGGTCTTGATGTCCTTGGCCGTGCCGCCAACCCCGATCTTCTCGCCGCCCTGGGCGAAGTCGTAGACCTCGCCGTAGATGACCTTGCGGGCGCCCAGCAGCTTGCCGATCTGGACGGCGGTGGCCTGGTCGACCATGCCGGCGCTGCTCAGCCACTGCCGGTCCAGGGCATCCTTGATGATCTCCGGCTTTTCCTCGACGAAGCGGAAACGGTTGGTGTCGAAGAGGGCCTCGACCACCCGGTTATGAATGCCCAGACCCACGTCCTTGGCCAGCAGATGCGGATAGGCCTTGGCGGCCCGGGCCGACAATCCCAGCGGCAGCACGGCGGTCACGGTTTTGGGGCCGGTATAGGGGGGCAACGGTGGTGGCGAGGCCATGGCTTTTTCAGCCGGTTTTTCCTCAACAGAGGTGGAGGCGCAGCCGGCCAGGAATAGTCCCGACAGGACGCCAAGCATCAAAAGCAGAAGAACGCGTTTCATCACACCTCCAATTTTGCCGGCGTCGCCAAAAGGCCAAGCCGGCCAGTCTGGTCAACGACAAAGCAATTAATTTTATCGCACTTCCCTTCCGATGTCCGGCTTATTGGCAGGCGGAGCATGATCAAACTTCAGGACCGCGGCAGTCCGGCAACCGCCTCTTTCACTGCCTGCAGGGTGGCCTGGCCGGCGCTGGTCTGATCAAAGTTGACCTTGTCCTTCCGGACCTGGAAGAGAAAGGACTGGGATCTGGTGACGCCGGTACCTCTGCCGCGGGACGTGACCACCGGTTTGTCGCCGTCTTTCAGGGAAATCTCCACCTCGACGGCGATTTCAACTTTGGCGGCGGAGAAGGGCCCGAAGCCCGCCTTGCTGCGGGATTTGGAAAACTTGACGATCTTCACCGAGGCCAGGGCGTCGCAACCAGGCAGCCGGCCGGCTTCAAGGGGTTTGTCGTTGTCACCATTTTCCCCTCCGGCCCGGGTCGAAAGAGCGACGAGCTCGGCGATCCGCCCGGTGATTTCGGGGTTGTCCTCCACCGGCACGTAGTTTCCGGTATCGTATAATTCCTGGGCGACCAGTTGGGCGATACCCTGGGCAATGAGCAGGTTGCTGAACTCGCCCTCGGCGGTCTTGTTGGAGACGCCAACCACTGCCAGACGGCGCAATTCACCGGCCCTGGCGGGTGCGGCCCCTGAACAGATCAGGGTAAGCAAAAGGAAGACCAAGGCGATAAGCGCCAGCGGATGCCGTCCTGATCCTACCTTTTGGGACATCTCATCTCATCCTTTGGTTTGGGCATCGTTTGCTGAGCCCCGTAAAGTGAATAATCATGACGGACTCCTGGCCCGGATATGCCTGCTACTAGTAAGTATATGATAAAGGGGGCGCACTGCAATAGTATATTGTGGAACTGAAAACTGCAGATGGTAAAAAGCCACGCAGGGTTTGGCCAGGCCTACCAGCCGAACTTGCAAGCAAAACCGGCTCGGGAGTTCCGGCTGGTTTTTTCATTATCCCTTACCTTTTTCCGCGCTACTCTTCGTGCCGGTGATGCACCGGTTTCAGCTTGAAGAGGTTGCGCAGGTCCTCCAGCACCGAATAGACGGTGGGGACCAGCAGCAGGGTGATGCCGGTGGCGAACATGATGCCGAAGCCCAGGCTGATCGCCATGGGGATCAGGAACTTGGCCTGGGTGCTGGTCTCGGTGATGATCGGGGCCAGGCCGAAGAAGGTGGTCAGCGAGGTCAAGAGGATCGGCCGGAAGCGGCGCTGGCCGGCCCGGAGGATCGCCTCGTGCGGTTCCTCACCCTCGCTGCGACTCCGATTGATCCGGTCGATCAGGAGCAGTGAGTCGTTGACCACCACGCCGGAGAGGGCGACGATGCCGAAGAGGCTCAGCATGGAAAGGTCGTAGCCCAGGATCAGATGGCCGAGGATGGCGCCGACGATGCCGAAGGGAATGGCGGTCATGATCAGGAGCGGCTGGCTGTAGCTCTTGAAGGGGATGGCCAGGAGGGCGTAGATCATGAAAAGGGCCAGCAGGAAGCCCTTGCGCATGCTGGCCATGGAGTCGCGCTGTTCCTTGGCCTCACCCTCCAGGCTGTAGCTCAGCCCCGGGTAATCGGCGGTCAGTTCGGCCAGGACTCCACCCTTGAGATCGGTGAGGATATCCTGGGCGTTGGCCACCTTGTCGTCGACGGTGGCGGTGACGTTGATCACCCTTTTCCGGTCGGTGCGGTTGATTACGCTGAAGCCGCGGCCCGCCTCCACGCTGGCGGCCTGCAGCAGGGGCAGCTCACCGCCGGCCGGGGTGCGAATGCGCATGGTTTCCAGGTCGTGCAGGCTATGTCGATCACCCTCGGGGTAGCGGACCATGACCTTGACCTCGTTGCGACCCCGCTGCAAGCGCAGGGCCTCGGCCCCGTAAAAGGCGCCCCGGACCTGGCGGGCCAGATCGTCCTGGGTGACGCCCAGGGTACGGGCCTGGGGGGTGAGGCGCAGCTTCAGCTCCTTCTTGCCGGCCGGATAGTTGTCGGCGATATCCTCCAGGCCCGGGTAGGCACCCAGGGCAATTTTCAGCCGGTCGGCAGCTTTCTCCAGGGTCTCCTGGTTCTCATGGGCGAAACTGACATCGACGTTGGAGCCCAGGTGGATCAGATTCGATTCGAAGGAGATCTGTTCGGCCCCGGCGATATCGCCGCTGATCTGCCGCCAGTAGCGGCTGATGTCGGTGGCCAGCACCTCGCGCTTTTCGGAGGGCTGCAGCAGCATGACGATGGTGGCCAGATGCGGGGCCGAGGTGGTGGCCCCGCCGGCCGGGCCACCCTGGGTCACAGTGCCGCCGGCTAAAGCATAGATGTGGCGCAGCACCGACTCGTGGGTCGGATTCTGATCATCAAAATGCTTGACCGCCGCCAGCCCTTTTTCCAGCAGGTAGTTTTCCACCTTGGCGGTCTCACTTACCAGGGTGCCCTGGGGCATCTGGATGGCGACGGTGATCCGGTCGCCGTCCACCACCGGCATGAAGCGGAAGCGGACGATGTTGCCGGCCACCAAGCCCACGGTGAGCAGCAGCAGGGCCAGGGCCGCCGCCAGGGTGGCGTAGCGGTAGCGGATGCAGAGATCGAGAAAGCCTCGGTAATGGCGGTTGATCAGCCAGTCGAGGAAGAGTTCGAAGCGTTTGCGCAGCCGGGCTATGACCCCTTTGCCGTCGCCCTCTTTTTTACCGCCCAGGGAGAGATGGGCCGGCAGGATGAAGAGCGATTCGACCAGGGAGATCAAGAGGATGGCGATGACCACGATGGGAATCACCTTGATGAATTTGCCCATGGTGCCGACCACCGTGATCAGGGGCAGGAAGGCGGCCACCGTGGTCAGGACCGAGAAGACCACCGGGCCGCCCACCTCGCGAGCCCCGTCGATGGCGGCCTGCAGATTGGTCTTGCCCATTTGCCGATGTTCGAAGACGTTCTCGCCGATGACGATGGCATCGTCCACCACGATACCCAGGGCCATGATGAAGGCGAAGAGCGAGATCATGTTGATCGAGACGTCGGTGGCCGGCATGATGAAGAGCGCCCCCAGGAAGGAGATGGGGATGCCCAGCATCACCCAGAGGGCGAGCCGGGTCTGCAGGAAGAGGGTCAGGGTGATGAAGACCAGGATCAGGCCGAAGGCGGCGTTCTTGAGCAAGAGGTGTAGACGGCTGGAGAAGAGCTCCGAGGTATCGTACCAGGTGGCGATCTGCAGCGAGGCGGGCAGGGCCGCGCCCTTCTTTTGCACGTATTTGCTGACCAGGTCGGAGATCTCGGTGGGTTTCTGGTCGCCGACCCGGTAAACCTTGACCATGGCGGCCGGCTTCTCGTCGAAGCGGGCGAACTCGTCGGTTTCGGCGAAGCCGTCGCGGATGGTGGCGATATCCTGCAGCAGCACCCGGGTGCCGTCGGGGTTGACCACCACCGGCAGTTCGCCGTAGCCCTGGCTCGAGTAACGCTTCTCCTTGGTGCGGACCAGCACCTCGCCGCCGGAGGTCTTGATGGCACCGCCGGGCAGGTCGAGCGAGCTCTTGCGCACCAGTTGGGCCACCTGGTCGAGGGTCAGGTGGTAGCGGCGCAGGTTCTGCTCGGGGATCTCGATGGAGATCTCATAGGGCCGCACCCCGGAGAGCTCGGCCTGGGTGATCTGGGGCAGGGTCAGAAGCTCGTCGCGCACCGCCTCGGCCTGCTGGCGCAGGGCCAGCTCGCTGACCTCGCCGTAGACCACCACCGAGATGACTTCCTGGCGGGTCAGCATCTTGGCCACTACCGGCTTTTCGGCCTCTTCCGGGAAGGTGGTGATCCGATCCACCTCGTTCTTGATATCCTGGAGGACCAGATCGCTGTCCTCGCCCAGGGCCAGTTTGGCGATCACGGTGCCGCCGCCCTCGTTGGCCGTCGACTTGATCTCGTCGATGCCGTCGATGCCGCTGATCGCCTCTTCGATCTGCAGGATGATGCCCTCTTCCACTTCATCGGGGCTCGCCCCGGGATAGATCACCGAAACGGTGATCCGGTCCAGGTCGATTTCCGGAAAGACTTCCTGTTTGAGGCCGCTGCCCATGACCAATCCGCCGACCACGAAGAGCAGCATGAGCAGGTTGGCGGCCACATGGTTTTTGGCCATCCAGCTGATGGGTCCGTTCATGGGGTGAAGCCCTCCCCGGTTACGGGCCGCAATTTCATGCCGGCGGCGGCGCCGCTCAGGTTGGTGAGGATCACCCGGGCGCCGGGGTTGAGGCCGGAGCCGAGCACCACGGTTTTGCTCTCCAGGCGCAGGGGCTCGACGGGGCGGATCTGCAGGAGCTGGTCTTCGCCCATCAGCCAGACGGTGTTGTTATCGCGCAGGGTCTGGCGGGGGAGGACCACCACCTCCTTGAGGAGTTTGCCCCGGAAGACCATCTCGACAAAGCTGCCGATGGCCAGATCGGGTTGCCCCGGCTGGCGGGGATGCTGCAGTAAGTAAGGGTCTTCGATCCGCACCACCAGCCGGGCCATGCGGCCCTGGGGATCGACCTCGGCCAGGGCTCGGTCGATAAAACCCTGCCAGGCCACCCCGGCGGAGCTGCCGGGCAGGCGGACCTCGGCCGGCGAACCTTTCCGGCCGCTGTCGGAGCGGGGTACCGAGAGCCAGGCCAGTTCGGCCAGGGGCACCGGTACGACAATCTCCGCCATCGCCGAATCGGCCAGGACCGCCACGCTGTTGCCGGCCCGGACATACTGACCCGGGCCCAGATTCTCGGAGAGGACCACGCAATCGAAGGGCGCGGTGACTGCGGTGCGGGAGAGGTCAAGCTCGGCCTGGCTCACCGCCGCCCGGGATGAGGACAGATTGGCCTGGGCCTCTTTCAGTTGCGGCTCGTAGAGGACCAGCGGGCTGGGTGGCTCGGAGTCGGCTTTTTTCAGCATTTCCCATTCGCGCCGGGCCACTCGGGCCCGGGATTCCACCGAACTCAGATCCAGCTCGGTCTTGGCCAGGTTGGCCCGGGCCTTTTCCAGGGCCAGCCGGTAATCGGCCGGTTCGATCTCGAAGAGTTTTTCTCCCGCCTTGAAAAATCCGCCGGCATGCAGGCGCGGATCGAGGAAGGTTACCAGGCCGCTGACCTGGGGGCTGACGGTGATCTCCTGACTGGCCTGGACGGTGCCGGTGGCAGCCACTTCGACCCGGTAATCGCCCTTGGTTACGAGCAGGGTTTCGACCAGGGCGCCCCGGTTTTCTTCGGGCAACCGGGGCGGGGCTTGACGGCGGCTGATCAGGAAGCGCATGCCGACCACGGCCAGGGCGAGGATCAGGATGGGGAGGATGATTTTCAGGGCTTTGCTGCGATTCATTGCTTATTCACCTTTGGTGGCCGGTTCGGAATGCCGGAGTATTTAGAAGAAGTGTCTAAGGTCTCGAAATTATGACTTATTAGATAGTGGCGGAGGTTGATCCTGGCCGACCCAGTCGCCGCCCAGGGCGCGCCAGAGGCTGATTCGGGTGCTGATCAACTGACGGCGGCCGCTCAGAAGCTGGCTCTGGACTTCAAAGTTATTTTTCTGGGCGGTAAGCACCGAGAGGTAATCGGTTAAGCCCTCGAAGTACTGGTCTTCGGCCAGGCGCAGGGTGGCGGCTACCGCTGTAGCCCGGGACTCGAGCAAGACCAGGCGGCGTTCCTGGGCGGTATTGGCAGTAAGCCCATCTTCCACTTCCTGGACCGCCTTGAGGATGGTCTGGTGATAAGCGGCCAGGCTCTCCCGGACCAGGGCTTCCTGGCGGGCGACTTCGGCTTGACGGCGACCGTGGTCGAAAACCGGTTGCACCGCGTCCAGCAGTAGATTCCAGACCAGGCCGGAAACCGAGGTCAGGTAATCGCTGCGAATCAACCCCAGGCCGGCACTCAGGTTGAAGGCGGGAAAGCGATCGGCCACCGCCGCCGCCACCTGGGCGTCGATGCCGCGCAGCCGGTCGAGGGCGGCGACCAGATCAGGCCGTCTGGTCAGCAGGGTAGACGGCAGTCCCACCGGTACTGCCGGGATCGAATTCGGCAGGGTCACCGGGACGGCGGCGGTTTCCGCTAACGGGTAACGGCCCAGCAGCACCGCCAGGGCATGGCGGGCCCGGGCTTCTCCTTCCTCGTAAACGGGCCGCTGGGATTGGGCCGCCAGAATGTTCTGTCGGGCCTGATAGAGATCGAGTGGCGGCGTTAAGCCTTCGGCATAGCGGCTCTCCAGCCGGTCCATGGTGTCCTGCTGGGCGGTGATAATCTGGTCGGTCAGGTCAAGCTGGGCCTGCTGTTCGGCCAACAGGTAGTAATAGTCGGTGGCTTGGGCGGCGACGCTCAGCCGCAGAGCGGCCAGATCGGCGCGGGTAGCCGAAGCGGAAAGTTCGGCGGCCTGCCGGCGGCTGGCCAGTTTGCCCCAGAGATCGATTTCGTACCCGGCGGCGGCGGAGAGACGCAAACTGTTGCCGCTTACCTCCTGGCCGTTCAGCAATTGCTGGTCAAACCCGGCTGCTCCGCCGAGATTCAGATAGGGTAACTTCGAGGCCCGGCTGATCCGGACCTGGGCCTCGGCCTGATCGATCCGGGCCAGTCCCTGGACCAGCCCGAGATTGCCGTCCAGGGCCTCGGTGACCAGATCGTTCAGCCGCGGGTCGTGAAAATCTTCCCAGAAACGGGAGATTGCGGAGGAAGCGGTGGTGGTATCCGGCAACTGCTGGAAGCTGTCCGGCATGGTTGCCGGTTCCGACGGTAATTTGCTGTGATAGACCGAGCAGCCGGTCAGCAAAAAGACCGGCAGCAGGCGCAGGACTTTTTTCACAGGTTAGCCTCCATCCCGGCGCTCAGGAACGGCAGCAGCAAGTCGACCAGCTGCCTGGCGTTCCGAGCCTTGGCCCCGGCCATGGGCAGCGGACATTGGTCTATGGCCCGCATGGTATGACTGAGGGCGCCGATCACGAAATTAAGCCGCCAGTAAAGGACGTCGGCCGGCAATGTCGGCAGGGCCTGGGCCAGGGCATCATGGAAAAGCTGGATAATCGGGCCCATATGCCGGATGAAGATTTGCCGGGCGGTCTGGTCGGTATCGGCCATGGCGCGACCGATCAGGGTGACGAAGTTTCTGGCCCCGGCGGCCGACTCGGGCAACAGCAGGGTCGGCTCGATGAAGGCCAGCAACACTTCAGAGACCGCCGGGGTCCTGCCCTCGGTTTCGGCCCTGGTCAGCACTTCTTCAAGACGTTGGCGGCGCTGGTCGTTCAGGGGTATCAGTCGGCGACCGATGACGGCGGCGACCAGCCCCTCCTTGGAGCCGAAGTGGTAGCTGACCGCAGCCAGGTTGGCCCCGGCGGCGGCGGTGATCTGCCGCAACGAAGTGGCTTTGTAACCCTTTTCGGCGAAAAGGGCCTCGGCCTGGTCGAGGATGCTTTCTTTGGTATCGATTTGGCTCATGGGTAGGTTTTTCCGTTTAGGATTGCCGTGGTTGCTTCGGCCAGAATTTGTTTGTCATGCCGCTTATTTGCGTGAACGATTTGCTCGGAGGTGGTGAGCGAGAAGAATAATCCGTTCCCCCTGCATGGCTTGGCCCCTTACAGGCAGCCGGCGAAGGAGCGAGCAACGAGGGGATTGACGGCAACTGCCGGCAAGCCCAGGCGCTTGACCACCCCCTGACAGAGGGCCAGGGGTTCGCGGGGTTGCAGGAGCAGGGTTTCTTCCTCCACCGCTTCCTTGATCAGGTGGAGCCAGTTCCGGCCCAAGTCCAAAGCGGTTGCAATTTCTGCCCCCTGGCGCGGCAGATCCCAGGCCGAAAGCAGATGTTCGACCCCGGGGACTTGCCGTAGACGCTCCAGAGAGTCTATCGAGGCCTGCCAATTGGTGAAGATCGGCAGGTCACCGGGCATTGGCACGGCATCGCCGCAGAACAGCACCCGATCCTGGGGCAGATGCAGGGAAATCGAGCCGGAGGAATGGCCCGGGGTATGCAGCACTTCCAGGGCCAGCTCGTCCAGTTCCAACCGCTCCCCATCGTGCAAGAGCTGGTCGACCTTAACCGGCCCCGCCACCAGCTTATGGAAACCGGGCACCGGTCGGTCGGCCGCCTGGCGCTCGGTGTCTTCGATCCAGGGGCGGGCGGCCGGATGGGCTGCGACCCGGCAGCCGGTTAAGGCCTGGAGCTTCGCCGCCGCGCCGATGTGGTCCGGATGCGCATGGGTCAGGATCAGGAGTTGCAGATCCTGAGGCTGTCGACCGCTGGCGGTCAGGTAGTCGAGGATCTGTTTTTCCGCGCCGGCCACTCCGCTGTCCACCAGGAAGACCGAGTTGGTTCCGTAAATCAGAAAGAGATTGACGATCCGGTCAAGCTGTTGGTCGGGGCTAATCGGAACCTGGAAAGAAACCTTTACCAGATGCACATGTTCGCTGATCTGCATGACTCCACCTAATATTAACTGGATGACGAGGTCGAGCGACATTAAAACAAACGTTTGAATTAATGGCAAGATAAAATAAATGTGTTGCCATTCCAGGTTGTTAGGTGAAGTTCCGGGAGGGCGGTAACCGGGTGGGGAGGCGAGACCGAAGACGCCAAGCTAAAACTGCCACTGCGGTTTGCCTCAGATGCTTAGTCCCCGGCATTCCTGATCAGTTCGGGCAGCAGGAGGGTTTTCTGGTGGTGGTGCAGACTTTCTTCCCGTTCGGTCAGGAAGGCGACCAGCCCGCCATCCGTCGGGGTAGGCCAACCGAAAACCCGCAGAGCTTCGGCAGAAAAGCGGCTGAAGGCATTCCGTTTGAGGAACTCGCTGCGGCTTCGGTAATCATACAGGGGCTCCAGATTGGGCGGCAGGCTTCGGGACAGTTCCCGGGCCCGTTCGGCCAAATCGCTCTTCCCCAGGCCGGGCGGCAGAAAGCGGTGACCGCAGCGCAGCCAGTCATAGCGGAGGATCTCAAGGAGCAGCGGACCATCGGTCCGGTTTTGCACCAGTTCGGCCAGCAGCCCGGTGAGCAGCTCCTGGGTGGTGGCCCGGCTGAAAAAATCATGGGACTGGCAGACTGCCAGCAACTCATCGAAGAAGGCGGCGATTTCTTCGCCCTGCTTTCGCAGGTGGGCGAAAAAGGTGGGGAAATAGCGGTTGTTGTAAAAGGCTTCGACCCCTTCACCCAGCCAGTATAGGCGGCTTAAGGTCGGGTGGTCGAGGTCGGCGGTAGCCATGACCTCGTAAGGCGGCCGGTTTGCGTGGAGCAGGCCGGGGGTGGCGCCGACGGCGGTTTCCGGCAGAACCTTCAGGAGACCCATCTGGATATGGTGCGGTCCCATGGCGAAGACCTGGCTGAGCGAGCGGCGGCAGGATTCCTCGCGGTCACCGGGCAAGCCCAGGATCAGGTCGGCATGCAGGTGGATGTTGTTCAAGGCGGCCAGTCGGCGGATATTTTCGCCGACTTTCTCCAGGTCCATGATCCGATTTACGGCCGCCAGGGTGGCCGGATTGGTGGACTGGATGCCCAGCTCGAACTGGAAGCGGCCGGGTAACAACCCGGCAAGAAACTCGAACATCTCCTCGTTAAACAGGTCGGGGGCCATTTCGAAGTGGCAGACCGTCTCCCCGGCCGTCTCGCGCAGAAAGTGCCAGAGGGCCAGGGCTCTTTCGGGCCGGGCGTTGAAGGTCCGATCGACGAACTTGATCATTTTGGGGCGGTGGGCCAGAATGGCGGTCAGTTCCGCCTGCACCGCCTCTATTTCCTTCCAGGTCACACCCCGCTCCAGCGAAGAGAGACAATAGCTGCAGGCGAAGGGGCAGCCCCGGGCTGATTCGTAATAGATATGACGGTTGCGCAGCTCGCCGGCCAGATCTTCGGCCCGGTATGGGGAGGGAAAAGGTTGACCACCGGCGCCCCGGTAGCCGGGAGCCAGGCGCCGGTGGTGCAGGTCGGCATAGAAAATCGCCGGCAACCCTTCGACTTCACCGGCCACCAAGGTGGTGCGGGGGGGCAGGGTTGAGGGAGCCAAGGCGGCAATCTGGGGACCCCCCAGGACAAAACTGCTTTCCGGCAGCACCCGGGCCAGATCGCCCAGCAGTCTCATGATCAGTTCGGAGTTCCAGATATAGACCGAGAACATCACCACTTCGGGGGCGCCGGCACTGATTTTCAAAAGGGTTTGGTAATAGGGATCGTTGATGGTGAACTGGCGTAACTCCACCTCGACTTCCGGCAGCCGGCGGTGCAACTCTTCCCGGACATAAAAGAGGGCCAGGCAGGAGTGGATATAGCGGCCGTTGAAGGCCACGAGCTTGATTTTCATCTTGGTCGGTTCCGGATATTATCGAATGAATCACGGTAAGAATGGGCTTAATTGACAACGCTTTGCCGGTGCTGTCAATGTTGACATTCCCGGGTGGTCGGATTAAGCAGAATAGCTTTCGGTCGAAACCAAGGGAAGGGTTGTCGCGCTATCTGCGCTCGCTCGCCATGGCTTTCGCTACCCTGCCGTCCTGGCGCAGAGGAACGACGAATCATTTTCTTTCGATCGTAACCAGACCAGGGCTCAATGAATCTCGGAAAATATTGACCAATGATGAATCTATACGGTGTCATAATCCTGGCTGCCCTGCTGGCCAATTTTCTGCTGGAAGGTCTGGCCGACTGGCTTAATCTCCGGGCCCTGCGGTCCCAGCCGCCGGCCGGCCTGGCCGATCTCTATGACCCGGCCGAATACGCCCGCTCCCAGGAGTACACCCGGGTTCGCACTCGCTTCGGGATGCTGACCGGTACCTTCGACCTTGCTGTGCTGCTGCTCTTTTGGTGGGCTGGCGGTTTCGCCTGGCTCGACCAGCTGGTGCGGGGCTGGGCCGACGGGGTGGTGTTTCGTGGCCTGCTCTTCTTTGGGTTGCTGCTGTTGGCCAAGGAGGTGCTTTCTCTGCCCTTCAAGGTTTACTCGACCTTCGTTATCGAGGAGCGGTTCGGGTTCAACCGCACCAAACCGGCCACTTTTGTCGGTGACCTGTTCAAGGGCCTGGCGTTGGCACTTTTGCTGGGCGGGCCGCTGTTGGCGGCGGTCCTGGCCCTTTTCGATAAAACCGGGGCGCTGGCCTGGCTCTGGGTCTGGGGCGCGGTCAGCCTTTTCACCCTCTTCGTCCAGTTTATTGCCCCGACCTGGATCATGCCGTTGTTCAACAAGTTCACCCCTCTGGCAGATGGGGAGTTGCGACGGAAGATCTTCCTCTTCGCCGAGAAGGTCGGCTTTCCCCTGGATAACGTCTTCGTCATGGATGGCTCCAAACGTTCCGGCAAGTCCAATGCCTTTTTTACCGGCTTCGGCCGCCATCGGCGCATCGCCTTGTTCGATACTCTGGTCGAGAAACACACGGTTCCGGAACTGGTCGGGGTGCTGGCCCATGAGATCGGCCACTATAAAAAGAAACATGTTCTGAAAGGGATGCTGCTCAGTCTGGTCCATAGCGGAGTGCTGCTCTGGCTGCTCTCTTTTTTCCTGGGCCAGGAGAAACTCTACAGTGCCTTCGGCTTGTCCGAACCCTCGATCTATACCGGCCTGATCTTCTTCGGCCTGCTGTTCACGCCCCTGGAGATGGCACTGAATCCTTTCCTGCAGTATCTCTCCCGGCGGCACGAGTTCGAGGCCGACCGCTTTGCCGCAGTCGAGACCGGCGATCCGACCGGGTTGGCCGAGGCCTTGAAAAAACTCTCGGTCCACAACCTGAGCAATTTGACGCCGCATCCGTTTTACGTTTTATTGCACTATTCCCACCCACCGTTGATCAAGCGGCTTGCGGCATTAAAGAAAATATCCGCCCAGGCGGGTTAAATTTATGAAATTGGAGGTGTAGACCATGACCGAAGAAAAACCCGATGGCGCCATCCTGCAACGCGACAAGGAAACCTGGGCCATCGTGCCCCGCACTCCGGCCGGGCTTTTGACCCCGGAGTTCCTGGAAAACCTGGCCCGAGTGGTCCGTAAGCACAACATCCCCATCACCAAGATCACCTCCGGCCACCGCTTGGCCCTGGTCGGGGTGAAGAAAGAGGAAATCGAGGCGATCCGGGCCGAACTGAGCGCCGGCATCGGCCGGGCCCTTGAGCTTTGCCTGCATTACGTCCAGGCCTGCCCCGGCAATACGGTCTGCAGTCTGGGGGTGCGCGATTCGCTGGGTATGGGCCAGCTTCTGGAGCAACGCTACCTGGGGGTGGAGCTGCCGGCCAAACTGAAGATCGGAGTCTCGGGCTGCCCGATGACCTGTTCGGAAGGCTATGTCCGCGACATCGGCCTGATCGGCAAGCGGAGCGGCTGGATCGTCACCTTCGGCGGCAACTCCGGCGGCCGCCCCCGGGTGGCCGACGTCATGGGCGAGGGACTGGAGGATGAGCAGGCTGTCGCTCTGATCGACAAACTGGTGGAGTTCTACCGGGCCAACGGCAAGAAGAAGGAACGCACCGCCCGGATGGTCGAGCGGCTGGGCACTGGAGGCCGTCAAGGCAGCGGTGTTGGGGTAGAGCATTAATCAATTTACCATTGAGGGCACAGGGAGCACAGAGGATAAGTGCTTTTAAAAAGAAGTACTTGATGGTCTCTGCGCTCTTGGTGCTGAACAGATTTTTCAGGCAACGAAGCGGATTAGGGCCTGTTTGCGGCCGGTTAATCGCTGGTACTTTTCGGCCGGCCAGCCCAGGGCGATCACCGCATAGACCTTTTCCTCCCCGGGAATACCGAGCGAGGCCTGGATTGCCGGGTCCCGCTCCATCGCCGCCACCGCGAAACCGATCAGGCAGCTGCCCAGTCCCAGGGCATGGGCGGTGAGCAGGATGTTCTGGCTGGCCAACAGGGCGTCCTCGGCCGGGCAACTGGCGCCCGGGGCGCTGCCCACCACGATTACCGCCGGGGCGCCATGGAAGAGCAGGTCGCGTCCTGCCTCCCGCCATTCCTTTAAACCTTCCTCGATTGATTGATGGTAGCCCCGATAGTACTTGCCAAGAGCATCGCCGCCGAAAAGCCTGGAGAAGAGGCGGGCGGCGGGATTGGCCGCCAGCCGATTCAGTCTGGCAAAAAAACCGGCGATCCGACTGCCCAGCTTCTCAACCTGTTCCCGGTGTTCCAGGATGGTGAAGGTCCACTTCTGGCTGTTGGTGCCGGAGGGCGCGGTGGTGCCGGCCTTGACCAGGTCCAGCAGCAGGTCGCGGCTCACCGGTTTGCTTTGGTAATTGCGACAGGAGCGACGTGAGGCCAGGAGCCGGACCAGCAGGGCGGGATCGAACTCGCCCCAAGGCAGCCAGCGCTGCTCCAGCTCAAAGGTCTTGAATCTGAGGCTCTCCGGCTCGATGGCGCCAACCCGCACCGCCCCGGTCGGACAGACCGCCAGGCAGTGGCCGCATTGGAAGCAGCGCTCACCGGTGACCGCCGCCCGACCTTCCTCCATGCTGATGGTGCGGTCCGGGCAGACGCTGACGCAGAGCCCGCAGCCGTTGCATTTTCCCGGGTCGATAATGGTGGTAACTTCGCTATTCATTTTCGCAGTTTCTCCAGATTTGCCAGAATCCTGTGCTGATGCGAGCCGGCCCAATAAATCCGCCGGCATTCCGGGCAGAGCTTGAATTCGTTGTAATATTTTTTGGTCAGTGGTTCCAACCGCTCGATGATCTCCTCCTTGGCCACCGGCAGTAAGACGCTATTGCAGTGCAGGCAGCGGCTTAAGGGCTGGATCGACTCGGCCAGGCCGTACAGAGCGACGATCTCCCGGAGCTGGGCGTAAGGCTCCGAGGCCCGAACCAGGCGGCCGAAGAGCACCTCCTTTCTCTTCAGCAGGGCCAGGTCGCGGGTCAGCAGCAGCCGCTGCTCCCGGCTCACCAGTTCGGCCAGTTCCCGGTCGGGCAGGTCTCGCTGGTAAAAGACATCGAAGCCGGCCAAGCGCAAGAGCTCGGCCAGCCGGCCGACGTTGGCGTCGGCCGCGAAGCGGAGCGCGGTAAGCGGGTCGGGTCGCAGGCGGGTCGGCACGGTGAGATCCACCGGCACCGGGGGGCCGAAGGCTGCGATCAGATCATTGGCTTCGACGATGGCCGAAAAATCCGCCTCGAGCTCGTTGATGGTCAGTCGGTGGATCTCGGTATGGGGGATGCCCAACGCCTCCAGGAAATCCTTGACCGAGGTGCGTCGGGTCAGCTCCAGCACCAGGGGCCGGGGCCGGCGGCTATGGCCGGCGGTAAGCGCGGACAGGTCGTCGTGGAGGATTACGGTGACGGGCATTTGGGTTTCTGGTCGGTTAAGCCATATTTGGTAAACAGATCGAAGTCTTCGCTATGATCTGCTTCGTCGCCATGCACCTCGCAATAACGAAAGATCGGCCATGACCGTTGTTGCGAGAGTAACCGAGTAATCAATGGCTTCGGGCAATCGCCTTGCTTCATAGTTTTTACGCCTCACTATAACGGATTGGGAGGGAAAGTAAGTTCACGGATTCCAGTTGATCCCCAAGGCCTTTTCATAGGCCCTCCTGGTCTCGGTGTTAAAGCAGGCCAGGATGACCTTCTCCAGTCCCGGCCGGGCCGCCAGGGCGGCGCTGCTTTCACGGACGGCGATCTCCGCCGCCGTTTCCTTGGGAAAACGGTAGACCCCGGTACTGATGGCCGGGAAGGCCAGGCTCTTGAGGTTGTGTTCCGCAGCCAGCGCGAAGCAGCGGCGGTAGCAAGAGGCCAAGAGTTCGGCCTCGCCCTGTTTGCCGCCGTGCCAGATCGGACCCACGGTGTGGATCACGAAACGGGCCGGCAGCCGGTAGCCTTTGGTGATTTTGGCCTCGCCGGTGGCACATCCCTTGAGGGTCCGGCATTCGGCCAGCAATTCCGGGCCGGCCGCCCGGTGGATGGCGCCGTCCACCCCGCCGCCGCCCAGCAGCGAATTGTTGGCGGCGTTGACGATCCCGTCCACCACCAAGGTGGTGATATCGGCCTCCAGCAGTACGATGCGCTCTTCTGGCATATAAGTATCCTTACCTATCTGTTGCGGTGTCGTATGTTAATTTTCTTTGTTTGGCCAAAGAAAACGAACCAAAAGAAAGACCGGCCAGTCACTTGGTCCCGCTTTGCGGGACTTCCCGGAGTTTATAACCCCTTAAGGGGTGTTCCTGGTCGCGGCCGGGTGCGTTAGAACTCGGGCCTAAAGGCCCTCAGACAGCTAACGCGTATTTTCCGGCCACTTCGGTGTTACTTCGGCGGCGTGAAATGGCAACTGCTAAACGGTATTTACTGATTTATAAAATCGTCCATATCCAACTATGAAGACAATAGCAGAATGGCCACAAGGGCGCAGGCCATGCCGGCCAAGTGTTTCAGGGTCAGGGGTTCCTTCAGGAAGAGGGCGGCCAGGATGATGGTGATCAGCGGATAGAGGGCGGTGACGCTGACCACCAGGGAGATCTTGCCGCGCTGGGCTGCCGCCATGAAGCATAAAGTGCCGGCGACGCCGGCGACGCCGGTAAGAAAGGCGAAGAGCGCGCCCCGGGGGTGGAAGGCCGGATGCAGTTTCAGGGAGAAGAGCACCAGCAGTCCCACCATCAGGCCGCCCAAGGTCTGATAGACCAGGGCGCTCCTGGGGTCGAGGTAAGCCACTGCCAGTTTGGGGAAAAAGCCCCAGAAACCGAAGATGACCAGGGTAGCCAGAGCGGCCGGCAGCCAGGAGTTCATCGCGGTACGCCTTCCCCGGTCTTGGGATTGGTCGGGCTGTCAGGCCAGAGATCCCGGGTTTTCAACTCGGCCGCAAAACCAGATTCGTCGACGAAGTGGTGGATCTGCAGTCCCAGGGCGGCGGCGCGGTCGATGTGGCCGGAATTGTCATCGACGAAAAGGATCTCCCCGGGGGCAACCCCCAGGATCCGGATGACTTCCCGGAAGGTTTCCGGTTCGCGCTTGGTGCAACCCAGGTAAAAGCTGTTCAGAACCGGGTCGAAATCGGCCAGGAAGTGATCGCGCCGGTCCAGTTGTTCCAGCCAGTCGGTCTGGTCGCTAAGAATGGCGGTGCGGATCCGACCGGCTTTGAGGGCGTGAACCTTGGCCATCATGCCCGGCCGCAGGACAAAACGGCGTTTGATCTCCGCGGTCAGCTCGGCGTCGCTGCCGGTAATGGCGAATTCTTCGCGGACCCTGGCCCAGAAGCCGGCTTCGCTGTTATGGCCGGTAAGGTAGCCGCAGCGGTAAATGATTTCGTCGACCTCCCGGAAGAAGTTATCGGGCTCAAGTCCATGCCGTTCAGCGATAACCTTGAGGCCGGCGGCAAAGCCCTCCGCGGCCAGAACCCCGCCGTAATCGAAAAGCACCACTTCCGGAATCATGGGGCGGTCAGAGTTCATCAATGTCGCCCAGTGAGAAAGTTTTTGAGGACGCAGGTGGCCCGTTCCAGCTGGCTGACCGGAATATGTTCGTTGATCTGATGGGCCTGGGCGATGTCCCCCGGTCCCCAGACCACGCAAGGCCCCAAATGATGCAGCCGGGAGCAGTCGGTGGCGAACGAGGCGGTGGTCGGCCCGGGCTCGACTTCGGCGGCCCGCAGGACGGCCAGGAAATCCCGGATCAGCGGCAGGTCCGGATCGGTATTGATGCCTTCGCCGGTGTAAACCTCGACCACCTCGCCGCGATCACCGATCAGCTCGCGGATTCGGGCGGCGGTGTCGCCAATGGTCATTTCCGGCAGTAAGCGGATGTCGACCGCCGCCTCGCAGTAGTCGGGGATGATGTTCAACGAGGCACCGCCCTGGATCTTGGTGACGGCCAGGCTGGCCCGGCCCAGTTCCGGGTGTTGCCTTTGGTTCAATTCCTCCCCCAGCCGCTCCAGATCGCGGAGAATCGGCAGCATCCGGCTGATGGCATTCTCCCCTTTTTCCGGATGCGAGGAGTGCACCGCCTTGCCCCGGGTGATGACCACGAAGCGGTAGACCCCCTTATGGGCGGTGATCACCTTGAGGTCGGTGGGTTCCAGGGCCAGGCAGAGGTCAAAGGAGTCGATCTCCCGGGCCAGCTGTTCGGCCCCGGCCATGGTGCACTCTTCGTCGACCGTGCCGGCGAAGGTGATGTCGAAAATCGGCTCGATCCCGTTGGCATGCAGGTCGAGAATGGCCGACAGACCGGCGGCCAGAGGTCCCTTGTCGTCACAGGCGCCGCGGCCCCATAGCGAACCCTCGCACAGATCGCCCCCGAAGGGCTCCTTCATGCCCCGGCCGCTCACCGTATCGAGATGGGCGGCGATCAACAGTCGTGGCGCTCCCGGCTTGGGCAGGCGAACCACCAGGTTTTCCCGGTTGGGTTTGGCCTCCGAGGTGCGGTGCTGGATCCCGGCGGCCCGACAGATCGAGGTCAGGTAGGCGACCATCCCCTTTTCCGGGGCGGCCGGGTCGGTGGCCAGCGGATCCGAGGATTCGCTGGGGATGCGGACCAGGGAGCTGGCCAGGGTGACGGGATCGGGCGGGTTAGTCATGTCGGTCGGGTTTCTCCGGTTAGCAGCGGCTTCAGCCTTTGATTCTGCCAGATGCCCGCCGCTCTGGCAAACAGATAATTGACCCGGCTTGATCTGAATCAAGGAGTAGCGGGGCAGGCTTGTGCTAGTCTGAAAGAAAAACGCACGGGAGGTGCAAGATGCAGGTAACCGATCTGAACCAGAGCAATGTTTTCGATCCCAAGGGGATGCGCAAGTTCCTGATCCACGATTCGGCCTACTTCCGGATCATCAATTTCAACATTCCGGCCGGCAAGGTTTTCGCGGTCCATTCCCACGATCTGGATGGGCAGCTCTCGATCCAGATCCTGTCTGGCGAAGGGTTCTTCCTGGGGGACGAGGAGAAGAAGATCCCGGCGCGGCAGGGCGAAATCCTGGTCTGCGACATCCGTGAGCCGCACGGGGTGGAAGCGACCGGCGATCTGCGGATACTCGTCACCATCGCCCCTCCCCTCTAGTTAGAGCTCGCAGGGCACCGCACCTGCTTCGTTAGCGGCCTGTTCGCATACCAAAGTATGGCGAACAGGCCGCTGCCTTGCATTTGCGGCACCCTGCAAGCTCTAACGTGTTCTTGGATTTAGTTTGGTGCTGGGCATGCTGGCGGATCTATTTGCGCCTGGCGGCAAGATCGTTACTAGGAGGTTTGTCCTGGCGCAGCAATCTGTCTTGGTTTGGGCTAATGTTATTGGTTCGCAGGTGCTGACAATGACGCCTTGTCCTTTCAAGTTGCTTGTTTGCTATTTGAGGTAGACCACCACTGAGCCGCTGCGGTCGCGGTATTTTTTGTCCCAGGCGTAGTGGAGAATGCGGCCGGAGCGTTTCAGTTCCAGCAGGGCCGCTTCCACCAGTGGGGGGAGGACGGCCGGGCCCTCGGTGTGCAGTCCCTTGCCGGTGATGAGGCGGATGGTCCGGTGTTTGAGGGCGGCGGCGGCGTTGATGAAGCCGATGACCCTGGCTTCGGCTTCGGCGCCGGTGGTGCCGTGCAGATCAAGAATCTCTTGGGGCGGCGGGTAGTGGCGCAGTTTTTCTTGTAGGCTTGCCGGTTTCGGCTTCCGGCCCTTCTTTTCCGCCAGGACCTTCCGCAGATCGGCTCTGTTCAGGTGGGCGTCGATCTCGTCAACGAAGCGCGGAGGGTCGAGGGCGACTGCCCCGAAGATTTCACCCGGATCGATTTCCTCCGGCAGCCTGGCCGGTTTCGGTTTGTGTTTGCGTTTGGGTCTGGGCATGATTGGTTGGTGGCATCGTTTATAACAGTTTCCCGCCATCTTAATCCGGCATCCCAGCCAGTCAAGGAGAGTCTGACGCGACCTAAGAAAAACGGCCGAGTCGCCCGATCATCCGTGCGACTCGGCCGTTTTTGGATCAGGCCTGTTCAGCTGTCTAGCAGCCTTCGACCGCTTTTTTTTGCTTGATGTGGCAGTCGGTGCATTTGGTCGGGCCTTGCTTGCCGTTAAAACCGGCCTGGTGGCATTCCTTGCAGCGGGCGTGAAAGATATCCTTGCGGTTCTGCAGCTCCGGATTGGCGAAAGTGCTGTTGTGACAAGAGGCGCAACTCAACTCCTCGGCGCCGCTAAGGGTGGCGATATCCTCGGCCGTTCGGGGTTGATGGTCGGCGTCGTGATGGCACTGGCCGCAGGTCACTCCCAGGTCGAGATGGGTTTGGTGGTTGAAGTGGACCGGCTTTTTGCCCTCTATGGTGATGGTATCCTTTGGGGCCTGCAGGGGCTCGGCGGCGGTGGCGGCTGAGGTCCAGATGATTCCGGCGGCCAGGGCGATGATGGTGGCGACAATCTTCTTTTTCAACATGGTACTCCTCCATGGTCTATTGGTTTGGGCGGCATGCCCTTTCCTTTGTCAGCAGAATATTCCCGTTCGGCTTGAGAAAATAGCCGATATCGGTCGATGTCTACCAGACATGCCAGTGATTCCGGCTAGTTAGATATTGAGGCCAAGGCCCGGCCGGAGCTTGGAGATGGTCCGGTTTCGGTTTTATCGGTTGCCAGGGAGAGGGTGGAACGGGTAGATTTTGCTACGATTGGAGCTTAACGCATGGTGCTGGCAAATGAAAATTACGGTCCCGGCGGACCGCCCATGGTCCGGATCGACGGGGCCGAGGTTCGGCGGATCAGGGAGCGGCAGGGGTTGACCCAGCTTTACGTGGCCACGGTGGTCCAGGTGACCACCGATACCATTTCGCGCTGGGAAAACCGGCGTTACCCGACAATCAAGAAGGAAAACGCCGAAAAACTGGCCGAGGCCCTGGGGGTGGCGCTGGAGGAGTTGCTGGAGGAAGAACCGCTGGCGGAGGCTGGTCCCGACACCGCCGGCGAAGAGGAGACCCCGGCGGTGTCGGTGTCGGTCGTATCTCCAAAAGCAAATGTGGCGGCAAGGCTTGTTCCGGTCCGGTTCTGGGCCGGAATTTTCTTGTTGCTGATCATCGGCGGTCTTTACTGGTTTCTGGCGCGGGAAGATACGCCCACCATCCCAATCACCGCCAACCGGGTACTGCCTACCCATGTGCCTCCGGGCCAGAGTTTCCCGGTGCTGATCCGCATCGGCGCCCCTGCCGAGTCTTCCCTTTCCCTGATCGTTCGAGAGAATCTGCCGCCTGGTTGCCGGGTTCTGGTCGCCAACCCGCCCCCGACTGGCGCCAACCACCAGGAAGGGCAACTCAGATGGGTCTCCCGGCTGGAAAAGGGCGGGCGCCTCTTTTCCTACCTGCTGGTCAGCCCAGCGCTGGCGCCGGAGGGGCAGGAGCTGGCCTTCAACGGGCAGATCCTGGTCGGCGGCAGCGGTGACCAGGCCATCGCCATCGCCGGTAGCAACCGTCTGGCAATCGGACCCCATCACTGGGCCGACAGCAACGGCGACAATCGTATCGACGACGAGGAAATTCTGGCGGTCTACGATCTCTACGGCGAGGTGGATGGTTTCGCCGGACTGCGGGACGAGGTGGACACTCTGTGGGCGGCCGGCGGTTACCGCTGGGACGAGAAGACCGGAAAATATCTGCCGGAGCAATGATGATGACGAGAAAGAACTGGTTCTGGATCAGTGTGGTCCTGGTGTGGATAGTGGGGAGCGGTCTGATCTCCACGGCCGACGCGGCGGATAAGGTCCGGGGGCGCTACCTGGACAAGAGGGGAGCGGAGATCAGGATCGAGCTGGAGGTCGTCGCCCCCGCCCCGCCCCTGGTTATCGTCGTCCAGCGCTTGCCGGTCGGGGTGCAGGTGGTCGCGGCGGAACCGGAATCGAAACTGGCCGATCCCGGCCTGGGCCAGGTCAAATGGCTGCTCTCCGGCCTGACTCCCGGCAAGCACCGGTTGCTCCTCACGCTGGATCGGCCGGCGGCAGGGGAAGCCGGCGGCGGCGAGATTCGCTACCGCGACCCGGTCGACGGCGGCATGGTCAGCAGTCCCATAGCCGATTAACCTTTACCATCCGGGCTTAGAGCCCGAGTTTGCCGTGTTTCCAGATCTCAGCCAGGGGTTTGCGCTCGGAGGGTACTTCCCGTTCACGCAAATCCTCGGTCGGCAACCGCGCCGGTTGATCGATGGCGCCCAGGGCAAAACCGCAGATCACCTCGTATTGCTCCTCGGGGATCGCCAATTCTCGATATACCTCCGCCAGTTTGATACCTCCCATGCCGTGGGTGTACAGGCCGAAGCGGCGAGCCTGCAGGGTCAGGCACATCCAGGCGGAACCGGTGTCGAAGGCGGCCCAACGGTTGGGCTTGCCGTTATGGGAGAAGGTCCTCCGGGCCGCCATGAAGCCCAGGAGGCTGGCGTTGATCGCCCAAACCTGGTTCTTCTCGGTCAGCAGGCTGTGGTAAAGTTCGAACTCTTCCGGGGTCGAGGAGGTCATGATCAGCCAGGGCTGTTCGTTGAAACAGGAAGTCGACCAGCGGGCCGCGTCGAAGATGGCGTTGAGAGTCTCGGTCGGAATCTCCATTTTTTTGAAGGAGCGCGGCGACCAGCGCTGCCAGAGGAACTCTTCGACTTCGTGGGCCGGATCGCGGCGGCTGAAGTCGGGTTGGTAGTCGGTGGTATAGGTCGTCATGAAGGCCTCGAAGTTGTTTGGGGAAGATGGTTGCCAAGACCGATTCTACCGGAAATAAGGGGGCCGGAATACCCCCACAGCATTTATTCCGAATTCATCTCTCGATTCAGCAGAAGTAACGCCCTTTTAACTCGCAGGCCGCAAATTCCGGACATTGCCCACAGGTCGCATAACGGACCGGGTCGGGTGCGCCCCATAACCCCTCGGCAGTGAGCCGGCACTTCAAGACGCAGTCCCGGCAGGAGACCGGTTCACCTGGCCTGATCAGTTGCCAGTCGCTGGCCCGCAGGCTCTGCTCCCTGCGGTTGCTGCAGTCGGTGCAGAGGTGCTGAAAGTGGAACTGGCCGTCGGGGTCGACTCGCTTCCAGGTCGGCATCAGGTGGACCGGGCGGAGTGCAGGGCGGCTCCCAGGGCGCCGGTCAGATCGGGGCGTACCGGCACCAGTACCGGAACGCCCAGTTTCTCGGCCAGGGCCTCGACCATGAAGCGGTTTCGAGCCACTCCGCCGGTGAAGACCACCGAGTCGCCGAATCCCAAGCGATTGAGCATGTTGACCAGCCGGTTGATTACCGACAGATGGATGGACCGGGCTATGTCGGCCGGGTCACTGCCGTGGTTCTTGAGGGAAATCACCTCGGACTCGGCGAAGACCGTGCACATGGAGTTGATCGGGATCTCTTGCCGCGAACCAAAGGCGGCCTCGCCGAACTCGGACAATTCGAAACCCAGGGAAGCGGCCATGATTTCCAGAAAGCGGCCGGTACCGGCGGCGCATTTGTCGTTCATCTGGAAGTTGGCCACCCGGCCCGCCTGGTCCAGGCTGATCACTTTGGAGTCCTGGCCGCCGACGTCGAGGATGGTCCGGCACTCGGGGAAGCTGTGGCGCGCCCCCAGGGCATGGGCCTTGATCTCTGTGATCACTTCATGGGCGAAATGCTTTTGGGCCAGGTGGCGGCCATAGCCGGTGGCGACGATGCGTCGGGGCTGGT
Source organism: uncultured delta proteobacterium (assembly GCA_963807225.1). GTDB lineage: Bacteria > Desulfobacterota > Desulfobulbia > Desulfobulbales > JAGXFP01 > JAGVGT01. Next base: position 639,742 of record CAWEAD010000005.1, on the reverse strand, counting down.
AGCGGGCCAGCATGGCTAGAGATTGCTGGTGCGGGTTGAACCCACTCTCGACGATCTGCGCGTCGGTCAGCACTCCGTTCTGGAGGGCGGCCAGCTTGATGGTGCGGGAGCCCAGATCGATGCCTATATGCATGGGAGTGGGCGATTGCATGGCACCGCATCTGCTTTGTTATCGGCCTGTTCGCATACCGAAGTATAGCGAACAGGCCTCTGTCGCGCATCTGCGGTAACCTGCAATCGCCGGCAGATTGAGTGATGGTCTTTCATTTCGGCACTTAATCCTCTCTATATTTCTCTGCTCGTCCTTGGGCAGAATTCCTAATTTCGATCCCACGGAGACCGTAGGATCGATAGGGAAAGAAAAGATCGAAGTCTTCGCTATCTGCTTGGCTTTTGCTCGCAATGACGACATCTCAACCTGGATTGTCATTGCCAGGAGCGGTAGAGACGAAGCAATCCTCGCGGTAAATAGCCACGCCCGGACTCCAATCAACTTTGCCATTACAGATGCGGATCTTTCTTGCTACCCCCGGATCTGCTCCAGGAAGGCCTCGATCCTGGTTTGCAGCTGGCCGACGTCCTCGGGCGAGTAGTCGGACTCGATGGAGAGATAGGGAATCTGTCGTCGCTCGCACATCTCCCGCACCTTGATCTCTTCGATATTGTAGGTGTGGCAGAACTGCAGGGAGTAGTGAATGATCCCCTGGGCGCCGGAACTCCGGTACTCTTTCTCGATCTGGTCGATGCGCTCGTCGTTGGGGGTGAAGCAGGAACAATCGATCTTCATGTAGCGGTCGGTGAGGACCTCCAGCTGGGCCTCCATCCCGGGCAGGTTCTCGTCGATCAGGTCCTTGAAATAGCGGCTGCCGATGCAGCTCTCCTCGTTGACGATTACCGCCCCGGCGGTTTCCACCAGATTGTGAACCTTCCAGTTAGGTAGGGCCATGGGAGTGCCTGAAATCATCACCCGGGGCGCCCCGGCCTCGATCACGCCCTTACCATCTTGGACTCGCTGTGCCAGTTCGTCGCAGAGTTCGTTGACCTTGGCGGCGAAGCGAACCGGTTCGTCGTAGAAGGCGATCTGCTCGATCAGCAAGGCATCCTTGCCGCTGATCGGGGCCGGGCTAGCACCGCGCAGAGCGGTGAGCCGTTGCAGGGCAGAGCGTTTGTTGTTCATTGTCTTGATGGCGGCGGCCAGCTCATCCTCGGTGATCTTTTTCCCGGCGACCTCCTCGACCTTGGCCTGGAAGTCTTTGACCTCTTCAAGCCAGAGGGCGCGATCCCGCGCCTTCTTCATCTGGGGGATCTCCATGACGTAGGTGGGCACCATGCGGTCGAGGATCTCCCAGGTCTTCTTTTTGGCGTCGCAGGTGGTCTCGCCGTAGACGAAATCCACTGCCTGGAAGTAGGGGCAGATGCGGCCGGCCTTGAAGCCGAAGGCGGATTTGACCATGGGGCAGATGTTGCGGGGCAGGATCTTTTCGGCGTCGGGCACCGAACCCTGGGAGCCGCCGCAGAGCCCGACGCAGATACCACCGGCGGCGATAACAATCTCCTCGGGGATATAGACGCAGAAGGTGCCGACCACCGGCCGCCCCTCTTTTTTCGCTTCCAGCAGCTCCTGAACTCGGCCGCCGTGAATCTCGCTGATCATCTCGTCGAAGTAGGCCATCTTCGTCGGGCGGTGGGCCTGGTTCAGATAGGTCTTGGTGTAGGCCTCGCCCAGCATCACCCGGGCCTTGTCAAAGCGGGGTACATCCATGCCCAACCCCTCCCACATTTCCGGGTAGGCTTTCACCTCAAATTTCCGCTCGGTCATCTCTGCCTCCGTTTAGTCAAGCATTTTCGCAAGTAGTTAAGTAATGACTTAAAGAGAGGCAGTTTAATGGAGAAAGAGAGGAAAATCCAATCGGTAATATCGACCAAAGCTGTGCAGGTGATAGGGAATAGGGATTGCAGGGGTTTGCGGATTAATTTCGCGATGACGGCGAGGATATGCCGATGAGGCTGTGCAGCTTCAAAAGCCTGCCGAGGTTCGTTTTCGAATAACTTTCCGAAATGGACCCGGACCGTTGTATCATAGTGGCGCGGTGATGACGGGTACCCGCCGGCGCCCTCTTTACCGGCTTGACTATCGGGTCGGCGGGAAATGAACTTTGAGAGATGATCAAATGCGAAACCCTATTAAGCTGAGCTGGCTTATCCTTTTACTGCTGACCATTTTGCCATGCTACGTGGGCAGGTCTCAGGCCCAGGAGCAACCCCCGACCACCACCCAGGCGGCAACCCCGACTCCGGCGGATGCCATTCAGGCAAAAATCGATGATTTACAGCAGCGCATCAAGAGCTTTTCCGAAGCGGAGACGCCAGAGGTGGCCCAGGCGCTGAATGTCACGGTGGAACAGCTCCGGGAACGGACCGAAGTTCTCCAGGAAACCCAGACCTACTACAATCAGCAACTCCAGGCCCTGCACAAGCAAGATTCCCTGCACCAGGAAGAGAAAGCTCTCCAGGAGAAGATCGCCACCGGTGAAGCCCTGAAACTGGATGAGGAACCACCGTATTCCCTGAAGTATTATGACGATTACAACGCCCGCTATGCCGATAGCAAACGCAACCTGGAGACGGCCCAGCTGGCGGTGTCAGTGGCGGAGAATGGTTTGCAGGATGCCCGGGATCGCTTGACCACCGCGGCTGCTCAGACCAGAGCTCTCCAGGCCACCGAAGGCCAGGGCAAGGATCAGCAGGAAAAGCTGCAGAATCAGTGGCTTTTCAAGCAGGCCGAACGGGAGGAAGGGCTGGCCACGGCGGTACTGGGCTATCAGGAGCAGGTGTTGGCCAATACCCGGATCGAGGCGGAACTGGCCGCCACCAAGGTCGATCTGGCCCGGCAGCTCAGCGAACGAATCCGGGACAAACTCCATTTCGATCAGGGCGACCTGGAAAAGCAGCTGGCCGCCATCGACGAAAGCAAAAAAGAGGTACAGACCCGAATCGATACCACCCGGAAAGAGTTGCGACGGGCCGGTCGTGATTTAATCAAGGCTCGGCGAGATGTGGAAAGAGCCAAGGGTGACAGCGACATCGCCGAGGCCAAAGCGGCTTTGGAGGTGGCCGAACAATGGCAGCAGGCCTACCGCATCATGCTGGAGCAGGATGAAAGCATCATGCAGCAGATGGGGACCCGCAAACAACTCTGGAAAGAGCGCTACGATCTGATCAAAGACGAGATCAAGCGGGAGGATCTGGCCGGGCTCCGGGCGGCGGCGGTCAAACTGCGGGATCGGCTGCAGCAGACCGTCTCCCTGGAGCAGGAACGCCAGACCAGCCTGCAGCTGCAGATCGGCAAGCTGGAGGACCGGATGCAGCAGGAAGGGTTGAGCTGGGATGCGAAAAGCAACCTGAACGAAGAGCGGAAGGCCTTGGTGGAACTGGTGTCCAGCACCATCAATTATCTGAGCGCCCTGAACAAAACCGGTCAGATGAATCTCCAGTTTATCGAGGAACTGGACCGGGTTATTAAAGCCTTCTCCCTGGGAGAAACGCTCAAGGTTATTTTCGCCGAGGTGCAGGGGTGGTGGGATGCCGAGTTGTTCGTGGTGGACAATCAGGCCCTGACCGTCCGTAAGCTTTGTATTGCTCTTGGTTTTCTGACCTTCGGCATCCTCCTGGCCGGGTTCTTCAGTCGCCTCCTGCAGAAAAGACTCCTCACCCCCCTGCGGCTCAGTACCAGCGCCACGGCGATCACCAGCAAACTGATCCACTATTCCGTGGTCCTGGTGGTGATCTTCATTGCCATGCGGGTGGTTAACATCCCGCTCACCGCCTTCACCTTCATGGGCGGCGCCATCGCCCTCGGGGTTGGTTTCGGCGCCCAGAAGCTGATCAACAACTTTATCAGCGGTTTCATTCTGATGGCCGAGCAGCCGATCAAGGTGGGCGACCTGATCATGATGGACAACGAGGCCGGCTGGGTCGAGGACATCGGGGCTCGGGCGACCCGGGTCCGGACCTACGCCAACATCAACATCCTGGTGCCGAACAGCTATTTTCTGGAAAACAACATCATCAACTGGACCCATAACGACAACTTGGTGCGGGGTCTGATTTCGGTAGGGGTTGCTTACGGTTCTCCGACCCGGGAAGTGAAAGAGGCCCTACTGCGGGCCGCCGACGGTCATGGCGAAGTCCGGAAGGAGCCTCAGCCCTATGTCTGGTTTGCCGATTTTGCCGATAATGCCCTGATCTTCGAACTCTATTACTGGGTTATGCTTAACGAGCAGAGCGGTATCCAGCGGGTGGCCAGCGACCTGCGCTATATGATCGACCAGGAGTTCCGGGAGGCCGAGATCACCATCTCCTTCCCCCAGCGGGATGTGCATTTTGACGGCCAAAATCCCCTGAAAGTGGAGATCTCCAGAAAGAAAGAGGAAAAATGAGTGAGACGGATAGCATCTATTCACCCGATCCCCTCACCCTGGCCCTCGACCCGCTAGTGGGCGCCGAGGTCCAGGGGATGAGGGAATTAATAAACAGTTCTTCGGATTCGATCGTTGGGCCTGCGGCAGGTAAGCGATCGGTGGGAGAATACGAGCCGAGGGGAATACACTCGCTGTTCATGTTCAAACGTCGATTTTCAGCAAAGGAAGTCAGGCTACAGGTTCAAAGGTTTTAAGACTTCTTGTTCGATCCGACATTTGACTCGGTTCGGCTCCTCGTGATCCAAGGCTTCGGCTGCCTCCCGCAGCACCTTGGCGCGTAACAGGTTGGCCGTCCGGCTATCTTGCCGGGCTGTTTCTACCTTGGACCAGTCCTGATCGGTCAGGAAGGTGCGGATCGCGGTTTCGACCTCGGGTTGCAGTACCTGGCGCATGCCGTCCAGAAAGGCGGCGTAGAAGGCCAGGGAGCTTTCCATTTCGGAATCGATGATGTAGCCCAGCATGCCGGCGGGGCCGGTGTCGGCCAGGACGTCCTTCACCGATCGGGCGGTAAGTTCGATAGCGGAGTGGGGAAAAGCGGCGACAAGTTTCCGCAGGTGTCCGCTGGTCAATTCCCTCTCCTGAAGTTCGCCCAATTCGTGATGGATGAAGGCGGGGATCTCCCGGTCGACGATCTCGTCCAGTTTTTCCCGGAAACTGTCCCGATCGACCCGCTCCTCCACCTTAACCGCGGAGACCTTGAGGGCGTGACGCAGCACGGCCCGGCCGCTGGAGCGGATCTCCTGGACCTGATCCCAGAAAAAGAAGCGCAGCGGCTGGCGGCGGATGATGATTACCCCGTCCTGCAGCATGGCGAAAGGGGCGGCCATCTCCCGGGCTTCTTCCCGGTCGAGGATCAAGACCCGGGTGCCCGCTACCTGACGCTCCTCCCGGAGGTGGGCCAGGAAGAAGATCGCCTTCAGTGAGCGGCCGTAGCCGGCGCCATAGACCAGGTCGGTTCCGGCCAGATTGGCGTTTACCGTTTCCTGATCCTGGGGGTCGAGATGGCGGCCGGCCAGAGGCAGGGGTTGGTACTCTTCCCCGGCGATGGTTGCCCAGTGCTTTTCCCTGGCATCGATCCAGTCCAGCAGCACCGGCGGTTCCGGCTCATCCCAGGGCTCTAGATGATGCTCCCACTTGTAAAGGTTCCGAAGTTTCAGGATCATGGTGCAGAGCGAGTAGAGGCCGTTGTCGCGGGCATCGGAGATCTGACAGTTACGGCGGACGGTTTCGGTCAATAGGTCTGACATGGGCTGCCTGGGCTCCCGGTTTGGGGTGGCGTTTATCCTATCGAAACAATATAGTTCCGAAGCGGGAAATTTCAAAATATAAGGGTATGCTCTCGGCGTGGGAGATTTATCGATGCACGGGAAGATCGGATTCCCGGCTGGCTGCTTCGGTGAACTGTTTTTTACAATTCCGGATGAAAGTTGAAATAAGTTCTGCAACCAGAGGTTGGTAATCTCGCATGACCATTGATATCGATAAATTTCTGAAGATTCTGGCTGAGGAAGTCAAAACCTATCAAGTTCCGGTGGTGGATTTAGTTGCGGTCCAGAGCCACGATCCTTACCGGATCCTGGTAGCCACCATCCTTTCGGCCCGGACCCGGGATGAGATGACGGCCCGGGCGGCGACCCGGTTGTTCAAAAAGGCGCCGGACCTGAAGAGTCTGGCCTCTCTGAGCGAAGAGGAGATCGCCGGACTGATCCAGTCGGTGGGTTTCTATCACAACAAGGCCGGGTATCTTTCCCGTCTGCCCGGCGTCCTGGGCGAACGTTTCGGGGGCCGGATTCCCGACACAGTCGAGGAGCTCTGCACCCTGCCAGGGGTGGGACGCAAGACCGCCAATCTGGTGGTAGTGGTGGCCTTCGGCAAACCGGCGGTCTGTGTCGATACCCATGTCCACCGGATCATGAACATCTGGGGCTATGTCGAGACCAAAACTCCACTGGAGACAGAGATGGTCCTCCGGCAGAAGTTGCCGAAAGAGCACTGGCTCACCTTCAATTCCATTCTGGTGGCCTTTGGCCAGGGCACTTGTACTCCGGTGCGGCCGCACTGCGATATCTGTGTTTTGACTGAAATGTGCCCGAAGCTGGGGGTGACGCCGCGCAAGGTGGCGGGGGAGAAGAGTGCGCCGGCCGAGGGGCAGCCCTTGAAAATGGTGTCCTGGAATGTCAACGGGCTCAGGGCTCTGGCCAAAAACGGCCTGATCGATCTGCTGGCCGAACTGGACGCCGATCTCCTGGCCCTGCAGGAGATCAAGGCACAGCCGGAGCAGTTGCCGGGAGCCCTCCGCCATCTCCCCGGCTACCGGGCCTACTTCCACCCGGCCGAGAAGAAGGGCTATGCCGGGGTCTGCATCTACAGCCGGCTGGAGCCGCTGCGGGTCATCACCGGCCTGGGGCGTAAGGATTTCGACCGGGAGGGCAGGGTGCTGACCCTGGAGTTCGCCGACTTCTTCTTTATCAATGCCTATTTTCCCAACGCCCAGCACGGGCTCTCCCGGCTCGATTACAAACTCGATTTCGACCGGGAGATCACCACCTTTTGCCAAATGCTCGCCCGGGAGAAATCGGTTGTGATCTGCGGTGACTTCAATGTCGCCCATCAGCCCATCGACCTGGCCAACCCCAAGCAGAACGAGAAAAACGCCGGCTACACTCCGGAGGAAAGGGGTGGCATGGACGCCTTCCTGGCGGCCGGATTTCTCGACTCCTTCCGCCTCTTCAACCGGGAGCCGGGTCAGTACTCCTGGTGGAGCTACCGCTTCGACGCCCGTTCCCGGAACATCGGCTGGCGCATCGACTATTTCTGCGTCGATGCCAAAAGCCGGCAGCGGGTACAGTCCGCGGCGATCAGGAGCGAAATCACCGGCTCGGACCACTGTCCGGTGGAATTGGTTTGGAAGTAGGAAGTTCGCCCGATCTGAGGGGGCGGCGGCAATAACCAAGGATTGATCTCCATACCTCTGCTCAATATTTAGAAAGTTTCCGTATATCTTCCCTCATTTCTGATTTTTTCCGCTCTCGCCCTGCAACTTATCGATCCTTCATATTTTCTTCATATTATCGGGTTAGGTTGCCAGTTGGGTCTGATCGTCGGCCGACCAAATCCCGGCCGGCCGACGATTTTGACCATCGGCAGTTAACCAGTCTGGAGAAAGAACATGAGAATCACACCGGATAACATTATCCCCACTAACGAGACGGGCCGGCAAATCCAACGATTTCGGCCGTTGCTTAGCGCCGGGCTGATTTATCTCACGATCTCCCTGCTTCTGCGGGTAGTGCTCTGGGTCGCCTTTGGTCAGGACAGCGGCATCGGGGCAGCGGAGCTGGCCGCCATCCTGCCGTTCGGTATCCTGAGCGACCTGGTCGTGCTGCCGGTTTTACTCTTCCCCCTCACCCTGGTCCTCATTTTCCTGCCCAGCCGGCGGCAGAGCGGGCGGATTGGCCGGAGTTTCGCCCATGGCGCCGCCCTGTCCTTCATTTTCGGATGCATCTATCTGGCCATGGTGCAATACTTCTTCTTCGCCGAGTTCGACAGCCGCTTCAATCTGGTGGCAGTGGACTATCTGATTTATTCGCACGAAGTCCTGATCAATATCTGGGAAACCTATCACGTTCTCTGGTTCCTGCTGGCGGCCGGTGGGCTGGCCCTGCTGCTTCACTGGCTGCTCTCCCATCTCCTGGTCCGCTCGACCCGGCCGCCCATGAGGTGGCGGACGCGATTTTCATATGCCGGGCTTCACCTGCTGGTGCTTCTCGCCTGTCTCGCCTTGTTCTCCACCGATACCTTTGCGTTGTTCAACAACCGGGTCTCCGACGAGATCACCGCCAACGGCATCAGCAGCCTGTTTCGGGCCTGCTATACCAATGAATTGAACTATGACCGTTATTACCGCACCTTGACGGATCGGCAGGCCTTCGGCCGCATCAGGCGGCAGCTGGCCAGCGAAGGCGGCACCCTGCGTTCGGAAAAATACGATGACCTGGCCCGCACCTTCGCGGCCAACCCGGAGGGGCTGGGGAAAATGAACGTGGTGGTTGTGGTGGAGGAATCTTTCGGCGCCCAGTTCAACGGTTCCTATGGCGACCAGCGCGGCCTGACCCCGAACTTCGACCGTTACGCCGCCCGGGGGTTGCTCTTCAGCAACGCCTTTGCCACCGGCACCAGGACCGTCCGCGGTCTGGGGGCACTGGTCACATCGCTGCCCCCCATTCCCAGCGAAGGGATCATCAAGCGGCCGGGCAGCGAGCACCTGGCCAACTGGGGCGGGGTTATGGCGGCGCAAGGTTACCGGACCAGCTTCCTTTACGGCGGCTACGGACTTTTTGATAACATGAACTATTTTTTTCGGGGCAACGGCTTTGCCATTCGGGATCGCCAGGACATCCCGAATCCCCGGTTTACCAATATCTGGGGGGTCTCGGATGGGGATCTTCTGGACTACGCCCTAAGCTACTATGACAGCTTGTCAGACGGGCACCCCTTCTTTTCGGTGATCATGACTACCTCCAATCACAGTCCCTACACCTTTCCGGCCGGGATTCCAGGGATCAAACCCGAGGGCGGCGGGCGGCTGGACGGGGTCCGTTATGCCGATCATGCCCTGGGCGATTTCCTGGACCGGGCCGCCGACCATGCCTGGTTCGCCAATACCCTTTTCGTCATTGTCGCCGACCATGACGCCCGGGTTTACGGCAGCGCCCAGATCCCCCTGGAGCATTACCGCATACCCCTGCTGTTCCTGGCCCCGCAACGGCTGGCGGCCAAAAGCTGGCCGGGAGCGACCAGCCAGATGGATGTCGCTCCAACCGTTCTGGGCTTGCTGGGTTTGCCCTATACCGCCCCCTTTTACGGCACTGACGTCCTGCATGAACCGGCGCGCGCCATCCGGCCGATCCTGGTGAATCACGACCACGATGTCGGCCTCCTGGCCGGGCACCAACTGGTGGTTCTTGGTCTGCGCCAGGCGGCCGCCACCTACCGGTTAGACGAGGTCGGCGAGCCGTTGCAACCGGTCGAAACCGACCAGGATCTGACCGACCTGGCCACGGCCTACTACCAGACCGCCTTCGAGCTTTTCTCCAGCGGCCGCTATCAGTAAACCGTGATCGGAGCCCGCCCCCCTTTCTCCTTCGGCGGCGACTTCAAGTTTATTGCCGGAGATGGCGGGCGGTGGTAAGGATGGATGACTGAATAACCAGTCTCCGGCCCGTTTCCTGCTCGACATCCACCGGCCCGGGGCGATAGCATGGGAATAAACCATCCCGAGCCGCCATGAAGATCCTTATCGTTGACGATGAACCGGTCCTGCTGGAACAACTTCGGAGTACTCTGGCCGCGGAGCGCTATGACGTGGAAACGGCGACCGATGGCGAAACCGCGCTGGCCCGACTGCTGGAAGTGCCCTTTGATCTGGTGCTGTTGGACATCATGCTGCCCGGCCTGGACGGACTGGCTCTGCTACGGGAGATGCGGCGGGCGGAGATTGTCACTCCGGTATTGATGCTCTCGGCCCGCGGTGAGATCGCCGACCGGATCCGGGGGCTTGATCTGGGCGCCGACGATTACCTGGCCAAGCCTTTCGCCATGGCCGAACTTCTGGCCCGAATCCGCGCCCTGCTGCGGCGGGCCGGGGAGTCGTGCGAAACCGTGTTGACCGTGGCCGACCTGAGTCTGGATACGGTTACCCGGCAGGTTCGCCGGCATGGCGAACCGGTGGAGTTGACCCCCAAGGAATTCGCCATCCTGGAATTCCTCCTCTACAGCAAGAACAGGGTGGTTTCCCGCTACAGTCTGGCTGAGCATGTCTGGGGCGATTCTTTCGATCTCTTCACCATGTCGAACTTCATCGACGTCCATCTCAAAAACCTGCGTCGGAAAATCGGCGACACCGACCAGCGCCTGATCCGAACCCGGCGTGGCGTCGGCTATATCATCGAGGAGCATGAGGCATGAAGATCCGCCTGAAGATCACCCTGTGGATCACCGGCGCCGGGCTCCTGGTCTGCCTGCTGTTTTCCCTGATTACCTTTCTGGAGATGGAGGAACAGCCCTATGAAATGGTGGACCGGCAATTGGCCGAAACCGCCGGTCTGCTCAGCCGGCTCTCCGCCACCGCCACCCTCGATGATCTAAAGAACGGCAGCTGGCTCGACAACTACTGGATCATGGTCCTGGACCATCAGCACCGCCAACTCTTCATCTCTTCCCTGGCCTCCCGGTTCGATTTGCCGAACAACACCAGGGGGGCGGCCGGTTGCACCGTCCGAGTACCGGGCTCGCTGGTGCATTCCGGCCAAGCCCGAGCCGGGCATACGACTTTCCGGGTCCGTACCTTGCCGTGTCACTGGCAGGGCGCCGAGGCGGTGATGGTGATCGGCCGCCCCGTGGAACACCTCCGTGAAGAAATCGCGGAACTGCTGGTCGGCCTGGGGGTCGGCCTGGGGGTCGCGACCCTGCTGCTGATCGGGTTGGCCTATGTCATTGCCGGGCGGATCCTGGAGCCGGTCAAGGTGATGACCGCCCTGGCCCGCCGGATCAACGAGCACCATCTCGACGAGCGAATTCCGACTGGCCCGAGTCGCGATGAGCTTTCCGCGCTGGCCGACGAGCTCAACCGCATGTTCGACCGATTGCATATATCCTTCACCAGGCAGCAGGAATTTCTGGCCGCCGCCTCCCATGAACTGAAGAGTCCGGTCACCATGTTGCACCTTTCCCTGGAAGAGATGGTTCAAGAGCCGAGCCTGAATGATGAGTTGCGCGAGAAGCTGCAACGGCATGACGAAATCCTGCACCGCATGGACCGGCTGATCCGCAGCCTGCTGGAACTCTCCCGGCTGGAAAGCCTTGGGGCGCCGATGTTCGAGGTTGTGGACCTGGCCGCCATCATGGACGAAGTCCGGCAGGAATACGAGATGGTATGCCGCGCCGCCAAGCTCACGGTGGAATTTGAAGTGGCCACTCCCCTGCCGGTGGCGGGTGAGCCCGACAGCCTGCAGCGCCTCTGCATCAACCTGCTGGAAAATGCCATCCGCTACAACCAGCCGCGGGGGCGGATCGAGATTGCTCTGCACCGGGTCGCGCACCAGGCCGAACTGGTGGTCGGCAATACCGGGCCGGGAATTCCGGCCGGGGATCTGGAGAGGGTTTTCGACCAGTTTTACCGGGTGGAAAAATCCCGCTCCCGCCAGCTGGGCGGAAGTGGCCTGGGACTGAGCCTGGTCAAGCAGATCGTCAGCCTGCATGGCGGTACGATCAGGGTGGAAAGCGAGCTTGGGGGCTGGACCCGCTTCATCGTCCGGCTGCCCCTGGCCGTCGAACCGGCCGACCGAGGGGCGGGGAATCGCACCGGGGGTTAAACTTCTCGGCGATGCAACCTTAAATCAGGCATCGGACCATGCTCGACCACAAGAAACTTGCCGTTATCCATATCACCGTCAAGGAACTCGGCCTCTCCGAGGAAGAGTACCGGGACACCCTTGAGCAGGTGACCGGGGTGCGCAGCAGTCGCGAACTGGATGAGGCCGGCTTTCGTAAGCTGATGCGCTACTTCGCCCGCAGCAAGCACTATCGGGTCAACGCCAACGGCATGACCTTCCGCCAGAAGCTCTACATCCGCCACCTGGCCGAGGATCTGGGCTGGAACGCCTTTCATCTCGCCAACTTTATCCGGAAGTATTATCACACCGATGCGGTCGAGAAGCTGAGCAAGCAGGACGCCAGCAAGCTGATCGAGTCCCTCAAGCACATCATCACCGAAAGGCTGTCTCGGGCGTGAGATCTGAATCGACCTGCTTTCTTGCCCCCTTGATGGCGGGAGAGCGGTAGGTTTAGACTCCACTTCCCCCAGACAAAACTAAATCTTAATCCCGGCCAGGATCGTCGAGTCATTGCCGCCCCGGAAGGCTAAGAGCTTGATATCGGTAAGCCCGGCTTCAGACATCATCTCTCTGGTTTCCTGCTCCGAGTAGGAACGGCCGTAATTGTTGATCAGCATGTTAAGTGAAAAGAGGGCGGGGAAGAGCGGCGCGGCCCGGTTGTCGTCCAGGAAGAATTCGTGGATCAGCATCAGGCCACCCGGTTCCAGGACCGCGGCGGTCTTTTTTAGTAGAGCCCGGCATTCTTCCGGGGTGTTGCTGTGGAGGATCTGGGAGAGCCAGGCGACATCAAAGCGACCGGGAATAGGGTCGCGGTGGAAATCACCGGCGACGAAAGCGACCCTGGTCGGGACCCCGTAACGCTCGGCAATCTGTTCGGCAAAAGGTCGGGTCGAGGCCCGGTCGAAGACCGTGGCCGTTAGCTCGGGATTGGCCAGGCAGAAGAAGACGGCATGGGTGCCGGGACCGCCGCCCAGATCAAGCAGATGTCGGCGGTTGGAGAGATCGATACTGCCGGAGATGGCCGGAGCAATGGCCCGGGCCAGGTTGAACATGCCCATCTGGAAACTTTCCCGCTCTTGCTCCTCGCCGTGCGATTCGGTCTCCACCGGCCGGCCGGTCATGACCGCCTCGTCCAGCCGACTCCAGCCTTCGACCAGATAATGGTGGTGCATGATGATATGACCGACATATTCGGGCTGGTTGCGGTCCAGATAGATTTCGGCCAGGGGCGAGTTCCGGAATTCTGTGCCGGCCTTTTCGAGCAGGTCCATGGCGGCTAAGGCGTTTAGCAGCAGTTCCATTCCCCGTTCGCTGGCTTGCAGGTGTCGGGCCAGTTCCGCGGCGGATTGAGCGGTGCCGGCCAGGGCGGTAAAGATGCCGAGTTTTACCCCGGCATGCAGGGCGCATGGTTGCCAGTAAGCGCTGGCCAGACCGAATAATCTTCCCGGATGTAACTGCTCTTCCGCCATTTTAATCCCTCCCGTTTTTTCAGTGGGCCGGCTATAGCACCGTTTGTTGTCGCTTTTCAGGGTCAGGTCCTATTCTATTACAATTCGTCCGGTCATTTATCAAGGTTCCACTCTTGCCCAGTCGGTCTGATTCTGGTAGAAAATGACCTGTTTTATCAACTATGGCCAACAAAGTTGCGGGACGGTTTTCGAGAATTCCGTCCCCACAAAGCTCAGACCAGTATTTAGCTCATGTCGGAAAATTATTCACCGGAACAATCGCAGGACAGTCGGGGCAGTTCATCTTTCCAGCCGGAGTCACCACCGGAGACGACCAGAGAGCTTCTCTGCCGGGCTCTTACTTTGCACCATGAACACCGTCTAACCGAGGCGGCTGCTCTTTACCGGCAGATACCGGCCACCGCGCCGGAATACCTCCAGGCCAGCTTTAATCTGGGCTCAATTCGCCACGCCGGCGGTGATCTGCCCGGGGCGGTTTATTCTTACCGGGAAGTCCTGGGTCGGGAACCGGAAAATCTTCAGGCCCTTTATTTTTTGGCCAGCGCCCTCGGAGCTCAGGGCTGCCGAGAGGAGGCAATCGTCACATACCAAGAGGCCATCAGGGTTGAACCCGCTCAGGCGGACGCCCATTATAATCTTGGCCTCCTCCATTACCAGGATGGTGAGCATGATCTGGCCATGGCCTGTTATCGACAGGCGGTCAAGATCGATCCCGGTCATGCCGCTTCATTATACAATCTCGGGGTCATCCATTTCGCGCGCGGCGATTACCACCAGGCTGCCGCCAGTTATGAACAGGCCCTGGCCGCCAGACCCCTGGATGTCGATACCCTGTATAATCTCGCCTTTACCCTCGCCAAACAGGGGCACTTGGAGCAAGCCGCTCTGCGTTATCAGGAGGCTGTCGAACTGGCTCCCGAGGATGCGGAACTGCATAACGCTCTGGGCTCCATCATGCGGAAGCTTGACGAGCCGGAGCTGGCCGAGTCCTGTTACCGGCGGGCCGTAAGCCTTAGGCCCGACTACGGCTCGGCCTGGACCAATCTGGCCACCATCCTGCATCTGCTTGGGCACTACGAGGAAGCGCTTGACTGTTACGCTCAGGCCATTGAGCAGGGTGATCGCACCGAATCGGCCGATTACATGATGGCGGCCTTGACCGGTTCGAACCGGCAGACTTCATCCCGCACTTACGTGCGCGATCTCTTCGACAGTTATGCCGAGGATTTCGACCAGAGCCTGGTTGGCAATCTTGAATATAAGGTGCCTGAATCGTTAAAGGAAGTCTGCCTGGAACTGGTCGGTGCCGGGCATCGCTTTCGGTGCGCGGTCGATCTGGGTTGCGGCACCGGATTGGCCGGCGAGCAGTTTCGGGGGTCTGTCGAACGGCTGGTCGGAGTCGACCTGTCCGAGAAGATGCTGGCCAAGGCGGCGGAACGGGGGATCTACGACCAACTTTGCCGCAGTGATATCGCCGATTTTCTGGCGGCGGCAAAGGTGGCGGATTTTGACTTGGTAATGGCGGCGGATGTCCTGATCTATCTTGGTGAGCTGGAAACTTTCTTCAGCCAGATCCGACAACGGCTGGAACCCGGCGGCTATCTGTGTTTCTCGACTGAAAAGCTCGAAACAGCCGGGGATTACCGATTGCAGAAAACCGGCCGCTATGCCCATTCGGAGAGTTATCTCCGCACCCTGGCGGGCAGACACGGTTTTCAGGTTGAAATCTGCCGGGAAGTCCGGTTGCGCAAGGAAAAGGACCAGTGGCTCCTGGGCTGTCTGGTCGCCCTGCGCCGGGACTGAACTGAGAATTCAGACGGCTAGTTTTCCCTCAGGTACAGCAGCTACCGGGGGCATCCGCTTCACAACCTTCCATTTTTTTCCCTTCCAGTTTTCCCAGCCTGGATCGGTTTATTCGCAAAAAACCGGAATTTGCCGAAGAGTGCATGGGGGCAAGCAGCGCCGGCCTGCCGATTTGGCTTTGGTATTCTAAGCGCCTACCGCGACCATTTAGAACTCATACCGATGAAATTCCAAGGTTATGGAATTGGCCAATTCATTGTGTTAGCCTGTAATAAAAGGTGATCCACCGCTCCCGAAAAAAATGATCGCTGTAGTTATAGATACGGAGAAACCATGGTTGTTGGCGATTTCTTTTTTTCATTACTTATCGCGGCACTTTTAAGCATTATTTTTGCCGTGCTGATCCGCCGGAAAGGCCCGAGGAAAGGTTTTATCTGGCTCCTTCTCACTATTTTTCTGGCCACCTGGGCCGGGGGCGCCTGGGGGAATTTGCTGAGCCCGGTTTTTTGGGGGATCTTCTGGCTGCCATATTTACTGGCCGGGTTGTCGGCGGCGTTACTGCTCTGGATATTCCTGCCCAAATTGCCCGAGATCGGTAATGAAACACAGCTCGATCGTGAAGAGACCCTGGAAATACTTGAGCAGGTCGAGAAAACCCGGGAGATGGAAAAACTGACCTATGTCACCATCGATATCTTTCTGGTTTTGATCCTGATGTTATTGATCGCGGCAATTGTCACCCGCTATTTACATAACAAAATTGGGTAATAAAATGACTGAACCAAAAAATCAGGTCCCGGCCAACAGGCCCCAGGAAGAGTCTTTATTGGATAAAATCCCGCTCTGGACCAGGGTCTTCCTGGTTATGATCCTGGGCTTCACCATTTCCTACTTCTATGCCTGGTATGTCACCGCCGCCCAGGTTGAGGTCATTTCTTATTCCGACTTCAAGGCCAGGCTTGCGAATGACGAGATCGCCGCCGTGACCATCCAGGGCAAAACTGTGCAGGGCCAAATCGTTGAAAAGAAGGGGGCGGGTAAAGACGATAAACAAAGCGGAGAGGCCACGCCCATCAGATTCCAGACCATCCTGCCTCCGTTCGAGGATCCCGAACTCCTGCCCCTGCTGGAAAAGCACAAGGTGGCGCTCACCGCAAAAAAAGTGGAGCAGTCGGCGCTCTGGTCCATCCTTTTCTCCCTGCTGCCGGTGGCCTTGATTATCGGTTTCTTCGTCTACATCAACCGGAATATCCGGAGCCGGATCGGTGATGCAGCCGGTGGAATGTTCAGTTTCGGCAAATCAAAGGCCAGGCTCTACACCAAGACCCAGGAGGAAGTCACCTTCGAGGATGTGGCTGGGCTGGAGCACGCCAAGCATGAATTTGCCGAGATCATCGATTTTTTACGGCATCCCGATAAATATAGGGCACTGGGGGCCGAGATGCCCAAGGGCATATTGTTGGTCGGGCCGCCGGGAACCGGTAAAACCCTGATGGCCCGCGCCATGGCAGGCGAAGCCGACGTCCCCTTTTTCAGCATCAGCGGCTCCGAATTCATTGAAATGTTTGTCGGGGTCGGGGCCTCCAGGGTGCGAGACATGTTCGAGAAAGCCAAAAAGGATTCCCCGGCTATTATCTTTATCGACGAGATCGATTCCATCGGCCGAGTGCGGGGCACCGGCTTAGGGGGCGGGCATGACGAACGGGAACAGACCCTGAACCAGATCCTTTCCGAAATGGACGGTTTCAGTGCTCAAGAGCCGGTGATTATCCTGGCCGCCACCAACCGGCCGGATGTTCTCGATCCGGCCCTGGTCAGGCCGGGTCGCTTTGACCGCCAGGTCACCCTGGATCTGCCCCAGCGCGAGGCCCGGCAGAAAATTCTGGAACTGCACGCCAAAAACAAGCCGGTGGCTAAAAACGTTGATTTAGCCAATCTGGCCGGACGCACTGTGGGGTTTTCCGGCGCGGATCTGAAAAATCTGGTCAACGAGGCGGCGCTGATTGCCGCAGGCAATGGTAAGAAGGAAATCGAGGCGGAGGATTTCGACAACGGGCGGGACAAAATTATTATGGGATTGGAACGGGAAGACCGGATGACCGATGAGGAAAAAAAGATGGTCGCCTACCATGAAGCCGGGCATACTCTCACCGCCTTGAAGCTGCCCGGGGCCGATCCGATCAAGAAGGTGACCATTATTCCGCGCGGCAGTTCCTTGGGCGCCACCGAACAGCTGCCATCCGAAGACCGCCATAACTTGGGCCGCAAATATCTGATGAACCGGATCTCTGTTATGCTCGGCGGCCATGCGGCGGAAAAGCTGGTTTATGACGATATCACCTCGGGTGCCGGCGACGATCTGAAAAAGGCGACCCAACTGGCTCGGCGCATGGTCTGCAACTGGGGCATGAACGACACTTTGGGGCCCGTTGCCTTCCGGCAGGGGGAACCGCATCCTTTTCTGGGACGTGAACTCACGCAGGACAGGGATTTTAGTGAGGACACGGCTCGGCGCATCGACGAAGAAATCTTCAAGATCATGAATAACTGTCAGGAAAAGGCTACCGAACTTCTGGGAAAAAACAGGAAAAAACTAGATGCCCTGGCCCAGGCTCTTTATGAAAAGGAGACCTTGATGGAGAAGGAGATCCTGGCGGTTGTCAACCAGGATGACTGATGCTCCCGGCCGCCGCTATCGGTGGGGCGAACCGAGATTCATTGTTAACCGGGTCGATCGCTGGGCAGTATTTCATGCAGCACCAGACGAAGACCTTCGAGATTATAAGGTTTGTTGAGGAAGGCCGAGAAACCGTAATTTCTAAAGTTGGCGATGACGTTATTGTCGGCATAGCCACTGGAAACCACGGCCTTGACGCCGGGATCGATGGCCGCCAGTTGTCGCACCGTTTCCGCCCCCCCTGTGCCGCCCCGAATCGTCAAGTCGAGGATCGCCGCATCGAAAGGCCGGTCAGATTGCATGGCGGCCTGATACATGGCGACCGCCTCCTCTCCATTCCTGGCAAAATCCACCTCGTGGCCCAACATTTTGATCAAGGCGCCGGCAACCTGGCAGATCATTTGTTCGTCGTCCATGACCAAGATCCTGCCGGACCGGATCGAATCCTCGGTCTCCGGTTGCGGCTGATCCAGGCGATCAACCATGGTCGCGGCCGGCAGATAGACCGTGAAGATGGACCCAGCTCCGGGGCTGGAAGCCACCCTGATCAGGCCGCCGTGATTCTTGACGATCGAATAGGATGTCGCCAGTCCCAGGCCGCTGCCTTTGTCCTTGGTGGTGAAATAGGGGTCGAAAATCCTGGCAAGAACATCCTCGTGGATGCCGCTGCCTTGATCCCTGATCTCGATCTCAACATAGCGGCCCGCCGATAAACCTTCCGGAATTGACGGGTCCGAGACCTGGAGATTCCGGGTGGTGATTCTCACTTGGCCGCCCCCGGGCATGGCTTGGGCAGCGTTCAGGATGATGTTCTGGATCACCTGGGTGATCTGGCCTTCGTCCGCCTCCACCTGCCAGATGTTTTCGGAGTCGACGATTTGACAGCGGGAGGAAGAGCCGCTCAGGGAGAAGCGCACGGCGTTATCAATCACCGGCTGCAAGTCGGTCGGTTTGATTGTCGGTTTGCCGCCCTTGGAAAAGGTCAGCAGTTGATTAGTCAGCTTGACTGAAAGATGGATAGCCTTCTCGGCATTTTCCAAGGCGTTGAAGCTTTCCGGGTTTTGTTGCGAGGCGATCTTCGCCAGGGAGAGGTAACCGAAGACGCCCTGCAGAAGATTGTTGAAGTCATGAGCTATACCGCCGGCCAGGGTGCCGATGGCCTCCAGTTTCTGAACCTTGAGCCGTTCCTCCTCAAGCAAGCGTTTTTCCGTGATATCACTGACTGTTTCGATTGCTCTGGTAACCTTCCCCGAGGCGTCCCTGAGCGGGAAGCCCTTGGTTTCGACATAAACCGTATTGCCGTCCGCATCCTCATGCCGATGATAGGCTGTATGCGGCAAGCCCGTGGTAAAAACCGAGTTGACGCAGCACTCTTCGCCTTCCTCATGGCAGGGCCGAGAGCGTTTGTGGGACACCGTGAAACAGCGGCACCCCAGGACTTGGTCCAGGGGCAATCCCACCTGCTCGCAGTAAGCGCGGTTGGCGGTGAGAATGCGGTGGTCAAGATCGACCACGATGAAACCTTCGTCCACGGTATCGAGGATATTTCGGATATATTCCTCGCTTTTCTGTAACTTCTCCTCCGCCAGCTTGCGCTCGGTGATATCCCGGAAAACCACAACCGCGCCTTCAATAACCCCTTGAATATTTCTTATCGGGGTACTGGTGTATTCGACCGGAAAGCTGCTGCCGTCTTTCCGCCAGAAGACTTCATTGTCGACCCGGTGCAGTTTGCCGTCGCGCAGGGCGGCATATATTGGGCATTTATCGGCCTGGTAAGGAGAACCGTCCCTTTTGGTATGGTGCAGGAGTTGATGCTGGTTCTGCCCGACAAGTTCCTCGGGTTTCCAGCCGATCATTTTGGCCGCCGCCGGATTGGCAAAGGTTATCTTGCCTTCGGTGTCCAGGCCGTAAATTCCCTCGCCGGCGGCTGATAATACGAGTTCATTGAATTTGCGCAGCTGTTCGGTGTGTTCCCCTCTCCGTTTGCGCTCGGTGATGTCACGGCCCACCACCACCAGTCCCTTGAGCTCGCCGTCATTGTCCCGGATGGGGGCCTTGACAACATCCAGAAACCTGGTTTCCCCGTTGCCGTCGGTATAGCTCTCGTCGGAATAGACGGGGATACCCCTTAGCATCGCGTTCGCATCGCTCCTTTTGCATTTCTCGGCGATGTCCGGGGGGAGCAGATCGTCGTCGGTCATGCCGATCAACTTCTCCTGTTCGATTCCGAGGTTCTCCTCGGTCGCCTTGTTAGCCAGCATAAAACGGCCTCGGGAGTCCTTGAAAAAAACCAGGTCCGGAATGGCGTTGATCAAGGTCTGCAGCATGGTATTTATTCTCGTGGAGTCCGGTCTTCCACCAGCTTGCATTCCGTGATGTCCTGGGCGGTGCCGCTCAGAAGGACCGGTTCCCCGGAACCGTCGGGCAGAAGCTCCGCCATGGCCCGCATGATCCTGTCTTCCGCCGTCCTTGGTCAATGAGACGATAATCGATATTGAAGGGCTTGTTTGTCTGCAGTGTCTCGGCTGATGGACTTTTTCAAAAGCGGCAGGTCATCCGGATGCACCATGCTGAAAAACAGATGCGATAATCTGCATTGTCCTTCTCCGGATCCAGGCCGAGCAGGCGAAACAACTCATCGGACCAGAAAGCCTGATTGGTCTCCAGATTGTGCTCGAAGCTGCCAATATGGGCGATACGCTGGGACTCGATAAATCGTTTCCGTTGCGCTTTCAGTTCCTCCTCGGCGCGCTTGCGTTCGGTGATATCACGAAAGAATCCCACCAGACATGGCTTGCCTTCCATCTCAATCACGGTGGAATTGATGTCGGCGAAAAAAATGGTGCCGTCTTTGCGTTTGACCGGCAGATTTTCAGCGATGGAAATCTCGCCGCGCCGCTGGCGCTCGAAGGCTGCCTGAACAGCCGGCAGATCCGAGGCGAGATGCATATCCGCGACTCCCAGCTTGAGCAATTCTTCCTTTTTGTAGCCGAGCATACCGCACAGGGAGGGGTTCGCCTCGATGATCTTCCCGCTCTCGGCTTCAACGATGCCGATGCCGTCGGTCGCTTTATCGAAGATCGTTCTGCATTTCTTCTCCGAGACCCGCAGCAGCATCTCCGCCCGTTTCAGTTCGGTGATATCCTGGACTATGCCGGACATCCGCACCGGCGCCCCCGTTTCGTCGCGAAAGACCTGGCCGATGGTATGCAGGACAATCTCGCGGCCGTCCTTGCGGAAAAAGGTATAATCCATCTCGAACGGTTTCTCGCCCTTCAGGGCCGCCTCGATGGCTTGTGTAAATTCCTCTTTACTGTCAGGGTGCATCTGCTGCAGGATGAGGTTGTAATCGGGGGCGATTTCGTGCGGTGTGTAACCGTAGATGCGATACAATTCGTCGGACCAGTGGACGGCGTTGCTAGCCAGTTCCCAATCCCAGTCGCCGACATGGGCTATGGCCTGGGCCTGTGACAATCTTCGCGCGTTTTCGTACAACTCTCCCGTGCTCTGGTCGAGTTTCTCGCTTTTGGCCGGATTATTCGTCTCGAAAAGATGTGAATGGCTCATTGAATTCCCCCCCATTGGTGCAGCAGATCCCAAAAACATAAAACACCATGGTTCTTATGAAAACCACAAATTTCGGGGCTTACTTTTGAAATTCCGCGGATGGAACAGGTGCAAGCGAATTTATATTTAGCCATTGCCTTTGCTCTTCCAACCTTATTTGCTCTTTAATGAGCACCTTTTTCGTACTCCAGGTAAAATTCAGGCTCCGATTGCATGTCCGTGGGGTCAATTAAAATAGAGGTGTCATGCTTGACCACAAGAAACTTACCGTCATCCGCATTGCATTATAAGAGTTGGGTCTGGCCGAGCAGGAATACCGGGACACCCTGGAGAAGGTGACCGGGGCAAGCAGCAGCCGCGATCTCGACGAGGCCGGCTTCAGGAAGTTGATGCGGGACTACGCCCGCAGCAAGCATTACCGGGTCAACGCCGACGGCATGACCCTCTTCGGACTTACCTGGCTGCGCCGGTGCCGGTCTCTGGACCTGAATTATTCGGAGCAGCCATTTTCCCTTATCCTTCTCGAAGGCGGTTCTCGTTATCAAAATTATGGAGTATGCCGGGCGCCCCAGGCGAGAGAAATCTTATTTGCTCAACCCCCGCAACCGTTCCAGGTTTTCCCGATCTTCATGCAGGTCGTCCGACTTCGGGGTTTCCAGGACCATGGGGTGGTCGGCGAAACGGGGATCGTTGACCAGGTTGCGAAAGCCATCGAGGCCGATCTCGCCCAGGCCGATATGGGTATGCCGGTCGACCCGGCTGCCCAAGCCCTTGATTGCGTCATTCAGGTGGAAGAATTTGAGCCGGGCCAGGCCGATGAGCCGGTCGAATTCAGCCATGGTGGAGGCATAGGTTTCCGGGGTCCGAATATCGTAGCCGGCGGCGAAGGTGTGGCAGGTATCGTAACAGACGCCCAATCGTTCCGGAAAAGCCGACTTGTCGATGATTATCGCCAGTTCCTCGAAGGAGGCGCCGAGATTGGTGCCCTGACCGGCGGTGGTCTCCAGCAGCACCATGACCGCATTACCGGTTTCGGCCGCATCGATGGCCCGGTCAAGGTTGGCGGTGAAGCGTTTGAGCCCCTCTGCGACCCCCTCACCCAGGTGGGAACCGGGGTGCATGATGACATAGGGCACGGCCAGGGCGGCGCAGCGCCTGAGTTCGCCGGTGAAGGCGACGATGGACTTCTCCGCCGTCTCCGCCTTGGGCGAGGCCAGGTTGACCAGGTATGAATCGTGGGAGGCCACTTGGATCTCCGGGGTTTTCCGCCATCTCGTCTTGAAGGCCTCGACCTCTTCCGGTGTCGGCTGTTTAGGCTGCCATTGCCGCTGGTTGACGGTGAAAATCTGCAGGGCCTCGCCCGCAACCTGTTCCAGCCGGTCGAAGGCCAAGGCCAGCCCGCCGCTGATCGACATATGGGCGCCGAACTTGGGCATGGTTCAATCCTCCAGTCCGAAATGGTTAACCTTGGGTAAATTCTCTTTGATTCTCCATCTTTACTCCCTGGCCAATGCGTTGGTCCGTTGTGATGGTTCCTGGGATATGTTAGCAGTTAAAGGTTTTCACTGCCTCATGTTTTGCTGCCGATTGATATGAGTTCAAAATCAATTTCGATGGAGTGGCGACTACAAGAGAAGGGGGTCGGAAATGGTTGTGTATTCAAGGCCGCGAAGGAATAATTCAAGCACCTAAGATCAGATCCGGCCTGTTCCCGGGTATCGTATTGGATTGTTACTTCTTCCAGGTTTTGTTAGAAAACAAACTTCAGGTTGTGCGGAAAAGCAATAACGGAGAACATGTATGCCCGATACTCTTAACTTTCGCAGAGACGGATACAGCGACACTGACCGGCTCGGGTTCGACAAGTATATCGATACTCTGGCCGGGATGATCCTGGACCCGGACTTTCAGACCCCTTTCTGCATCGGTATCTACGGTAAGTGGGGCAGCGGCAAGACCAGTTTCATGCGGCTCCTGGAAAAGGAACTACTGTCGGCCGGAACGAACGAACCACAGCCGGTGCCGGTCTGGTTCAACCCCTGGCGTTACGAGAAAGAGAAGCATCTGATCATCCCCTTTCTAAAGACCATCGAGCAGGCTCTGGAGGGTTTCGACGGCAGGTCGGCGATCGGCAAGGCCTTGAAAGGAGCGGCCCAGAAGATCGGTGATGCGGCGACGGCCTTTGCATACGGGCTGACGGCGGAGTGTAAGCTTGGTCCGATCGGAGTCTCGTTTGACGCCGCCAAAGCGGCCGACCGGGAAGAGGCTTTGGGTGAAAAACGCCGGGCTGCGGCGGCCGAGAAACTCTCCCGGAAGCTCACCTCCATCTATTACGACATAAATAATCGGCTGCAGGAGGCGGTGAATTCCCAAAAATTCCGGATCGTGGTCTTTATCGACGATCTGGACCGCTGCCTGCCCGAGAAGGCGGTGGAGCTACTGGAATCCATCAAGCTCTTTCTTAACTTGGAAGGCTATCTTTTCATTCTCGGGGTGGATCGGGGGGTGGTGGAAAAGGGCATCAACTGCCACTACCATTTCTACGAGCAGAACGGCACGCCCAAGTCAGGTGGCACGGCAACCGGCCGGGTAATTTCCCCCGACGAGTATCTGGACAAGATCATCCAGATGCCCCTGGAACTGCCGCCCATCGAACCGACCCGCAAGCGCGACTTCATCCTCAATCTTCTCGGTCAGGCCGAGGCCTACCGCGAGTTTGCCGAAATCATCGAAACAGGGGTGGACGACAACCCCCGCAGCTTGACCCGCTTTGTCAACCTGCTCGCCTTTACCGGCCGGCTGGCCGAGACCATCAAGCATTCCATTCTAGAGGAGGATGGTCCCCAAGCCGAGCCCGAGGAGCGTAAGCAGCTTCTCAGGGACTACTTCACTCCGCCATTTTATGTGAAGTGGTCGGTGCTGATCTTCCGCCATCCAAATGAATACCGGCTGATCCGCTCGAACTGGCGCCATCTCCTTGATCTTCAAGAGGCTGCGCTTAGTGGTGGAAAGGAGACTGCTGCCGACCAGCAACAACCACGCCTAGTGCAGGTACCAGCGTCCTTGGCTCGGGTCTTGAAAATGGGCGAACCCTTCCCCGACGAGCCGTGGCTGATCCAGAAATTCGTCTTCCTGGCCAAGAGCATCGAAATTCCCGGTAAAACCCGACCGGCCGGTATCCCCAACTTCAAGGCCAGCGATTGGGAAGGGATGGTGCTCATTCCCCGGGGGCCCTTTCTCTATGGGGACGGAAAGAATGAACGGGTAATCCAAAATGATTTTTATCTGGACGTTCGCCCAGTCACCAACAAACAATTCGAGCAATTCATAGCTGCCGGTGGTTATGAAAGGCACGAATATTGGTGCAAGGAGGGGTGGGTTTGGCGAGAAAAAAGAAATTTTACCGAACCAACAAATTGGAAGGATAATAAGTGTAATAAAGGAGACCATCCGGTGATCGGGGTCAGCTGGTATGAGGCTGATGCCTATGCCCGTTGGGCCGGTAAAAGATTACCCAGCGAAGAGGAGTGGGAAAAAGCAGCCAGGGGCGATGCTGGTCTGCAATATCCATGGGGGGAGGACTTTGATCAGAAGAAATGCAACACACGGGAATCCGGGATTAATGGAACAACAGCGGTGTACAACTATCCCGAAGGTGCCAGTCCTCACGGGTGCATAGATATGGCTGGGAATGTTTGGGAGTGGACGAACAGCTCAAGGGTAAAAGGGGGGTCGTGGGTCTATACACGTGATGCAGCGCGATGCGCGTACAGTATTTAT
The DNA here is from genome assembly GCA_963807225.1 of uncultured delta proteobacterium. Classification (GTDB taxonomy): domain Bacteria; phylum Desulfobacterota; class Desulfobulbia; order Desulfobulbales; family JAGXFP01; genus JAGVGT01. The sequence goes on along the minus strand of CAWEAD010000005.1, from coordinate 614,568 downwards.
AACAACGGTGGGGAGCGGAAGATCGATATCGGCTTTCGCTGTGCTAAGGCAGCAAAGTAACTCTGCGCCCTGTTATTCAATCCCTTCTCCGTGCCGAAAGTGCAGGTGCGATTTATGCTTCGGCAGGCGGCTTACCACAGGAGGGTTATGACTTACCAACAAACAACGGGAAACATGGAAACAGTCACTATCTCATATCTAACCAAAGTTGCCGCCACCCTGACCAGTTCGTTGTTGCAGGCCGCCGGCGGTAAACTGAAGAAGACCATTTTCGGCACAGACAAGGAACAGGCCCTGCAGGAGGCGGTGCGAGACGGTCTGGTCGCTCTGCTGTTGACCGCCGGGGCGGTAACCGAGGAAGAGGACGCGCTCCTGGCCGATATCTTTCGGGAATATCTGGGCGATGAGGATGTCGCCCCGGCCCTGGCCGGGTTGTTGCGGGGGCAGGTTCCCGACTTTAGCGAGTTGCGGGAGCTTTTTGCCGAGCTGGAATTCGATGCCGATCAGTTGCCTGGGCTCGATTTCGATAGAGGCATGCGGGCTTTTGTCGGCGCCTTCATGGAGTCGGCCGACGCTTCGGAGCCCTTGCAGGGTACCATCAAAACCGCTCTGCTCCGTACCCAGGTGGACCTTTCCCGGGAAATGAAGGATGCCATCAAGGAGATGCTCGAATTTCTGCGGCAGACCAAAGAAGAGAGCCTGGCATTCAGGGGAGATACTGTTTCCGCTCAAGGACGAAGCGGGGAGAGCCGGCAATTCAGTTTGCACCTGGAGGTCGATCCGGCAACGGCAACGACCTACGCCAGTATCTGAAGACTATCCGAACAGCCTGCGATCACCTGGACTTGATCAACTTCGATGAATCGAACCCCGGTGAGCAGGACAACCTGAAAATCTCTCAGGTTTTTACTGGCCTGCATCTGCAGGATCTGCGGCGAGGCCAAAAGGATGATCTCGCCGAAATTATCCGGCATCAGAGAAATCGCAATTATTTCACGCACTCCGCGGAGGAAATGATGCCGTTCACGGCCATCCAGGCGGTGGCGACCATGAAGCAGCTGCTGATCCTGGGTTCGCCGGGCAGCGGCAAGAGCACCCTGGTCGATTATCTGGCGACCCAACTAGCCAGGCAAAGAATCGGCCTGGATGGTTTCGCTGCCGTTGCCGACTGGAGTTGCGGGTCGCTTCTGCCGGTCCCAGTCGTTCTGCGAAGATTCGCGGCCTGGCCCAGGTTGACCGGGCCAGGTAATGCCGGTCTTGTCTGGCATTATCTGAAAGATATGCTGGAAGAGATGGGCTGCATTCAAAACTTTTCCCGCCATCAAGCAAATACTCACGGAAGAGGGCGGCATCGTTTTTTTCGACGGGCTGGACTAGTTCCCCGAAAGTGTCGGTCACCATCAACGCAGTTATCTGATGAGGCCATCCGGGCCTTCAGCGAGCCCCTTGATAAATGCAAGATCATTATAACCTGCCGCGAATACGCCTATAGCAATAACGCCGAATGGCGATTGTCGAAGGCGGATTTTCCAGTTGTGCCGCTGGGTGAATTCAATGACGAGCAGATCGAGGCCTTTGCCGGGGCCTGGTATCCGGCGGTCGGTCCCTTGAAGATGTGGAGTGCCGGCCGTTGCGCTGACGAGGCGGCAAGCCTGGTTCAGGCGCTGCACAACCAGCCTCATTTGCGGGAACTGGCCGGTTCGCCGCTACTCTTGACGATCATGGCCCAGCTCCATGGCCGGGACGGCTCCCTGCCCCGGGATCGGGCCGAGCTTTACAAAAGGGCGGTATTGGCCCTGCTCGCCCTCTGGGAGAATCGCATCGTCAGGGACCGCGATGCGGTTCGCAAGGTCAAGCCCAGCCTGGTGGTCCAACTCGGTGTTCCCGTGGAAAGAATGCAAAGGGTTTTGGCCAAGGTCGCCTACCAGGTCCATGCGCGACAGCAACGGGAAGAAGGAGCGCAGGATCAGGTAGCCGACATACCCCGCCATGAACTCATGGAGGCCTTGGACGAAGAGTTGCGGGATCGCAACAAGGCCGGCGAGGTGGTGGAGTATATCGAGACACGTGCTGGCCTCCTGGTTGCCAAGGGTGATCGGACCTATTGCTTTCCGCATCGAACCTTCCAGGAATATCTGGCCGCCATCCATATCCTGGGTCTTGGGAATTATGATAGTTTGCTGCGGGAGCTGGTCAATGGCGCGCCCGATTGGTGGCGGGAGGTCTTCCTGCTGGCGGCTAGCGCCGCTTGCGAGAACACTCCCAGAGTTGTTTCCGACTTGGTGGATGCCCTCTTGCCCAACGGACCAGGCGAGATTGCTGTTGCTCCAGCGCAACACCCCATCATTTGCCTTGGCGGTATGGCCCTGGCCGAGACCGACAGCGCGGCCAGGGTCGCGCAGGAGCTGGCACAATCCCCTGAAGGCGGACGATACGCCGCGACTCACCACCGGTTGCAGGGCTGGTTGGAAAAGACCATGTTCGCTTTCGCTAAATTACCCATAGGTGCTCGGGCCGAAGCCGGCCGGGTGCTGAGCTAGGTCGGCGACCCTCGTCCCGGTGTCGGACTACGCTCCGACGGCGTGCCGGATATGGTCTGGTGCGAGGTCGCGGCCGGTCCTTTTCTCATGAGCAGTAAGGCGAAGGATGCCAAATTCAAAGATGAACGGGAACAGTTTTCCTGTTCGCTGATCAAGAAGCCCTATTTGATCAGCCGGTATCCGGTCACCGTCGCCCAGTATCAGGTCTTTGTCAAAGCGGGTCGTTATGGGGATGGGGCCGATCGTTACTGGAGCGAAGCCGGCCGCCACTGGAGGGAGGAAGAGAGGATTGCAGGGCCCGAATCGTACGATGAGAGATTCAAGATCGACAACCATCCCCAAGTCAGGGTCAGCTGGTTCGAGGCCATGGCCTTCTGCAACTGGTTGTCCGAGAAGACCGGCGAGAGCATTGGTCTGCCCACTGAGGCGCAATGGGAACGGGCTGCCCGTTCCACCGACGGCAGGATTTACCCATGGGGTGGGGATGTGTTGGATCCCTCCCGGCATGCCAACATTTCCGAGACGGAATTCAGTGCAACTTCGGCGGTGGGATTGTTCCCGGCCGGGAATACGGAATGCGGCGCGGCCGATTGCGTTGGGAATGTCTGGGAGTGGTGCCGGACCGTCTGGCGGGAAGATTATACTGATTATGAAAAGTTGGTTGACGATGATCTTGCGGGAGAGGTACCAAGGTTGGTGCGGGGCGGCTCGTGGAACTACTTCCGAGATGTTGCGCGCTGTGCTTACCGCAACGGGTTCAACCCGTTTTACCGGAATCCGACTTTGTCGGGTTTCGTTGCGCCAGGGCTGTAAAGTAGCCCTCTACACTTTTTCCTTTTACCCTTTTTCGCGCCGCAGGCGCGGCGGATTTTGAAAAATGGCCAGTGAAGTCGATGCCATCACCAAGCTCTACGATTACCTGCTCTGGCTGGTGCCGAAGCTGGAGAAGTTTCCGCGCAGCCAGAAGTTTCTGCTGGGCGACCGGATCGAGTCGCTGCTTCTGGAGATTCTGGAACTGCTGATCGAGGCCGCCTATTCCAAAAAGAAGCAATCGCCTCTGCGGGCGGCCAATCTCAAGCTCGAAAAGCTCCGCTGCCTGATCCGGCTGGCCAAGGATCTCAAGATGTTCAGTCTGAGCAATTACGAGTTCTCCGCCCGGGCGCTCAACGAGGTCGGCGTCTCCGTCGGGGGCTGGCTCAGGTATTCCGGCCGTGAAGACCTATAAGAACCTCTATCCGGCGATCACTTCATTCGAGAACCTGCTGCTTGCCGCCCGGCGGGCCCAGCGGGGAAAACGGTTCACCGCTTCCTGCTCCAGGTTCAATCTGAACCTGGAGCAGGAACTTCTCGGTTTGCAGCGCGAACTCCTGGAAAAGACTTATCGTCACGGCGGCTACCGTGATTTCTTTATTTACGATCCCAAGCGTCGTTTGATCAGCGCCGCTCCGTATCGGGACCGGGTGGTTCACCATGCGCTCTGCAACATCATCGAGCCTCTGTTCGAACGCTCCTTCATTGCTGATACCTATGCCTGCCGCAAGGGAAAGGGCAGCCATGCCGCGGTCGATCGCTACAGCGGCTATGCCAGGCTATATCGCTATGTGCTGAAGTGCGATATCCAAAAGTATTTCCAGAGTATCGACCATGAAATTCTCCTGGCGCGGATCTCCAGAAAAATCCTTTGCCCGGACACCCTCGGTCTGATCCGGGAGATCATCGGTTCCCGACGGGATTTCGCCTTTCCATTCCATTTTGCAGGCGATGACCTTTTTACTCCCCTGAGTCGCGAAAAGGGGATTCCCATCGGCAATCTGACCAGCCAGTTTTTCGCTAATGTCTTTCTCGACGGATTCGACCATTTCGTCAAAGAGGAACTGCGGTTACCCTATATCCGTTATGTGGACGATTTTGTCGCCTTCGGTGACGATAAACTCCAACTGCACCAAGTCTTGACGGCGATGAAAACATACTTGGATTCTTTGCGACTCAAGCTGCATGATCGCAAATGCCGGATTTATCGGACCAGCGAAGGGGTGCGCTTCCTGGGGTATCGGATCTTCCCGGACCACCGGTTGCTTCCCAAGGACAATGTGTTGCGGATGCGGCGAAAACTTCGCCGATATCAGGATCTTTATGCGCGGGGGACAATACCCCTGGCTGGGATTCATCAGAGTGTACAGAGCTGGATAGGCCATGCCGGACATGCCGATACCTTCCGTTTGCGGGAGAGGCTGCTTTCCGGCGTGGTTTTTCAGAGGGACGGGGCCAGAGGTGGTGCGGGGCGGCTCGTGGAACAACAACCGAGATAATGCGCGCTGTGCTTACCGCAACAGGAACAACCCGAATAACCGGAACAACAATGTCGGGTTTCGTTGCGCCAGGACTGTGTATCCAGATTTGTGGAAAGCCCGAGCCCTGTCTTTCAAGGAAGACTGGGGTGTGCACTCCACAGTCCAGGCACCGCTCCTGTGTCGGCCGGGCAAGCCGGTCGACCGAAACATAAATCGCCCCGCCCGGGCTGGTAGCGTTTTCGCGAAGGTCCGGGTGGGGCACCTGCTCTAAGAATAGCTTTAAATAATAGCCCCAAGTCGGGGTGGCATCTTACCTCTCTCTTCTTCGACCGGAATCATGTTTGAGTTGATCCGTCAGCAATCCCAAGTTATCTCTGGCTTTGTGGAGATCTGCCGATGAGACCGGTTTTGCCATGGCCGAATCGGGGCATGGTTCAATCCTCCAGCCCCGGGAAAGGGGCGGTTTCGAGCTTCATGGTTTCCAGCAGCTGGCCGGGATCGTTTTCAAAAACCTCGCGCCGGTGACCGGGATCGAAGAACTCCCGGTTATAGTAGGAGATCAGGTTCAAATGCTCCCAGCGCGTCAGGTAATACTCGATCATGTCGGGTAATTTAGTGTAGACCGTTACCTCCGGCTGGATCTCCCGGTAACTCGAACCGAGGAGGCGGGCCGGGGAGAGGGTCTGGGTCTTGTAGAAATTTTCCAGGAACATCAGTTCGCCCGGCATTCGGGCCTCGACGCCGATCCGGCTCAAGGCGCGAACCAGCAGTTCTAGGGCGTGGCGACCGAATTTGGCCAGCGGGTAGGGGATATAGATTTCCTTGGGAAAAGAGAGTTCCAGGTAGCTCTTGATGGTCAGGATGATATCCGCCAGTTCCACCGGCTCCGGATCGACGAAATTGAAGCTCCGGCCCGTGAACTCCGGCCGGTGATCGATGAGGTAATGCACGAAGGGCGGCAGTTTCTTGGCATGGGTGTATGAATGGCGCACACCAAGGCGGGTAAGCATCACCGGCATGGCGTGGTTCATGATCGAGAAGAAGAGCCGGTGAAAGCCCTGGATCTTGTGATCGTGCTTACCGTAGACAACTCCCAGGCGGATGGCGGTATAATCGAGACCCTGGGTTTCGTGCAGGTGTTTCAGGGTCAGTTCGGCCAGTAGTTTCGATTTGGCGTAGTTACTCAAGCCAGGAACCAGCGGCCGCAGGTCGTCTTCATCCAGGTTCTCGCCGTCCGGCATGATGGCGGCCGAGCTGAAATGGATATAGGGGATACCCAGAGTAAGGGCAACCCGGGCCAGGTAGATGGCGCCCAGGTAGTTTACTTCATAGGCCAGCTGGGCGTCGGCATCGATGGCGGCGATGGCGGTATTGATGATGAAGTCGGGGCGGTACTTCCGAAAATAACGACGGATATCGTCTGGTTCCCGCAAACTCAGCTTTTTGCTGTTCGGGGAAAGGACGTCGATACTGTCGTCGGTCTTGGTTTTAAAATAATGCATCAGGGCGCCGCCGATCAGGCCGGAGCCCCCGACCAGTACCCCCAGTCGCTCCGGCCTGCAGCCGGGCTGGTTCTCTTTATCCATTTCCAGTCCTTTGCCGTGACCGCTTGCCGGCCCCGACAGGGTTGAACTTGATTTCCCTACAACTGTAATAAGATTACCGGGAACTATGTAAGCATTTTTAAATATTTTCAAAAAAGGGTATTTTACCGGACATGCCTATAATCAAACGACAAGAACTGCCGACCCTGCTCAAGGGTCTGGACAGTGGCCGGGCGGCGCCGATTTATCTGGTGGTCGGCGACCGTTACCTGTGCCAGCAGGCCGCCGGTGAGATCATCAACCACCTGTTGCCCGACGAGAAGCAGCAGGCGGCCAGTCTCGCCTTGGTGGACGGCGACCAGGAGGAGCCGGGACAGACCCTGAACCAGATCAGGACTTACAGTCTGTTCGGCGGCAAGCGGGTGATCAAGGTCAGCGATACCCGGCTGCTTTTTTCCAAGGTGGTCGGCAAGACCCTCTGGGACAAGGGGCTGCAGCACCGGGATAAAAACGATCCACGGGCGGCGGGTCGCTGTCTCCGCCAGTTCCTGGAGTTGGAGGGGCTGACGGTAGATGAGCTGTTGGAACTACCCGAGGCGGCCTGGGTGACCCAGCTCGGTTTCTCCCGACCGCCTGGGGATCTGGCCTGGATCGGGGAGTTGCTCGGTTCCGGTCCGGCGGGGCCGGGCGGTAAAAAGGGGGGAGACATGGCCGAGCTCTATTTGGCCGCCCTGCAGGAGGGATTGCCTGGCGGCAATGTTCTGATCCTTACCGCCGAAGCGGCCGATAAGCGCAAAAAATTATACAAGGCCATCGCCGAGCTCGGGGTTATCGTCGATCTCACGGTGGATAGCGGCAGCGGGAAAGCGGCGGAAAGCGGCCGCAAGGAAGTGATCGCCGAGATCGTCCGTAATACCCTGGGCGAGTTCGGCAAGAAGATTGAACCCCGGGCTCTGGAGCTTCTTCTGGAGCGGGTCGGTTTTCATCCGGTCGCCGCCCGGTTGGAAAGCGAGAAGCTGGCGTTGTTCCTGGAGGAACAGCCTACCGCAACAGTGGCCGATGTGGATGGAATAGTGGGTCGGACCCGTGACGAGGCCATTTTCGAATTGAACGAAGCCGTGGCCAGTCGCGATCTGGATTCGGCCCTGGCCATCGCCGGCCGCCTGCGTGACGGCGGTACCCATCCTCTGGCCATTATTGCCGCCCTGCGCAATCATCTCCGCAAGATGCTGACCATCAGGTCCATGCAGGCGCTGGACAGTCCGAGCTATTCACCGGGTCAGGGTTATCAGGCCTTCCAATCCGGTTACCTGGAACGTTTGAAGAAGAGTCGTCCGGACTGGCCCAAGGAGTTGCCCGGCCATCCCTACGCGCTCTATATGCTCTTCGCCAAGACGGAAAAGTTTTCACTGACCGGTTTGACCATGGCGCTGGAAGTGTTACTCGATGCGGAATACAGTCTGAAGAGTTCCAGCCTGTCGGAAAAGCTGGTTCTAGACTACCTGCTGGTGCGCTTGCTGCGGGCTCCTTCCGGCGGTTGAGCCCCCTGGTCCCGAGGCTGTTGCTTATCGACTGCGGGGTGAATATAGTACTACCACGAGAAGGAAGATTAATTCTAACAAAATGCTAATTATAATAAGCAGTTAACAATGAGTAAGCCCCAAGGACAGAACGAGGGTTGGGTCATCACCGATTTGCGTAATCAGGTGACGGAACCACCCATGTACAAGGTCATTCTGCACAACGACGACTATACCACCATGGACTTTGTGGTGATGGTCCTGGAAGTGGTCTTTCACAAGAATCGCGGGGAGGCCGCCCGGATCATGATGAATGTGCATCGGCAGGGAGCGGGAGTGGCCGGGGTTTTTACCCGGGACGTGGCCGAAACTAAAATTGTAATCGTTCATGACCTGGCCCGGAAGAACGAACACCCGCTAAAGTGTTCGTTGGAAAGGGCCTGAATTTTTACCACCAAGGATACACCATGATAAATCAGAAACTTGAAATGGCGCTGGTCATGGCCATTCGCGAAGCCAAAAGCCACCATCACGAACATGTGACGGTCGAGCATATCCTCTATGCCCTCCTGCACGACGAGATGGCGGTGGAGATCATCGCCGGTTGCGGTGGCGATATCGATAATCTGAAGGACAAGCTTGAGCAGTTTTTCGCCTCCAGCCTGAGTGCCGTCCAGGAGGACAGCATGGCCGAACCGGTGCAGACCATCGGTTTCAACCGGGTTCTGCAGCGGGCCATTTCCCATGTCCAGAGTTGCGGCAAGAAAGAGGTGGATTCCTCTGATGTACTGGCCGCCATTTTTGCCGAGCCGGAATCATATGCTGCCTATTTTCTCAAATCCGAGGGGGTCGAAAAGGTGGCGGTACTGGAGTTCATCTCCGCCTCTTATCCGGCGCCAGGGGTTGAAGTCGACACACCGGCTTTACCGGAAAAGAAGGAAGAGGCCAAGCCGGATTCGGATTTTGAGAAATTCACGGTCAATTTCGCCGAGCGTGCCGCCCAGGGACTGATTGATCCACTGATCGGCCGGGCCGGGGAGTTACAGAGGATCATGCAGATTCTCTGCCGGAGACGAAAGAACAACCCCCTCTTGATCGGGGAGCCCGGGGTCGGCAAAACCGCCATCGTCGAGGGGTTGGCCCTGGCCATTCATGAGGGCCGGGTGCCGGCGCAACTGCAAGACTTGGAAGTGCGGTTGCTCGATCTGGGCGGCTTGATGGCCGGCACCAAATACCGGGGTGATTTTGAAAAACGGATGAAGGCTGTGATGAAGGTGGTTGAGGACGACCCGCGGATCATTCTCTTCATCGACGAAATTCATACCATTGTCGGGGCCGGTTCCACCAGCGGTAGTAGTGTCGATGCCTCGAACCTGCTCAAGCCGGCTTTGCAGTCCGGGGCCATGCGCTGCATCGGTTCAACCACCTACGAGGAATTTAAGAACAACATCGAGAAGGACCGTGCCCTGGCCCGGCGCTTCCAGAAAATCGACGTGGAGGAGCCCACCGAGGAAGAAACTTTCGCCATCCTCAAGGGCTTGCAGTCCCGCTACGAGGAACACCACCGGGTGCGCTACTCCGCCCCTGCCCTGAAGGCCACGGCGGAGCTGGCGGCCCGATATATCACCGATCGTTTTTTGCCGGATAAGGCGATCGACGTACTGGATGAAGTGGGGGCCGCTTTTCGTCTGGCCAATCCCGAGCGCAAGGGAGGGACCGTCACCGTCCGTGATGTGGAGAATGTGGTTTCCCGGATGGCTCGGATTCCGGCCCGCAAGGCCCGGGCCTCCGATCTGGAGCAACTGCGAGAGCTGGAGGCGACGCTCAAGGGGCAGATCTTCGGGCAGGATGAAGGGGTTACTGCCCTGGTCACCGCTGTAAAGCGCTCCCGGGCCGGGCTGAAACAACACGATAAACCTACGGGTTCATTCCTCTTCGCCGGCCCCACCGGGGTGGGAAAAACCGAAGTAGCCCGGCAGCTGGCCGCGGCCCTGGGTATCCACTTCGAGCGCTACGATATGAGCGAATACATGGAGAAGCACGCCGTCGCCCGGCTGATCGGGGCGCCGCCCGGCTATGTGGGTTTCGATCAGGGCGGTCTCTTGACCGAGGCGGTCCGCAAGCATCCCCATAGCGTTTTGCTCCTGGACGAGATCGAGAAGGCCCACCCGGATGTCTTCAACATCCTGCTGCAGATCATGGATCATTCCACTCTGACCGACAATACCGGCCGGCATGCCGATTTTCGCAATGTCACGCTGATCATGACCACCAATGCCGGGGCTCGGGAAATGTCCGTCCGGACTATCGGTTTCACCGGCGATGCCAAGGGTCGGGATCAGAAGGCGGTTCGCGACCTCTTCTCGCCGGAGTTCCGCAACCGGCTCGACATGATCATCACCTTCAATGCCTTGGACCGGCGGGTAATGGGGATGATAGTCGACAAGATGGTCAAGGAGTTGCAGGAACAGCTCGACGACAAGAAGGTCCGGATCGAGTTGACCCCGGCGGCCCGGGGCTGGCTGGCCGAGCGGGGCTTCGACCCGGATTACGGAGCCCGGCCCCTGCGGCGTCTGATCATGCAGGAAATCGGCGATGTCCTGGCCGACGAGATTCTCTTCGGCCAGTTGGTCAAAGGTGGAATCGTCAAGGTCGCCACCAAGGACAAAAAATTGCTGTTCCATTACAACTGAACCGCTTAGCAGATGCCATATTTTGCTTAAACCGGCCGAGCGGAGTAAGAGATGAAGGTTGTTATTGTCGGCCCCGGCGCTTTGGGGTGCCTGCTGGCCGCGCACCTCGGCAGATTTAACCAGGTCTGGCTTTTTGACCATGATCCCGCCCGGGCGGCTGTGCTGGAAAGCCAGGGTGTGGTGCTGGAGAGTGATGACGGCATTACCGTCGTACCGATCGGCGCGACCGCTGACCCCAAGGCTGTTATCTCCGCCGATCTGGTTCTGCTCTGCGTTAAATCCCCGAAAGTTAAAGAAGCTCTAGGTCGGGCTCGACCCTTTTTGGCTCGGGCCGGTTTGATCGTGGCCCTGCAAAATGGAATCAGCCATCTTGAAAGTCTGCCCTACTTGCTGGACGGAAGATGCTGGGGCCTCGGAGTTACCGCTCAGGGCGCCACCCTTGTTGCTCCTGGCCGGGTCCAACATCGGGGGCGAGGGGTGACCCGGATCGGCTGGCCGTCGGCCGGAATCGAAGCGGGCAAGGGTTGTCGACCAGACCTGGAGGAGGTGGCCCGAGTCTTGACCGAGGCCGGGATCGAGACCGTGGTGGTTGAAGATATCCTTCCTCACCTGTGGGCCAAGCTCCTGGTAAATGTGGGGATCAACGCCCTTACCGCGATTCATGATTGTCCTAACGGAGCCTTGCTGGAGTCGCCGGCCGTGTTGGCCAGGCTCACTGCGGCAGTTCTGGAAGGTGCGGCCGTCGCGGAACAAAAAGGCATCCGCCTGGAACGGGATCCGGTAACCATGACCATTGAGGTTTGCCGGGCCACCGGAGCCAATCTCTCTTCCATGCTCCAGGACGTCAGGGCGAAACGGATGACCGAGATCGATGCCATTAACGGCGCTTTGATCCGGCAGGCCCGTCCGTTCGGTTTGCCGGTGGCGGTTAACGAGGAGTTGGTTCGGCAGGTCCGCGAGTTGGAGAGAAATTATCACGAATTCTCTTGACATTAGCGGGCATTAAAGCATAAAAGTTATGCTTTTTTGTTGTTCAATCCAGGCTGGCCCGGTCCGGCAAAATCGTGAACATAACGAGGATAAACGATGAGTTCCTATCTTTTTACGTCCGAATCGGTTTCGGAGGGTCATCCCGATAAAGTCGCCGACCAGATTTCCGATGCCATACTTGACGCCATCCTGGCCCAAGACAAATACTCACGGGTGGCCTGCGAAACCATGGTTACCACCGGCATGGCCCTGATCGCCGGGGAAATCACCACTACCGCCTGGGTCGACATGCCCCAGATCGTCCGCGAGACTATTCGGGAGATCGGATACAATTCCTCCGATATGGGGTTCGACTGGCAATCCTGCTCGGTCCTGACCAGCATCGGCAAGCAGTCTCCCGATATCGCCCAGGGGGTTAATGAGGGTACCGGCCTTGATCTCGACCAGGGAGCCGGTGACCAGGGTCTGATGTTCGGTTATGCCTGCGACGAGACCCGGGTGTTGATGCCGATGCCGATCACCTACGCCCATCGCTTGATGCGTAAGCAGGCCGAGGTTCGCAAAGCCATGCGTCTGCCCTGGCTGCGGCCCGACGCCAAGAGCCAGGTGACCATCGAGTATCAGGACCGTAAGCCCCGGCGGATCGAGGCGGTGGTTCTCTCCTCTCAGCACTCTCCCGACGTGAGCTACGAGGATCTGAAGGAAGGAATTATGGAAGAGATCATCAAACCGGTACTGCCGGCCGAGATGATCGACAAAAATACCAAATATTTCATCAACCCAACCGGCCGCTTTGTTATCGGGGGACCGGTCGGCGACTGCGGCGTAACCGGCCGTAAGATCATCGTCGACACCTATGGCGGCATGGGTTCTCACGGTGGTGGCGCCTTTTCCGGCAAGGATCCCTCCAAGGTCGACCGCTCTTCCTCATACATGGGGCGTTATGTGGCCAAGAATATCGTGGCTGCCGGCCTGGCCACTGAGGTCGAGGTACAGGTAGCCTATGCCATCGGCATCTCCCAGCCGGTCTCCATGAACGTCAATACCTTCGGCACCGGGCGGATCAGCGACGAGCGGATCATCAACCTGATCAATGAGATCTTCGACCTGCGGCCCAAGGCGATTATTCAGCACCTCGACCTCTTGCGGCCTATTTACCATCAGACTGCCGCCTATGGCCATTTCGGCCGCGAAGAAGCGGATTTCACCTGGGAGAAAACCGACAAAGCAGCCGCTCTTAAAGATGCGGCCGGACTCAAATAAGGAGAGCTGGGAGATGAGCAATAAAGTGATCGAGAGCGGCGATTTCAAGGTTGCCGATTTGAGCCTTGCCGGCTGGGGTCGGCGGGAAGTAGCTATTGCCGAAACTGAAATGCCTGGCCTGATCGCCACCCGGCAGGAATTCGCCGCCAGTCAACCACTCAAAGGCGCCCGGATCGCCGGCTGTCTGCATATGACTATTCAGACCGCCGTGCTGATGGAAACTCTGGTGGCCCTGGGTGCCGAATTGCGCTGGAGTTCGTGCAACATTTTCTCGACCCAGGATCATGCCGCCGCCGCCATGGCTGCGGCAGGTATCCCCACCTTCGCCTGGAAGGGCGAAAACGAAGAGGAATTCTGGTGGTGCATAGAGAAAACCATCTTCGGTCCCGACGGCTGGCGGCCCAACATGATTCTGGACGACGGCGGCGATCTGACCCAGATCATGCATGAGAAATATCCCGAATTGATGAAGGAAATTCGCGGGATCAGCGAGGAGACCACCACCGGTGTTCATCGTCTCTACGAGATGATGCAGAAGGGCAGTCTCCTGGCCCCGGCCTTCAACGTCAACGACTCGGTGACCAAATCCAAGTTCGACAACCTTTACGGTTGTCGGGAGTCACTGCTGGACGGGATTAAACGGGCCACCGACGTGATGGTGGCCGGCAAGGTCGCGGTGGTTTGCGGCTATGGCGATGTCGGTAAGGGTTGCGCCCAGGCCTTTCGGGGCATGGGAGCCCAGGTGATCGTCACCGAGATCGATCCGATCTGCGCCCTGCAGGCGGCCATGGAGGGCTATCGAGTGATGGCCATGGAACGCGCCGCTGCCCTGGGCGACATCTTCGTTACCTGTACCGGCAATGTCCGGGTTATCTCCCGGGCACACATGGAGATGATGAAGGATCAGACCATCGTCTGCAATATCGGTCATTTTGACAGCGAAATCGATATTGCCTCCATCCGTCAGCTCCAGTGGGAGAATATCAAGCCCCAAGTTGATCACGTCATCTTTCCCGACGGCAAGCGGATCATCGTCCTGGCCGAAGGTCGCCTGGTCAATCTCGGTTGCGCCACCGGCCACCCCAGTTTCGTCATGAGTAACTCCTTCACCAACCAGGTTATGGCCCAGATCGAATTATGGGGTAACCCCGGGAAATATGAAAACAAGGTTTATTTCCTGCCTAAGGCCTTGGACGAGAAGGTTGCGCTATTGCACCTTAAAAAGATCGGTGCCGAACTGACCACCCTGACCAAAGAACAGGCGGAATACATCGGAGTTCCGGTGGCCGGCCCCTATAAGCCTGATTATTACAGGTACTGAACGATAGAGCCAAGAGTCGGGTGGGGGGGATGTTGCCCCTCTCCTGACTCTGCGCTATCTTGTAAAAAAACGAGGCCTTAGGGTCTCGTTTTTTTTTGCCTCGGGGGCAGTGCAAACGATTAGTCCTCTCTTTTAGTTCGACAACATAAGCCATCTTTAAGGCCCACTGAATGATGAAGCAGGGGCACTTAAATTAAGCTTTTGGCCGATCATCAAGGGCCTTTCGAAGCTATCCGCTTTTGCCGCATTTGCCGCCGCGGGCAACAGGGGGTGAAGGCTAGATGGTCCTCCCTTCTTCTAAAATATTTTCTCGACATCAAGGCTATTCATTCTCAGTCAAGGCTGAGAGGAAAGGGGGCCGCTTATCATTCCCACTGTTTGGGACTTATTGTTTAGCGTAATTGGCGCAATAGGTTGTTTGGTGAATCCTGACAATCACAATTTATATGCCACGGCGTGGCATAGGCGGTGAATATTTTATTATAGGAAAGCTAAGAATATCGAGCTGTTATTGGGGCCAGCTAAAAAGAATAATTGTTATCGATAGTGGAAGTATTGTTTTCGAATATTCAACTATTTAGTTGATTTTGTAGGGTTTTTCTAATAATATAATAAAATGTCAAGATGTTCCTGGGGGGGAATCAATCATGCATGTATGTAATTTCAATGACCAATAGAGAAGAGTTGCATGGACTGATGAGTGGTCTGGCCGCCTTCTCAGAAAAAAATCTTGCTAAGTTCACTACTTTAGCCAAAGAGACGCAAAGTAATCCTGATTTCCTTCATGAGGCGAAGATCTGCGTCGTGGAAGGGAAGAATGCCGGTGATTTTTTCCCGACAATTGAAGCCACTCTGCGTAACGGTCAAACTCATTTCGAATTTTACGGCGCTGCGAATTCAAGTGATGCGATCGATCTTCTCTCGGCCGATCCGGCAATTGAGCTGGTTATTGTAGATTTGCGTCTACCCGGGTTTGAAGGGTTCAAGCTGTTGGCCAAGCTTTTCCAGGAATATCCACGTCTTCCGGTAGTCGTTGTTACCAGTCATTCCGCCCCTGGCTTGGAGAAATTGGCAGCTCTGGGCAACATCGGCATAATTACCCACCCTTTGAATCCTATTGCTCTACAGGGGGTTGTCTCCTCCCGCTTGCGTATGAAAAACGGCTCGGGTTCGGAGAGTCTGGCCCAGGGTCTGGTGGCGGCTTTGTTGGAGAAAGAAGGTAAAACAACTCTGATGGCGATATCTTCCGGCACGCAAAGCGGCTCCTGCTTTATCCGGGACGGGCAGCTTGTCGATGCCATCTGCGGCGAGAAAAGCGGTGAAGAGGCCATGCGGGAACTCCTTGCCTGGCGGAAATGCGAGATATTGTTCACCGATTTTGCCGACAAGAGAATCAAGAAAAAGATCAAGAAAACGGTCCTGGAAATTCTCGGATCTGATCACGCTAAGTCTGAATCATTAAAAGCAGTTCAGTCCATGTCGCATGCTGGTCGGGAAGAATCCCCTGGGAAAGGCACAAATAAGGAGATAGAATCCCCCCAGTCTGCGCCAATCAGGGAAGAAGTCGAGGAGAAAGATGCAGTAAAAGTAAGCAATGATGTTGGGTTTCTTTTAGACCCAAAAAACTCAAGGGAGGATTTGGTTATGGCTCTGGAAAGTTATTTGGAAAGATTCAAGAAGATTAACGGCTACAAGGCTTCCGCCATCATGAACTTTACCGGGGAAATCCTGGCTCAGGATTCCATCGACCCCAATATCGATCTTGGTATGGTGGGGGCAACCTTCAACGATATCTTCCGGACCGCCCATGAGGCTTCCGACAAGATCGGCCTGGAGGCTTGCCGGGAAGCCGCCATCAGCACCCCCAAAGGGGTTATCATCATGCGCTGTTCAGGGGTTAAGTCCAAGGTGCATTATCACATCATCACCATCTTCAGCGCCGACGGTAATCAGGCCCTGGCGAAGATGGAGATGGAAAAGATGATCCCGCCGGTTATGGAAGAGCTGGCCTGATCTTAGTTGCAAACGGGGTTCATTATGGATAGATCAACCGGGAAAAAACCGCGGGACACCTACGAACACATCGATCAAGAAGAGATGTTGCTCGGAAGTAATCTGGTCGGTTTGCAGAAAGTCAAAGGTTATAAAGCCTCGGCGATTATGACCTTCCGTAGTGAACTCCTGGCCAGCCATTCTTCGGATACCAATATCGATCTTCGAAAGGTTGGAAAAACTTTTAACGATATTTTTCGAAGTGCTCATGAGGCTTCCGATAAGATCGGTTTGAAGTCATGCCTGGAAATGGTCATAAACACCCCGAAAGGTTTTATTATCATGCGCTGCTCCGGCGCTGAGGCTCAAGTCCATTTTCATTTATTGGTTATTGTTTCAGCCGAAGGAAATCTGGCGCTTGCTAAGATGGAACTGGAAAAGATGGTAAATCCCGTTCTGGCGGAAATTTCCTGAGTTTCACGGAGGGGAGGGGATAAACTCCTTCCCCTTCTTTCTTTTTCTACGCAAACCTACCAGGCAGCGGGTCGAATATGAATGTTGTCGGGGAAATCAAGTGGTACCTTGATAATGACTATGCCCACTTGCGTTTTTCCGAAGGCCTCGGTTCTTTTTCCATCGATACGGTGATGGTCCCGGCTGCTCATCGTAACAAAGGGATAGGAACCAGACTCATCAACCACGTCCTGATCCTGGCCGATCAACTGGGCAAGCAGGTTCTGATTTCCGCTCGTCCGATAGGAGAAACCTCGGAAGAAAGGCTGCAGCGCCTAATCTCTTACTATAATCGCTTTGGATTTTATCTTGAGGATCGCGGGAATTCAATTGCCTACATGATTCGGGATGCAATCCCGCGTGAATAATTACACCTGATAAAATCCCTCACCCGAGCTTCGTAGCCAAAGTTCGGACTCATTCTGCCAAAGGTGCGGTTACTCCCACTCAATGGTCCCCGGCGGCTTGCCGGTTATATCGTAAACCACCCGCGACACTCCCCGCACCTCGTTACAGATCCTCCTGGTTACGTGATCAAGAAATTCATAGGGTAGATGAGCCCAACGGGCGGTCATGAAATCGACGGTTTCGACGGCGCGCAGGGCCACGACGTGGGCGTATTGCCGATTGTCCCCCACCACTCCCACCGACTTGACCGGCAGGAACACCGTAAAGGCCTGGGAGGTTATGTCGTAGAGATTGTTGTTGACCAGCTCCTCGATGAATATGTGATCCGCCAAACGTAAGGTGTCGGCATATTCCTTGTGAACTTCGCCGAGAATTCTGACTCCCAGACCGGGGCCGGGGAAGGGATGGCGTTGAACCATTTCCGATGGTAAGCCCAGTTCCAGGCCGATCCGGCGGACCTCATCCTTGAACAGTTCCCTCAAAGGCTCGACCAGACCAAGCTTCATATATTCCGGCAAGCCCCCGACATTGTGATGGGATTTGATTACTTTGGCCTTGCCGGTCTTGGCCCCGGCCGATTCGATCACATCCGGGTAAATTGTGCCTTGGGCCAGCCATTTGACATTGGTGAGCTTTTCCGCTTCTTCCTCGAAAACCTCGATGAAGGTGTTGCCGATGATTTTGCGTTTTATCTCGGGGTCGGCGATTCCTTTAAGTTTGGAAAGGAAACGTTCTTCCGCGTCGACCCTGATGACCTTTACCCCCATATGCTTGGCGAAAGTGGTCATCACCTGATCACCCTCATTCAGCCGGAGCAGGCCATTGTCGACGAATACACAGATCAGCTGCTTGCCGATCGCCCGGTGTAGCAGAGCTGCCACCACAGATGAGTCAACCCCGCCAGAGAGGCCGAGCAGGACCTCGTCGCTACCGACCTGTTCCCGAATCTGCCGAATGGAATTTTCGATGATGTTGTCCGGAGTCCAGAGTTGACCGCAACCGCAGATTTCATGGAGGAAGCGTTCGATAATTCTCTTTCCCTGACGGGTGTGGGTTACTTCGGGATGGAACTGGAGTCCGTAGAAACCCCTTTGCTCATCGGCCATCCCGGCCAGGGGCGCGTTGTCGCTTTCGCAGATGGCGACGAATCCGGCCGGCAACTTATTGACCCGGTCGCCATGGCTCATCCAGACATCGAGCAAGGCGTAACCTTCGGGGGTGGTATGATCTTCGATATCCATCAGCAGCTTGGAGTGATGCCGGGCTCTGACTTGGGCGTAGCCATATTCGCGGTGGGTGGCGGATTCGACTTCACCTCCCAGTTGGGCAGCCATGGTCTGCAGGCCATAGCAGATGCCGAGGACTGGAACCCCCAGTGTAAAGACCAGATCGGCGGCCCGTGGTGTCGCTTCTTCGTGTACCGATTGCGGACCGCCGGATAGAATGATACCCCGGGGCGCGAAGCGGCGAATCTGTTCGGGTTCGAGGTCCCAGGGATGAAGCTCGCAGTAGACCCCGGCTTCCCTTACCCTCCGGGCAATGAGTTGGGTGTATTGTGAACCGAAATCCAGGATAAGTATCCGTTCGCCGTGAATATCCATCAGAGTTTCCTTGTCAGGGGCTTGCTTTTGAGTTCGGGATTAGCCCAAGCGGTAATTTGGGGCTTCCTTGGTGATGATCACATCATGCACATGACTTTCCTTGAGGCCGGCGGCGGTAATCTGGACGAATCTGGCCTTTTCCCGAAGCTGGTCGATATTCTCGGCACCGACATAGCCCATCCCTGAACGCAGGCCACCCATGAGCTGATAAATCATGGCGGAAAGAGGGCCACGATATGGGACCTTGCCCTCGATGCCTTCAGGCACGTATTTGGAGGAACTTTCAACCTCATTCTGGAAGTAGCGATCGCTGCTGCCTTTTTTCATGGCGCCTAAAGAACCCATGCCCCGGTAACCTTTGTAGGTTCGACCCTGATACAGGAAGGTGTCGCCGGGGGACTCGTCGGTACCGGCGAACAAGCTGCCGATCATGATTACATTGGCGCCAATACCGATGGCCTTGGTGATATCGCCGGAAAATTTGATGCCGCCGTCGGCGATCAGAGGGATCCCGTGTTTTTCCGCGACCCGGGAGCAATCGTATATCGCGGTCATCTGGGGTACGCCAACTCCGGCGACGATTCTGGTGGTACAGATTGACCCGGGACCCACTCCCACCTTGATACAGTCGGCGCCCGCTTTGATCAGGTCCTCGGCGCCATCGGCGGTGGCAATATTGCCAGCGATAACCGGTAGGTTCGGGAAGGAGGACTTGATTTCCCTCAGAGTGTTGAGCACATTCAGGGAATGGCCGTGGGCCGAATCGAGCCCGACGATATCGACGCCGGCTTTGATCAGTCGTTCGACCTGAGCCAGATAATCACCACCGATGCCAATGGCGGCACCGACCCGCAAGCGGCCGAATTCATCCTTGGCGGCTTGAGGGTACTTTTTGATCTTTTCCAGATCCTTGATGGTGATCAACCCACACAGAGAGCCGTCCTCCTCCACCACCAGCAGTTTTTCGATCCGGTGCTCGTGAAGCAGTGCCTTTGACTGCTCCAGGGTGATGCCGGGTTTGGCAGTAACCAGATTCTTACTGGTCATGGCCTCATCAACTTTGAGATTTAGATCGGAGACGAAGCGCAGGTCGCGGTTGGTGACAATTCCGGCCAACCTCTTGTTGTGGTCGAGAACCGGCACCCCGGAAATCCGATAATTACTCATGATTTCCTTTACTTCTCCGACAGTCTGGCCGGTCTGGACCGTGATGGGATCGACGATCATTCCAGATTCAGACTTTTTGACTTTTTCAACCTCCAAGGCTTGCTCTTCAAAGGTCATATTTTTGTGAATAATGCCTAGACCACCTTCTCGGGCCATGGTGATGGCGGTTCTGTGCTCGGTTACCGAATCCATGGCGGCGCTGACCAGCGGTATATTGAGCTTGATCTCACGGGTCAGTTTGGTAGCCAGGTTGACATTGGAAGGCAATACTTTCGAGCTGGCCGGTACCAGGAGCAGATCATCGAAAGTGTAAGCAGGTCTGATTTTGTCGATATTCATAAATTTTCTCCAAGAGAATTCAGGATGAGAGTGTACGGTGTCTTGCTTTCCTGCTTATA
The DNA here is from genome assembly GCA_963807225.1 of uncultured delta proteobacterium. Lineage (GTDB taxonomy): Bacteria > Desulfobacterota > Desulfobulbia > Desulfobulbales > JAGXFP01 > JAGVGT01. The sequence goes on along the minus strand of CAWEAD010000005.1, from coordinate 594,327 downwards.
TCCAAGTCAATGAGTAATGGCGAAGTTGCACAATTGCTTATGCGGTTTCGAGCAGACTGAGCAGAATGCCTTCGAGTAAACCGGCATCGCTGATTATCATACCTTCACCACCAATTGTTGCAAGAATCTCTTGATATATTTCCAGACCGAACGAGAGAATATCTTCCCGGCCCCGGGCTATTTTCGGCAGGTTTTGGCCGGTGGTCAGCTGCCCCCTGAGTCTGGCCGCCAGACCCGGAATTTCAGACCCGATCAGATGGAATCCCTGGATCAGGTCGGGCGCATAATGATCCAAACTTTGGGCGAGTGCCGCCAGAATTGATGCGGTGCCGCCGGTTGCCACCAAGGTCGGGGCCGGGTCAGGCAGCCCGTGAGGGACGATCTCGCCGATGGCGATTCTCAGGCGATTGAGCAGACTAATCTTTTCAGTCAATCCTCTGGCGGCGAGGGTTGCAGCCCCAAACGGCAGGGAAGTCGACGCATTTGACGACCAAAACTTATCGATATAACTCAATTCGGTGCTGCCGCCACCGACATCGACGATCAGGCATGGGTTACGGAGACGCCTCGGCCAGTGCGGCTAGAACTCCTTGGCAACCAAGTTCCGCCTCTTTTTTCGGTGTGAGAACCTCGATTTTGGTTTCGAGTATGGACTCGGCTGCTTCCAGAAAAATCATGCGGTTGGCGGCTTGTCTCAGAACAGCGGTGCCGCAGCAGCGACAGCGACCGACGGTAAGTTCGCTCATTACCCGGCGAAATTCCCGCAGGGACTCAAGTGCCGCAACCATGGTCTGCGGGGCAAGCTCCATGGAATCGTTTAAGCTCCGGGCCAGACTTACTGAAGCTCTTCGGCGGGTCAAGGTGAGGGGGCGGTGGTCGACGGAGGTAGAGGCGCGCCCAATCAAGAGTCGGAAACTGTTGCTGCCAAGATCGATGGCTGCTACTGGTGGGGAACCATTATCCATTGCTTACAAGGGGGTGGATGTAATAAAATTACGGTTCGGGTTTTGCCGGTCGTCCGGCGTTTCAAGTATCAAGAAATAATAATGGTCCAAGCCCTTGGAGGATGGTTTAAAGATTATGAGCCAAGCCCAGATGATATCGATTAACCCGGATAACCCGCAGCCGCGCCTGATCCGGCAGGTGGCTGAAATGTTGCGCCAGGGCGCGATAATCTGTTATCCCACCGACACCGGCTACGGGATTGGTTGCGATATTTTCAACCAGAAGGCGGTAAAGCGTATTTATCAGATCAAGCAGCGTCCGAAGGACAAGCCCTTCAGCTTCATGTGCGCCGATCTCAAGGATCTCAGCCAGTATTGTCATGTCTCCAATACGGTCTATCGCCTGATGAAGAAAAAGTTGCCGGGGGCTTATACCTTTATTTTACCGACTCTTAAGATAGTCCCAAAAATTCTGGTCACCAAACAAAAAACCGTGGGTATCAGGGTACCGGACAACGAAATTTGCCGGGTTCTGATTAATGAACTGGGCAATCCCATTCTGACGACCAGTGCCGCAACGGTAGATAAGGATCATTTCCTTTCCGAACTGTTCGAGATTCAGGAACGCCTTGGCAATCAGTTGGATGTTATTATTGACGGGGGCCAAGTCTACCCGGCGCCGTCCACCGTGGTCTCAATGTTGAATGATGAAATCGAGATAATCAGACAGGGTAAAGGCGATACCGGAGATTTTTTCTGAGATGTGTTGGATGATGGGATCCTGGTGAGTCTGCAAACCAAGCTGAAGTAAAGACGTTGACCGGTTATTTCTTGCCGGCCAACGGATCTTTCAGGGATTTGCTCATGGTGAAATGAAGGGTCCGGCGCTCCGGAATGTTCATGATTTCACCAGTTTTGGGATTCTTGGTACTTCTGGCTTTACGCTTGCGGACACTGAAACTGCCAAAGCCCCGGATCTCCACCCGCTGTCCCTGGATAAGGGCTTCGACGATGGATTCCAGAATGATATCCACTGCGGTGGCGATGTCCTTTTTAAGGTAACCCTCCATTTGGCTGGTTACTTTGTCGATCAGATCCTTTTTCAGCATGGCTAGCCTTTCCTCTTGGTTCAGTTCCGGTGGTGGAACCTGTCCGGCAGATTATTATGGTTTGAAATTCAGTTCGTAGGCCAGGGTCGGAGATAACGAAGTCAGACCCTGCAACCGGCTTTCAGCCGATTCACCCATCAACAGACGCAACAGGGAGAAATTCCCTTCGCGCGGATAATCCAGCGGTGGTTGCTCATCTTTCATGCCAGCCAGGCGCGCAGCCAGGGTTACGGCATCGGTGAAATTGCCGAACTGGTCAACCAATCCAGCTTTCAACGCCTGCTCACCGGAGAATATACGGCCGTCAGCCAATTTCAGCACTTGCTCTATTGGAAGCTTTCGGCTTTGCGCCACGGCATCGATAAACTGGCGATGGACGTTATCAATAATATCCTGCAGCAGGGCGCGTTCTTCGATGGTCATGGGCCGGTTAACGGCCCCGATATCCTTAAGCTTGCCACTCTTAACAGTTTCGGAGCGATAACCGATCTTGTCAAAAATATCCAGTCAAGTTGGGGAGCTTGATGATCACGCCGATGCTACCGGTCATGGTACCCGGGCTGGTGATGATTTTGCGGGCTCCCAAGGCGGCGTAGTATCCCCCGGAAGCAGCCACCGAACCGAATGAGGCCACCACCGGTTTAACGGAGTTGGTCCTCTTTACTTCCTCGTATATTTCCTGGGAGGCGCCGACTGCGCCTCCTGGGCTGTCAATTCTGAGAACAATCGCGCGAATATGCCGGTTCTGGCGAAAATCTGTCAGTTCCCGAATGGTTTTTTCCGCCGAGGTTATGACGCCCTTTATCTCGACGACTCCGATTTTGCCCGAAGTCGAGGAGAAAATTACCTGTCCCTGCCCGTTACCGGGAAACAGGGACAGGTAAATTGATAGGCTCAGCCAGGAGCAGAGGAATACCCCGATCAGGATTATAAACCCCAGAATTACCGGGTGTTTACCGCGGAATGCCTCGGCAATACGCATCATCGGACGGAAGCCGGATTACTCCTTGGCTTCACCCTCCGCCGCTTCTTTCAGCAGGTCGCCAAGGGTAGTCGGTGAAGTACTGGCTTCTTTCTTCTGGTAGTCGGCATAGCTGCCGGCCGCGGAATCATCGGTCAGGGCCTTGATGGAAAGTCCGATCTTCCGGTCCTTGGCCGAGACATTGATCACCTTGGTCTCGATGGTATCGCCGACGTTGTAAAGACCGACCGGGGTTTCCACCTTATCCTTGCTGATTTCCGAAACGTGGATCAAACCTTCAATGCCCTCTTCCAGTTCAACGAAGATGCCGAAGTCGGTGACATTAGTGATTTTTCCTTCCACCTTGGAACCGAGCGGGTACTTTTCCACCGCAGCCAACCAGGGATCCGGCTCCAGCTGCTTGATGCCCAGCGAGAAGCGTTCATTTTCCCGATCGATCTTAAGGACTACAGCCTGAATCGTTTCACCCTTGCTGTATTTCTCAGACGGATGTTTGATGCGCTCGGTCCAGGACAGATCGGAAACGTGGATCAGGCCGTCGATGCCTTCCTCGATCCCGATAAAGATGCCGAAATCGGTGATGTTCTTGATTTTTCCTTCGATAATCGAGCCCACCGGGTAGTTCTCGGAAACCAGATCCCACGGGTTAGGCTGCAATTGCTTCATGCCCAGGGAAATCCGTTTGGCGGCGGCATCGATGTTGAGGATCTGAACTTCAACCTGATCGCCGATGTCGAGGATTTTGGAGGGATGACGGGTCTTTTTCGACCAGGACATTTCGGAGATATGGATCAAGCCTTCGACCCCCTCCTCCAGTTCGGCGAAGACGCCGTAATCGGTGGTGCTGACCACGGTGCCGATAGTCTTGGTGCCCACAGGGTAACGGTCCTGAACCGATTTCCAGGGATCTTCCTTGAGCTGCTTGACACCCAGAGAAACCTTGTCGGTTTCCCGGTCGTATTTGAGAACCTTGACTTCGATTTCGTCGCCGACCTTGAAGAGTTTGGATGGATGGGAAACCCGGCCCCAGGAAAGGTCGGTTATATGACACAGACCGTCCATGCCGCCCAGGTCGATAAAGATACCGTAATCAGTGATATTGGTGATCGATCCCTTGACCACGGACCCTTCTTCCAGGGTGGAACGCATTTCGGCCCGGAGCTTGTTACGTTCCTCTTCCAGGATGGCCCTGCGGGAGATGACGACGTTGTTTCTTTTGCGATTATATTTGAGTACCCGGAAGTCAAAGGTCTTGCCGATCAGGCTGTCCATGTCCTTGACGGGGCGCAGGTCGATCTGAGAATAGGGCAGGAAGGCGGGGACGCCGATGTCGACCGAAAGTCCGCCCTTGACGCGGCTGTCGATCCGACCCTGAATGGTGCCGTTCTCTTCCTGAATTTTGGCGATTTCTTCCCAGACTTTGATGCCGATAGCCTTCTCTCGGGAGAGCCTGATGCCGCCTTCGGCTTCACGCTTTTCGACAAAAACGTCGAAAGTATCGCCGACTTTTACGTCGCTTAATTCCCCATCCACTTTGAATTCGGACAGGGGAATGGTGCTTTCCGATTTGTCCCCGATGTCGATGATGGCCTGATCGCGGGTCAAACCGATGACAGTGCCAATGACGACTTCGCCGACATCAGCCACTTTTACCTGGCTGTCTTCGAAGAGTTGTGCAAAGGACCCCATGTCCCCTGCGGTGGTTGTGGTTGCGGTTGTGCTTTTGGTGGTTGCCATTAAGTTGATTCCTCCTTCCTTTTAATAGAAAGCGGTTTATATACCAGAGAGACCGAGCAAAAACAATATTTTCTTGAAAAAAAGACTGGGTAGATGAGGGAATGAGAAGATTAAGTCGGGTGGGGAAATTTAATCGTAGTTTGTAAAGGTTAGGGATGTAAGGTCTTCTGAAGACCGACCTAGTCGGCAGGTGCTGTTTCGGGGGCAAAGATCATCTGATTACGGCCGTGGGCTTTGGCCCGATATAGCGCCTGGTCGGCACGGGCCACCAGGTTGTGGATGTTGTGGGCCCAGGAGCTTTCGGTGCGAATGAATTTGGCGATGCCCAGGCTGAGACCGGTATTCTCAAAAGCGCCTTCGGTGAAAGATTTGATGATGCGTTCGCCGACCCCGGTTACCTGCTCTCTGGTAATATGCGGCGTGATGACGGAAAATTCGTCGCCGCCGTGCCTGAACAACAAGTCCACGTCGGATCTGGTGCATTTGCGCAGGATATCGGCGATACTGATCAGCACTTGGTCGCCACGCTGATGTCCGTATTGGTCGTTGTATGCCTTGAAGTTATCGACGTCCAGCATGATCAGGTAGAGCGGGTAGTTTTGCCGGTTAGCTCGGTGGGCTTCTTCCATGATTTTCTGATCGAAATAGCGCCGGTTATACAATTCGGTCAGGTGATCGCAATTGGATAGATGTTCCAGTTTGCGGATCAGCTGGTGCTCTCGGAGGATACGGTTGATTTTAGCTTCCAATTCGTCCGAATTGAAGGGCTTGGAGATAAAATCGCTGGCTCCGGCGCGGATTACGTCCATGTAACTGAAAGTACCTGTGTAGCCGGTGACCACGATCACATCGGTTTTCGGGTATTTTTTATTGACTTGGGCCAGGAGCTGCATCCCGTCCATCTCCGGCATCATCATGTCGGTGATGACAATCTCGAATTCCTGTTTCTCTAGGTATGTCAGGGCTTCTTTACCGTTATGGGCCATGACTGGTTCAAAGCCAAATGAATCGATAGACAAGCCGAGAAGTTCCAGAACCAATTGGTCGTCGTCAACTAATAGGATCCGGGCCTTGGTCGCCTGATCTTTTTGTGCGGTAGTAGTCATTAATTATCTCTCGGTGATCGAAGGCCAGAGGCGGCAAGTTTTCCTCGGTGAAGATTCGTGCTTCGGTCGCGTCATCACCGCCAGTCGGGAGCCCCTCAGCGGTGGCCAGAAAAACTGTGGAAATAGTGTGAAAACGCGGGTCACGGTCCGGCCGTGAATAAGAGTGCAGTTGCCTTAATAAATGAACCCGCAGGCCTGTTTCCTCAAAAGCCTCACGCCGGGCCGCCTCTTCCAGGGTTTCGCCATAGTCGACAAAGCCCCCGGGCAAGGCCCAACCCGGTGGCGGATTGCGGCGCCTGATCAGAACTATGCCGTTCATGGTTTCAATTATAACATCAACAGTCGGTAGGGGGTTACGGAAATCTTGCAGTTTATGCCCGCATTTCGGACAATTCATTTTCGCCCTCGGGTGCAGGTTAAGAAGCCAGGCAGAGTTGCCTGACTTCTATCCAGTTTTCAACCGAGGCAAGGGAATGCCGCCCACGATTCCAGGGTTGGCTGAAAACTATCGGGGTGATGTCGGTTTCCGCGGCTAATTGCCGGCAAGTCTGGGGACGATCATCAATAAAGTAGCGCAGACCAAGCTCTCTAATGAAGGCTACCTTGCCGTCATGGTCACCGGTGGCCACCAGTCGAGCCTGGGAGAATACCCGACGGCCTAGATGCTTTTCCAGCCAGGCAGCTATCGGGGCCGGATCGGGACGGGCGGTGATAAAGGATAGCGGAGCCTGCTCGGCCAGGAACTGCAGGACCGGGAGGGCATCGGAAATTGGCTGCAGCCCCTCTTCCAGTGGCGATTTCATCAAACGGTTAAAAATGATCTCGACCACCTGCGGATCCATGTCGAGACACTCTTCAACCATGAAGTCGGTTATCTGTTCCGGCCGGACCAGGATTGCAAAATCCCGAGCCGCCAGCCTGATGAAGGCTTCCATGGTATCGGCAACCACGCCGTCGATATCGAAGCCTATTTCTCCGGGAGCAATTTTCATATCAAAATTTTTACCAAGTTTTTCAGGAAAGCGGCCGACCGATCGATCTTAACTTGAATTTGCCATTGTGCCCCAGCTTGTCGGATCAGTCAATAAGATGTAGTGACGGACCAGATCTCGCAGCCTAGTTCCTGCCCGCAATTCGCCTGTGGAAATGGCTGGCTGGAAAATCTTCCGGATGTTACTCAGTTTGTTTTGCTTAGCAACGGAATCTCACCGCATCAGTGCCGCGAGACGACCTGTCGGGCAAGGGGGTACCGCATCTATTCGGTTGCCATGGCCTGATCTGACTGGGTAAGATTTTGGTGCCAGGCTAGCCTCGTATTCCAGGCATAATTGGTTGGCTGGAGGCTTCAAGCTTCCCGGTTTGCTTGACAAACATAGTTAAAAACGTCATATTCCCCTGTGCTCCTGAGCTTATCGGCTGGAGAACATGATATTTTGTTGAAATCTCAACTTGTTTCATCATTCTTGCAACCTTAACCGGATACTCCACAGGATTATTTCACTAATGAAGCTTCCTCCTTTGCAGATTGGCCCTTTTGTCGCCCCTATACCACTGGTTCAGGGTGGCATGTCCATTCGGGTTTCAACCTCTGATCTTGCGATCCCGGTGGCCGAGTGCGGAGGCATAGGCACCATCGGCGGTTCTTCAATCCCGGTCGAAGAACTACAGGCCGATATCCGCAGGGCCAAGGCCGCCACCAAGGGAATCATTGCGGTGAACATCATGTTCGCCATGAAAAATTTCTACCAACTGGTAATGGCTTCCATCGAGGCCGGAGTCGACATGATTGTCACCGGTGCCGGTTTTTCTCGGGATATTTTTAAAATCGGCGAGGAAACCAAGACTCCCATCGTTTCCATTGTATCCTCGCCTGCTTTCGCCAAACTGGCGGAAAAACTGGGAGCGGCGGCCATTGTGGTTGAAGCCAAGGAAGCCGGGGGCCATCTAGGTACCGATCGCTCGTTGCGGGATATTTTCCCGGAGATTCGTAAAGTCGTGAAGAAGGTGCCGCTGATCGCCGCCGGTGGCATCACCAACGGTTACGAGATGGGCGAGATGATGGACAAGTATGGCGCCGACGCGGTGCAGGTAGCTACCCGTTTCGTCCTGACCAAGGAGTGTTCAGTCTCGGAAAAGTTTAAGCAGGCTATGCTTAACGCCAGAAAGGAGGACGTGGTCTTGATCCGTTCTCCTGTTGGTTTACCCGGCCGAGCCATCAAGACACCCTTCGTCGAGAAACTCAAGAATGGCGGAGTTGGCTTGGAAGCCAGAAAATGTATTTATAAATGTCTCAAAAAATGTGACCATGTCTACTGTATTTCCGAGCGGCTCAATCTGGCCCGGGATGGTAATGTGGAAGACGGCCTGGTTTTTTCCGGTGAGAATGTCTATAAAATTCACGACATTCTTACGGTTAAAGAGGTTTTCGATCAGTTTGTCAGTCAGGCAGAATCGGTCTACAAGGAAAATACCAAGTGGCCGGTCATGTCTCCGGCCTGAAATGATGTTCTCCGACGGCTCTTGATTCGTGGGGCCCCACGAACGCAACTTCATAATTTTTGCTAACCAATGCACCCCCACCCCTAGACAGGATGTCTGAGCCTGCTCATCAGAATACAACGGTCGTGCCGCTGCCACCCCGAATTATTCCCAGGGACCAGCACCCGATTTCGCGGAAGGATATCGATCTTGAAGCATTGAAGGTCATGTACCGCCTGCGTGATTCCGGTTTTGCCGCTTACCTGGTCGGCGGCGGCGTTCGTGATCTTTATCTCGGCAAAACCCCGAAGGATTTCGATATCAGTACCGATGCCCGGCCCGGACAGATCAGAAAGATCTTCCGTAACAGTCGGGTGATCGGCAAGCGTTTCAGGCTGGTACAAGTGTTTTTTCCTGGCAACAAGATTGTCGAGGTCTCGACTCTGCGTTGTCTTAGCGAATACGACCTGGATGGTCCGGAAGAGGTCTTGCCCCCGAATAACACCTTCGGAACGGTGGCTGAAGACTCCCTGCGTCGGGATTTGACGATCAACTCGTTGTTTTACGACATCGCCAATTTTACCGTAATCGATCATGTCGGCGGGGTTGACGACCTGGATCATGGAATTATCCGGATTATCGGCAATCCCGGCCGCCGGATCAGGCGCGATCCGGTTCGGATCATGCGGGCGGTCCGACATGCCGCCCGTATAGGCTTTACCATAGAACCGGAATCCTGGCGGGCCATCAAAGATCATCTTGATTATCTCCAGCAATGTCCCGAATCCCGGATTCGGGACGAGCTCTTCAAGGATCTGAAAAGCGGGGCCAGCGCAGGTTGGGCTCGTTTGGCCCTGGACTGCGGTCTATTCACTGTTCTATTCCCTTTTTACACCGCGGAGGTTTTGGCAGAAGGGAAAACGGAGCTGCTCGCCAACCTGGAGGTGGCGGACCGTTTTCAGTCAGAAGGGGCAGGGCTGCCGGAGCATATCCTTCTGTCTTTACTCCTGTTGCCTTGGGCCAAAAGCGAACTGGATCTGCTGGCCGCTCCCGACAAAGGTACAGCTGGGGCAAATTTTGCCCGGGAAACCAGGGCCAGCGTGGATCGCCTCTTGCTGAAGCTGAATGTCACCAGAGCCCAGAAAGAAGGAATTGCCGCCTTGCTGGTCAACCTGCCGGTTTTCAACCGGCATGGTGGAAAAGAAGGTTGGCCCCAATGGCTGACCAAGAAAAGTTACTTCCCGGAGGGGCTGCTTTTTTTCCAGATCTGTCGGGAAGCCGCCGGGGGAGAGCCGGCAAAGATTCCCAGCACTCCACTTCCCTCGCCCGCCGCAGAACCGCGAAGGGAGGGGCGGCGCCGAAGTGGTCGGCGCCGGAGCAGTCGGGCCCCGGCCTTGGTAAACCAGGGCGGGGGCGGAATTTTCGGGTTAAGGAAGCATGACCGCTAAACAGGATATAGACCGTTGGCGGCAGTTGGCCCTCCCCGAATTGATGGCCCTGGCTCTGGAGTGTAAATTGTCCCGGCGCGGCCAGCAGGTTTCGCTCTGCAGTATTATCAATGCCAAGTCGGGAAAATGCAGCGAGGATTGTCGTTTCTGCGTTCAATCCATCCACTACCATACGGACGCCCCGGTTTATCCGCTGAAGGGGCGCGAAGAAGTGGTGGCCGCAGCGCGGGAGGCCAAACGGATCGGCGCGACCAGGTTTTCCCTGGTCACCAGCGGCCGGGGGCCAAGTCGGAAGGAGCTTTTCCAGATCGCCGAACTGGTTACGGCAATCCGGGAAGAGGTGGAGATTCAGGTTTGCGCCTCCCTGGGAATTCTTGATCGGGAAGGTTTTTCCCTTCTCAAACAAGCCGGACTAAGCCGTTACCACCACAACCTTGAAACTTCCCGGGAGTTTTTTCCCCGGGTCGCCACCACCCATAGTTTCGACGAGCGGGTGGCCACGATCAGAGCGGCCCAAGCCGCCGGCCTGGAAGTCTGCGCCGGCGGCATCTTCGGGCTCGGAGAATCCGAGGCTGATCGCCTCTCCATGGCCTTGACCCTCAAGGAACTGGAAGTTGCCTCGATACCGCTCAACGTCCTGATTCCTTTGCCGGGAACCCCCTTGGCCGGTATGCCTCCCCTGGAAGTCAACGAAATCATCAGAACCATGGCCCTCTACCGCTTGATTTTGCCGGATTTGCCTATTCGCCTGGCGGCCGGCCGAGAAAGCACTCTGGGAGATTTTCTAGGACTGGCCTTCATGGCCGGGGTAGATGGGATGATGATTGGCGGTTACCTGACCCAGCGCGGCAGACTACCGGAAGAGGATAACCGGTTTGTTGCGGCGATCAAGCAGATATGGACTTCCTGAAAGACCGCCTGGCTGAGCAGATTGCCAGCGGGCGTTATCGCCAACTGCAGCCGGTGGCCGAACGAGGGGCCGGGAGGCTGGATTTTTCCTCGAACGATTATCTGGCCCTTTCGGTACATCCAGAAGTGATTGCGGCCGGCCAGGCCGCCCTGGCCCGTTACGGAGCCGGGGTTGGTGCCGCCCGGCTGATGAGCGGTGACCTCGCCCTTTTCCATGAGCTGGAAGATGAAGTGGCCGGTTTGAAGGAATGCCCGGCCGCTCTGGTTTTCGGCAGTGGCTACCTGGCCAACGTCGGGGTAATTCCGACGTTGGTCGGTCGGGGTGACACAGTGCTCACCGATCGACTCGATCATGCCAGCATCTATGATGGCTGCCGGTTGTCCGGCGCCAGATTGTTGCGTTTCCGTCACAACGACCTGTCTCACCTGGAAGAATTGTTAAGCAAGTGCAGGGTCGGTGGCCGAGCGTTGGTTGTGGTTGAGTCCCTCTACAGCATGGATGGTGATATCGCGCCATTGGCGGCGTTGGCGGAAATGAAAGAAAGATACTCCTGTCTGCTGATGGTGGATGAGGCCCATGCCACCGGTATATATGGCCGGCAGGGGGGAGGGCTGGTCCAGGAATATGGACTTGCGGAGCGGGTTGACGTGGTTATCGGGACTTTCGGTAAAGGCTTGGGCAGCTATGGCGCCTATGTGGCCGGTTCGCAGATTCTGCGTGATTATCTGATCAACCGGGCCCGCAGCTTTATCTATTCCACCGGTTTGCCGCCGGCGGTAATCGGTGCTTCCCTGGCAGCCGTAAGGCTGGTGCGACGAGAGCCGGACCTGCGCCAGCAACTGGCTGAAAATGTCGTTTATTTTAAGGAATGCCTGGTCGGTGAAGGAATGACGGGTGCGCCCGGTCCTTCCCAGATCATCCCGATCCTGGTGGGAGATAGCGGACAATCTCTTGCACTGGCTGATGAATGCCGCAAAATGGGACTTTTTGTCACTGCGGTGAGGCCGCCGACGGTGCCGGAAGGGTCGGCCAGAATCAGGTTGTCCGTAACCCTGCACCAGAAGAGGCCGGAGTTGGCCAGGGCCGCCGTCCAGCTGGTTGCCGCCTGTCGGAAGCTCGGGCTCAGGGCTTCTTTTTAGATTTTTGCTTGCGGCTGGCGGGTTGGCACCGGGAACAAAAGTAACTGGCCCGGCCGCCCAGGCGGATTTGACCGATCGGTCCACGGCAGTCCGGACAGGGCTCATTGTCCCGGCCGTAAACCTTGAGCTTGGTCTGGAAATATCCTTTTTCACCGCTGCTGTTAACGTAATCGGAAATGGTCGACCCCCCGCAGTCAATGGCAGCGGTCAGGATGGTCCGGCTGTTGATGACAATTCTTCGCCATTCGGCAGTTGATAATTCCCGAACCGGGGTGGTCGGATTAACGCGACTGGCAAAGAGGATCTCGCTGGCGTAAATATTGCCTATGCCGGTAACGATATGGTTATCCATTAGAAAATTCTTTACCGGCTGGCTCTTTCCCTTGGCCTGGTCGGCCAGGTAGGTCGCGGTAAAGCTTGCCCAGAAAGGATCTGGGCCCATGGTTCCGAAAAATTCTTCCGCGCTCTGCTCCGAATCAAAAACCTGAATTGAGCCGAACCGCCTGGTATCGTTGAAGCGCATCTCCAGACCGTTGTCCAGAAGCCAGCAGGCGTGATCGTGTTTAGCCTGTGGAGAATGGCTGGGAAAGAGGCCGAGACGGCCGGTCATCCCCAGGTGGATGACTATTAACGCCGATGAGTCCAGTTCTATAATGATGTACTTGGCCCGTCTTCGTACCGCTGTAATTGCCCGACCTGCAAGCCGGGCGGATATTTTTCGATCCGGCCGAGGCAGGCGCAGATTCAGCTTGCCGAAGGTGACGGCCTTGATTTTTCTACCGATCAGCATTGGGGCCAAACCGCGGCAGACAACTTCGACTTCAGGTAATTCCGGCATGGGGGCTATCCAGGAGGGCTGATATTAATGGAAAGATTGTATCCGCTTGAATATAAACGATAACCAGCATAGTTGATAAAAAATTGCTGAAGGCGGTGAAAATTTTCCTGATCCCGAAGAAATTCATGATATCTTAAGCAATCCTATGTTCCGATAGGGTTTGTAGAATGCGGAGAAAGTGAGGGAAGTAGATGATCGTCAGATGTCCAGAATGTGGCAGCAAGGGCAAGGTGGATGAAGAATTTATCGGTCGGGAGATACATTGTCCGAAATGCGGGGTGATATTCACGGCCGCCGAAGAAGTCGTAGTTCATCCTGAAGTCAAGTGGTACTACGCCGAAGGCCGGGAAAAGCGGGGACCGATAAGCCAGGATGAGTTTGAGCGGTTGATCGGGGCCGGCACCGTTACCCCTGACACTCTGGTGTGGCGCAAGGGGATGGCGGATTGGCAGGCGCTGGCCGAAATCAGGGGCGATGAGCTGACTTCAGTCACCCGGGAAGAAAAGCCTTATGCCCGGGGCCTCGGAGATAATGAGATTCACGGGGGAGCCGCAGGGGAGCTCCTCCGGGGAAAAAAGGCGACAACTGCGGGCGGGTTGAATTATGCCGGAGCCGGCAAGAGGTTCGGGGCCAAGGTTATTGACCTGATCTTCCTGCTCACCATAGCCAGCATAGTTGAGGGTCTGAGCCGCAAGCTCTTTCCGGAGGCTTATGTCTCGGCCGATATCGAATATGTTTATGCCGCGACCATGTTGATCAACCTGCTGCTGTGGTCCTTCTATGTAACCTGGTTCGTCGGCAAGTTCGGAGCCACTCCCGGCAAGATAGTCTTCAACCTGAAAATAGTAACCCCGACGGGAGGTAGAGTAGGCTATATTCAGGCCTTCGGCCGTTTCTGCGGGGAATTTGTTTTAGGTTTGAGTATCGCGCTGGTACCCGCCATTGCCGGGTTTATGCTGAGCCAGCAAAAATGGCTGGCGATGGTAGCTTTTATTGCTACTCTTTTCCTCTTTTATTCCCCGATCATCTTTGATTCCCAAAAGCGTGGGCTACATGACCGCTTGATCGGAACCAGGGTGGTGATCGTCTAACTCATTTTCGTCCACGGTGCCGATCAGTTATTTCCTCCATTATTTCCAGTAAGGGCAAGCCTTGCCGAGACACTCCCGGTTAAGATCCTTTTGTCCACATCCTTCTTGGTATCTGGCCGGTAGTTCCAGGCCGAAATTTTCCCGGGCGATGGCCGAGGCTTCCAGTAAAGCAGTCAACGCTTCCCGCCGACAGCAGCGGGGAGCCCGGTTGGCAGCCATACGGCTCATGACCCGGGCCGTGATCCGCTGCGCTTCCTGGCGCGGTCCGGCGGTCAACGGTGAGGCTTCGAGAATCACCGCGAAGGCGATCCCCACCCCCAGTGCGGCCCCGCAACTACCCCAGAGGCCGCAGACGCCGCCGGGTATCTTGCTGCCCCGGTCAATAGCGGTCTGTATATCTTGCACACTGCCGGCGCCGCCGCAGTTACGCCAGGCCGCCAGGATTACCCCGGGAACCAGGGCATGATGTTCCGGACCGTGCAGAGGCAGGGCCGGATGGGAACGGAGCAGATGGAGGAGGGCCAGCAGATCCTGCTCGCCGGTGGTGGTGCAGACCTGCCGTATAACAGCCAGGCCGTCGGTCAGATGGCATTGGTCACAGACATAATGCTCCGGACAAGCGATTTCCGCTTGAGCCCACTTGCCGCAATAATGACAATTTGCCGGGCTTGGCCGATTTGCATAGATAAGTTCGGTCCCGCAAATCAGGCAATCTTGCTTCTGTTTCACCATCGGCACTTGAGGTTGGACGATAAAGCCGGCCGGAATAATTGGCAGTGACCGGCCGGAGCTTTCGGGCACGGGCGCACAGCAGCCGGCGGAATCGCCCGAGGTATGGGGTACCGGATCGCAACCACAAGAATCGGTGGTGGCGAGATTGACCGCCGCACCGTTTTCATCCAGTTGGAAGAAGTCATCCAATTGGTTGGCCAGGTCGGTTTCCAGACGGATCGGGCGTCCCTTGAAAATGAGTTGCCCGGTTTCGGTCATCAATGCCGCCATTGGGCCCCGGTAGATTACTTCCTGACCGATCTCGGGTTTCGGCGGTTTTCGGCAACTGAAGGTCAATGAGAAAAATCTGGTTCCGTCTTCCTCTCGATAAGGAAAACGCTTGATCAATCGGGCTTCGGTAAAACCGGTGGCCCTGAGCATGGCCAGTAATTGTTCCTGCTGCAGGGCGCCGCCCAAACATTCGCCCCGGAATTTTTGGTTATTCTTGATGGTCAGCGGAATTGGCCGGTCGGTGGTGATGTCGGAGACAACCAGGCGGCCACCCGGCTTAAGCACCCGATAAATCTCATGAAAGGTGGTCCGCTTATCCGGACTGAGATTGATCACGCAGTTGGAAATAACCACATCGGCATGTTCGTCGGGCAGGGGAAGTTCTTCAAGATAACCCTGCCGGAATTCCAGATTGTCATAGCCCAGCTCCTCGACCACGCTTCGTTTCGATTCGCGGGACAGTTCCAGCATCTCCCGGGTCATGTCGATTCCGTAAACTTTGCCGGTTCGACCAACCTGTCCGGCCGCCACAAAACATTCAAAGCCGCTGCCGCTGCCCAGATCAACCAGGATTTCTCCAGGCGCCGGGGCCGCATCCAACACCGGGCTGCCGCAACCGTACGACCTTTGCCGGGATTTGAGGGGGATGAATTCCAGGCCATCCCGGATCGGCGCGAAGGGATTGACGATTTCGTTATTGGTTTGCAGGGCGGCCTGGCCGTAAAATTCCCGGACCGATTTGTGCCCGGTGGCATCGGGCAGGGAGATCACGCAGTTGCAGTGGGTCAGGGAAACGGCCTGGCCGCCGTCCGGACAATCGTGCCGGACATCGCCCATCCGCAGGATGATTTCCGCCGGGTTGCGGACCGGGTAACGGGAGGCCTGTCGGGTGATCAGCCAAAGGGCCAGATCTTCATAAAGTTCCAGGTAGGGATCGTGACCGACGAACTCTCCACCGGCCAGATAGCTGTGGTCGAGATCGCCGCCGCCAACCAGCAAGCTCAAGGGCCGGGAGGCCAAGGCGGGAGAGTCGATCAGGGAGGCGCGGCGGATATTTTTCATAACCGGACTATCCTGCCAGGACTGGCGCAAGCCGTGCGTCAGGAACCCACAGTCAAGTTCCGGGATACCGACCAGGGCCGGGGAAGGGTAGATGTGACCGTCCGGGCCAATCGCCAGAGATTCCCAGCCGGTATTGCTGAGATCGAATCTAGTGCCGGGAGAACTGAACACCTGGCTGCGAATGGTTTCAATGTTGTCGATGATTACCCCGCGGTTGGCGGCCACTTCCTGAACCCGAATCAGTTGCTGGAAAATCAGGGATGGTTCGACAAACTGTTCGGAGCTACCTTTGCCCCGCACAAAATGCCAAAGGAAGTGGAGGCTGGCTACTCCCAGATCACCGGCCAGTTCCACAAGCGCCGGCAGATCGTCGATGTTGATCCGATTGACCGCCACCGAAAGGGTGACTTGGAAATCGTGCTCCCGCAAACGGGCGAGGACTTTCAGCAGCCGCTGGAAGGTGCCCTGGCCGCGCAGGTTGTCATGCTGCGCTTCCAGGCCGTCCATGCTGATCTGCAGATGCAACCTTTCCCGGGGAAGAGCGGCCAATGGTGTAAGGTATTGCTCCAGCAGCAAGCCATTGGTCAGGATCACGGCATGGTTGTCCGTCTCGTTCAGGAGTTCTTGCAGGACAGTCGTGAACTCGGGATAGACAAAGGGTTCACCCCCGGTAAAATAAAAGAGGGAACAGCCCAGTTCCCGGCTTTCCCGCAAGCCCTGCGCCAAGAGGTCCGGGGCGAGGCTGACGGTGGAGGCCGGAGAACAGCTGAACAGGCAATGGCGACAGGTCAGGTTGCATTGCGAGGTCAGATGGAACCAGCATTCCTTAAGGCGGGTCAGGGAGAGATGTGCCGCCCGACCTCTGTAGGGTTCCGGGGTAGGGCCGGAGAGTTGGTGTTCCAGGCTGGTTCGGGCCAAAGCCAGCACCGGGTCGACGGACGGATGCTCCAGCAAGCGGGCGGCTTCCGTGCCGGGTACTACCCAGTCCGGGCGCGAAGGGTTGAGGAGAATGGTTTGGCGGTTAAAAGTGTGGGTCTGCCAGTGCTCTGTGAAGGAAGATATTTTGAGATTCATATTCACGATGTGGCAGCTAACCTGCCAACTATTGCGGTTTGCGGAAAGTACGGGTAAGGGCTAGAATGATATCCATAATAAATTCTAACCCCTGCTTCTTGGATATGCACTAAATGTTGCCAGATAAAGTTCAAATGTTCAATCGGGATCGGTTGCGGAGGGAAATTCTGGCGATTCGGGACAGCATGCCCCGGCAGGTCCTGGAAGAAAAAAGCCGGCAGATCGAAGCTCGGCTCTGGCAAATCAACCAATTTTCGGACTGCCGGACGGTGATGTTTTACGCCAGTTTCCGCAGCGAGGTCCGGACTGCCGCCGCCATTGCCAAGTGCCTTGAGGCCGGTGTTCGCGTGGCCCTGCCCCTGTCCATACCGGGAAGCAGAAAGCTCTTGCCCTATCTGGTGGAAGATCCCGGCCGGGAACTGCGCTCCGGATATTGCGGGATCCCGGAGCCCGATCCGGCTCGAACCCGATCCGTGCCTCCGGACCAAATCGAGGCGGTTGTGGTGCCCGGCGCTGTCTTTGACCTGCGGGGGGGAGATTGGGATACGGTGGCGGCTACTATGACCGATTTCTGGCTTTGGAAGCTCCCGGGGCCTTGCGGATCGGGCTGGCTTTTGAGCTGCAGCTGGCAACTGGAAATCTGCCGCTGGCCCCGCATGATCAATTCATGCATTGCCTGGTGACGGAAGACCGGACAATTTTCTTCACCGCGAACGGCTGCAGGCAGTGGTAGCAGATAAGCGCGGTCAGGTGAGGAACTGGACCTGGTCGCGACCCTTCTCCTTGGCGATATAGAGGGCGTTGTCGGCCCGGTATATCAGGCTGTCCAGGGAATCTCCCGGGTGCAGGGAGGTGACCCCCAGGCTGATGGTCAGATTGATCGCCGCTCCCCGCTCATCATCTACGGTGGTTGACATTTCCGCCACCAGAATCCGTAAGCGCTCGGCCGTTTCAATAGCCTTCAGCAACTCGGTAGTTGGCAGTACCACCAGGAATTCTTCCCCGCCGTAACGGCAAATGATGTCATAATTTCGCAGAGTCGCGGCCAAGCAGCCGGAGATCAGCCGGATGACCCGATCACCCAGCTGGTGTCCGAAGTTGTCGTTGAATATTTTGAAGTTATCAATATCGATCAGGATGATCGAGAGAGGCAGCTGATTCCGCTGGCTGTGGGAGATTTCCTGCTCGAATCTTCTGATCCCTTCTCCCCGGTTGAGAATGCCGGTCAGCGAATCGGTGGTGGCCTGCTCCATCAGTATGTTTTCTGATTTTTTCAAATCCTTGACGAAAAGACGGGAGATGTAGATGATCACCGAAAACAGTACCAACAGTAGGGCGGCGGCGGCGGTCAAGGTATAAATCCTGGCCTGGGTTATTTCGCGCATCACCTCCCGGGCCGGAATGGTAATGCTGATGCCCCCGCGGATGTCGCCGATTTTATATCCCTGGTTGCCGTGACAGGGCAAGCATTCTTTCTGAGTAACCAGGGGGGCCATGAAACGAAAGGTGGGGCCCGATGAAGTCTGAATCAGCCGGGAGAACTCCTTGGCCCCGGTTTCAAAGGATTCCAGGGCGGTCAGTTCGAAATTGTCCGGCTTGTTGCCTGGGTTCAAGGGTTTGAGGCTGGAGATGTTAATGATGAAATGCTGTTCCCGCTGGGGTAGATCCGAAATCATTCTGGTAATGACGGCATGGTTGCGCAGGAAGTATTGTTCGCCTTCACGATCGGTGATAACCGTCTTCAGCCCTTTGACATTTCCCAGGTAGTGATCGGGCTGCATCCCCGGCTTCTCTCTGATGTAAACCCCTCCCTGTTTGATGATCCACTGGCGGGTCTGGACGATTTCCTGAAAGAAGGCGCGGGATTCATGGAGCAACTGTTCATCGATGAGTTTGACGGTGTGGATGTAAAACACCCAGAAAATGGCGATGATCAAGAGGCTGCTGATTAGGGAGATGAAGCCGACGTACCGTTTAACGGAGCCGGAAATTGAAGAGGTCGGAGCGTTATGGTTCCGATCATGATTGGCAGACTGGGACATTTGTATGCGTCACTGGTTAAATTATTATTTCCTGTAACAAAAGTATAGTTGAGAATGCCCCAAAGTAGCTCGATATTAGTTAGAAAAAACTAAATGGTGCAAACATACCATAATCTGTCGGAGTAAATTTGGATTATTTGTAGGGGGAAATTCTCCGGACGAGTCCGTTGCCCGTTGACTTGCGGCGGACAAGCAGCTAAACTCCCTGTGTTTTTTTGGGGGGTTTACACTACGACTAGGGATTATCGGGTGGAGTCAGAAGTGCTGAAAACCGCGATTCTCAAAAGCGATCTATTCCTGGAGCATGATCCGGGCTTTGCCCATGTGGAAAGTTCCAGCCGACTGGAGGTAGTTTACGAAGGCCTGGGATCGTTGATGGACAGCCAGAACCTGTCTTTCCCCGCGCCGGTTCCGGCCGAACGGCTGGATTTGCTGCGGATCCATTCCGAAGAGCACGTGGCCAGGGTCGCCGCAACGGCAGGACATCCCTTCGAATCCCTCGATCCCGACACCAGTACATCGGCGCGTTCATATGAGGCCGCTTGTCTGGCCGCCGGCGCGGTGATTGAGGCGGCTCGGCAGGTTTGCGCTGGGTCTGCCGCCAATGCCTTCGCCCTGGTGCGGCCGCCAGGTCATCATGCCGAAAGGGGTTGGGCCAAGGGGTTCTGCCTGTTCAACAACGTGGCGGTGGCGTCCGCCTACGCCCTGGATGAATTGGGCCTGCAGCGGATTCTGATAGTCGATTGGGATCTTCATCACGGCAACGGTACCCAGAACTCCTTTTACAAGAGCGACCGGGTTCTTTATTTTTCCACCCATATGTTTCCCTATTTTCCAGGGTCCGGCACTCTGGAGGAAAAAGGAAGTGGTCGCGGGGAAGGCTTTAATCTCAATGTGCCTCTCTCCGGTGGGATGAACGATGCCGCCTATGCCGCGATTTTCAACCAGGTGCTGGTCCCCATTGCCCGTCAGTACCGTCCCGAGATGATTCTGGTTTCCGCCGGATATGACATTTATCACGGCGACCCTTTGGGCACCATGGCGGTGACCGAGGCCGGCTTTGCTTATCTGACCCGGGTTGTCAAGGCACTGGCCGACGAATTATGTGATGGTCGCTTGATTCTGACCCTGGAGGGCGGCTACAGTCTACAGGGGTTGCGGGATGGCGTCCTCGCTTCCCTGGGTGAGTTGGCCGGTGAGGCCTTTCTGCCCGATCTGGAAAACCGGATATCCCCCCTGGCCGAGGCCCGGTTCGGGGCTCCCGGTAACCTTGGTACCGAATCGTTGGCCGTTCTGCGTCGCGCCTATGCTCCCCGCTGGCATATCTGAGGACCGGGCACCCTTGGCCGAACCAAAGGATGATGGCGTCCCCAAAAGCACCCCGAAGGGCATAAACCGGTCGATCGCGTCGTGGCGCATTTTTGCTCGTTCGGCATATCGTATGTACGGCCTCAATCTCAAAAAATACACTACTTACTTGTATATCGAACTTTTGCTCTGCCGCCCCGAGGTTTTTTGCGAGACCATCAACATCAAGATTGTTTGACTTGCCGATCCATTTACGTTAATTCTTCAGCCCATGAAGATCTCTCTGGAAGAAGTGCAATATGTAGCCCGTCTGGCCCGTCTGCAGTTGGCAGACGACGAGGCGCTGGAGATGGCCGGTCAGCTGGACCGGATTCTCTCCTATGTTGATAAGCTAAACGAACTGGACACTGCTACGGTGGCGCCCACCACTCACGCGATCGCCATCGTCAACGCCTTCCGGGAAGATGAACCGGCCGCGTCTCTCCCCCGGGAAGAGGCTCTGGCCAACGGGCCTTCGCAAAACGGCGTCGCCTTCGTGGTTCCCAAAGTAATTTGAAGCGGCCTAGCGCCTGGTTCTGCCAGTCGCACAACAACCGGATTAAGCGGATCCCGGCCCGGCTGGATCCGCTGTTTTTTTGTGGTGAGAGAATATGGAGATTCAGGCACTTACCATCCACGCTCTGCAGGAACTTCTTGCTAATGGCGAAATCACGGCGATAGAGGTTACTAAGGCTTTTCTGTCCAGGATCGACCGGGTCGAGGAGCGCGTGGGCGCCTTTGTCACCCTGGATCGGGAGGGCGCCCTGGCCCAGGCCGCGACGGCCGATCGGCAACGGGCGGCCGGACTGGCCGGAGAACTCTGCGGCATTCCCCTGGCCCTGAAGGATATCGTCTGCACCAAGGGTTTGCGCACCACCTGCGGCTCGCGAATGCTGGAAGATTTCGTCCCGCCCTACGATGCCACCCCGGTTGCCGCCCTGAAGGCGGCGGGAGCGGTGATCCTCGGCAAGCTCGCCATGGATGAGTTCGCCATGGGTTCTTCCAACGAAACCTGCGCCTTCGGTACTCCTCACAATCCCTGGGCGTTGGACCATATCTGCGGCGGCTCCAGCGGCGGTTCGGCGGCGGCGGTGGCGGCCGACGAATGTGTCGCTTCGCTCGGTTCCGATACCGGCGGTTCGATCCGCCAACCCGCATCCCATTGCGGGGTGGTGGGCTTGAAGCCCACCTATGGCCGGGTTTCCCGCTACGGCCTGATCGCCTACGCTTCCTCATTGGATCAGCTGGGACCGATTACTAAGGACGTGCGCGACTGCGCCATCCTGCTCAAGCTGATCAGTGGCCATGACCGACGCGATTCCACTTCGGTCGCCCGGCCGGTGGCCGACTATCCGGCCTCTCTGGATGCCGGGGTCAAGGGCTTGAAGATCGGCATCCCCCGGGAATATTTCGAGGAAGGGCTTGACCCCGAGGTGGAAAGGGTGGTGCGCGACGGTATCGAGGCCCTCAGGCAGTCCGGCGCTGAAGTGGTTGAGGTTACCCTGCCCCATACCGGTTACGGGGTGGCTGCCTACTATGTCATTGCCCCGGCCGAGGCCAGCTCCAACCTGGCCCGTTATGACGGAGTCCGATTCGGACATCGGACCGCCGACCCCGACTCGCTTCTGGAGATGTTCCAGCTGAGCCGCTCCGAGGGGTTCGGAGCCGAGGTCAAGCGACGGATCATGATCGGCACCTACGCCCTTTCCTCCGGTTACTATGACGCATATTATCGCAAGGCCCTGCAAGTGCGGACCCTGATCGTTAATGACTTCAGGGCGGCTTTCGAAAAGTGCGATGTCCTGGCTTCGCCGGTTGCTCCCACCCCAGCCTGGCGGATCGGCGAGAAGATCGACGACCCTTTGAGCATGTATCTTTCCGACGTCCTGACCATTTCCTCCAATCTGGCCGGGGTGCCCTGTCTCTCGGTACCCTGCGGCTTCAGCTCCGCCGGCCTGCCCATAGGCCTGCAGCTTCAGGGGCCGCATTTCGCTGAGGAAAAACTACTGCAGGCCGCCTTCAGCCTGGAACAGGCGCTGGGACTGGGCAGCCGCAAACCCACTCTGGATTAAAAAACTGGTCATGAAACTCAAGGTCTCCGAAAATATCCGCAATCTGGTGCCCTATCCTCCCGGCAAGCCCATCGAGGAACTGGAACGGGAGTACGGCATCACCGGATCGATCAAGCTGGCTTCCAACGAGAATGCCCTCGGTCCCTCGCCCAAGGCGATGGCGGCGATCGGCGCCGCCCTGACCAAGTTGCATCGCTACCCGGACGGCAGCAACTATTATCTGAGCCACCGTCTTGCCGAGATGCTGGGGGTGGCGCCCGAAGAGCTGGTCTTCGGCAACGGTTCCAACGAGGTGATCGAACTGCTGATCGCCGCCTTCCTGGAACCGGGAGACGAAGTGGTTACCAGCCAGCCCACCTTCCTGGTCTACCAGACCATGGTCCAGGCCCGGGGCGGGGTCAACCGGGTGGTGCCCCTGAAAGAAATCGCCCCGGAGGCGGCGCTAACCAGTAACGGCGGTGGCGAGGCGCTGGGGCTGGTGCACGATCTGGAGGGGATCCTGGCCCAGGTCAACGAGCGGACCCGGCTGATCTTTCTTGACAACCCCAACAATCCCACCGGCACCATTTTCGGCCGGGAGGAATTCGAATCTTTCCTGGCTCGGGTGCCGGAGCAGGTCATCGTGGTCCTGGATGAGGCTTATGTCGATTTTGTCAACCATTCTGGACGGATCGATGTCCGCCGCTATCTGGAGAACCGAACACCGGTGGTGGGTTTACGGACTTTCTCCAAAGCTTACGGTCTGGCCGGGCTGCGGATCGGCTATGGATTAATGAATCGGGAACTGGCCGGTTACCTAAATCGAGTACGCCAGCCCTTCAACGTCAACCTGCCGGCTCAGGTCGGCGCCCTGGCGGCTCTTGACGATGACGAGCATTACCGGTTGACCCTGGACCACACCGGTGAGTCCATCGCCTGGCTGGCCCGGGAGATCAGTACCCTGGGCTGCCGGGTCTTTGATACCCATACCAACTTCTTTCTGGTCGACGTGCGACGTGACGGCCGAAAATTTTACGAAGAGATGCTCAGACGGGGCGTCATCATCAGACCGATGAATGCCTATGGCTATCCCGGCTATATCCGCATTACCGTGGGGACCACCGAGGAAAATCGGCGGCTGGTCAAGACCATGGCGCAGATCCTGGCGGCGCCGGAAGCGGCCTGATGTCCGGCGAGTCCATAATCACCATCGACGGTCCGAGCGGGGCCGGGAAAAGTACCATCAGCCGGGAACTGGCCCGGGTGCTGAGCTATGCCTACCTGGATACCGGGGCCATGTATCGGGCCGTGGGTTTGGTCGTGCAGCGGGCCGGGCTGCCGCCGGAAGAAAGCCCTGAACTGGCCGGGTTGCTGGCCGGGTTTGATCTTAATCTGGTGGCCGTCAACGGTGAGACTGGAGTGGTGTTGAACGGCGAGGATATCTCCTCCGCCATTCGCACCCCGGAGATGGCTATGCTGGCCTCCCGGGTCTCTGCTTTACCCATGGTCCGAAAACGCCTCACCGAACTGCAGCGACAGATCGGCAACCGGGGCGAAGTGGTGGCCGAGGGCCGTGACATGGGCACCGTGGTCTTTCCCGCCGCCGTCCACAAATTCTTCCTGGATGCCAGCCCGGAAGAGCGGGTTCGGCGGCGGGTGGCGCAGTTGCGAGCCCAGGGCCAGCAGGTGGACGCGCGTGAGATCCTGGCCCAGATTATAGAGAGGGACCGGGCCGACAGCAGTCGGGCCCTGGCCCCCCTGAAACCGGCAGATGACGCCGTGCTCGTCGATTCGTCCCGGATGGGGATCGAAGAGGTGGTAGCCTTCATGCGCCGGGTCATCAGTAATGCCAATAGCCGGAGTTGATTCCATGACCTCAGAGAACCTGCCCGATTTCATTCGCGCCCTGCTGCGTCCCGAGCTCTACCCCCATGCGGCCGCCGAGGTACGGTTGGTCCAGACCCACATTTCCTTTGTCCTCCTGGCCGGCGATTTTGTCTACAAGATCAAGAAGCCGGTCAACTTCGGCTTTCTCGATTTCACCACACTTGAAAAGCGGCGCTACTTCTGCGGCCGGGAAGTGGAATTGAACCGGCGCCTGTGTCCCGATCTCTATTTGGGGGTGGTGACCATCACTGGCGAGGACGGAAAATTTGCCATCGATGGTGATGGAGAAGCGGTGGATTATGCGGTCAAGATGGGCCGGCTGGACGAAGAGCGTATGATGGGCAAGGTTATCGCGGCCGGCCAACTGAACAGTGAAATGGTCGACCACATTATCGAGATCCTGGTGCCCTTTTACGAGAAAGCGGCCGGAGGAGTGGAACTGGGTAAATTCGGTACCTCCGAGGCAGTGGCGGTCAACGTCCTGGAGAACTTCCAGCAGACTGAAGGTTTTGTCGGTTGCCCGGCCTTGAGTGCCCGGCAGTTCAAGACCATCTCTGATTATGCCCGAGGGTTTCTGGAGTTGAGCGAGCTGTTCGACTCCCGCATCGGTGCGGACCGGATTCGCGACTGCCACGGCGATCTCTATTCGGCCAATATCTGCCTGGGTGAACCGATCCAGATTTTCGACTGCATCGAGTTCAACGAGCGTTTTCGCTATTGCGACGTGGCCAGTGATGTGGCCTTCCTGGCCATGGATCTGGACTATCACGATCTGCCCGAACTGTCGCACCACTTTATTAGCGGTTTTGTCGACCGCTCGGGTGATCGGGAATTACCTCTGATGCTTGATTTCTATAAATGTTATCGGGCATACGTGCGCGGCAAAATCGGCCTTTTCACCGCCCATGCCCCGGAAGTCGACGAAGCAACCAAGGCGGCCAGCATGGCCCAGGCCGCCCGCTATTTCCAGTTGGCGGAGCGCTATGCCCAGGCAACCTGATGTCTGGGTCTTCTTCGGCCTGATCGCCAGCGGCAAGAGCTACCTGGCCGAGGCCTGGGCGGCACTCCATAACTTCGTCCATCTCAACTCCGACCGGGTCCGCAAGGAACTGGCCGGGGCCGCGGCCGCCAACGGCCGGGGGGCTGGAGCCGACCAGGGCATTTACACCCCGGAGTTCAGCCGGCTGACCTATGATGAACTCTTGCGCAGGGCTGCTGACGAACTGCGGAACGGCCGGTCGGTGCTGCTTGATGCCTCCTACCAGAACCGGGGTGAACGGGACCGGGTCAGGAGCTGGGCTGAGAAGCTGAATACTCCGTTACATTTTGTCCAGTGCATTTGTCCCGAGGAAGAGGTAAAAAGAAGGTTGCGCCTGCGTGACGCCGACCCGCAGGCCGTCTCGGACGGGCGCTTGGAGATCCTGCAGGTCCAGAAGCTCCGTTTCGAGGAGCCCACGGAACTTGACGAATCCCAGCTCCTGACCATCTCCACCGATCGTCCGGTCGAGGTGTTGATGGCTGAACTAGATAAGATTTTCTTTAAGTAAACACGGGGGAGTTTCCAACGTATCTCTATCCCCTAAACTGTAAGCGATTGCAGGGTGCTCCAGATGCGCGACAGGGACCCGCGAGCTGTACTGCGGTATGCGGGCGGGTTTCTGACAAAGCTGTTTTGGATCCTGTGAGCGCTTAAGATTTTCGAGGTAAAGCGCCATGTCAAACCGGATTTATGTCCTGAAGTTCCCCAAGGAAACCATCGATCAGCCGATCATCTGCACGCTGGTCAAGAAATACGGGATCGAGTTCAATATTCTCAGAGCCGATATCAATCTGCAACAGGAAGGGGTGATGGTCCTGGAGTTGATGGGTCACAAGACCAAGGTCGACCAGGGCATTCAGTACCTCAAGGACTTCGGAGTGCAGGTGGAACGGGTGGCGGCCGGTATTCGCCGCGACGATGACAAGTGCTTCCAGTGCGGGGCCTGCACCGGAATCTGCCCCACCGGGGCGCTTTCCATCCATCGCCCCGACATGGGAGTGATTTTCGACCTGGATAAATGTACCGGCTGCGGACTCTGCGTCGCGGTCTGTCCGGTTAGGGCCATGGCCGTCTCAATGGAGGGTTCGGCCGGCCTGCCGGAGTAATCGCTCTGGCTCCGGCCCTTAGGGGAAACCAGGATCTACCCGGTCTCTTAACGCAGGTTTTCCCTCATCTTCCGGAAATCTTCCTCGCTGATCTCACCCCGTGCATATCGTTTTTTGAGGATTTCCTCGGCGGAGTCCTCTTTCTGTTCCGCTTTTGTTTCCTTATTCCCTGAACCCAACAGGGCCTTGATCAACAGGAAGATTCCCAGAATGATCAGGAACCAGAAGAAGATCATGAAGATGCCCATACCATTACCGTAACCCATGCCATAATTGCCGAACATCCAGTTCATCATAAATTACCTCCATGGGAATCATAATCGCCGATAGCCTTCCCTTTCTTCCCGCAACGGTTCGATGAAACAGCCAGGCCCCGCCGAATGTGTCGACGGGGCCCGTTCAGGTGAGAGGGAGAGGGAGGAAGAAAGAGTTGGACTGTTACCAGTCCATCATGTGGCGGCCATAACCCCTGCCGCCGTATCCCATCATGCCGGGGCCGTAGCCCATGCCTGGTCCATAACCCATGCCAGGGCCGTAACCGGAACGGGGGCCGATCTTGTTCAACTTGTATTTCTCGGCGATCTTGTCGAGTTTGGTTTGCAGATCGAAAATTTCTCCGGTCAACTCGGCTATCCTTTTGGCATCTGGGTTGTCCTGTCGATCCAGGGCTCTTAATTCAGCGCGCTTGACCGCCAGATCCTTGCGGAGATCGACTGTTTCATCACGAAATTTGCCGATGTTGGCATTGTCTTCGTCACTGTAGCCTTGGCCACTGTAACCCTGACCACCGTAGCCATAATTGCCGCAATAACCGTAACCCGGGCCGTAACCACCGCCAGGGCTATCCGTCTGGGCCGACGCAACTTGATAGCCTACCAGCCCCAAACTGCCAACTAGTGCGGTAACGATCAATAATTTCTTCATGTTAGCCTCCTGATACAATTGGTTGATTTTTGACTGTTAATACCTTGCAGTTTTCCTCAAATTCTTTTGCTAGTTGAGTATATCAATAAGCATGCCAAGAAGTTTAGTGAATCGTTGAATTTCTTTTATGTAATTATTACGAGTAGTTGGGGGTCTGCGGTTGAGCAGATCCTTTTGGGGGTCTAGCCAGGATTGGACAATATTGTTCATTGGGTTGGATAAAGCGGGGAATATTAGATATGCCTTACCGGTCGGGTCAAGGTGACAGGAATCAGGCTGGAAATGTCCTGGAGAATCAGGCTTCGATCTTTTTCAGTCCCAGCCTTTCCGCCGTGGCCGGGAACAGTTCCAGTTCGGTGTGGGGCAGGAAAAGCGAGGCGATGTACTGGTCTTTGAAGCCGGTCACCTCGGAGAGTTCAAAACTGGTCATCCGGCCGACTACCTCTACCACGTCTCGGCGGATGTGGTTGCTCAATTCGCTCAATCTGCCGCCCATCAGCGAGCCGTTGCCCACATAGGTAATCGTCTCTGGCGCTACTTCCGGCAGCAAACCGATGGCCATGGCGGCATCGAGATCGATGAAACTGCCGAAGGCCCCAGCCAGGATGATTTGTTCCAAGTCACTGATGTTCAGCCCCACTTCCTCGACCAGCGTTTTGATCCCAGCATAGATGGCCGCCTTGGCCCGGATCAAATTGTCGATATCGACCTCGTTGATGGCGATATCGCAGTCGGCCCCATTTTCGGCCTGCCAGGCCAGGACGTACTCCCAGCCGTTCCTACCTTCCCGCAGGCGGGGAGAGGTTCGGCGCCGAGTGAACTTGCCGCGCCGGTCGATAATGCCGTGGGAGAGCAAGGTGGCAACGATAACCAGCAGCCCCGAGCCGCAAATACCCAAGGGTGGGCGGTTGCCGATGGTGATGTTCATCGGTTCCAGGGTTTCCGGGTTGAGGCTGAAGTCCTTAATCGCTCCGTCGGCCGCCCGCATCCCATGGGCGATGCCGCCGCCCTCGAAGGCAGGGCCGGCCGAGCAGGCGGCGCAGACCAGCCACTCCCGATTGCCGATGACAATCTCGGCATTGGTGCCGATGTCGATGAACAGGGTCAGGGCCTCGGTTCGGTACAGACCGGCGCCCATGACCCCGGCGACGATATCGCCGCCCACATAACTGGAGATGGCCGGAAAGATCAGGGCCACGCAGTGTTGGGGCAGGTTGAGGCCCAGGTCGCTGGCCCGCATGGGCGGGAAGAAGGTGGAAACCGGCACGTAGGGGGCTCGGCGGATCGAGTGCGGTTCCAAGCCCAGAAAGAGATGGGTCATGGTGGTGTTACCGGCGATGGTGACCGAGGTGATCTCATCCCGGTCGATGCCGGCGGTGCTCAGCAGTTTGCCGATGAGGTGGTTCATGGTTTCGGCCGCCACCCGGGCCATGGTGGTCAGCCCCTCCGGAGTCTCGGCGTAGATGATTCGGTTGATCACGTCTTCACCGTAGCTGATCTGGCCGTTGTAATCGCCTTCGCCACCGAGGATCTTACCGGTGTTAAGATCGACCAGCTGGCCGTAAATGGTGGTGGTGCCGATGTCGAAGACCAGGCCGAAGCTGCGCTTGGTCCAGTTGCCGGCCTGGATGTTGACCAGGAAGTTCTTGCCCTTGTCGGCATGGACCGGTCGGGCCAGGGTGACGGTGACCCGGAAGTCGTCTTCCCGTAAGACCCGACGCAATTTGCGGAGTACCGACAGGCTGACGACCATGGCTTTTTCGTCGTACTGGTTATGGAGACCCTGGATCACCCGTTTGGCGTCGGCCATATTGTCCACCGGCGAGGGGCGGGGCAGCTCCAGGAAGAGCTTTTCCACCGGTGGCTGCAGAAGCCCGGACTGACGAAGCTCTTCAATATCGTATTTGCGCAGCCGGCTGCGGTGTCGTTCCGCCACCCCGGTGGAGAGTCCGCCGCCGATCTTGCCGGAGCCGGCCGGGATCTCCACAGTGACATCGTTTTCGATCACCGCGGTGCAGGCCTGGCGCCAGCCGGCGGCCCGGTCCGGTTCGCCAAGTTTCTCGGTGAGGCCGCCCGCCAACGTACCTGTCTTCAGGAGTACCCGGCACTTGCCGCAAACCCCGCTGCCGCCGCAGGAGGCATTGATGTGGAGTCCGGCATTCTGGGCCGCCTTGAGCAGGGTTTCACCGACCTCGATATCAATGGTTAGCCCGGAGGGCAGGAAAGTGACGCGGCGGGTGTCCGGCCATGCTTTTTCCATTCAGGTCAGCTCCATGACCGAGAGTTCCCTGAGTTCGGCCAGGGTGAAAACCGGTCCGTCCTTGCAGACCAGTTTCGAATCCAAGTGACAGTGGCGGCAGACCCCGACCCCGCATTTCATATGGCGTTCCAAAGTGGTGATGATCCGCTCCTCGGGCAACCCGCGGTGGCTCAGCTCGGCCAGAACCGCCCTGATCATCAGGGATGGGCCGCAAACCAGGGCGGTGCTTCGATCCGGTTCCCATTCGACCCGGTCGAGCAGGGTGGTGACCAACCCTACCGCCCCTTCCCAACCTTCCGTGCAGCGATCTACGGTAAGATGGCCGACGAAACCCTCACAGTTCCGCCACTCGTCCAGATCCCGGAGGAAGGCGATTTCGTCGGGGCAGCGGCTGCCGTAGAGCAGGGTGATCTTTTTGGGCCGGTAGCGGTCGTCGGCCAGGCAGGTCTTGATCACCGAGCGCAGGGGGGCTAGTCCGATGCCGCCGGCCACGAATATGAGTTCCCGGCCGGCCAGTTCAGCCATGGGAAAGGGCCGGCCGTAAGGTCCGCGCACCCCGACCATGTCCCCGGGATTAAGCCGGTGCATGGCTTCGGTCAGCTTGCCGGCCCGGCGGATGGCGAGATGGATGGTTCCCGGTTCGGCCGGGGAGGAGGCAATGGAGATCGGTGCCTCGCCGCAGTGGGGCACCGACAGCATCAGAAATTGACCGGGAACGTAAGTGAAGGCCTGGTTGGCCTCCGGCTCGGCTAGGGCCAGGACGAAGGTCTTGATCTGTGGGTTCTCCTCGACGACATCCAGGATCTTGGCCGGTTTAGGCAGGTAGGGATGGTTGAGGCTCAAGGGCATGGTCTTATTCCTGACCGACGAGGTTGATGAAGCGGACGATGTCGGTGCCGCCGAAGCAGATTCCGACGCAGCGGCCGCAGCCCACGCAACTGGGACGGCCATGTTTTTCTACATCGTAGAGAAGTTTGTGCAGGAATCGTTGCCGGATGGCGGCAGAATCACGCCGCACCGGGTTATGGCCGCCGGCCATCCGGGTAAAGCCGGAGAAGGTGCAGGCATCCCAGGAGCGGAGCCTGGTCCCCGCTGTGGCCGAAGCGGGATGGTCCGAGATGGTGAAGCAGGTGCAGGTGGGGCAGACGTAGGCGCAGCCGCCGCAGTCCTGACAGCGTTGCGAGAGAAACTGCCAGATCTGCGGATCGGCTTCGCCCTCCCGCAGACGTTTGATGGCCTGATCGACATGGATCTGGCGGGGAAAGGAACCGCGGGCCTCCAACAGGGCCTGGTATTGGGCCTGGCTGTCGCTGGCTGTGGCTGGGACGAAGAACTGGTGCCAGCGGTTGACAAGTTCCTCCCCCCGGGCACGGCCGACTTCTACCAGGAAGCGGTCGCCCAGGTCGGTGAGCTGCAGATCGAAACCGAACTCCTGGTGCGGGCCGTTTCTGGTGGCGTTGCAGAAGCAATTCTCGAAGGGCCGGTTGCAGTTCAGGCCGATCAGGATCGAGACCTCCCGCCGCCGCAGGTAAAAGGGGTCCTTGGCGTCCCGCAGGAAAATGACGTCCAGATAGAGCAGGGCCGACAGGTCGCAGGGCCTGACCCCGAAAAAGATGGTCGGATCGGTCCCCAGCTTAGCCTCGTGGAATTCATAGCGGCCCGGCTCCGCACATGAGTATTCATAGATCGCCTCGGTCTGCGGGAAGAAAAACTGCTTGATCGAGTTTTGAGGCTGGTTGTCCAGGTCGACCTCTTCCCGGTCCAGATCCGCGACCGGATTGAACATGGTGTCCCCGTGTTCGTTGAGCAGGGGGGCGACAATGCGATAATCCTTGGCCAGCTTCCGGATAAATGGCTTCAGGTGGTCTTTTTTGAGCAGGTACTGGTCGGCCATGGTCAAACCTTGTCGATGCGGACCGCACAGACCTTGTACTCAGGGCAGCCGGCCTTTTCGTCCTTGGCGCCGATGGTCAGCAGGTTGATCGGCGCCTCCGGGAAGTGGAAAGTGGTGTAAACCGTACCGGCTGACACCGCTTCGGAGATTTCGGCCTTGACCTCGATCGTTCCGCGGCGGGAGGCGAGGTGAACGGTCTCGCCGTTGCCGACCTGGAACCGGTCCGCGTCGACCGGATTGAGCTGGAGTAGTGCTTCGGGATTCTCCCGGTGCAGGGTGTGGCTGCGTCGGGTCATGGTCCCGGTATGGTACTGGTGATAGATACGCCCGGTCATCAATAGCAGGGGATACTCATCGTCCGGGACTTCGGCGGGAGAGATGTGCCCGGCCGGGATAAAGCACCCCTTGCCCCGGGTGAAGTAATATTTGTGCAGAAATGGGGTGCCGGGATGCTGCCGGTCCCAGCAGGGCCACTGCATACCCCAGCCCGCCTCCAGACGGTCGTGATGCATCCCGCCATAGATGGGGGCAAGGAGGGCGATTTCCTCCATGATCTCGGCCGGGGAATCGTAGTCCATTTCGTAACCGAGGCGCCGAGAGAGTTCCATGATGATCGCACCGTCGGTTCGACAGTCCGGCTGGACCGGAATGGCCTGGCGGACCATCTGCACCCGCCGCTCGGAGTTGGTGAAGGTGCCGGTTTTCTCGGCGAAGGTGGCGGCCGGGAAGACCACGTCGGCGAGCTGCGCGGTTTCGGTCAGGAAGAGATCGGCTACCGCCAGGAACTCCAGATTCTTTAAGCTCTCTTGCACCCGCTCCAGGACCGGGTCGCTGAGCATGGGATTTTCGCCCATGATATACATGCCTCGCAAGGTCACGCCAGGTTCCCCGTGGGTCATGCCAACCAGCCGTATCCCCGGTTTGGCAGGAAGCTTGACCCCCCAAGCCCGTTCGAACTTTTTCTGATATTCGGGGTTGTCCACCTGCTGGTAACTGGGAAAGACGTTGGGCAGTGCCCCCATGTCGCAGGCGCCCTGGACGTTGTTCTGGCCGCGCAGGGGATCGACCCCGGTATTTTCCTTTTCCACGTGGCCGGTGAGCATGGCCAGGTTGGCGATGGTCTGGACGTTGTCGGTGCCGCAGACGTGCTGGGTGATGCCCAGGCAGTAGCAGATCACCGCCTTCTGGGCTCTGGCATATAGCTGAGCGGCCTGGCGGATCAGGCTCAGACTGACGCCGGTGATCGCCGCCACCTCCTCCAAATCGAGTCGGTTGAGCAGGTCGCGCAGGGCGTGATAGTTTTCGGTGCGCATCTCGATGAAGAGATCGTCAGCCAGGTTTTCGTCGATGATCACCTTCATCATCCCGTTCAGGAGAGGTATGTCGGTGCCGGGGCGCAGGGCCAGGTGCAGGTGGGCCATGGTTGCCAGTGGAGTGCGGCGCGGGTCGATGACGATCAGTTTGGCGCCGCGGTCCACGGCGTCCAGCATACGGCGGGCAATCTGAGGGTGGGCCTCGGTGGTGTTGGAACCGGAAACCAGGATTACTTCGGCCCGTTCGATTTCGTTGATCGAGTTGGTCATGGCGCCGCTGCCGAAGGTGGTGGCAAGACCTGCCACGGTCGGGGCGTGTCAGAGGCGGGCGCAGTGGTCGATATTGTTGGTCCGGAGAACCGCCCGGGTGAACTTTTGCAGCAGGTAATTTTCTTCGTTGGTGCACTTGGCCGAGGCCATCACCGCCAAGCTGTCGCCGCCGTGTTCGTCGCGTAGCCGACCCAGCTCCCGAGCAGTCAGCCCAAGGGCTTCATCCCAGGAGGCTTGAGTAAGACGACCTTTTTTGCGGATCAGGGGTGTGGTGAGGCGGTCGGGCGAGTGGATGAACTCATGCAGATGCCAGCCCTTGACGCAGAGGTTGCCCCGGGAAACCGGATGGTTGCGGCTGGGATAGGAGCCGGTGACCCGGCCGCGGACTTCTTTGAGGTAAAGCCCGCAGCCACAGCCACAATAGACGCAGGTGGTGAGAATGTTGCGCATTCAGCCTCCCCGGGGTAAATCAACCGGTGACTTACTGGCGGCAGGTCGGCGACGACCGGCCAAATAAATATTTATCGCATTTTCCGACTGAAATTGTAAAGGAATTCCGTTCCCGGTTGGACGTCAGTCAACCACCGGACAAAAAAATAACCCCGGAGGTTTGGCCTCCGGGGTTTGAGCAAGTCCGGCTCTCAGTTTATTTCTTACCGCAACGGCAGCCGCAACCGGAAGCTTTTTCGGCCTCCTGCTTGATCATCGCATCGGCCTCGCCGCAAGCCTGGCATTTTTTCGGTTTACAGCGGCATTCCACCGCGGCGCCGCACTTCTTGCATTTAAATTCAGCCATCGTGATCTCCTTCTGAAAATTGACCGGAAACTACCCCGAATAGTGGTGATAACTCTTACTGATTGTTCTTTTATAACGGGTGAATAGTGTTGTCAAGATCTGGCGATCAGGTTAAATAACATCCGCGGTTTTTTCCCTGGCCGGTTGTGCTTTATAGGTGTGGGGTATATATTAAATTCGTAATTGCCTCAGGTTAAGCAGACGAACCTACAGTCACGGGTGGTGAAGATGGTCGAGCGGAAGAATTGTATTCTCTATAGTGGCGGCTTGCAGGGCGCCGAGGGTTATTTCGGTGAAATGGCCGAGAAATGGGGGATCAAGGAAGTCAATTTCTCCTTTGACGGTCGGGTGCCTTTCCGGAACCGTAACGTGGTGATGCTCTCCGAGGAGGAATTGCGGCGTGGCGACATCAGTATGGAACTGGCCTCCAAGATGATGAGGCGCAGCTATTACGAGTCCGAGAAAATTCGCAAGGTTCTGCAGACCATCTTCCATATGGTCAACAACGGCCACCAGATCTTCGTGGTCGGCACTATCCAGGATGACAATACGGTCAAAGGTGGCACTGGCTGGGCTGTTGAGTTGGCCAAACTGTTCAACCGGCCGGTTCATGTTTATGGCCAGGTCCGCAAAGGATGGTTCACCTGGCGCAATGGTTCCTGGGTTGAGGAGACCCCGCGGATCGAGCACGAAACCTTCGTCGGTTCCGGAACCAGGAACCTGACCGAGGAGGGGCGTCGGGCCATCGAAACACTCTTTAAGGATTCATTTGGTAAACCCTGAAAGCACCCGTGCTTTATTGTTGGTGACTTGCTAATTAGCTTGGCCGGTCCGGGGCAGCCGTTCAGTCTGAAATCTACCTGGCGAATCTTCCCTACCAAGCTTCAACTTGCTTTGTGACCCCGTTCGTGCGCTTCTGTTCCGGAAGTCACAGGCGGGGTTTTTTGTCGGTGCGGGAGTGATTTTTCCTTGACAGCCTGAGGGCTTACGGTTAATAGTACCCGACTTTCGAAACTGCCCCCGCTTAACTGCTTGTCCGTGCGGCCGTTTTTCGGTGATGGTTCTGTCTGCAGCCCCGCTTTGGGGCTGTTTTATTTGGCAATGCGGCTGAAGCGGCCAGGGCCGCCTGAAATTCAGTAATTCTTGAGGTTGTAACAATGAGTAACGGTCTGGAAAATGTAAGGAACATCGGGATCAGCGCCCATATCGACTCGGGCAAGACCACTCTGACTGAGCGCATCCTTTTTTACACCCAGAGGATTCATGCGATTCACGAGGTGCGCGGCAAGGACGGCGTCGGCGCCAAGATGGACTCGATGGAACTGGAAAGAGAGCGCGGTATCACCATCTGTTCCGCTGCCACCTTTTGCACCTGGAAAGATCACCCGATCAACATTATCGATACGCCGGGCCACGTCGACTTCACCATTGAGGTGGAGCGGGCTTTACGAGTATTGGACGGCGCGGTGCTGATCCTCTGCTCGGTGGGTGGGGTGCAGTCTCAGTCCATCACGGTCAACCGACAGATGACCCGCTACAATGTTCCCCGTATCGCCTTCATCAATAAATGTGACCGGACCGGGGCCAATCCCAACCGGGTCATCGGCCAACTCCGCGACAAGCTTCAGCTTAACGCGGTGGCCGTGCATTTGCCAATCGGCCTGGAGGCCGATATGAAGGGGATCATTGATCTGGTAACCATGAAGGCCGTCTACTTCGATGGCGAAAACGGTGAGAAAATCAGGGAAGAAGAAATCCCGGCCGCTTACCGGGAAGAGGCCGATGTCCTGCGCGAGCAGTTGCTGGATGCAGCCTCGATGTTCTCCGATGAATTGATGGAGGCCGTTCTGGAAGGGACCCCCACTGTGGAAATGATTCGCACCGCCATCCGCAAAGGCACTCTGGCGCTGGAACTGACTCCGGTGATGGTCGGCTCGGCCTATAAAAATAAGGGGGTGCAACTGCTGCTCGACGCAGTCAACGATTATCTGCCCTGCCCTAACGACATCAAGAATATCGCCCTTGACCTCAATAACAACGAGGCCGAGGTTCAGGTTTCCAATAAGCCGGAAGATCCTCTGGTGGCCCTGGCCTTCAAGTTGGAGGACGGCCGTTACGGTCAGCTCACCTATATCCGGACCTATCAGGGCACGATCAAGAAGGGTGATACCATTATTAATACCCGGACCGGCAAGAAGGTCAAGGTGGGCCGCCTGGTGCGGATGCATGCCGACGAAATGGAAGAAATCGACGCTTCTGGTTCCGGCGATATTGTTGCCCTGTTCGGAATCGACTGCGCCTCCGGTGATACCTTCACTGACGGCAAGCTGAACTATTCCATGAGTTCCATGCACATTCCCGCCCCGGTCATCTCCCTGGCCGTGGTGCCGGTGGACAACAAGGCCCAGGGCAACATGTCCAAGGCCCTGAATCGCTTCACTAAAGAAGATCCGACCTTCAAAACCTTCATGGATGAGGAGACCGGCGAGACTATCATCTCCGGGATGGGCGAGTTGCATCTCGACGTTTACATCGAGCGGATGAAAAGGGAATACGGGGCTGAACTGAAGGTTGGTGCACCCCAGGTTGCTTATCGCGAGACCATTACCCAGCGGGCCGACTTCGATTACACCCACAAAAAGCAGACCGGCGGTTCCGGTCAGTACGGCCGGGTGGCCGGTTTCCTGGAACCGTTCGAGGGCGATTACGAGTTTGTCGATTCCATTGTCGGCGGGTCCATCCCCCGGGAATTCATCTCTTCTTGCGATAAGGGCTTCCAGAAAAGCATGCCCAAGGGAGCCTTGACTGAGGCACCGATCACCGGGGTACGGGTAACCATCACCGATGGTGCCTCTCATGCGGTCGACTCTTCCGACGTAGCTTTTCAGCTTGCCGCCATCGGCGCCTTCCGCCAGGGCTACATGAAGGCTAACCCGGTGCTGATGGAGCCGATTATGAAGGTTTCCGTCGAGGGGCCCACTGAGTTCCAAGGGGCGATCATGGGCAGCCTGAATCAGCGGCGAGGCATGATTGTCGGAACCTCCGAAGAGGGCAACTATACGGTGGTTGACGCCGAGGTACCGCTCTCCGAGATGTTCGGCTACTCGACGGTGCTTCGTTCCCTGACCCAGGGCAAGGCCGAATTCACCATGGAGTTCGCCGCTTATCGCCAGGTGCCCAAAAATGTTGCCGAGACGGTAATTCAGGAGCGACTTAAGCTCAAGAAGAAATGAAATAACCTGTTGCGGGGCCGGCCGGGAATTCTGTAAAGTTTTCCCAGCAGCTGGTCCGGGGGCGGGCGACAGTGTCGCCGGCCGGCAACTTTGGGTCATCACAGGAGACAAGGAATGCAGAAAGAGGATTTGATCGAAAACAACCCGTTGCGTGTTTTTGCCCAGGACGGAACCGGAAAGCCGGTCAATCAGCGGATGGGGTTGGTCATGGCCCGGGCCGGACTAGGCAAGACCGCCATCCTGGTGCAGATTGCCCTGGACAATATCCTCCGCGGCCATCAGGTATTACACGTCAGCGTCGGGGCCAGTCTGGATAAAACTCGGGTCTGGTACGACGACATCCTGAACGATATCACGGCCGGAGCCAAATTGGATGCCCCGGAGGAGATCCGGGAGGCGGTAATGCGCAACCGCTTGATTATGACCTTCAAGGAGGCCGGGTTCACCAGACCCAAACTGGAGGAACGCCTTAACGATCTGCTTTATCAGAATGTATTTCGCCCGGCCTGTTTGGTTATCGACGGCTTTGACTTTGCCGGCGAAGGGCGCCAGGCCGTGGCCGATATTCGGGAGATGATGGAAGTCATGGATCTGCAGGTCTGGTTTTCAGCCCTGATTCACCGGGAAGATACCCGGGTGAGCGCGGCCGGAGTGCCGGCGCCCTGCCACGAGGTTGATGATCTTTTTGATACCGTGGTTTTGGTTCAGCCCGAAGGTGATGGCCAGATACTTTCACTTAACGTGGTCAAGGACGGCACCGGTTGCGTCAAACCCGGCAAGGCCCTGGCCCTCGATCCGTCCACCTACCTGGTGAAGAAAGCCTGAAGTAGCACGAAACGCCGGGTCTTTTCTGGCAATATCTTTAGTGATGGCGGAAAGGCACGGGGTCTTTCCGCCATTTTTTTTGAGGTGCCATGAAATTCAGACCATGTATCGATCTGCACGAGGGGCGGGTCAAGCAGATTGTCGGCTCCACCCTGACCGATGGCGACGCGGCGGCTTTGCGCACCAACTTCGCCTCCGAGCTGCCTCCGGGACATTACGCCGAGATGTACCGGCGCGACGGACTCACCGGTGGGCATGTGATCATGTTGGGGCTCGGTAATGAAGCGGCGGCGGCCGAGGCTTTGGCCGCCTGGCCAGGTGGGTTGCAGCTGGGCGGCGGCATAACCGGGGCCAATGCCGGCAAATGGCTTGATCTTGGGGCGGCGGCGGTAATAGTCACCTCCTATGTCTTTCGGGACGGACAGGTTCTGGAAGATCGCTTGCTTGAGTTGCGGCAGTTGGTGGGTCGTGAACGGCTGGTTATCGATCTCAGCTGCCGGAAGCGGGAAGGACGCTACTTCGTGGTTACTGATCGCTGGCAGAAGTTCACCGGAGTGGAGATCAACCGCGAGTCCCTGGCCTACTTCGCCGATTTCTGTAGCGAATTTCTGATCCACGCCGCTGATGTTGAAGGCAAGTGCGCCGGGGTGGCCGAAGATCTGGTCGCCGATCTGGCCGACTGGACGCCACTACCGACAACTTATGCCGGCGGGGTTCGAGATCTCAACGACCTGAAGCTGGTCAAGGAACTGGGCCGTAACCGGCTGGATGTCACGGTCGGTAGCGCCCTCGATATCTTCGGCGGGACCACCATCACCTATCGAGAAGCGGTGCGCTTTTGTGCCGGGGCATGAAAAGAAGTCTCGTCTCTTTACCTTATAATGGTTCGACGATTGGCTAGATCGCATGTCAGATAGAAAGGGAGAGACCGAAAAGACTGAGGCTGAACGGCATTACTTAACCATACAGATCCCGGCGGATCTTTATCGGGCTTATCAGCGTTGCACCTGGCTCATCATCAACGAAACCGGGCGTAGCCAGTTGGAAATAATGGATGAGATGGTCCGGGATTTTCTGATCAAGCACGGTTGTTGAATACTTTGTTCCCTCTGTTCTCCTATCTTTTTAGTGTGGTTTTCCGTTTGATCTTTTTATAATCAGCGGATGGTCTCCCCCCAAAATTCCCGAAAAACCGGCAATGGCCGGGACACGAACGAATCGGCTACCGCCCGCGAACTGGTCGGAGTGCTGGATAAGATCACCTTCCAGAGCACTGAGACCGGCTTCACTGTGGCCCGTCTACAAACTGACGAGAGTACTGCGGAAGGGATCACTTTGGTAGGCGCCCTGGCCGGAGTCGCGGTCGGATCTTTGGTCGCCGTTCGCGGGCAGTGGCGCCAAGATCCCCGACATGGCCGACAGTTCGCGGTCGACACCTATCGGGTAGTGCGCCCAGATACCCTCAACGGCATCGAAAAATATCTGGGCTCCGGGCTGATTAAAGGCATCGGGCCTAGCTACGCGGCGCGGATCGTCGCCCACTTCGGACTTGATACCTTGGATATACTAGAAGGCGAGCCGGAGAGACTGCGGGAGGTTCCCGGTTTGGGCCGCAAAAGGGTGGAGCGACTAGCCCAAGCCTGGCGGGAGCACCGGGATCTGCACCAGATCATGGTTTTTCTTCAGGGCCACGACATCTCGGCAGCCCAGGCCGTTAAAATCTATCGTACTTATGGGCCGGAGGCCTTGCGCATTGTGCGTGAGAACCCTTACCGGCTGGCCGAAGACATCTGGGGAATCGGTTTTAAAATTGCCGACCGCATCGCCGTCTCCCTGGGAATGCCGACCATGGATCCTCGTCGGGCTCGGGCCGGGTTATTGTTTGTCCTGGGCGAAGCAGCCGGCCAGGGTCATTGCTATCTGGAGCAAACCGAGCTGATTCGTCATAGTTCCGGACTGCTGGGAATGCCACCGGCTCTTTTGGAAGCTGAGCTGAACCAGCTGGTGGCGGACGAAAAGGTGGTGCTTTCCTGGGACAAAATCTATCTGGCTCCGCTCTATTACGCCGAAACCGGGACTGCCGCAGGCTTTTTACGGCTACAGGAGGGGGCGCCCCCCTGGGGTGAGGTTCTGGTCGGGCAGGAAATGCCGGACCTGCAGGTTCAACTCGGTCTGCAACTGGCGGAAGAGCAACAGGAAGCCCTGCAGACCGTCTTAGGCAGCCGTCTGGCGGTGATCACCGG
This sequence comes from uncultured delta proteobacterium, assembly GCA_963807225.1. Classification (GTDB taxonomy): domain Bacteria; phylum Desulfobacterota; class Desulfobulbia; order Desulfobulbales; family JAGXFP01; genus JAGVGT01. The sequence continues at coordinate 554,177 of CAWEAD010000005.1, read as the reverse complement.
CGGTCCGGGGACCGGCAAGAGTACTATTCTCAAAGCCTTGATCCTGCTCCTGGAGAAGCGCGGGGTAAATATCAGCCTGGCCGCCCCCACCGGACGGGCCGCCAAGCGGCTTAGTGAGGCAACTGGTCGTGAAGCCAGAACCATTCATCGACTCCTGGAGTTTGATCCGGTCGCACACGGCTTCCGGCGGAACGACCAAAATTTTCTGGAAGCCGATCTGGTAGTGATCGACGAAGTTTCCATGCTGGACGTCTATCTGGCCAATTCCCTAGTCCGGGCTTTGTCGCCTGGAAGTGCCTTGTTACTGGTTGGCGATGCCGACCAGCTGCCCCCGGTGGGGCCGGGCAACGTCTTAAAGGACCTGATCGGAGCGAAGATCGTGCCGGTGGCCAGGCTTTCCCGAATCTTCCGACAGGGATCCGGGAGTCTGATCAGCCTTAACGCGGCCAGGGTCAACCGTGGAGAACCCTTTGAATTGTTGCCTGACTATCAGAAAGATAAGGATTTTTACTATATCCCCCGGGAAACCGACCGGGAGATCGAGGCGGAAATCCTCAGTCTCTGCGGGGGCCGCCTGAGTCGCAAGTATGGCTTTGACCCCCGCCACGACATTCAGGTACTGACTCCGATGCGCAAAGGTCTGATCGGCATGGAAAATCTCAACCTGCGGCTGCAGGAACTGCTCAGCAGTGCCACGTCCTCCCGGATGCAGCCGGTCAACGGCTTTTTCCCCGGTGACAAAGTCATGCAGCTCCGCAACAACTACGACAAAGAGGTTTTCAACGGCGATATCGGATTCGTGGCTCGGATAGGCGGCGAAGACGATCTGTTCCTGGTCGACTTCGAAGGGCATCAGGTGACTTACGAGTCCGCCGATTGCCGTGAATTGCAGTTGGCCTATGCCATCACCGTCCACAAGTCACAAGGGTCGGAGTTTCCCTGCGTGATTATGCCCCTCCATACCAGCCACTCCGCCATGCTGCAACGGAATCTGCTCTATACCGGCCTGACCAGAGGACGGCGGCTGGTGGTAGTGGTCGGCAGCCGCCGGGCGGTCGCTCTGGCCATTGCCAACAATCGGGTCCAGACCAGGCATTCCGCCCTGCGGCAAAGATTGCTGGATCGCTGCGGACTAGGCGGCAACCTTCCCGGATTGCCGGATTCGTAGTCAGGCCGGTTGTTCTGATCGTCGGCCCGCTCATTCCACGCCTCCTTTTTATTCTTGAAAATAAATTACAAACATGCTAGTGATTTTGGTCATCCACTGAATCGCCATTCATATTTAGGAGCGGTTCGCAAATCATTTCCCACTGCTGGTTTAGATCTGATATATGCGCATTCTGCAGCTTCTGGCGGAGAAAGAGCCGTCTATTCACAAAAAATGGCTCGCCCTGATTCTCAGCGAGTTTAAGCCGGAAGCCTTGCGATTTCTGCAGGGAAAAGATCCCTTCGCCAACCCGCTCGGGTCCAGTTTCTCCGAAGGGTTGCGCCTTTTATACAGGGATATCCGCAGCCCGGAACCGACCGGGGTGGAGGCGGCCCTCGAGCACCTCATGAAACTGCGGGCGGTGCAGGTGGAATTGGCACCTTCTGCTGCCCTGGCCTTCATTTTTGGGCTAAAAGAGATCATCCGACAGGAATGCCACCAGGAATGGTCGGCAGAAATTGAGCAGGAATGGCCGGAATTGGTAGGCAGAATTGACCGCTTGGCATTGGCCGGTTTCGATCTGTATATGGCCAGCCGAGAGCGCCTCTATCAAGTACGGATTCGGGAGGTGGAGAGCGGTCGTCACCAGGTTATCGATAAGGCAAGATGTCCGTCCGCGATGTTGCGGGAGGAAATTAATAATAAACAGGCGGAGAGCGATGGCAACCTTAACCACAGTCAACAAGACGCGAGGTAACAGTAAATGAGAGTCCTGAATTCATTATTAATTGTTCTAGCGCTGATGCTGGTCGCTTTCCTAGGCGTGCAGGTGCCCGGGGGGCGGACGCTGTTCGGGGTAGTATTGCCTTGGCTGGCTTTTGCCGTATTCATTGTCTTCTTCATTAAGAAGATCGTGAACTGGGCGAAGTCGCCGGTGCCCTTTCGGATCCCGACCACCTGCGGCCAGGAAAGTTCTCTGCCCTGGATCAAGCAGAACAAGCTTGATTGCCCTTCGACTACTGCCGGGGTTTTGGGGAGGATGTTTCTGGAGGTTTTTCTGTTCCGCTCCCTGTTCCGCAATACCCAGGCGAAGATTGATGAAGGTCCTAAACTTTCCTACCTGAGCAGCAAGTATCTCTGGCTGTTTGGTCTGATGTTTCACTATTCATTCCTGGTCATCGTCCTGCGACATATGCGTCTGTTTACCGACCCGATTCCCGGGTTTATACATGTCTTGGAGTTCGGCGACGGCTTCCTGCAGGTAGGGGCGCCACCCCTCTATATTACAGATCTGTTGTTTCTCACCGCCGTAACCTTTCTTTTTCTGCGCCGAGTGGTCTTGCCGGCAATCCGCTATATCTCTTTGCCGGCCGATTACTTTCCGCTCTTCCTGATTCTGGCAATCGGCTTGACCGGCGTGACCATGCGGTATTTTGTTCGGGTCGATGTGATTAACATAAAAACCCTGGTCCACGGGCTGGTGACCTTTCAGACCGGTGCTCCCCTTGAGAATATCGGCGACCTCTTTTTCGTGCACTTTTTTCTGGTCACCACTCTGATGGCGTATTTTCCCTTCAGTAAGCTGATGCATATGGGTGGTGTCTTCCTTAGCCCCACCCGGAACATGGCCAATAACAGCCGGATGGTACGCCACATCAACCCGTGGAACGATCCGTCGATTAAACCGCATTCCTATGCCTCCTATGAGGATGATTTCCGGGAGTTCATGGTTGATGCGGGAATCCCGGTGGAAAAGGAATTGGAGCCGAAGGCAACAGAAGAGGTTCCGGCTGAGTCTGAATAAGCCTGAAAACAGCTAACTATAAGGGATCGCGAAAATGGCAGATACTAAAGTTGAGCAAATGAGCGTCAGCGTGGCGAAGGACCCGTCGATGATGACGGGCGCCGTCCCGACCAAGGAGTGGATGGACGTGCCGGCGGTCTTCAAGCCGGGCAACTATTGTTACCCCGGAAAACCGGAAATGGCCGCCTACCTTGACAAAAACCTGCCCGGCAAGTTCGGCGAATCACGGTTGTGGAAACCCGAGGATGAAGATTGGAAGCTGCCGGAAAACTGGAAGGAAATAATCATCCAGGGAATCAAGGAGCGGCTGGACAAATTCCGTTCCTTCAAAATCTTCATGGACTGCTGTGTCAGGTGTGGTGCCTGTGCCGACAAATGTCACTTCTTCCTGGGTACCGGCGATCCCAAGAACATGCCGGTGTTGCGGGCCGAGCTGTTACGCTCGATTTACCGTAACGAGTTTACCAAAGCCGGCAAGATTCTCGGCAAGCTGGCCGGCGGACGGGAGATGACCTTCGAGGTATTGAAGGAATGGTTCATGTACTTCTACCAGTGCACCGAGTGTCGGCGCTGTTCGGTTTTCTGCCCCTATGGCATCGATACCGCCGAGATTACCATGATGGCCCGGGAACTGTTGCATCTGGTAGGGGTCAACACCAACTGGATTCTGGAACCGGCTTCCAACTCCAACCGGACCGGCAACCATATGGGGTTACAGCCCCACACCTTCAAGGACAATATCGGTTACCTCTGTGATGATATCGAGGAGATCACCGGGATTCGCATCGAGCCAACTTTTAACCGCAAGGGGGCCGAGATCCTCTTCATCACTCCTTCGGCCGATGTCTTCGCCGAGCCCGGCATATACACGGCCATGGGTTATCTCTTGCTCTTCGAGCATCTTGGCCTGGACTATACCTGGTCGACTTATGCCTCGGAAGGCGGTAACTTCGGTCTCTTCACCAACAATGAGCTGATGAAGAAACTGAACGCCAAGATGTACGCCGAGGCCAAGCGCTTGGGAGTAAAGTGGATCCTGGGTGGCGAATGCGGCCACATGTGGCGGGTCATCCATCAGTACATGGATACCATGAACGGCCCGGCCGACTTCCTGGAGGTGCCCAAGTCGCCGATCACCGGCACAGTTTTCGAGAATGCCGCCTCCACCAAGATGGTCCATATCAGTGAGTTTACCGCTGATCTGATCAAGCATGGAAAGCTGAAGCTCGATCCTTCCCGGAACAATCATCGCAAGGTGACCTTCCACGATTCCTGTAACCCGGCCCGGGCCATGGGACTTCTGGAAGAACCCAGGTATGTCCTCAAAAATGTAATAAATAACTTCTACGAGATGCCGGAGAACACCATTCGCGAGCAGACATTCTGCTGCGGTAGCGGCACCGGCCTCAACACCGGCGAAATCATGGATCTGCGCATGCGGGCCGGGCTACCCAGAGCCAACGCCGTTAAACACGTGCATGACAGATACGGTGTCAACATGCTCTCCTGCGTCTGCGCCATCGACCGGGCGACGCTGCTGTCTCTGATGCAGTACTGGAATCCTGATGTCGAGGTCTGCGGTGTTTCCGAGCTGGTCGGCAACGCCCTGGTTATGGAGGGTGAAAAAGAAAGGGAAACCGGGCTCCGGTTTGAACCCCTTGAAGGAATGGAAGGGTGATGCCAATGTATGACAAAGGAAAAATCATACCCGGTTTGATTGTGTTTGTTGGTCTGGTGACATTCCCGATCTGGTACGGATTTGGTGGGGGCGGCAAGTTACCAGTGCCGGAAAAACCGACCATCGCCAAGCAGTGCGTTCTGCCCACTGCCGAAATGCGAAAGTCCCACATGGTGCTGCTCAACGAGTGGCGTGACGACATCGTCCGAATGGGAGGTACCCGTCACGGGCAGACCTCCGACGGCACCGAATATATCAGGAGCTTGCAGAAAGGTTGCATGAAGTGCCACGCCAGCAAGAAGAAATTCTGCGACGAGTGCCACACCTACGCAGCTGTAAAACCTTACTGCTGGGATTGCCATCTTCAGCCTAAGGAGGCCAACTAATGGATAACGGCAGAAGAAAATTTCTCAAGATAGCCGGCCTCTCCGCCATTGCCGGCATTGGTGCCCCTACCGCCTTTAATTCTCTGCTCAAGGGTGAGGTTCAGGCCAGCACAGGTGAGGCCGCCGAAAAGGGAACGGAGGTGGTGAGTGGTGCCAAGCGCTATGGCTTCGTGATCGATACCCGGAAATTCGCGGAGGATCAGGGGCTGACTCAGCTTTGTATAGATGCCTGCCATTCAATTCACAACGTCCCTGATTTTGGGGACGACAAGAAGGATGCGGTCAAGTGGATCTGGACCGAGAACTTCGAACATGCCTTTCCCGAGCACAGTCAGTATAAGCGCAATGAGGAATTGGAGAACATACCGGTATTGACTCTCTGCAACCACTGCGACAACCCGCCTTGCGTCCGGGCCTGCCCGACCAAGGCAACCTTCAAGAACCGCGACGGCATTGTCATGATGGACTTCCATCGCTGCATCGGTTGCCGCTTTTGCATGGCCGCTTGTCCTTACGGCGCCAGGAGCTTCAACTGGCGTGACCCACGGCCTTTTATCAAAAAGGAGAACCCTGAATTTCCTACCCGGATGCGCGGCGTGGTAGAAAAATGCACCTTGTGCAATGAGCGCTTGGCCGAAGGTATGCAACCAGCCTGTGTCGAGAAGGCTCGACCCAGTGGCGCCATGTTCTTTGGCGACCTGAACGATCCGAATTCCGAGGTCAGCCAGGTCCTCAAGGAGAAGTTTACCATCCAGCGGAAACCGGCGCTTGGTACCCATCCGTCGATTTTCTATATCATCTGAGGTGAAATATCATGATTGAGAAAGCGCTTACTGGCGACAGCAAATACTGGACCTGGCTGACCTTCCTCCTGGTGCTAATGGGCATCGGCGGGGCCTGCTATGTCCAGCAGTTCAACTATGGTCTCGGTTACACCGGCATGAGCCGCGACGTCTCCTGGGGGCTTTACATCTCCCAGTTCACCTTCCTGGTCGGGGTAGCAGCCGGTGGGGTAATGCTGGTGTTGCCATACTACCTCCACAACTATAAGGCTTTCGGGCGGATTACCATCCTCGGCGAATTCATGGCCGTGGCCGCGGTTGCGATGTGCCTGATGTTCATCCTGGCCGATCTGGGCCAGCCGATGCGAGCTCTGAACGTGCTGTTGCATCCGACCCCTAACTCGATCCTTTTCTGGGACATGATCGTTTTGAACGGTTACCTGTTCCTGAACATCGTCGGCGGCTGGGTGATACTGAACTGCGAGAAGGCGAACGTTCCGCCGCCCAAATGGGTTAAGGTATTGATTTACATCTCCATTCCCTGGGCAATCAGCATCCACACGGTTACCGCCTTTCTTTACTGTGGTCTACCGGGGCGCCATTACTGGCTGACCGCCATCCTGGCCCCGCGTTTCCTGGCCTCGGCCTTTGCCGCCGGTCCTTCCCTGCTGGTCATCTGCGCCTTGATCCTTCGCCGGTTCACCGCGTTCGATGCTGGTCGGGAAGCGATCAATAAGCTGGTCACCATCATCACCTACGCCGCCATTTTAAACTTCTTCTTTGTCGGACTGGAGTTCTTCGTCGCCTATTACAGCCAGATCCCAGGGCATATGCACACCCTGGATTATCTATTCTTCGGGCTTACCGAAGACGGCGTCACCTACAACAATCTTGTTTTACCCATGCGCTTTTCCATGGTCATCGGTATTTCCGCCACCATCGCCCTGCTTTTCCCCAAGGTGCGTGAGAGCTATACATTGATCGCTTGGCTTTGCGGAGCGATCTTCCTGTCGCTCTGGATCGATAAGGGTTTGGGCCTGGTGCTGGGCGGCTTCGTTCCCAGCCCCCTGGAGTACGTCACCGAGTACTATCCTTCAGCAGGTGAAGTTGGGATCACCATCGGGGTTTGGGCCACAGGCTTCTTCATCCTCACCATCCTCTATAAAGCGGCTATTTCCGTAAAACTGACCAAGGAGAGTTAAACCGATCTCAGGTTGTCCTGATCTTTAGATCTTTTCTAAGCAAGCTTCCCCCCAGTTAGGGAAGCTTGCTTTTTTTATGGTCAACCATTAAAAAGAGTGAAACCGTAGCCATAGCGGATCTTTTGGACCAATTATCAGAGGCGTCATGACCACTCGTCCACGACTAGCCAAGCAACCGCAGAACATCCTTGAACTGATCGGCAACACGCCCATCGTGCCGATCAAACGGCTCAACTCTTTCAAGAAGGTGGCCATTTACGCCAAGCTTGAATCTTTCAACCCCGGTGGTTCGGTAAAGGATCGGATAGCCCTGAATATGATCGAGGACGCCGAGGCGAGCGGTGAACTGACTCCGGACCGCACGGTGTTGGAAGCGACCAGCGGCAATACCGGTATCGGCCTGGCCATGGTCTGTGCAGTTAAGGGATACCGTTGTCAGCTGGTGATGCCTGAGTCGGCTTCCATCGAACGGCGTAAAATCATGACCGGCTACGGGGCCGAGATTCTACTTACCCCGGCCAAACGGGCCACCGACGGAGCCATCGAACAGGCCTATGCCATGGCCCGTGAACATCCGGATCGTTATTTCCTTACCGATCAATTCAATAACGACGCCAACTGGCAGACCCATTACAAGTACACCGGGCCGGAAATCTGGGAACAGACCGGCGGCAAGGTTACCGACGTGGTTGCCACCCTGGGCACTACCGGCACAGCCATGGGCATCTGCCGCTATTTTGCCGAGCACCATCCAGAGGTCAAAGTTACTGCCATGGAGCCTTTTCTGGGCCATAAGTTGCAAGGGCTCAAGAATATGAAGGAATCCTATAAGCCCGGGATCTTTCGACGCAACGAACCATTCCAGATCATTAACATTCCTGATGAGGAGGCCTTTAACAAGGCTCGTCAACTTGCCGCCCGTGAGGGGGTTTTTGTGGGGATGAGTTCCGGAGCGGCCCTGTGCGCCGCTTTAACCCGCGCCGAGCAGATCAAAGATGAAGGTGGGCTTATCGTAGTGATTTTTCCCGATGGCGGGGAAAAATATCTGTCCACTTCTCTATTCAGCGCCGAGGTCGCCAATTCCGAGCCGGAGAAGATCTCCAGGTTGCGGTTCCACAATACCTTGAGCAAACGCAAGGAGTTGTTCAAGCCGATTAAACCGGGTCAGGTCACCTTCTATACTTGCGGCCCCACCGCTCATGAACCAGCCACCCTTGATCATTGTCGGCGCTTCATCCATTCCGATTTACTCAACCGGGTACTGACCGTCCACGGCTACACGGTGAAATTCTATATGAATTTCACCGACCTCGATGACAACACCATCCGCGGCGCTCAGGCCAGTCATGAGTCGGTTAAGGACTTTACCTCTCGGTACATCGATCAGTTCAAGGTTGATATCACGTCCTTGGGGGTCTTGCCGGCTACCGGATACCCGCGGGCCTCGGAGCATGTCGAACAGATGATCGAGATGGCGAGAGAGTTGGTGAAACGTGGTTTCGCTTACGAAAAGCATGGGTCGATCTATTTTGACATTTCTAAGTTCTCCGGCTACGGGCGCCTCTCCGGAATCGATCTGGGCAAGATCCAGCATGGACGTACCGTGGATCTGGACGACTATGAGAAAGACAGCCCGGTCGACTTCACCCTGCTCAAACGCTCAGCTTTAACCGAGTTGAAAAGCGGTATTTTCTACGCTACCGAATGGGGCAACATGCGACCGGGCTGGCATATCGAATGTGCCGCCATGTCCTGCCATTTTCTGGGTGAGACCATCGATATCCATTCCAGCAGCAGGGATCTTATCTTCCCCCACCATGAAAACGAGATCGCTATTGCTGAGGCTTTATCCGGCAAGCCTTTGGCAAATTACTGGCTGCACAGCGAACTGGTACTGGTGGATGGCAAAAAGATGAACCGCGATTCCGGCACCTTGCTGACCTTGCGCGCTTTGCTGGACAAGGGATATACGGCCCGGGAGGTTCGCTACTTCCTGCTGCGGTCCCATTACCGCAAGCCAATCGACTTTTCCTACCGCAAGTTGGATGTGGCTTTGTCCAGCCTCAAGCGGCTGGACGAGTTCTGCACCAAACTCCTTTGCCTGCAGCCCGACCTGCCGCACCCGGAAGTGGCCGCCTTTCTTACCAAGCTGGAGGAAGGATTTTTCAGTGCCATGGACGACGATCTCAATGTCTCGCGGGCCTTCGGGGTGCTCTTTGACTTTATCAAGAAGGTCAACCCCATAGTCAGCCAGGGTCAGTTGGATCGGGATCAGAAGAATTACATTCTGGAAACCCTGAGACGGGTCAACGCTGTGCTGAACCTGCTGAATCTTGATAAATGCCCTCTGGCTCCAGAGATCGACAAGCTGATTCGCGAGCGCGAGGCGGCCCGCCGCCAGGGAGACTGGACTCGGGCCGATGGGGTTCGCGATCAGTTAGCCAGTCAGGGCATCGAGGTGATAGATACCGCCAAGGGCACGGTCTGGAAAGAGAAGAAATAATCGAGGCTTGTTATCATGGATGCCTTAAATCAAGAAAAAAACCCGGTCGGGATTTTTCAGCCTGGGCATTCTCTTTAGGTATCCGAAGCCGAGTTGTTTTGTGATATCTACCCGCGGATGTAATTACCAGCCGACTCTATTGATTGCAGTTATCCATGGGTGGATAAAGAGACGGATTTTTAGAAGTTGCAAATGACCGGGTCAGGTGCTAAAAAGTCATCTCCTTTGAGTTGTATCAGAAAAGCGCCCGTAGCTCAGCTGGATAGAGCAACGGACTTCTAATCCGTAGGTCGGGGGTTCAAATCCCTCCGGGCGTACCAATAAAATCAAGCTCTCAGCCAAGTCTGGTTGAGGGCTTTTTTTGATTTACAGCGCAATATTGTTTGCCTGTGACAAACAGCGGGAACTAAGGGGCCATGCATCTTACTTTGCTGCCGAGTGTTGTCGGTTGTGGAACTGTTTAACAGCTCTCCATTTAATTGCGCACTTTACCTTGGTCAAAATATTGGAGCTGGTGAGGGGGTAGGGATAGTAGCTGTTATGGTCGATATATTTCAGTTGGAAAGGGCTCCGGGCTTAGCCTCATCGGGAAGTGGTGGAAGGATCAGGCCGAAGGCGGCTCCCAGCCTGCGTACCATCTCCATGAAGGTGTGCGGCAAGGGTAAATCGCGGTCGCTGATCAGTAAGTCAAACTCTCGGGCTTGCTCCAGCAATGGGCTGCTGTCGTCTCCCTCTTGCAGGTCGCAAATAGCCTGCATACGCAGGGCATCTGTTAAAGGGATCCGCATCTCCGGCAGAGTCCGAGCCATGACCTTTAACTCGGCGCTGATCAGGCCACGGTTCTCGAGAATAAAGGTGGCGAAAGGTTCCTGATCATTGGGCGTGCCGAATATTTCGTTCACCACGGCACCGGTCAGCCTGGATAGGAAGATACCATCGCTATCCGGGTGGCTCAGTTCCAACTGCCCACGCAACTTTTTGAACATGATCATCTTAACAACTTCGATGCCTTCGCGCATGTGTGGTATCAATCTGTTGGTTATTCCCATGGGTAAATTATTCTCCCAACAAAAAACCGTTTCCCCTCAAGAGGGAAACGGCTGGTCAAGTCGTCTCGGTCAAACCGGAAGAGGGGAAGTTATTATTTTTCGTCAGGGGCAATGATGATAATATCACCATGCACGTTGCTGCCAGCGCCCATGACCACACTATTTTCGTTGCTGTCGCCGGAGTTTTTGCCGGTCTTGGTGTTGCCCTTGCCGGAGCTTTTCTCAGAGACCTTGGCTTGGGACTTGGCTTTTTCAATGATGTACTTGATATTTTTGCTGGGCTTACCAAGTTCGTCATCGGCGGCGATAGAATCATCGGTATACTTGCTGATTCCGTCATCCAAGTCACCGGCTAGCGCCGATCTTTGCCCAATGACCGTCATCATTAACAAAGACATCAACAATAATATCATCACCCGCTTCATCTCAATCGCTCCGTAACTTGTTGGAAGACAACCCGTACGCTTAAAGGTATATCGCCCCGGCCAGGAAGTAAACCTGACCGGGGCGATGGCAATGCCAAACGTTACAGATTATTCAACCGCGACAGAACCCATGCTGGCGGTGGCATTTTCACCGATGGCAAGGTTGGCGGACTTTTGAACGTTGGCGTCATTGGAGATGGTGCCCTTGACGTTGGCGCCTTTGATGGTCACGGCGCCCATGTTGGCGGTTGAGCCTTTGCCGATAGCAAGGTTGGCGGACTCCTTAACGGTGGCTTTGTTGGAAACGGTACCCTGAATGTTGGCATTGCGCATGGTTACGGCGCCCATGTTGGCGGTGGCATTTTCCCCGATGGCGAGGTTGGCGGACTTCTCAACATTGGCGTCATTGGAGACGGTGCCCTTGACGCTGCCGCCGCGCATGGTCACGGAGGCCATATTGGCAGTTGCGCCCTTGCCGATAGCAAGGTTGGCGGACTCTTTAACTTTGGCCTTGTTGGAGATGGTGCCTTCAACTTTGCCATCCTGCAAGGTTACGGCGCCCATGTTGGCGGTGGCATTTTCCCCGATGGCAAGGTTGGCGGACTTCTCAATGTTGGCGTCATTTGATACGGTGCCCTTGACGCTGCCGCCGCGCATGGTCACGGAGCCCATATTGGCAGTAGAGCCTTTGCCTATAGCAAGGTTGGCGGACTCCTTAACTTTGGCCTTGTTGGAGATGGTGCCCTCAACATTGGCATTCTGCATGGTCACGGCGCCCATGTTGGCGGTGGCATTTTCACCGATGGCAAGGTTGGCGGACTTCTCAATGTTGGCGTCATTGGAGACGGTGCCCTTGACATTGGAGTTCTTGACAGCCATGGAGCCCATATTGGCGGTTGCGCCCTTGCCGATAGCAAGGTTGGCGGACTCTTTAACCGTGGCCTTGTTTGAAAGGGTTCCCTGGATGTCGGATGCAGCCAGGGAAAGACTCGAGAATCCGAGCACCAGACTTGCGGCTGCTACAGCGATAACTACTTTCTTCATTTTTCCTCCTCCTTCTTGGTTCTTGTTGTGTGATACAGGTTTGGTTGTTTTGTTACCTACTTCATGATTACCGAGTTTTTATTAGAAGTACCACTACCTGCCTGAACATTTATGTTCTGGCCAAAGCTGAACGGACTATCCACGTCATTGACCGTAATACCTTTGCCGGAAGTCACTGAAATGTTGCCGCCCACTGAGCTGCCATTCTTTACGATTACCGAGCCGGAGTTAGCTTCCGATCCGGAGCCGGCGGCTATATTAAGTGCTCCGCCTTTGACTTTTGTGGTGATATTCCCGCCGACGGTGCTGTTTTCAACGACAGTGGAACCCATATTGGCGGTGGCCCGGTTGCCGACGGCCACGTTCAGGGCGGCACCGGCAACCTGATTTTTGATGTTGCCACGTACGGTGCTGTTCTCGATGGTGGTTGAACCCATATTGGCGGTGACGCGATTACCGGCGGCAATGTTCAGGGCGGCACCGCCGACAGTATTGGTGATGTCACCTTTGACGTTGCTGTTTTCTATAGTGGTTCCTGCCATGTTGGCGGTGGCGTTGCTACCGGCAGCCAGATTCAGGGCGGCACCTCCCACGGTATTTTTGATGTTACCCTGGACATTACTATTGGTGATTTTTGTCGCAGCCTGATTGGCTTCGGCATTGCTGCCGGCGGCCAGGTTGAGACCGGCCCCGGCCACGGTATTTGTAACATTGCCCTTGAGAGTGGAGTTCTGCATTTTTACTGCAGCCTGGTTGGCCTCGGCCCGGCTCCCGGCGGCCAGGTTGAGGCCGGCCCCTGCAACAGTATTGACGGCGTTGCCCTGGAGAGTGGAGTTTTCCATCTTGACCGCGGCCTGGTTGGCCTCGGCTTGACTGCCGGCGGCCAGGTTGAGTCCGGCTCCTCCGACGGTGTTGACCACATTGCCTTTCAGTTCGGAGTTCTGCATCTTGACTGCAGCCTGGTTGGCCTCGGCCTGACTACCTGCGGCCAGGTTTAGACCGGCCCCGGCCACGGTGTTGACGGCGTTACCCTGAAGCTTGGAGTTCTGCATCTTGACGCCGGCCTGGTTGGCCTCGGCTTGACTGCCGGCGGCCAGGTTGAGTCCGGCTCCTCCGACGGTGTTGACCACATTGCCTTTAAGTTCGGAGTTCTGCATCTTGACGGCGGCTTGGTTGGCCTCAGCGCGACTACCGGCGGCCAGGTTGACTCCAGCCCCGGCCACGGTGTTAACGATGTTGCCCTGAAGCTTGGAATTCTCCATCTTGACGGCGGCCTGGTTGGCCTCCGCTTCATTGCCGGCGGCCAGATTCACGGCGGCCCCGCCAACGGTATTGATCATCGCTCCCTTGGCTTCACTGTTCTGCATTTTAACCGCGGCCTGATTGGCCTCTGCCTTGTTGCCGGCAGCCAGGTTGACCGAGGCGCCTAGGACGGTGTTGACCGCGGTGCCCTCCAACTTACTGTTTTCCATCTTGGTGGCGGCCTGATTGGCTTCGGCCCGGTTGCCGGCCGCCAGGTTCACCCCGGCTCCGGCCATGGTATTGACTACTGCACCGGTGACTTGGGAATTCTGCAGTTTGGTCGCCGCCTGGTTGGCTTCCACTTCGTTACCGGCCGCCAGGTTAACCGCCCCCCAGGCTCCGACGGTGTTGACCACGGCTCCCTTGACCTGGCTGTTTTCGGCTTTCATGGCCGCCTGGTTGGCTTCGGCCTTGTTGCCGACCGCGACGTTTACCAGATTCTGACTGATGGCGGTATTGACCACTGCCCCGGTCACCTGGGAGTTCTCCAGAGAAGTGGCAACCTGTCGTGCTTCTACCTGGTTGCCGACCCCCACGTTTACCAGGTTTTGTCCGCCCGCGGTGTTGACCAAGGCTCCGGTTACTTTGCTGTTGCTCATGCGCACAGTGGCCTGGTCGGCTTCGACTTTGTTACCAACGCCAACATTGACCATGTTTTGAGCGACACCGGTGTTGACCACGGCTCCGGTCACCTGGCTGTTTTTCATGGCGACGGAGGCCTGACCGGCCTTGACCTCATTGCCAACTCCGACGTTTACCATGTTCTGCCCTACCGCGGTATTGACTACGGCCCCGGTAACAGTGCCACCGGACAGGTTGACCGATGCCTGGTCGGCTTCAACTTTATTGCCGACACCAACATTCACTATGTTCTGACCAACTGCGGTGTTAACCACGGCGCCGGTTACCTGGCTGCCGGCTAAACCCACCGAGGCCTGCTTGGCCTTGACGTCATTGCCGACTCCGACATTGACGCCGTTATTGACTACCGTGGTATTGATGACCGCTCCGGTAGTCTTGCTTCCCGACATCCGAACCGAGGCCTGATCGGCTTCAACTTTATTGCCTACACCTACATTAACCAGGTTTTTGCCGACCGCAGTATTGATGACCGCCCCGGTCGACTGGCTTTGCTTCATGGCAATCGACGATTGCGCGGTCTTGACCTCATTGCCGACGCCGACATTGACGGCATTATCAACTACCGAGGTGTTGATGGCGGCTCCCGTCATCTTGCTGCCACTCAGATTGACTGACGCCTGGTTGGCCTCAACCTTGTTGCCAACCCCGACATTGACCAAATTCTTGCCGACAGTGGTGTTAATTACCGCCCCGGTCGTCTGGCTCTGACTCATTACCACCGAAGACTGGGCGGCTTTGACTTCATTGCCGACGCCGACGTTAACGGCATTATCAACCGCCGAAGTATTGATGGCGGCCCCGGTTACCTTGCTGCCGCCCATATTTATTGAGGCCTGGTCAACAGCAACCTTATTGCCGACGCCAACGTTGACTGCGTTTTTGCCTTTGGCAGTATTTACAGCGACTCCGGTAAGCTCGGTGTTGCTGGTACTGATGGAGCCCTGGTTGGCTGAAACCTGATTTCCTACTGCGACATTGACGTTGTTTTCCACCTTGGCGGTATTGACCACGGCACCACGCACCTTGCCGCCGGTCAAGGTGGTTGACCCCTGCGAGGCTTTGACGTCTGCACCAACAGCGACGTTGACGTTTTGTTTGGCCTTGTTGGTGTTGACTACTGCGCCGCCCATATCGAGGCTTTTTATTTTGATTGAACTTTGTGTGGCATCAGCGTTTTTCCCGACCGCCACATTGACGGCCTTGTTTATGTCGCCGGGGACGTTGATAACAGCCCCTTTCAAATCTGATTCTGCAAGCGCATTGGTAAGGGGCAAAAGCATGGATAATACAATGATATAAAAGGAAATTGATGACCTTTTCATAACTTTAACCTCCGGGGGGAATTCCCCCGTTTGCCGAGACAGGCAGGCACTGCTCCCCCGGCGCAGAATTATCATTTTAAACAACCCATATTCTCAATCAGGATTGTATCTTACTTAATAAATATTAACAAAATAATTGTATTTGCACGGGGGGATTTCTGTAGGGATTGAAATTCTCCCGCCTCTTTTATCGCGCTATATTATTGTCTATCTTTATGGCCGGAATAACAGTGACACAGTGCAAGCTTTTCAGGTGATTATTTCACAATTTGCCTGGGGCTTTTACGCCAGGTTTTTGGAGGTGTTGCCGGTAGGTTAGAAAGGGGGTGCGAAAGTGTATCTTGAGAGTTTGGCGGGTAATTGTATTTGCGAGTATATTCCCTTAAGCAGCGTAAGCATGATAAAAATAAATTTATATGCTAAATTTAGAATCAACTTGTGATGTAGATTTTGCGGGGATGAAATACATTGTTAATTGCTACAGGCTGATTAATGGGTGGATCAGCCAAATTCCACAGAGATATATCGGGAATGAAAAATCTAAAATTCTTGGCTCTGCCAACTCTGTTGTGGTCTCTTCTGTTTTTGCATCCAGTCTTGGTTGGCGCCGATTCGGCCGGCCAGAACTTGGTGCCGGCCAGGCAAAATATGTCTTTTGTTTCCCTGGAGAACCTGGAGGCCGAATTTTTCCCCGCCAATAGAGTCGTTGCCATCAAAGGCAGTATTAAAAACGTTTCCAAAACCACGATGCGGGGCTATCTGACCCTGTATCTTCTTTCTGCCGGTGGCACAGTCTTGAGGGCTTTCGACCTGCCGGTCAATGATCATCGTCCGTTCGGGGATGGGAAATCTGTTTCATTTGATACGGCGGTGAATGTCAGCAATGTCAGCGGTGCCTACCAGGTAAGTGTGGATTTCACCAGAGACTGATCCCTGCCTGTTCCACATAGTCGAAGCCGGCTATTATCTACGGTTGTGTTTATTCTCTGTTCCTTGTCGCTTAGATGAAGGATTCATGCCTTTCTGCCTGACGCTTCGGGATTGGCATGGTTCCTGGGCGAGGGTTTTTCCAGAGAGCGGCGGCTCCATTTCCCCTGGGGATTCGTCCCAAGTGCTTTTTGACGCAGAAACTCCAAGATAATAACTCAGCAAATCAGCAAAGTTCAGCCGGGAATTACCAAGGTGATGAGCGAGAGATGAACAACAAAGTGACAAAGATGATCTGGTTTTTGGCATTATGGGGTGGGGCCGGCACTGTTGGAGCCGGCCCCAAGGGGAAATGAACTTCTCTACTCGATGGAGACGAAGGGCTTTTTCAGGTCGTTCTTGACAACAGCCCCTTCCATGGCGGCAGGCCCAAAGGTGCGGCTATAAACGGTTCTGGTCTCGCCAGAAACTGTATCAATGATAAAAGCCCCCATAGCTCCTCCTTTGTCACCAAAAGGAGTTGCCCAAGAGGAGAGCTGATAACGTCCAAAACTCAGGTTGGCCGAACCTGGTGCGCCTGGGTCGTTCATGGCTCCAATCAAAAGCATGAGCAACAGGGTGCAACCGATTCCCAATAAAAAGTATTTCATTTTCATGTTAATCCTCCTCGGGAATATGCGGAGCAGTGAAGTGGTCATGCCGACTACTGTGCCTTAGTCTTCGAGTAGTCATCGCTCTGAGCGCCCTGGCCTTCAACTTCTATTACTTTATCAACGTCTACAATCTGCTGGCCGAGGATATCGGAAACCTCATCGGTATTGACGGCCATTTTCACATAGGCGTCGCCCATCTGATCCCACCCGTAGTCAGTGACACGAGCAAGGTAGATGGTAGCCAGCACCTTTGATTTTACGATATCGGAGGTAAGTATATAATTTTCAACTGTGGTTTGACTTTCCAAGGTGAAACCGACGATGCGTTTAGCCAGCTGTTTGTAAGCGTCCAACTCTGCTGCCCGCAATGCTTTCAATGGGGTGGCCATGGCAGGAGTGGAAGTGGCAAAACCAACCCGGGTAAATGTTTTGCCCTTGAAGTCAAGTTCCTGCCCGTCGATGTTGGTTAGCTTATCAAGTTTGATGATGGCGGTTGCCTGCGCAATATCCTTTTCGGCATCATAAACTATCTCGGAAATTTTGATGCCGCGTATTTCAGCTTCGGTCTTTACTTCGGTTTTACCCTCGAAGCCGGCGGCTATCATATTCTCAACCGATTCGGAAGATCTGATCTTCAGGCCGTAGATCGATTCGACTATGCCACGTTCGGCGATGATTTTGGCTGCCCGAACCGTCATGATTTTTTTGTTTCCTGCCAGAGCCATACTGCTGCTCAGGAAAACGGCTAAGGTAATGACGATAGCGATTCTGACCAGCTTCATAACTTTTCCTCCGGACCTGTTGCAAATTTAAGTGGGTTATTTGTATGGTTCAATTTTTCAGGACTAATTTACCATTCCGAATCGCTAAGCTTCCGGCCGAAGCCGGTGCTCTTCATGGTGCTTCCCGCCGAGGCTGCTGGAGCAGCGGCCGGTTCTGCAGCCGGCGCGGCTGCCTCCTGGGTGGCGGCTGGAGCTGCCTCGGGTGCCGGAGCCTCTTGGGTCTGCTGGGCCGAAGCCGGTTCCTGGGTGGCTTCCTGCTGCTGGGCCACCGCCTGGTTGATGATGTTGTTCAAGGCGTTGCGCCGTCCAAGGGCTGCCGCATCGAACGGCATGTTGAGGTAAAGATTTACGAAGTCTTTCTCTGATAGTTCCTTGCTGTCCGCGGGAAAGGCGGGGTTGAGCGACTGCAGTGCCGCCAGGGTCTTGGCGTCGATCTTCCCGGTCAACTTGACGTCATAGCCGTATATATACAGCCACTGTTGGGCAAGGGCTATACGGTAGGCTGGGGATAGATTGTAATAATTGGCGGTAACGCTACCGATTACAACGGGGTCGGGTAAAGAATCTTCCCCCAGCAGTCTCCAGTAAGGAACAGCCAGGTACTTGCCAACCATTTCAATCATGCTGAGTTGGACCAAGAGACGGACCGCCTCGTGTCTACCCTGTACCTTCTTGATGGCGCCCTTAAGTCCGAAGGTCGGGCCGAAAAGGGTAATGCCCAACTCCTTCTGTTTGACGGCCTTGTTGACCTCCATGCTGTTGGTCGTAGTCATTTTCGGTACGCCGGCCAGGGTGGTGAAGTCCTTCATGTTGAAATCAAGAGTGATCCGGGCTTTGCCGGTTTTGCCGGTGCTGCCGTAATTGGCGGCGATTTCGTCGGAGGGGACCCAGCTGGGGACGCCGCTGAAGCTGGCGCTGCCGCCGGCGTCAACCCCGGTGTCCCTGGTCTCCAGACCACGGTCGAATTCAGTGATGCCACCGGTAATTACCACATCGGGGATGACTTTTTGTTCGAAATTGGAATAACCGGTCACCATCTGGTTCTGAATGAAGGAAGGGTCATACTCAATAAAAACAATATTGCCCCCAATGGAATTGAGGGTGCTTTTCATGATCTCGGTGATATTTTTCTGAATCTCACCTCCGGTGGTCATTGAGGTGCCGGTGTTATCGGCAATGTCGCTGCACTGGATTCTGGCGACCCCGGTCGCGAAGACCTCGGTCATCCTGCCGAGATCGGAAAGGGCCTCGGTGTAAGAAGTGATCTTGGCCTCAGGTGCCGACTGTTCAAGTTCGACATCGACGTTCCTGGGGTCGATGCTGGAGCATGACACAAAAATGGGCATGGAAGCCATCAGAATTGTTCCAAAAAGAACTTTTCTAATCGTATTGGTTGTTCTGATTCCACCCATGATTTCTTCTCCGTTTGGCGATTTGGTTTAAGTATTCTGCAAAATCGGCATTATCATTTGGATTGGGGAGGCTCGGCCCGGGAGCGCGAAAAGTTAACTGGGGAAGCAAAAGCGTCCAGATACTGCACCAGTAACCGATTTTTTATAATCTCTACCCTCGTAAAGTCAATAAATATTCTGATTATCAAGCGGTTGCGGTTCGGCTTCAACGGCTACCGAAATCAAAACGGACAAGATTTCTGCCAACTGATGCGCCGGAACTGACACCTCATGGCATTATACGATTGTTTAGTTCTTTATAGCAGTGATTTTTTGCCCTATTATTTGTGAAATAGTTACTATTGACTAAGAGTTTTGAGGCTAGGTCGGCTCCTGACTGCTAAGCTGTGGAGATGACACCTTGACAAGCTTGCGCGATTTTTTGACATTGCGGAGAAAATGATGGAGAAGCGGATAATGCAGGCGGAATTTTCAGGAAGTAAATTGGGGGGCTTTTTTTCAGGTGACTCATTGTTTTCCAGTCTTAAGGAAAATGAAAGGCAGCTGATCATGGATGCGGCCAGCAAAAAAGTCTATGCCAAAAATACTATCATTCTCAGTGAGGGGGATACCACAGATTCCCTTTACATGGTCTGTAACGGCAAGGTGAAGGTTTCCATAATTGATGAATACGGCAAGGAAATTATTCTGGCCATTCTCGGTCCAGGCGAATATTTCGGGGAGATGACCGCCATGGTCGAAGGTGCTTCTCGCTCGGCCTGTGTTATGACCAGGGAGCCCTGTGAACTGATGATCCTGCAGAAGGAAGATTTTCGGAAGATTGTCAAAAGCAATCCGGATATTGTTTTCAGTCTGTTGCTTAAATCGATGGAGAGATTGCGCGAGGCCAACAAAAAGATCGAGAGCCTTGCCTTGCTCGACGTCTATGGCAGGGTGGCCAGATTATTCACCAAGCTGGGCAGGCCCGATAACGGGGTCCAGGTTATCGAAGAGAAACTGACCCATCAAGACATTGCCAGCATGGTCGGATCCTCCCGGGAGATGGTCAGCCGGGTGCTGAAGGAACTTACCACCGGCGGTTATGTAACCGTCAACCAGAAAACCATTACCATCAATGGCAAGCTGCCCTACTCATGGTAAGCATCCTTGCCATCCGTCAGCACTTTGGCCGGCCGGGCAACCAGAACCGCGAAGCCGGCTTTTTCATCGTACCCGGGGCGATGATCGGATGCCGGGGAGGAGGCTTGGGGGGGAGAGAAGAGGGCGGATCTGGACTCGATCAGATTAAAACTATGCCTCTCCAGTAAATCAAGAGTTGCGGCGATTGTACTGAAGCGAGCCCGGTGATAGAAGGAATTGCCGTTTTTTCCTTTTTGGGCCAGCATTCTGCCCCAGGGGCTCAAGGCCGGAACCAGTCCGATTATCAGATGTCCTCCGGGTTTCAAGGTGCGTTTGCACTCGCGCAGGACGGCATCCGGATTGGCCAAAAAGCATAGGGAGAAAAGCAGGTAGATGGCGCCGAAAACCCCCGTTCCGAAGGGTAGTTGCTCGCCGATTGCCCGACAAACCCGGGCGCCCCGTTCTTTGGCTAAAGTCAGGGGATGCGGGGCGGGGTCGATGCCGAAGTGTACCCCGAGGAGTTGGGCAAATCTACCCGGCCCGATTCCTATTTCCAGTCCGGGAGGCTCCAATATCGTCTCGATGGCTTTGATCGTCGCCATCTCTAGGGCGAAAACCGGGTTGTCGACAAACCACTCGTCATATTCCCGGTATTGCAGTTGAAATGGTTCGGATATCCGCCGCCAATGGCGGGCTGATTTTTTTTCGGTGCTCATTATCCTCAGGTTGTTAAGGTTGCGGACGATCCTCTTTGCCCGGAGTTTATCAGTTATTGCCGGCAAGTAAAGGAGATGACGCCGCAAAAAGCACCCTGAAGGGCATAAATCCGGTTTGCTGAGTTGTAGCGAATTTTTTGCTTAGCCATCCCGAGACTTTTTTTGAGAGTTCGTCAGATGAGATGCTCGCGCATCTCATTGTCCGATCAAATGTTTTGAGGCGATTTGTGATACAAAAAAACGGATCACGATTCCAGCGCTCCCTTCTCAACCCTGACGAGTTTACCTTGACCCTGGAACTGGTGCCCAGCCGGGGAGGTAGGAGCGAGGTCCATGTTCGGGCCTTGGAGTTTGCCCGGGCAGCCGCGGCTGACGGAAGGTTGACTGCGGTAAGCATCACTGAAAATGCCGGTGGCCATCCGGCTTTGGCCCCGGAAATTCTCGGCCAGGAGATTCTCAGGTTGGGGTTGGATGTGATTATTCATTTATCCTGCAAGGACAAGAACCGCAACCAGATCGAAAGCAGCCTTTTCGCCTGGGACCGGGCAGGTTTGCGGAACCTGCTGGTGCTGGCCGGTGATTATCCTCAGAGAGGCTATCGCGGCTATGCCAAACCGGTATTCGATCTGGATACTGTTCATGTTCTGGATCTGATCTGCCGCCTGAATCTTGAACAGCCTGGTGGTGACCGGCGTAATCCGGCGGCCAAGGGACAGGAGCCGACCGCCTTCTGTAAGGGTGTCGTAGTTTCTCCTTTCAAGTGTCTCGAGTCAGAGTTGATGATGCAGTACTTTAAGCTGCAGCGCAAAGCCGCCGCCGGAGCCGAATACGTCATCACCCAGGTCGGCTATGATGCCCGGAAGTTTCAAGAGCTTCTGTTTTTCATGCGGCGGCATGGTCTGCAGCAACCGATATTGGGTAATGTCTTCGTGCCGACGCCGAAAGTGGCCAGGTTGATGAATCAGGGGAAAATACCCGGGGTTGAACTGCCGGATAATTATTACCAAGAATTACAGGATGATTTCCAAGCCGGTTCGGAAGGGAGAAAAAAGATCCTGGCCCGGGCGGCGCGGCTTCTCTGTGTACTGAAAGGGTTGGGGTATGCCGGGGCGCATCTGGGTGGTCCCGGTCTGACCTTTGCCGAGTTTGACTTTATTCTGGCTGAACAGGAGGCCAGGCAGGATGATTGGCCGGAGTTCGTGGCCGAGTTTTCCTCTTGGCCCCGGGCATCATTTTTCTACTTTCAGGAGGATCCCATCAGCGGCCTTAATCTGGCGGAGCCGGGCCCACTGGCCCCGGCCGAGCACTCGCTGCATTATGGCTTTTCCCGCTGGTTTCACGACCTGGCCTTCGTCGAAGGCGGCAGGTTGTGTCGCCGGTTGGCCCAGCTTTGCCGGCGGCTGGACCAGGGTGGCCATGGCGACTGGCTCGATCGCTTTGAGCATATCGTAAAGTTTCTTCTCTATCATTGTCGGAATTGTGGTGACTGCACCCTGGCCGAACTGGCCTTTGTCTGCCCCCAGAGCGGCTGCGCCAAGAATATCCTGAACGGCGCCTGCGGCGGTAGCCGAAACGGGTGGTGCGAGGTGTATCCGGGTCGACGGCATTGCCTGTATGTCATGGTCTATGAGCGGCTGAAGGGTGCCGGACTTCTACGGACCATGCAGGAAGGTTTCGTACCGCCCCGTGACTGGGTCTTGAACGAGACCTCTTCCTGGATCAATTTTTTCATGCATCGGGATCACCATAACCGGCGCAAATGACCGTGCCTCCCCCCGCCAAAAAAATATTTCCCAAGCTTGAAAAAAAAGGTATCATGACTACTTTTTTCCGCCATGTACATGGACGGCAGCCTGGTGCCTAACCGGGCTGCCGGCTGTCGTTTTTAGGGTTAGATTGATAGTAATTCTGAACAATGTAAATCGAGTCCTGGGCAAGGAACTGGCTGCCTTCGGCGGAGATTTAAGAGGTGCGAAAGTAATGGTAAATGATTCGGGTTCGAACCGACCGCGCGAGGAATGCGGTGTTTGTGGGGTCTACGGTCATCAGGATGCCGCCAAGTTCACTTACTTTGGCCTCTATGCCTTGCAACATAGAGGACAGGAGAGTGCCGGGATAGTTTCCAGCGACGGGGAAAGGATCCATCAACACCGGGGCATGGGATTGGTGCCCGAGGTCTTCAGCGAAGAGAATCTGCAAACCCTGGTGGGCCACCTGGCCATCGGCCATGTCCGCTATTCCACCACCGGTGAATCGAATATTATCAATGCCCAGCCTTTCACCGCCACCCATCTTGGTTGTACCCTGTCGGTAGCCCATAACGGCAACCTGGTTAATATTCGTGCTCTGCGTGAGGAACTGGAGCGCGAAGGATCGATTTTCCAATCCACCATGGATAGCGAGGTGGTGGTTCATCTCCTGGCCCGCTACGCCGAACATGGCTTCGAAAAAGCCATCATGGAAACGGTCGCCAAGATCAAAGGCGCCTATTCCATGCTGTTGATGACCGAGGAGAAGCTGGTGGCGGTTCGCGACCCC
Organism: uncultured delta proteobacterium; assembly: GCA_963807225.1. Taxonomy (GTDB): domain Bacteria; phylum Desulfobacterota; class Desulfobulbia; order Desulfobulbales; family JAGXFP01; genus JAGVGT01. The sequence continues at coordinate 530,744 of CAWEAD010000005.1, read as the reverse complement.
AACGGCTTCCGCCCTCTGTGCCTCGGCAAGCTTAGCAACGGCGGCTATGTGGTGGCCTCGGAAACCTGTGCTCTGGATCTGATCGAGGCAACTTATGTTCGGGACATCGAGCCCGGCGAGATCTTGATCATCAATGGGAACGGACTCAATTCCCTGAAGATGGATGGGGTCGGGCGCGAGAGCTGCTGTATCTTCGAGCAGGTTTATTTTGCCCGGCCAGACAGCGACATCTTCGGTCTCAATGTCTACGAAAGTCGCAAAAAAATGGGCGAGATCCTGGCCCGGGAGTGCCAGGTCGAGGCTGATCTGGTCATGCCTTTCCCCGATTCCGGCAACTACGCGGCCATCGGTTATTCCCAGGCCTCCGGTATTCCCCTGGAGATGGCGGTGATCAGAAATCATTACGTCGGACGAACCTTTATCCAGCCGACCCAGTCCATGCGCGACTTTTCCGTACGGGTAAAGCTCAACCCAGTTCGCACTTTTTTGAAAGGCAAGCGAGTGATTATCATTGAAGACTCGATCATCAGGGGGACTACCGGCCGCAGCCGGGTCCGCTCACTGCGTGATGCCGGGGTCAAGGAAGTGCATATGATGGTCAGCTGCCCCCCCACCCGGAATCCCTGTTATTACGGGATAGATTTTCCCTCCGGTGGCGAACTGATCGCCAACTCCAAGTCGGTTGAAGAAATCCGCGATTATCTCGGGCTTGACACCCTCTGTTACTTGAGTATCGAAGGTTTGCTCGAAGCTACCGGCTCTCGACCAGACCGGTTTTGCCTGGCTTGTTATACCGGGGATTATCCGGTGCCACCGGATCGTGATTTTCATAAACTTTCTCTGGGGGTCAGCAAGTGCTGAATCGATTGTCGTTATTGCCTCGTCTCGACGTCATTCGGTGAACTGAACTCATGTATATCGAACAAGCAAAAGAAGTTCTCAGGATCGAGGCCGAAGGGATCAACGCCCTGCTTGATCAGATTGGTCCCGATTTCAATCGGGCGATCGAGATGATCATGGCCTGCCCGGGTCGCGTGATCATCACCGGCATCGGCAAATCCGGCATTATCGGCCAGAAGATCGCCGCCACCTTTAACAGCACCGGGACTTCTTCGGCCTTCCTCCACCCGGTCGAAGCCATGCATGGCGACTTGGGGCAAGTCAGTGAACATGACGTGGTGTTGGCGATTTCTTATAGCGGTGAAACCAGAGAGTTAAACCTGCTGCTGCCCAGCTTGAAAAAACGAGGGGTGAGAGTTATTGCCATGACCGGCAACGATTCATCCAGCCTGGCCGAGTTCGGAGATGCGGTTCTGCGGGTGGCGGTGCCGCGGGAGGCCTGCCCCCTGGGACTTGCCCCAACCGCCAGCACCACGGCGACCCTGGCCATGGGCGATGCCCTGGCGGTGGTACTCCTGAACTGTAAGAAATTCAAAGAGGCCGACTTCAGGCGCAACCATCCGGGCGGCAGTCTGGGGGAACGGCTCAAGGTCAAGGTTTCAGAAGTTATGCTCAAAGCCGAACAGATTCCGCTGGTGGAGCTGGGCAGTTCCCTGGCCGAAGCCGTTACCGTGCTGAATGAGCGAAATCTTGGCGCCGTACTGGTTATGTCTGGCCAGGAAATGGTGGGAATCATCACCGATGGCGATATCAGGCGCCTGGTATCCCGAGGCGATCCGATCGCAGATAAAAACGTGGCCGATCTGATGACCAGAAAGCCCAAAACCATCGAGCCCGATCTCTTGGCCGCCGATGCCCTCAGTGTCATGCAACGACACGAGATTACGTTCCTGCCGGTGCAGGATCGTAGCGGTAGTCTGGTCGGGGTTCTGCACCTGCAGGATTTGCTGGGTAAGGGTGAGTTTCGTTTCATGGTCTGAGCCCAGACGGCTGGTTACGGCAGGGCGGTTGCGTTGCCGTAGTTGACAAAATAAAGAGCATTGGGTAACCTTACCAGCTGCTTTTGGTCATTCTGCCTGTATTTACGTATAAAATGCCTGTTCAAGGGCTTTAACTTTTTTTCCCGGTTCAATTATTTTCAAGGGGTTTTCTATGGCAATAACCGACAAGGAGATTAACGCCGGTTTCAGCGCCGAGGTCGTCGCGTTACCTGGGGGTGAACATCTCAACAGCTGTTTTTCCTGCGGGGCCTGCAGCGGCGCATGCCCGGTCAGCCAGGCTATTCCTGACTTTGATCCACGCAAAATCATCCATATGATCAGGATGGGTCTTAAGGACAAGCTGCTCGCCTCCGAGTTGATCTGGTTCTGCTCCAAATGCCGCGGTTGCATTTTTGTCTGCCCCCAGGATGTGCGTTTTGCCGATATCATGGGGGCCGTCCGGGAAATGGCTCTGGACCAGGGGGTAGTTACCGAGCAGGATCTGCTGGACAAGGGCAAGTCGGCCTGGGTCGAGCGAGATCTATGCGTATCTTGTCTGACCTGCGTCAGGGTCTGCCCCTGGCGGATTCCGGAAATTGACGAGCAGGGAGTGGCGGCAATCGATCCTCGGAAATGTCGAGGCTGCGGAATCTGCCCGGCTGAATGTCCGGCCCAGGCCATCCGCTTGAACGAGTCCGAAGACGAACGACTGATCGCCGCCTGCGGGGCGGGTAATTAATTGGTGAACGAGATGAGTTTTATGCCCGATATCCAGGTTTTCTGTTGCCATTACACCTCGCAGCAAGCCATCGCCGAGGGGGGCGCCGGATTGGCTGCCGACGGCTTCCCGGCCACTGCCACCATCAATCGTCTGGTCTGTTCCGGCAAGCTCCAGGTCAGCACCATCCTCAAGGCCTTCGAGGACGGGGCCGACGGGGTTTGCGTGGTCGGTTGCCCAGAGAATGAATGTCATAATCTGCTGGGCAGCCAGAGGGCGGCCCGCCGGGTGCAGGCCGTACGCAAGGCTTTAGGTGAGCTGGGTGTGGAAGAGGAAAGGATCGAAATGTTCCATCTGCCCCGTGGTTTTCACCCGGAATTTATCGAGGCTGCACGGCAGATGGAAGAACGGGCCAGAAGCCTTGGTCCAAGTCCTTTTAAGAGTGAAAAGAAGGTGACCTCGAAAATCGCCGAGAAGCAAGCTTCCCAGTCCCCAAAAGTAAAGGCTGCGGCACCAGGTAAGAAGGCCGGTAAATCGCCCGCCAAGAAATCCGCCAGCAAGGGAGGTAAAAAGAAATGATTGTCGCCGAGCGTAAGCCAGTCGATGAGATAGTTGCCATGGTCAGCGAGGCCAAGCGCGTCCTGGTTTTAGGTTGCCGGGGATGCGTCACGGTCTGTTCGGCCGGGGGCGAGCGGGAGGTGGAGATTCTGGCCTCGCTGCTGCGCCTGGGCGCCAAAAAGCAGGGCCGGGAGCTGGAAACCATCGAGGCCACCCTAGTCCGGCAATGCGACCGGGAGTATGTCGAAGGCATCGACCAGTGGGCGGGGCAGTACGACGCCATTGTCTCCATGGCCTGCGGGGTGGGGGTGAACTTCATCGCCAACCTGCGACCCACCGATCAGGTCTATCCCGGGGTCAATACCAGCTTTTTCGGCGGTTCCGCCGAGCAGGGGGTCTGGACCGAGCAATGTGCGGGGTGCGGCAATTGTGTGCTGCATCTTACCGGCGGTCTGTGCCCGGTGGCCCGTTGCGCCAAGAGCCTGATGAATGGCCCCTGTGGCGGTTCTCAGGACGGTAAATGTGAGATTCACCAGGATGTCCCCTGTATCTGGCAGTCCATCCATGACCGTCTGGCACGTCTGGGCCGCCAGGACGATATGAATCGCATCGCACCCATTCGCGACTGGAGTACGGCTGGCCATGGTGGCCCGCGCAAACAGGTGCGTGACGATCTGACCGTCTGAGCGTTTAAGGCAGGCAATAGGTACTCCGGGGCGATGGTGTTGGCACCATCGCCCCTTTTTTTCTTGAAAGTGAGGATCCCCCGGCAGGCAGGATATGTTTCAGGAAATGCTCATGAGTCTCAAGGAGGGTGTGTTGCCCCCGGGCCCGTCTCTGCGGAGACGGCTGGCCTTGGCCCTGGTCAAAAAGGCCGGGATCCTGCAGCAGCCCCGGCCCTGCTGGTCGAATGATCCCAAGATAAATCCCGAGGCACGACATTTGCTTTGGGCGGCGGTTATTCTTGAAGATTTCGAGGCAGTCGGCTTGGCGGCTGGGCTCCTGAATCTCGAAATCCAGGCCGGACGGCCTGGCGAAACGCTATCTGAAATCAGAGTGGAGGTTGGTCGGCATTTGCATGCCCTGTCGGATCTGACGCCAAACCATGAGTTGCGCAGGGAACTGCAGGCCAGGATAGAGCGGGCCGAATCATTCCTTCCTTGACTATGAGCGGTTGTACCCCCGCCTTGAATTCGGCATAGCAACTTATCTGCGACCAGCAAAAGCAAAAGGGTTGTAACCCTCTCAGGATTACAACCCTTTTAGTGTGTCTGGTGCCGAAGGCCGGACTCGAACCGGCACGGGTCTCCCCGCTGCCCCCTCAAGACAGTGTGTCTACCAATTCCACCACTTCGGCTAACCCTGGTGTTTTAAAAACTACTTGGCCGGTTGTTCCTGGCCGGGGAATTCCGTCGGTGCCTGGCCGGTTTCGCCGGAAGGCGCCGGAACTTTGATCGGCCCGGTCTCCAGCGGTTGCTCGACCGGTGCCGGTGCGGTAATTGGGGCTTTCTGCATGACCGAGCCGGTTCCTGACTTGGCTGACATATAGGCCAAGGTAATGGAGCTCATCATGAAGAGGATGGCGACGGCGGTGGTTACCTTATTGAGCAGCGGCACTGGGCCTTCGGAGCCGAAAACCGTATTGCCGCCGCCAAAGGTGGCGCCGATGTCAGCCCCCTTGCCATGTTGTAAAAGGACGATTACAACCAGAAAGAAACAGACCAGCACATGGATTACGGTAATGATCGTGAACATGAATGTTTAGCACCAATAAACAATGCCTTCCCGTAAGGCGGGAAGGCCCGGAATTTATTGAAAGTGAATGATGCGGGAGAAAGAGTCGGGCTGCAAAGCCGCACCACCGACCAGGGCACCATCGATATCTGCCTGACTCATCAAGGTGTCGATATTGTCAGGATTAACCGAGCCACCATACAGTATTCTGATTTGACTGGCAATATTTTTCTCGAATAGCTCGCCCAGCTGTCGGCGGATGAAGGCATGGGCTTCCTGGGCCTGGGCGGGGCTGGCGGTGCGGCCGGTACCGATAGCCCATACCGGTTCGTAGGCAACGACCAACTGGTCCGGGTCGCTCAGGGATATCCCCTTTAAATCTTGCCGCAGCTGCTGTTCCAGGACCGCCATGGTCCGGCCATCCTCCCGGTCCGTCAGGTGTTCACCGAGACAAAGGACTGGAGTGATGTCGTGTGCCAATGCCCCGGCTACGCGCCGGTTGATCAGTTCATCCGTCTCGCCGAAGAGATGACGGCGCTCCGAATGGCCGAGGATGGCCATGGTGCATCCGATATCCTTGAGCATCAGAGGTGATATTTCGCCGGTAAAGGCGCCTTGGGGCGCCCAGCAAAGATTCTGGGCGCCCAGGATAAGGTCGGTATCCCGGATTACCTCGGCCACGGCGGCCAAAGCGGTAAAGGGTGGGGCCAGCATGACCTGGCGGTCGCCACGATCAACTGCTGTCTCGGCAACGGCCCGGGCCAGGCTGATGGCAGTGGCGATGGTAGTGTGCATCTTCCAGTTGCCGGCAATGAGTGGGATCCTGGTCATCACGTACCTATTCTGTTGTGTTCCTGAAGGGCAGTGACACCGGGCAGTTCCTTGCCTTCCATGAGCATCAGAAAGGCGCCACCGCCGGTGGATATATAAGAAATATTATTGGTCTCTCCGGCCTGATGTACGGCGACGTCGGTATCGCCGCCGCCGACTATGGTCAGGGCGTGTGACGAAGCCACCCGCTGGACCATGGCCAGGGTTCCTCTGGAAAAGGCGTCCATCTCAAAGGCGCCCATGGGGCCGTTCCAGATGATGGTTTTGGCATCGTCCAGGGCCTCGGAGAAGAGCGTGGTCGAGGCCGGGCCGATGTCCAGGATCATCCATTCCTCCGGCACCTCCTGGGTTGTAACCCGTTTGGTTTCGGCCCGGGGATCGAACCGGTCGGCGACGATACAATCCACCGGCAGGTAGAGTTTGACGCCTTGCTTGCCGGCCTGGGTCACCAGGTCTCGCGCGGTGTCCAGAAGTTCGTCTTCGATGCGCGACTTACCGACCCCATATCCCAGACTCTTCAGAAAGGTGTTGGCCATTGCCCCGCCGATAATCATTTTATCCACCCGATCCATCAGATTCCGCAAGGCCCCCAGTTTGCTGGAGACCTTGGCGCCACCGACCATGGCCACCAGGGGGCGCATGGGGTTGCTGACCGAGCGGTGAAAGTAATCCATCTCTTTCTGGAGCAGGAAGCCGGCGGCTGCTTCCTTGATGAAGCGGGGGATACCGACCACCGAGGCGTGAGCCCGGTGGGCCACGGCAAAGGCATCGTTAATGTAGATGTCGGCCAAGCTGGCCAATTCCCTGGAGAAATTCTCGTCGTTGGCCTGCTCTTCCGGGTGGAAACGCAGATTTTCCAACATAATTACTTCGCCGGGGTGCATGGCCTCGACCATAGCCTTGACCTCCGGACCGATGCAGTCCGGGGCCAGTTTGACATCTTTAGAAATCAGTCGGGAGAGGCGCTTGGCGGCTGGAGCCATGCTGAATTTTTCCACTCGTTGCCCCTTGGGGCGGCCCATGTGGGAGATGATGATGATTCGGGTGTTTTCGTCCAAGGCATGATTGATGGTGGGCAGGACGCCCCTGATCCTGATGTCGTCGGTGATGTTGCCCTGCTCATCCAGTGGGACATTGAAATCGACGCGAATCAGCAGTTTCTTGCCTTTGATGTCGAGATCCCTGATGTTTTTCACGAAGTCCTCTCCTGGCGAGTTATGGCCTCATCCGGTCAAATTTCAGATGAGCTGGGTAGTTTCGGGTTATTTATCCTGCTACAGATATCTGGTCAGGCACAGGGCGTCATCTTTGGGGTCAGTATAATAATTAGGTCGCCGCCCTGTCATCTCAAAAGCAAATTTTTCATAAAGAGCCCTGGCCGGCGAATTGGCCGCCCGGAGTTCTAGGTGAATCCTCCGGATTTGCTGATGTCTGGCGGTGACGATGAAGTATTCCAGCAGCCGGGAAGCCACGCCACGCCGTTGATATTCCTGGGCGGTGGCAAGCCTCAAAATCTCGGCTTCATCAAGTATGATCCGGGTCAGGAGAAAGCCGGTCAGGCATCTCAATTTCCGGGATCGACAGAGCAGTTGCCGCCCGCCCGCCGCTTTCATTTCTTGTTCCAGCTGCCCGAGACTCCAGGGTGACGGGGATTGGCAGTCAATTTCATGCACGGCCGGGAGGTCGGCGGCCGTCATGGCCGAGAACGAAAAGACCGGATCGGTCATACCATCTGTTCGGCCACGGAGACGGTGCGATCCCCGAGCATGTTGGTGTAGCTGCCCAACTCATTGTCATACCAGCCATAAATGACCGCCTGGGTCACCGGGATGTCCAGCTTGGTCGGGCCGCTGCAGTGGAACCCGGCTTTTTCCAGGTTGACCTGGATGTTGGCGGTCCGGGTATGGGTCTCGGTGCCCTCGATGATAGTGGCCGCGAAGGGGACGCCGATGATGTCGGAGGAAACGTTCTGCTCCTCTGAATAAACCAGGTATGGGGAGCGGGCGGCGAATTCCTGGTAGATGGTATTGATCCGGGCGCGCTTCAAGGGATTTTCGAGATCGTCCTGGAGGTTAAGGACCAGGACGATCAGGGAACCGGTTGATGTGGGAATCCGCACCGACTCGGCGATGAAACCGATGCTTTTCATTTCCGGAATAACCAGGGCCAAGGCCTTGGCGGCCCCGGTGGTGGTCAGGATGATATTGTTCATGATTGAACGGTTTTTACGCAAGTCCTTGGCGCCGGCATTGGGAAGCCGATCCAGGACCTGCTGGCTGCCGGTGGCGGCGTGTACCGTGACCATCGAGGCGCTGAGGAAGTTTTCGGCTCCCAACTGGTCCAGCAGCGGCTTGATCATGAAAGAAAGACAAGTAGTGGTGCAGGATGCGGCCGAGATCAAGCAGTGTTTGGAAGGAATGTAGTCCTCCTCGTTGATGCCCATCACTGTGGTGATGGCATCTTCCGGCATCTCCATCCCCTTGGATTTGATTTTAAACGGGGCGGAGAGGATAGCCTTTTCGGCACCGGCCTCAAGATGTCCGCGCAGGGCGCCTCTGGGATTGTCCGATGCGGCAGTGGGGTCATTGAATACCCCGGTGGTGTCGACTACCAGACGGACACCGTTTTCTTTCCACTTGATGTCCCTGGGGTTGCGGGCTTCCCTCAGGATGGTAACCGGTATGCCGTTTACAACCATGGTGCCGGCGCTTTCGTTAATTTCCTCGATTACCCGTTTGGCCGTGAAACCGTGGAGGTAATTTTCTAGGCGCCCGTATGAGCTGTCCCGTTCGATGGATGCCGCTATATCCTGCAGGCCCTGACCTACCTCCCGCCCCAGGTTGACGGCGATAGCGGAAAAATGCCGACGACCGACATGATGCCACAAGGATAGCTTCCCGATCCTGCCGAGTCCGTTAATGCCAAGCTTCATTGGTATCCATCTCCTCGCGATATTCATCTTCAGGGTGGTCAGGCTTAGGCCTGATAGGCTGAGTTTCAGAACCGACAATTATAAGAACACTGCCGTTATCAGGCAAGGAAAAGTTCTGGAGTTGCCGCCTTGTTCTTATATTGTAGGCAGTGGTGTTGATTGCCTGAGAGCCCCCCGGTCTCAAGGCCTGACCGAGTGGGGTTTTTGTAAGGGATGCCGGGCCGTGCAGTAGGGGGGCGACGGAAAATATAGTTGACAATCTAAAAAGGTGCGGCTATTGTCGTCGGATTGACTTGTGTCGTGCGGGCCTATAGCTCAGTTGGCTAGAGCCACCGGCTCATAACCGGTCGGTCCCTGGTTCGAGTCCAGGTGGGCCCACCAGTTACGGCAGATCAGGGGTGCCGACATTCGGTTTACCCTTTCCGTTGAATACTTCAGAGCTGCTTTTGAAAATGTTTTGGATCATCCCCCATCCGGGGGCGTTCGCTATTAGAGCTGAATGGCAGAGAGCCGGGGACGCTTGAAAACCAAGACTCTCTGCATAAGACCGGGTAAAAAGCCCGGTCACCAAGGTCCGGGGGAGAACACCCAACCGGATCAGGAAAAGGTGCAAACGCCAAAGCGTTGCGCCTTTTTCTATTTGGGGGGATAAAGCCAGCACTATGGTCTCCGGTTTGCGTCTCAAAGATCTTCTGGCTCTGCTGAATGGCATCGCCTCCAGTAATCTGGCCGAGGATTGGGATAATGTCGGTCTGATGGTGGGGGATCCAGCGGCGGAAGTGACCGGGGTCATGGTGGCCCTCGATCCGACTGAAGCAATAATAACCGAGGCCGGGCGGGGCGGCTGCAATACGATAGTCACCCATCATCCCTTGATCTTCAAGCCCTTGAAAGAGTTGCGCCTCGACGAGCCCGGGACCAGGAGCCTGTGTCAGGCTATCCAAACCGGGATGGCGGTGATCAGTTGCCATACCAACTTGGACAAAATTGCCGGCGGGATCAGCGATATGCTGGCCACCGGCTTGGGGCTAGGCCCCACCAGAGTCCTGGCCCCGGAGATCTCTGACCGCGGGGATGCGCCCTGTGGTTTCGGTCGGGTCGGTGACCTACCGGCGCCTCTACCTTTTTCGGGCTTTGTCGAACTGGTTAAAAGCTGTTTGGGAATATCCGTTCTGCCGGTAGCCGGCCCGCCTCCGGACCAAATTGTGACCGTGGCCGTTTGCGGAGGCAGTGGTTCAGAGTTGGCGCCACTGGCTCATGCGATTGGAGCCCAAGTCTATATTACCGGGGAGATCAAGCACAGTATGGCTCGTTGGGCCGAGAGTGCTGGTTTTTGCCTGATCGATGCCGGGCATTTCGCCACCGAGAATGTGATGGTTGAGGGATTGGCCAGGATTTTAAGGCAACGCCTGGTGGATCATGATTCACCAGTAAAGGTCTTGACCACGAAAACCCAGGGTAGTCCGTTTTATAATTATTGAAATATGGGTGCCGTTCGGCACCCTTGGTGATAGGGCGTTATTTTTTGGGATGTTTTTGAATAATGATTCAGTAAAGGGAGTTGCAATTGAAAGAGCAAATTAATCATCTCAAGGATTTGCAGGAGGTTGACCTGGAGATTAACCAGATCGACGAGGAAATTTCGACCGGTGATGCCGATCTGCAGTCACAACGGAGCAGCATCGAGACCTGTCAGGCTGCCATCGCAGAAAGCCGGCAGAAACTGGAAGATGGGGCGGCTCGCCGACAACAGCTGGAAGGCGAAATTCAGGATGCCCAGATCTTGGTCAAAGATCGTCAGAATAAGATGATGAAGGTTCAGACCAATCGTGAATACCAGAGCCTCCTGAAAGAGATCGAGGATGCCAAGAATGGTAATCGCCAGCGTGAAGAAGAGCTGGTAAGACTGATGGAGCAGGATGAGTACCTGCAGAAAAAAAATGACGAGCAGTCCGCTCTTTGCGCCGAGGAAGAGGCCAACCTGGCAGCGACCACCAGCCGCCGGGAAGCGGCGGCGGCCAAATTGACCGTCAAGCGTCAGAAACTTGCCAAGGAGCGCGAGACCCGGGCCAAAAAGGTGCGGGCCGACCTGCTCCGCAAATATGAGCAGATCAGGGAAAAACGGGGCGGGCTGGCCATGGTCGGAGTCGCGCGTGGCGTCTGTTTCGGCTGCTATATGAATGTCCCGCCGCAATTGTATAATGAATTGTTGCGCGAGGATAAGCTGCACATCTGCCCGACCTGCAACCGTTTGCTCTACCATGCTCCCGAGAAGGAATAGTTCCTGCCGGAAGAGAAGCGAGACTGGCGGTTGACGTTAGATAACGACAAGTTTATTCTTTTGACTGGAGTGGGCGCATGATCGCTCCGGCGCAAGCCGGGGAGGAAAGTCCGGACTCCGCAGGGCAGGGTGGTTCGTAACGCGAACTGGGGGCAACCCCAAGGACAGTGCCACAGAAAAGATACCGCCCCGGACTAAAGCCGGGGTAAGGGTGAAATGGTGAGGTAAGAGCTCACCGCTTTCCTGGTGACAGGGAAGGCATGGCAAACCCCACTCGGAGCAAGACCAAATAGGGGAACGATACCGTGTTTAACGCGGTGCAGGGCGGCCCGTCCGAAGTTCCCGGGTAGGTTGCAGGAGGTGTCGGGCGACCGGCATCCCAGATAAATGATCATGCCCCTTCGGGGGACAGAATCCGGCTTATAGCCCACTCCAGTCTTTTTTCCAACATGTCTAAAATCTGCGTCATAATCCCGGCCGGCGGTGTCGGCCGCCGGATGGGAGAAGCGCGTCCCAAGCAGTTCCTGAAACTGGCCGGTCTGCCCGTGCTGGTCCGGACAATCCGGATTTTTCGACAGCTGCCGGAAGTGACTACCATCGTGGTCGTAGCGCCTGCCGCCTACCTGGAAGAAACCCGGTCCCTGATAAATCGTTATTTCCCGACTGACACAGTCCGGCTTACTGTTGGCGGTGAGAGTCGCCAACAATCGGTACGGGCCGGTCTGGCCGCCTTACCCCGGGAGGCCAAACTGGTTGCCGTGCATGACGGAGTCCGACCCTTGTTGACGCCGGAGTTGTTCCGGGCCTGCATTGCCGGCGCCGCCGAAACCGGGGCGGCGCTGCTGGCTGTCCCGGTAAAGGATACCGTTAAGACAGTGGGTGGAAATCACCTGGTTCTCGGGACCGTTGACCGGCGAGAACTCTGGCTGGCTCAGACTCCTCAGGTGGCCCGGCGGGATCTTTTGGAACAAGCTTTTGCCGCAGCGGAAAGGGACAATTATTCCGGTACGGATGAAGCGGCTCTGTTGGAAAGAATCGGTTGTCGGGTCATGGTGGTGCCGGGTCTGGAGCGGAACCTCAAAATCACCAGGCCGGAGGATCTGGTCCTGGCCGAGGCCCTGCTCGGGGAAAGGAAGGGTGGAGAGATGGGATCTGTGCGGGTCGGACATGGCTATGACGCTCACCGGTTGGGTGATAATCGCCGGCTGGTTTTGGGCGGGGTCGACATCCCTTTTACCCAAGGACTGGTCGGTCATTCGGATGCCGATGTTCTCTTGCATGCTCTCTGCGATGCCTTGCTGGGAGCGGCCGGCAAGGGTGATATCGGCCGCCATTTCCCGGATCATGACCCAGAGTTCAAAGATGTTTCCAGCCTGCTGCTGCTGGAGCGAGTGGTTGACACGTTGTGCCGGCAGGGGTTGCAGCTGGTCAACGCCGATCTTACGATCATCGCCCAGCGTCCGAAATTGTCGCCCTTTTTCTCGCAGATGCAGGCGGCGATCGCCCGGGTCTGCGGAGTCTCTCCGGAACAGATCAACGTAAAGGCTACCACTACCGAGAAAATGGGCTTTACCGGGCGGGAGGAAGGCATGGCCGCGCATGCCGTGGTTCTGCTGCAGACAACTTCGAGCTAGGATTTATTCTTGCCGTCGGCAACCAACAAGGAGATTTTGCCGTAGGCGATTCGGTCTAACCGGTTCTTTTTTTCGAAAGTATCGGAGTTGTGACCGGCAGTTCCAAGAGTTCCCCGGTAACCTTGATCGGTGCCAACTTCATCAACTTGGCCGGATCCACCGCCCATTCGGACCCGGTCGAATCCAGCCTGGCTGTTTTCAGGATCCCCTCCGTTATTATCATTTCCTAACTTGAAGGCCATCAGGCAGAACTCCATGGTATGCCAGGTCCTCCTGGGCAATCACCGAAATCGAGATACAACAGTCGGAAGCCCCTCCTCAATTATAATCTGAATAGACAGCGGTATGAGGTGGTTCAAAGACTCTGGAAAGTGGCTTCAATCTGGTGATCGGCGCCTTGTCGGGTCAGGTGGCTGGAGTAAAGGTGAAAATCTTTGACCGTAAAGGCCGGTAGCGCAAAGGAGCCGTTCAGGGCCAGATAGTCAGCCAGTTTTGCCAGTGAGGTTGTCGGAGACAAGCGGGCAATAGTGAGATGGGGATGGAACTTACGGCGTTCAGGCTCCAGCCCCAGCTTGACCAAGCAGGTTTCCAGGCGGCGTTGAAATTGGCTCAGGGCCTCGTTTTTATTCACCCCGACCCAGAGAATGTTCGGGTGACGCCGCGGGGGAAAATATCCCAAGCCGTTAAATTGCAAGGAAAACCGGTCGAACTTGAGCTTTTCCAGATTGTCGACGATCTGCTGGAAAAGCAGGCCATCCACCTCGCCGATAAAGCGCAGGGTCAGGTGCAGTTGTTCCGGAGGCGTCCATCTGGTTTTCGGGAAACCATAATAGAGTGAGGACACTTGTCCTCGCAGATCTTCCGGCAGGTCGATGGCGACGAATAATCTGGGCATGATCAAATGAACTATTGGCTATTCTGCAGCGGCTGTCAAGCCCGGCCGTCGTGGCGGAGTCTAGGGCGGCACATGCTAGCAAAGCCGGGGCCGAGCAACCCTTCAGCGCTCCGCATTGGTTGACAAGCCCCGGGGTTTATAATAGTTTGATTCGTCATTTTCTCCTGGCCGTAATGTCTTGTAAAGGAATAAACATCATGCCCTCTACCGGGAAAATATGTGTTTCGATTGCCGAAAAGGATCCGGGCCGTGCCCTGGAGCTGGCTTTGGCATCCGTACCCGCGGCCGATGTCCTGGAAATCAGATTGGATGTCTTGGCAATTCCGGATTTTGCGCAATTCCTGGACCGGCTATCGGGGGTCCCACTGCTTTTTACCTGTCGACCGACCTGGGAAGGTGGCTCATTTACCGGTTCCGAGGAGGAAAGGGTGAAGGTTCTGGCCGGGGCCGCGAAGGCGGGGGGCGCTTATGTTGATATCGAATTGCGTACCGACCCGGCACTGCGCGCCAACCTGATCAGCCAGGCGCGAAGCGCCGGGGCCAAGGTGATCGTTTCCTGGCACGACTTCAAAACCACCGCTTCGCCGCAGGCCTTGACCAGCATTCTTCAGGAAGAATACCGCTGTGGCGCCGATTTGGGCAAGATTGTCACCACGGCCCGCGATTTTGCCGATGTCTTAAGGGTTCTGGGACTACAGGAGCAGGCGGCCGAAGTCGGCTTCCCGCTTTGTGCTTTCTGTATGGGGCGTCCGGGCCTGATCAGCCGGGTGGCAACCCTGGAGCTGGGAGGGGCCATGACTTATGCGGCGCCTGACGGCGGACCTGTCGCGGCCCCAGGGCAAATGCCGGTTTCCACCATGCGCCGGATCAAGGAGTATTTGCATGCCGCTGATTGACGGGCGCACCGAAATATATGGGATCATGGGATTGCCGGTTTCGCATAGCTTGAGTCCGGCCATGCATAATCGGGCCTTTGAGGTATTGTCGCTCAATAAGGTTTACGTGCCGTTTGCGGTTACCGACGTGGCCGCAGCGCTCCACGGCTTGAAAGCCCTGAGGGTACGCGGGGTAAGCGTGACCATCCCCTACAAGGAGGAAATCGTCCCCTATCTGGATTCGATCGACCCGATGGCCGCCAGGATCGGGGCGGTCAATACTCTGGTCTTTGAGGGCGGCCAGGTCCATGGGCTCAACACCGATTGGCTGGGGGCCAATCGAGCCTTGGCCCAGGTCATGGAGTTGCCCGGGAGCAGGATACTGCTTCTGGGAGCAGGCGGTTCGGCGCGAGCCATCGGTCATGGGCTCAAGGAGGTTGGCGCCCAGGTGATTCTGGCCAGCCGAACTCCGGAGCGCGGCCAACGCCTGGCCGATGAACTTGGCTGTGAATGGCATGACCTGCGGCAATTGAGCGGAATCCGGGCCGATGCCCTGGTCAACGCCACCTCGGTCGGGATGACGCCGAAAGCGGAGGAGAGCCCGGTCGCCGGTCTCGATCTGGCCGCATTCCGCGTGGTCATGGACATCGTCTATGCGCCCTTGGTGACTAGACTTCTGCGAGAAGCCGACTTGGCCGGTTGCCGGGTGATCGATGGTCTAGAAATGCTGCTTTTCCAGGGGGTAACCCAGTTCGAAACCTGGACCGGGCAGGCGGCGCCAGTGTCGGAAATGCGACTGGAACTGCGTGCTCGAGTCGGAAAATAAAGGAGTAGTATGAAGGAAATCATGCCACGGCAGAAAATCGAGGCGGTTGTGCAGGTGCCGGGTTCCAAGAGTATTACCCAGCGAGCCCTGGTAGCCGCGGCCTTGGCCGATGGCGACAGCCGGCTGATCGGTCCCTTGAGCAGCGAAGATACCCGCTATACGGCCAAAGCCTTACGGGCCATGGGCGTCAAGGTGTTTGACAAGGAGCCAGATTGGCTGATCACCGGTTGCGGAGGGCGCATTATGCCACCCCGCCGGGAAATCTTTCTCGGCAACAATGGCACGGCCACCCGGTTTCTTACTTCACTGGCTGCCTTGGGGCACGGTGTTTTCACCATCAACGGCAGCAAGAGAATGACCGAACGTCCGATCCGGCCTTTAATGGAAGCCCTGGCCGGTTGGGGAGTTTCCATTCGCAGCCTCAAGGATACCGGCTGCCCGCCCTTGGAAATTCGGGGTGGTGGAATTATCGGCGGCAAAACCCTGTTGCCGGAAGGGAAAAGCAGCCAGTATCTGTCGTCGCTTCTGCTGGTGGCGCCTTATGCCGCCCATCCTGCCATTCTGGAGGTGGCTGGAGAAATTTTCTCCAAGCCTTATGTACGGATGACCTTGGCGGTAATGAAGGAATTCGGGATCAAGGTCAAGGCCAGCCGCAAACTCAATCATTTTGAAATACCCCGAGGCAAATATCGTCCGCGGGAGTACCGGATCGAGGGAGACGCCTCAAGCGCTTCCTACTTCTGGGCGGCGGCGGCGGTTACTGGCGGTCGGGTTACGGTGTCCAACGTGCCGCAGCCATCTTTACAGGGCGATACTCAGCTGGTGGAGATTCTGGCGACCATGGGCTGTCGGGTCGAGAAGTCGGGTGCGGGCATCACCGTCGAGGGGCCGGCCGAGTTAAGCGGGATAGAAGTTGACATGGGCGACTGTCCCGATGTGGTCCCGACGCTAGCCGTGGTGGCGGCCCGAGCGCGGGGAAGGAGCGTAATCAAAAATATCGCCCATCTGCGGATCAAGGAATGTGACCGTCTGCATGTGATGGCCGCCGAATTGGCTAAGTTGGGGGTTCAGGTGGAGGAAAGGGAAGACAGTCTGGTCATCGAAGGGAAAGGCCGCGAAGCAGAATTGCACGGGGCCCAAATCAAGACCCATAAAGATCACCGCATCGCCATGAGCTTTGCGGTGGCCGGTTTGTTTGTGCCGGGTGTGACGATATTGGGTGAGGAGTGTGTCGCCAAGTCTTTTCCCGATTTCTGGGAAAGTTTCGCGCAACTTTACAAAAGTTGATCGGGGATGAACCGGATCAAGGAG
Organism: uncultured delta proteobacterium; assembly: GCA_963807225.1. Taxonomy (GTDB): domain Bacteria; phylum Desulfobacterota; class Desulfobulbia; order Desulfobulbales; family JAGXFP01; genus JAGVGT01. The sequence goes on along the minus strand of CAWEAD010000005.1, from coordinate 514,269 downwards.
AAACCTGCTGGTTGTTGAACGCCTTCAAAAAGTTTCTGAGGAGCTTCATTTCTGCCTCGCTGACCTCCAGAAATTCAATTCCGGAGCAATGAAACTCATTGGCGCAGGTCTCACAATGCACGACCCGACCCTTGAATTCGAAAAGTTCGTTACGCAAGCCGATAGTGAGAAGCAGCATTTGCCCTTTTTTCAAGGGTTTATGGGTTTCCAACAGGATTCCCTTTTCGCTGACATTCATGGTCCGGGCCATGGCCCGATCCGCCTCACGGCCGTTCTCGTCGAGAACCACGTAATCAACCAGGTTCAGCGTATCTTTTCTTTCGCTCTCGCGATTATTAATGCCAGCCATGTTTATTCCGCCTCTATAAACGATTCGCCTGAAAGATTAGTTTATTTGTGTAAATGATTCAATATTTATTAGCATGATGTTATTGGTCGTTTCCGCATGAAATCTGAGGTTTGTCGATCCAGCTTCCGCAAACATCGATGGTGGCCGCCTCGATCATGGCTCGATAGAGGATATTTTTCCCGGCGCCTTCATTCTTTCTTACCCCCGGTATTGACCCGCCAGCGCCTGGAGCAGCACCAGGGCCAGCCTTTTGCCTAACTGTACTCCTGGCTGTTCTCGGAGGGGTGCGGAAATCCGGTTCAACATGACGCCCTGCGGCATCTGCAGGAACCGTTTGATGGTTCCGTTCTGGCCAGTTGGTTGTAAGTGTTTAGCCAGAGTGGTGGCAACTCCCCCTGCCTGGTGGTGTAAAGCAGTTTGAAATTGGCGCTGCGGCAGCCATAGCCGACGATTTGCGCCTCGGTGAGGGAGTCAGGGTCGTTCAGGCCAAAGGGTTTGCTCGCCTGCCCTGACTTCAGCCGGGCGGGCAAACTTTCTGGGTCGAGTAATATATGGTCCACTTTGGCCGATCCTGCGCTAAATTGGCATATTTTGGGGGTAGAGTTGCGCGCTGAATAAGGATTATATTACGCTTTTAAATATTGGCGACCGTGTTTATTACCGGTTTTGGTTAATCGTCATGAAGGTCAGGGACAGGCCAGCTAAAATAGGGTAATAAACATCAGGTGCATGGGCCATCCATCATCGGCTGGGGCAACTGCCGGTGGGGTAGTACGGAGAAGATCATCTTGGCCGGCGGACGTGCCGACCTTTTCGACCGCCAGCACGAGAACCTTGCCTGGTATAACGCCATAAATGTGATATCTAATAATTCCGGGATGAATGGCCGATGATTTTCAGTAATCTTCTCTATCTCATTGTGGTTATTGTCGCTCTCGGCACCCGCAATGTGCCAGACAACCCCGAACTTCCCCTGGGCTATTTCCTGACGATAATCCTGCTTAAGGGGCTCTTCTTCCTGTTTCTGGTCCGCTTTTATCTGGCTCGCAAGAAGTTTGGCGGCTCGAACGACTATTTTAAGGCGGAGAAAACTCTGGCCGGTTTGGCCGTTCTCTTCTTTCTGGTCGATGTTTACCTGTTGGGGATCCATTATTATCTGGGACTGGTTCCGTTGCGTGAAGATTTGCCTTCTTTGGTGAACCTGGCCGGTCTGGTCTGGTTCTATCTCTATATGTTGCTGGTCTGGACGGCCCTCAAAAAGAAATATGAAACGGTATTTGGGCGCCGCCGACGTTTGGGCGGCTTCCTGGTAGAACAACTCCGGAATTCCAGCGCCTTGCTGATCCCCTGGCTATTGTTGATTTTTTTCTATGATCTTCTGCTCTTGATTCCTTTTGATAAATGGCAGGAGCTCCTCTCATCAGTATGGGGTGAGATAGCGGTATTTTCGGTCTTTCTGGTGGCCCTGGTCCTCTGGTTTCCCAACCTGCTGGTCAGGGCCATGGGGTGCCGGCCCCTGCCGGCCGGAGAAGACAGAGAGATAGCCGAGCGATTTAGTGCTCATCTGGGCATCGAATTCAAGGAAATCTGTCTCTGGCCATTTTTTGAAGGCAAGCTCTTGACCGCCGGAGTCATGGGGTTGTCCAGGAGTTCACGCTACCTGCTTCTAACCCCGGCTCTGCTGGCCGCGCTTAGTCCGGCGGAGCTGGAGGCGGTTCTGGCCCACGAAGTGGGGCATCTGAAGAAATATCATCTCCTGCTTTACCTCCTGCTGTTTCTGGGTTTCGGCATTCTGCTCCAACTCGGGTTGCAGCCCCTGATCTACGGTTTGCTGAACTCGCAGTTTTTCTATGAGCTGCTCTTCGGATTGGAAAGTAAACCTGAAACCTTACTGACGATCTTGACCGGCCTGCCCATGGTTGTTCTGGCGCTCCTTTATTTCCGCTTTATTTTCGGTTTTTTCATGCGCAACTTTGAACGCCAGGCCGATCTTTACGCCTACCGGGTGATTGGGCGGGTCGAGCCCCTGGTGGCGGTCTTCGAAAAGATCGCCTGGCTGAGTGGACACGGGCGGGACCAGCCGAGTTGGCATCATTTTGGCCTGGGGCAGCGAATCGATTATCTGGAGGCCTGCCAGGCCGGAGAAAAAAAGCCGGCCTGGCATGAGTTCAAGGTCTATTCAGCTCTGGTCGCCTACTTCCTCTTACTGGTTGTAGCGGCGCCGATGGCCTGGCAGTTCGGTGATTATTTAAGCTCTACCGCCCGTCCGGGGGCCAAATTCGCGGAAAATTTCATCGAACGCCAGATGACTAAGGAGCCGGACAATCCTTTATGGTTACATTTGCAGGGTGATCTTCTGGCTGATCGGAAGCGTTATGGCGAGGCTGAGGCTGCTTACGAAAAAAGCTTGGCTCTCCGGGGCGACGACCCGGAGGTACTGAACAATCTGGCCTGGCTCCTGCTGACCGCCGAGCAGAGTACATGGCGCGATCCGAAGCGAGCCTTGGCCCTGGCCGAGCGGGCGGCGAAACTCAGCGAGCATAGTCATATTCTGGATACCCTGGCCGAGGCCTACTGGCAAAACGATCAGCCTGAAAAGGCTGTGGCGACGGAGAAACGCGCCTTGGAAATCGCCAAGAATAACCGAGAATACTATCGGGAGCAGATCGACAAATATTCCGGAAGTTCCCAGGTCGGAGGAGGAGAGTGAGATGGGGGCGCGGGGTTTGCTCATGGTCAATACCGGTAACGGCAAAGGTAAAACCACCGCCGCCTTCGGGCAGGCCTTAAGGGTGGCCGGACATGATCGTAAGGTTTGTATAATTCAGTTCATCAAGGGGAGTTGGCCTACCGGCGAAAGTCGGGCCATGGCTTGGCTGACCGACCGCATTGAACTCCACGTCTGCGGAACCGGATTCACCTGGAAGGCGGAGAATCGCGATGAGGTGGTCCAGGCTGCTGTCCAGGGCTGGCGCCTGGCCCAGGAGAAAATAGCTTCGAGAGCCTTCAGGCTCCTTGTTCTCGATGAATTGACCTATCCGATCAACTACGGGATTATCGATGAAAATGAGGTGCTGGCAACCCTGGCCTCAAGGCCGGCCGATCTGGATATATTGATCACCGGGCGGGACGCCGGAGCCGGACTTATTGCCGCCGCGGATCTGGTTACCGAGATGCGGGAGATCAAGCATCCCTATCGAAAGGGGATAACGGCCCGTCCGGGCATCGAATATTAGCCGCCAATAGTTATTTCGGCCGACTGACTGTGTGCAGATCCAATTGCGCCAAGGGAGTACCGGCAATCAAGGCCTGGCCCAGGACCTTTCCCAAGCGCTCGGCCTCGGTCAGTTGCTCCTTGGAGTGACCGTAACGCTGGTAATGAGCCCCGAGAAGCCGTGATCTCTCCGGAGCCTTGCCGGCGATTTTTAAAAAAACCCCTATTGTACGCCAGGGTTCCGGAGCCGGATGAACAAAGATTATCCGGTTTGGGACTTGGGCTCCGCAACCCAGCAGTATTCTTTTCAAGCCCAGCCAGTGCAGACGCCAGTATCCGCGGCAGGAGATCAAGGGAATAACCTGACGGCCGCTGAACAGCCTGGAGCCGAAGCGATCGAGCAAATCGAGTACCGGTCCGCTGGGATTGTAAGACCAGGTCGGCCCGGCCAGGATCAGCATGTCGTATCCGGCCCAGACCGTCTTGCTGGGTTCCTTGATCGGCAAGCGTTGCCGCAGGGTGGTGAGCAACATCATCTTGAAAGTGGCGGCCACCGAGCTCAACGGAAAACGGGGAGGATTCAAGGGGCGTATTTTTTCCAGCGTCACAGTGGCGCCCAGCTCTTTCAGGCCGATGGCCAAGTGGTTGAGCAGTCCGGTGGTCTGACCGCTGAAGGAGTAGTAAACAATCAGGACACGCGGAGGGATGTGTTCTTCCGTTGCCGGTCTTGTCATGAATAAAGTCCTTGTTTGAACTGAAGATTTCGGAGTAGTTGATAATATATTATATTGCTAGTTTATCCACGGTTTTTGTATCGCCCCTGGCGGCCTCGTCGTTACGGGAATAGGATTCCGCCGGCAGGCGGCAGAGGAGAACGGATGGCTGAAGAGTATGATGTGATCATTGTCGGGGCCGGCTTATCCGGCTTAAGTGCGGCGTTTTTCCTGGGCAAGCATTGTCCTGGCTGGCGGGTGTTACTGGTGGACCGTGCCTCCCGGCCGGGCGGTGCGGTGGAAACCTTTCGGGATGGAGATTACCAGGCGGAGTGGGGACCGCACGGTTTTTTGAATAATGTCGCGGAGAGTCGGGAAATCCTGGCTGATACCGGCCTGGATCGGGAGATGCAGACCGCGCCCCTGGGTGAATTTCATCGCTTCATCTGCTACCGGGGGCGCCTGGAGCCCTTGCCGCAGAATCCCCGGATGCTTCTGACCACGCCGCTCCTCAGTCTGCCGGGGAAGCTGCGATTGCTGGCCGATCTCTGGAAAACGCCACGTGCGGAAGATCAATCCATCGGCGCCTGGGCCGGCTATCGCTTCGGTCGTGGGGTGCTGCCGATGGTGGATGTCGCGGTGACCGGGACCTTCGCCGGTGACCTCGACCGCTTGAGTATCGATGCGGTTATGCCGGGAGTCAGGCAGCTGGAGAAAGAACATGGCTCGGTATTGCGGGGACTCAAGCGTAAAAAAGATGCCGGCAGTGGCGACATCAAGAGTTTGCCGGCCATGGTTAATTTTCCCCGGGGCATGGAACGGTTGATCGAGGTGCTGGCCGCCGACCGGGAGATCCGGCTGGAAGTGCCGGTCGGGTTGGTGGAGCCAACCGCTTCGGGTTGGCGGGTGAACACCGCTTCCGGTGAGTTGCTGGGGCGCCGCTTGATCATGGCTCTGCCGGTAAATCCCGCCCTTAAGCTGTTAACCCCATTGGCACCTCCGCCGGTTTCCGTCATTCCGGGGGCCAGGATAGCCAACGTGGTTCTGGCCTTCGGCCCGGAAGCCCGAGTGCCGCGAGGTTTCGGTTATCTGGCTCCGGAAAGCGAGAAGCGTTTCGCCTTGGGCGGCATGTTCAGTTCACATATGTTCAAAGGCAGGTGCCCGGCTGAAGAGGTTCTGATCGAGGCCCTGGTGGGTGGCCGACGTCATCCGGAAAGAGTGGATCTGCCGGACAAGGAAATAGTGGCGCGGGTCTGTGAAGATATGGCGCAACTGATGCATCTGCCGGCCCCCCCCAGGTATGCCAAGGTATTACGTTCGGCCGGGGAAATCCCCCAGCTTGAAATGGATCATCCCGAGTTGCTCCGCTGGCGGCGAGACCTGGAAGAGCATCAACCCAGCTTGCGGATCTGCGGTTTCGGCTGGGACGGAATCGGCATGAACGATATGATCAAGAGTGCGGCCAAGGCGGTGGAGACCTTAAAGGAAGGCCACGGGGAAAAAGGCGCGGCGGCTCCGGTCAAGCCGGTTTACTTCTGATCGAGGCGGCGTAAGGTTGGCTCTTCCGATTCGACCATCGAAATCGAATTTATGCTTCAGCCCAGCTCCCGGTGGATCTTGTCGGTGAGCAACTCGATCTGGCCCCGGACGCTGCCGCTCCGGGTGATGGCTTCGGAAATGACCCGGATGGCGTGGACCACGGTGGAGTGGTCCCGGTTAAAGCTCCTGCCGATATCATTCAGGGCATCGCCGGTCAACTTCCTGGTCAGGTACATGGCGATCTGTCGGGGAAAGGTGACCGTCCTCTTCCGTGATTTCGACAGCAGCTCCTCCACCGGGGTGTCGAACTGTCGGGCGACGAAATCGCGAATGGCCGAGGCTGAGATAATGCTGCTCTCGGTGCCCACCAGATTGGCGATGATTTCCTTGACCAGTTCCAGATTGGGCTGGCAGCCCATAATACCGATGCGCGCCTTGAGCCCGACGATGGCGCTTTCAACCCGCCGGATATCACCTTTGAGGTTGTCGGCCAGAAAGCCGACGACCTCGTCGTCCAGATTCAACTGATAATTTTCCGCCTTCTTCCTGATGATATGAGTCCTGGTTCGCAGGTCCGGCGGATTGATGGTGGCCAGCAGGCCGCCGGCTAACCGCGAACGAAATTCCGGTTCGATATCCTGGATGTTGCGAGGGGGCAATTTGCTGGTAAAGATTACCCTTTTCTCTTGTTTCAACAGGGTGTCGAGGACGGCGGCCAGTTCTTCCTGAGTCTTGCTGCGGCCGGAGAGGGCGTGGATATCCTCGATCAGCAGGACATCGCAATGGTGATGGTATTTATCCTTGAATTCCTCCATGGTGTTGGTGCGGATGTGTTTGACCATCTCCGCCGTCAGTTGCTGGGCCGTCAGGTAGTGCAGGCGGGTGCCAGGCGACTCGGTCAGGATCTTATGGGCCACCGCATGGGTCAGGTGGCTTTTGCCAAGTCCGGGCCCGGAGTCGAGGAACAGGCAATGGCCCATGCTATTATCGTTGTTGGCCAGTGCTTCGCAAACCGAGCGTGCCATGATGTTCGATTCGCCCACCATGAATTCGTCGAAAGTGAATCGGGGATGCAGGGTGCGCACCGTCGCTTTGCTAACGGCCAGACTGGGCAGGGGTAACTGTTTGCGGGGTTCGACCGGGGGGAGGGCGGAAATGTCCTGACCCGTGGCCACCACAAGTTTTATTTGTGTCTTCAGGTCCAATTCCGCCAGGCACTGGGTGATCAGGGGCAATATATTTTCCTGGACCCAGGAAGAAAAAAAGCGGTCAGGCGCCACCAGTTCGATGATTTCCGCAGTCTCTTGTCGGCAAGAGAGCGGGGAAACCCAGAGATCAACCGTGTTGTCGGGGACCATAGTCCGCAACTGTTCTTTGATAAGTTCCCAGGACATAGTCATTTCTATTTTTCAAATGGGTTCGGGGAAGGAGGGAGCCCCGTTGTCGATGGGTTGTTTACCGGGAAATTGGCCTGGCCGTCAAAATCGGTCTGGGCTGATTTTGACGGCCAGGAGAAATCTTGTCCAAGTCTCCAACTGCTGGCAGTTTGAGGGAAAGAGAAGGATGCCCGGTCCAAGCGCTTATTTTCCCAAAGGATTTTTTCGGGATGGCAAAAAGGTCTTTGATTATCCGGGGTTAGGGGAGAGGGGACTCCGGAAAATGAAATAAAGGAACTGCTTGAACTCTGATTATCTCCTCATAGCTATAAATATCGCTTAAAATCGCTGTTTTTTGTTCAAGGTGTTGAACTTTCAGGGAAAATTTTTTTCCCCATTTCCCTTTCCAGGGTTAATGCCTAATATTGCGTGTTTTTGCAGGTTAACCCTTGCCTGGAAAGGGATTTGGTGTGATACCTTGTGGCAGTCAATGGCTGGGCAGGTAGAGATGGGTAAAATACAGAAAGAAATATAGATCTGGTAAATTAGGAAGTTAAAGGCAGATCAAGGTGTTTTTTTATAGTAATCCTGCAAATCGTGGTTGAGAAAACGATCAATTTTCTGCAGGTTTCTCCGGTGGAGAAAAAAGACATCCCGGGCTCCGGCCTGTTGCAGATTGAGTGAAACGGTCTGTTTGGCCTTGCGCCAGAGTTGCCGGCGGTATTCGGTTTCCAGGTTGAGCATGGCTTCGGGGTTGGCCAGGGCCCGTTTCTTCAAACGGGGCAATTGAAATTTCAAGAAAAACAACCAGGCGGCGGTCAGAAGGGCCAGGGTTCCGCCCAGAGGGATAACGAGCTGACTGACGGTAACCGTGCCGCTGAACAGGGTGCCGATCATCGTAGATTCGGGATGGCCGGTTAACTCACGCAGGATAAGATCGCCGAAGAAAAAGAAGATCGCCGCCGCGAACAGGGCAAACCGTCTGGTCCGGGCTAGAATATTGCGCCCTTGTTGTCCGAAAGCGGTCATTACTTCGGTCACCAGACTCAATTCCCTGGCCTGTCCGTCAATGTGCTGCAACAGGTGGCTGATCCGGAGGGAGGGGGCATTGAAGACGCGCTCTTTCAGTTCATCCCTTTCGTTGTGCCAGGCGGCGACAATTTCCGGGTTATGGGCGGAGATGGGGGAATAGGTCAGAAAGATCCTGGGGATATCCTTGCGGCCAGTCATCTGTGAGAGATTCCAGCAGAGGGTGCCGTATGAGCGGACCAGATCGGCGGGGTTGTCACATTCGTCGATGCGGCTCATGACGAAGAGGATTCGGTCTTCTCCGGCATTTTCCGGCAAGGTATGGCGGATGGTGTCGTAAACTTCGCGTACCGTCCCGGCCTTATGCGGATCGAACATCAGGATTACCAGGTCGGCCAGACGGGCCAGCTCTCCGATTGCCCCATCGTAATCGTAGCCCCGATCCTTCTCGGTTACGGCGTCGAGCATGCCGGGGCTGTCGATGATGGCCAGATTCCGAAGTAGCGGCGAGTCGACCTGTCGGAGAAGGAAATGGGAGGTGAACCGTTCCCCGTATTTTTTCAAGGAGGTGAATGGCAGGCGGTCATCATTGACCAGATTGGCCCCGGGAGTAAGCCCGGCCGGTTGTCCCGGTTCCGGGGCGGTGAGAATCGTGAAGGAATCGTCGGTGGGCGCCTGCCCGGTCCGCTGGATGTCGGTCTCGAGGAATTCGTTGATCAGGGTAGACTTGCCGGAGGAAAAGTTGCCCAGCACCAGGACGATGGACTTCCATTTCATGGCGGCCTCCAGGGTATCCGGATTCATCCGGTAACGGCTGAAGAGCGGGCCCAGCCGGGCCAGGGTCTTTTGATGAATCTCCTTCTGCAATTTACTGGCGCTGGTGTCGGTCATGATTCTCCGGTTCTCTTGGATAGGGGCGATGATTATGCAAGAATAAGCGTGGAATTCATGATATAACCTTTGCTTCTCTCTGAAAAGGGAAAAGCTTGGGTTCCCACCTTCGGACCCAATGCGAAGCCGCAGGAAATTGTTGACTAGCCCTCAGGCATTTCTTATTTTTTTCGGCTGTCCCCGGGTAAAATCGAGCCAAACCAGGATCAAGGGAGTGTTTGTGGCCAGAATAATGCTCAGGAAAATGAAGAAAGGCCAGACCGGCACGGTCACCGCGGTCAAGGTAGCCGGGGAACTGGGCCGGCGCATCCGCGAAATGGGCGTGGTACCCGGGACCCGGATCACCATCCAGGGGCGGGCACCTCTTTACGACCCGGTGGCCTTGCGGATCATGGGCGGCACCCTGACTTTAAGAAACAACGAGGCCGACTATATAGAGCTGGAACTAGAAGAGTCCGGTGAGTAGCGGACCGGAACGGTTATTCGGAAATGAGTGATAAGATCAAACTGGCTCTGGCCGGCAACCCCAACGCCGGCAAAACCACCCTTTTCAACCGGCTCACCGGGGCCCGGCAACATGTCGGCAATTACCCGGGCGTCACGGTGGAGAAAAAAGAGGGGGTTTACCGGGTTTCACCGGGGGTACAGGTTCAAATCGTCGATCTGCCCGGAACCTATTCCCTTACCGCCTATTCGATCGAAGAGGTGGTGGCTCGGGAGTTCCTGATCCACGAGCAACCCCAGGTAGTGATCAACATCACCGACGCCGCCGGTTTGGAACGGCATCTCTATCTGACCTGCCAGTTTCTCGAACTGGGAGTGCCGGTGGTCATCGCCCTCAATATGATCGATGTGGCCCGGGAACGGGGGATCAGCATCGATGCCGATAAATTGGCGGGGTTGTTGAAGGTGCCGGTGGTGCCGATCTCGGCCCGTTCCGGCGAAGGGGTCGAGGCCCTGATGCAGGAAGCGCTGATGGTGGCCAAGGCCGGGCAGGAGTGGCAGGAGCTGCGGCTTTCCTATGGCGACGATCTGGATACCGCCCTGCTGGAAATGAGCGCTCTGATCAAGGAACATTCCTTCCTGACCGAAATATATCCGGCCCGCTGGCTGGCCCTGAAGTACCTGGAAAACGACAGCCAGATCCTGGAAAAGGGTAGGGAGTTCGCCGTCCGGCACGATCTGGAGGCCCTGGCCGACCGGCTGGAAAAGATGGTCGGCACAGTCTCCGCCCATCTCCAGGCCACCCTGGAAACCGTGCCCGAGGCCCTGATCGCCGACCATCGTTATGGTTACATCAAGTCCATTCTCCGGCAGGGAGTGATCAGCCGGCTCTACGACGAGGAGCGGATCTATACCTCGGACCGCATCGACCGGGTGGTGACCAATCGGGTTGCCGGACCGTTGATTATGCTGGCCGTACTCCTCGGCCTTTATCATTTCACTTTTACCTACAGCGCCTGGCCGGTGGCCTGGCTGGAAACGGCGTTTGACTGGCTCTCCGGCACCATTAACCAGCTTCTGCCCGACGGACATCTCAAGTCGCTGTTAACCTCGGGGGTTATCGACGGCGTCGGCGGGGTCATGGGCTTTGTGCCCCTGATCATGTTCATGTTCTTCGGGATTGCCATTCTGGAAGACTCCGGTTATCTGGCCCGGGTGGCCTTCATGATGGACCGGATCTTCCGAATTTTCGGGCTGCACGGCAGTTCGGTCATGCCCTTTATCCTGTCCGGCGGCATCGCCGGAGGTTGCGCGGTGCCGGGGGTGATGGCGACCAGAACCCTGCGTTCGCCCAAAGAGCGGATGGCCACTCTGCTGACCGCCCCCTTCATGAACTGCGGTGCCAAGCTGCCGGTGCTGGCCCTGTTGATCGGCACCTTTTTCGCCAAGAACCAGGCTGGGATGATGTTCCTGTTGACCATGCTGGCCTGGGTGGTGGCCCTGCTGGTCGCCAAGTTCCTCCGACTCACGGTGCTGCGCGGTGATCCGACCCCCTTTGTCATGGAACTGCCGCCTTACCGGTTGCCGACCTTCAAGGGTCTGCTGATCCATACCTGGGAGAAGACCTGGCAATATATCCGCAAGGCCGGCACGGTTATCCTCGGGGCCTCGATCCTGATCTGGGCGACCATGACCTTTCCCGGTTTGCCGGCCGGCGTGGAACAGGGCTTCGAGTTGCAGCGGCAGCAGATTTTCGCTCGTTATCAGCTAGATCCGGCAAGGACCGAGCTGGGGGGATTGCCGAAGGCCGGCCAAGATGAACTGGCGACCCTGGAGGATAATCGGTCCGAACAGGCCTTGCGGCATTCTCTGGCCGGGCGCCTGGGGCGGCTGCTGGAGGGAGTTAGTCAGGTCGCCGGATTCGATTGGCGGACCAATATCGCCCTGGTCGGCGGGGTAGCCGCCAAGGAGATCGTCATCTCCACCCTGGGGACCGCTTATTCCCTGGGCGCTGTCGCTACCGAAGGCGGAGACTCGCTTTCCCGGACCCTGAAGGCCGACTCGAGTTGGAACCAGGTCAAGGCCCTGAGTCTGATTATCTTCATCATGTTCTACTCGCCCTGTCTGGTTACCGTGGTCTGTATTATCCGGGAAACCGGCTCCTGGAAATGGGGGGCCTTTTCCATGGCCTTCAACACCACCTTTGCTTTTTTGCTGGCCACCATGGTTTATCAGGCCGGCCGGGCTCTGGGGCTGGCCGGCTGAACGGGAGCAAGCAGCGGGTTCCGAATCTGCCGGGTTTTCACCTCATGCGGGGGATTATCGGCAGGGCGGCTTGCCGCGCCGTATAGCGCACAGCCTGCCGGGCATCTTCAGTACCCGCGTCTGCTTCGGCTACCTGATTTTCGTTTTTTTGAGCGGAGTTATTTCAGTTCGATTTCAACTCGACAGTTGTTCGAGGTTGGGTGTTAATCCGGCTTCCCTTCGAGGGGTAATCGATAAATTGGCAAGGAGGTACCGATGCTTGAACTCCTGCACGACTGGCTTTTAAGCCATGGTCTTTCCCCCGGTGGTGCCGGGCTTATGACTCGCCTGCTCCTGCTGGGTGTCACTCTGGTACTCGCCTGGATTGTGGGCTGGGGCGTCCGGAGGTTTCTGGTTCCGACTCTGGAAAAACTGACTCAGCGAAGCAGCAACCTCTGGGACGACGCCCTGGTCAAGCATCGCTTCTTTCGGCGTCTGGCCGGGCTCTTGCCGATAGTTCTGTTCTACCTGGCCATCGATTTGTTATTCGGGCCGGGTGACTCCAGCGGAGTACTTATCCGGCGTTTGACCCTGGCCCTGTTCGTTCTTCTGGCTACCCGGCTGTTGGTCAGTTTTATGTCCGCCACCCAGGATATTTATGAGCAACAGGATCTGGCCCGGGTCCAGCCGATCAAGGGCTATCTGCAGCTGATCAAGATCATGCTCTGGGTCCTGGCGGTCATCCTGGTGGCAGCCATCCTGACCGGTAAATCTCCCTGGGGGGTGCTGAGCGTCCTCGGTGGCTTGACCGCCGTCCTGCTCCTGGTTTTCAAGGATACCATCCTCGGTTTTGTGGCCAGCCTCCAGCTTTCCGGCAATGATATGGCCCGGGTCGGCGACTGGATCGAAATGCCCCAATTCGGAGCTGACGGCGACGTGATCGATGTCTCGATTCACACCGTCAAGGTGCGCAATTGGGACAAGACCATCACCACCATCCCCACCTACGCCCTGGTCTCAGGCTCCTTTAAAAACTGGCGCGGCATGGCGGAATCGGGCGGCCGGAGGATCAAACGCTCGCTCCATATTGACATGACCTCAATTCGCTTCTGTGACCGGGAGATGCTGGACAGTTTCGCGCGCTATCAGTTGTTGCAAGACTATCTGGTCAAGCGTCAGGCCGAGATCGAGGCCGCCAACCGGGAGAGCGGAGTTGATACCTCTTTGCCGGTCAACGGCAGGCGGCAGACTAATATCGGAGTATTCCGGGCCTATGTGGTGGCCTATCTGCGGGCCAATCCCCAGATCAACCAGGAGATGACTTTTCTGGTCCGGCATCTGGAGCCGACTCCGCAGGGGCTGCCCCTGGAGATCTATGTGTTCAGTAAGGACAAGGTCTGGGCCAACTACGAGGCGATTCAGGCCGATATTTTCGACCATCTGCTGGCGGTGCTGCCGGAATTCGGCCTGCGGGTCTTCCAGTATCCCTCCGGCCATGATTTGGCCCGGCTGGGTTTGGTAGCCTCCTGATCACCCAGGTTACCAGGCGCTTAAGTTAGACGATTTAAAGTTGCCGAATCGGGTAAATTGCGTTATAGAAGTCACTTCAAATTCGGCACCCGTAGCTCAGCTGGATAGAGTACCTGACTACGAATCAGGTGGTCGCATGTTCGAATCATGCCGGGTGCACCAGAAAGATCAAGGCTCAGCGAGAAATCGCCGGGCCTTTTTTTTGCTCTTGGGTCCGGCCTGGCGCCCAGGAAAAAACAGGGGGAGATTGACTCCCGGAAAGCGTAGGTGATAGAAGAGAATCAGGTTGATACCCGGTTATTGAAACCGAGGGAAGTAACTTCAAATCATCTGCGAAAAGGATACGTCCATGGAAGAGAAAAAGCGGGTAATGACCGACAAACCCAGGAATGCGGAAACAACAGTTGAGCACCTCCGATCCTGGATCACTGCCAATTCCGCCTTTTTCGATCGTAACCAGGGGGAGATCCCGGCGGACCCGGTTGATCTCAAGGCCTGGGGGCTTATGGTGGAGGGGGAGGTCAATAAGCCGCTGCGCTTTACCTTCGAAGAGATCCTGCGGATGCCCAAGGCGATTGTCGCCAACACCATCGAATGTTCCGGCAACAGCCGTTCCCTGCTGGAGAAGAAGGCCTCGGGCAACCCCTGGACCATCGGCGGGGTCGGCAACGCGGTCTGGGGAGGGGTCTGGTTGCGGGAGGTGCTGACCCGGGCCGGCTTGAAGGAATCCGCCAAATTCGTGGCCTTTGAAGGCTTCGATCAAGCCAAGACCAAGTTCATCCGCAGCATTCCCATTGAAAAGGCATTGGACTCCACCCTGCTGGCCTACGAGATGAACGGCGAGCCTTTACCCTTAAAGCACGGCTATCCCTTGAGAGGACTGGCCCTGGGCTGGACCGGGGCCAATTGCGTGAAATGGCTGGCGAAAATCACGGTCATGGACCATCCCTATGCAGGGTTCTTCATGGACAAGGTCTACCGGGTCTTTCAGCCGGATCAGGATTCGACCGCCGGTACGGTGGTGACCGAACTGAAATTGAAGTCCATCATTACCCAGCCGGTCTCGGGCGAGAAACTGCCCCGGGGCAGTATTGTCGTATTGGGGGCGGCCTATGCCGGGGAAGAAGAAGTGGCCCGGATCGAGGTCTCGGTTGATGGCGGCGCAAACTGGGCCGAAGCCGAGTTTATCGGACCTCGGGAACGCTATGCCTGGCGCCAGTGGCAGTATGTCTGGAAGGCGGAGAACAGCGGGCAATTCCGGATCATGGCCCGGGCCACCGACGCCAGCGGTGCACAGCAACCCTCGCAGGCCGACTGGAATGTCCTGGGCTACGGCAACAACGGGGTCAATGAACATGCGGTAACGATCGAGATCGAGTAATCGGGGTAAGTGGAGCGGAACCCGACGGCAGCCGCAGTCGATCAGGGGGTAGATGTCTGGGAGAAGCGCCGCCGGCCCGCCGCCAGATTAACTCCGGCGCTGGGCGGCAGTTTAAGAGCCAAGCCCGCTGTCAATTGATGCCACTGCCTCCGGCCGATCTTGTGGCCGTAAAGCAGTTTTCTCTCCGCGCCGACCACCTCGGGCGGATAGGCTTCGTAGGTGGCGGTATCGACTTCCAACCCCTGGAGGTGGAGTCCGGTTTCGCACTGGAAGATCTTTTCCCCGACCACCGGGTGATGGGGATCAATGGACTTGCCGCAACAGCCGGCGACCAGGCCGACAAGTTCCTTCATTTCCCTTAGTTCGTAGTGGTGTCCGCGTTGCAAGACCTGGTAGGCCGCCACTTCCTCCAGCCGGGCGTTACCGGCCCGTTCCCCAATCCCGTAAATCGTCACATCCGCCCAGTCGGCTCCGCTCTCCAGGGCGGTCACGGTGTTGGCGCTGGCCATGCCGAAGTCGTTGTGGCAGTGGACGCCCAGGCTGATATGGAACTTTGCATCCAGGTCCCGAAGCAATCGGCTGAGATCCAGCGGGGTGGCAATACCGACCGTATCCGCCAGCCGGATGCGGTCGACCCCGGCCCGCTGCGCCGTGATGATGATCTCTTCCAGAAATACCGGATCGGTTCGGGTGGCGTCCTCAATCCCCAGCGACAGAAAGGGCAGGCCCAGGGCTCTAGCCTGCGCCAGGCCATTGGTTATCCGATCCAGAACCCAGGCCCGGTCCCGGCCCAATTTTTTCTCGATATGCAGATCGGAACCCGGGATCGACAGCGCCAGGACATCCGGTTTGAGGGTTCCGGCCTGCTCGATATCCTCGGTTCGGCAGCGGCTCCAGAGGGCCAGCCGGGCCTTGACCCCTGCACCGCGGCAACGGCGGAAGAGTTCCGGCAGGTCATGGTCCAGGGCAGTGGCGATCCCGACCTCGATCTCCTCGATGCCGATTCGATCCAGAGCCCGGATGATCGCTATCTTCTCAAAGAGCTGGAAGTTGACGCCGACCATCTGGCTGCCTTCCCGCAGAGTGCTGTCGATCAAACCTTTCATCTCAGCCGTCGCTCGCCTTCTTCAAGTTCAATCGGTTACGGAAATCAATAATCTTACTACTCGGCCGACCGGCCGGGGTTTCATGGGTTCGCCCGGTCGTGCGCTGATAGGTCAGCCAGTTCTCTTCGAGCCGGCCATCAACCATGGGCAACAGGGAGTCGGCCAGATATTCCGCCTCTTCCAGATCGTGGGTGATATGGATAATCGGCAGGTCGAATTCGCCTTTGATCTTTTTCAGTTCCCCCTGCAGCTTGCGACGCGACACCACGTCGAGGGCGGAGAAGGGTTCATCCAGCAGCAACACCTTGGGGTTTCGGGCCAGGGCCTGGGCCAGGGCCACCCTCTGCCGCTCGCCGCCTGAGAGTTTGCGGGGCTTACGGTCTTTCAGATGCCAGACCTCGAGCAGCTTGAGAAGGTCGTTCACCTTCCCGGCGTTCCCGTTGGCAAAGGCCACGTTGTTATACACGGTCAGGTGCGGGAAAAGGGTGTACTCCTGGAAGACATAACCCAGGCTTCTATCCTGCGGGGGCAGGGCAATATTCCTTCCGGTGTCCAGCCAGGTGTCGCCATTGAAGGAAACGCGGCCGATATCCGCTTGGTCCAACCCGGCGATGATCCGCATCAGGGTCGTTTTGCCGGACCCGGACGGACCGACCAGGGCCAGCAGTTCACCGCTCGGGCAGGCGAAGGAGATATTGATGGCGAAGCGGGGCAACTCCTTGACGATCTCGACTTCAAGCTTCATGCATACCCCTCCGGTTCAAGAGATTTACCGCCAGCAGGACCAGGTAGCTGATGGTGACCAGGGCCAGGGACAGGAGCCAGGCCTCCTTGTAGCGCAGGGCCTCGACGTATTCATAGATGGCGATCGAGGCCACCTTGGTCTTACCTGGGATGCTGCCGCCCACCATCAGAATTACCCCGAACTCACCCATGGTATGGGCAAAGGCCAGGATCGCCGCCGCCGCCAGGCCGTTGATCGTATTGGGCAGGACCACCCGAAAAAAGGCGGCCCGGCGGGAGCAGCCGAGCACATATGCCGATTCCAGCAGCCTCTTGTCGACCCGTTCAAAGGCGGTTTTCAGGGGCTGGAAGGCATAGGGCAGGCTGTGGGCCATGGCCGCGACGACGATGCCGGTAAAGGTGAAGACCAGGGCCGAGCCGGTCAGATTCTCCCAGAACCGGCCGATCATCCCCTTCGGACCCATGGCGACCAGCAGGAAGAAACCCAGGACCGTAGGCGGCAGGACCATGGGCAGGCTGATCAGCGATTCGATAAAATGACGGCCTCGGACCGGGTAATAGACCAGCCAGTAAGTCAGTGGCGCAGCGATGGCCAGCAGGACCACGGTGCTGATCAGGGCCAGCTTGGCGGAGAGATACAGAGGGGTCAGATCCATAAAGTGCCTCACTTATAGCCGAATTCGGCCAGAATAGTTCGGGTGCTCGGCTGCCGGAAAAAGTCCAGGAAGGCGGTGACCGCCTCGATATGGGCTCGGCCTTTGATCACGCAGCCCTTCTGCACCACAGGTGGTGCTTCGGGGATCCGCCAGAAGATGCCCTCCCGGCCGTGTTCCGAAAGGGCCAGGGAAAGCGCGGTGAAACCGAGCTCAACGCTGCCCTGATAGGCAAACTGGAAGGGTTGAGTGACATTCTGGCCGTAGACCAGCCGGGACTCGATCAGCGGCCGCAGCCCGGTCTTTTCCAGGGCCGACATGGCGGCGGCACCGTAGGGAGCGGTTTCCGGGGTCGAGATGGCGATTTTTTCGGCACCAATTTTTCCCACCACTTCTTGCCAGTTTTTCTCACCGGCCAGGGCGGTATTCCTGGTCCAGAGCACCGCCTCCCCGGTCGCGTAAATAAAGGGCGCAGCGCAGATCCCCTGCTCGGCCAGGATCTCCGGGCGCTTGACATCGGCGGCCAGAAAAAGGTCGTAGGGGGCACCGTTTTTTATCTGGGCATAGAGCTTGCCGGTCGAGGAATAGACCATCTGCAGCTTGCGGCCGGTTTGGTTCTGATAAGCGGCGGCGATTTTCTCCATGGCTCCGGTGAAGTTGGCGGCCACGGCGATGATCGGCGCCGGGAGTTCCTCAGCCGCCAAAGGGGATGAGAGGCCGAGCGTCAGCGCCAGTGCCAGAGTCGGGATCAGGTTTTTCATAATTATTTGCTCAAAGCCTGCCGTAAACCCGCAGTTTCCCGGGCGAGAAATTCCTGGAGCCGTTCATGGGCGCCGCGGAAAAGGTCGATGGCATCTCTGCCCGCCTCGGTCAGCCTTGTGCCGCCGCCGCCCTTGCCGCCGGCGGCGGTCTCAATCAGCGGCGCCGGGGCCTGGCGGTTCATGGAGGCAACCAGGTCCCAGGCATGTTTGTAGGACATTTCCATCGAGCGGGCCGCCTTGGAGATCGAGCCGAATTCAGCGATTCTTTCCAGCAGAACGATCCGGCCAAAGCCGATGAAGGTGCCCTCGGCGCCCTCCAGCCAGAGGCGACCTTTCCAGCGGTATGTCGCCTTCAGCGCCCCGGTAGCAGTGTTATTGTTTTCTATTCCCATATGTCGTTATATATAAAAAAACATAACGTAAGACCAGAATATTATTGCATTAGCCATGCTTTGCTCGACCGGAATTACCCCGTAATCCGGTTGATCGGCCCCTCGTAGGTCACCGGTTCGATCCCCAGATTTCGCAGCTCCTCGGCCGGTCAATCAGCCGCAACCGCCGCCCGTACCGGTACAACCACCTTCGGCGCAGGATTTGCGGCGTCCCTTGTAGACATTGACCTCCCGGCCGGAATAAATGGCCTCCAAACCCTCTTCGATAAAGCCGCTCATCACCGCCACCTTGACCCCGGATTCATTGAGCAGGGTTTCCGGGGTGGCACCGATGTTGCTGGTCAGAAGTGCCCGGCAGTCGCGAAGCATTCCGGCCAGGGCGGTCCAGCGTCTGGCCCCGCCGCCGGATTCCGGGGCCGGTCGTTCGGCGATCATTCGGAAGGTGTCGCCGTGCCGTTCCCAGATCTGCAGTTGCTTGGCCTCGCCCAGATGCTTGTTGACCAGCACTCCTTCGTTGGTACAGACCGCCACATAGGGCCGGGTGATGCCTTCGATCTTGGGCAGAGTGGCGCAGGCCGAGAGACAGCCGCGGAATTCCTCGGTCTTGTCGTCATCGAGTAAGCCCACCGCATCGGCCCGGCAGCGGGTGCAGTGCCGCATCTGCGGCAGGTAATGTTCGGCCATATTGCGGATCTCGGCCATCTGGCTCTTGTTCGGCTGGGGCAGCTCGCCGAAGGGGGTGCCGACGTTGGGGAACATCGCCATGCAGTTCAGGAGGTCCGCCCCCAGTTCCCGCATTCTGGCGGCGATGGCCTCGACGTGGTGGTCGTTGATTCCGGGGATGATGATGGTGTTGATCTTCACTGTGATTCCGTGTTCCTTGAGCTTGGCGATGGCGGCCACCTGCCGCTCCAGCAAGAGCTTGGCGCCCTGCACCCCCCGGTATACTATCTTGCCGTCCTTGACGTAGCTGTAAATTCTGGCGCCGATCTCCGGGTCGACTGCGTTGACGGTAATGGTCACGTGGGAGACATTCATTCGGGCCAGCTCTTCGATATAGGGCTCGATGGCCAACCCGTTGGAGGCCAGGCAGAGGATGGTCTCCGGGAATTTTTCGCTGATCAGCCGCAGGGTGGTCATGGTCTGGTCGGGATTGGCGAAGGGGTCGCCGGGCCCGGCAATGCCGGCCACCGAGATCCGCGGCTCCTTTTCCAGGACCTTCTCCATGTAGACCGAGGCCTGGTCGGGCGAGAGGATGGTGGAGGTCACCCCGGGCCGCGATTCGTTGACGCAGTCGTACTTGCGGTTGCAGAAGTTGCACTGGATATTGCACTTCGGTGCCACCGGCAAGTGGACCCGGCCGAACTGGCCTTTGACTTTGGCGTTAAAACACGGATGTTTGGCGTAGTCTTTGGCCGGCTTGGTGGTTGGGGTGGTCATAGTCGTTATCCTTGTCTGAATTGATTATCAGCATTTAACTAAGTATTTTGTCCGTCATTGCGAGGAGTGAAGCGACGCGGCAATCTGGTTGTCATGCCACTTGAAATGCAAGATCGCTTCGCGGAGCTTATTTGATAATATGCCCGCTTTTCGGGTACTCGCAATGACGAACTTCGGTCACATATAGCTGTATCCCACCGGTGATTTGTCCTGCTTAACCTGGATCATGGCGTTGGCAATCTGATCGAAGAGCATCTGTGCCCCTCGGTAGCCGACATGGAGGATGCGCTGGCCGCCGATCCGGTCGTGGATCGGAAAGCCGACCCGGAGCAGGGGGATCGAGAGCTTCCGGGCCAGCGGGTAGCCCTTGGAATGGCCGATAATAAGGTCGGGGGCCAGTTCCGTGGCCCGGGCCTCGATCTCGTGGAAGTCGATATCCTCGCAGGTTTCCGGTGCGGTTTCACAAAGCCCCTCCGTCACCTCAGCCACCTTTTCCTTAAATTTTCCGCTCTTGCCACCGGAGCCGCAGAGCACCGGCTGGACACCGATTTCGGCCAGGAAGCCGGCCAGTCCGACCACCAGATCCTCCTCGCCGTAAAGCACTGCCCGTTTCCCGAAAACGTACTTGTGGCCGTCGACCAGACTGTCGACCAGCCTTCCCCGCTCTCCAGCATATTTGGCCGGGGTGGCCTGGCCGGAAAGGCTCTCCAGCAGGGCGAAAAAGCGGTCGGTGGCGGTGATGCCGATGGGCATGGTCAAGCGGTGGTTTTTTACCCCGAAGCTCTGCTCCAGGTAGTGGCCCCCGCTTTCCTTGGCGCTGATGGTCGAAGCGAACTCGATGGTGGCTGCCGCCCCCCCCATAGCCCTGATCTCGGCTATCGGGGTGCCGCCCTCGGGAATAAGCTGGTACTCGTCCAGGGCAGGGCCGTCCAGGGTCTCGGAGATATCGGGCAGTACGGTGGCGGGAAGTCCGAAGGCTGCCAGGATCTCTTTCAGGTGCCGCAGGTCGGCCGGGGAGAGAAAGCCGGGCAGCAGGTTGATCCGGTCGGTGGCTATGGACTTCCTGGCCAGGGTCTGGATGGTGCTCAACACCGCGGCGTGGAACCCCTCCATGTGGGTGCCCGAGTAGCTGGGGGTGGAGACCTTGACCAGTAGCGGCTCATCGGCTGCCGCCTCCTTCTCCTGTCCGTACTCGTGCAGGATCATGGTCAGGTCGTCACCGATGGTCTCGGTCAGACAGGTGGTGGCGATGCCGATCAGCTGCGGGCGGTACTTTGCGGTGACGTTCCGCAGCCCCTGCTTGAGGTTGGCGCCGCCGCCGTAGATGGCGTTCTTCTCGCCCAGGGACGAGGAGGCAATATCGATCGGCTCGTTGAAATGGCTGATGATATAGCGCCGCATATAGGTGGCGCAGCCCTGTGAGCCGTGCAGATAGGGCACACTGCCCTCAATGCCGCGAAAGGCCAGGCAGGCCCCCAGGGGCTTGCAGAGCTTGCAGGCGTTGGTGGTCGATAGGTACTTGGGCATCCTAGTCATGAGGCGCTCCTTTGCAGTTCCGACGGCACATCCGCCTTGGCCTTCCGAGGCACCAAGCGCCAGACCGGGCTCATCACCGACCCGTAAACCTCCCGGGCGAAGTTCAGCATCCCCTTGAAACCGGCCAGCATTTCCTTCCTCTCGTGGTTGTGGTCACAGAAGGCGATTCCGAGCTTGTAGGCGATGGGCCGTTCCTTGACGCCGCCGACGAAGATGTCGACCTCTTTCTCCTGCAGGAAGCTTGAGAGCTCCAGGGGGTTGGAGTCGTCGACGATGATGGTGCCCTCGTCGGTGATCTCCTGCAGTTCCTGGTAATCTTCCCTGGTTCCGGTCTGGGAGCCGACCATCACCACCTGCATGCCCAGATGACGGAAGGCCTTGACCAGGGAGAAGGCTTTGAAGGCACCGCCCACATAGATCGCCGCCTTCTTGCCGGTCAGCGCTGCCCGGTACTTCTTCAACTCCGGCACCAGGGTTTCGAGCTCCTCCTTGACGATCTCTCTGGCCTTGGCCAGCATTTCCGGGTCGCCGAAATGCTTGGCCACCGCGTAGAGTGACTCGGCCATGTCCTCAATGCCGAAGTAGGAGACCCGGATCACCGGCGTCCCGTACTTCTCCTGCATCATCTTGGCCAAAGTCATGGTTGCCCCGGAGCACTGCACCACGTTGAGGGCCGCCCCGTGGCAGCGTTTGATGTCATCGACCCGGCCGTCGCCGGTGATATTGGCCACTACCTCGACGCCCATCCGGGCGAAGTAGTCGCGGATCAGCCAGATCTCGCCGGCCAGGTTGAAGTCGCCGAGAATATTGATCGAATGTTTGGAGATGCCCTCGGTGTCGCCGGTACCGACCAGCCGGAACATGGCGTTGCAGGCCGCTTCGTAGCCGGCCCGCTTGTTGCCCTTGAAGCCCTCGGACTGGACCGGCAGCACCGGAATGCCTTTCTCTTCGGCGACCTTCTTGCAGATCGCCTCCAGGTCGTCGCCGATGATGCCGACGATGCAGGTCGAATAGACGAAGGCCGCCTTGGGGGAATAGCGGTCGATCAGCTCGGCCAGGGCGGAATAAAGCTTCTGCTCGCCGCCGAAGATCACGTCCTTCTCCTGGAGATCGGTGGAGAAGGAGAGTCGGTGCAGTTCCGGGCCGGAGGAGAGCGCCCCGCGGATGTCCCAGGTATAGACGGCGCAACCGATCGGCCCATGCACCAGGTGAACGGCGTCGGCGATGGGGTAGAGCACCACCCGCGAGCCGCAGAAGACACAGGCCCGCTGGCTCACCGCCCCGGCCAGGCTCTCCTTGTCACAGTCGATGGCGAACGGCTTCTTCCCCTTGCGGTGAATCTGGCCCTGCCGTTCTTCGTAGATTTGTGCCGTCATTAGATCCTCGTCGTGAGTAATTGCTGTTTGATATCCGGTAAGAGCAAGGGTTGTGCCAGCAAAGCTGCTGGCGTTTTTGTTTAATCATCTCGGGGTGTTGTCTGGTCCCGGGCGGGAATGCCGCTGAATCTGATCGAGGGTGGGTAGAGCAACCGGGTCGTGATGGGGACAAAAATGAAAGGAATGCGACAAAAAATGGATGTCGCCCTGGATAGCGGATAACTATTGGGTAATGCGTACAGCTGGCACGACAGCATTTAGGTGCTTAAGATAAAATGAAATTGCAGGTGAAAAGGTCATGAAGGATTAAGTGCTGGGGGGATTTGCCCTGGAATCCTGCGGTGAATTTCATGCAGATTGACAGTTTAAGGTGCAAACGAAAATAATTCGTGAGGGAACAGTTGCAGTAGCGCCCCATGAACATCTTCAAAGGAGAACCTTGGATGAGCAAGCAAGAATATACCCTTTTCGACACGGGGCTGGGGAAATGCGGGATTGCCTGGCAAGAGTCGGGTCAGGCCAGGGGCGGCCTGGCGGTGACGGCCTTCCAGTTGCCCGAAGCCTCCGTCGAGCTGACGGCAGCAGGAATCGCCGGGGGATCGGCCGGTAAGGCGCGCCTGATCCCGGCGCTGATCGCGGCGCTAATCCAGCGGGTGCAACTGCACCTGGCCGGAGCGGCGCAGGACTTCGGCGACGTCGCGGTCGATCTGGCGGGGAGCGGGCCTTTTGCCCAGGCGGTCTATGCCGGAGCCCGGCAGATCCCGCCGGGCCGGACCCTGACCTATGGCGAGCTGGCTCGGGCCATCGGCCGACCCAAGGCGGCCAGGGCGGTCGGCCAGGCCTTGGCCCGGAACCCTATCCCGCTGATCATCCCCTGCCATCGGGTCCTGGCGGCCGGCAACCGGCCCGGCGGCTTTTCCGCCCCGGGCGGCCTGGCCACCAAAGCGAAAATGTTGGCCAGCGAAGGGGCGGCAATCACCATCTAGGCCTGATGATCCCTAGGTCGCTGAGCAACTTCCTTTTTTATGCGCTCCGGATGTTGGATGATTAATTTCTGAAATCATCTGATTGTTAATGACTCTAATATGACAAATATCCTTTACGGAGAAGGAGGCTGACATGAAACAAATTAACAAAACCCCACTGCAGAAATTCTTTACCATCCTGTTCATGGCCTTTTTCCTGGCCCTTCAGGGTTCACCCGCGGTCGCCGGCGGCTACGACAACGCCCTGCATGACGTCAAGGGCATCAAGGTTCTTTTCAATGTCAGCTTGGGGAACCCGGCTTTCGCCAATGCGGTCTTCTGGGCGGTCAGAAACGTCTACCAGGATGAGGCGGTCAGCACCCTGCCGGAGAAACCCCAGGCGGCTGTCGTTTTCCACGGACCGGCCGTCAAGCTCCTGACCTCCGACCATGCCGGTTTTGACAAGAAAGACTACGGTGAGATCGACAAGTTCCAGGCCACCTTACGGCAAATGAAGAAAGAGGGGGTCAAACTGGAGGTTTGTCTCTACGCGGTCAAGGTGATGGGCGTTAATCCCGCCACTCTCATGCCGGAGATCGATCAGGTGGGTAACGGCTTCATCTCGGTGGCCGGCTACCAGGCCCAAGGCTATTCGGTGGTTACCATTCCGTAACCGACACCAAGCCGATTCAATCAAAAGGGCTTACGAAATTAATCGTAAGCCCTTTTGATTTTCGGTAGCGGAGAAATCTATCGAAACTTACATCGGGGACAGTCGAGCCGGATTGGCAGGGTATACGGAATAGGTTGCTTTTTCATCATCGTTTCCCTCTCATTCAGTCACCCATCCAGGGTAACATGGTTAAATTGCAGTATCGACCGGACTGGAAGGATTGAACTGGTTTTGTTTTGATCGGGCAGTGGTCTTGCACAATTAATTTTTCATCGCCTTTCCGTAAGTGTTAGATTTCTACAGAGAAAGGTGAGTTGCCGTATCATTCAGGTGGCGATAACCGAGCAAGGTGTCCCCAGGATTCCTGGCGGCTTCCGGGGCGGCCGCAAAGGTCGCGCGAACCATAAACTTGTCATTTTAATCTGCCCCCAGGTCTGCGGAAAGCATTTGACATGAATATCCTGGAGTTCACATCACTGGTCTGTGCCGGTTCCTTTCTGGCCGGACTCCTGGGTTCCTTGACGGGCCTGGGTGGCGGCGTGGTCATTGTGCCCCTGTTAACCCTGGGGTTTGGCGTCGATATTCGCTATGCCATCGGCGCCTCGTTGGTCTCCGTGATCGCTACTTCCGCAGGGGCCGCCTCGGCCTATGTCAAAGAAGGCTTCACCAATATCCGCCTCGGGATGTTTCTTGAAATAGCCACCACCTTTGGGGCCCTGTCCGGGGCTTTCCTGGCATCACGCCTCCACACCTCCTGGCTGGCGGTATTATTCGGCCTCGTCCTGATCCATTCCGCCTATCTCTCCGTGCGGCCAAGACGCGAAAATCCCGCCACTGATCGGGCTGATTCAGCGGCCACCCGCTTGAAGCTGGACGGCAGTTACCCTACTCCCGACGGACAACAATCCTATCATGTCCACGCGGTGCCTATGGGTTTCGGCCTGATGTTTTCGGCCGGGATTCTCTCGGGTCTGCTCGGCATCGGTTCGGGTGCCGTGAAGGTTCTGGCCATGGACCATTTTATGCGGATCCCTTTTAAGGTTTCCACCACCACCAGCAATTTTATGATCGGGGTAACGGCGGCGGCGAGTGTCGGCATATATCTGAATCGCGGCTACATTGATCCAGGATTGTCCATGCCGGTGATGCTCGGCGTACTGATAGGGTCGCTGTCCGGGGCGCGCTTATTGGCAAGAACCAGCACTCATTCCTTGCGCCTGATCTTCAGCATAGTCCTGATTTTTCTTGCCATCGAAATGATTTACAATGGTTTTACCGGGAGAATCTGAGTGAATCTGAGACCACCTGATTGGACCGATGCCCAGGTGGAACGCCTGGTGGGTTATTTTTTAAGGGTTGGCGTAATTATCGCCTCGGTTGTGGTTTTTGCCGGGGGGATTTTTTATCTGTTCCGCTATGGCGCAGATCTTCCCGAATACAAGATATTTTCGGGGGAACCGGCAAATTTACGCAGTGTGCATGGAATCGTGGCGGAAGCCGCCTCCCTTTCAAGTCACGGCATAATTCAGTTCGGCCTCCTCCTCCTGATGTTTACCCCGGTAGCCTGGGTTGCATTTCTCCTGTTTGCCTTCGTAAAAGAACGGGATGGCACGTATGTCATTGTAACTTCAATTGTTCTCGCCGCGCTTCTGTTCAGCCTGGTGGGGAGATACCTTTTCAACTGAAGCACAGTTTAATGATGTTTGATCCGGCAAGGAAGCAAAACGAGGTGTTGACGACAAGGCGATACTTTTACCAATACCAGAGGTTATCGAAAAAAATCATGATCCGAGGATCCTGCCATGTGCCCTGAAGAATATTGTCCGGAATCAAAACTTGAAAAATTGCTCGTTGCCACTGACCGCACAATTTTTAGCGAGGGGGCGATAACGGAAGCGGTAAACTTTGCCAAACAATGTTCAAGTTTTCTTTATATTTTGACGGTTCTTGACCTAAATCCCGTTTTCGAGGTTTTAAGTGAAGGATTTTTGCAAAAAAAAGAACGGGAGGCCATGGATTATCTCGAGTCGGTCAAAGCGCTGGTCGAGGCGGAGGGATTGAACTGCGAGATCGTGCTAGGTCAAGGAGGTAGTCCAGCCAGGTTCATCCTGGAAGAGGCTGCCCGGAAGAATGTCGATATGATCGTTGTTGGCCGACACGGCCGCACAGAAGTGGAAAGGGTTATCATGGGCAGCGTCTCCTCGGAAGTTATCGCGAAGGCGCCATGTAAAGTCCTGGTTGCGGCAATCGGGACCAGAATTGAATACAAAAATATGCTGGTTGCCACCGACGGATCGGAACATTCAGAAGCGGCGGTACTCGAAGCCCTGAAAATTGCCAAAAGTTGCGGGAGTCACCTGCTGGTCATTTCCGTAATACCCTCGAAAAGGGAGATCACCGAGGCAACGGAACTGGTCGGCAATATCGCGGCAATGGCAAAGAAGGCTGGCATTACCGTAGAGACCATGACCCCGGTTGGCGTGCCGTATGATGTGATTGCCGAAATCGGCCACAAACGTGGGGTTGACCTGATTGTCATGGGCACATTTGGGAAAACGGGACTTAAGGAGCTATTGATGGGCAGTACGACTGAAAAGGTTATCGAGTTTGCACACTGCGCTGTATTGGTTGTGAATACGCCGCAATAGAGACCGGGATTCCCGAACCAACAGATGGAATTATCGGGAATAAGCTGAACGAAGTTAACAACTGATTTGCAGCATTAAGCCAGATCCGAAGAATGTTATTCGAGCACAGCTTTTAGGAGACCGTCCATGAACTGTTCCTTCTGCAAAACCAGGATCCCGGAGGGGAAGATCATGTTCCGGGACGAATGTGACCGCTGTGGCGGTGATCTGCATATCTGCCACAACTGCACCTTTTATGATCCGCATGCCTCACGGCAGTGCCGGGAGCCGGCGATCCCGGATTCGGTGAAGGATAAGGAGCGAAAAAATCTCTGCGAATATTTCAAGCCGCAGGCTGAAGGGCAGGGGCAGGAAGAAGAATCAGCCAGCGAGGCCGCCAGGCGTAAACTTGAGGCGCTTTTCAAATAAGATTTATTTTTTCCCCGGAGAGTCCATTAGATTATAACTTTTTCAGCACCCCTTCTTGAAATTTGTGAACGGCCATCGTGTGCTGCTTTGGGGGTTGGGCCAAGCTCAATCTGGCATTATGCTTGTATGTTTCATTACCAACTTTGGTGGTCGCAGCATGGTTGTTTGAGCGCACCGGCGGCAGCCAGATTGAGCAAAAAAACTACCTGGTCAGGGATCCCAGGCGCGGAAGTTTCCGATCCTTTTGCGGCCTGTGCCTCCGGTCATGAATAGAGGCTGGCACATGTTGCAAAGTGCTTTCCCGGCTATGACCGGTATTTGTTGATTTTCAATAATCTTCCTGCCCTTTAACAAAAGATGGATCGTCGGTGAGCATCTTTTCAAGGTCGAGTTGTAGATCCTTCGGGTTGTGTTTGACGCGGATATACTTTTCGGGAATGATCAAATCGTAGGTGTGAGAAGGATCTTCTCCACATAATGCCTCGAGATCTAAGTAAAGATCTTTTTCATTAAGTTTCGTTTTCACATATTGCTCAGGCGGGATGTAGTCGCCTTTGAAGAAAGGCATATCGTCTCCGCAAAGTGCTTCAATGGTCAAATACCTATCCGTGGTGGGTTGCGTATTTGTTTGGCCGGCATCCTCGCCGTAGGCCTGCCCCGCCATACACAGAATGGAAAGTCCGGCACATACCAATACCTGTTTGGAAATTGCTAATTTTCTCATGACGTTCCCTCATTCGAGATCTAAGGATTAATTAATGAGAGTTATTACTAGCTTTTTCACTCTCCTTCGCCTGTAACAGCCATATTAAAAACTAGCACATTGCTATTTCCGTTTAACAGAACATTTTGATTTCGGATAATTTCGGACTTGGTGCTGGGCGAAAATAAGAAGTCCGTCTGTTGCTCGGGGGGCTTGCTCGCCAGCCAGTCAGAACCTCACCCTGGTCGTGATCTTGACGACAACCGGCCGGGAATGATCCTGTGGTCTCTTGGGACGGTCCAAGTTAACTCGCCGACATTGTTTATTTGTTCCGGATGTGCGACCATATTTCAGGCTTGTAAGCTGTTTTTTGACCGCAAAAAGCGGGTTCTAAGCTCCACCAGCTTCAATAACTTGAGACCAGCCGGCGGTTTTAAGCTTCCAAAAATCAAACTTCCGGATCTGTCTTTAGGCCAGGGTCTGATTCACCCGTGGGAGATGGAAGCAAATTATTAGGTGGCAGAGCATGCCGCGGAATAGAAGAAGCAGCAGGAAATTCAGCAAGGAGTTTTGAGTTGACAGTCAACTTGATAGCCAATTAAGTTTGGTATACCGGCATTAATTGTTAAACGGCAAAGGGCCGGCTCGGAGATCACTCCCAAGGCGAACTCCAGAAGTGGTTGATTTGTCGTCTTGCCCTTGACCAAAACTCCTCATTTCCAGATGGAAACCAGTTAACTTCTCCTGGCTCAGGAATCAATTTTATCCCGGCTGTTGATCTCAGATTGCCTTAACGGAGCCCCCTATGAAACTAAACCGCGCCCACCTGCTGGCCCTTTTTCTGCTGATGGTTCTTACCGGCTGCGGCGGGGGCAGCGATCCGACTCGGAACATTGATTTTATACCCTTGAGTTCCATCGAGATCACTTCGCAGAATCCGCAGGCGGCGGCCGGTACGAACAACCAGTTTAGCGCCATCGGCCATTACGGTGACCCCTCAACCCTTCAATTTACCAAGGACATTACCAGCCAGGTCTCCTGGACCACCTCCGATCCGGCCGTGCTGACCTTCAGCACCAATCCGGGCTCGGCAGGCTTCGCCACCACCAGCGGGGCCGGCACGGTGACGGTGACGGCGACATTAAATGCCCTTCACGCCGATCTGCTCTTTACGGTCAGCGATGCCACGATCACTTCCCTGGTGATCCCTCCACCGGCCAGCACCAGCCTTTTCGCCGGAGAGAACTTGCAGTTGCGGGCCAACGGTACATTCACCGACTTATCAACTCAGGATCTGACCGAGACCGTGGCCTGGAGCAGCAGTGCCCCCACGGTTGCCACGGTCACCACTACGGCACCTGGCTCTGGTCTGGTCAAGGCCCTAGCCCAAGGGACGTCCGACATCAGCGCCGCTTTCGGAGCCCTGAGCGCAACCCAAACCATCACTGTTGCCGCCGCCACCCTCTCAAGCATTGAAGTGACCTCGGTTGGGGAGAGCTCGACACTGGCCCTGGGGACGTCCATGCAGTTGATCGCGACCGGCACCTACTCCGACGGGAGCACTTCGGTGTTGACCAGTCAGGTGACCTGGACCTCCAGTGATTTAGCGGTTGCGGCCATTGACCAGGAACTTGGGACGAACGGAAAATTGAGCACCGTCGGTACTGGTTTGACAACGGTGACGGCTACTCTGGGGGGCATTACCAGCTTGGGCTTCCAAGTCACGGTTAGTTCCGCCACCCTGACGACCCTATCGATATCCCCGACCAACCAGACGATCTCGGTCGATCAGACCTTACAGCTGGTCGCCACCGGTGACTTTTCCGACGGTACCAGTCAAGATGTGACCCGCGATGTGCTTTGGAGTTCCGGTGACACCTCTATTGCCAAGGTAAGCCTCAGCACCGGATTTGAAGGAACCGTCACAGGGGTTGGTGCCGGCACCGTCACCATCGCCGCGAACAGCGATAATATCCCTACCATCACCGGGATCGCTATCGTCGCCAGCGACGAGGTAACCGTCCAATGAGCGACCGGTCACATCCCATTCCGAACGAGGTAGCCATGTTGAAACGCCTGCTGTCGATCCTGATCCTGTTGGGCTTGACCTTTCCCGCTGCCGCCTGGGCCTTAACTCCCGGCCCTTACCTGGAATTGGAGGGCTACGGGATCTGGTTGAACGACAGCGACAACCAAACCGATAGCGGTAATTTCAACCTCACCTATGACGGTGGAATCGGCGGCGGGTTGGCTCTGGGTTACGATTTACTCGATTCCCATCCCAAACTCGGCCGCGGCCGAGTGGAATTGGAGGTTGCCAGCCGCAAAAGCGCGGTGGATAAGCTCGACTTTGTCGAAGGTAGCCTCTCGGCCTCCGGGGACCTTACGGTGACCAGCCTCATGGTCAACACCATCGCCGACTACCACGACCATACCAACCTGGTTCCTTACCTGTTGCTCGGGGCTGGTTATGCCGATGTTTCCATCGATCAGATCAGCCCCTTTGGGACACCCTTCATCGCCTCCAGTTCGGACGGGGTCTTCGCCTACCAGGTTGGCGCGGGATTGGGGTTTATGCTCGGTGATCACCTTACCGTCGATATCGGTTACCGTTTCTTCGGTACCCTGAAACCGAAGTTCAAACTTGCCGACGGCAGCAGTTTTACTAGTGAAGTCGCCAGCCATAACCTGATGTTGGGGTTACGCTATAAGTTTTGAGCACACGGATCAATCGTCGTTTCCAGATCTGCCTCCAGGCCCGCGTCTGATTCTCCCGCAGTGGAATTATAACCGGGCTCGTTCGCCAGGGCGGCTAACTCCTTCTCTCCTCCCCGGTGCCCGATACCCGGATCTTGCCGGTCATTCCCGCCGAATTGTCGAGGTCTGAATCGCTGGTTACCGGTCCTGTGCCAGCCCCGCTGGTTTGGCGCTATCGCTTCTTGTCGTTAACCAGAATTCCCTTATCCGGCTGAAAGCTACCTGTATAGGTCCGCCCTGGTTAGAGGCAGGCCGGAGGGGCCTTTGGCCGAATGCTTGGTGGCGACGATCTGGCAGATATGCATGGAACCGTCGGCGAAGCCGATGGAAACCCCGGCCAGATAGAGAGCCCACATGCGGAACTTTTCCGGACCCACCAGGTTGATGGCCTCCTGCTGGTGGGCCATCAGGCCACGGTACCAGTGCCGGGTGGTAAGGGCGTAGTGTTCGCGCCAAGCCTCGATGTCGTGGACCTCGAACCCGCAGATTTCCAAGAGGTCCGTGGTGTGTCCGACGTTGTCCAGTTCACTGCCCGGGAAGATATACTTCAACAGCAGACGCCGTTCGGGGCGGATTTTGCGGGCCGCCCTCCGGGTGGCTTTGGCGTGGCGGGAGATGCCGTGGTTCAAGAGTATTCCCCGGTCGCGCAGCAGGGCATTAATTTTCTGAAAGTATTTTGGCATGTTGGCGATGCCGATATGTTCGAACATGCCAATGCTGGAGATCTTGTCGTAGGTGCCTTCCAAGGTCGAGTAATCCCGGAGCTCAACGGTGACAAGCTTCTCGAGGCCGAGCCTCTTTACCTTGGCGGCGGCAAAGTCGAACTGGGTCTGGGAAAGGGTGATCCCGTGCGCCTGAACGCCGTGATGCCTGGCGGCATGGCAGATCAGCCCGCCCCAGCCGCAGCCGATGTCGAGCATCTTCTCACCCGGCTGCAGCCGCAGTTTGCGGCAGATCATCTCCAGCTTGTCGTGCTGGGCCGTGTCGAGAGAATTGTCGGGATGGGTGAAATAGCCGCAGGAGTATTGCATTTCCGGGTCGAGGAATAGGGCATAGAAGTCGTTGCCGATATCGTAATGGAACTGGATGAATTCCTTGTTGTCCCGCCGGGACTCCTTGCGGCCCACCTCGTCGTGCCGGTATTTGTGGTGGACATTCTTTTCGCCGGCCGGGGTCAGAAGCAATGGCAGGGCCTGTTTTGCCAGCAGGAGACGATTGAGCTTCTTCAGCTTATTCTTGGGCCGTTTCTCCCGGGCTACCGCGACGAAATCGATCAGGTCGCCGTGGATATCGATATAACCTTTTGCGTACTGGAGGAGCAAGTTCTCGTAAGTCGGCCGCCGCATTAGCGCGCCCAGGGCGCCGGGCTCGTTGATCGAGATGAAAAAATCGGTATCGACATTAGCGCCCAGCGGTACCATCGAGCCATCCCAGAGACGGATGGAAAAGCGGGCGTTGATCAGTTCGCCGACCTGGGTGAAAAGCCTGCGGGCGCTGGCCAGGCGGCTCCGGTCTGAAAAGAGGGGCATATTATTCTCCAGCTGGAAAATGCGGGTCTGTGCTCGGCATCGGCCGAGCCCGGTTTCTTCTTGCCGACTCCCGGTGAGGAGTCTCAAGTGATTTCTACCACATAAACCGGCAAAAAAAAGACCGGAAATATTTCCGGCCTGTTCAATATTCCAGGGTGACAATTGAAGTTCAGGAGATTTTATTAAGGAGGATGATGATCGGATAGACGATTAGTGAGATAATGCCATTGACCGCAATCGACGGATCATGGATTGACACAAAATCAAGCTTTCAAGGCCTGACCTCAAGACTCCAGGCTGATTAACTTGCGGTAATTCACACCCACCAGATCTGTCTTTTGGCCGGGTTGCCGTTCTTCTCGAAGACGTCGCCCGACTCCTTGAGAACCGTGTCGAGCTCTTCGACGGTGAAGTTGTAACCGTCTGCGGCCGCCAGGGCGACGAACTCCTCCCGGGTGCCGGGGACGTCAAATCTGGCCCGGATATTTTTATCCTCGCCGCCGGCGACCAACAGTTTTTCCACGTCTTTCTTTGCCATGTTTATTCCTCCCAAATTATTTTTAAAAATCAATGCTCTACAAATTCAATCCGGATGTTCTCCGCGTCGACCTCGCTTAGACGGTAGGGACAACCAGCGCTGAAAAGCAGGCCGTAACTTGTCGCTTCCTTCTGTAGCCGGAGCAGATCATCGATCAACTCGGCCTGGTTGGCCTTGATGTTCCGATGCACCCGGACCTCGCTCTCATTCTCGGTAAATTGAAGCAGCAATCCGTTGTGCTCCAGAAAGACCAGCTCTTCGTGGGCGTAGGACACCTCCATGCCAACCGCCTCGACGATCTGTTTGACCTTGCCCAGGGGGTAGAGGTTCCTGGCGCTCATTATTTCTCCTTAGGCCTGATGGATCAGACGGTGCACCAGTTGCCGCAACTCCCAGGCCATCTCCAGCATGCCGGGGATTTCCAGAACCGTCGGCGGGCGGATGTTAAAGGCATCGATGTCGCAGATCTCCTGATAGTGGTCCAGGTCGAGCAGCTTCTCTTTCAGGTCAAGGATCTCGATCGGAAAAACTGTCTCCATCGCCTCGACCAGGTCGGCCATGGTGTGGTTGTATGGCAGGGCGCCGCGCTGCATCAGGGCCGCCATCACCAGTTTCTCGATGGCCATGGTGACGATGTTGTAGAGGATCTCCGGGGTGAAGGCCTTCCTCCCCCTGGCATGGGCGCCGGTACCGGTCTTAAGGTAGGCCTCGCCTTCCCGGAGGAAGTCCTCCCAGCCCGAGATGGGCAGGGCCCTGGAAATGGCGTTGGCAGGCTGGATGGTTGGATTCATCTATAGTCTCTCGGGATGTGGAATTCGCAATGCCGCTTACTATCGGCAATACTTAAAAGCAAGGGGTGTGCCAGTTTCGGGGACAATAACGATTGGTTTGTAATTCTCGGGAGTTATGTGGGAAGATCCGAATGTGATTCGCTTTCGGACTCCGGACCATGTCGACGCAAATGTCGAAAATACTACCAAAATGAATATGGTCGGACAGAACAGTTCACGGAGGTTGGTAGAGGCGGTTCGCCGCCAACACCTGGGTTGGAAATATTGTCGCAAAATCGTTTGACAGCGGGCGAGATGGTCCGTATATTCGCCCGGAGTGAACATTCATTCCGGAGTTGAAAACCCCCAAATGGCCATATCCGAAAAACGCCAGGAAATATTGAACGCGGCCCTGCAGGTCATCGCCGAGCATGGCTTCCATGAGGCCCCCATCGCCTTGATCGCCGAGCGGGCCGGGGTGGGAGCGGGGACCATCTATCGCTATTTCGCCACCAAGGATCTGCTGATCACCGAACTGTTCCTGGTGCTGCACGCCCAGATCGGGACGGTATTATCACGGGGATATCAAGTCGACAGGACGATCCGGGAGCGCTTTATCCACCTGGGCACCGAGCTGCTCCGGTACTGCATCGCCAACCCCCGGGAATTTCGTTTCCTGGAGCAGTTTTTCAACTCGCCGTATGGTATTGAGTTTCGGCGGGACCGTCTTTTGGGGCAAGATGAAGAAGCCGACCTCTACCTTCGCCTGCTGGAGGAGGGGCTGGCCCAGAGGATTGTCAAGGAGCTTCCCCTGGTTGTGCTGCTGGCCCTGGCTATAGGTCCTCTGCTGACGGTAGCTCGGGATCACATCGCCGGTTTCGTCAAACTTGACGAAGAGCTGATCGGGTTGACCGTGGAGGCCTGTTGGGATGGCCTGAAGCGCTGAGGAAGATGGGGCGTCGCTTCCGTCAGGCAGCGAGATGCACGGTGAAGTTGGTCTGCCGCGAGGTTTTAGGATCGGCTGGGCAGGGAACGAATGACGAAAATTATTAACCCTTGAGGTGCATATGCAAGTCACGAACAACGTCAAACGGATAGCCATTCTGGGAATTCTGGCCGGCACGCTGGCACTGATCGGCTGCGGCAAACAGAACGCCACCAAGGGGGGACCGCCCCCGCCCCCGGAGGTGGGGGTGGTGAGCGTAACCCCGCAGTCGGTCACCCTGACCAGGGAATTGCCGGGCCGGACCTCTTCCCATCTGATCGCCGAAGTGCGCCCCCAGGTGGGCGGCATTATCAAGGAGAGGCTGTTCATCGAGGGTTCTGTTGTGAAAGCAGGGCAAGTGCTCTATCAGATCGACCCCGCCCCTTACCAGGCGATGGTCGACAGTGCCAAGGCGGTCTTGGAACGGGCGAAAACCGGGGCCAGCGGAGCCAGGGCGGCTCTGGTCCGGGCCGAGGCCAATGTGGTGCCGCTGCGTCTGAAGGTGGAGCGGTACAAGGAGCTGGTCTCGATCAAAGCCGTCAGCACTCAGGATCTGGACGATGCCACCGCGGCGGTGGGGCAGGGCGAGGCGGATGTCGTGAGCGCCAAAGCGGCGGTTGAGGGGGCCGATGCGGAAATCGGGGTCGCCGCGGCCGCCCTCGCGACGGCAAAGATCAATCTTGCCTATACCAAGGTGACGGCCCCCATCTCGGGACGCATCGGCAAGTCTCTGGTAACCACCGGCGCATTGGTCACCGCCAGTCAGTCCGACCCCCTGGCCACCGTTCAGGAGTTCGACCCGATCTACGTCGATTTCACCCAGTCCAGCTCCGTG
This sequence comes from uncultured delta proteobacterium, assembly GCA_963807225.1. GTDB lineage: Bacteria > Desulfobacterota > Desulfobulbia > Desulfobulbales > JAGXFP01 > JAGVGT01. The sequence goes on along the minus strand of CAWEAD010000005.1, from coordinate 478,740 downwards.
CGCTTGAAGCTGATGGAGGAACTGAACAGCGGCCGGCTCAAGAGCGGCGGCAGCGGCCAGGCGAAGCTCCGGTTGCTGCTGGAAGACGGCAGCGCCTACCCCGAGGAGGGAATCTTGAAGTTCAGCGATGTGACCGTGGATCCGAGCACCGGTTCGGTCACCCTGCGGGGACTATTTCCCAATCCCAAGCATCTTCTTCTGCCCGGGATGTTCGTTCGGGGCATTGTCCAGGAAGGGGTCCGGGAGCAGGCGATCCTGGTGCCGCAACGCGGGGTGACCAGGAATCCGGCCGGCGAGGCCATGGTCATGGTGGTGGGTGCCGATGAGAAGGTGGAACAGCGGATCATCAAGGTCGAGCGGACCATCGGCAGCGACTGGCTGGTGAACGAAGGGATCAAGGCCGGCGACCGCATCATCCTGGAAGGGACCCAGAAGGCCCGGCCGGGCTCCGTTGTGAAGGCGGTACCCTTCGGGAGCGAGGCCCCGGCTGCGCCCGCCGGCGCTCCGCCCGCTGCCGCGAAAAAATAAATAAGCGTGCGCCGGGCAAGCGTCTTCGCGCGCCCACTCCTAACCCGTAGCCTCGACTATGGATGGTGGTAGCGATCATACGGTTCCGCGCACCCTGTAATTGCTGACGAGATTTCCTGGAGATTGAAGCCTCCCCGCCGCAAGCTGCGGGGAAGCTCCGTATGAAAGGAAGTTTACGCATCGAATTCGCTCGTAAACCCCGCAGCAGGCCGCGGGGACTGTGCCCAAAGGAAGTGCCCTTGGGGTACGCTCGCTGTTTATGTTCAAGTCCGGCGGCAACCATGTGCCGAGCTATATTAAGTAAGGAGATTTGCAATGCCTCGATTTTTTATCAATCGGCCGATTTTTGCCTGGGTCATCGCCATCCTGATCATGCTGGCGGGTCTTCTGGCCATCAAGACCCTGCCGGTTTCCCAGTACCCGCCTATCGCGCCGCCGCAGATCAGCATCAACGCGGTCTATCCCGGGGCCTCGGCCCGGACCGTGCAGGACACGGTCACCCAGGTCATCGAGCAGAAGCTGAACGGCATCGACAACCTGATCTACATGTCCTCCACCAGCGACTCGGCCGGGACGGTCTCGATCAACCTGACCTTCCTGGCCGGCACCGACCCGAACATCGCCCAGGTGCAGGTGCAGAACAAGCTGCAGCTGGCCGTGCCCCTCCTGCCGCAAATCGTGCAGCGATCAGGCATCCAGGTGGTTAAATCGACCCGGAACTTCCTGCTGATCGTCGGGTTGGTCTCGGAGGACGGCTCCATGGACCGCAACTCCCTGACCGACTACATGGTCTCCAACATCCAGGACGTCATCAGCCGGGTGGAAGGGGTCGGGGAACTGCAGCTGTTCGGTACCCAGAACGCCATGCGGATCTGGCTGAACCCGGCCAAGCTGGAGAACTACAAGTTGACCACCACCGACGTGGTCAACGCCATTCAGGCCCAGAACGCCCAGGTCTCGGCCGGCCAGTTCGGCTCCATGCCGGCCGTCCAGGGACAGCAGCTGAACGCCACCATCACCGCCCGCACCCTGCTGCAGACCCCCGAGCAGTTCGACAACATCATCCTGAGGACCGATCCCGACGGTTCCACGGTCAAGTTGAAGGACGTGGCGGAAACCAAGATCGGCACCGAAAACTACGATATCCAGTCCTTCTACCAGGGCAAACCGATCGGCGGCATGGCCATCCGTCTGGCCGCCGGCGCCAACGCCCTGGATACCGGCAACCGGATCAAGGCCAAGATGGCGGAGCTGGCCAATTACTTCCCGCCCGGTATGCAGGTGGTCTATCCCTACGACACCACCCCCTTCGTCAGGATCTCCATCGAGGAGGTACTCCAGACCCTGGTCGAGGCGGTCTGCCTGGTATTCATTATCATGTTTCTCTTTCTCCAGAATTTCCGGGCCACCCTGATCCCGACCATCGCGGTGCCCGTGGTTCTCCTGGGGACCATGGGGGTGCTCTCCGCCGGAGGTTTCTCCATCAACACCCTGACCATGTTCGCCCTGGTCATCGTCATCGGGCTGCTGGTAGACGATGCCATCGTCGTGGTCGAGAACGTCGAGCGGATCATGAGCGAGGAGGGGCTCTCCCCCCACGACGCCACCATCAAATCGATGGGGCAGATCACCAGCGCCCTCTGGGGCATCGCCACCGTGCTGACCGCGGTCTTCCTGCCCATGGCCTTTTTCGGCGGCTCCACCGGCGTCATCTACCGGCAGTTCTCGGTCACCATCATCTCGGCCATGATCATCTCGGTGATGGTGGCGATGATCCTGACCCCGGCCCTCTGCGCCACCATTCTCAAGCCGGTGGCCAAGGGGCACATGGCGGGGGAGTCGGGCTGGTTTGCCTGGTTTTTCCGCCGTTTCAACCGGGGATTCGAGTTTTTCCGGCACAATTACGAAGCCATCGTCGGGGGCTCCTTCAGCCGGCCGATTCGCTTCCTGGTGGTGTACGGGGCTCTGGTCTGCATCATGGTCTTCCTCTTCCTGCGGCTGCCCACCGCCTTCCTGCCGGAAGAGGACCAGGGATTCATCGTCTGCCAGGTCCAGTTGCCGGCCGGAGCCACGGCGGATCGGACCATTAAGGTGATCCGGAAGCTGGAAAAACATTTCATGGAAGACGAGAAGAAGACGGTGGAAGGGGTGATCACCGTCACCGGCTTCAGCTTTGCCGGTCGCGGCCAGAACATGGGTATTGCCTTCGTCAAACTCAAGGACTGGAAAGTGCGGCGGAGCGCGGATCTTAAGGCGCAGGCCGTGGCTGCCCGGGCCATGCGGGCCTTTTCGAAATTCCGCGACGGAATGGCCTTCGCCTTTGCCCCGCCGGCGGTGGTGGAACTAGGGTTTGCCAACGGCTTCGATATGGAACTTCAAGACCGCAACGGTTTGGGCCACGACAAGTTGATGGCGGCCCGCAACCAGCTGCTGGGAATGGCCATGGGCAATCCCAAGCTGGTGGCGGTGCGGCCCAACGGCCAGAACGATACACCCCAGTTCAAGCTCGAAATCGACGATGTGCGGGCCGGGGCCATGGGGGTCTCGGTGAGTGACGCCAACAGCGTGCTGGCCACCGCCTGGGGCGGCAGCTACGTCAACGATTTCATCCAGAACGGCCGGGTCAAGAAGGTCTACGTACAGGCCGCCGCCCCCTACCGGATGGTGCCGGAGGATATCGGCAACTGGTACGTTCGCAACAACCGTGGCGAGATGGTGCCGTTTTCGTCCTTCGCCACCGCCAGCTGGCAGTTTGCCTCGCCCCGGCTGGAACGGTACAATGGCATTCCTTCCATGGAAATCCAGGGCCAGGCGGCGCCGGGAGTGAGCACCGGCGAGGCGATGACCGAGATGGAGAAGCTGGTGGCCAAGCTGCCGCCGGGGATCGGCGCCGAATGGACCGGACTCTCCTACGAAGAAAAGCACGCCGGCGCCCAGGCTCCGGCCCTGTACGCCATATCGCTGCTGGTGGTGTTTCTTGCCGTGGCGGCGCTGTACGAGAGCTGGACCATTCCCTTCGTCAACCTGCTGATGCTGCCCTTGGGTCTGGTGGGCGCGGTGACGGCGGTGACCCTGCGGGTGCTGCCCAACGATATCTACCTGCAGATCGGCCTCTTGACCACCATCGGCCTCTCAACCAAAAACGCCATCCTGATCATCCAGTTCATCAAGGCGCAGATGCATGCCGGCCATGAGCTGGTCGAAGCCACCCTGACGGCGGTGAAGATCCGGCTGCGGCCGGTGATCATGACCTCGCTGGCCTTCTTCTTCGGCACCCTGCCGCTCGCCCTGACCCGCGGCGCCGGGGCCGGAGCCCAGAACGCCATCGGCACCGCGGTCACCGGTGGCCTGCTGTCGGCCACCTTCATCGACCTTATTTTCATTCCCTTTTTCTTTGTCCTGGTTTCCCGCCTGTTCATGGGCAAGCAACCCCGGCCAGCCTTCGGGGAAGCCGCCAACCTTGACAACACCTCGCAGGAGAAATGAAATGAAACGTATACAACGGATGAGCAAGATCTTCAGCCTGTGCGCGGGGGCAGTTATCCTGGCCGGTTGCACCCTGACGCCTAAATATAACCAGCCGGCCGCGCCGGTTCCCGCATCCTGGCCCAGCGGCCCCTCTTACCAGGAGCAGCCGGCCGCCGAGCCCGGTCAGGCGCCGGCCGATCTGCCCTGGCGGGAATTCTTCGTCGATCCGCAGTTGCGCGAGTTGATCGAGATCGCTCTGGAGAACAACCGCGACCTGCGGGTTGCGGTACTGAATATCGAGCGGACCCGCCAGTTGTACCGGATCCAGCGCGCCGACCTCCTGCCCGAGGTGGACGCGACCGCCTCCGGCAGCCGCCAGCGGTTACCGAAGGACCTCTCCGGTACCGGCAGTGCCATGACGGTCGAGCAGTACGGGGTTGGCCTGGGAGTCAGCAGTTACGAACTGGATTTGTTCGGCCGGATCCGGAGCCTCAAGGAGCAGGCCCTGGAGAACTACCTGGCCACTCGCGAAGCCCGGCGTACCGTGCAGATCGGCTTGATCGCCGGGGTGGCTGCCGGTTATTTGAACCTGGGCACCGACCGCGAACTTCTGCAGCTGTCCCGGGATACCCTGGCAGCCCAGCAGTCCACCTACGATATGATCCGGCGTCGATTCGAGGTGGGGGTTTCCTCCGAACTCGATCTGCGCCAGGCCCAGACCAGAGTGGAGGCGGCGCGGGTGGATATCTCCCGATATACCACCCTGGTAGCCCAGGATGAAAACGCCCTTGCCCTGCTGGTGGGAGCGCCTCTGAAACCGGACCTGCTGCCGACCGAACTGATCGAATCCCCGCTCGCCGGCGATAAAATCAAACCGGGACTCTCCTCGGAGGTCCTGCTCCGCCGGCCCGACGTCCGGCAGGCCGAGGAAACGCTCAAGGGATACAATGCCAACATCGGAGCGGCCCGGGCCGCCTTTTTCCCGAAGATTGTCCTGGTCGGTTCGATCGGTACCGGCAGCGATCAGCTCTCCGGGCTGTTCGGCTCCGGTTCCGAGGCCTGGAATTTCTCACCCCGGCTGACCCTGCCGATCTTCACCTATGGCGCCAACCAGGCCAACCTGCAGGTGGCGAAGGTGGATCGGGACCTCGCCGTGGCCGCTTACGAAAAGGCCATCCAGACCGCCTTTCGCGAGGTGGCCGACGCCCTGGCCCAACGCGGGACCATCACGTCCCAGATGGAGGCGCAGCAGGCCCTGGCCGAAGCCGCCGGGGCCAGCTACAGCCTCTCCCAGGCCCGTTTCGAGAAGGGGGTCGACAGCTACCTGACCGTCCTGGACTCGCAACGGGCGCTGTACAGCGCCCAACAGGGGGTAATCGGGACCAAGCTGACCGGTATGCTGAATCTGGTCTCCCTGTATAAGGTTTTGGGAGGCGGGGGCGACCCTGGCGACAATACCGCCGGTGGTGCGGAGGATGCGAAATAGGGAAGTCGTTCTAAGGGGTTACGATCTTCAGCTTTTGTCGGCGGCGGGGAAGTTTTCGTAATCCTTTTCGAAACGTTTCTTGCCGGTGGCCAGGAACTCGGTGAAACTCCACTCCGCTTCGAGAAGCCGGTCGAGGTATTCGGGATTGAGCACATAGGCTTCGGCGGTTCGGTTGGTTCCGTCCCCGAGGGTTACCTCGACCGTGCGGCGGGAATAGGTTGTGCCCTCGAAAAGATCCAGGCGCGGCCAGACCCAAGGCGGCAAGTCCAGATAGAGCAACCCCTCGACGCCTGCTTCCCGGCGCGGGAAGATAGCCGGGTAATCGACCCCGGCCAGGGGCCCGCGCCGGTAACCGTCGAGGCGGGCCGGAAGAGCTTCCGGCAGGACCCCGGTCACTCTCTGCATGATTTCGGGGCACATCAAGGTGCCGTAGGCGAAAAGGTTCATCTCGGTATCGTTTCAGGTTTCAGAAGAGTAACCATCGCGGTTACCGCCCCAAGTTTACCGGTCTTTTCCCAACAGTCAATCCCTCGCGGGCCGTTGCGATCCCGCCTTTCCCGACGCTTTATGAAGGATGACTGACGGCACCGGCCAAGCTTTTGCCGGGCCGGCCATCTGGAGGTTCCGGCGGAATTTCCGGAAGGCGCGGTGAAGATCAACTAGTCAAGCCCCTAGATAAATAGATAACAGCGTCCCTCTTTGCCCTCCTGCCGCTTTCCCGGCAACCTGGCCTTCTCTGCCAAACTCAGCAAACGACAGAAGGTGAAAGTAGTCTTGGCCAAGGGGTGGGTTGTGATAGCCTGAGTGTTCAGGCTACTTAATACCCATCCGGAAACGGTCTTTTTGCCCGATACCGGCGTTGCTCCATTGTCGAAAAATGCTCACGCACCTACGTACGCGGAGTTTATCCCCCATCTTTTCGGGGGCTTTTTCGCCGCCCTCGCGCCTTGGCCTCGAACAAAAATCCTCGTTCCGGATGGGAACTACTCAAGAATTTTGCCACTGGTTGGGAAAAACAGGACATGGAAGAACGGCGTTACCTTGGCATCGATCTCGGGTCCGTGAGCCTGGACGGCGTGGTTCTCGACGACGCCGGCCGGATCTGCTGGCAGGCCTACCGCAAAGTGCGGGGCCGCTCGCGTGACGCGGTCGCTTCCCTGTGCCGGGAGCTCCTGGAGGAGTATGTGCACCCGCAAAAGGTGACCACTTTTGCCGGGGCCATGGCCACGGGCAGCGGCAAGGAAATCGTCCAGGAACTGCTCGGCATTCCGGCGGTCAACGAGATCGTCGCCCACGGTCACGCCGCGGCCGGTCTGCTCGAGGGCAGGGGCTCGGTGATCGAGATCGGCGGCCAGGATTCCAAGTTCATCTTGGTCGATCAAAAGGGCGCCGCCGATTATGCCATGAACGAGCTGTGCGCCGCCGGCACCGGGGCGTTTCTGGACGTCCAGGCCGAGCGCCTCGGCCTGAGCATCGAGGCCTTGTCGGCCATGGCGGCCGCCGCCGAGCATGTGCCGGCCATGGCCGGCCGCTGCAGTGTTTTCGCCAAATCGGACATCATTCACCTCCAGCAGCGGGGCGTGCCCGTGGACCAGATCGTGGCCGGGCTCTGCCATGCCCTGGCCCGCAATTACGTGGCCAATCTGATCCGGGGCCGCGAGGTCGTCAAACCCGTGGTCTTCCAGGGCGGCGTCGCCTTGAACCAGGGAGTGCTCCGCGCTTTCAAGGATATCCTGTCCCTGGCCGATAGCGAGATGCTGCGGCCCGAGATGCCGCACCTGGCAGGGGCCATCGGCGCGGCCCAGCTGGCCAGGTCAGGGCGACATGGGCCTGGAGATCGCCAGAGTGGAACGGGTCGCGGCGGCCGCCCGGGAGGTTTGCGGCTGCCTGCCGGTGGCGACCGGCGACTGGCGCATGGATGACGCGGCGGGGAGCGGGATGCGGAACCTGGAATGCCGCGAGGTGCCGGGGGCGGTCGGCAGCGGCGAACGGGTCTTCATCGGTCTGGACATCGGTTCGATCAGCACCAAGGGGGTGGCCCTGAAAGAGGACGGCTCGCTGGTGGCCAAGGTTTACCTCTTCACGGCCGGCCGGCCGCTGGCGGCGGTGCAGAGAGTGCTGACCGGCCTGGCGGAGAGCCTCAAAGAGGCGAAGGTCGCAGCGGTGGGGGTGACCGGCTCGGGCCGGAAACTGGCGGGTCATGCGGTGGGCGCCGATCTGGCGATCGACGAGATCACGGCCCAGGCCAGGGGGGCCGGCTACGGTTCCGAACAGGCGGATTCGGTCATCGAGATCGGCGGCCAGGATGCCAAGTTCATCCGGCTCGGCGAGGACTCGACGGTGGCCGATTTCGAGATGAACCGGGTCTGCGCCGCCGGCACCGGTTCCTTTATCCAAGAACAGGCGGCCCGCCTGGGAGTGGACCTCAAGAACGATTACGCCCGGCTCGCCCTGAGCTCCGCGAATCCGCTGCCCTTTGCCAGCCGCTGCACCGTGTTCATGGGCTCCGACCTGGTCCATTACATCCAGCAGGGCGTGGGGCTGCCCGACCTCCTGATGGGCGTTTCCCGGGCCGTGGTGGAAAACTACCTCGACCGGGTGGCGCAGGGCCGCAGTCTCGGCCGGAGGGTGGTTTTGCAGGGTGGGGTGGCCAAGAACCGCTCGGTGGTCGAGGCCTTCCGCGCCCGGCTGCCCGAGGCGACGGTCTCGGTCCACCCCCATCCCGGCGAATCCGGCGCCATCGGCGTGGCGCTCCTGGCCCGGGACCGGTACCGGCTGCATCCGGATGGAGAGAGTTCCTTCAAGGGTTTCGACATTGCCACGACCTACGAAACCGACACCTTTACCTGCACCGGCTGCGAAAACCGTTGCGAGGTGAGCGTCTTCCGCTTCCAGGCGGACCGTTTCCAGTTTGGCGACCTCTGCGGCCGCTATTCCGAGGCGATCGGCGACCTCGAGCCGGGCCATGACCTGACGCCGGATACGGCCTCCCTGCTTGAGGAAGAGGCTGCGGCCGGCGACCCCGCGACCCTGCTGGGTATTCCCCGGACCATGCTGTTCCGGGAGTTCTATCCCTTCTGGAAGACCTTCTTCGCGGAACTGGCCATCCCGACCAGGGTCTCCGGACCCTCGGGCAGCGAGGTCATGGGCCAGGCCCTTTCCCGGCTGCCGGCCGAGACCTGCCTGCCGGTCAAGCTGCTCTTCGGCCATGTGGCTGCCCTGGAAAAAGAGGGCGTCAGGACGATCTTCATTCCTTCCCGAAGCCGCCTGGCCGATGGGCTGAACTGCCCCTACGTGCAGCATGGGGCCGCCATGGTCCAGGCCAACTTCGAGACCCTGCGCATCGTCAGCCTGCCGCTGGTTCCGGACCTGCCGGACAAGGAAAAAGAACGGCTGCTGGGCGAGGCGGCCCGGGAGTTCGACCGGCCGCCGGAGCAGGTGCGCGGTGCCTATCTGAAGGCTTCGCGGGCCTTGAGCTTTTCCGGCAAGACTGCCGCTACGAAGCCGGAGGGACCGGGCCGCGGCCGAGACCTCTCGCTCTCCTGCTCGGCAAGCCCTACAATGTCGGCGACCGTTTCGTCAACATGGCCCTGGCGGCCAAGCTGGCCAAGGCGGGATTCGACGTGGTCGAGGGCGACCAGCTGGATATGCCCGGAGATTCGACGCTGCCGGCGCGTTACAACAGCATCACCTGGGTCTTCAGCCGGCGGATGCTGAACACCGCACTCCGGATCGCCACCATGGACGATATCTATCCGGTGGTGGTCGGTAATTTCGGTTGTGGCCCGGACGCCTACACCTTCCCCCTGCTCAACGAAATCTTCGCCGACCGGCCCGCCCTGTTTCTGGAGTTCGACGAGCATCGGGCCGATGCCGGGCTGGCCACGCGGATCGAGGCCTTTGCCCACCGCGTGGCCTCCTGGAGAAGGCGGCAACAAGAGGCAAAGAAAAGCGGGGAAGGCACCGCGCCCCCTCGCCCCCGGCCCGAAGGCGCGCCCGTAGAAACAGCCGAAAACGGCGACACCGAATACATCATCCCCTACTTTTCGGACCATTCCTTTGCCTTTCTCGGCGCCTTCAAGGCCCTGGGTGTCAAGGCCCGGGTGCTGCCGCTGCCCGACCACCGCTCCTACGAGACCGGGGTGGAACTTTCCGGCGGCAAACAATGCCATCCCTTCCAGCTCCTGGCCGGCGATCTGATCAACCTGGCCCGGGCCGGCGACCTGCCCCGGGGCGCCAGGTACTTCATTCCCATCGTGGAATCCAGTTGCCTGATCACCCAATACGTACCGACCATGCAGCAGTATATGGACCGGATGGGGAGAAACGACGTTCGGGTGGTCAGTCCCGATTCCACGGAACTCCTTCATCGCTTGGGTCCGCTGACCTGGTTCAATCTCGGCAAGGCCCTGCTGGGCATCGAGTATCTGGGCCGGCTGCGCTTCGAGAGACGGCCCTACGAGCTGGAAAAGGGCAGCGTGGACCGGGCCTACGCCGCCGGCCTGGCGACCATCAGCCAGGGGCACCTGACGGAAAAGGTCAACCAGGCAATCCTGGAGGCGGCCCGCACCCTGGATGCGGTGCCCACCCGCGGACGGGGCTCCAAACCGGTGATCGCCATCACCGGCGACGTCTACACCAGGGTCAACCCGGTGGCCAACGGCGGTCTGTTCGATCTCCTGGAAGAGCTCGGCTGCGAGGTCTGGCCGTCGCCGACCATAATGGATCTGGTCATGACCGGCCAGGAGATCCGCACCCGCCAGTACTGGGAGGCCGGCAGGCCCCTCGATACGCTCTCGGCTTGGGGACGGGTGCTGGTCTCCAATCTCGGGGCCAACACCGTCCTGAAAAACTTCGCGGGGAGGATCAGCAACCTGACGGAACCCCACGCCGACGATGTTCTCAAGTACACCGAAGGGCTGCTGCCCGGCGAGCCGGAACTGCTAGTCCTGTTGAATGTCGCCAAGCATGTGGATTTCGCTCACAAGGGAGTGGACGGCATCCTGAACGTCTACTGCCTGAACTGCCTGGTGGGCACGGCCACCACCTCGATCTACAAGGGACTGGCCGGCCGCACCGGGGGCGTGCCGATGATGCCCCTGGTCTTCGATGCCGGTGGCATGACCCACATCAAGAACCGGGTGGAGGCCTTTGTCCATCGGGTCAAGCGCAACCGGGAAGAGAAGCTCGCGGTGACTGAGGAAGGGTCCGGCCGGGCGGCGCATTCCCGCTCCGGACACGTGGGCAGCCTCGGGGAGCTGTTCGAGCAGAAGCTCTTCGAGGTTCGGCTGCCGGAGATGAAATTACCGGAGATCAAGATTGCCGACCTCAGATTGCCCGGTCTGAAGTTGCCCCACCCCAAGGTTCCGAACTTCAGGCTGCCCCATGTACTCCGGGGCCGGCCCGGGAAGAAGGACAGGGCGGGAGAGAAAGAGTGAGAGATAGGGTGGCAACTTATTCATAAAATTGAAGGGGTCAATGCCTTGCTTGTGTGTATCGAGGGGGCATGATTTTATGCTTTTCCGTGGGGTTCACCAGAATGTTGTAAAATCATGACCGTCGATACGTCCTTGCTGAACGGCGACATCTTCATCACCGATCCGGGGCTTATGCGGGTCTTTGCCGTTAATCCAATGACTTACTCCGTTTCTTGTTTCGGAGGCGAGGAACTCGGAAATGCTCTCGGGAGCCTACGAATCCAGTATGCCATCGCCGGCTTTTTCGAAAAATGGTCAACCTAGTTCATGCTTCTTGTTGGCGCCTGCCCGCCGGGGCTGCTCGTTTACCTGAAAACGCAGGAGAGGTAACGGTTCGAGGCACGGGCTTTTCCCCATCCCGGCAGTTTTCAGTAATGCACGGAAATTTCCCGGCCCTGACCGAAAGCCTGGAGCTGGTCGGCGTTCAGTATTTTATCGATCGGCAGTAAGTCCCCCTTCCCGTCGGCGGACAATCTTGCCACCCTGAGGTCCTCCGTATCAAGATCGATATTTTTACCCGTCTGCTCGTGCAAAATCTTTTCGATATTTTTTTGGGTCAAGGGGGAGTTGGCAGCGATGGTTTTTCCGCTCTCCCGGATTACCCGCAAATTGCTCAAATACTTACCCGACGGTAAATAAATGGCACCAGTGGTAAAATCCACGGCAAAGGCGATCAGCCCCGGAATTATGAAGACCAGAACCCCGATACCGTCGAGCACCGCCACCCCGACATCGATTCTTCCACTCACCTGACCACGCCGTTCGGGATAAAGTATCGTGCCGCAGGAGCTGGTCAGAAAAAGAATCGCAATGATCATGATTAAGAATATTTTTTTCATTTTGCACCTCTCCATTTTTTTCATTTTTCTGTTGAGTTGGCGGCCTTGATAAAAGGCTATCCGGATTCTGGAGCAAATTGCAATTCTTATGGTGAACGAACGAGAGTATGAAATCACCGGAATGTTCCGGTTGGCGTGGAGTACGCCTTCCAGGAAATTCATTGCTTTCCTGGAAGGAGAGCAGGGTGGCTGAGATCGGCGGTAGCTGGGGGCGGAGCAAGATAACTGTAACGGCGATAGTCCAGTTTTACTTGTCGCTGCGTGCTTCAGGGAGGAAGAATGAACGGGAAGGGAAGAGGTCACCCATTAAAAGGCTCTTGTGTAGCGGTGCAGTCCTGCTTTATGGAATCCCGAAGGTGGTTATTGGAGAGAACCATACCTTTTGCGGGGCCGGAGGATTATGTTAGAGCCCGAGGGGTTGAAGTTGTAGTTGTTGATAATCAGGAATGTCGTCAGCTTATGGAAACGTTTATTGCCAAGAATCCTGAGTTGTGGGATGAAGATATCGGTGTGTAGCATTCCACATAAATCGCTTAAAAATAACGCCCCGCCCACGCCACTAAGATGCCATTGCCGCATCCTTCGCCAGCAGGGCCGGTACACGTTTCAATCACCGGGGCTGGTGGCGCGGGCGAACTCATCGCCCAGGAAAATAACCGCCTGTTCATAGTTCTTGCCCGCCTCGATCTGCAGAGCTACTCCCTTGCGCAGCTTGCGTGACATGGTGCCCTGCACCGGCTTGGAGGAGTATTCGAAAAATTTTCCCCCCAGGTTGATTTCATTGGCCTCTCCTTGATTTGTCAGCCGATCAAGTGATTCACTGAAGGTTCACGGTCTTTCATCTTGGCCGGCCGGGTATATCGGCCTGCGGGGATCCATTTTTCCTCGCCCCGTCCACCGAAAACGAAAATGACGAGGCGAAACGGTATGGCGGCCGAGGTGAGAATTGTCTTCCAGATACTCTTCATGATCTTTCTCCTGAATGTTTAGTTGAAAATGCTCTTTAGATTCCATCCAGAAATGAGGATTTTTGGCCGAGAGCAAGGAGCGATGACGACGAAAAAGCGGAGCGTACTTGGGTACGTGAGCATTTTTCTGCAACTAAGCAACGTAGCCATCGGTCAAAAAGACCATTTCTGGACGGGAACTCTTTAGTTTCGGTCGGTGCCAGGTCGGTTACAAATCTTCGGCTTTACTCAAGTTGTAAACGGCCCGCCATCTGGCCCCGCAGGTGGCGCAGAACATGGCCACCCGCACCCGGTCGGCTGAGAGTTTTTCCGGGACCGCACTGGCCTTGATGGCTCGGGAGCCGCATTTGGGGCATTGCTCGCCGCCCGATTCCACGTACGATTTATAGGTCATGCCGTGGGCTCCGCGGCTTAGGCGATCAGGTAATCAGCTGCCGCTTCGCCGTCTTCCAGGCCGTCCAGGATGGTATCGATGGCCTCATGGCTGTCGACGCCCTTGAACCACCAGTTCTCCGGCTGGACCACCATGATCGGACCGCGGTCGCATTGTTTGAGGCAGGTGGTGGCACTGACCAGGCAGTCGATGCCGCGGTCGAGGATCTCTTCTTCCAGGTACTGCAGGAAGCCGTCGGTGGATTTGTGGCAGATGCCTTTCTTGTCGCCCGCTACGCGGAAGCTCTGGCAGACCAGGATTTGTCGGGATGGGGTGGCCATGGGGGGCTCCTTTTAAAAATTAAGAATGAAGAATGCAGAATGATGAATTGTGGTGGTTACGGTTTCACTTTGCTTCTGGTAGAGGCTTGTCTGTTTAGCCCTTCCTGCTCTTCTTTCTGCCGCCGCCGAAGAATTTGTCCACCAACCCTTCCACTTCGCCTTTGGTGGTCAGGACGGCGATGTTGCTCTCCGCCAGGATGCGGCGGGGGCTGTCGCCGGCACTGGCGGTTAAGAGGGCGAAACAGTCGTTCAGGGTCTCGGCCAGTTCCCGCCAGCGGTTGCCGCCTCCCCCAGGTTCCGGGGCCGGGCGGGTGCCGAGCAGGCAGGGCAGGCCGTCCTCGCGGGGACCGTAGATCATGAGATAGATGGCCTCGCCCAGATGCAGATCGATCTCCAGGCCGTTGCTGCTGACCACCGCCAGGTTGGGGCGTTCCCTGCTGGGGCGAGGCAGGATCAGGTCGCCTGGGTTTTCGGCACCGTTAGTATCGAGGCGGGCATCTTCCGGTGCCCTGGGCAACCAGGCCTCGGCTCGGCATCTGGCCTCGCGCAGCATCTCCGGATCCGGGGTTGGCGGACTGTCCTCCTCGCCCGGGACGGGGTGAAAGGGCAGCACGGTCATGGTGGTTGCCCCCAGTTCCTTCATTTGGGCTCCGAGCTTAGCTATCTCCGTTTCGTTGATGCCCGGGTATAAGGTGGTGCGGATATCTATCGACAGCCCCGCCTCTCTGGCGGCCGCGATGGTCCGGGCCTGCTCACCGAGCAGGGCCTGCGCCGCCTCATCGATGGCGATGGTCCGGTTGCCCGGGCGGATCCAGGCATAAAGCCGGCCCAGAATCTCAGGGTCGATGGCGTCGGCCAAGATGGTTATCCTTTCCAGGCCGAGGGTGGCCAGGATTTCGACCAGGGATGCGCCGCCCAGCCCCAGGGTTACCAGGTTGACCGGCAGGTCCGGTTGATCCCGCTTGATCAGCGCCAGGGTCTCCAGGGTAGACTCCGGCGTGGCCAGAGGATCGCCGGGGCCGGCGAGTTCCACCCCGGTGACCACCAACCCCTGTGATGCCAATCGGGAAAGGATGGCCACCGCCGCCTCCGGTGTTAAAGCTTCCGACATAGCTGCCGGGGCGCCGTAACGGGGCCTGGCCACCGGCCGGGGGGCCACAGTCATGGTGGCCAGGCCTTGGCGGGGCGTACCGCAGCAGCGGCTGGCGGGAAAGGGGATGATGGTCATGGTTGTTCTCTCTCGGTTTCGATTCGTCCCGAATTACATCACCAGTTCGAACTTCTCCTCCGGGGCGTCGCGGTCCTAGCCGATCCATGCAGGACGCCGAGGATTTTCTCCAGGAGCCGCAAGCCGCCCTTGTAGCCGACGGTCGGGAAGTACTGGTGGCCCTGACGGTCGAGGATCGGAAAACCCCAGCGTACGTATGGGATGTCTTCGTCCCGGGCGATATACTTGCAGTAGGTATTGCCGATGATCAGGTCGACCGGCTCGTTCTTGATCCACTGATGGAGCAGGAACATATCTCCCTTGGCCTTGACGTTGACCGTGTAACCCATCTCCTTGGTCAGCTCCTTGATCCGCTTTTCGAACTTCTTGCCCGGGGTACCGGTAACCACATGGATCGGTTTCATGTCCAGGGAGACCAGGAATTCGGTCATGGCGATCAGCTGATCCGGATCGCCGACCAGGGCGACCTTTTTACCGTAAAGGTACTGGTGCATATCCGAGATCATGTCGACCAGCTGGCCCCGTTCGTTGGCGATCTCGTCGGGGATGGTCACCCCGGCGATGGTGCGCAGGGCGTCAATGAAACGGTCGGTTGCCATCAACCCGAAGGGCATGTCCAGCACTGAGCAGGGTACCTTGTGCTTGGAGTCCAGTTCTCGGGCCGCATCGGCCGAGCACCATTCTCCCAAGGCCAGGGTTCCCTTGGAGTCGCCGCAGCTTTTCAGTTCGGCCACCGTGGTGCCGCCGTCGGGAAACATCTTGTATTCGCCGGAGAGCGGGCCGTTCAAGACCCCGGAGGTGTCCGGGAAGAGGATGGTTTTGACCCCGATCAGACTGGTCATGCGTTTGATCTCCTCCATGTCGGCCGGTTCGACCCAGCCGGGGATGATATTGACCTTGCCGTTCTTCTTGCCGGTGGGTTCGGCCATCATGGCCATGGACTTGACCATGTTGGAAAAACCGGTGACATGGGAGCCGGCATAGCTCGGGGTCGAGGCACTGATCACCTCTTTTCCCTTGGGGATCTTACCCTCGGCTATTGCCTTTTTCTTGATCTGCGGCAGGTCGTCGCCGATGGTCTCGGAGAGGCAGGTGGTGTGGATGGCGATCACTTCCGGGTCGTAGACCGCGAAGATATTGTTGATCGCCTGCAGCATGTTGGCCTGACCGCCGAAGACCGAGGCACCCTCGGTGAATGAGCTGGTCGAGGCGGAGATCGGCTCCTTGTAGTGCCGGGTCAGGGTGGAGCGGTGGTAGGCGCAGCAACCCTGCGAGCCGTGACTGTGCGGCAGGCAGCCGTGGATCCCTAAGGCCGCGTACATGGCGCCGATGGGCTGGCAAGTTTTGGCCGGGTTGATGGTCAAGGCCTTGCGCTCTTTGATCTCTATTGGTGTATGTCTTAATAGCATTTCCGTGACCTCAATTTTGATTGAGACTTTTATTCTGTTGACTTGGGATGTTGGGTTACGCCTTTGGCTAACCCAACCTACACGTTTGATTTGGCGGTTCAATTGTCGAAGTTTCGGAATGATCCGATCGTGTAGGTTGGGTTGAGCTTGCGAAACCCAACTCTCTGCCAGATGGCTAAGTCAGAATCGGCGTGGACGAGGCGCGCGGACTTTGTGAACATGAGGCGTAGCCGCGCTACGCTGATTGATCGCAATAATTCGCAGCAGCGAAGTATCCGGCGATTCTGACGAAGCCATCATTATTCCCAGTTGTAAGAAGCGCTTAGCTGCGGGTTCTTCTGCCATGGTGCCTTCATGTAGCCCCAGACTCGGGAGTTCACCAGCCGGTCGATCTCCTGGTAGAAGTTGACCGCGCCCTTGAAGCCGGCATAGGGGCCGCCGGAATCGTAGGAGTGGAGCTGCTTCATCGGGATGCCCAGTTTCTGGATCGAAAACTTCTCCTTGATGCCGGCGCAGAAGATATCGGGCTGCAGGAGCTCGACCAGTTTTTCGGCCTCGTACTGGTTGAGGTCGTCGATCACCAGGGTGTTCTTGTCCATGTCCGCGGCCAGGCCGTCGTAATGCTTGAACCGGTAGCCCGCCTTTTCCATGGCCTTGAGCTGCTTCTCGGTCTTGCGCGGCTTGAAGCGGGTCTCGTCTGCCTCGACCTCGATTTCCTCGATGTTGCGGCTGTCGGCGTCGATCTTGATATTGGGGATTACCTGGCGACCCTCGTAATCGTCCTGGTGACCGAATTCGTAGCCGGCCGAGATGGTCTTCATGCCGAGCTCGTCGAAGAGTTCCTTGTAATGATGGGCGCGGGAGCCGCCGACGAACATCATGGCGGTCTTGCCTTCCGTCCTGGGTATAATCTCCTTCAGAGCGGCTTCCACTTCCGGCATCTCTTCGGCGATGACCTTCTCCACCGTGTCGATCAGCGACTTATCGCCGAAGTACTCGGCGATCTTGCGCAAGGATTTGGCGGTGGCCTTGGCGCCGATGAAGTTGACTTTGATCCAGGGGATGCCGTACTTGGTCTCCATCATGTCGGCCACGTAGTTGATGGAGCGATGGCACATAACGGCGTTGAGGTCGGCCTGGTGGGAAGAGGTGAACTGGTCGTAGGTCGAGTTACCGGAAAAGGTCGAGATGCAGGTGATCCCGCATTTCTTGAAGATTCGGTCGATCTCGAAACCGTCGCCGCCGATGTTGTACTCGCCCAGCAGGTTGATCTTGAACTTGCCTTCCTTGGGTACGTCGTTCTGGCCCACCAGATGGCGGAAGACCTGGTTGTTGGCGATATGGTGCCCGGCTGACTGGGAGACGCCCTTGTACCCTTCGCAGGAGAAGGCGTAGACATTGCAGTCGCCGAGCTTGGCCTTCATATTGGCGGAGACGGTGTGGATGTCGTCACCGATCAGCCCTACCGGGCAGGTGGCGAAGACGGCGATGGATTTGGGGTGGAAGAGGTCGTAGGCCTCCTGGATCGCCGCCGCCAGCTTCTTCTCGCCGCCGAAGATGATGTCCTGCTCCTGCATGTCGGTGGAGAAACAGTAGGTCATATAGTTCTCACCGTCCGGCCCGGCGTCGGTCTGGTTCCGGCGGGTCAGCCAGGCGTAGAAGCTGCAGCCAATGGGGCCGTGCACCAGGTTGACGATGTCGCGGGTCGGGCCCATGATCACGCCCTTGCAGCCGGCGTAGGTGCAGCCGCGCATGGTGATGATCCCCGGAATGGTCCGCACGTTGGCGGTAAGCGACGGGGTGTCATTCTGCAACGCCTCGTTGATCATGATCTGCTTGGCGCGCTTGCGGGCCACCTTGGGCGGGTACTTCTCCAGAAGTTCCGCCTTGATATCGGCCGGGTCCCACTGCACCAGTTTTTTCTTGGATGCTGTAGCCATTTGTATTCCTCCTTATGAGATGGACTTGACGCCCGTCTCTCCTGTCCGGACCCGGACCGCATCGCTTAGGGGCAGGACGAAAACCTTGCCGTCCCCCGGCATGCCGGTCTGATTCGTATTGATGATGGTTTCCACCACGCATTTGACCATCTTGTCCTCGACCACCGCGGTGATCATCCGCTTGGGGTAGAGTTTGCCTTTCTCGCCCAGCAGGGAGGCGGCCTCTTCATAGCCTTGGCCCACCCCTTCCAGGATCTGCGGGTTAACAAAGCCCTTGCCCCGGCCATGGGCCTCGTGGGCGAAGAAGGCGTCGACGCCGCAGTCGGTCAGGGCCTGCTTGGTCTGGTTCATCATGTTGATTCGCACCACGGCGATGACCTCTTTCATGCCGGTACCCCCTCGGCCGCGGCGGCGGTCTCCATGACCCCGGAACTGATGGTGTATGACTCGGCCACGTCGCTGATGAAGATCTTGCCGTCGCCGAAGGCGCCTTTGCCCTTGGAGCGGGCCGTATCCATGATGGTCTTGATGACGAAATCCTTGTCGGTCGCGTTGACCACGCTCATCAGCATGACCTTGGGCAGTTCGTCGTAGGTGACCTCGCCGATCTTGATGCCGCGCTGCTTGCCGCGGCCGGCGACGGAGTATTTGGTGACGGCGGGAAAACCGGCGTCCATCAGGGCCGCCAAGACGGCGTCCGCTTTTTCCGGGCGAATAATTGAACGAATCATGAGCAACATAATTATTTCTCCGTAATTGATTTTTTTTGTGCTTTTCGCGTTGGAGTATAAGGAGTTTAGCTGCCCCGAGATGCAAGCAAGAGGTCGTTCCGTTATAGCAGCGCTATACGGAGCGGCCGATGACGCCGCAGATCGAGGTAGATGGGCTCCTTATTAGGTCAGGCGGCTTCCATCAGGCCGAACTCCATGAGCAGGGCTTCGAGTTCTTCTATTTCCATCGGGGTGGGGATGACAAAATTCTTGTTACCATCAATAGCCTTGGCCAGGTTCCGGTAAACGTCAGCCTGGGGCACCTCCGGATTCCATTCGATGACCGTCTTGCGATTGATTTCGGCCCTCTGGACGTCGTTGTTACGGGGTACGAAGTGGATCATCCGGGTGCCGAGTTTTTCGGCAAATTTCTCGATCATTTCCTGCTCGTTATCAACTGCCCGGGAATTACAGATCAGGCCGCCGAGCCGCACGGTACCGGACTGGGCAAATTTACAGATTCCCTTGCTGATGTTGTTAGCCGCATACATGGCCATCATCTCGCCGGAGACCACGATGTAGATTTCTTCTGCCTTGCCGTCACGGATCGGCATGGCAAAACCACCGCAGACCACGTCGCCCAGAACATCATAAAAGGCGTAATCCAGTCCTTCTTGCTCCTCGTATGCGCCGAGAGACTCCAGCATGTTGATCGAGGTGATAATGCCCCGTCCGGCACAACCGACCCCCGGCTCCGGGCCGCCGGACTCGACGCACCAGGTGCCGCCGTAGCCACGTTTGCGGATGTCTTCCAGTTCGACGTCCTCGCCTTCCTCGCGCAGGGTGTCGAGCACTGATTTCTGGGCCAGACCACCCAGCAACAGCCGGGTTGAATCAGCCTTGGGGTCGCAGCCGACGACCATGATTTTCCGGCCCAGTTCAATTAAACCTGCAACTAAATTCTGTGTGGTGGTTGATTTGCCGATGCCGCCCTTGCCATAGATTGCTACTTTACGCATGTTGAATCCTCCTGAAGTTATGAGTGGTTACCGATAAATTACATTTGGTGCTTGTACAGCAGGCTTTGGCATAAGTTGTGCCAAGGGCGGTTGCGCTGGTTGGTGTTACCTGCTAAGCGCTTGTAATTATTTGACAAAAAATCAATGCTTGACCGGTGGGTGGCAGGGTTCACCGGTTGGCGCCCGTCAAGCGGGCATGTCGGAGGCAGAACAGAAGTGAAGAGAACGAGACAAAATTGGCACCTCGGGATATTCCGAGGTCTGGCACAATTTTGTCTCGTAATGTTTCTGGTGTTATCCGGTAAAATACAAATTAGTAATATATTTGGCGTAATTGGTGGTCGGTTTTCCCTTGGTAATGACGTTAATTCAATAAAATAAAGTTTTTTGTTGTATTTGCTCCTGCCTGGCCCGCAAATTGCTTTTGCAGTAGTAGTCGGGGAATGATCAACTTCCACCATCAAGAGGATAATCAGTGGCACAGAGCAGAACGGTGGGCACAGAACATCTCGAAGTAATAGCGCTTTATCAGATCGCCCAGTTGATTGAATCGGCTCTGGATCTGGACAAGGCTCTGACCGAAACCCTGCGGATCATGCATGAGACACTGAGGATGGAGCGGGCGACCCTGGTTTTGCCGGACGAGTCCGGATTGCATCTGGTGATCCGGGCAGCCTACGGCCTGACTGCAGCCGAGGCCAAAAAGGGGGTTTATCGTCTGGACGAAGGGGTTATCGGCACGATCTTCAGGAGCGGTCAGCCGTTTGTGGTGCCAGATGTCCAGAAGGAGCCGCTTTTCCTTAACCGAACCGGGGCTCGGACCCGACTGAACAAGGCGGAGATTTCTTTTCTCGGGGTGCCGGTGGTGCTGATGGAGCAGCCTGTGGGGGTCCTGACCGTGGATCGGATTTTTGGGGCCGACGTCTCCTATGAGGAGGACATTCGCTTCCTTACCGTGGTCGCTACCTTGATCGCCCAGTTTCTCAATCTGCACAAGGCCATCGCCAAAAAAGAACAGTCGTTGATCGAGGAGAATATCTCCTTGAAAGCCGAGCTGCAGAACCGGTTCAGCCACCACAACATCATCGGCCAGTGCAAGGCCATGCAGGAAGTCTTCCGCTATATCGACAAGGTGGCGCCGAGCCGGGCCACGGCCCTGCTGCTGGGCGAGTCCGGCACCGGCAAGGAACTGGTGGCGCGAGCCATTCACCAGGCCAGCCCTCGCCTGGACAAACCCTTTATCAAAGTCAATTGCGCCGCTTTACCGGATAACCTTTTAGAGAGCGAACTGCTGGGGCATGAGAAGGGTGCATTTACCGGAGCCCAAGCTCTGAAGAAAGGGCGTTTCGAACTGGCCGACGGCGGCACCCTTTTTCTCGATGAGGTCGGGGAACTGCCCTTGCCTCTGCAGGCCAAACTCCTGCGAGTCCTGCAGGAAAGGCAATTCGAACGGCTGGGTGGAACCGTCACCATCAGCGTCGATGTTAGAATCATTGCCGCCACCAATCGCAGCCTGGAGCTGGCGGTGGAGGAGAAAAGCTTCCGGGAGGATCTGTTTTATCGGCTTAATGTGGTCCCGATCGTTTTACCGCCGTTGCGGGAACGGCGAGAGGACATTCCGGTTTTGCTCGACCATTTTCTGCGGGAGAGCAGCAAGGCGCAGCAGCGCCGGATGAGGCTGGCCCGGCCTGTTGTCGATTTTCTCATCGACTATTCCTGGCCCGGTAACGTTCGGGAGTTACAGAATTTGATCGAAAGGCTGGTAATCATGGTTGAGGGCGAATTGATCGGTATGTCGGATTTGCCGTCCTATATGGTCATGGAACCGGAGCCGCCAGCGGAGCAGCCAGTTTTGGCCTCTGAACCAAGACGGGAGGTCTTGCCGGAAGGATTGGAGAAAAGATCCCTCAAGCCCTTAGCAGATCTTGAGCGGCGGGAAGTTGAAGCCGCCCTGCTCCGTCACGGTTGGGTTCAGGCCCGGGCTGCCAGGGAACTGGGGTTGACCCAAAGGCAGATTGGTTACAAAATCAAAAAATACCATCTGGTGCAGCCGGATTTCCTCCTGGCCGGTAAGCTGCATCCTTGAATGGTGGGATCCGTTCGGGGTCATGCAGGGTTGGGGCATGGAGGTCGGGGGATGCAAAGCGCCATTGGTTCCGGGGGTGGCAATACTTCGTTAGTGGCGGGTTCAGAGCAAGTTGCCCTTTGGGCAACATTACCGGTTGGCTGGGTTGGATCCGGCTTGGCTAAGTCAAGCTGCCAGCCCTGTGCCTTTTTGGTTCCGCTAAAATATGGTTATTGCGGTTACCAACTTTCGGCAGGCGGCTTTCAGCCAATGAGCTGGCGGGAAAGAAGGTTGGTCCGGGGTTACGGAGTGGAGCGATTTACGGAGATAACCTATCTGGGTAAGATCGAGTTTGGTCCGGGGTTCAGCCGAGAAGATTCCAGCCAGTTGCCATTTTTCCATTTTCGTACCTGTCAGTTATGATTTCATCTCATTTGCCTGAACGTTGAGGCGCGAAACCACCACCTTTAGCATGGTTTCCGCCGGGAAAAATGTCAAGAAAATGTACTGCCGGTAGTGGTTGTCAGGATTTCAGCCGGATGGTGAGGATTTAGTCTCCCAGGTTCCATCGGACAGGATCTGGTGGGGCAGGAAGGCGGTTTTGTAGCGCATTGCCTGGATAGCGGTAATGGTGTAACCCAGATACAGATGCTCCAGACCATATTCGCGACAAAGATTGATCAGTTGCAATATATTGAAAGTCCCAAGGCTACGCCGGGATTTGTCCGGGTCGAAGAAAAAATAAACAGCGTTCAACCAGGAGCTACCTACATCAAGGATACCTAAGCCAATCAGGCGGTCATCTTGCAGGTATCTGATTTCAATGGAAAAATCAGAGGAATTGAGGAAGAACCCCGCATAATAATCGATGGCCGAATTGTTTCGGCCTGGGAATCGCTGCGCAAAGAATTTCTCCAGCAAGGCAATTTTTTCAGAATTTGGGACCAGGGGACCAAGTTCGATGGTGACATCATGATTATTGCGGAGGGTTCGACGTTGGCTGCGGTTGGGAATGAACTGTCGGACGGCGAGACGAATAGGGCGACAGTCCCGGCAATCAGGGCAACGCATGGTGTAGACGTTGTTGCCGTTGCGGCGATAACCGGCAGCCAAGAGTGTTCCCATGATTTTCTCAGGTATCCCGGGAAAACCGGCAACACGATAAACCGCCTGGTGGGGGAGGCCGTAAGGACAGGTAGTTATGCTCTCATGAAAATAAGGGGCAAGCTGTTCCAACAGCCGATTATTTGTTCCGGTCCGGTTGGACATAAGGCATTGGCTGGTCAGTCCGCAATTAAAGGGAAAATCACAATTGCTAAAAGATAATGCCTGCGGTGGTTCGCGGCAAGCGATATGCCGGAAGTTGTGTAGCGGGACCAGTAAAGAGGAGACTTAGATGATCTGCTGTTGAGGCGACCGGGAGCTTATGGTTCCGACTTCCCGAGCCAGTCCGCGGAGCAGATGCTCGGCCAGGAAGACCAAATTGCTGGTCTCGACCAAAAACCGATACCAGTTTCCGAGTCCTTTGAGCAGTGAATCGTACTGGTTAGCAGGAGAGTCGGAAAGTGCGTCATCTGGATACCCGAGGGCCAGATTGGCGGCAACGCTAGATAAGCGTTCCTGGAGGGAATTGAGGTGCCGGATCGGATCCTGGTGCTTGGTGCGATAGCGGCCGATCTCCTCAGCCAGGGGTTGGAGTTTGGTCAGGCATTCATTGAGCTCGGTGTCGTCGGCAATCAAGGTTTCGACCTCCGATTTGATCTGCCTAAATGGGCGGCGAAAGTTGTTGAAGA
This sequence comes from uncultured delta proteobacterium, assembly GCA_963807225.1. Taxonomy (GTDB): domain Bacteria; phylum Desulfobacterota; class Desulfobulbia; order Desulfobulbales; family JAGXFP01; genus JAGVGT01. The sequence continues at coordinate 455,096 of CAWEAD010000005.1, read as the reverse complement.
ATCCTTCTCCACGAATCATTTTTCCCGCGGCCGGCCAGGACTTTGCTCCCCAGGGTGCTTCTCGAACAAAAGCTGTGATCAGAAATTCCCTGACTCGGTCGGTGGCCAGATTGAGCTTGTTTACAGTATCGGTGAAATAAAAGCTGAAACCGCCGTGATCGTCGAATAATGTCGCGGCGTTATCTTGATAGAGAAAGGTGAGTCCCAGGGAATGGAGAGAGCTGCGCATCAAATTCGTAAACTCACCCCCCAGTTTAGCCAGTTTCTGCAATTCGGGCGGATTGTCCTGCCAGACTGCATGCCCCCGATATTCAGGATCCTGCTCACCGTCGGCTAACCAACCATACTGGGCGATTTCGTAAAGCTCAAGACCGTTAAGGATATGACGCAATTCCTCGTCAAGATACTCGGTTAACTTTTCGCGACTCAAGAATCTGTGATGGCTCATATCAGTCCCCCGACCAATTCAACTTGCTGGTTATTGCCATGAAGTTGTCCGTCCTAGACGCAAAATCCTCCCACCTTTGAATAGGATCGAAAGCTAACGAAAACATAATTGGAAAGATATAGGGGGTAATCGTATTTTATCGGGGGGTTGCCCTACCCAGTCGAGTAAAGAAGAAGTTGGTCCGGAATCTGAAAATTAACCAGAAAAGTGCAGGTAGTGGTTGGGGCAGTACGATGCTCGTTTCTCGAATCATTGTAGAAGTCCCTATCTCTGCAAGGTAAAGCCGGATAGCCATCGGGCAAGGCGGCTGCTTGGGTTGGCTAGTTTGTGAAATGGGAAAAAAGTCAAGAAAGTAGCCAGGTTTGATTTGAAGGTAATGGGTGTTTCCCCTCATATGGCCGCTTGTTGACCTGGGCTTAGTCGGTTGTCATCGCGATTCAATCCGGTTGATCTTAGCGGCTGGAACGCATGGATTGCGGGCCATCTTCAAGGCGTCCCGGATCAAAAGATCAGGATTTCCTGGTCAACAGGCGCTCTTGTCGGTGGCCGATTGCCCTGTCTACGTCAAATAACGTAGTAAGCCCTTAACTGCCGGAACAGGGTCGCAATTATAACTTTCAGTACCATAATGGCTGGTATGGCGAAAAGCATTCCGGCAAAGCCGAAGAGCATGGCACCGCCGATCACCCCCAGAATTACCGCCAACGGGTGCAGGTTAACGGCACCACCCAGCACGTAAGGCTGAAAGATGGCATTGTCGGCCAGTTGTACCAGAGCCACCGCCGCGACGATGGCCGGTAGCAGGTTTTGCTCGTTGACGAATGGCAACATAGGGTTGATTTTTTCGGTCATAAGGGCATAAAGGACTCCGATCGCCAGGCCGATCAGCGGTCCCAGGAAGGGAATTGCATTGGCCAGACCGGCGATGGTGCCGATGGCGGCGGCCCAGCGCATGTCGACCCCTACCAGAAAGAGGCAGAGGGTGAGACTGGTGCCGACCAGAAAGCACTCGATGGCGGTGCCACGCAGATAGCGGCCCAGGGCTTCATTGATGTTGTCGATGATGGTTAGGGTCATCTCGAAATAGCGATTGGGAACACTGCGGATCAAGCCCCGCTTCACCCCCCCGTCGTCGAACAGCAGGGTGAGGAAGACCAGAGGCGTCACCAGCCAGAGGGAAACGGCATTGAAGATCAGGAGCAACAATGAAGCGTGATCTTCCCTGTCCGCTTGGCCGGCCAAAGCCGGGGTGCCTAATGGTTCGATTTTTTTCATCTTTTGGGCCAGTATGGCCTTGTGTCGGTCTCGCTTCCGGTTAGCCTGGAAATATTGCCAGTATTTTTCTTCTACCGGTAGGACTTTCATCTCATCTGCTTCCAGATAGAATCTGGTAAATAATTGTTGATCATCAGGTGAAAGTGCCAGGATAAAGTCAATGTCTTCACGCAACGGCTCCAGTTCCCGGCCGAGCATCCGGTACAACCAATTCCCTTCCTTGTGGTCGGGAGCCAGCCCCATCAGGGCGCTGAATTTTTGGTCGAGCTTATAGCGGGAGCGTACCTGCAGTTCCAGTTCGGTCTTTTTGTCGGGAATGATGTTGCCGGCCAGATTAAGGCTGGCGAAGAGCAACAGGCAGAAGGTGGCGAAGAGTGAGATGATTGCCCCGAAACGGGAGAAGCCATGTTCACTCAGGTAGCCGATCAACGGCAGGCAGATATAGGCGATGACCACGCCGATAGTTATCGGCAGGATAAGTCCACGTAAGGCCCAAAGCAGGTAAGAAGCGCCGACCAGGGTCGCCAGGATCGCCACCGCATAGAGATTGCGGGACCGGTGCTGCCGCTGTCGGGTCTCTTCACTGGTTAAATAGCTGGGCATTGGATTTTTTCAAACGGTTGCCAATGATCAGGGCCAGGGAACGATATACCTGCATACCGATTTGGGGAAAGGCGGCCAGCAGGCGCTCCAGGTCGGTCCGGAAGAAGGCGATGATTTCAGTAGAGGCGCTGGCCCTGACCGAGGCGGAGCGCGGCGAATCGTCCAACAAGGCGAGTTCGCCGAAAAAGGCGTCGGGACCCAGGGTGGCTATGGTGGTGTCGTGATCTCGGCCGTCGTGGTCGATGACCTCGACCTCGCCGGAACGGATAATGAACATCGCCGCTCCGGGTTGGCCCTTGCGGAAGACGTATTCTTCCTCCTGGTAGGAACGCTTGTGGACGATGGCGGCGATGCCGCGCAACTCGCGCTTGCTCAAGGAGCAGAACAGCGGCGAACCACGCAGAAAGTCGAGCATCTCCTGAGTTTCGTCACCATTGTCCCGTTGGAAAATGGTGGTCCACAGGTGCGATATTTTCTGGTCCATGGTTTCCGGTCTTTCCTGGCAGTGGGACGGTACACCCAGTTTAAGGGAGATCAATGGCCTGCATTTTGCCTGATTAATCGTAAGCCTGCAAGGCCTTCTGTAATTCCCTCCTGATGTCGGCGACCAGTTCAGGTGGAGTCAGAACCTGAACGCCGCCACCCCATGAGAGAACCCACTTTTTCACCTCGAAAAGATGATTGGTAGTGAAAGTCAAAAGCAGGCTACCGTCCGCTTGAGGTTCGAGGCATTGGTCCCGGTGCCACTCGCGTTCCTTGACATAAGGATGATGCCTGGATTCGAAGAGAATTTGTACCCGATAATCCCGGTCACCCCGGAAAATCCCGAAGTGGTGCCCGGCGAATTTATCGAAGGAAAAGTCCGCGGGGATGGTAAATCGTTGATCCAGAACGCCGGCTGATCGGATCCGGGAGATGGCAAAGGTCCTGATCTCCCGGCGCAGGTGACAGAAGCCGATCAGATACCATTCACCCTGAAAGCTCACGGTATGGTACGGATCTACCAGACGGGCAACCGGTGTTTCGGCCGCGGGTTTCAGGTATTGCAACTCCAGAGATTGGTTGTGACGAAGAGCGCCGGTCACCAGGTTCCAGATCGCCGGGTCTATGGCTGTGCGGCTTTCCGGGAATACCGACATCCGCTCATCCACCCAGGAGGGATCAACCGAAACACGTTCCGGCAGGGATTTCTCTATCTTTAGGAAAACGCGGCTCAGTTGCCGGTGGAGTGGAGTGTTCTCGTATTGGCGTAAGACCTTACGGGCCAGGCTGATGGCGAAAAGGTCGCTCTCGCTGATGTTCAGAGCCGGCAGCCGGTAGTTTTCCTCGGTGTAAAAAAAACCGCGGCGGCGCGGATCGTAGGCGATGGGGGCGTCGCACTGGTTTTTCAGGTAGTCGATATCGCGCATGATGCTCTTGTAGCTGACTTCGTATTCGGACGCCATGCTGCTGCAGTTGGCCAAAGCCCCGCACTGCATGCCGGCGCGGATCGCCTGGTCGATGAAGATCAAGCGTTGCAGCTGGACTTTGTTCCTGGCCATTTCCGTCCAACCCTCCCTCTGGTAAAAATTATTTTTTAAAAAACATCTCCACCTGGGACAGCGCTTGTCCTACTGGTGAAATTATCCTGGGCTCAGCACAAAGTCAAAATAATGCTTGAGGAGGTGTAATATGGAGAGGCGTGAATATTGGCAGGTCTTTGCGGCGCGGTTGGGTGAGGCTGGAGGCGTTGGTTGCCCGGTCCAGGCTATTGGTCTTCAGAATCGGCGGCCGGAGCCCGAGAGGATATCGATCATCTGGGGAGGCCGGCTGCTTTCGCCTGAAGCCTACCTGGCGGTACCGACTTTTCTCCGACTAGGCTTGCGGCCAGTCTCCTGACTTTCTTTTTACCGGCGCCCGTGCTATTGTCGGTTTTGTTTCAGCCGGGCATGAGTCGGATTTTTCATGTCTCTACAAACGGCAGCGCAGTGTATGCCGCTGGAGGATGTGGCAAAAAAATAAAGCAAGGTTCAAGAAATTAACGGGATTCATCGAAACTTGCAGCTGATGTAAGACAGAGAAGCGAGGCCAAAGTTCGGTCGGCAAAGGGTAGACTTTTTCGGCAGGAAGATAAATCCTTGTTTGAAATTTTTTTTTTTGTGTAATGTAAGTTCCCAAACTTTGCGTGGTCAGATCAGGTCGGGGCTGGTGACAACCGAACCTTGAAATTTTTTGTACCCGCAATAAAGGCTGGCAAACGCGGTAGTTGAATAAGTCGGACCATGCCGAGATAACCCAAACTGTTGTGTTGAAAATAATCCGATTGTATTTCCCGGATAGAATCCAGTACTGGTAATTCCAGATGGCTCGAACCATCAAGTTTTGGTTGCGGAAGCTCTTATGGGGCATCCGCTTTAAGCTGACCCTGATTACCCTGTCCTTGATTGCCCTGACAACCTTCGGCTCTTCGTTGGTGGTCAACTCGATCATGGACGATTCCCTGCTTCAGTCCCTGATCAAAAGGGGCTCCTCAATTGCCTTGAGTGCGGCCACCCCTGCCGGCTTCAGCATTCTTTCCAATGACCGCCTCGCTTTGGATAATCTGGTCGCCAAAATCAAAGAATCCCAAACTGATGTGGCTTACATGGCCATTGTCGACCGCAAAGGGGTAATTCTTGCCCATAATCAGCTGAAGGTGAACGGCGCTGTATTCGAGCCTGCGGAAGGGATAGTGATCAAAGAAGACCGTGGCTTAATAGTAAAAAAAATAAACCGTTACGGGCTGTTGAGTTACGAGATCGAGGCCCCGATCTTGTTTGCCGACAATATGGTGGGAAAGGTGATCGTCGGTCTCAATGTCGATACCCTGGTGGCCGCTAAAATAACAGCTCGCAACAAAACTCTCTTTATCACCATTCTGGCCCTCGCTTTCGGTGCGGTCGGCACCTTGGTCCTGGCCTCCTTCCTGACGGCCCCGATCAAGCGTCTGACCGACGGCGTGGCGCAGATCAAATCGGGTGACAAACAGGTGGAAATCGAGGTCACTTCCCGAGACGAGCTGGGCGAATTGACCAGCAGTTTCAATGAAATGTCCAAAGTGATCCTGGCCCAAAAAGAGAGCCTGGAAAACTACGCCGAGAACCTGGAGGAATCTTACGCCTCCATGGTTCGAATTCTGGCGGCGGCTCTCGATGCCCGTGATAATTACACTTTAGGCCATTCGGCCCGGGTGGCCTGGCTTTCTTTACTGATCGGCAGAAAAATTGGGTTAAATGAAGCAGAACTTAAAGAACTGGAAATGGCCTGTTTTCTCCACGATATCGGCAAGATCCGGGTACCGGATGTCATTCTGACCAAAGGAGAGCGGTTGAATGACCAGGAATACAAGATCATCATGCAGCATCCGCTATACGGGGCGGAAATTCTCGGCCTTGCCGATTCACTCCATAAATACATTCCGGCGGTTTTGCATCATCACGAGTGGTATAACGGGCAAGGTTATCCGCAGGGTTTGCAGGGGGAGGAAATTCATCAATATGCCCAAATTGTTACCATTGCCGATTCCTACGATGCCATGACCACCTCGCGCCCTTATCGCCGGGGGCTATCAAAGAGTGCCGCGACCGAGGAAATAAAAAAATTCCGGGGCACTCAATATTCCCCCCCGCTGGTGGATATTTTTATCGAGGCGCTCAGTGATTTTGAAGAGGTCGAGGAAATTTCCATTGCGGGACGAATCCATTGAGAAAAACGGCCACTTACTTTCCCCTCATTCTGCTTGCTTCATTGTTTTTGCTGTCCTGCAGGCTCTTGGGAGGGGGCCTGAAAGATCAGCAGGGTGGTTCTGACAGCCAGCGCGCCGCGGTGGCAACAAAGAAGGTATTGTCGAAAAAGCAGGGAAGCGACCGGACTTTACAAAGAAGGGAAGAGATCGCCAGCCGGCTCGAAGAGAGGGCGTTTCTTGCCGCCCTTGAGAAGATCAGGCAGGAGGTTGCCGGGGGGACTCCCGAAAAAGATCTGGCCGGGGAATATCTGCGGGCTCTTAATGGTGCCATTGAGGAGGGGCAAGCTCAGCTGAAAGAAGACAACCCCGGCCAGGCCGGGTTGTTGTTTCGGGCTGTCCTGGATAGTTTTCCCAAGGACAGCGAGCTGGTATCCCAGGTCACTTTGCCCCCTCCCGAACTGGAAGAGATGATCGAACTCTGTGCCAATAAGCTGATGGAAAAAGGCCTCGGCTTCTATCGGGCCGGCAAACTCAATGATGCCATCAAGGTGTGGAAGCAGGCGCTGGCTTTTCAACCTCAGAACCAGGCCATCCGGAACGCTATCCAGACCACCGATACGCAGCTGAAAAACCTAAAAAGCATAACTGATGATGAATAATCACCCCCAAGATGACTAGTTGTCCACATGCAAAGGGGTCCCTGCGTTGGCCGGGTGGAGGCAACGTAGAGGTTGAACCATTGGAGGCCTGGGTTTTTCAAGTAAAAAGAGACGGCAGGCGCATCTACCAATGGCATCGCCGGCTCACCGATGATTCTACTTCAGTTCAGTCCGGCAACCGTTTCTGGCCGCTGAGTTTCTGCAGCCAGCCGATCTCCTGGATGATCTCCAGCACTCCCAAGTATTCTCCCTCTTCGCTGTAAACCGGAAAATAGCGGATCAGAACCTTTTCGCCCCGGAAATCGATCCAGAATTCGGCCTTGTCCGGAGTGCACTCCCGCTGGTCGCTCTTTCCCGGGTGGCATTTATCCACCTTGCGGCCGATTACCGTTCGGGTCCGGGATCGGGGCTCTTCCGGTTGTGCACCTTTCCACCCAGATCCTTAAAGGTCACTGGGACGAAATGCTTTCCTCGCGGGGAACAGGTGACGATCAGAAAATCTTCCGAACCTTAACGCCGGCTGATCTCCAGGTTGTAGCGGAGGTCTGCGTCGTTTTGCCGGACCAGGGAAACGGCCGGGGCATCGAGACAGAAGCCCCGGGCGAACCAGCCGATTCTGCCGACCAGCCGGTTGTAAAGTGACAGTGTTTTTTCAGAAATCGGTGCTCCGGCAGGGTAATCTTTCTTCTGCCGATCTTCCCTCCTCGGGGACTTTTTGCCGAAATTGCTGTTTTGTGTTTCGTCCCGCCCTTGATGTACAATCTAGCATATCAGAAAAAAGCCCCCGAGAACCTCGGGGTTGCTGGTTCACCCGCTTGCCCGGTTAAACATGGGAATAAGCCCTCTGGGCTGCCGGGCTCAAATAAATATCAGCACCACGGAGAGATGCAAATGACAAATTATGACCAGAGAATGCTGGAAAAAATCGCCCGCCTGATCCGCTATTATATTTTGACGGCTACAACTCGGGCCGGATCGGGTCATCCAACCTCCTCGCTTTCCGCAGTGGAGCTGATGACCGGCCTGATGTTCGGCAACATTTTCCGCTACGATGTCGAACGACCGGGACACCCCAATAATGACCGGCTCATTTTCTCAAAGGGGCATGCCTCCCCTCTGTTCTACAGTCTCTGGACCGCCGCCGGCCAGGTCAGTGCGGAGGAGATGATGACCTACCGCCAGTTCGGCAGCCGGCTGGAGGGGCATCCGACCATCACCTTTCCCTATACCGAGGCGGCGACCGGTTCCCTGGGGCAGGGACTGTCGATCGGCCTGGGCATGGCTTTAAACGCCAAGCTGGACGGGCTTCCCTACCGGACTTATGTTCTGCTCGGGGACAGTGAAATGGCGGAAGGCTCCCAATGGGAGGCGATCCAGCTGGCGGCCCACTATGGACTGGATAATCTGGTCGGGCATCATCGATGTCAACCGTCTCGGCCAGCGGGGTGAAACGATGTATGGCCACGATCTTGAGGCATACCGGGCCAGGATCTCCGCTTTCGGCTGGCAGACCGTGGTCATCGACGGGCACGATTTTACCGAAGTATTACAGGCCTATCGCACCGCCCTTACCACCACGGGCCGGCCGGTGATGATCATTGCCGGGACCGTGAAAGGTAAAGGAGTCTCTCTGTTTGCCGATCAGGAAGGTTGGCACGGTAAAACCCTGCCCAAGGAAGATCTGGATAAAGCCCTGAGTGAACTGGGTGAGGTGGATAAATCCTTTCGCGGTGGAATTCGGTCGCCGGAGGATCTGGAGCCGGCCTTTCCCCACCTGGGGAAATTAGCCGAGCCGAATTACGAAATGGGCAAATCGGTGGCGACCCGCAAGGCTTACGGCCAGGCACTGGTGAGAATTTATCCTCAATTCCCAGCCATAGTCAGTCTTGATGCCGAGGTCAGCAATTCAACCATGGCCGTGTATTTCAAGGATGCTCATCCGGAGCGGTTTTTTGAAATGTATATCGCCGAACAGAACATGGCCGGCGCCGCCCTCGGTTTTGCCCGGCGGGGCAAGATCCCCTTTGTTTCCACCTTTTCCGCCTTCATGAGCCGAGCCTACGACCAGATCCGCATGAGCCAGTATTCCGATGCCAATATCAAGTTTGTCGGTTCCCACGCCGGGGTTTCCATCGGCGAGGACGGCCCGAGTCAGATGGGACTTGAAGATATCGCCTTCTTTCGCACCCTGCTTAACGGTGTGGTGCTCTATCCCAGTGACGCAATGAGCACCGAGAGGCTGGTCGAGGCTGCCGCCGCCATGCGGGGCTGGTCTATATCCGGACTACCCGCGGTGGTACTCCGATGATCTATGGCCCGGGCGAAGACTTTCGCCATCGGCGGCTGCAAGGTTCTGCACCGGGGCGAATGATGATCAAATAACCCTGATCGGCGCCGGCATTACCCTGCACGAGGCCCTGGCCGCCCGTGAACTTCTGGTCGGGGAAGGGATCGCTGCCCGGGTGATCGATCTTTACAGCATCAAACCCCTTGATACGGAAAACCTGAGCCGGGCGGCGGCGGATACCGGCCTGCTGTTGACTGTAGAAGACCATTACCCCGAAGGCGGACTGGGCGAAGCGGTGCGCACCGCCTTATGGGACAGCGAAGTAAAGGTTGCCAGTCTGGCTGTGCGTAAAAAACCGAAAAGCGGTAAGCCCGCAGAACTCCTGGATTTCGAGGAAATTCCCGCCGAGGCCATTGTCCGGCGGGTCAAGGAACTTCTGCAATAAATGAACTTGAGGTTAAATAGACATGAATGATAATCCCCTGGTTGAAGTACAGCAGTACGGACAGAGTATCTGGCTTGATTTTCTGCACCGACGCATTCTCGAATCCGGCGAACTGAAAAGAATGATTGAGCAGGACGGGATCCGGGGCGTTACTTCGAATCCGGCCATTTTCCAGAAAGCCATCGGCGACAGCGCTGACTATGACGAAGAGATCCATAAATTGGCTCGGGCCGGCAAAAGCACTGATGAAATCTACCGGACCCTGGTGGTGGAAGATATCCGGCGGGCGGCGGATCTCTTTCGGCCATTGTATGACGCTTCGGCGGGACGACACGGTTTCGTCAGTCTGGAGGTGAATCCACACCTGGCCCATAAGACCGAAGAAACCATTCAGGAAGCACGGGAATACTGGTCCGCCTCGGCCGGCCCAATGTCTTCATCAAGGTGCCGGCAACCAGGGAGGGACTGCCGGCCATCCGCCGGCTGATCAGCGAAGGGATCAATGTCAACGTCACCCTGCTTTTCGGTCTGCCCCGTTATCGTGAGGTGGCGGAGGCCTATATCGGCGGTCTTGAAGAACGGGCCGGCCGGGGAGAACCGCTGGGGCGGATTGCCTCGGTGGCCAGCTTTTTCCTGAGCCGGATAGACGTACTGGTCGATCCACTGCTGGAGGTAAAAATCAAGAACGAAGGGACGCAGGCGGAAGCGGCAGAATCCCTCCGGGGTCAGGTGGCGATCGCCTGCGCCAAACAGTCCTATCAGATCTATAAGGAACTGTTCAAGGGCGAAAGGTTTAAGGATCTCGCCAGGCTGGGGGCCAGTCCGCAGAGGGTGCTCTGGGCCAGCACCAGCACTAAAAACCCGGACTACAGCGATATCAAATATGTAGAACCATTGATCGGCCCGGAAACGATCAATACCCTGCCCAGCGAGACATTGGATGCCTACCGGGAACATGGCAATCCGGCCGACCGCCTGGAGCATGATACTGGTCACTCCGCTAAGTACTAGACATCCTGGCCGGGCTGGGTATTGAACTGGATCAGATCACCCAACAGCTGGAAGATGAGGGGGTGGATAAATTCAATCAGCCTTTTGACCGGCTGATGCAGAGTATCAACCAACGGGCTGCCGAGGCAGCTTGAAAGTTCGGACCTTTTGGAGCGAGCTATAAATTGCGGAAATATATATCACTAACAGTGAAAAGCCGCTGGTGCGGCAATTCAGCATTATCGAGTTGACATTCCTGATTACTAACTGAGGTTAAATGACATGGATAAAACTATAGCGAAATATTGGTGGTCTTTTCTGCTTCGGGGATTAATCGCCCTTATTTTTGGAATTACGGCTTTCGTTCTGCCCGGGATCACTTTGGGGATTTTAGTTGTTCTTTTGGGAGCTTTTCTGATCGCGGACGGCATTATTACGGTTTTTTCCTTATTCTTTGGCGGTTTGGCAAGGACCAGGCATTGGCGGTTAATGCTGCTGGAGGGACTGGCCGGCATTCTCATCGGCGTATTGACCTTTATCTGGCCGGCCATTACCGCACTGCTCATCATCCTGCTGGTCGGGGTCTGGGCCATCGTTACCGGTATTCTGGAAGTTGCCGCTGCCATCAGTCTCCGGGAATTTATTGAAAACGAATGGATTCTGGGCATTAGCGGTTTCATCTCAATCCTCTTCGGTATCGTCCTATTCCTCTATCCGCGGCTCGGCGGTGTGGCGGTAATCTGGGTGATCGGGGCTTATGCCGTTTTATTCGGGGTATTGTTGATTTTTCTTGGCGTCAAGCTCCGCAAAATCGAACCGCCGATCTAGTCCAGCAGTCGTTTCTGGCCGGTGAGTTTCTGGAGCCAGGCGATCTCCTGGGTGATTTCCAGGACTCCCATATATACACCCTCCTCGCTGTAGACCGGGAAGTAGCGGATCAGGACCTTCTCGCCTCGGAAGTCGATCCAGAATTCGGCCTTGTCCAGGGTGTGCTCCTTGAAACCAGTGACGATTTGCCCCACCATATGGACGCTCTTTTCCGGATGGCATTTATCCACCTTGCGACCGATGACCGAGCGGGTGCGCGGAAAGATCTTCTCCTTATCCAGCCTGTTGAAATAGGCCACGGTGTCCTCGGCATCGACAAAGGTCAGCTCGAAGGGCAGGGTTTCCATGATGGCGTGCAGCTGTTCGTAGGAAAGACCTTCCACCAATCTGGTTTTCCTGCCCTGGCCGGCTTCCGCCTCGGCGACCATGGCGGAGAATTTGCTCCCGGCTTCGGCCCCGTAGGTTTCCAGGTTGATTCGGCGGAATTCGGCCAGGAGTTTTTCGGCGTCACCTTCACGCATGACCTTGCGGGCCATGGGGTAGAGGATATCGTTTTCCTTCCAGATGTGCTCGGCCCGGATTTTCAGATATTCTAATCCTTCATGGCGAAATTGCTCCAGGCTCGCCTGCTCGGCCTTGGGCAGTTCCGCCACCCGGCCGGCCATCCGGCCGAGAAGGTTGCGTTCCGCCTCGTGTTCCATCAGCATCACCCCGATGGGTCCGCCCTGCATGGGGATGCCCCGTTCCTGCATGAGCGGGAAGAGGAATTCCTCTTCTTTGCGGTTGTGAATCTTGTCACCGAACTCCAGCAGGAAGTCCAGAGCACGCTTGATCTGTTGATGATCGCCACCGGGCAGTTTTACCAGGTTGGTCTTCAGGACGGTCATGGCCCTTTCGATCAATTCGTGCTCGGCAATCAGGAAATCGTCCCATCTGGTATGTTCGATCATTTTTCCCTCCTACAGGAATTTTTTTCAAGGCAGTTGCGATCGGCCGGTCGGCTTGATCTCTTCCCCGCCGGATTATTGGAGATATATTTACTTCCCGGCAACTTGTCCCGGGCCGGATTTGATATTAGTATGGCACAAGACCAGCCGGTCAGCCTTGATTTTAGTCAAGATCTCAATGAAAATTCTACCTCCCGCGGAGGTTTGTTGCTCAGACACTCCAGGCCGGCATTTTGCAAAACCAACACGGCCGGTCGCGCCGTGCATCAAAATGAGGTTGGTATCTATGAAGAAGCTTATCCTGGCATCCTTCTCTTTCCTGCTGCTCCTGGGGCTGCTGGTCGGATGCGAAAAGAAGGCCGAGGCGCCGAAAGTTAGGACCATCGGGATGCCGGCCCCGGATTTCGTCCTTAAAGATAACAAAGGCCAGACCTGGCGCCTGGCCGACCTAAAAGGCAAGGTGGTTTTCGTCAATTTCTGGGCCACCTGGTGCCCACCCTGCCGGGCGGAGATGCCTTCCATGCAGAAGCTCAACCAATCACTGCCCGCCGACCGTTTCCAGATGTTGACTATCCTCAGCAACGACAAGCCGGAAATGGGCGAGAAATTTGTCAAGCTCATCGATTTCACCGCCCCGGTGCTGCTGGATCCTGAAAACAAGGCCTACAAGGCCTACGGGCTCACCGGAGTGCCGGAGACCTATATCGTCGACAAACACGGGATCTTACGTGAAGCGATCATCGGCCCCATGCATTGGGATTCTCCGGAGGCCAACCGGCTGCTGGCGCCCTATCTGAAAGAATAGAGGCGGCTGGATCATGACCAAAGTGATCGAGATCCTGGCTCGCTATCGGGAACTGTGCGATTTTTGCGCGGCCCTGAACCGGCGGGTGGAAGCCCGTTTCGGTTCGGCCTGGCAATGCCGGGCCGGGTGCAGCGGCTGCTGCCGGCTGGAGACGGTCTGCGGCCTTGAAGCCGCAATCTTGTTGGCCGGCGGCGCGGGTGAGGTTGCGCCACCGATAACTGCAGGAGATGAAATCTGTTGCCTCTTGCAGGATGACCTCTGCCGGTTCTATGATCAGCGGCCGCTGATCTGCCGGACTCACGGTCTTCCCCTGGCCAGCTTTGAGTTGACCGACGGCGAAGCGGACTGTTGTCCCCTTAACCTGCCAACCCTGGCGACGGTAGATGAACTGGAGGCGGATCTGGTTCTCGATCTTGACCTGGTAACCGAAAATCTTCTGCGCCTTAATCTGGCCCTGTTTATTCTCCTGGGTCGACCGGACCTGGCGGAAATGCGCTTCCCCCTTCGTTTACTGGCCGGGGGCGGCAAGGATTTGCCACCGGAGTTATTGGCGGCGGCCCGGGAGATGGGACCCGAGCATGAACGATAAAGATGGAAAAAATCCGGAAGACAAGAAGGGTGTGGCGCCGTCGGCTGAGTACGCCAGGCCATACCCGGTCAGTCGCCTGGCGCCGCCCATAAACCTGGTCGATCTGGCCCGGGAGATCGAGGCGGCCGAGCGGCTGGTCGATACCCGACTAAACACCGGACTGAAGGTAATCGCCGAGCAGATCGAGACCTTGCGGGAACAGGCCCGGGGGTTGCTGCTCAAAGCCAGGAGCGATCAGGAGTTGCACCGGGCCACCTGCCGCTTTCAGAAAATTCCCGGGCAGATCTATAGCCTCTATCGGCGGCCGAGCGGTGAGAACTACTTTTCCAGGCTCAGCCCAGCTGACTGGTCCGGGCTACCGCCCGATGAATTTCTCGGCAGCTATAGGCTGGAGCCTGATTTTTCCTGGGTTCGGGTGGAGGTGCGGGAATGAGCCTGGGTTCTTGTTGTCGCCTCAGGATTTAAGCTCGGCCTCTCTCTCGGCCAGGATCTTCAGGCATTCTTCGCAGCGCTCCACTCCGCGGTTGTTATCTCTCTGCTGGTAATACATTTGATCCAGTTCCAGGTTTTCCCTGGCCATACGCAGGTTTCTGAGTTGAGCCTTAACCGGCGCCGGGCGCCATTCGTCAATCAGTTGTCGGGCATTGGTCGGGTCTTTGATATTCATGGGTTGTCCGGTTGTTTTTACCAGTCGGCCGGCTTGACCAGGATCTCTCTGATTTTCAGATCGAAGAGCTTGTTGGAGGATTGAGGGGCGATCAGGGCGACGGTGTCGGCGCCACGACCGGTGCCGGCCACGGTCAGGACCTCGGCCGGGGTGATCAACCCGGCGTCGGCGGCCATCATGGCGATCTCCACGCAGACCTTGATGCCCTGGCCGAAGAGACGCAGGGTGTTGGCCACCAGATCCTGCTGGCTGTAGCCCTGTTTCTCCCGGATCGCGGTGCCGAGATTGCGGAAGGGCATGGTGCCGGAGAGAACCTGGGCGCCCAGCTCGGTCAGTTCCCGCCGGGTTTCCGGGCTCATCTCCATGGCCCCGGGATCCCGGAAGCCGAAATTGTGGGTCACCACCACCAGAGTTAGGTTTTTCCCCCGCAGAAGTCGGGCCGCCTCCAAGCCGGTATTGCCGTAAGTCGAGGCGACCACCACCTGCTTGACGTCGTGTTTGACCAGGCCTTCTTCCAGAATTTTCAAGGTTTCGCCGGTGTTAAAGTGGCCCGGTTTGGTAAAGGTTTTGGCCATTACCGTTCTTCTCCATTGCCCTTGAGTTGGTCTCCCGAACCGGTGCCGGTTCGGGGCGGGGTCAGCTTTTCGGTGATCCGGCGATGATAATCGCTGTCGGCCTCGATGGTGCAGGGTCGGGTACGCATCCGGTTCAATTTCATGATCAGGAAATCAAGTTTGCGCAATTGGCTGACCCTGGTGTGTTCATCCTCGGTGGCGGCGATGAGTTCTTCCAGCCGGTGGATTTCCTTTCGGGCTTCAACCTCCGGAGGCAGGTAGCCGGCGTTTTTCAGGATCTTGTAGGCCATCCGCAGATCTTCGGGCACCAGTCGTAAGTCTTCCTCAGGCAAGGGGCGATTGCGCCAGTGGTCCACCTGCAGGAGCCCTTCTCGTAGGGCCTCCTCGATGCGGCGCTCGGCGATGATCTGGATGGCGGAGAGAGGGGACATGGCAAATTCAGTTGAATTATGATGAAATGATTTTTCTTCGCTAAATTTAACCTCTTTTCAGTCCTGAGGCAAAGAAATGACTTGGTTATTAATCCCCGCCAGGATTTTTCGGGCGTTCTCCTGCCATTCTGGAAACAGGTGCAGGTAGTCCAGAAAATCATCGGAAAATAATTCTGAAAAATAAAGAGCGGGCGGCTGAGCCGGCAGTTGCAGGTTGATAGCCCAGGCATGCAGGGTGTGCTGGCGCGCCCCCAGGATTCGATAGTCTTCCGCGGACAGGTCACTTTCAAATCTCTTCAGGTAATAACGCCCGTTATGGCTGTAAATCTTGTCGCCGATCAGCGGGTGGCCCAGATGGGCCAGATGGGCGCGGATCTGATGGCGGCGTCCGGTATGGAGTTCGGCCAGCAGTAGTGAATAATCGTTGGTACTGGCCACGGTATGGAACACAGTCCGGCAAGGTTTGCCGGCTGAGTGCGGCCACATCCGACAACGAACCGGGCTCTCTTCCAGCGTAGTCAATGGTTGATCCACCGTGAGCCGACTCACCTTCAGGCAGCCTGGGACCAGGGCCAGGTAATATTTTCCCAGGCGCAGACCCCGCTCTTTTTGTTGATAACGGAGGGTTGCCTCCCGGTTCCGGGTGCAGAGGATGAGGCCGCTGGTTTCACGATCCAGTCGGTGCAGGGGCTGAATTTCCTCCCGGTAATGGCGGCGCAGGATATTCACCAAGGTCTGCCGGACGATCATGCCGGTTCTGGTGACCGGGGTGCCCGCCGATTTACCGATCAGGAGCAGATCTGGGGTTTCCATTACCTTCTCGAAATGTACCGGGATCTCAGGTTCCTGAAAATCTTCGACCAGATAAGATAATTCATCGCCCGCCGCCACCAGACAATCGGTCCCGACCCGACGGCCATTCAACTTGACCAGGCCCCGGTGCAGGAGCTCTTGCCAACAGCTTTCGTCATGGTAGGTAAATCGGCGGGCCAGCAGGTACAGCAGGGAGGAGCCGTGGTCCAAGGCCGAAAGGCGGCATTTAAGGAGCAACGGCTCGGGCATGACTAGTCGATCGCTCGGGTAGAATGGACTTTTCCGGTGGTTATCCGTCTGTCATGCCTGGAATCGGTTGTCTGGGTCATTGTCAGATCCGGGGCCGTCATTTCAAGCTGGGTTCTCGGATGCGTCTGGAGTTTCCGACCAGATGGCGATGACTTGGCGCAAATCCTCTTCCAGATCGACGTATATCTTTTCTACTTTCTTAAAGCCCACCCGGGCCAGGCTTAACTCTTCATTCCGGCAATGTGCCTCCAGTTCCCGCAGGGCCAGTTGCATTTCCTGGATGCCGATCACGGCAGCCGATCCGGATAGAGCGTGGGCCAGCCGGCGGGCTTCCGGAAGGTTCTCTGTTGCCAGAGCTTCACCCAAATCGATAAGTTTGGTCGGGGTATCTTCCATGAAGAGATTAAGGAGCTTGAGACCCAGACCTCGGTCCCCGGACAGTCTTTGTTCCAGGGTGGTGGCGATCTCCGGCTGGGGTGATTCGGTAGTTGACGACAGCGGCTTAGCGCGGTGAGGGCTGCCCGCCGAAGGGTTGGGTTGGTCGCCAATTCCTGGTCGGTTCAACCATTTTCCGATTATTTCCGCCATCTTTTCTGGTGCTACCGGTTTGGAGATGAAGTCGTCCATGCCCGCTGCCAGGCATTTTTCTCTGGAGCCGGCCATGGCATGGGCAGTCATGGCGACGATGATCATGTCCGGTTTATCGGTTAGTTGAGTGTTTTCCCAACGTCGGATTTGCCGGGTCGCCTCGTAACCGTCCATTTCCGGCATCTCGCAGTCCATCAGGATCAGATCGAAAGTTTTTTCCCGCAGACGGTCCAGGGCTTCAACTCCATTGCCGACCACTTCCACCTTGTAACCCAAACGGTTCAAGATGGCCAGGGCCACTTTTTGGTTGATTAAATTGTCTTCGACCAGCAGGATCGTAAGCTCCTCTTTACGGGAGTCAGTCAGGGAATGACGGGTAACCATGCCACTCTGTGCCCCGAGCACTTCCCGGCGATCGGCCAACAGGGTGATCAGGCAATCTTTCAATGTCTTTTCATCGACCGGTTTGCTCAGGTACCCGTCAAAACCCTGGCCAGCCAAGCTGGCGGCTTCTCCCCGGTTGCCGCCCCGAGTCATGGCGGCCACACGTATTTCTCGCAGCTCCGCATCTTTCCGAATAACCGAAACCAGGCGCTCGCCCTCAAGGCCGGAGGTGTGCAGATCGAGCAGAACCAGTTGATACGGCATGCCATTCCAGGCGGCTTGCTGCAACTTTTCCAGAATGTTGCTTCCTTCCCCGGTACTTTCCAGCTCCAAACAGCCCCAGGAATCGATCAGTTCTCTCAGCCGTTGGCGATTTTCGGAACTAGCGTCGACGATCAATATGCGACAATGAGGCAAATCGGAAAGCTCGCGGGACTGGCTCTCCGGTTCCCGGACTTGCTGTTGACGGACAAACTTTACCGTGAACCAGAACAGCGAGCCTTCGCCCTCCCGGCTTTCCAGGCCGATCTCGCCACCCATTATTTCCGCCAATCGCTTGGAGATTGACAATCCCAACCCGCTACCTCCGTATTTTCTTGTAGTGGAATTGTCTGCCTGGTTGAATGGTTCGAACAGTTTGCGGCTCCGCGAGTCAGGTATGCCGATCCCGGTATCTCTGATCTCGAAGAGGATGGTCGCCTGCTCCTTATCTTCGACCTTGACGGAAACGTTTACCTTTACCTCTCCCTGTTCCGTGAACTTAATGGCGTTATCGGCCAGATTGATCAGGATCTGCCGAAGTCGTCCCGGGTCACCGGACAGCAGAGAAGGGACGATTGGATCGATGACTGTGCTGAATTTCAGCTTTTTCTGCTCGGCTCGGTAGGCGAGAAGATCGAAGGTGCCCTCCAAGGTATGACGGAGGTCGAAATCGAGGTTTTCCAGGTCCAGTTTGCCTGCCTCAATTTTGGAAAAATCAAGGATATCGTTGATGATGTTTAAGAGTGATTCCGAGCTGATTCGGATTGTTTCGGTGTACCCTATCTGCTCTGGCGACAGTTTGGTGTCGAGCAGTAGCCCGGTCATACCTATGACCCCGTTCATCGGAGTCCGAATCTCATGGCTCATGTTGGCCAGGAATTCGCTCTTCGCCTGATTGGCTGCTTCGGCGGTGTCCCTGGCCAGTCGCAGTTCCTCGTTCTTTTTCCGCCCTGAGACATCCAGAAGAATACCTTCCAGGTATAGAGGTTCACCGGCGTCGTCCTTAACCAGATGGGAATTGATTTCGACGTGGATGATCTTGCCGTCTCGTCGGCGCATTTTAGTCTCAAAGCCTGGTGCAACACCTTTGGCCAAGGCCTCGCTGATGAATTTCCGGCGTTGCTCCGGTAGCAGATAGAGATTTTCCAGGTGTGGCAGGGAGGCGATCATGTTCTCCGGTGAGTCGTAGCCGAAAATGTTGGCCAGGGCAGGGTTGGCCATAATCAGCCGACCATCGACCGTGCTCTGAAAGATCCCTTCTTTGGCGTTTTCAAAGATGATGCGGTACTTCTCCTGGGCTTTGAGGGCTTCTTCCTTCATCAGGTTGACGCGTTCCGCCAGGGCCAGGGCCAGGAGAACAACGGTTAAGGCCGAGCCGTACTGGGGACTGGAAGTGGTCAGGGCGTTGGTGGGCAGGATGCCGAAGGCGCGAAGGGCGTTGAGGATCACCCCCAGAAAGAACAGTGACCAGGCGATCATGAACCAGCCGGCTGGGCGATATTTCTTAATCAGGCAAATGATTCCGCCGATGATACTGGCAACAATGATGAACATCGCCAGTAAAGAAGCCGACCTGATGGCCAGGGAATAATGGCCGGACAGAGCGGTCGCAGCCGAAACCAGGCAGAGCGCGGCCAGGCCCAGGAGGATCTTGTCCAGCCAGGGAGAAAAACGCTCGATGGTTAAAAAGGATCTGGTGAAGAGCCCCACCCCCATTGCCGCTAAAGCCACGGAAAGAGGCATGGCGTAGTTGTCCCACCAGATCTGGTCGGGCCAGAGATACTCGTAGGCCGAGCCGTTCATGACAACTTGAAAGAGTCCGAAGCCGACTATGAAAAGCAGATAATAAAAATAATTGCTGTCCCGTAATGAGATCAGCATCAGGACGCTGTAAAGAATCATGACCAGAATGAAACCATAATAGATGCCCAGAGTGATCTGGGAATTGTGATCCATTTGTCTGAAAGCAGCCGTGGACCAGATGGTCATCGGTAAGGTCATTGAGCTTTCAGTCTGGAAACGCAGATAGATAGGCGGTCCCCCGTTCAGATAGGGTGGAAGCTCAAAAAGGAAGAAACGGTTTTTGATCTCCCGGCTGGCGAAGGGCAGCTTGTCACCGGTCCTTTTTTCCACATAACCGCCATCCGCTTGGGGAAGATAGATGATAATCGAGTCCAGGAGGGGATAGGCTATTTCCAAGAGCCAGCCCGGACCTTGGCTCATCTCGCCTTGCAGGGAAAAGCGGACCCAGTAAACAGCTTTGGTGAAGCCGAAATTGGGGTTCTTGCTTTTCGAGTCAAAGAAACGACCGGAAAATTCCGAGGAAGAAACCTGGGAGAAGGTCAGATCCCCATGACGATCTTCCAGGATTTCCAGATTTTTCCCAATTGAATAGGCATCTATTCCGGACTTGATTTGCACCGGAGGGGCGGCTTGTGCGGCGTTGGCCGGGAGCAGATAAGAACCGAGCAAAACCAGAAAGGCGAGATAAAGGCAAGGTCTTTGGGGTTTTAGTCGGCAAGCAAGACCGGGTAATAGTCGGTTCATGAAAACTTCTCCAAGGCCGGATCAATGGGGGGAAGTAAGCAGGCTACAGTAATTCATTAACTCCGGTTGTTTGTCAAAATAATAAGGATGGTTTTGTCGCCGAAGGTTGTGATCCGGTGTCGAGCAATACCTTGTGTCACGGCACCGTATAATTGAAATAATGAGTATCTTCTGTTTACAATGTTTGAAGTTTTTGCGAAGATCAATAACACTGTTTGCTTCAAGCTGGGAACAGTATTGTTTCAGGTGGTGGTGTTTAGCCCAGAGTTTTCGGAGTTTTAGATTTCCTGACGTACAAGCCGCATATCCCATTTCGCAGAGGGTAGTTTTATGAACGAAGTTAAAGTGGCGATTATAGAAGACCACCCTCTGGTTCTAGAAGCGATCAAACAGCTGATCGCCGGCCGGAAAGATTTACTCGTGATCGGCTGTGTCTCGAAAGGGGAGGAAGGACTGGATCTGGTGCGGGAGAAAAGGCCGAATGTAGTGATTCTGGATATTTCCCTGCCGGACGTCAGCGGTCTGGATCTATGCCCACTGTTACTGGAGGCGTCACCGGAGACCAAAATAATATTCCTCTCCATGCATGATCAGGATTCTTATATCCGTCGTGCCCTGAGTAGCGGCGCCATGGGCTATGTGCTGAAATCCGACAATCCCGACCGCCTGTTGGTTGCAATCGACAGTGTCATGCATGGTAAGCATTTCCTGAGTCAGGAAGTGAGTGAAACGGTGATCAAGGGTTTCCTGCACGAGGGTGCGCAGAATGACGCCGGCTCGACGGCCAAGCCGGCGAACTCCCTGCCCGCCGGCCTGAGCCAACGGGAACTGCAGGTACTGCAAATGATTCTGGGTGGTGCCGGTAACAAGAAAATCGCCGAGCTTCTCTGTCTTAGCCCCAAAACGGTGGAAAAACACCGGGCCAACATTGTGGAAAAGACCAAGGCCAGAACGCCCATGTCCCTGTTGCGCTTTGCCATCAAGAATAATCTGGTTAACATCGACAATATCAACTGAATCGAGTCGTAGCTCAATCTATCGGGGTTGAATCCTTCCTTTAATCCCTTGATTGCCCCTCCCTGGTAATTTTGCTTATTATTGACCGGATGGTGATCCCCCCCATTTTACCCTAGCCGGAATAGTCATTTCCCCCATTCATCCCCGCCTGCTCAATGTTGTAATCTGAATCATAAAGAGAGGCCGATCCGCTGTTCATGATTTTAGGAAGTACAAAATTATTGGCATAACTCTCAAGGGGGAAATATGGCACCGGTTCAACAGTCATCCGATGATCTGGTCGATTTTGGCGAAGTCACTTTCGTTAAACTCATGGGTGAGTTGCTCGAGATCAAAGGCTATAGAGCGGCCGCCATCTTGACCTATGATGGCGAACTGCTATACAGCAACGCCAGCGGGGCCACAAAAAAAATCAATCTGGCCGTCATGATGGAGGCCTTGAATAAATTCTTCGAAGTGGCCTGCCTACTGACTGAAGAGACAGGGTTTGAATCCTGTGGCGAAGTCTCTTTGCGGACCGGCGATGAGATCATGGTTATCCGTTGTTCCGGCAAGGATTGTCTGGTCGGCATCCGTCTGGTGGTCTGTATTGAAGCTTTGGGCAACGTTGCACTCCTGCAAAGAAGGCTGGAGGTGCTTCTGCCCAAGATCATGAAATGCCTGATCTGGGAGCCGGATAATCTGGTACCTCTTTATATGAAGGAAATAAAGGCAGGCTCCGGCAGAATGCCGGAAGCCTTTGCGGAAAACGCGAAGATGTCGGTGAGCTGAAAGGTCCCGGCGAATAGAGTTTTTTCCATTCGGGCCTGGGATAGCCGGTCTTTTGACCGTGGTTATTCCAGGCCCATTTTTTTAAGTTTGCGCCACAGGGAGACCCGGTCGATGCCCAGCAGCTTGGCGGCCTCGGTCTTATTGTTGTCGGTTTCCTGCAGGACCCATTCGATATAGGATTTCTCCTGATCCTCCAGGGTCGGAATGACCCCTTCCTTACGGCGAAATGTCAGCAAAGTAGTTTCCTGCAGGTCCTCAGGCAGGTGTGAAACTTCAATCTGGTCGCCGGTGGCCAGGGCGATCCCCCTTTCGATAATATTTTCCAGTTCCCTAACATTGCCCGGAAAATCGTATTGTTTGAGAATGTCGATAACGTCAGGAGAAACCCTCTCTACCTGCTTCTCCATCAAGCCGGCATATTTCTTGATAAAATGCTGAATCAGCAAAGGAATATCGCTTTTGCGTTCGGCCAGTGGCGGTAGGCGTAGAGAGACCACATTGAGGCGGTAATAGAGATCCTGCCGGAAGCGGCCCATGGCCACTTCTTCCTGCAAATTACGATTGGTGGCGGCGATGAAGCGCACGTCCACCTTGATCGAAGCGGTTGATCCCACCCGCATTACCTCCCTTTCCTGAATCACCCGCAGCAGCTTGACTTGCATCGAGGTGGACATTTCGGTGACTTCGTCAAGGAATAGGGTGCCGCCGTTGGCCATCTCGATCAGCCCCTTCTTAACTTCCTGGGCGCCGGTGAAAGCTCCTTTTTCGTGGCCGAACAACTCGTTGGTCAGTAGTTCTTCGGTAAAGGCGCCGCAATTGATGGAGAGCAGCGGACCCTGATTCCGGCGGCTGACCTGATGTGTGAAGCGTGCCAGCAACTCCTTGCCTGTACCGGATTCGCCGGCCAGCATGACGTTGCTGTCGGTGGCTGCCACCTGGCGGGCCGAATCCAGCAACTTTTTCATATGCGGGTCGTTGGTGATCAATTCCGGGCTGCCCTTGTAAGATTTAAGCTGTTCTCGAAGTTGTCTGTTTTCCTTTTTCAGGTTTTGTTTTTCCAGAGCTTCCTTGACCACCTTGCGGACTTCATCGATTTTATAAGGCTTGGCGATATAGTGGTAAGCACCGGCCTTCATGGCTGAGATGGCCGAATCGACCGTAGCGTAACCGGTGATCATGATAACCTCTGTTTCCAGCTGGTGCGCCTTGATGAAATTGAGGATGTCCATGCCGTCGACCTTCTCCATCTTGAGATCGGTCAGGACCAGATCGAAAACCTCTTCCCTGATCAGCCCCAGAGCCTTGGTGCCGGTCAGGACGGCTTTAACCTCATAACCTTCACCTTTGAGGATGTGGGTGAGGTTTTTCAGGGCGATCTGTTCATCGTCGACGACGAGAAGGGTGTTTGTGCTACTCATCTTTTTTCCCTTGTTTTTTGGGCAACCAGATGGTGAAGGTGGTTCCTTGTCCTATCTGGCTGTTGACGTTGATCCGGCCTCCGTGCCTTTCCACGATGTCATGGGCAATGTACAGTCCGAGGCCGGAGCCGCGTCCCACGTCCTTAGTTGAAAAGAATGGGTCGAAAATCTTCTTGAGGTTTTCGGGAGGGATTCCCGGTCCGTTGTCCTCGATCATGATTTCCAGTTCTTCTGCGCCGTCACCGCTGCTCAGCAAACGCGCGGTGATCCAAAGTTTGCCGCTCCGCCCAATGGCGTCGATGCCGTTTTTGATCAGATTGAGGAAAACCTGCTGCAGTTTCTGCTTGTCCACCTCGACATCCAGGTCCGGCGGGCAGTCCACGGAGATGGCCACGTCGGTGGGGATCTGACCTCGAATCAGGACCACGGTGTCCTCAAAGAGCTTCTTCAGGGTTACCAGGCGGGGATGGTATTCGGTGGCTCTGGAAAATTCCAGCAGGGTCCGGACGATGTCCCGGGCCTTGTCGGACTGATCTTCGATTTGCTGGAGCAATTCCTCTTTGAACTCGGGATCGGATCGTTCAAATTCTTCGTGCAGAATCTGGGCCGAGGTCGAGATGTTCGACAGAGGATTGTTGAGTTCGTGGGCGACGCCGGAAAGCAGAGTGCCAAGGGAGGCCAGCTTCTCCGACTGGACAAGTTGACTTTGCCTGATCCGGAGAATCCTAGACATCCGGTTGAAGGCATTGAGTACCGATCTCACTTCCTCTTCCATGGGAGTGGTCCGAATTTCCGCGAAATCTTCGCTGGAAATCTTTTCAGCGTAACGCTCCAGAAGCTTAAGTGAATTAACCACGCGTTGACCAAGCAGAGTGGCGAGACCAACCGACAAAAAGAGTAGCGATACCGCCGCGGCAACCAGAATCTTGCGGACGGTGTGCAGCAGGTCACGCACCGCGAAGCGTTCCCGCCGAGAGCTTTCCTCGGCCTGATCGGTCAGGTACTTGCCCAAGCGCCGAATGTCTTCCCTCAGGATCAAAGCCTTTTGGCTCTGCCGTTGGTTGGACCGATAGAAACCGGCCAGTTGTTGGAAAAATTGCTCGTAGTTTTCCAGGGCTTGACCGATCCGGATGAGCTGGTCGCCAGGGATGATCTGTTGCAATTCACTGCGGCTTTCACGGAGAATGGCAGCCGATTTGGTCTTGTAGGCCAGTGCTTCTCGAAGGTCGCTTTGTTCACCGTAGATGAAGTAGTTCTTTTCGAAGCGACGCATTTCCAGAATGTTGCCGAACAGATCATCGATCAGTTCCAATCGCTGCACTTTCTCCTCGATGTGGCTGCTGACTCCGTATGTCAAACAGATGGTGGCAACCATGAAGGCCAGCAGCAGCACGAAGCCGAAGGTTATTTTTCTGCGGATGCTGAAAGTCGTAAAAGGATTTTTCATCTTCGGCTCCGATATTGGGATGCGATTGTTGCATTATGCATCATCGGCGCTTCGTTTGCAATCAGATTGTAACATTCTGTAATTATTGAGTTTAAGTACCGTGCACAGGGTATTTGTTGCAAAACGAAACACAGGCGGTGTCCATGGTATATTGGTAACATATTGAAATAATTGAATAAGAGTAAATAGCCAGAAACTGGCATGCAATCTGCAACACTTATTTCGTGACTTTGGGGTGTTTCCAGCGGGCATCGAGTTGGCATAAAATCAGGAGGTAACAAAATGAAACGGTATTTGAGTTGGCTTGATCGGATGATGTTGGCCGTCACTTTTGCCGAGAACGATTGCCCCGAGATGGCCGAAAATTACGTTATCTCTAGCGAAAACGGTTGCGTGTCGGTTCCGGGAAGTCGGGTGATCGGCGGGGGTATGCGTCAAGGCTTTGCCGGAAGATACCGGTGCCGGTGAAAGAAATGGCTTTGACCAACCGGTATGGGTGTGACGAAGCGAGTTGATCAAGAGATTAAGGAAAGGGCGGCGCGAACCAGGATGGGTAAGATTCAGAATTTTCTCAAAAAACTTGAAAGAACTATGGCCGCGGCTGCCTTTGCCGAAGCCGGAGAGCATGATTCAGCCCGCCAGTTGCTCCATGATTTCAAGACCGCCCATAAGAAGGTGCTGCTCGGTACCGATCATCTGGAGCCGGATCTGAAAATCGTCAACTATGCTTTGAGTCTCTGCCGAAGGATGGGAGGCGGGCTGGAAATTTTTCACGTGTTGCCGGCCGAAGTCTGCGGACGGCAAATGGCCAAAGCTTCACCATTGGTGGTTGATCCGGTTCTGGTCGAATTCAACCGGAAGATGGAGTCTCTGGGTGTGGTTTATCAGCCGGTCTGCAGCGACCGGGGGCTGGTCCGGGAAATTCTCGACTATGTCGCCGAGCGGCGGCAGATCATGTGTGTGGTTGTTTCGCCCTCGCACGCCGAGGAAACGGCTGAAGCCAAGCGGGACGGTCGGACCGTCGCCGAGTGGTTTCAGGATCTTAGTTGTCCGGTTCTCTTTTACAGCGATCAACAGAGAGCATAAGCTCCACTTTTATCAATAACTAAAATTAAGGAGTAAGAGATGGCGATTTCAAGCATTGACAAGCATGCCATGGCCGCGACCTTTGCCGAAGCCGGGGAGCATGACACCGCCAGAGAGATGTTGGCGAAAACCAAGTCCCCCAGGAAAGATCCGGTCAAGTCCCCGGCCAAAAAGCCTTATCTGCAGACAGTGGTTTTCGGCTGTATTTCACTGGCGGCCTACTTTTATGTGTTTTCCAACGAAAAACTGGTGACCGATGTCTTTACCCGCGGCGGGGTCTACGCGGCGTGGCCGCTAGGAACGGCCCTGTTTTTCTCCTTCGTCCACGGCGCCTTCGGCAGCAACCTGCTGAGCGTTCTGGGTCTGGAAGCCAAGAAGAAATAATTTCACGAAAAAATTTATTACTCGGAGGAGTAAGTCATCATGAGAAAGGTACTGATAGTTACGTTTCTGGTCGGTTTTCTGGTCCCGCTTCTGGCTTCTTTCGCCCAGGCCGGCGGACCGCCGCCCAAGGATATCCTGAAAGGGGTGTTTACCCAGGTCGACGCCCAGTCCCGCACCGCCACTTTCAAAAAGGATCCTTCCGGCGATCTTATAACTCTGACTCTCGGTGCCGATATGCAGGCCGAAGACGTCCGGATCAATAAGAAGGCCATGGTCAGCCTCAATAAGGAGGCCGGTGAAGGAGTGATCAAGGACATCTCCATCATGTTCATGGACATGACCCCGGGCAAAATCATCGCCCTGATCGTGGTAGGTCTGATCGGTGGCTTGCTTTCCGGCTTTATCGGCTCCGGCGGTGCCTTCGTGCTGACCCCGGCCATGATGTCGCTGGGGGCGCCCGGCGCGGTGGCGGTGGCCAGCAATATGTGCCACAAGTTCCCCAAGGCCATGGTTGGAACCTACAAGCGTTTCAAATATGGTCAGGTCGATCTGAAACTGGCGGCAGTGATGGCTGTAACCGCCATCATCGGCGTGCAGATCGGTATCATGATCCAGAAGTACATCCTCAGGATGTGGGGTAATGCCGGTTCCAACCTCTATGTCAGCGTGATCTTCGTTATCGTTCTGGTTCTGGTCGGTGGCTATGTCTGCTACGACGCCTACAAGCTCTCCAAGAGGGAAGACAGCGACGATGGACATCAGGTTTCCGGTTTGGCCCTGCGTCTGCAGAAGCTGGAACTGCCACCGATGATGTATTTCAAGGTCGCCAAAGTGCGGATTTCCGCCTGGGTCACCGTGCCGGTAGGCTTGGCCACAGGCATGCTGGCTGCCACCATCGCGGTGGGCGGCTTTATTGGCGTACCTGGGATGATTTACGTGATCGGTGCCTCCGCCGTGGTCGCTTCGGCCACCGAGTTGGGTATCGCCTTCGTCATGGGTGCCTGGGGCTCCCTGCAGTGGGGAATCTCCGGTCTGATCGATATCCGCATGACCTTGCTGATCCTCTCGGCGTCTCTAATCGGGGTCCAGCTCGGTGCTCTCGGCACCACCTATGTTAAAGACTACATGATCAAGATTGTCATGGCCGCCACCATGCTGATCGTTGCCATCAGCCGCGGCGCCATGATTCCCGGCTATCTGTCTGATCTGGGCTGGCAGGCTCCTCTCGAGCATGGTATGGCCGCGGTTCTGGACAGCATCAGTTTCTGGGCTCTGGTCGCAGCGCTTGCCGTAGCCGGTGGCATCATCGCAGTGGCGATGGCGGTCGGCATGATGAAGGATCGATCTGAGAAGAGAATGGAAGCGGCGGTAAGCCATGGCTAAGTACCGGAAGATTCTGGTTGCCTACGACGGTTCCAAGTCAGCCCGGAATGCCTTGGTCATCGCCAGTCAGATGGCCAGGGAGAACAAAAGCTGGATTAAAGTGATTGCGGTCCTGCCCAGCTATGAAGGAGATTTGGAACTGGTTGGGGTCAAGAATATCCGGGAAACCATGGAGGGGCCCGGCCGGGAGATACTGGCCGAGGCCCAACGGATTGCCGATGGTGGTGATTTTCATATCCTGACTAACCTCGAACAGGGTGAGCCTTTCGAGCGGATCGTCCATGTTGCGGAAGATGAAAACTGCGATCTTATCGTCATGGGCCGAAAGGGTCTGAGCCCCTTGGAACGCGAGTTGATGGGCAGTGTCACCGCACGGGTTATCGGTCATACAGACCGTGATGTTCTGGTAGTACCCGAAGGAGCAGGGTTGAGGTGGAGTAATCTGCTTCTTGCCACGGACGGAGGCATGAAAACCGAAAATGCCACAGGTAAGGCGATGGTTCTTGCCGGTGATTATGGCGCCAGTCTTACTGCTCTGGCGGTAGTCTATAGCAACGACGAGTTCATGGCCCTGGGCCACGAGGTGATTCGCGGTCTGGTGGAAAAAGCCCAGGAACGACTTGGTCAGCTGGCCCGACAGGGGCAGGAATCGGGAGTGATGTTGACTACCGTGGTCAGAGAAGGTGAACCGCATGAGGCCATTATTAATGAGGCCAAAGAGCGAAAGGCCGATTTAATCGTCATGGGTTCTCATGGGCGGAAAGGTATCAGGCGGTTGTTGATGGGCAGCGTGACCGAGAGGACTATCGGTTACGCCGAATGCCCGGTTTTGGTGATCCACTGACAAAAACCGGTTTGTAGTCCGCCGTAAGATTGTCCAGCTATTTCGGTCGCAATCAACTGGTGGAGCGATAGTTTAAAAGTAAGTTCTCATAAGTAAGGCCCGGCGGAATTGTTCCCGCCGGGCCTTTTTGTTTTCCAGCTCTTTTGCGACCGCAAAAAAAGATCATGCCTTGGATCCCTGTAAATGTATCTGGGCTGGAAGGCCTCCAGTCCAACCATTTCATAATTTAACGATAAACTGGAATCTTTTGCCGGCCGGTATTTATGGGATTTATCAGGCCAAATTAGGCGGCGGCGTTTCATAAAGCAACGTCAACGTTTCATAATTAAACAATTTTTCTTGACCGTCGAGAGTAAGAGCGTTTAAGATATCGAAAAATGTCTAAACTTGGTTGCTCTCCAAAGGGCTTCAGTTAAAGGCGAAACGCCGGCTGAAATCATCTCAGGGATTAAATCCGGGAAGAGACGGTCCGTGGTGGATCGTTAAGGATGGCCAAACATCTCGACCTTTCCGGTGTTGATAGTTTTCCAAACTATTTCTGGAGGGAGATAGTAATGAGTAAACTTGATGCAAAACTTGGCGGTTCAGGCCTGCTGGCCTGGCTGGTCGTGCTGTCAATGCCGACCTTGTCACGGGCCGGCGAGGCCATGGCCGCGACGCCGGTGCCGATCAACGATGGCACGGCCTGGTGGGTTTGGCCCGTAATCCTTTTCGTGGTCACCTTTGTCATGGGGATCATCGCAGTCCTCGGCGGGGTCGGCGGCGGGGTGCTCTATGTTCCGATCATCAGCGGCTTTTTCCCGTTCCATCTGGATTTTGTCCGTGGCACCGGCCTGCTGGTCGCCCTCTCCGGCGCTCTGGCCGCCGGTCCCGGCCTGCTTAAAGCAAACCTGGCCAGCTTGAGGCTGGCAATCCCGGTGGCGCTGATCGCCTCGACCATGGCCATAGTCGGCGCCATGGTCGGTCTGGCCCTGCCCACCAGCGTGATTCAGATCATGCTCGGTGCCACCATCCTGGGAATCGTAGTGATCATGTTCACCGCCAAGAAATCAGATATTCCGGACGTGCCGCAGGCCGACAATCTTTCATCCGTCTTGCGGATCTGCGGGATTTATTATGAGCATTCATCCAAGCAGGATATCAACTGGAAGGTGCATCGGACTCCAATTGGTCTGGCCACCTTCGTCGTCATCGGCTTCATGGCCGGGATGTTCGGTCTAGGAGCAGGCTGGGCTAATGTCCCGGTTTTGAATCTGCTGATGGGTGCACCTCTGAAGATCAGCGTTGCCACCAGTAAGTTCCTGCTCTCGATCACCGACACCTCCGCTGCCTGGATCTATCTGAACAAGGGCTGCGTCATTCCGATGATGGTAGTGCCCTCCCTGATCGGTATTATGCTGGGCTCATTCATCGGCGTACGGATACTTAAGGTCGCTAAACCAACTTTCATCCGCTGGATGGTTATCGTTATCCTGGCCTTCGCCGGAATCAAAGCCCTGACCAAGGGGCTTAATGTAAACCTCTTCTAAATTCGGGAGTTAAGACCATGTCTAATGCAAGTGTTCAGTCGATAACCGCCGATAGCAACAGTTTGAAAGCAATTTCCTTAACGGAAGTAAAAATAGGGGTGACTGCCAGCGATGAGCAGTTGCGGTATGCCGATATTTTGGAAAAGGGAATGTATTTGGGCTTACTGTTAATGTTTGTGACTTTTGCGCTCTATGTTTCCGGAATTATGCCACCAAGCGTTCCCAGGGTGATGATCTCCGGCTATTGGAATCTGCCGGTTGGTGATTATCTGGCGACCATCAGCCAGAACCATCTGGGCTGGGAGCATGGGCCTACGGGCTGGAGCTGGATGAAACTGCTCCACAAAGGGGATTTCTTAAACTTCCTGCCGGTGGCTATCCTTTCCGGGGTAACCATTTTCTGCTATGCCGCCATCGTTCCCGGCCTCTTCCGGCGGGGTGACAAGGCATACGGAGTCATGGCCATAGCCGAAGTGGTCATCTTGTCCCTGGCCGCCAGCGGCTTGTTGGCTGTTGGGCATTAAGTAAAATATTAATAAAATTATAAGCCCCGATGACCGCGGTTAAGACGGCCTTGGGGCTTTTTTATAATTAAGGGAGAGGCAGGAAGTAAGATCGAGCAGAGGGTTGTAGATGTTACAGGTGAAGATTTTCCAGCAGTAGTTTGCTGATGCCTGGAAAATAAAAAGGCCCAGCCGAATGGCTGGGCCTTGTTGTTGCTGGTGGGCCATCGCGGAATCGAACCGCGAACCTACTGATTAAGAGTCAGGTGCTCTACCAATTGAGCTAATGGCCCTGATGAAATTTCACAGCGAAGCTATCACATGCTGCCTGTCGCGTCAAGCTCTGTTTGTATCCCCCTGCTTAATATGGCTGCATGGTCCAGATGCCGCAAGGACAGGTGTCGGCGCAGAAGCTGCAGGCGATGCATTTGTTGTCGTCGGCAACGTACTGGAAGCCCAGAATATCGTGTTTCTGCCTGGAAATGGCCTGGGTTGGACAAATGGTCTCGCAGAGATGACAGTCGCGGCACTTGCCGCAGCTCAGGCAGCGGGTGGCCTCGTCTTCCTGGGTGGCCCCGGGGCTCGGCTCCGGGCAGTAATGTTCAAGGGTCAGTTTATCCGGGCTGATCAGTGGCAGTTGGAAAGGCAGGTAATCCTTACCCTCCAGCTCGGCGACAATGGCCTCGGCGGCGATCTTGCCGCGGCCCAGGGCGTCGGTGGCCAATCCCGGCTTCTCCACGTCACCGACCGCGAAAAGCTGGCGGTCGGAGGTGCGGCCGACTTTGTCGGTTTTGATCCAGCCACGGAAGAGCTCAATGCCGTCGGGCAGGAAGCTCACTGCCGGGATGTCACCGATGGAGATAATCACGGTCTGGGCCGGAATCAATTCGCCCTTGTCGGTAATCAAACCCTCGTCGGTTACTTCCTTGGTAACGATGGGCCAGCGAAATTTTGCCCCCAGATTTTCGGCCGCCGCCTTTTCCTTTCCAAATGCCAGGGGCTTCTGGATATCGACCAGGGTGACTTGTTCGGCTCCGGCCTGGTAGGCCTCGAAGGCCACGTCGCAACCAACGTTGCCGGCACCGATGATCACCACCTGCCGACCGACTTTGAGCTTCTTTTTCTCGTCCTTGACGCTCTTCAGGAAGTCCAGGGCCGGAATTACCTTCTCGTTGCCGGGAAAGGGGATCCGGCGCGGTTCATGGGTACCGACCGCGACTATTACATAGTCGTATTTTTTCTTCAGTTCAGCCATCTTCTTTTTGGTCATTTCGACCCCGAAGTCGACCTTGATGTTCTTCATCGACATGAAGCGGGAGATTTCCGCCTCCCAAGTCGCCTTGGGCAAACGTTCCCAGGGAATGACCTGGGCAAGCTTGCCGCCCAGTTTGTCGCTTTTTTCGAAGATGTGAGCCTCTACCCCGGCCTGGGCCAGCTGCCAGGCGGCGTTCATGCCGCCTGGGCCGCCACCGATGATCGCAACTTTCTTGCCGGTGGCCTTCTTGGTCTTGGGTGGAGTGGAGGTCCGGACCGAACGGCCCAGTAAGCCGACATCGATGCGGGCGTCAACCCGGTCGCGGGAGCAGTTCTGAATACAGAGGTTGGGGCAAATCGCCCCGCAAACCGAAGCTGGGAAGGGGGTGTACCGCAGCACCAGTTCGTAGGCCTCGTCAATCTTACCCTCACGGATCAGGCGTAGCCGATCGATGGTCGGAATATGGACCGGGCAGTAAAAGGTGCAGGGGGCGGCATTTTCCTCGTTGGCCCAGAAGGGGCGCTTGCGGCGCAGCTCACCGGTAACGATCGGGCCGATGTGACCGCGATCCAGGCCCGGGGCGATATCTCGCGATGGGATCTCCGCCGGGGAAGGCCGGTTTCCAAACCTTCTCACGGAATTCGTCCATCGGCATCGGTCCGCTGAACATCAGGGCTCGCTCCTGCGGCGTGATCGCCATCAGCAGCCGCCATTCCTTGCGGACCGAGAGCTTCTTCAGCAGGTTCTTGCGGCCGATGCCCTCCAGGTAACCGGGCAGCCGGTCGAGCAGCCACTGCCATTGTTCATCATCGGGCTCGATCAGCTTGGCGTTGGTCCTGGAGTAGCTTCCGTCGGTTTCACCCCGGTAATAGATCCAGCCGCCGACCATGCCGACGCAGGGCCGATAGCCCAGGACGTTTTTGGTGTTTTTGGGCTCGATGCCGCAGATCACCGCGATGCCGCCGCAGTTGAACTCGGCGAAGGTATCGCCCACTGAACCCAGGACCCAGAGTTCGGGCCGGGTATAGTCCGGGTTCCACTTGGTCATGGTCAGACCGCGGGCGCCGATGGAGCCGCCGATCATCACCCGACCCTGGGCCATGGCATTGCATACACCGTTGGTGGCGTCGCCCTTGACGATGATGTCGGCGCCGATGTTGAGGTAGCCGACATCATCGGAGGCGGGGCCTTCACAGACGATGGTGGTGCCGGGCTGACCCATGCAGCCGAGGCGCTGGCCAGCCGGGCCCTTGACCTGAATGTTGACCGGACCACTCTCGTTGCGCAAGCGGCCACCGACATTGTGCTGGCCGTAGGTTTCGAGGATCAGATCGCTGGATTTGCGGCTTGCCTCCTGAACCAGTTCGTCGAAGTCCTTGGAACTGATCCTGGTGCCGTTCTTGTCGCGGCCCTTGACCGTGATTGCTTTGCTTTTTGCGCTCACTTAACTTGCTCCTTGCTGCAGGATATTTTTATGCCCCAGCCGGGACTAGCAGACGTATTTGATCTTCAACCGCTCGGCCACATCCTTATCGCCGATGGAGATGGCGTCGGACATGCCGATGGGCAGGCTCTGTGAGCGGCCCAGCGGCGCCATGATCTTCTTCATTTCGGTGCGTGATGGCCATAAAAGTCTCGGCCACCCGCTGAGCCACGTCGTCAGGGTTCAGCCGCCGGTAAATTTTGGGATTCTGGCTGGTGATGCCCTTGGGGCAAATCCCCAGGTTGCAGACGTTGCAGCGGTTCTTCTCGTTGCCCAGGCAGCCGGCGGCGGCCTGCATAATGTACTTGCCGATGTGGACCCCGACTGGCCCCCAGCATGATCATGGCCATGCCGTTCTGGGTGACGTTGCCGTTCTTGCCGATGCCGCCTGCGGCGAACAGCGGGATCTCGTTCTGGCGACCCTGGGCGGCCAGATCGAGGTAGCATTCGCGCAGGTTGGAGGCGATCGGATGGCCGGTGGCGTCCATGGAGACGTTGTAGGCCGCCCCGGTGCCGCCGTCGATGCCGTCGATCAACAGCGCGCCGGCATAGGGGTTGCGCACCAGATTGTTCAACACCGATTTGGCCGAGGTCGAACCGGATATCTTGGGATAGACCGGAACCTTGAAGTTCCAGGCCATTGACATGGTCTGGATCATCTTCATCACCGATTCCTCAATGGAATACAAGGTCTGGTGTACCGGTGGCGAGGGCAGGTCGACTCCCTCGGGCACGCCGCGCAGGCGGGCGATCAATTTTGAAACCTTGAACCACATCAAGAGACCGCCGTCGCCGGGTTTGGCGCCCTGGCCGTACTTGATCTCAATAGCGGCCGGATCGCACTGCATCTCGGGGAGTGCCCGGATGATCTCATCCCAGCCGAAATATCCGGAGGCGATCTGCAGGACGATGTATTTCAAGAAGGGGCTTCTCAGCACCCAAGGCGGGCAGCCGCCCTCGCCGGTGCACATCACCACCGGAATTCCGAGTACCTCGTTGCAGTATGCCACTCCCTGCAGAAGCCCGAGCCACATATTGGGCGACAGGGCCCCGAAGGACATGGAGCCGATAATGAAAGGAAAGATCTCCCGGGTCGGCGGAATCCACTCGCCGGCGGCCTGGCGCCTCAAGAACTCTTGGGGAGGCAGTACTCTGCCAAGAATGGTATTGCAGGAGAACTCATGCCGCCCGGCGTCCAGGGCCGGGTCGGTCAACATCGAAATCCGATTGAAGGCGATTCGGTCCAGCAGGCTATAACGGTCGTTACGCCGGCCGCCGCGGGTATAAGGCTCACCCTTTTGGTTATTGAGGAAAGGGGTGCGCGGGTCGTTGGCGTTTGGCGTCGGGGTGATCGCCTCGTTGGGGCAGACCATGGCGCACATGCCGCAGCCGATACAACGGCGGGCCAAGTCGGTATGCTGCCGGATGCCCATGAAGGTCCGGTAGGCGCTGCCGCGCTGGTCCAAGGCCGGAGTGGTCGGGGTCAACCCGACTTTCGGCATCCGCTGGCGCCGGTAGGTCAGGAAGATCGAGTTGGTCGGGCAGACCGAGGTGCAGCGGCCGCAGAGGGTGCAGCGATCCTCGCGGTGCTGGACGATCCAGGGCAGATCGTGATAGGTCAGGCTGCTTGGGTTAACGGGCAGGGATTGAACTGAGACCATATCTCAAACTCCTTTCTGTGAGGCGGAACGACAATGGTGTTTTCACGCATGGGCTGAAAATCGAGGCTCCGATCCCGGTCGGGGATCATGGCATCGACGCCGCAAATTTCCGAGGCCATGGCCCATTCGCCGGGTTTGCCGCCGATGGTGGCGGGGCGCATTTTCTTGTGGTCCATGGTGAGGATACAGGTTTCGTCGGGCAGGGTGCCGATTACCGCGTTGGGGCCATCGATGATCAAGCGCCGGCAGACATTACGCAAGCCTTTGAGGAATTCGCCCTGGGGATGCCGGTCCAGTTCCTCGCTTTTGAGCGGGGTGATCACGTGTTTGTATACCGGCAACGGCAACTTCAGCACCTTGGTGACGTAATGCAGGATATGGGCGAAAACCTCGGAGTCGCTCTGGTAGCCAAGGTAGCCCTCAACCCCACTGCCGATCAGCCATTCCTTAATCGGAATGAAAGCGGTGTTCTCGCCGTTGGTCATGGTGGCGATGCCCTGGATAAAGAAGGGGTGGCAGGCGTAGAGGTTGATCCCGTAGTTGGTATTCTGGCGGCCCTGGGCCATGCAGACCCGGGACTTGATGCGGTTGTCGTTCAACCCAAGGGCCTCGCCGACCCCCATGGGCCACCCCACTTCCTTGATCGTCGCTACATCGGGCCAGAAAGAGAAAACGGTGAGGTCACCGCCGTGCTCCTCGCCGTCACGACGCAGGGCCAGGCGCAACCGGAGCAGAGCCTGTTCTCGTTGCTCATCGGCCAGCTTGGCCACCGACTTGGGAAACTTATAAACCCGCAGAAAATAGCGGAAGCGGTCTCGCGCTTCAATCTTACTGAAATCAACCTCGAACTCATGGTCGTATCTGAGCTCGTACCCCTGATTCTGCATGAATTCATTGAGACGATGCAGGGCGGCCTCGCTGTGAGCGATGCCGGAGAGGATCGGGTCAGCAGCCTGATAACTGTAGTCGCTGAACTTGAGCCCTCTTAGCAACAGCCCGAGGCCGCTGCCGTCGTAGCCCTCCTGCATGGCTTCCATGGCCGTGAGGATGGTGAACGGCGAAAAGGGTTTGCTGGCGGTTTTCAAGGCTAACCGGCACATTGCTTCTCCTTGTCTGTTTCTCTGGCCGACTGTGGGTCTGCTCCGCGCGGAAAACTCCGATAATGCCGCGGCTTACCTGTCACCTGACCGGCCGGAACCGGTGACGGAATCAGTGAAAATACAACCGCGCCGTAGAGATGTCAAGCAGGAAGGCCTTGAATTTTGGACCTTGTAGAAAGATGGAGAAATGGGAGGTTGTGCCGAGCACGTTAAAGCCTGTCCGGGCTTGGCAGTATTTTGTCTCGTTCAGTATATATATGGTAGGCCAGAGAACCGGGGCGCCATTTTAGCGAACCGGTGGACGAATTCTTCGATCACCGGGACGATGAGTGGACGCCGTCCGGGGCTAAGCGGGAAGGCCTTTCCCCGGGGATTTTTGCCGTGCATTTTTACCGCAAGTGTGTTAAATGCTCAAGATTTTCACCCCCAAGCTACATTTTTGTCATTGGAAACAGGGAGTTGTTTGGCTGCTGGCCAAGCGCTGCATCTTACTGCACTAAAGAAAGGAGCAGTTAAATGAAGATCGCGGTATTGAAGGAAACATTCGCCGGGGAAAAACGCGTTCCCCTGATCCCGCCGTCGGTTGAGAAGCTGGTCAAGCTCGGCGCCGCAGTCGAGATCGAGGCCGGCCTCGGTGAGACCTGCCGTTATTCCGACAGTGATTACCAGCAGGTCGGAGCCACGGTAAACCCCGACCGGGAGGCTTTGCTGAAGTCGGCCGATATGGTCCTGCGGTTGCGCAAACCGCCGCTGGCCGAAATTGGCCTGATGAAAAAAGGTGCCATACACGTCAGCTATCTCGACCCCTTCAACGAGAAGGAACTGGTCGAAAAGATGCGGGAAAGCGGGGCTAGTTGCGTCAGCCTGGAGATGGTGCCGCGTTCGACCATCGCCCAGAAGATGGATGTGCTTAGCTCCCAGGCCAACCTGGGTGGTTACGTGGCGGTAATCCTCGGGGCCGAATTGCTCGATAAGATATTCCCGATGATGACCACGCCGGCCGGAACCATCAAGCCGGCTCGGGTCTTTATCATCGGCGTCGGCGTCGCCGGTTTGCAGGCCATTGCCACCGCCCGCCGCATGGGCGCCCGGGTCGACGCCTTCGATACCCGCCCGGTGGTGGAAGAGCAGGTCAAATCTCTGGGCGCCAAGTTCGTCAAGATCGATTTGGGTGAAACCGGCCAGACCAAGGACGGTTATGCCACCCAGCTCACCCCTGAGCAGATTCAGAAACAGAAGGAAGGGATGGCCAAAATTTGCGCCCAGTCCGATCTGGTGATCACCACCGCCCAGCTTTTCGGCCGTAAGGCCCCCATCATTGTCGATGCCGCCATGGTTGCAGGGATGCAGCCGGGCAGTGTCATTGTCGATATGGCGGTGGAGTCCGGCGGCAACGTCGAAGGTGCGGTGTTGGACCAGGTAACTGAAGTGAATGGGGTAAGAATCGTCGGCTTCGGCAATTTGCCCGGTCGGGTGGCGCTTACCGCCAGCCAGATGTACTCCTCAAACCTGGCCAACTTTGTCGAGCATTTCTGGGATAAGGAAGCCAAGACCTTCAATCTCAAGCTAACCGACGACATCATCAAGGGCGCCTTGATCACCCATGCTGGTGAAATCTTCAGCGAAACCTACAAGAGCATCGTCAAATAAGAGAGGAGACCGATGGAAGCGATATTTCTTACCTTTGTATTCGTTTTGACGATATTCCTGGGGTTCGAACTGATCTCCAAGGTACCGTCCACCCTGCATACCCCGCTGATGTCCGGCTCCAACGCCATCTCCGGCATCACCCTGATCGGCGCCCTGGAGTCGGTCAAGCACGGCCATGAGTCCATGGCCGTG
This sequence comes from uncultured delta proteobacterium, assembly GCA_963807225.1. Lineage (GTDB taxonomy): Bacteria > Desulfobacterota > Desulfobulbia > Desulfobulbales > JAGXFP01 > JAGVGT01. Next base: position 417,279 of record CAWEAD010000005.1, on the reverse strand, counting down.
GTCTTGGGTGTGCTGGCGGTGACCCTTGCCACCATCAACGTGGTGGGCGGTTACGCCGTCACCGACCGCATGCTCGGCATGTTCAAGAAAAAAGAGTAGGGGGGAGAGAACATCATGAGCATGGAACTACTGATCAACTTTTCGTACGTCGTTGCCGCCGTACTTTTTATTTTTGGCCTGAAGATGCTTTCTTCGCCGGCCACCGCCCGCAAGGGTAACCTGCTCTCGGCCATCGGTATGCTGCTGGCCCTGGTCTTCACCCTGCTTTACGCCGGATTGGACTATAAGTGGATTGCCGCCGGCATGGCCCTGGGCACGGTGATTGGCCTGGTTGCCGCTTACCGGGTGCAGATGACCTCGATGCCGGAGATGGTCGCCCTCTTCAACGGTTTCGGCGGTATGGCCAGTCTGCTTCTAGGCTGGGCCGAATATCACCAGGATGGCCAGCTTTCCGTCTTCATCGCCGTAGTGGTAATGCTCTCGGTCTTCATCGGCGGCATCACCTTTACCGGCAGTATGGTGGCCTTCGGCAAACTGGCCGAGATGATCTCCAGCAAGGCGGTGGTCTTCAAGGGTCAGCACCTGGTTAACATCGCTATTCTGCTTGGCGCCATCGGGGCCGGCACCGCCTTCGTTCTGGACCCGGCCGGCAATTATCCGATCTTCATTGTCATGGTGGTGGTGTCCCTGCTCTTCGGCGTCACCTCGGTCATTCCCATCGGCGGCGCCGACATGCCGGTGGTCATCTCGCTGTTGAACTCTTACTCCGGTCTGGCCGCCTGCGCCGCCGGTTTCGTGGTCCATAACAATATCCTGATCGTCGCCGGCGCTCTGGTCGGCGCCTCAGGGATCATCCTCACCAAGATCATGTGCAAGGCGATGAACCGTTCCCTGAGCAACGTGCTCTTCTCCGGTTTCGGGGCCAAAGTCCAGGCCAAGGGCAGCGGGCCACAGGGCGAGGTCAAGCCGGCCACGGCCGAGGATGTCTACTATATTCTGGAAGGGGCCGATTCGGTGGCCTTTGTGCCCGGCTACGGTCTGGCAGTGGCGCAAGCCCAGCACGTGGTCCAGGAACTGGGAGAACTGCTGGAGAAGAACGGTACCGATGTGGTCTATGCCATCCACCCGGTTGCCGGTCGGATGCCGGGGCATATGAATGTGCTCCTGGCTGAGGCCAACGTACCTTACGACCAGTTGATCGAAATGGACGAGATCAATCCGCGCATGGAGTCCGTCGATGTCTGCGTGGTGATCGGCGCCAATGACGTGGTCAACCCCGCCGCCTTGGACGATGAGTCGAGCCCGATCTACGGCATGCCGATCATCGAGACCCACCGGGCCAAGACGGTCATCGTCCTGAAGCGTTCCATGGGCACCGGCTTTGCCGGCATTCAGAACGCCCTGTTCTTCAACCAGAATACCCGGATGTACTTCGGTGATGCCAAGGCCTCCCTGCAGGCCCTGGTGGCCGAGTTCAAGAGCGGCAGCTGAACTTGCCCGCTGTCTTGTGATGCTGTTTAAACCCGCCGGGACTGGTGTCTCGGCGGGTTTTTTTGTGCTCAATAACTGCGGCTAAACGCTGAGAGGCTACCCGGCATTGTGGAAATGGCTAAATTCTCGCCAGGACCCATCCGGGGTGGTCTGGGCGATATTATCCCGCAGGAACTGGAAGAATAGTTCGCCGCTGATTTCCCTGGCGCCTTGGGCGATAAGGTGTTCGGTGCGAACCTGGCAGTCGATGAGGGAAAAATCCCGGTCTTTGAGGGTGGCGACCAGAGCGGCCAGGGCCACCTTGGAACTGTCGCGGACCAGACTGAACATCGATTCGCCGAAGAAGACCCGGTCCAGCGCCAATCCGTAAAGACCACCGACCAGCCGGTCGTCCTGATAGCACTCTACCGAATGGGCGTAGCCCAATCGATGCAGGCGGCGGAAAGCCGCAATCAGCGGCTGGTCCAGCCAGGTGCCGCCGGTGTGGCGTCTGGTCTCCCCACAGAGTTGGATGACCTGGGCGAAATCCCGGTCGAATTCGACCCGGAAGCGGCTCTGGCGGATGGTCCGGGTCAGTCGCCGGGAGATCTTGTGTTCATCGGGAAAGAGGACCAGGCGCGGGTTTGGTGCCCACCAGAGAATGGGTTCCCCCGGGCCATACCAGGGAAAGATTCCCAATCGGTAGGCCAGGAGCAAGCGTTCCGGGGCCAGGTCACCGCCCACGGCCAGCAGGCCGTCATCTCGGGCCAGTTGCGGCGGGGGAAAGGTAATCGATTGGTCGAGGGAAAAAACCGGCATGGTGTCGTTTATGTCCTTGAGTCACTAGCTTTGCCTTTACCACAGGGGTAGGTAAAAGTCGATTCATATGGTCTCTCGGGTCGCACGCAGGCCCGTTTCGAGTGGTACGGCTCTTCTTGACAGGGCACCATAAAAACGTTAAGTGTTTCAGCTAGTTATGGCAAGGGCCGAGTTGGCCGGGTGTCGGAACCGCCGAGGAGCATATGGCAACCAGATCCGCAAAGAACAAGAGTTTGCCCGCCAGGGTTCAGGAACTGCTGCAAATGATCCCCAAGGTCGATGAGTTTTTGGCCGAACTGTCTGGATCCGGCCAGGAGATCTCCACTCCGGTCAAGGATGTCGTTACGGGAGATCTTGGAGGAGTGTCGGGCGGCTATCCTGGCCGGTAAACTGACCCGTAAAATCGACTTGGCTCCAGCCCGCTTGCGCGAGCTTTTCGCGGCCCGCTTGCAGGAACAGGCTGCTCCCAATTTCGTCCGGGTGATCAACGCTACCGGCGTGGTGATCCATACCAACCTGGGCCGTTCGGTGCTGCCGGTCGAGGCCATGGCTTGGATCAATGAAATCGGTTCCGGCTACTCCAATCTGGAATTCGATCTGGCCACCGGCCGTCGCGGCAGCCGCTATAGCCTGGTCGAGGAACTGCTCTGCCAACTGACTGGGGCCGAGGCTGGCTTGGTGGTAAATAACAACGCCGCCGCAGTGCTCCTGGCCCTCGATACCCTGGCTAAAGGGCGTGAGGTCGTCGTTTCCCGTGGCCAGCTGGTCGAGATCGGCGGCTCCTTCCGGATTCCCGAGGTTATGGCCCGGAGCGGCGCCCGGCTGGTCGAGGTCGGCGCTACCAATCGCACCCATCTCCACGACTACCAGGCGGCACTGACCGAGGAAACCGCTTTACTCCTCAAAGTCCATACCAGCAACTACCGGATCATCGGTTTTACCTCTGAGGTTCCTCTGGCCGAACTGGTTGAACTGGGTCGCCAGAGAAATATACCGGTCATGGAGGATCTGGGCAGCGGCTGCCTGGTCGACCTCTCCCGTTACGGACTGATCAAGGAGCCCACGGTCCGCGAGGTGGTAGCGACCGGGGTCGATGTGGTGACCTTCAGCGGCGACAAGCTTCTGGGCGGACCCCAGGCCGGGCTCATCGTCGGCCGCCGGGAGATCATCGAGCGGATCAAACGCAATCCCCTGAACCGGGCCTTAAGGATCGACAAATTTACTCTGGCCGGCTTGGAAGCGGTTTTGCGCCTCTACCTGGATGAGCGCGTGGCTCTGGCCAAGATCCCCACTCTGGCGATGCTAACCCTGCCGGCGGCTGAGATCGCCAGGAAGGCCCGGCGGTTGCTCAAGTTGATCCGTAAACCCCTGGAGGGATCGTGCCGGTTGTCCACGGTCAAGACTTTTTCCCGGGTGGGCGGCGGCGCCTTGCCGGAATTTGACCTGCCCACCGTGGCCGTTAGCCTCCAACCCGCCAATTTCTCGGTCAATGATCTGGAGCAAAAACTGCGCGGGGCTGCGGAACCGGTCATCGGCCGGATCGAGAACGACCATTTTCTGCTCGACCTAAGGACCGTGGCCGTTACCGAGATCGGTAGGCTGGCCGCCACCCTGCTCCAGCTTTTCGAGGGTGGTCGGTGAGTTGTCCCTTTACCTGGCCGACGCCGGAGTTAGAACCCGAGGATCTGTCGGGCTGGCGTTACTTCCTGGCTCGCTTATTGCGGCAGCGGTTGCCCTGCCGGCAGGTTCGGCTGTTGTCGGCGGCCACGGCCACAGCCGCCCTGGCCGAGGATTTCCCACCGGAGTGGGCCGAGGCCTTGCGCCGGGTGTCCCGCAAAGGCCAGCCGGTGGTGGCCGGGGCAGAACCCCGGCTCTTCCTGCCCCTTAAGCATGAGAACGCACTTTACGCGGTGGCGGTTCTGGCCGGTGGCGGGCCGGCCCTTTATGAACAATATACCATCAAGACCATTCTTGAGCGGAGCGCCGGTCTGCTCGATGAATTCCTACTGCTCAAAAGTCGCGGACTAGATCCCCTGACTGGGATCTTCAGCGGCCAATTGTTCCATGAGGTTTTGGCCGAGCGACTGTCGGTCGGCACCACCTTCCACCTGGCCCTGCTGGAGATCTACCCCCGTATTCGTGACGCTGCCCATGCCTACGCCTATCTGAAGCGGGCGGCCGGCGCCCTGGACGCCATGAGTGGCCGGGAGGTGCCGGTCTATCACTTGGGGGGCGGCAGTTTTGCCATGCTTTGGGAAGAGGAAACGGAACGGGCGGCCCGGGAAACGGCGGACCTGACCCTCTATCGTTTACAGCGTGAAGGCATGGGTCGGGTCCATCTGGGTCTGGTTCGGGGCCCGCGGCCGGGCCGCAATAGCGTGGCTGGTTTCCTGGAGTTAGCCTGGGAAGCCGTGGTCCAATCCCGTCGACGCGGCCCCCTGGCCCGGGCCACCTGGCTGAGCCAGGCCGAGCGTGAAGCCCAACCCTTTTCGGCTCTGCCGGCCAAGATTGCCAACCGTTTGCGCGACCGACTGCGTGGAGTGGATACATTTTCAGTCGCGGCCCTGCGTATTGACCGCCAGAACCAGGTCGACTTCGCGGGTATCCTGGCGCCGCTGTTGTCCCCGGGCCAGGAACTGGTCGAGGTGACCGACGCCGACTGTTTCTTGCTGCTGCCCGGTTTGACTGGCCCAGAGGCGCTGATCGCGGTCGAGAAACTCCAGGCCGGGTATAGTGAAGCTCGGCCGGGGGAGATTTTTTCGGCCGGGATCGCCACCTATCCCTGCGGGCCCTGTCCGCGGTCGGCCACTGGTTTGAATGCCCGCAAGGCCCTGCACCATGGGAACTTCTTCGGACCGGGCTGTGCCACTCTGTTTGACGCGGTTTCTCTAAACATCAGCGGTGATGTCTTCTATAATGACGGTGACCTGAGTCGGGCGGTGCAGGAATATCTCCTGGGCTTGGAGTTGGATGAACGGAACGTCAATCTGTTGAACAGCCTCGGTGTGGCCTATATCCGCCTGGCTCTGCCAGGTAAGGCGGCCTCCTGTTTCGAACGGGCGCTGGCCGTCGAACCGGACAACTTCATGGCCCTGGCCAATCTGGGTTCCACCTGGTTGACCCGGGGCCGTGACGATCTGGCCGTGGGCTTTCTTGAGCGGGGCCTGGCGGTCAACCGGGAAATTTTTGATCTGGTTTTACAACTGGCCGGGTTATATTGCCGGACCGGCCGATTTCAGCAGGTTCTGGAGTTGCTACAGGAATCGGTGACGGCGCCGGCCGACCACTTGGCCGACTGGGAAAAGGCGGCAGCCTGCCGTTATCTGGGCGAGGCTCTGCGACGCCTTAATGAGAATCGCCGGGCCATGGCGGTGCTGCAGCAGGCCAACCGCTTCAACCCCCAGGACAGCCGAGTGCTGAGTTTGCTCGGCGAGGTATACGACGCCGAAGGGGAAGGGGCTGAGATCGCCCTGTCGCTCTGCCGCGAGGCGGTGGAGCTGGATGATGCCAGGTGGGACAACTGGTACCGTTTGGGGTTGGTCGAATACCGACAGGGGAGGTTACGCGAGGCGTTGCCCGCCCTGCAGCGCAGCCTTAGGCTCAATCGCAACAGTCTGGAAGCGGCCGAATTATTGTATAGGGTGTACGCGGATGCCGGAAAGAAGCGCCTGGCCCTGAATCTGGCCGACAAGATCGCCAGATTGCGTCGGGGAGGTCAAAATAGGGAAGTGAAGGGTTGATTGCTTCCTGATTAGTTGGTTGAAAAACGAAGAGTATCGTCATTGCGAAGCTAAGCCAAGCAATCTATTACTCCATATCCATTTCGATAAAATTAAGTTAGCTTCGTCGCCGGCACCACTCTTAGCAATGACTCGCGACGATTTTTTAACAGGTGCGAGATTTTGCGCCACAGGAGAATTTAGCGATGCCCAAGTTCAAGCTTCCCCGTCTGAATGACGATAGCCACCAGTACGGTCTGGACAACTTTAACGTCGGTGATTCCTGGCGACTGTTCAGGATCATGTCCGAGTTCGTTGACGGCTTCGATACCCTGTCGGCCTTGCCGCATCCGGCCGTTTCCTTCTTCGGTTCGGCCCGCACCACTCCCCAGGATCCCTGCTATGACCTGACCGTGGAGATTGCCCGCAAGCTGGCCGCGGCCGGGTACCCGATCCTGACCGGCGGCGGCCCCGGCATCATGGAGGCGGCCAACAAGGGGGCGGCCGAGGCCGACGGCATCTCCATCGGTCTCAACATCACCCTGCCTTTCGAGCAGGAGCCCAACAAGTTCACCAACCTGCCGCTGGATTTCAAATACTTCTTCGTCCGCAAGGTGATGTTCATCAAGTACGCCATGGCCTTCATCTGCCTGCCCGGCGGTTTCGGCACCCTGGACGAGATGTTCGAGGCCTTGACCCTGATGCAGACCCGCCGGATCAAACCCTTTCCGGTGATCCTGGTCTGCAACGACTTCTGGGGCCCCCTGGTGGATTGGTTCAAGGAGCGGCTGCTGGTCGAGGGCAATATCAGCAAGGATGACCTCTTTCTCTTCAACGTCTTGGACGAGCCCGATGAGATAGTAAGCTATATCCGCAAGACGGTAATTCTCTGAACAAAGTCTGAAACTTACCCCAGCGGCAAAAGTGGGATAAATAAAGAAGGGCTCCGCTCGACACAGAACGGGGCCCTTTTTTTTCGATCAGCCGCCGAGCCTTGACGAGGGCAGCCCCCGGGGAGAACCGCAAGTAGTTGGATTAGCGGTAAAATGAATTGTTAGCCGTATAGGTGAATGTCGCACACGTTTAAGTTCATGTCAAATAGTTCAGTGATCACCAAGGCCCCCTCCAGAATGGTGTGCTAGAGCGAGGCACGGTCTGGAGCTTGTTATAAAAAATGAGATTATTCGTCAGGCATTGTACTGTTTCCTGTCAACGAAAAAGGGTCGCCGCTCGATGCCGAGTTGCGACCCTTGGTAATGCTGGGAATTAAAGTGAACTAGCCACGTTTCTTGAAGTTGGCATCACCCCTTTTCCGCAGCCGGATGTTCTGGGGGGTGATCTCCACCAGTTCGTCGTCGTTGATGTAAGCGATGCAGTCTTCCAGGCTCATGTTGGCCGGCGGGGTGAGAACCACGTTCTCATCCGAACCCGAGGCGCGCATGTTGGTGAGCTTCTTGCCCTTGGCCGGGTTGACCACCATGTCGGCGCTCCTGGCGTTCTCACCGATGATCTGGCCCTTGTAAATCTTGACTCCGGCCCCCATGAACAAGCGGCCGCGCTCCTGTAAGCTGAAGAGGGCGTAGGCTACGGTGGTGCAGGTCTCCATGGAGATCAGCACGCCGTTGACCCGGTTGATGATGTCGCCGGCGTAGGGACCGTATTCGGCGAAGACGTAGTTCATGATGCCCAAGCCCTTGGTGTCGGTCATGAACTGGGAGCGGAAGCCCAGCAGCGCCCGGGTCGGGATCTTGTAAGTCAGTCGGGCCATGCCGCGGTCCTGGGTCATGTCGAGCATCTGGCCCTTGAGGTTGCCGAGTTTTTCGATGACCGTGCCCTTATAAGCCTCGTCGACATCGATGGTCAGCTCTTCGTAAGGCTCCAGGATCTTGCCGTTTTCTTCCTTCATGATCACCTGGGGGCGGGTGACCTGGAACTCGTAGCCCTCGCGGCGCATCTTCTCGATGAGAATGGAGAGGTGCAGTTCGCCCCGGCCGGAGACCTTGTAGCCGACGGCGTCGGTGAGGGGTTCCACCACCAGGGCTACGTCAGAGAGCGTTTCACGCCGTAACCGCTCCTCGATGTGGCGCGAGGTGACGAACTTGCCTTCCAGGCCGGCGAAGGGCGAGTCGTTGGGGATGAAGTTCATCGACAGGGTGGGTGGGTCGATCTCGATCAGCGGCAAGGGTCGTGGGATCGTCGGGGCTGGTGAAGGTCACGCCGATGGTGATGTCTTCAATGCCGGCCACCGCGACGATCTCGCCGACCCCGGCGCGGTCGGTCGGTACCTGGCGATCACATTCAAAGCGGAAGATCTTGGTGATCCGGGCCGGGACGATTTTGCCGTCGCGCTTGGCCACCGCCACGTTTTCGTTGATCCTGAGGGTACCGTTGACCACCTTGCCGATGCCCATCCGCCCAAGGTACTGGGAGTAGTCGATGGTGTTGACCTGCATCTGCAGGGGCGCATCGGGCGATCCCGAAGGGGCGGGGATATGCTTGATGATCATCTCCGAGATCGGGGCCATGGAGCGGCTGGGATCAGTCAGGTCGGTGATGGCGTAGCCTTCCTTGGCCGAGGCATAGATCACCGGGAAGTCGAGGAGCTCGTCGGGGGCATTCAATTTCACGAAGAGATCGAAGACCTGGTCCATTACCCACTCGGGGCGAGCGGCGGGCTTGTCGATTTTGTTGATCACCACGATGATCGGCAGGCTGTGGGAAAGGGCCTTCTTCAAAACGAAGTAGGTCTGGGGCATCGGTCCTTCCTGGGCATCCACCAGCAGCAGGCAGCCGTCGGCCATCCGCAGCACCCGTTCCACCTGGCCGCCGAAGTCGGCATGGCCCGGGGTGTCGATGATGTTGATCCAGTAGTCTTTGTAGTTATAGGAACCGTTCTTGGAGGCGATGGTGATGCCGCGCTCCTTTTCCAGGTCCATGGAATCCATGAGCCGTTCGGTCACTTCCTGATTGTCGCGGAACATTCCACTGTGTTTGAAAAGCTTATCGACCATGCTGGTTTTGCCGTGGTCAACGTGGGCAATGATGGCCACGTTTCTGATCTTGTTCTGCTCCATTAGGTGAATCCTGGGTAAAGATGTGAGTATAGGTGTCTCTTAACAAGGTCGGAGATATTAAGGTGGGTGAGGTCAATGCGCAAGGAAAAAGTGTTGATATTACAAATTTTTCTTGACACCGAGCAGGCTCGCTCACTATAAAACTGAGTAAAGTGGTATAAAGTGGGTTGAATAGGAATTGAGGGGCGAAAGTTGGCGGGAGAGGGATTGATCAAGGGACCGGTCCATCATTTCCGGGGACGGTCCGACCACAACCTGGACGGTAAGGGGCGACTGAGCCTGCCTGCCCGGTTCCAGGAGGTATTGCGCCGCCAGTACAAGGATGAGCGCCTCATGGTTTTCCCCTGGCAAAAGTGTTTGAAGGGCTACCCCCTGGCCCGCTGGGAGGAGCTGGAACTAAACCTGATGGCCACCGGCCGGAAACAGCCGGAGACCATCAAGATGGTGCGCTACATGCTGGGAGGCGTGGTGGAGTGCCAGCCGGACCGGCAGGGCCGAATCCTCCTACCCCAGAAAATGCGTAGCGACTGCGGCCTGGACCGTGAGGTGCTGGTCAGTGGGATGATTTCTTACTTTGAGATCTGGGACAAAACGGCCTGGGATGCCGATAATCATCCCTCTGCCGAGGATTTTCGGGGCTTTGAACTTAATCTCCTGGAACTGGGTTTGTTTTAATGGTAGGCGATTTCAGGGCTCCGCATCCGGAGTCTTGCGGGCTCGCTTCTCACCTGCATCGTTATCGGCCTGCCCGCTTACAACAGTATCGTGGACAGGCCTCTGTCTCGTATCTGAGGCACCCTGCAAGCGCGAGTAGGTCAGTGGTATTCTTTTATTGAAGAGGTTTGCCTTGTGATCGCTAAAGTTTTGCACAGTGGCTGAACAGGGGGAAACGAAGATGATCCACGTTCCCGTTCTGCTGCAGGAAACCATGGAGTTGCTGCGACCGGAAGCGGGTGGCGTTTACGTGGACGGCAACCTCGGCCTGGGCGGTCATAGCGGCGAGATTCTCCGCCGTAGTGGCCCAGATGGTCGGGTTGTGGGGTTTGACTGCGACGGGGTGGCCCTGGCAGTAGTCCGGCAGAGATTGGCCCCCTTCGGTGAGCGATTAACCGTTTGCCATCGGAATTTTACCGACATGGCCGTGACCTTGAGTGAACTGGGGATCACGGCGGTTGATGGGATCTTGCTTGATCTGGGGGTGTCGTCCCTGCAGCTCGATACTCCGGGCCGGGGCTTCAGCTTTCGGTTCGGCGGACCTCTGGATATGCGGATGGATCCGAGCCAGGGTGAAACTGCCGCTGATCTGCTCAATAGCTTATCGGAAGAAGACCTGGCCGATATTTTTTATAACTTCGGCGAGGAGCGGCAGGCCCGGAGAATTGCCGCGGCGGTGCTGGAATTTCGTCATCGGGAGCCCTTGGTCACCACCGATCAGCTGGCAAACCTGATAGAACGTGCCATACCCCGACGATTCCACCCCCGGGACATCCATGTGGCCACTCGCTCCTTCCAGGCCCTGCGCATAGCGGTAAACCGGGAGCTGGATAATCTGGTGCAGGTACTAGCCGCCGGTAGCCAGCTCCTCAAAGAGGGAGGGCGCTTCTGTGTTATTTCCTTTCACTCCCTGGAAGATCGCTTGGTGAAAAGGGCTTTTCAGGCTGATCCAGGGTTGCGGGTATTGACCCGAAAACCGGTGCGGCCAACGGAGCAGGAATGTCAAGAAAACCCGCGCTCCAGAAGCGCCCGATTGCGAGCCGCGGCAGCCGTAGGTCCCTGAGTCAGGGTGCCTCCCGGTTGCGGCTCTTCGGAAGGCCCAGCCAAGCACAGGGCGGTTCGCGGCGGACTCTCGGAAACCAGCACGGACCCCGACAGCCTTTGCCGGTGGCGGGCTTCGTGGTGTTGCTCTTACTACTGGCCGGCGGCGTTTGGTTGGGCTGGCAGGTGGGTCGGACGCGGGCGGGACTGAGCACGGAGCGGGAGGAGCAAGTTGTCCTGTCCAGGCATAATCGCGAACTTTTGACCCAACGGGAAAAGTTGCTGGACCGGGAACGGATTATCGCTCGGGCGGCCCCCCTGAAACTTTATCCACCACGGCCGGATCAGATCCGCAAACTCGGCACCAGGTAGCGATGAAATGAAAAACCCACCGGCGAAAAAAAGGAAAACCCGGCTACCGCTGATCTTGGCCGGGCTTTTTTTTCTGGCTTGGGCTGTGGCGGTGGTTGTTGCGGTCGGTGATACCTTGTCACGTCCGCACGGAGAAAACGAGGTAACCAATCCTATTCTGCCGGCCGGACCCGGGGGGGCAGGTGGCCGCTACCCTATTCTCGACCGCAACCGGCGTGAACTGGCGGTAAGTTTCCCCATGAAGTCGGTATATGTCCGGCCCTTGGAAGTCGAAGATCCGGGGGCGGCAGCCCACTTCCTGGCCCGGGAGCTGGGGGTCGATGAAAAGCGGTTGCAGCGCGAATTTCGCGAGGAGCGGGGATTTTTCTGGCTGGGACGCCAAATCCCGGAGAAAGCGGGGCAAAAGATCCGGGCCGCCAACCTGAAAGGCGTATACATGGTAGACGAAAGCCAGCGCTACTACCCTCAGGATTCGCTGGCGGCCCACGTGGTAGGCTTTGTCGGTGAAGGGCATGGCCTGGCCGGGATCGAAGCCAAATATGACCGGCAACTTCGGGGGCTGAACGAGCCTCTGGAGCAAGGGGGGAGTACCGAGTTGTATGGTCCCCTGGTGCTGACCCTGGACCTGAGGGACCAGGAACTACTGGAAAAACAATTGGGCCATCTGGTGCAGGCAACCTCAGCAGTCGGCGGCTGTGGTTTGCTGCTGGAGGCTGGAACCGGAGAGATTCTTGCTCTGGCCAGTCATCCTGCCTACGACCCGAATTTTTTCTGGGAATACAACGAAAGCGGCCGGACCAACCGGGTGATTGCGTCTGATATACCGGCGGCTGGTTTCCGGAATCTGTTTCGGTTGGCCGCCTTCTACCAGAACGGCGCTCCGGTTGAGCAAGGCAGCATAGGGGAATCGGCACGGTTGAGCACCCTGAAGTCCGAACTGAAGCTGGCCCGTCTCCTCGAATACAGAGGTGCGCACCCGGCGCTACTGGTGCGACAGGGTAAACGTTTTCTCTCCCCGGCGTTGGCCAGTCTGGAAGAACTGGGGGGAGAGGGGGATTCCCCTGCCTTGATCGAGGAGTTGGGTCTGGGGCGCCAGCCCTTGGCCGAAGTGGCCCCGGGAAAGCCCGGTCGGCCGGACAATTCCTTCCGGCCGACCGGGCTCGAACTGCTCACCGGTCTGGCCGTTTTGCTCAAGCCGACTGGTTCCGTGGCACCCCACCTCCTCGCCGGGGTACTAGATGAGTCCACCGGACAACTCCGGCAGAAATCCCGCCCGGTGGAGTCTGTGGTGCGGGAGGAGACGGCGGCAAAGATGCGAGCCTATTTTCGGAGTTTGCCCAGCGACAGCGGTCGAGTGACGATGTTGGAGGAATTGACCCCCGGTCCATCCGGTGAGGAGCCGGACGCTACCCCTGCCAAAGAGATTCGGTTGGACGAGGAAACACCACGTTTCTCCACCCTGCTGGTAGCCTTGTCGAGCGGGGAAAAGTCTCCACAGCTGCTGTTGTTGTTGGCGCTGGACCAGGCGCGGGTGGATCCGACTTCGAAGACGCCGATGTCTCTGGCGGCAGAGAAGATTCTGCCCCGGTCCCGAGAATGGGCGGTGGAAGCACCATCGGCTGCGGCCTGGCATCCCAGGGAAAACCGGTGGCGGTCTGAGTGGCGGAGTCTACAGGTTGCCCGGGTAGGGAATCAACAGAAAAGCGCTGGAGTAGACCGGCGGCAGATGCCGGACCTGCAAGGGCTCAGCCTGCGTAAGGCCCTGCAGGTCCTAAACCGTTATGACCTGAAGATCCGGGTTCAGGGAGCCGGGCGGGTGGCCGGGCAGCAACCGGGACCGGGGGCAGTGATTAGCAACGACCAATGTGTTCTGGTTCTGGCCGGGTTGAAATGAGCGATGAATAAAAAAGGCGAAATATCCGGGTGGACAATGTCCCTGGCCGAACTGCTGAAGGATAGCGGTTTATCCTGCCCGGAGACGGCTCTTGAGTTGGAAATAAGCGGCCTCACCGCCGATTCACGAGAGGTCAGGAAAGGTCAGCTCTTTGTGGCCTTGCGCGGAGAAAAAGCGGACGGGCACGATTTTTTGGCGGCGGCAATTTCCCGGGGTGCGGTAGTGGTGGTAGTGAGCAGTTCGGAACTGCTAGCGCCTGAATTGCGGGATCAGGTCACGGTGCTGAGCGCCCCTGACGGCCGCGAGGTTTTGGCCCGACTGGCCGCCAATTTTTACGGCCACCCGCAAGACCGATTACGTCTGCTGGGGGTGACCGGAACCAATGGCAAGACTACCACCAGCTACCTGCTCGAGAGCATTATTCGGGCCTCGGGTGGAGAGCCCGGAGTGATCGGCACGGTGAATTACCGTTATCGCGGCCGGGTCACTGTCGGGTCCTTCACCACCCCGGAGCCGGTCGCCTTGTTCAGTCTGATGCGGGAGATGGCGGACAGTGGGGTCACCCATCTGGTCATGGAGGTTTCCTCGCACGCCCTGGCCCAGAGTCGACTGACCGGTTTGGCCTTCGATCTTGTTATTTTTACCAATCTGAGCCGGGATCATCTTGACTTTCACTCGACCATGACGGAATATTTCGCCGCCAAGAAGGTCCTGTTCACCGAGCATTTGAAGAATGACGGTGCGGCCTTGGTGCTCCTGGCCGACAACATGGGCGGTACCGAGTCGGTTCCGGACTGGGGGGCACGTCTGGTTAAGGAACTCATGGCGACCGGGAGCTTCCGTTCCTGGAAGGAAACCGCCAGTGGCATTCCGCTATTGACCGCAGGGCGGGGCAGGGGGGATCTGCGGATCAGCCGTGCGGAAATTTCCCTGGCCGGCATCGACGCCGGTCTGGTGCTGCCGGATGGGGAGGAGTTGGCCGTGACCTCGCCGTTGACCGGGGATTTTAATTTGGAAAATATTCTGGTGGCGGTGGGTGGTGGCTGGCTGGCCGGGATCCCGCCGGTGGCACTGAGCCGCGGGATAGCCGATTTGCATAGGGTTCCGGGGCGGCTGGAAAAAGTGGAAAATCCGCATGGACCGGAGCAGACGGGTTGCCAGGTATTTGTCGATTACGCCCACACCCCTGATGCCTTAGCCCGAGTGCTGGCCACGCTGCGCCAGCTGACCAGCGGCCGGCTGGTTCTGGTCTTCGGCTGCGGCGGTGACCGGGATCGGGGCAAGCGACCGTTGATGGGGGAAGTGGCCGGACGTGGGGCCGATGTGGTGCTGATCACCTCGGACAATCCGCGGAGCGAGGCAGCCGAGGCGATTATTGCCGAGATCGAGCGCGGCTTGTATCCCGGTGGTATGGCGCTGCTGCCCAGGGGGCGGGCCGAGCATTTCCTGGCCAGCGGCGGTCGGGGGTTTGACCTGATCGTTTCGCGACGGGCGGCGATCCGCACGGCAATCCGCTTTGCCCGGCCCAACGATGTGGTGCTGCTGGCCGGCAAGGGACACGAGGATTACCAGATTATCGGCCGGCAACGGAATTATTTCGACGACCGGCGGGAAGCCGCCCTACAGATGGCAGTGATCAAGAGATGAGCCCGACCAGCGATGACTATTGACAGAAAAATCTCGAATAATCCGGAGACCGGCGCTATGGGCTATGGTCTGGCCATGCTCCAGGACCGGCCCTGGAACTTGGAGACGGTTCTGGCCGCCACCGGCGGCCACCTCCTGGGTCGGCCGCGGCAGGTGGTCTTTCGCTCCATCTGCACCGATACCCGCAGCCTGGAACCCGGCGATCTTTTCGTAGCTCTGGCCGGGGAGAATTTCGACGGTACCTCCTTCGCGGCTGAGGCCGTGACCAAAGGTGCCACCGGACTGGTGCTGAACCGACCACCCGCCACGACGCTGCCGGTGCCGGTAGTGCTGGTGCCCGACACTCTGAAGGCTTTAGGCGATCTGGCCGCTTGGCGCCGCGCCAGGTTGGCGGATCTTCGCGTTCTCGCCATTACCGGTAGTTCCGGCAAGACCACGGTCAAGGAGATGACTGCCTCGATCCTGGCCCGGAAGTATCCGATTCTCAAGACCTCGGGTAATTTTAACAATCTGGTGGGCTTGCCGCTTTCGCTGTTGCCGGTGGACAGCAGGCATCGCATGGCGGTCCTGGAGATGGGTATGAACCGGCCCGGTGAGATTGCCAGGATGACCGAGATCGCCGCCCCGGACCTGGCCTGCATCAACAACATTCAATCCGCGCATCTGCAGGGGCTCGACGATCTCAGCGGGGTGGCCAGGGCCAAGGAGGAGCTTTTTTCTGGTCTGAATCCCGACGCGATCATGGTCGTAAATCTCGACGACCAGTTGGTCCGTGAGATGGCCGCTCGTTATCCCCAGGTCCGGATCACCTTCGGGCGTCACCGTCAGGCCCAAGTCCGGGCTACACAAATCAGGGCCGGGTCGGTAAAGGGCACTGCCTTTATTCTCCACCTGGGCCTGGAGCAGACCCGAGTGCGGTTGCGCTGCATCGGCCGGCACAATGTCTCAAACGCCCTGGCCGCCGCCGCCTTGGCCCACGGGGTGGGTATCGGCCTCGAAGACATCCGACTGGGGCTGGAAGAGTTCACTCCCTATGACAAGCGGTTGCAGGTCGAAGAGTTACCCGGAGGAGTCCGGGTGGTCAACGATACCTATAACGCCAACCCCGCTTCCATGTTGGCCGCTCTGGAAACAGTCCAGGAGTTGCGGCGCCACCATCGAGCGGTGGTGGTGCTGGGAGACATGTTGGAGTTAGGGGGGGAAAGTCGGGCCGCCCATCGATTCATCGGGGCGGCCGTGGCCCGTTTGGGTTTCGATTATCTCCTGGCCTTCGGAACTTTCGCCGACGAGCTGGTCGAGGCGGCCCGGGCGGCGGGGCTGGGTGTGGATCGGTGCCTGGTCTTCGCCAGTAAGCCGAAGATCGTCGCCTTTCTCAAGGAATTGCAAGGTACCGGCCGGCTGGGGAGTGGAGACTGGCTGCTGGTCAAGGGCTCGCGCGGGGTACGCATGGAGACCGTGATAGCCGAACTCAAGGAGACCAGGTAAATGCTTTATCATCTACTCTATCCGCTGCACAACCTGATCAGTGGTTTCAACGTATTCCGTTACATCACCTTCCGGGCCATCGGCGCCACCATTACCGCTTTTCTGATCCTGCTCTATGTCGGGCCGTCCTTCATCCGGGTCCTGCGGAAAATGCAGATCGGCCAGGTGGTCAGGAGCGACGGGCCGGCCAGCCATTTCAGCAAGCAAGGGGTGCCGACCATGGGCGGTCTGCTCATCCTCTTTGGGGTCGGCGTCAGTACTCTGCTCTGGGTGGACTTGACCAATTTCTACGTCTGGATCATTCTGGCGGTGACCGGCTGGTACGGTGCCATCGGGGCCTATGACGACTATTGCAAAATCAAGAAGAAAAACAGCCGGGGTTTGAGCGGCTGGGGCAAGATCCTCTTCCAGGTATTGGGCGCCGCCCTTTTCGGAGCTCTGCTCTTTACCCATCCCGGTTTCGACAGCCACCTCAGCTTCCCTTTCTTGAAAGATGTCCGTCCGGACCTGGGCTGGTGGTATGCAATCTTCGCCCTGCTGGTAGTGGTGGGTGCCTCCAACGCCGTCAATCTGACCGACGGGCTGGATGGCCTGGCCATCGGTCCCACCGTGATCACCAGCAGCGTCTATCTGATGTTTTCCTACCTGGCCGGGCATGTCGGGTTGGCCTCCTACCTGCAGATCCCTTATGTGGCGGGAGCCGGAGAGGTGGCGGTTTTCTGCGGCGCCCTGGTCGGGGCCAGCCTGGGCTTTCTCTGGTACAACGCCTTCCCGGCCCAGATTTTCATGGGCGATGTCGGTGCTCTGGCCCTGGGTGCCGCCCTGGGCACGGTAGCGATCATCACCAAGCAGGAAATTCTCCTGGCCATTGTCGGCGGGATCTTCGTCATGGAGGCCCTGTCGGTGATCATCCAGGTCACTTTCTTCAAGTTCAGCGGCGGCAAGCGGATCTTCCTGATGGCGCCCTTCCATCATCACTTCGAGAAGAAGGGCTGGCAGGAGCCCAAGGTGGTGGTCCGTTTCTGGATCATTTCCATCGTCTTGGGATTGGCCGCTTTGGCTACCTTGAAACTCAGATGAGTAGGGAATGAGCAAGTCAAGACAGATAGCAGCCCGGATCGGACCCGGCAGCCGGGTACTGATAGTGGGATTGGGCCGTTCTGGCCTGGCGGCGGCTCGACTGCTGCTGAAGATGGGAGCTGAAGTGGCGGTTTCCGAAGGAGGCCCGCGGACCAGTATTGCCCCGGAAACCTTGCGCTGGCTGGAACAATACGGAATGGCTCTGGAGTGTGGCGGGCACAGCGAGAAATTTTTCAACACCCCGGAACTGATCGTGGTCAGTCCCGGGGTGCCCTAACCATTGCCGCTCTGGCCCGGGCTCGGGCGCGGGGAGTGCCGATTTTGGGTGAATTGGCCTTGGCTGCTGCCCTGGTGAAAGCACCGATCATCGCCATCACCGGCACCAACGGTAAAAGCACGGTGACCGAACTTCTGGGCGAGATGTTTCGAGCTGCCGAACAACCGGTATTTGTCGGTGGCAATCTCGGGACCCCATTGGCCGAATATCTCCTGGGTAAGCAGGAGGCCGAGCTGCTGATCCTGGAGGTCAGCAGCTTTCAACTTGATACTGCTTCAGGATTTGCGCCGGCGGTGGCGCTGTTGTTAAATATCAGCCCCGATCATCTGGACCGCTACCCGGATTATGAGAGTTACGCGGCCTCGAAATTTGCTATCTTCGCGGCGCAGGAGAGTGGGGCGGCGGCGGTGTTGAACGCTGACGACCCGGAGTTGTCGAGCCGCCTGGACCGCTACCCGATTACGGCCCGCGTCTTCTCCTTCGGTTATTCCCAGGTCGGTCAGGGCGCACGGATCGCCGGTAGTAAGATCACCGTGACCGGAATTGCCGAGGAACCGGAAGTTTACGATCTGGCCAATAGCAGTCTGGCCAGGGAACCAAATATTCATAATGGTGCCGCCGCCATTCTCGGAGCCCGCTTGCTGGGTTGTCCAGCCGCGGCGGTACGCCGGGCACTGAGCCTTTTCCAGCCGCTCAACCACCGGTTGGCCCTAGTGGCTGAAGTCGATGGCGTGCAGTATTTCGACGATTCGAAGGCGACCAACATCGGAGCAGTTGTCGCGGCCCTGGCCGGCATGAATCGACCGGTGATCCTGATCGGCGGCGGCCGGGACAAAGGAGGCGATTACGGTCTCCTGCACCAGGCCGTACGTGACAAAGTCAAGGCTATGGTGCTGATCGGCGAGGCCCGGGAGAAGATGGCTGCCAGTTTTGCCGGTCTGACCCGGGTAGAGCTGGCTGATAGTTTAGAGGCGGCGGTGCAGACCGCCAGCCGCCTGGCTCGGCCGGGGGATGCGGTGCTTCTGGCCCCGGCCTGCTCCAGTTTCGATATGTTCAGTGGTTACGCCGAGCGGGGGCGGGTATTCCGCCGGACGGTCGGCGAACTGCCCGAAGAGATGGAGGCAAAGGGATAATCATGACGGTAATCTGCTGTATCTGCCAGGAAAAAATCGGTAAAAGGCATTTGTCGAAAAAGAAGGTTGCCACCAGTTTCGCCTGGCGCAATCATGGTTTATGCCCGGGCTGCTTCGATCGGGCTCGGGCCGGCATCGACCGGGCCTACAATCAGGCGCTCCCGGGCTCTGGTTCTCTCCGACCCCAGCCGGTGACCGACGGTAGTACCCTATGATGAATGACCACCTCCGGGACATCCGGCTGGTGATCACGGGCGGCGGCACCGGCGGGCATCTCTTCCCCGGTATCGCGGTGGGTGAGGCTATACTGTCCGAAGTGGAAGGTAGCCGGGTGTTGTTTATTGGTACCGATCGCCAGGTAGATAGCCGGGTCTTGGGCGGGCGGCCTTTCTCCGTCGCCGCCATCCGCTGCCAGGGACTCAAGGGGCGCTCTTTCTCGGGCCGGCTTGCCGCCATCTGGCAACTGCCGCTGGCCATGTGGAACTCCGCCCGGATCCTGAGGAAGTTCCGGCCTGATCTGGTGCTGGGGGTGGGCGGTTATGTCACCGGGCCGGTAGTCTTGGCTGCCCGTTTGCTGGGCATTCCTACCGCCATTCATGAACAGAATTCGGTGCCGGGTCTGGCCAACCGCTGGCTGGGCCGGTTCGTCGATCGCATTTTCCTGTCGCTACCCGGTAGCGACAGGTATTTCCCGACCGGGCGCACAGTCCTGAGCGGTAATCCGGTGCGGTCTGAAATCTTGGCCCTGGCTCGGGAAAAGCGGGGACAGATCGGCACTACCCTTCTGGTTCTAGGCGGCAGCCAGGGGGCGCACAGGTTGAACCAGCTGGTGGTTGAAGGCCTGGTGGCGCGGCAGAACGATCTGCCCACCGGTTTCCGGGTTATCCACCAGACCGGTTCTCGGGATGAAGAGTTGGTAAGCCGGCAATATCGGCAGGCCGGAATTATGGCTCAGGTCAGCGGTTTTTTTGACGATATGGCCGCAATCTACCGCCAGGCCGATCTTGTGGTGTCGCGGGCCGGCGCCACCAGCCTGGCTGAACTATGCGTGCTGGGCAAACCGGCCATCCTGGTGCCCTATCCCTATGCGGCCGACAACCACCAGGAGTTCAACGCCGGACTGGTGGCCGAACGCGGTGGGGCTCTGCTGTACCGAGAGGCGGAATTGAACGGCTCGGAGCTGGCCGGGCGGATAATCGAATTACTTAATGATTCAGGTAGACTGGAAGAGATGGGCCGGCGAGCCCGGGAGGTCGCCTATCCGGAGGCCACCGCTTTCATCGTGCAGGGGGGCCTGGAACTGATCAAAATAAAAAAACGGAGATTACCAGCTAAGCATGTATAAGAAACGGGCCAAGAACATCCATTTTGTCGGCATCGGTGGCATTGGCATGAGCGGCATCGCCGAGGTTTTGCTCAACCTGGGGTACCGAGTCACCGGCTCGGACTTGCGGGAGAGCGAAATCACCCGGCGGTTGGCGTCCATGGGCGGCTTGATTCATCTGGGTCACCAAGCCGACTGGGTCCGGGAGGCCAATGTGGTGGTCGTCTCTTCGGCGGTGCGGCCGGACAATCCGGAAATCCTGGCGGCCCATGAACGGCATATCCCGGTAATTCCCCGCGCCGAGATGCTGGCCGAACTGATGCGACTGAGCCGCTTTGGCATCGCCATCGCCGGCAGCCACGGCAAAACCTCGACCACCTCCATGGTCGGCTGGCTCCTGGCTCAGGCCAATCTCGATCCCACCGTGATCATCGGCGGCAAGGTCAATGCCCTGGGCTCCAACGCCAAACTTGGCAAGGGACAGTTTCTGGTGGCCGAGGCCGACGAAAGTGACGGCTCCTTCCTGAAACTCTCGCCGGTGCTTGAGGTGGTTACCAATATCGACCTGGAGCATCTCGACCACTACCGTGACTTGGACGAGATTCGCGAAACATTTCTGCTGTTCATCAATAAGTTGCCCTTCTATGGGGCGGCCATCGTCTGCCTGGACGATCCCCAAGTGGTCGAGTTGTTGCCCAGGATCGAAAAGCGGACCATCACCTACGGTCTCAGCGCCCAGGCCGAAATCCATGCCCGCGGCGTGGAGATGGCCGGGCTGACCGCGACCTACGAGCTCTGGCGGCAGGACGAGGCGTTGGGGCGGATCAGCCTGGCCCTGCCGGGCCTGCACAATGTCCAGAATTCCCTGGCGGCGGCATCGGTCGGACTGGAACTGGATATTCCCTTTGCGGAAATCGCCGGGGCTCTGGCCAGTTTCGACGGGGTTCAGCGGCGGCTCCAGATCAAGGGCGAGGCCCGGGGGATCACGGTGATCGACGATTACGGCCACCACCCCACCGAAATCAAGGCGACCCTGGCCGCCCTCCGCGGCGCCTGGCCGAAACGTAGGCTGGTGGTCCTGTTCCAGCCGCATCGCTACACCCGGACCCAGGGATTGTTCAAGGAGTTCTGCACCGCTTTTCATGATGCCGATATTCTCTACATGACCGAGATTTATGCTGCCAGCGAGAGCCCCATCGAAGGGGTTACCGGTGAGGCCCTGCTTCAGGGTACGCGTCAGCATGGCCAGCGCCAGGCCCATTTTGTCGCGGAGGTAGAAGGTTTGCCGGGGGCGGTGCTGCCTATTCTGCTGGCCGGTGATGTGGTTTTGACCCTTGGCGCCGGCAATATCCTCCAGGCCGGTGAACAACTGCTGGAGCTGCTGGAGCAGGATTAGCAGATGACGGGAAAAACCGATCTGCGACAGCGGGTGGAGCAGTTCTGGCAGGGACCGGTGCTCTGGAATGCTCCGTTAGCCGAGCTTACCACCTTAAGGGTCGGCGGACCGGCCGGTGCTTTGATTGAACCCGGGAGCATCGAGGAAGTCAGACTGGCGGTGGCAGGTTGCCGGGACAGCGGGATCCCCTGGTTGGTGATCGGCGGCGGCAGTAATCTGCTGGTGGCCGACGAGGGTTTTGCCGGGCTGGTGCTGCTTCTGGGGCGTAAGTTCGGAACCATTAGAGAAGTTGGGATCGACGCCGAAGGGCGTACCATGGTGGAGGCGGCTGCCGGCTGCAGCCTGGCCCGTTTGCTGAACTGGTGCCTAGAGCGGGGCTTGAGCGGGCTGGAATTCACCGTGGGGATTCCCGGCAGTGTCGGCGGTGCGGTGGTGATGAACGCAGGGGCCTGGGGCATTGAACTCCAAGATGTTTTGTTGGCCTTGGCCTGGCTGGAGGATGGGCGGTTGGTACAGAAGAGACGCGCTGAGCTGGCTTTTTCTTACCGCCATTGGCTGGGGTCGGAAGAGGCGGTGATCTTGAGCGCCACTTTTGCCTTGCTGCCAGAATCGCCAATCTCGATTGAGGCCCGCTGCCGTGATTGGTCCGCAGCCAGGCGCCGCCAACAACCCAAAGGGGTGGCCAGCGCCGGTTCTTTTTTCAAGAATCCGGTCGGTGACTTTGCCGGCCGGTTGATCGAAAGCGCCGGCCTCAAAGGCGCCGCGGTAGGCGAGGCCAGGGTTTCCGAGGTGCATGCCAATTTCCTGGTCAATACCGGCGGGGCAACGGCGGCGCAGATCTTGGCCCTGATGCGCCTGGTTCAGGAACGAGTCCGGGAAGTGCACGGGGTCTGGTTGGAACCCGAAGTAAAGATCATCGGCCCGGTCGTTGGTCGAGAGAACTGAAGATGGTGAAAACGAGTGGCGGCGGGAGATACGTGAGCTATCAGCGGCCGGGCCGAAACAGCAAAGGGCGGGGCCGCTGGCTGCGCCGGCTGACCGGATCAGCTCTGGCCGCCATGTTGCTGGCCGTCCTGCTGAGCCTGGTTTATCGGGGATTGGCCCACGGCACTTTTTTCCAGGTAACTGAAATAGACATTGAAGGAGTCAATCGGCTGAGCAAGGAGAAGGTCCTGGAACTTAGCGGGGTCGATATCCACTCCAACCTGGTCGCTCTCTCCGGCCGTAAGATCCGGGCGCGGGTTGCCGATAATGCCTGGGTGGCCTCGGCTGAGGTAAAGCGGCACTGGCCGAATCGTCTGGAGATCAGGGTCCGGGAGAAGTCGCCGGTGGCAATCTTGAACCGGGATGGCCAATTGTTCTACCTGGATCGACAGGGCTTGGCTTTTGCCCCGGTTCTTCCCCCCGATGACCTGGATTACCCGGTGATCTCCGGCGCGGTGAAGAAGGTGGCCGATGACCAGACCGAGCAGGAGGTGATGGCCGAGGCCCTGAAATTTCTCGGTTACGCCGGTGGCGGCAACCCCAATTTGCCGGCCCAGAATATCTCGGAGATCGATGTCGGGGATCCCGGGGATCTGGTGTTGTATCTGATGAGTCGCCCCTTTCCTATCCGCCTCGGACGAGGGGAGATGAAGAGCAAGTACGAGCGGGTGGCCCGAGTCTTGAGCGGATTGTACAAACGCCAGGAATTCGGTGAGATTGCCTACATCGATGCGGACTATCGGGACGGCCAAATACTGGTGGGGTTGACCGGCGACCAAAAGTAATGACCGGGACGTGGAGCGCTGCATGAAACAGGAAGAACGGGGTGAACTGATCGTTGGTCTGGATATCGGTACCACCAAGATCTGTGTAGTGGTGGCCGAAATCAAAGATGAACAGGTGTCGGTGATCGGCGTGGGTAATCATCCCTCGGTAGGGTTGCGTCGCGGGGTAGTGATCAATATCGACAGCACCGTGGATTCGATTCAGAAAGCCGTGGCCGACGCCGAACAGATGGCCGGCTGTGAGATTTCCCAGGTCTTTGTGGGTATCGCCGGCAGTCATATCAAGGGGTTCAACAGCCGGGGGCTGGTGCCGGTCCGCAACAGTGAGATCACCCAGGAGGATATCGACCGGGTGATCGATGCGGCCAAAGCCGTGCCGATCCCCACCGATCAAGAGGTCCTGCACGTGATACCCCAGGAATTCGTGGTTGACGGCCAGGATGGCATTCAATATCCCCTGGGCATGACCGGAGTGCGTTTGGAGGCGGACGTCCATATTGTCACCGGCCAGGTGGCGGCGGTACAGAATATCATCAAATGCTGCAACCGGGCCGGGTTGGAAGTGGGTGATGTAGTACTCGAATCGCTGGCCTCTGCCGAAGCGGTGTTGAGCCGCGAGGAGATGGAGTTGGGTGTCGGGTTGCTCGATATCGGCGGCGGCACCACCGACTTGGCGGTTTTTGCCGACGGCACCATTAAGCATACCTTTGTGCTGGGGGTCGGTGGCCATAACCTGACCAACGACCTCTCCATCGGTCTACGCACCCCTTTGAAAGAGGCCGAGTTGCTCAAAGAGAGATTCGGTTCGGCCCTGGCGGTAATGATTGACAAGGATCAGGCCGTCGAGGTGCCCAGCGTAGGGGGCAGGCAGGCTCGGAAGCTTTCCCGTCGGGTCATGGGTGAAATCCTCGAACCCAGGGTGGAGGAGATGCTGTCGCTGGTCAAAAGGCAGTTGGAGGATTCATCCTATCTGGTCCAGATCAATGCCGGCCTGGTCATGACCGGCGGCACCTCACTCCTGACCAACATGGTGGATCTAGCCGAGCAGATTTTCGATCTTCCGGTCCGTATCGGTTATCCACGGAAGGTGGGGGGGATGGGAGAACTGGTTGCCGGCCCGCAGTTCGCTACCGGGATCGGCCTAGTCTATTATGGCATGAAAAACGAGTCTCAGCGCCGGTTGCGGCAGGGTGAGGCGGGTTTTTTCAGTCGAGTCGCCCTACGGATGCGGCAATGGTTCGGGGGAAACTCTTGAGATTGGCCGAAGAGCTTGAAATATTTATAAAAATCAGTAGAAGGCAGGCTTGGTTTACAGTATTCTATGAATAGAAACCATCCCCCAAGCCTGATCAGTCCATGAGGCGTGCATGACATTCGAGTTCATTAACAGCGATACCCGGGCCGTAATCAAGGTCGTCGGCGTCGGCGGCGGCGGCGGTAACGCCATCAATACCATGGCCGGCCAGGGAATCTGCGGGGTGGAGTTTATTGCCGTCAATACCGACGTGCAGGCCTTGGAAAATTCCAAGGCCGACATTCGCCTGCAGTTGGGGCCCAAGAGCGCCAAGGGCCTTGGCGCCGGAGCCAACCCCGAACGGGGCCGGGAAGCGGCCGAAGAGAGCACCGAAGAGATCCGCCAGATCATCGGCCAATGCGACATGGTTTTCATTACCGCCGGCCTGGGTGGTGGAACCGGTACCGGTGCCGCACCTGTGGTGGCCCGGATCAGCAAGGAGTTGGGGGCTCTGACCGTGGCGGTAGTGACCAAGCCCTTCACCTTCGAAGGGCGGACCAGGAACAAGAACGCCTTAAAGGGCTGGGAGATGCTGAAAAAGCATGTCGACACCATTATCACCGTGCCCAATGATCGGCTGCTTACCTTGGCCGGTCGGGGTGTGCGTTTCATCGACAGCATGAAGATGGCCGACGATATTCTGGTCCAGGCGGTAAAAGGGATCACCGATACTATCAACCTGCCCGGTTATATCAATCCTGATTTTGCCGATGTCAAGGCGATCATGAACGAGATGGGTCCCGCCCTGATGGGAGCCGGACTGGGCTATGGCGACCATCGTGGGGCCGATGCCGTCAATATGGCCATTGCCAGCCCCCTGCTGCAGGACATCAGTATCGACGGGGCTCGCGGGGTACTGGTCAATATATCATCCCGGGAAGATATGCTAAGTATGGCCGAGGTCACCGAGATTACCGGGATCATCCACGAAGAGGCCCATGAAGAGGCCAATATCATCCTCGGTGTAACCTTTGACGAAAGCCTCGGCGAGGCCCTGCGGGTAACAGTGATCGCCACCGGCATCAACGGTGAAACCGAACTGGATTCCTTGCCCGATAAGGTTTCGGCCCTGCCTCGGACGCGCCGCGCCGCGCCTCCGACCCTTCCTTTTCATCAACGGGATGGCGGTTCTTCAGAGCCGCGTCCGCCGGCCCGCAAACGCAATCCTTTCCTCGACCTGGGATTTGACGAGGAAAAGCTGGAAACCCCGACCTTTATCCGGCGCAACGAGAACTGAGATCGCTATTCCTACCCTGCTTCGGCACAACCTGGCTGCTCATCCGGAACGATAATCTGTTATGCGTCATCGACGGCCCAGTGCCAGAGAACCTGCTCCCAGTGAAAGGGGTTCCTGGAAAAAAGATTGGCGGGGGCGGTTGCCGGTCGGCTTGATTTTTCCGAGTCGCTACGGCGTGGGCATGTCCAACCTGGGCTTTCAGCTGGTCTACGACCTGGTCAACCACCATCCCGATTTGGTTTGTGAACGGATCTTTGTGCCGGAAGCCGGCGATAGCCCCCGGTCCGTGGAGTCCTCCAGGCCGCTCAAAGATTTTCCCGTCCTGCTGGTGTCCTGGAGTTTCGAGCAGGACCTGCTTTCCTTGCTCTCCATGCTGTTGTCGGCCGGGCTCGAGCCCATGGCGGAACAGCGACGTGGGGAAAAGGTCGCTCCTGGTTCCCCCTTGATCATTGCCGGTGGAGTGGCCTGCTCCATCAATCCCGAACCCCTGGCGCCCTTCGTTGAGGCGATGATGATCGGTGAGGCCGAAGAATTGTTGCCGGCGCTGTTGGAAATTCTCGCCGGGGCAAGCGAATCCGGCGACCGCCTGGAGTTGCTGGCCGGTCTCGGCAGGTTGCCGGGTTGCTATATTCCCAGCTTTTATCAATTTCTTTATGGGTCGGATGGGCTCCTGTCCGAGATCCGTACACTGGCCGAGGTGCCCGGGCGGGTCAAGCGGGTTGCCCTGACCGACTGCGACCAGTCGGGCTACTCCCGGCTGTTGAGCCCGGCGGCCGAATTTGCCGACCTCTTCCTGGTCGAGCTGGGCCGGGGTTGCAGCCGCAGTTGCCGTTTCTGCGCGGCCGGCTTTGTCTACCGTCCTCCCCGTCTTTGGTCCAGAGCGGCCATCGATAGGGCACTCGAACAGCGCCCCGCCGGAGTTAAACGAGTCGGGCTGTTGGGCATGGAGATGGCCCGACCCGAGGATCTGCAGGCGGTGGCCGAGCGCTTACTGGCCGAGGGCTGTCAGCTGTCTTTTTCGTCTTTGCGGGCCGATGCGCTAAGCCCGGAGCTTCTAAGGCTGCTGACCGAAAGTGGCCTGAAAACGGTGGCCATCGCCCCGGATGGCGGTTCGGAAAGGTTGCGAAGGGTGATCAACAAGGGGATTACCAGGGAAGATGTTCTGGGGGCTGCTACCAGGCTGGTGCAGGCCGGGATCGCTAACCTGAAGCTCTATTTTATGATCGGCCTGCCTACTGAAACCGAGGAAGATCTGGAAGAGATGCTCGAACTGGTCAAGGAAGTTCGGGCGATCATGACGGAACCCGGCCGCAGCAGGGGACGTCTGGCTACTCTGACGCTCAGCATCAACCCCTTTGTGCCCAAGCCCTGGACCCCTTTTCAGTATCATCCCTTCTCGGAGCCGGGCGTACTTAAGAAAAAGCTGACTTCTCTGCGCCGAGGATTGGCCGGTGTAGCCAATCTCAAGATCATGGGCGAGAAACCGGAAAACGCCTTTCTGCAGGCCACTCTGGCCAAGGGTGACCGTCGGCAGGCTCCAGCCCTGGTTGAATATGCCCGTCGGGGGGGCAACTGGCAACAGGTTTTCCGCGGCCAGGGCCTAGATCCCCGGGAGTATGCTCTCCGCGCCCGCGGGCCCGAGGAGCTTTTCCCCTGGGAAATTATTGATCAGGGTCTCAAGCATGACTATCTTTGGCATGAATATCAAAAGGGCTTGGCCGCACGGGTTACGCCGGCCTGCGATGTGAAAAACTGCCGCCGTTGCGGGGTTTGCGGAGATGAATAAAAAGGCATGCAATTCAGTAAGGTAAGCGACAAGCCCTTCGGGCTGGTAAAGTTTTTTTCCTTTACTACTCTGTTGGTTTTTCTGATTTTCACGCCGATTCTGGCGGCCCTGATCTCCAACCATGCCAATCAGGTAATGCTGAGCCGGAGCCAGGAATATGCTCTGGTTTTCGCCCGCAACATCAACCAACAGGTCTATGACCGTTTCGTCTTACCCTCCTTCCTGCGTTACGGCAGTCTGGACCCGCGGCATCCCGGTCAGCAGAAGCGTTTGGATCTGATCATCCGCAATATTACCCACGGCATGAAAGTCGAGACGGTCACCATTCTCGATCAGCGCTCAGACATCGTGGTCTACAGTACTGTGAACGACCGGGTCGGTATGCTTGAGGAAGGCGGAGAACCTTATCTGAAGGCCAAGGAGGGGCAAACCTCATCTCGTCTCGAGGTCCGAGGTTCGATTCTCAGTTTGTTGCCGGGAGTTGCCAAACCCTACTGTAAATTGATTTCCTACATTCCTTTCCGATCCGAGAAGCAACCGGCCCAGATCATGGGGGTGATTGAAATAGTTCAGGACATGTCGGAAGATTACCGTGCCACCATCAGGTTACAAGGGATGATCAGCGGTATCGCCTTCCTCTGCATGTTCATCCTCTTTGTTATTCTGCGGTTGATTGTGGCTCGGGCCGACCAGATTATCGATGTCCGAGCCCGCGAACGGCAGGTTCTGGAAGACCGGCTGCGCCGCAGCGAACATCTGGCCAGCCTGGGGAAAATGGTGGCCTCGGTTTCCCACGAGATCAAGAACCCTCTGGGCATCATCCGCAGTACCGCCGAGATGCTGCAGAAACGTTTGGGCCATGATTCACCGGCCAATGAGCAGTTAAGCAGGGTGATCGTCGACGAGACTGCGCGGCTGGACAGCATCGTCAGGGAGTTTCTCGACTTTGCCAGACCCCGCGAGATGCGGGTATTGCCGGTGGCGGTGCGGGAAGTGGTGGATGATGTTCTGAAGTTCGTCGCTCCGGAACTGGTAAAGCGCCGGATTGACTGCCAACTTCAAGTCGCAGACGAACTGAAACCGATCGCCGCTGACCGGGAACTGTTGTACCGGGCAATCCTGAATGTGGTTCTTAACGGGATCCAGGCCATGGGCGAAGAAGGGCGGTTGAGGATTGTGCTCAGTCCGGCCGGGCTCGGTAAGAACGGAGTGAAAATAGCCATTTCCGACAGTGGCCCCGGTATCCCGTCGGATAGGCAGGAGCAGATCTTCAAGCCATTTTACACCGACAAGATTCGGGGATCCGGCCTAGGGCTGGCCATTGTCAAGAATATCATTGACGAGCATAGGGGGAAGATCATGGTTGTCAGCGCCCCGGGAGAGGGTGCGACTTTTTTGATTACCCTGGGAGAGAGTCAACCCGGCTAAACCCCGGAGTCGGGAGCCGATTTTCTGCACCAATGCCTGGAGGTGGCGATCTCGCCCCCTTGAATGTAACAGGATCAGAGCTACTTTTTTTGACCGGCGATCATTTCCTGTAGTTTGTCCCGGTCATTCCGCAGAGTCCGGTAGGTTTCCTCGGCCTTTTTCTCCGCCTCGCCTTGGGTTGTTTTCAACTCCTCGGCCCTGGCTTTGACTTTTTCTTCCCTGATCTTCAGGGTGTTGGTGCCGAACAGGGAAGAGGCAAGATATTTGGTGGAGAACTTCATCAGGGCGATATCGTCGCTCTTGATTTCATCCAGGGTCTGCTGATCAATCTCGTAGATGTCTAAAAAAGTACTGTTGAAGACAAAGTCTCGGAACTTGTCGAGATCGGTGCTGGCCATGAAGAACATCTTCTGTGCCGCCTCGCTCAGGGTGGCCTGGAGGCCGAATGACTTGCGGCGCATGACCAGTTCCATCCACTCCTTGTTCATTTCATCGGACTCGTCGATGCCCTGGTCCCGGCGCCATTCCCTGATGGTCTGCACCAGCTCCTCCTCATGTCCCTTGCAGTGGGATTCCTTTACCAGGAAGTAGAATTCTTCAGAGAGACCGCCTTCGGCTGCTTCATGGAAAAAGGACATGCCAACCGGATAATAGCGGCAGGTTGTGGGTCGGTAAGGATAGATGGTGCAGCCTTCCGGGGTGACGAAAGGACAGCGGCCGTCCTGGTCCAGATGAATTTTTACCCCGGGCATATCGGTTTTTTCCAGGTAGACCGGAGTGGTAAAGCGCAGAAGAAATTCACTGGCCGGAAGGTTCAGGGCGCGGCGGATTCTCAGGATGTCGTAAGGCGTAAGGATAATATTGATATTGCCACAGCAGGCGGTGAAACAGGAGACCTTAGGGTGACAACGGAATTTCAGCCGGCTATCAGGACCCAGTTTACTGGGCATGATATTACTGGGATTGGTCTCGGTGCCGAACAGGCTCTTGCCGCTGAATTGTCCGGGTGTTTTTAAATCCGCCATATCTATTGGTTCCTGTGTTCAGAATTTACGCAAAAAGGTCAAACCTTTGCCGAAGATAACGACGGCAACTGTAACCATCCGCCGTCCCGCTGTCAAATTGATTTGACCAGAGAGAGATGGAGCGCCAGACCATTCAGCGAGGTGAGGTCGCGAGCTAGACGTAACCCCTTGTATCTATGTAAGTGAAAGGGGTTGTAAGGCGTTGTCAGTAAAAGTTTTTTGCTTGACTTTTAATAGGTGAAAATTTATACAAGGTTTTGCGAAAAAAATGAGTGGCTCTTCATTTTTTTCTTGCGAAGGGTAAGATGTCCAAAGTAGAAGATAGAATTCGTTGTCTGTAGGTCTATTGATACGTAAAAAATATTGCGGGCGGGATTGGCTTGCCGGGCCTGGCCGCGGTGTTTTACCGGGCTTTAACTGCCCCTCAATTTTTCAACTCGGCATTAGGAAGTATTAAGTTAAACGTGGATTCCGCATCTGGCGGGGTCTGAAAAATTCAAATTTGTTTAGGAGGTAAGTGAATGCCAAGCTATGTAGATCCTTCCAAATGTGATGGCTGCAAAGGTGGCGACAAGACTGCCTGCATGTACATCTGCCCCAATGACCTGATGGTTCTGAATGTTGAGGCGATGAAGGCTTACAATCAGGAGCCTGATGCGTGCTGGGAATGCTACTCTTGCGTGAAGATCTGTCCTCAGGGTGCAATTATGGTCCGTGGATACAATGACTTCGTACCCATGGGCGGACAGGTGCATCCGATGCGTAGTTCCGACTCCATCATGTGGACTGTAAAGTTTCGTAACGGCAACATGAAACGCTTCAAGTTCCCGATCAGGACCACTGCCGAAGGCGCCGCCAATGCTTATAAGGACGGCAAGGGTGCGAGTCTCGACGATGAGAAGTTGTTGCTCGAGAAAGACCTGCCCGTACCGACCATGCTGGCCAAATAATCCGTCACATATTAACAATTCAAATATAAGCTAAGGAGATACGACTATGGCGTTACCCAATAAGCCTCTGGGCGAACTGCCCGCCAATCCGAATCCGGAAGTTGTTGAGCACGACGTCGATGTTCTGATCATCGGCGGCGGTATGGCTGCTTGCGGCGCGGCTTTCGAGATCAAGAAGTGGGCTCCGGCCGACCTGAAAATCAAACTGGTGGATAAGGCTTCCATGGAGCGTTCCGGCGCCGTGGCTCAAGGCCTTTCCGCCATCAACACCTATATTGGTGAGAACAAAATTGAAAACTACGTCAAAATGGTCCGTAACGACCTGATGGGCGTGGTTCGCGAAGATCTGATCTATGACCTGGGTCGCCACGTTGACGAATCCGTCAAGCTCTTCGAGGAATGGGGTCTGCCCATCTGGAAGAAGGACGCCGACGGCGAGACCCTGGACGGCGCCAAGCCTGCCCCCACCCTGCGTGAAGGCGGCCAGCCGGTTCGTACCGGCAAGTGGCAGATCATGATCAACGGCGAATCCTACAAGTGCATCGTTGCTGAGCCGGCCAAGTCCGCTCTGGGCGAAGAGAACTGCATGGAGCGTGTCTTCATCGTCAAGCTGCTGCTTGACAAAAACGTCAAGAACCAGATTGCCGGTGCCGTTGGTTTCTCCACCCGTGAGAATAAGGTCCATGTCTTCCGTTGCAAGACTGCTCTTTGCGCCTGCGGCGGTGCTGTCAACATCTTCCGTCCCCGGTCCACCGGTGAAGGCAAGGGTCGTGCCTGGTATCCGGTTTGGAACGCCGGTTCCACCTACACCATGTGCGCCCAGGTTGGCGCCACTCTGACCATGATGGAAAATCGTTTCACCCCGGCCCGTTTCAAAGACGGTTACGGCCCGGTCGGTGCTTGGTTCCTTCTGTTCAAAGCCAAAGTACAGAACGGTCTGGGCGAGTTCTACGCCAATTCCGACGCGGTCAAGGAAGAACTCTCCAAGTTCATGCCTTACGGTGCTTCTGCCGTTACCCCGACCTGTCTGCGTAACCACTTGATGATCAACGAGCTGAAAGCAGGCCGTGGCCCGATCTACATGGCTACCGACGTTGCTTTGAACGCCTTCCTGGAAGACCGACGTGCCAAAGGCATGGACGA
Source organism: uncultured delta proteobacterium (assembly GCA_963807225.1). Classification (GTDB taxonomy): domain Bacteria; phylum Desulfobacterota; class Desulfobulbia; order Desulfobulbales; family JAGXFP01; genus JAGVGT01. The sequence goes on along the minus strand of CAWEAD010000005.1, from coordinate 385,202 downwards.
GAAGTCAGTCATGAAGTTCTGGAAGCATCTCGAGTCTGAGGCCTGGGAAGACTTCCTCGATATGTCTGTTGGTCAGGCCGGCCTCTGGGCTGGTATGAACATCGAACCTGAGAAAGTCGGTTCCGAGATCATGCCGACCGAACCCTACATGCTGGGTTCTCACTCCGGCTGCTGCGGTATTTGGACTTCCGGTCCGAACGAAGACTGGGTCCCGACTGTTGACGGACCTCGTAGCCATCAGTACAAATGGGGCTACAACCGCATGACCACTGTTGACGGTCTGTTCACTGCCGGCGACGGCGTTGGCGCTTCCGGTCACAAGTTCTCCTCCGGTTCTCATGCCGAGGGTCGTATCGTTGCCAAGCAGATGGTTAAATACTGCCGCGACCATGCCAGACTTCAAGCCCGAACTGAAGCAGACCGCTCAGGAACTGGCCGCCGAGATCTACGCCCCGGTTGTTCGTTATCATGAGCATGTCGGCAAGTCCACCGCCGCCGACGTCAACCCCAACTACTGCAAGCCGGCCGGTATCATGATGCGCCTGATGAAGGCCACCGATGAGTATGGCGGCGGCGTTGCCACTTACTACATGACCTCCGGCAAGCTGCTCAACATCTGCCTGGATCTGCTCCGCATGCTGCGGGAAGATGCCGAGTTGATGGCTGCCGGCGACCTGCATGAGTTGATGCGTGCCTGGGAAAACTACCACCGGATCTGGTGCGTGGAGACCCACATCCGTCACATCGAGTTCCGGAAAGAAAGCCGCTATCCTGGCTTCTATTATCGCTCCGATTACCCGACTGTTGATGATGCCAACTGGAAGGCCTTCGTTAACTCCACCTTCGACCCCGAAACCAAGGAGTGGAAGTGTGAGAAGGTCAACTGCATCAACATTGTCGAGACCGAGCCGTGGATCTGATCCACCTCTCTGTCGAGGCTTAGTCGCAGTTTAGTATGAATCTCCAGGCACCCGGCCGGGTGCCTGGAGATTTTTCTATACCCTTACGGTGCTTTTTTTTGGTTTGTTTAGTTGAGCGGTCTCGGTGAGACGTCTGAGCTAAGCAAACCAGTTATTTTAATCAATATCTGCTAATGGAGGCTAGACATGACGGACGAACGCAGTGCATCCGGTGCGGGTGCGGTTCTGGTCGTGGGCGGCGGGATCAGTGGGCTTACTGCTGCTCTGGAAGCCGCTGAAGTCGGTAAAGATGTTTTTCTTGTGGAGAAAAACCCTTACCTGGGAGGCCGGGTTGCTCAGCTTAATCAATACTTCCCCAAACTGTGTCCGCCTTCCTGCGGCTTGGAGATAAACTTCAAACGCATTAAGAACAATCGGCGGATCAGGGTATACACCATGACGGAGGTCAAGGGGGTTTCCGGTGCCGCCGGCAACTACCAGGTTACTCTGGAGACCACCCACCGTGGCGTTAACAGTAATTGTACGGCCTGTAATGCTTGTGTTGAAGCATGCCCCGAAGAGCGCGATAACGCCTTTAACTTCGGTATGGATAAGACCAAAGCCATTTATAAGCCCCACGACATGGCTTTCCCCATGAAGTACGCCATAGACTTCGATGCCTGTTCCAAATGTGGAAAATGCGTTGAAGCTTGTAAGTATGACGCCGTAGAACTTGAAGGCGCTGCCAAGTCTATGTCCGTCGATGTCGCCTCGGTGGTTTGGGCCACTGGCTGGAATCCCTATGATGCCACCAAAATGGCCAATCTCAAGTACGGTTCCAGCGACGCCATCATCACCAATATGATGATGGAAAGACTGGCTGCCCCTGGCGGTCCCACCGGTGGGCAGATTCTGCGCCCCGGTGACAACAAGGAGCCCGAGAGCTTCGCCTTTGTCCAATGTGCCGGTTCCCGTGACGAGAACCACCTGGAGTACTGTTCCTATATCTGCTGCATGGCCAGTCTGAAACAGATCACCTACATTCGAGAGCGCTATCCGGAGGCCAAGGTTACTGTCTTCTACATCGATCTACGCACACCGGGCAAATATGAGAAGTTCCGTGAAAAACTGGTGGCCGATGAAAATGTCACCTTCATCAAGGGTAAGGTCGCCGATATTATTGCTGAAGATGACGGAGGAGTTACTGTGGTGGCCGAAAATGCGGTGACCGGTGAGAAGGTCCAGGTCAAAGTTGACCTGGCAATTCTCGCCACCGGTATGCAGCCGGCCGGGACCGATGCTGCCAAGCAGGTCGGTGTCAAAGTAGACGGAAACGGGTTCATCGTCTCCGACGCAGACGCGGCAATGCTGTCTGCCGGATGTGCCAAGAAGGCGGCCGATGTTGTAACCAGTACTCAGAACTCAACAGCTGCAGCCCTGAAAGCTATTCAGGCTTCCCGGTAGGAGGTGACAATAATGGATAAAAAATACGGTGCATATATCTGCACAGGCTGTGGTATCGGTGACGCCCTCGACATTGAGGCCCTTACCGGTGTGGTGACCGGCGAAATGAAGATGGAGTGCAAGACCCATGAAGCTCTTTGCGCCACCGCCGGTCGTGAATTAATTCAAAACGATATCAACAATAACGGTGTTAACACCGTGGTCATCGGCGCCTGTTCTCCTCGGGTTATGCAGGATGTCTTTAATTTCGGTAGCGACAAAATCACCATCAGAGCAAACCTGCGAGAGCAGGTAGCCTGGTGTCAGCCGGAAGGGGCCGGTGCAGATTATACTCAGGAACTGGCTTCCGACTATATGCGAATGGGCTGTACCCAGGCCAAGAAAACCGAGTTGCCTGAACCATACCAGCTTGAGACCATCACTAAAAAGATTCTGGTCATGGGTGGTGGTATATCCGGCCTAACTGCCGCTCTGGAAGCTTCCAGAGCGGGCTATGGAGTTACTCTGGTAGAGAAGACCGATGTCTTGGGCGGTAAGGCTCTGGGCTGGCGCAAGCAGTTCCCCACGAAAGCGCCTTGGACGGATCTTGAAGAAAACTCGATTGCCGATTTGGTCAACGCTGTCACTGCCGATGGCAACATCAGCGTGAAAATGTCCACGGAAGTGGCCCGGATCGCCGGGGCTCCAGGTAATTTCGGTGTGACCCTCAAGGCGGCCGGCACCAAGAGCGAATGGGATGCCCCCGCCAAGGTCACCGTCGATGATCAGGACAAAATCGCCAAGGGTGAGATGGAAGACCCCAACGCCGGTATGCAGAAATATACCGCGCCCAATCCCGACGCCGAAAAGTTCGGCTCCGTGGTTTTGGCCACCGGCTGGACTCCGGCCGATGTCTCTGAGTTTGAGCATCTGCTGCCCGGTCACGATAAAGTTGTTACCAATGCCCAGTTCGAAAAGCTGGCCAAGGAAGGCAAGGTTCCTGCTCGGGTGGCTTTTGTCCAGAGCCCTGGCGGGGAAGAGCATGATAGGGATTTTCCCTACTGTAACTCTGTGACCAGCATGGTTGCCCTGAAGCAGGCCAGCTATGTCCGTGAAGACAATGCCGAAGGTAAAGCCTATATCCTTTATCAGCACATGCGTACCCCGGGCAATATGGAAATGTTTTACAAATCTGCCCAGAACCACGACGGTATCTTTTTGACCAAAGCCACTGTTACCGGAGTGGAAGACCAGGGCGGCTCCCTGGTGGTAAACGCCAAGGATACCCTTCTTAACGAAGACATCAGCATCGAGGTTGATATGGTGGTCCTGGCGGCCGGTCTCAAGCCTACCACCAGTGATAATGCCACTATTAATTTATCTTATCGTCAGGGGCCGGCCTTCTCTGACCTGGGTCTTTTCGACGGGTATGCCGATTCGCATTTCATCTGCTTCCCCTATGAAACCCGGCGGACCGGGGTTTACACCTGCGGCGGGGTGCGCAAAGCCATGGCCATGGATGAAGCTATCGACGATGCCACCGGTGCAGCTCTTAAGGCCATTCAGTGTATCGAATCCGCCGATCGTGGCGTATCGGTTCATCCCCGGTCCGGCGATCAGAGCTATCCGGAGTTCTTTTTCCAGCGCTGCACCCAGTGTAAACGATGCACCGAGGAATGCCCGTTCGGCGCCCTTGACGATGACGAGAAAGGGACCCCGCTACCCAACCCGACCCGGTGCCGTCGTTGCGGCACCTGCATGGGCGCCTGTCCCGAGCGGATCATCGGCTTCAAAAACTACAACGTCGATATGATCGGTTCCATGGTCAAGGCCATCGAGGTTCCCGATGACGACGAGGACAAGCTGCGTTTTGCCGTCTTTGTCTGCGAGAATGACGCCTATCCCGCCATCGATATGGCCGGTATGCGTCGTCTCGGAATCAACAATCTGGTCCGCTTTATCCCGGTGCGTTGCCTGGGTTCGGTGAATATGGTCTGGATCAAGGACGCCCTTTCCTCCGGCATGGACGGAGTAATGCTCCTGGGTTGCAAATACGGCGACGACTATCAGTGTCATTTTGTTAAGGGTAGCGAGATTGCCGACAAACGTATGGCTAATATCGGTGAGACCCTCGGCAGTCTCGGGCTCGAACCTGAACGTTGTGCGATGAGGCAAGTTGCCATAACCGATTTCAACCGTGTTCCCGAGATCATCAAGGAGTTCGTGGACGAGATCATTGAAATGGGGCCGAATCCCTTCAAGGGCTTCTAATCCTAGTTTGGTTATTCAAGACTTGAGCCTGCGGCAAAGGTCCAATGACGGTTGCCGCAGGCTTCAATAAATTGTTTTCAACCTAGTAGTATTTGAAATATGGAAGGTTCCTGTCGGGAGATGGGAACAAGGGGAGGAAAGAAAATGTCCGGAGCTATGAGGGTTGAACCCGATCTCAATTTTATCAAGTTTCTGAAAAGTGCCGGCGGTGATTCCGTCAAGAAGTGTTATCAGTGCGCCACCTGTTCGGTGGTCTGCCCTTTGTCTTCCGACGGCAATCCTTTTCCACGCAAGGAAATGATTTGGGCCCAGTGGGGACTGAAGGATAAGCTGACCGCAGATCCCGACGTTCTGCTCTGTCATCAGTGCGGTGATTGCACGGCCTATTGCCCCCGGGGCGCCAAGCCCGGCGATGTCCTCGGTGCCATCAGGGCCTATGCCTATACCACCTTCGGTTTTCCCCAGGGGTTGGCAAAACTTTGCAGCAATGGCAAGAATCTTCCGATCATGATCGGCATTCCGGTAGTGCTCATCGGGCTGCTGTGGATCATCTCCGGTGGCATGCATGTGCCCAGCGTCGAGGAGTTCAAGGAAGTCGGTTTCGGGCATTTCTTCGGCCACTGGGATTTCTTCTGGTTGACCAAAAATGTCTTTTTCATCGACTTGATTTTTGTGCCGGCCTTCTTCTTTGCCGCCTTCGCCGCTATCAAGGGGGCCAAGACCATGTGGAACAAAATGGCTGAAACCGTTCATCCGGTCCCGAATTTTCGGCCTTCTGTGGCGCAGTTCACCACCGATTTTCTGGTTCCGGCCGTGGTGGAAACCTTGAAACACACACGTTTCAATGAATGCGGTGCCAACAAGAACCGGGTCAGGGGACATCTGCCCCTGGTCCTGGCCTTCCTCGCCTTGCTGCTTGTCACCACTTATAGCTTTCTTAGCAAAGATGTTATTTCCCTGTTTGTGAACGAAGAGCTAAGGGCCACTCTGCATGGACCTATCGCTATGGCAAATCCGGTGAAACTGCTGGCCAACATCGGGGCTATCGCTCTGATCGTAGGAGTCGGCATTCTCTGGGCCAATCGGTCTCAGGCTGAGGACGAGCAGGGAACTACCCCGACTTTCTATGACTGGTTCCTGATCGGGGAGATCATGGTCGTGGGTATCACCGGTCTGGGAGCCGAATTGATTAGGCTTCTGGGGATTCCCTCATTTGCTTATTTCCTCTATTTCCTGCACCTGGTGTCGATCTTTATGCTGTTCCTCTATATGCCATATACCAAGTTCGCACATATGGTCTACCGGACAGTGGCCATGTGCTTCGAGAAATATCGGGATAGTTCCTTTGTTAATCCCGCAGCCGGCGGGGATTGATAGAAGCCGCAACGCTCCCGGTTTACCGTCCGGGAGCGTTGCTTATTACTGCTACGATTAAACATCAGCCGCTACAAAAAAATGGTTGATGTTTAGTCGTGATGATATTAGTATGTCGCGTCTTATTGCTGGCGTAGCTCAATTGGCAGAGCAGCTGATTTGTAATCAGCAGGTTGCGGGTTCAAGTCCCATCGCCAGCTCCAGCTTGGCGATCACAGGATATGCAATTATAACAAGTCGGGGCCTTGGCGCCCGCGAGCCATGTACGTAAGTGCATGGCGTTGTTGATTTCAGTGGAGGGGTTCCCGAGCGGCCAAAGGGAACAGACTGTAAATCTGTCGGCGATGCCTTCGGAGGTTCGAATCCTCCCCCCTCCACCATAGATTGAGAATATGACGGGATGCCGCTCTCCCCTTGAGTTGCCGGGCAGTTTGCGCGACTTCGATTAAGAAAAGCGGGAATAGCTCAATTGGTAGAGCATCAGCCTTCCAAGCTGAGGGTCGCGGGTTCGAAACCCGTTTCCCGCTCCAAACAGCAACCGGCGTGTGGACGTGAGTTACAGGCCGCAGTAATATTATTTAAGGGTTGCCCACGTAACTCAGTAGGTAGAGTACTTCCTTGGTAAGGAAGAAGTCACCGGTTCGAATCCGGTCGTGGGCTCCAGGATTAACCAGTGTGCTTTTTTTGGGCGTTCACGGATAATTCCTGTAAATAATCAAAGAAAAAGCCTCTGTATTAATGTTGAAATTAAGGGCATAGGAGACTCGTCATGGCAAAGCAGAAATTTGAAAGGACCAAACCCCACGTCAACATCGGCACGATCGGTCATATCGATCATGGCAAGACGACCCTGACCTCGGCAATTACCCGGGTCTTGTCTTTGAAGGGTTTGGCGAGTGCAACCGCCTTCGACGAGATCGACAAGGCGCCGGAAGAGAAGGAACGCGGCATCACCATTGCCACGGCCCATGTGGAGTACGAGTCCAACAAGCGGCATTATGCCCACGTGGACTGCCCGGGCCATGCCGACTACATTAAGAACATGATCACCGGCGCGGCCCAGATGGACGGGGCGATCCTGGTGGTAGCCGCCACCGACGGTCCGATGCCTCAGACCCGTGAGCACATCCTTCTTGCCCGTCAGGTCGGTGTGCCTTCTATCGTGGTGTTCATGAACAAATGTGACATGGTCGATGACGAAGAGTTGATTGAGCTGGTCGACATGGAACTTCGTGAGTTGCTGACCAAATATGATTTTCCCGGCGACGATACCCCGATCATCCGGGGAAGTGCCTTGAAGGCCTTAGAGAATCCCGAGGATGAAGCGGCCGCCAAATGCATCTGGGAGCTGTTGGACGCTTGTGACAACTTCATTCCCGAACCTGCCCGCGACATTGATAAACCATTCCTGATGCCGGTCGAAGATGTATTCTCGATCTCCGGACGTGGCACGGTTGCTACCGGTCGGATCGAGCGCGGAATTGTTAAGGTGGGCGACGAGATTGAAATCGTCGGTATTTCCAAAACGGTCAAGACCACGGTTACCGGAGTCGAGATGTTTCGGAAACTGCTGGACGAGGGTCGGGCCGGTGACAACGTCGGTATCCTGCTGCGCGGCACCAAGCGTGAAGATATCGAGCGCGGTCAGGTTCTGGCCAAGCCGGGCAGCATCACTCCGCATACTAAGTTCAAGGCTGAATGCTATATTCTGAGCAAGGAGGAGGGTGGTCGTCACACTCCGTTCTTTAACGGATATCGTCCTCAGTTCTACTTCCGGACCACCGACGTGACCGGCATTGTTTCACTACCCGAAGGGGTTGAGATGGTGATGCCCGGTGACAACGTGACCATCGAAGGTGCGTTGATCACCCCGATTGCCATGGAAGAAGGTCTTCGCTTCGCTATCCGCGAAGGCGGCCGCACTGTCGGCGCCGGCGTTATTAATCAGATTATCGAGTAAAACGATCTGCCCCCATAAATTATCTTGGCTACCATGACCCGGTCTCCTTGTCGGCAGGTTGGGATGGTAGCCTGTTATTTTGGTTGGAACCATGCGAGATATCATTACGTTGGGCTGCACCGAATGCAAACGTCGAAACTATACGACGACCAAGAACAAACGTCGGACTCCGAACAAATTGGAGTTCAAGAAGTATTGCCGATTTTGTCGGAGCCATACTTTGCATAAAGAAACAAAATAGAACCAGGAGGCCAGTAGCTCTAATTGGTAGAGCACCGGACTCCAAATCCGGGGGCTGGGGGTTCGAGTCCCTCCTGGCCTGCCATTTCTGGTTTTTTTGCTGTTTCAATTGCAGCGATTTTCTGGTTCTGGTTTGTCGCCACATACTGCCGGCCGGGTATGATTACAACCTGGCCGGCAGGACTTTAGGAAAGAGTTTTGACAATGACTAACGAAAAATCGCTTATTCCTGAAAAGGAGAAACGGAAACCTGAAAAGAAAACCGAAAAATCGGCTGAGTCCGGTTTTAGTTTCTCTCAGATCCGCGTCTTCACCGCTGAAGTTAAAAGCGAATTTGGCAAGATTGCGTGGCCTAACAGAAAGAATACAGCCGGTTCAGCTCTACTGGTTGTGGTTCTGGTTACCATAATGTCTCTGTATCTTGGGGCGGTGGATCTTTTTCTTGGCAAGTTGATCAGTTATATCTTGAAATAATCCCGACGCGGAAAACGAAGCTTATGGCTCGATCTTGGTACATACTGCACACCTATTCCGGCTTTGAGGAGCAGGTGAAGACCGCCCTGCAGGAACGGATTAAAACCGCTGGCCAGGAGGAGTTTTTCGGTGAGATACTAGTGCCCACCGAGCAGGTCGTGGAAATGGTCAAAGGCAGTAAAAAGACTTCTTCCCGGAAATTTTTTCCCGGCTATATCTTGCTCAATGTCGATCTTAATGACGAGACGTGGCATACGGTACGGGGTACCCCTAAAGTAACGGGATTTGTCGGCGACGATCTACATCCGCAACCCCTACCCGATGCGGATGCGATGAAGATTATCGGGCGCATTAAAGATGGCGCCTTGAAACCAAAACCCAAGGTTATGTACGAAACGGGAGACTCCGTCCGGGTTACCGAGGGCCCCTTCGCCAACTTTCAGGGCGTGATTGACGAGGTTTTTCCCGATAAGGGTCGCGTCAGGGTCATGGTCTCGATTTTTGGGCGGGAAACGCCGGTTGAACTGGAGTTCATCCAGGTGACCAAGGGTTAAGGCTCGGCTGTCTGCGTTTCCGCTAGGTAAATTAAAACTGTTTTGCTCTACAGGAGAAGAAAATGGCTAAGAAGATCCAGGGCTATATAAAATTACAGATTCCCGCTGGTAAGGCGAATCCTTCGCCGCCGGTCGGTCCTGCTCTAGGCCAGCAAGGCGTCAATATCATGGAGTTCTGCAAGGCCTTCAATGCCCAAACCCAGGACAAGGGAGACATGATCATCCCGGTGGTGATAACGGTCTACTCCGACCGTTCCTTTACTTTTGTCACCAAAACGCCGCCAGCAGCCAATTTGCTATTTAAGGCCACTGGCCTCAAGGGTGGGTCCAGTAATCCTAAGCGTGATCGAGTGGCTACTGTTTCCAGGGATAAGATCCGGGAAATCGCCGAATTGAAGTTACCTGATCTCAATGCCTATGATGTTGAGTCGGCTTGCCGGATTATCGAGGGAACCGCCCGCAGCTGCGGGATTACAATTAAGGATTGATTGATTCCCCGCATTTATGATGCGTTTGGTGATTGAAATTGTGGTCCGAAAGTTAACAGTTTGATGAGTACCTACTGGAGCAGGAACGATGGCTAAAAGAGGAAAGAACTACCAGCAGAATACTACCGACATTGATCGTACGGTGCTTTATTCCCTGGATGAAAGTCTGGAAAAAGTACTTAAGGCAAAATATGCCAAATTTGACGAGTCCCTTGATATTGCCGTGCGTCTAGGTGTTGATCCACGCCATGCCGACCAAATGGTCCGTAGCAGCGTGGTCTTGCCGAACGGCACCGGTAAAACCGAGCGGGTGTTGGTTTTTGCCAAGGGCGATAAAGTTCAGGAGGCCTTGGACGCAGGAGCCGATTTTGCCGGCGGCGATGAATTCGTCGAGAAAATCCAGGGCGGCTGGCTGGAGTTTGACAAAACCATCGCCACTCCCGATATGATGGGAACGGTAGGTAAAATCGGTCGGGTCTTGGGGCCGCGTAACTTGATGCCTAACGCCAAACTTGGGACCGTCACTTTCGATGTCGGCCGGGTGGTCAAGGAAATTAAGGGCGGTAAGGTCGACTTCAAGGTCGATAAGGCCGGAATCGTCCATGCCCGGGTCGGACGGGCCTCATTTGATGCCGTAAAATTACGTGAGAACATTATCGCCTTCCTAGAGCGCTTGGTTCAGCTGAAGCCGTCAACCGCTAAAGGTGTATATATGCGTGGTATTAGTCTGTCAACCACCATGGGCCCCGGAGTAAAAGTCGATCCCTTGGATGTCAGGACTCTGGTCAAACAAGCGGGCTGATTTGTATATACCGGCCCAGCCGGTGTGGTAGAGGCGGGTGTGGGAGATGTTGTCAGAGACGATGCTCTCCTCCCAATAAGCAGTTTGATGTCGGAGACAGTGGGCACTCAAAGAGTTTAATTGTGCTGCCGGGGCCGGGCCCTCGTACCCTGCGGTTACAGCCTGCCTAGACAATCGGACATAACGACGCTGTGGCCCCTTTAAAGGCGTCGTGGATCAAAAGGTTAAGCGGTATATTCCGTCTGACCGTCTTCTTAGATCTTTTTTGTCTGCCTTTGACGACCTCAACTGTTTTATCTGTAAACTTTTTCTTTTGAAGAGGAGGTAAAACACTTTGAAGCGAGAGGAAAAAGCTTCGATAGTCGAAGAACTCAGTGACAAGTTCGCCAAGGCGAAAATTGCCATTGTCACCGACTACCGGGGAATGTCCGTAAATGCCTTGGAAGGGCTGCGGCGTGAGTTGAAGAAAAACAACGCTGAAATCCGGGTCGCGAAGAATACCTTGCTGAGAAGGGCTGTTCAGGGCACTTCGTTTGAAGGCATGGGCGAGTTCTTCAAGGGTTCCACAGCTGTGGCCATCTCTTATGATGATCCGGTTGCGCCCGCCAAGGTTCTGACCGGTTTTATCAAGGGCCACCCAGATTTTGCAATCCGGATGGCATCAATGGACGGCAAGACTCTTTCGGCTTCGGACCTGGTGGCTCTTTCCATCCTGCCGAGCCGTGAGGTGTTGCTGGGCCAATTGCTCTCGGTGATGAATGCCGTACCCACCAGCTTTGTCCGGGTACTGAATGGCGTACCCACCAAGATGCTTTATTTGCTAAATGGATTGGCCGACAAGAAAGGTCAGGCCTGATAGTCTTGTTAACAAGTTAATTTATTCCTGGAGGAATTTATCATGGCTGCTACGAAAGAAGATGTTGTCGAGTTTATCTCCAATATGACCGTGCTTGAACTCTCTGAACTGGTTAAAGAACTGGAAGAGAAGTTTGGGGTATCCGCTGCCGCTCCCATGGCCATGGCCGCCGCTCCTGCTGCCGGTGGTGATGTTGCCGCTGCCGAAGAGAAGACCGAGTTTGACGTCATCCTGGTTTCTGCCGGTGACAAGAAAATTGGGGTTATCAAAGAGGTTCGGGCCATCACCTCTCTGGGTCTGAAGGAAGCGAAGGATATGGTTGAAGGTGCCCCTCAGGCGGTCAAACAGGGCGTCTCCAAAGCTGAGGCCGATGAGATTAAGGCCAAAATCGAGGCTGCCGGCGGTACCGTCGAGATCAAGTAATTACATATCAGTTATGATGGCGCCGCCGGGCTCCCCATGGGGCCTGGCGGCGCCGAACTGCCAGTCGCCTCATGATACTGGCAGCCGGATGTCGAACGCTACGGGGAGTTAAAAGCCCTCGTGGCGTTTATTGCGTTTTTATTTCCCGGTCTGAAACCGGTGGTGGTAGCCTGGTAAGGAACCGCATCAGGGAGCGCATGAACCGCACAGGAGTTAATTTGACGAGGGCGATGCTTAATGAACATGATTAAACGAGTCAGAAAAAGCTTTGCTAAATTCGGTGAAATTGTCGAGAAGCCGCATCTTATCGAGATGCAGCGCTTGTCATACGAAAAGTTTCTGCAGTACATGGTCGCTCATGATCAACGTGAGGATATGGGCCTGCAGTCAATTTTCAAGAGTGTCTTCCCGATCGAGGATTTCAACGGCACCTGTTCCCTGGAGTTTGTCAATTACACCTTCGGCGAACCTAAGTACACAGTGGAAGAATGTGTGGAACGGGGGATGACCTTCGATGTGCCGGTGAAAATTACCGTGCGGCTGGTTACCAACGACCTTGATAAGGAAACCGGGGTCAAGACCATTCGCGACATCAAGGAACAGGCGGTTTATCTGGGTAGCATTCCTCTGATGACCAAGACCGGGGTCTTTGTGATCAACGGCACCGAGCGGGTTATCGTCAGCCAGTTGCAAAGGTCGCCCGGGCTTTTCTACAGCCATGACAGCGGCAAGACCCATGCCGGTGGCAAGAGGCTTTATTCCGCTCGGATCATCCCGGTTCGTGGTTCCTGGATTGATCTCGAATATGATGCCAAGGATATCCTCTATGTCAGGATCGATCGGCGCCGGAAATTTCCGGTTTCGACCCTGCTCAAGTCACTGGGCTACAATACCGAGGAACTGCTGCGCTATTTCTACGAAATTGAGGAGGTTACGATCAAGGGTGATCAGGCCTTCATGAAGTTCGATCCTCAGACGGCCGTGGGACAAAGGGCTCCGGTGGACATTGTCCATCCTGAAACCGGTGAATTGTTGTTGAAGGCCAACCAGAAGATCGGAATGACCCGGGCTAAGAAAATGACCGAAGCCGGAGTTGACAAGATCAACATTCCGGTGGCTCAGTTGGCCACTAAAGTGGTGGCCCATGATATAGTCAATCCCAAGACCGGCGAAGTGGTGTTGCCCTGCAACACCGAATTAACCGAATCAATGCTGGCCGAGCTGGCTGAGCTGAAAATCAAGAATCTGTCTCTCCTGGCCATTGACGGCGTCAACGTCACCGATTCTTTCCGTAAGACCATGCTTCTCGACAAGGCCCAGACCCCGGCCGAGGCCTTGATTGAGATCTATCGTCGCTTGCGGCCCAGCAGCCCACCCACAACGGAGGTGGCTACCCAGTTTCTTGATAACCTCTTCTTCAATAAAGATACCTACGACCTGTCGGTGGTTGGTCGATTCAAGCTGAACGCCAAGCTGGGAGTGGATACCGACATTAATCACTGCACCCTGACCAAGGACGACATCATGATGAGCGTCCGCGAACTGGTCAAGCTGCGTGACCGGCAAGGCGAGGTCGACGATATCGATCACTTGGGCAACCGGCGGGTGCGTACGGTCGGCGAATTGATCGAGAATCAGTACCGCATGGGCTTGGTGAGAATGGAACGCGCCATTCGGGAACGGATGAGCATCCAGGAGATCGAGACCCTGATGCCCCATGATCTGGTCAATCCCAAACCGATTACTGCGGCGATCAAGGAATTTTTCGGGACCAGCCAGCTTTCCCAATTCATGGATCAGACCAACCCGCTCTCCGAGGTTACCCATAAGCGGCGCCTCAGTGCTTTAGGGCCTGGCGGTTTGTCCAGGGAAAGGGCCGGTTTTGAAGTTCGCGACGTTCACCCCACTCATTATGGGCGGATCTGTCCGGTAGAAACCCCGGAGGGGCCTAATATCGGCCTGATCGTCTCAATGGCTACTTACGCCAAGGTCAATCAGTACGGGTTTATCGAAACGCCCTATCGGGAAGTAGTGAATCGTAAAATAACAAATAATTTTAAATATATGACGGCGTTGGACGAGGCAGGTTGCGTGATTGCCCCGGCCAAAGTCGAGATCACCAAGGGTGGCAAAATTGCCGAGGACAGCATGATTGCCCGGGAGGATGGTGAGGTGGGCTTTGTCTCCAGCGACCGGGTAACCTTCATGGATGTCTCTCCCAATCAGCTGGTCAGCGTTGCTGCCTCCCTGGTGCCCTTCCTGGAAAACGATGATGCCAACCGGGCCTTGATGGGTTCCAACATGCAGCGCCAGGGCGTGCCGCTGTTGCGCACCGCGGCTCCTCTGGTCGGTACCGGTCTGGAAAGGACGGTGGCCATGGACTCCGGAGTCTGCCTGCTGGCCGGAGGCGACGGTATTGTTGAAGAGGTGGATGGCAACCGGATCGTGATCCGCTACGACGAGCCTGACACCGATGGCTTTGCAACCGGGATCGGCATTTATCGTCTGGAAAAATACAAAAAATCCAACCAGAACACCTGCTTCAACCAGAAGCCGGTGGTTTTACCGGGGCAGCGGGTGCTCAAGGGCCAACTCCTGGCCGACGGACCGGCTTGCGACCAAGGTGAATTGGCCTTGGGTAAAAACATCACTATCGCCTTCATGCCCTGGCGGGGCTACAACTTTGAGGATTCGATTCTGTTGAGCGAACGGCTGCTCAAGGACGATACTTTTACCTCCTTGCACATAGAGGTCTTTGAGACCGTGGCCCGTGACACCAAGCTGGGCAAGGAAGAAATCACCCGCGATATTCCCAATGTCAGCGAGGAGGCTATGCGCAACCTGGATGACAGTGGGGTGGTGCGGATCGGGGCCGAGGTGAAACCTGGTGATACTTTGGTCGGCAAGGTTACCCCCAAGGGTGAGACACAGTTGTCACCTGAAGAGAAGCTATTGCGCGCCATCTTTGGTGAGAAGGCCGGTGATGTCAAGGATACCTCCCTGCGGGTCCCACCTGGGATTGAGGGGGTGGTGATCGAAGCCAAGGTTTTCTCTCGCAAGGGAGCCGAGAAGGATGAGCGGGCTAGGACTATTGATGATGCCGAGGCGGCGATCCTGGAAAAGGAGATGGAGGATGAACTGAGCTGCCTGGAAAAGGCGGTTAAGAATCGTCTGGTCGACCAGATGGTCGATAAAAAGGCTGGTGCCAATATCTCGGCCAAGAAAGGTGAGGTGTTGATCAAGAAAGGTCAGGCCATCACCGCCGAAGCCTTGACGGAACTCTCCCTGGCCAGTCTCAAGAAGGTCGATTTCTCCGGCCGCGCCAAGGTCGAGGAAATGATCACCAAGGTGCTGGACAGCTATGAGAACCAGAAGAAGCTGGTCATCGAAAAAAGTCAGGCCCGTGTGGAAAGGCTCCGAAAGGGAGACGAGCTGGCGCCTGGGGTCATTAAGATGGTCAAGGTTTATGTGGCTACCAAACGTAAGCTATCGGTGGGCGACAAGATGGCCGGTCGGCACGGTAATAAGGGTGTCGTCTCGCGGATCCTGCCGGAAGAAGACCTGCCCTACTTTGCCGACGGTACCCCGGTGGATGTGGTCTTGAATCCCTTGGGTGTTCCCTCCCGTATGAACGTCGGTCAGGTATTGGAAACGCACCTTGGGTTGGCGGCGAAAAGACTTGGCGAGCAGATCCAGGGCTTAGCTGAGCGCCGGGATCTTAAAGAAATCAAGAAACGCTTGAAAGAGATTTACTCTGCCGAGGAATATAAGCAACTCACCGACAAGTTGAGTGACGACGATCTGCTGACCATGGCTCAACGTTTGGGCCCCGGGTTGCACATGGCCACCCCCGTCTTTGATGGAGCCAATGAGGGTGAAATTCGCCGGTTGCTGGTTGAGGCCGGAGTGGACGAAGTCGGCCAGGCTACTTTGTACGACGGACTATCCGGCGAGAAGTTCGCCAATCAGGTGACCGTCGGAGTCATGTATATGATGAAATTGCATCACTTGGTCGACAATAAGATCCATGCCCGTTCCACCGGTCCTTACTCCCTGGTTACCCAGCAGCCGCTGGGTGGCAAGGCTCAGTTCGGCGGCCAGCGGCTCGGCGAAATGGAAGTCTGGGCCATGGAAGCTTATGGTGCGGCCTATACTCTGCAGGAATTCTTGACCGTCAAGTCTGACGATGTCAATGGCCGGACCAAGATGTATGAAGGAATCGTCAAGGGCGATAATTTCCTGGAGGCCGGCCTGCCCGAGTCCTTCCACGTTCTGGTCAAGGAGTTGCAGGGGTTGTGCCTTGACATGGAGTTGCTCGACGACTGAATGTGGGCGCCGACTGACGGGGCTAGTTTTCTGAATAAAATCGGACAAAAGGTGTGAGCCGTGGACGAACTTTTCAGTTTTTTCGATAAAGCCAAAAAACCATTAAATTTTAAATCAGTCAGGATTTCCCTGGCTTCTCCGGAAAAGATCAGGGACTGGTCAAGCGGTGAGGTCAAGAAGCCTGAGACCATCAACTACCGGACTTTCAAGCCCGAGCGTGACGGTCTCTTTTGCGCCAAGATCTTCGGACCGGTAAAGGATTATGAGTGCAATTGCGGCAAGTATAAGCGCATGAAGCATCGTGGAGTAGTCTGCGAGAAGTGTGGAGTCGAGGTCATCCAGTCGAAAGTCCGACGCGAGAGACTGGGGCATATCGAGTTGGCCGCCCCGGTGGCGCACATCTGGTTCCTGAAAAGCCTGCCGAGCAAGATCGGCAATATGCTTGATTTGACCCTGAAGGAACTGGAGAAAGTACTATATTTCGACTCCTATGTGGTAACCGCCTCCGAAGCACCGGCCCCGGCGGTCTGCACCCTGTTGAACGAGGAACAGTATCGCCAGGCCTTGGAAGAACACCCCGGGCGTTTCTCTGTGGGTATCGGAGCCGAGGCGATTCGGGTTCTTTTGCATAACCAGGATCTGAACGCCATGTCTGTCTCCTTGCGGGAGGATATGCGCAGTACCGGCTCTGAAGCCAAACGGAAGAAGATTGCCAAGCGGCTCAACGTGGTCGAGGCCTTCCGTGATTCCGGCAATAAACCGGAGTGGATGGTCCTGGAGATCATCCCGGTATTGCCTCCGGATCTCAGACCCCTGGTGCCACTGGAAGGAGGACGTTTCGCCACTTCCGACCTGAACGACCTCTACCGCCGAGTGATCAACCGCAACAATCGGTTGCGGCGGCTGCTCGAACTCGATGCCCCGGAAATCATCATCCGCAACGAGAAGCGGATGTTGCAGGAGGCAGTCGATGTTCTTTTTGACAACGGCCGACGCGGCAAATTGATCACCGGTCCCAATAAGCGTCCCCTGAAATCGTTAAGCGACATGTTGAAAGGCAAGCAAGGCCGGTTCCGCCAGAACCTGCTGGGCAAGCGCGTCGATTACTCCGGCCGGACCGTCATCGTGGTCGGTCCGCATCTGCGGCTGCACCAGTGCGGTCTGCCCAAGAAGATGGCTCTGGAGCTTTTCAAGCCCTTCATCTATAACCGACTGGAGCAGCTGGGCTACGTCAGCACCATCAAGAGCGCCCGCAAGATGGTGGAAAAGGCCACCGAAGAGGTTTGGGATGTGTTGGACGAGGTGGTCCGTGAGTATCCGGTGATATTAAACCGCGCTCCCACCCTGCATCGTTTGGGCATGCAGGCTTTCGAGCCTCTGCTGATCGAAGGCAAGGCCGTGCAGCTTCATCCGCTGGTCTGCAATGCCTTCAACGCCGATTTCGACGGCGACCAGATGGCCGTCCATGTGCCGCTTACCGTTCAGGCGCAGATGGAAGCCCGGGTGCTGATGATGTCGACCAACAACATCCTCTCACCGGCCCATGGTGAACCTATTATCATCCCCTCCCAGGATATCGTTCTGGGGCTGTACTATATGACCAGAGATCGTTTGCTGGCCCTGGGTGAGGGCAAGTGTTTTTCCTCACCGGCCGAGGCCAGGCTGGCTTACGATTATGGACATATCCACCTGCAGGCCAAGATCAAGGTCCGCATCGATGGCGAACTGGTGGAAACCACCATCGGTAGAGTTATGGTCGGCGACTTGTTACCGGAAGGGGTGTCATTCAGCCGGGTCAACAAGGTCATGAATAAGAAGGAACTGGCCAAGCTGATTGACCATACCTACCGCCATTGCGGTAGCAAGAGTACTGTTATTCTGGCCGATCGGCTGAAGGATCTTGGTTACGAATTTTCGACCCTGGCTGGCATTTCCATCTCGATCAACGACATGATCATCCCGGTCAGTAAGGACGATATCCTGGCTACCGCCGAGAAAGAAGTTCTGGAAGTGGAAAAAGGCTATCAGAACGGCGTCCTGACCGAGAGCGAGAAGTATAACAACGTGGTCGATATCTGGTCGCGCGCCACCGACAAGGTCTCCCAGGAAATGATGCAGGAGATGAGTGTCCAGTACCTGCGCGATAAGGACAAGAAACTGATCGAGACACCCAGTTTCAATTCTATTTATATGATGGCCGACTCCGGTGCCCGTGGCAGCAAGGATCAGATCAGGCAGCTGGCCGGCATGCGCGGCCTGATGGCCAAACCCTCCGGCGAGATTATCGAGTCGCCGATCAAGGCTAACTTCCGCGAGGGGTTGAGTGTGCTGGAGTATTTCATCTCCACCCATGGCGCCCGCAAGGGTCTGGCCGACACCGCTCTTAAAACGGCGAACTCCGGTTATCTTACCCGTCGGCTGGTCGATGTGGCCCAAGACTCGACCATCATCGAGAAGGACTGCGGTACCCTGGATGGTATCGAGGCCGAGCCGCTGATGGAAGGCGGCGAGATCATTCAACCGGTCGGTGACCGGATCCTGGGCCGGGTGGCCCTGGACGATGTGGTCGATCCCTTCTCCGGCGAGGTCCTAGTGCAATCCAATGAGGAGATCACCGAAGATCTGGTCGAGGCCGTCAACGAGGCTGGCATCGATCGAGTTCGGATCCGTTCAGTACTGACCTGTCGCTCGCGCCGGGGCGTCTGCGCCATGTGTTACGGTCGTGACCTGGGACGCGGGCATATGGTTAACATCGGTGAGGCCATCGGTATTATTGCCGCTCAGTCCATCGGTGAGCCTGGAACCCAGTTGACCATGCGAACCTTCCATATTGGAGGTACCGCCAGCCGCTCGGTGCAGCAGGCCGAAATTGCAACCCAGCACGGCGGTACGGTCAAGTTCAACAATATTCATACGGTTACTAATGCCGAGGGGCAGATGATCGCCATGAACCGTAATGGCGAGCTGGCCATTATCGGGGCAGAAGGACGGGAACGCGAAAGGCACCGTCTGAATTATGGTGCCCAGCTGTTGGTTCACGATGGTGATGCCGTAGAGTCAGGCACCCGCTTGGCTGAATGGGATCCTTTCTCGACCCCAATTGTCAGCGAGATTGGCGGTATCGTCAAGTTCGGCGACATCCTGGAAGGCATGACCATGCAGGAGAAAGTCGATCCGGTAACCGGCAAGTCCACCCGGGTTATTATCTCACCACGGGCCGGGCAGTTCAATCCGCGTATTTCTCTCAAAGATGAGAAGGGGCGGACCATGAAACTGCCCAAGACCGGTTCGCCAGCTCGTTACAGTCTGTCGGTCGGCACCCATATCTCGGTGAACGAAGGTGACCGCGTGGAGGCCGGTAAGATCATCGGCCGCATCCCGCGTGAAACCACTAAGACTAAGGATATTACCGGCGGTCTGCCTCGAGTTGCCGAGCTTTTCGAGGTGCGCAAACCCAAGGAACACGCGGTGATCACCGAGATTGACGGACAGATCAGCTACGGTAAGGATCTTAAGGGCAAGAAGCGGGTTGTGGTCACGCCAGAACTTGGCGAGGCCAGAGAATACCTGATTCCGAAAGGTAAACACGTTATCGTTCATGAAGGCGACTACGTCAAGGCTGGTGAAAGATTGATGGACGGTTCACCCGATCCCAACGACATTCTTAGAGTGCTTGGGGTTAAGGAGCTGGCCAAGTTCCTGGTTAATGAGATTCAGGAGGTCTATCGGCTCCAAGGCGTTAAGATCAACGACAAACACATCGAGGTTATCGTCCGTCAGATGCTGCGGCGGGTCACAATTACCGAAGTCGGCGATTCCACCTTCATGTTGGGCGAACAGGTCGAGTCCTGGCGCTTTGCAGAGGAGAACGAGAAGCTGATTAAAGCCGGGAGCCGGCCGGCAGTGGCCGAGCCGTTGTTGCTCGGGGTGACCAAGGCATCACTAAGCACAGACAGCTTCATCTCGGCCGCCTCGTTCCAAGAGACGACTAAGGTGTTGACCAATGCCGCCATGGCTGGTCGGGTTGATGACCTGAGCGGACTTAAGGAGAATGTCATTATGGGGCGGCTGGTGCCTGCCGGAACCGGGCATCCTCGTTATCATCTCGAAGGAGAGTAGGAAGGTTATGAGCAAACGGAACATCACCCTGTCCCGCAGGTTTGGCGGAGGTGATATTTCCTTGACAACCAGTAGAGGATAGATTATTTATCGCGTTTCTTTGTTTCTGGCTTGGGATAATCAGTAATAGGGACCGGTGGCGAATCCGCTGTTAGAGGTCGCTGTCCTAGACGATATCGGTGACTCCCAATTGGGTGAGTCGTCATAAAAAAAGCAAAACTTGGAGTTTGAGTAAATGCCAACCATCAACCAACTGGTAAGGCACGGCCGCAAAAAGGCGGTCAAGCGCACCAATACCCCGGCCTTGCAAGGCTCTCCGCAGAAACGCGGGGTTTGTGTCAGGGTCTATACAACCACCCCCAAAAAGCCCAACTCCGCTCTCCGGAAAGTGGCCAGGGTCAGGTTGACCAACGGCATTGAGGTAACTTCATATATCCCCGGCGTCGGTCATAACCTGCAGGAGCACTCGGTGGTGCTGATTCGTGGCGGCCGCGTTAAGGACTTACCCGGTGTTCGTTATCACATTGTCCGGGGTACCCTCGATACGCTT
The DNA here is from genome assembly GCA_963807225.1 of uncultured delta proteobacterium. GTDB lineage: Bacteria > Desulfobacterota > Desulfobulbia > Desulfobulbales > JAGXFP01 > JAGVGT01. The sequence goes on along the minus strand of CAWEAD010000005.1, from coordinate 364,423 downwards.
GGTGTTTCCGAGCGGCGCCAGGGTCGGTCCAAGTACGGTGCCAAACGTCCTAAATAAGGAGTTGTCAGATGCCCAGACGTAAGCTTGTTGCCAAACGGCAGATTATTCAGGATCCGCGCTTCAACAGTGTCCTGGTCTCCAAGTTCATAAATGGCCTGATGGAGCGGGGGAAGAAATCGGTGGCGCGGACGATATTCTATGACGCCATGGATATCGTTGCCAAAAAGGTTTCCGAGAACGAGCCGCTTGAGGTTTTCGAGAAGGCCATGGACAAGGTGCGGCCCCGGGTCGAGGTCAAGTCTCGACGGGTCGGTGGTGCCACCTATCAGGTGCCGGTCGAAGTCCGGACCGAACGACGCAATGCCCTGGCTATTCGTTGGCTGGTTGGCTTTTCCGCTAAGCGTTCCGGGCGGACTATGGCTGAAAAGCTGGCCGGTGAATTGATCGATGCCTTTAATAGCCGTGGTGCAGCCGTGAAGAAGCGTGAGGATACTCATAAGATGGCTGATGCCAACAAGGCCTTCGCTCATTACCGCTGGTAGGAAGATTTTTTCCGGTTTTGGCAGTCAGCGATTGACAAATCCGCGTTACTGGGATAAATAGCCTCTTTCTCTCTCGAAGCGATAGGCCCGTGCTTGAGGCCGGAGATGAACCTGGTGAGAAAAATCGGATTAAACGGGAACGGTATAAGTTGTGTCTTCCAAGGCTGTGCTTGCACGCTTGCGCAATATAGGCATCATGGCCCACATCGATGCGGGCAAGACGACAACTACCGAGAGGATTCTTTTTTATACCGGTCGCTCGCATAAGATCGGCGAAGTCCATGATGGCGCTGCTGTCATGGACTGGATGGAACAGGAACAGGAACGCGGCATAACCATTACTTCCGCCGCTACCACCTGCTACTGGCGTGAGCATACAATAAATATTATTGACACACCCGGGCATGTCGATTTCACCATTGAGGTGGAACGTTGCCTGCGGGTGTTGGATGGCGCCATCGCAGTATTTTGTGCCGTCGGGGGTGTTGAGCCCCAGTCGGAGACTGTTTGGCGGCAGGCCGATAAATACGCAATACCCCGGATCGCCTTCGTCAACAAGATGGATCGGACCGGCGCAAATTACGAGCGCTGTCTGGAGATGATCAGGCGGAGGTTGGGAGGAAATCCTCTCCCCTTGCAACTGCCGGTGGGAAGTGAAGAAAATTTTAAAGGAGTTATCGACCTCATCGGTGAGCAACTGCTAACCTTCGATGAGGCAACTCAAGGTGCCACGGTAGTCAAACTGCCGGTCCCTGAGGAATTCAAAGATCAAACCACGGCCGCACGGATGGCTCTCCTCGAGAAGTTGGCCGACTTCGATGAGGGAGTCATGGAAAAATACCTGGAAGAACAAGTGATCTCCGTTGAGGAGATCAAAAGGGCTGTTCGTAAAGCAACATTGAACAGTCAGGTAGTGCCGGTCCTTTGTGGTAGCGCCTTCAAGAATAAGGGGGTGCAGCCGCTGCTCGACGCCATTGTCGATTACCTGCCTTCACCGGTTGAAGTACCGCCGGTTGAGGGGCATGGACCCGACGGTGAGGTGTTGATCCGGGAGGCCAGCAGTACTGAGAAGTTCTGCGGTCTGGCCTTCAAGCTTGCCAGTGACCCGTTTGTCGATAAGCTTACTTATCTGCGGGTTTACTCAGGGCGCTTGCATTCCGGGGACAAGGTTTTTAACTCGGTCAAGCACAAGCAGGAAAAGATCGGCCGGATCCTCAAAATGCACGCCAACAAGCGTGAAGAGGTCAAGGAGATCGAGACCGGCGATATCGCTGCCTTGGTCGGCTTGAAGTTTACCAGCACCGGTGACACACTTTGTGAATCCGGAGACAATATTCGTCTCGAGACCATGGACTTCCCTGAACCGGTGATCTCCACGGCTATTGAGCCCAGAAGTACGGCGGACGAGGACAAGCTGCAAACCGCTCTGGATAAAGTTGCCCTTGAGGATCCCTCGTTTCTGGTAAAGAAGGATCCTGATTCCGGCCAGACCATTATTTCGGGGATGGGCGAACTGCATCTCGAGATTATCGTCGACCGGTTGTTGCGGGAATTCAAGGTCGCTGCCAATGTCGGCAAGCCGCAGGTCGCCTATAAGGAGACCATTGAAACGACGGGCCGGGGCGAAGGGCTCTTCGAGCACCAGGTGGCTGGTAAGGCGCATTACGGACATGTCTGGCTGGAAGTATCGCCTCTGGAAAGAGGAGCCGGTTACGAGTTTGAAAATCGAATCAAGCCGGATAGCATCCCGGCCGAGTATCTTCCCGCCATTGAACGTGGGATTAAAGATAGTCTGGATTCCGGAGTCCTGATTGGATTTCCGGTAGTTGATCTTCGGGTCAGCCTGGTGGATGGTTCATACCACGAGGACCATTCCTCCGAGCAAGCTTTCGGGGTGGCCGCCAACATGGCTTTCCGTAAGGCATTGGAACAGGCCGGGTCGGTCTTGCTGGAACCGATCATGGAACTGGAAATCATCCTGCCGGAAGCCAGTCTGGGCGATGTGATTGGCGACTTGAACAGTAAACGGGCCAGAATCCTGGGAATGGAACCAGGTCTGGAGGGTCTGCAGGTGGTGAAGGCTCAGGTGCCGCTGGCCGAAATGTTCGGATATTCCACCTCGTTGCGTTCCGCCACTCAGGGACGGGCCAGTTTTACCATGCAGTACGCAACCTACGACCTGGTACCTGGTCGAGTTGCCGAACAGATCATCAAGAGGATCAAAGGTTATATATAAGTTAAGCCGAGTTAGGTAAGGAACACAGAGGACAAGATCATGGCAAAGCAGAAATTTGAAAGGACCAAACCCCACGTCAACATCGGCACGATCGGTCATATCGATCATGGCAAGACGACCCTGACCTCGGCAATTACCCGGGTCTTGTCTTTGAAGGGTTTGGCGAGTGCAACCGCCTTCGACGAGATCGACAAGGCGCCGGAAGAGAAGGAACGCGGCATCACCATTGCCACGGCCCATGTGGAGTACGAGTCCAACAAGCGGCATTATGCCCACGTGGACTGCCCGGGCCATGCCGACTACATTAAGAACATGATCACCGGCGCGGCCCAGATGGACGGGGCGATCCTGGTGGTAGCCGCCACCGACGGTCCGATGCCTCAGACCCGTGAGCACATCCTTCTTGCCCGTCAGGTCGGTGTGCCTTCTATCGTGGTGTTCATGAACAAATGTGACATGGTCGATGACGAAGAGTTGATTGAGCTGGTCGACATGGAACTTCGTGAGTTGCTGACCAAATATGATTTTCCCGGCGACGATACCCCGATCATCCGGGGAAGTGCCTTGAAGGCCTTAGAGAATCCCGAGGATGAAGCGGCCGCCAAATGCATCTGGGAGCTGTTGGACGCTTGTGACAACTTCATTCCCGAACCTGCCCGCGACATTGATAAACCATTCCTGATGCCGGTCGAGGATGTATTCTCGATCTCCGGGCGTGGCACGGTTGCTACCGGTCGGATCGAGCGCGGAATTGTTAAGGTGGGCGACGAGATTGAAATCGTCGGTATTTCCAAAACGGTCAAGACCACGGTTACCGGAGTCGAGATGTTTCGGAAACTGCTGGACGAGGGTCGGGCCGGTGACAACGTCGGTATCCTGCTGCGCGGCACCAAGCGTGAAGATATCGAGCGCGGTCAGGTTCTGGCCAAGCCGGGCAGCATCACTCCGCATACTAAGTTCAAGGCTGAATGCTATATTCTGAGCAAGGAGGAGGGTGGTCGTCACACTCCGTTCTTTAACGGATATCGTCCTCAGTTCTACTTCCGGACCACCGACGTGACCGGCATTGTTTCACTACCCGAAGGGGTTGAGATGGTGATGCCCGGTGACAACGTGACCATCGAAGGTGCGTTGATCACCCCGATTGCCATGGAAGAAGGTCTTCGCTTCGCTATCCGCGAAGGCGGCCGCACTGTCGGCGCCGGCGTTATTAATCAGATTATCGAGTAAGGGTGAATTATAATGCTGCCGACTCAAAAAATTAGGATCAGACTTAAGGGCTACGATCACAAGCTGCTGGACAAGTCGACCATGGAGATTGTTGATACCGCTAAGCGGACCGGGGCCAGTATTGCCGGGCCAATTCCGCTGCCAACATCCATCAACAAATACTGTGTTCTGCGTTCACCACACGTCGATAAGAAATCGCGTGAGCAGTTTGAAATGCGGACTCATCGGCGGCTTCTCGATATTATGGAGCCGACTCAGCAGACCATCGATGCCTTGATGAAACTGCAGTTATCGGCCGGTGTTGATGTCGAGATTAAGCTGTAAATTCAAACTGTCAGGTTGAGAAAATGCCTAATAAACTGGGAATGTTGGGGAAAAAGGTCGGTATGACCAGGGTTTATTCCGAGGCTGGCGCCGCCATTGCGGTCACCGCCATCGAAACCGGACCTTGTATCGTTCTCCAAAAGAAAAGTGTTGAGAAGGAAGGATACAACGCCATCCAGGTCGGCTTCGGCAGCAAGAGGGAAAGTCGGCTCAGTAAACCCATGGCCGGCCATGTCAAGGCCGCTGGTAAGGGCGGGTTTTATCACATCAAGGAATTCCGGGTCAGCGAAATTGATAAGTATGAGCTCGGCCAGGAAATTCAAGTTGCCGATCTCTTTAAAGTCGGGGAGCTGGTTGATGTCAGCGGTCTAAGCAAAGGTCGCGGCTTCCAGGGCGTGATCAAACGGCATGGTTTCAAGGGTGGTGGTAAAACCCATGGTTCCATGTTCCATCGGGCTCCGGGCTCCATAGGTTGTAGTGCCTATCCCAGCCGGGTCATCAAGGGCAAGAAGATGCCGGGGCGGATGGGTAATGCTTTGGTGACCAAAAAAAATGTCATGGTTGTCGATGTCCGCCCGGAAAGCAACGTCATGCTGGTCAAGGGTTCTTTGCCCGGCGCCAAGCAGAGTGTGGTTCAGATCTATAAGAAATAGCCCCCGGTACGGGACCGGATGCGTGCCCGTACAGGGTAAAAAGACCAGCGACTAATTAAGTTGGGGGTGCCAGAAAATGGCCGTCACGGAAGTAAAAAATATAAAAAACGAAAAAATCGGAGAAGTGGAGTTGCCGGAATCGATATTCGGCATTGAAGTCAAACCCCACATTCTCCATGATATTGTTAAAATGCAGCTTGCCAATCGTCGTAGCGGCACGGCCTGCACTAAGACCCGGGCCGAAGTGCGCGGTTCGAATGCCAAGCCTTGGCGTCAGAAGGGGACCGGTAGAGCTCGTGCCGGACAAAAGCGGTCGCCTTTATGGCGTGGGGGTGGCACGGTCTTTGGTCCAAGACCTCGCGATTATAGTTACAAATTGCCCCGCAAAGTTCGCCAATTGGGATTATGCATGGCCCTGAGCTCACGTTTTGCCGAAGAAAATCTGCTGATTCTGGATGATTTCCAACTTGAGCAGATTAAAACCAAGGATTTTCTCTCGGTCATGAAAAATTTCGCCTTCGATAATGCTCTGATTGTTGTCGACGGGGACAACGTTAATTTGGAGAAATCCTCTCGGAATGTTCCCGGCTATAAGGTGCTGCCAACCATAGGGCTCAATGTCTATGATATTCTGTTGCATCGAAAAATTGTCCTGACCAAGGCCACTATCGGTCAGCTGGAAGCGAGGTTGCTGTCATGAAGAATATCTGCACCGTGGTCAAGAAACCATGTCTGACAGAGAAAGGCATGGGGCTTCAGGAAGAGCATAACCAAGTGGTTTTCAAAGTCGATCCTCGGGCAAATAAGCTGGAGATCAAGGAAGCCGTTGAGAAGCTCTTCAAAGTTCAGGTCGATAAGGTAAGAACGGCCAATATGCACGGGAAGGAAAAAAGGGTAGGCAAATATGCCGGTCGACGCAGCGATTGGAAAAAAGCAATCGTCACCCTTACCGAAGGTCACAAGATTGATTTCCTGGAGAATCTGTAGCCTCACTCTGGCTTTAGTTTTCCTGGTTCTTGATAATTCAGTGGTAAATACTTAAATCGGGGTTTTTGAAATGCCAACTAAGACCTATACACCGACATCACCGGGCAAAAGGACTTTGGTTACCATAGTTAATCCGGATCTATCCAAGGATAGACCAGAGAAAAGCTTGGTCCATATCCTGAATAACCGGGGCGGGCGTAATAACAATGGCCGGGTCACCGCCAGACATCTGGGCGGCGGACACAAGCGCAAGTACCGGATGATCGATTTCAAACGAAACAAGGTCGATATTCCAGCCCGGGTTGCGTCCATCGAATACGATCCCAATCGTTCCGCCAACATCGCCTTGCTAAACTATGCCGATGGGGAAAAACGCTATATCATCTGCCCAGTCGGCATGAAAGTCGGTGACATGGTGGAAGCCGGTAATGCCGTAGATATTAAGCCGGGCAACTGTCTGCCCATGGGCAACATGCCGCTTGGCTCGATCATTCATAACGTCGAAATGAAGATCGCTAAGGGTGCTCAGCTGGTTAGAAGCGCCGGGACTTCGGCGCAATTAATGGCTAAGGAAGGCAATTATGTGCTGGTCAAGCTGCCTTCCGGTGAGGTTCGCAAGTTTCATCGCGAATGTCGGGCCAGCGTCGGTCAGATCGGCAATATCGAGCATGAGCGCCGCAAGTTGGGCAAAGCCGGTCGCAGCCGATGGCTGGGACGTCGGCCTAAGGTCCGCGGTGTAGCCATGAACCCCCATGATCATCCCATGGGCGGTGGCGAGGGTAAAAGCTCCGGCGGTCGGCATCCATGTTCCCCTTGGGGTGTTCCTGCCAAGGGTTACAAGACCAAGAAGCGTAAGCCGTCCGATAAATATATTGTTACCAAAAGGTCATAGGACAGGGGGTATAAAGTGGCTCGTTCCGTAAAAAAAGGACCGTTTGTTGATGGCCATCTGTTGAAGAAGGTGATGGGTGCCAAAGAAACCAACTCCCGTAAGGTGATCAAGACCTGGTCGCGGCGTTCCGATATCATTCCCGAAATGGTGGGACTGACTCTGGCCGTTCATAACGGCAAGAAGTTCATTCCGGTGTTTGTTTCCGAGAACATGGTGGGTCAGAAACTGGGTGAATATTCTCCCACTCGGACCTACTTTGGCCATGCCGTTGGCAAGAAAGGGAAGAAATAACTACCAGTCACCCGACTGCCAGTCGGGGTGAAGTAATAAGTTTGCGACAAGGAGAGTTCAGCAAATGGAAGCCAAGGCACTCGCCAGACAAATCAGGATTTCGCCGCAGAAGGCTCGGCTTATTGCCGATCTGGTAAGGGGTAAAGACGTAGCAACGGCCATCAATACCCTGCGTTTCATGCCCAAGAAAGGGGCGCGAATCCTTCGCAAGGTGATCGAGTCGGCGCTGGCCAATGCCAGCCAGAACGAGGCGATCGATGTGGACACCCTCTACGTCAAGACCATATTTATCGATGGCGGACCGATGTTGAAGAGGATTATGCCGCGGGCTCAAGGCAGGGCCAACCGGATTTTGAAGAGATCCAGCCATATCACTGTGGTGCTGGACGAGCAGTAATATTTTTTACTGGAAGATTCCCTCGGCTCTGTCGGGGGAGTAAGTCGTACCGGCAGAACAACTTGAATAGCGACTGCATGGAGGAGTGCTTTGGGCCAGAAAGTTAATCCGATTGGATTTAGACTCAATATCGTCAAGACCTGGGATTCCATTTGGTATGCCAACCGCGATTACGCAAAGTATTTTCTGGAAGATCAGAAGATCAGGAAATACTTAAAAAAGCGGCTTTATCATGCCGGAGTGGCCAAAATTGAAATTGCCCGGACTGGTGAAAAGGTCAGGGTGAAGATTCATACTGCCCGGCCAGGTATAGTCATTGGTAAGAAAGGCGCTGAAATTGAGGCTTTAAAAGGCGATCTGGATAAGTTCACCAAGCGTGAGTGTCATGTCGATATCCAGGAAGTTCGGCGCCCGGAAGCCGATGCCCAATTGGTGGCCGAGAATGTGGCCATGCAGATGGAGCGTCGGGTTGCATTCCGTCGGGCTATGAAAAAGGCAGTTGGTATCTCCTTGAAGTTCGGCGCCAAAGGCATCAAGATATGTTGTTCGGGCCGCTTGGGTGGAGCTGAAATGAGCCGTACCGAGTGGACTCGCGAAGGCAGGGTGCCGCTGCACACCTTACGGGCCGATATCGATTACGGGTTTGCCGAAGCCAAAACCACTTATGGGATTATCGGGGTCAAGGTCTGGATTTTCAAGGGCGAAGTGCTTACTGACCAAGAGCAGGAATTGGAGCAATAAGCCTCTCCTTATTTTATAAAAATAGAATCCTCCGACGTGATGAGGTAGAGAATGTTAAGTCCGAAGAAGGTTAAGTTTAGAAAGCAGATGAAGGGCAACCTGCGGGGTAAGGCCCAGCGTGGTAGCAGCATCGAATTCGGAGATTTTGCTCTCAAAGCGCTGGAGAGTGGGTACATGACTGCCCAGCAAATCGAGGCTGCACGTATTGCTATCAACCGGAAGGTTAAACGCGGTGGGCAGATGTGGATCAGGGTTTTTCCCGCCAAGCCGTTGACCAAGAAACCGGCTGAAACCCGAATGGGAAAAGGCAAAGGCAGTCCGGAAGGGTGGGTGGCGCCTATACGACCCGGCAAAATTCTCTATGAGTTGGCTGGTGTCGAGGAGAGTATTGCAGTACGTGCCTTGACTTTGGCCGCCAACAAATTGCCTTTTGCTACCAAGGTAATCAGTAAGGAAAAGACTATATGAATAGCAAAGAGTTACGTGAACTGAGTGGCGAAGACCTTACCGCCAAGGAGAAGGATCTGGCCGAGGAACTGTTTAAACTCAAGTTCCAGCACGGCATCCGTCCCTTGGAAAATACGGCCAAGTTGCGACAACTGCGCAAGGATATTGCCTGCGTCAAGACGGAACTTAGTGCCAAAAGGAAGACGGAGGCAGCTGGCTGATCAGACGGTCTGATCAGTCCGGAGCCGACCCCATTAAACCATGATTTGACGGGATTGCTGAAATGGCGGAAGCAGAAAACAAGAGAATCAAAAAGACTCTGGTCGGGGTCGTGATTAGCAATAAGATGGACAAGAGTGTCGTGGTCCAAACCGAGCAGATGGTAAGCCACAAGTTGTATGGCAAATACATGCGCCGCAATATCAAGTACATGGCGGATGATCCGGAAAACACTTGCAACCCCGGGGACCGGATCATGATTGAAGAATGTCGGCCTCTTAGCAAGAACAAAAGATGGCGGGTGCGAGAAATCATCGAACGGGCCGTGTGATATAGGTCGGATCGGTTTATGGTTGCCGGCGGTTATTGGAAGCCGCCGGTGTTAGAATCGCTAATTTGAATTAAGCAACTGCGTTGCAGTCGGTGAAAAGATGATACAGACCGAGTCAGTCTTGAATGTTGCGGATAACAGCGGCGCCAAAAAGGTTCTTTGTATAAAGGTTCTGGGTGGTAGCCGCCGGCGCTATGCCCGGATCGGAGATGTGATAGTCGTCACCGTTAAGGAGGCGATTCCCCGGGCCAAGGTTAAAAAGGGCGATGTTTTGAAAGCTGTGGTGGTTCGAACGGTCAAGGAATTGCGCCGCATGGATGACACTACGGTCCGCTTTGACGAGAATTCCGCGGTATTGCTGGGTAACAATGGCGAGCCGATCGGCACTCGGATCTTCGGTCCGGTTGCCCGAGAACTTAGGGCCAAGGGCTATATGAAGATTATTTCTTTGGCACCAGAGGTTCTGTAAGCTGTCGCAGGTCGGCTTTTTTGGTAAAGGTTGTCGACTCTGATTATGTAATACAACGAGGCATAAAAACAGAAGGCTTCATGATGAAAAAGATAAAGCTTAATGACCAGGTCGAGGTTATCACCGGCAAAGACAGGGGAAGAGTCGGTAAAGTAATCCGGGCATTCCGTGATGATGACCAGGTTGTGGTCGAAAAGATCAACATGATCAAACGTCATACTAAACCAAGTATGGCGAACCAGCAGGGCGGCATCATTGAGAAGGAATCCCCCATTCACCTGTCGAACCTGAAGCTGGTCTGTCCCAAGTGCTCCAAATCGGTTCGCGTTGGGATTAAGAGTCTGGAAGATGGTGCCAAGGTTCGAGTCTGCAAAAAATGCGGAGAATCGGTAGAAACCAAGGCTTGATCAGAGGTTTAACGGTTTTCGGAGACAGTAAATGGCTGGCTTAAAAGAACATTATCAGAAGAACTGCGTTCCGCAGCTCATGGAAAAATTCGGTTACCGCAGCATCATGCAGGTACCGAAAATTACTAAGGTCGTCCTCAACATGGGTTTGGGAGAGGCGGTTCAAAATCCCAAGATTATCGAGGGTGCCGCCAATGAGTTGACTATGGTCGCCGGGCAGAAGGCTCAGGTCACTAAGGCCAAAAAATCCATTGCCACATTCAAGCTGCGTCAGGGTATGCCAATCGGCTGCATGGTGACTTTACGCGGGGAAAAGATGTGGGATTTTCTCGCCAAGCTAATCCATATCGCCCTGCCCAGGGTGCGGGACTTCCGCGGTGTTTCCACCAAGGCATTTGACGGTCGGGGAAACTATGCCATGGGAATCAAGGAACATATTATCTTCCCTGAAATCGACTACGATAAAATCGACAAGATCAAGGGGCTTAATATTTGTATTGGTACTACCGCTAAGAGCGATGAGGAGGGACGTCTTCTTCTGGCTGCTCTGGGGATGCCTTTCAGAAAAGATACGAGGAGGAATCAGGTTGGCTAAGAAATCTTTAATCGCCAAGAGCCAGCGTAAACCGAAGTTCTCGGTTCGGGGTTACAATCGATGCCCGCTTTGTGGCCGACCGCGCGCTTTTCTAAGGAAGTTCGGGGTATGTCGCATTTGCTTCAGGTCCCTGGCATCCCGCGGTGAGGTTACCGGAGTTACCAAATCAAGCTGGTAATCGGTCTTTTGTTATTTCGAAGAATAGAATGAGGAGCTGGATTTATTATGGCAATGAGTGATCCCTTTGCAGATATGTTGACCAGAGTGCGTAATGCTTGCATGGTCAAGTTTGACAGCGTGGATATCCCTTTGTCCAATCTGAAGGTAGATGTCGCACGCCTTCTCAAGGAAGAAGGCTATATCAACGACTTTCATGTCCTGAAGGATGATACGCAGGGCGTGTTGCGGATTGATCTGAAATATGATCAGCATAACCAGAAGGTAATTAACGGTCTGCGACGGATCAGCAAGCCGGGCTGTCGGGTCTATGTGAAGTCGGATAAGATTCCCAAGGTGATGAGTGGTCTGGGTATCGCGGTTATCTCGACCTCCAAAGGGGTGATGACCGATCACCAGGCCCGTAAGATGCGGGTCGGCGGAGAGTTTCTCTGCGAAGTCTGGTAATCTAGAGGAAAACTGATTCTCAGTAAAGAACGGAGACTATTACATGTCCAGGATTGGCAGCAAACCTATTGAAGTTCCCGGCGGAGTCAAGATCGGCATAGTCGGAGCCAAGATCCAGGTCACCGGACCAAAGGGGACCATGGAGCGGGAGATCCGTCCGGAAATCTCGGTAGTTGAAGAAAGCGGTGTTCTGAAAGTCACATGCAAGGATGAGAGTAAGCGTACCAACGCCTTCTCCGGTTTGACCAGGACTTTGGTCGACAACATGGTCCAGGGAGTCAGCAAGGGCTTTCAACGGCGTCTGGTGATCGAAGGAGTTGGCTATCGCGCCTCGGTGGCTGGTGCTGTGCTGACCTTGAACGTTGGTTATTCTAATCCCGTCGAGTTCGGTTTACCTCAAGGTATCAGTGCCTCGGTGGAGAAAACTGCCATCACCCTTGAAGGTATTGATAAGGAACTGCTCGGTCTCACTGCCGCGAAGATTCGTAATATCCGGAAGCCCGAGCCCTATAAAGGCAAGGGAATCCGCTACGAGGAAGAGCGTATTGTCCGGAAAGCCGGTAAGGCTGCGGGCAAGGGCAAATAATTCCCTTTCGCTTTTGGTTAAACAGGCCCGGACGGCGGATTACAAGCAATTTTGCTTCCGCCCAGCGGCTTACAATAAAGAACAACATGCGGTAAGGCAGAAGCAATGGCAAAGACAAGTAGAACGACGGTTATCCGTGAAAAACGGATCAAGCGAATCAGGAAGAAGATCAGCGGCACGGCAGGATGCCCTCGCCTACGGGTCTTTAAGAGCTCAAGACATATCTATGCGCAGATTATCGACGATGTCGCAGGACAGACCCTGGTCGCTATGTCGACCATGGATCCTGCTTTCACCAGCGAAGATCTGCAAGGCAAGAAAGCCCAGGCCCACAAGATCGGTGTAATGTTGGCCGAAAAGGCCAAGCTTAAGGGTGTTGGCAAAGTGGTTTTTGACCGTGGCGGCTATCTCTATCATGGCCGGGTAAAATCTCTGTCCGAAGGGGCAAGGGAAGGCGGGCTGATCTTCTGATCGGCAGTCAGGCGATAAACAGCATCAGTTTAGATTGGGGGTGTACCTTGTCAAACTTTAAGAATGAAAACAGTGAAGACCAGTTGATCGAAAAGGTGGTCTTCATCAATCGTACGGCCAAGGTTGTCAAAGGTGGCCGGCGCTTCAGTTTCAGTGCGATTTGCGTGGTTGGCGATGGCCAGGGAAAAGTCGGGCACGGTTTGGGCAAAGCCAACCAGGTGCCGGAAGCCATTCGCAAAGGCATCGAGCAGGCTCGTAAGGACATGCGTAAGGTGGCAATAACCGAAAGCAGTATTCCCCATGAGATCTACGGGAAATTCGGGGCCGGAAGAGTCATGCTCAAGCCAGCCTCGGCCGGCACCGGGGTAATTGCCGGCGGCGCGGTTCGCGCCGTTCTGGAAGCAGCCGGGATTCAGAATATCCTTACAAAATGTCTGGGGTCTCACAATCCGCACAATTTGGTGCGGGCCACCTTGGATGGATTGCGTAGTCTGCGTACCGCCGAACAGGTGGCCACCCGGCGCAATAAGACCGTGGAAGAGATTACGTCATAGCCACCCGGTCATGCCGTAGAAACCGGCGTTGCCGCCCCCTCTTCGTGGTTTACAGTTGTAGTTGGTTTATTCCCCCCATAGAGGATATGGATGTCATGAAGGAAGTTAAAGTTACTTTGAAAAAAAGTTATATTGGTAGCACCCAGAAGATTCGGGCTACACTGATCGGTCTTGGGCTGACCAAAACCAATAAGACGGTAGTCCGAAAGGATACGCCGGAAATCCGGGGCATGATCAACAAGGTTGCGCACCTGGTCGAAGTGGAGGATTAATCATGCTTAACTTAAGTAATCTTTCGCCCAATCCCGGATCCAACCGGCAAAGGAAAAGAGTAGGACGTGGCCCTGGTTCCGGCCTCGGCAAGACTGCGGGGCGCGGTCATAAAGGCTTCAAGGCCCGTTCCGGCAGCGGTGTTAAGGTCGGTTTCGAGGGTGGTCAGATGCCATTTCAACGGCGGATCCCCAAGCGCGGATTTAACAACGTCTTCCGTAAAGAATACGCGGTTCTGAACGTTGCCGACTTGGAGAAATTCGAGAGCGGTACCCGGATTGACCGGCAGATGCTGGTTGAGGTTGGTCTGGTTGCCAAAAAGTACAGTCTGGTGAAATTGCTGGGTAATGGCGAGATCAGCAAGGCCATGACCGTGGCGGTGGATAAATTAAGTGAGTCGGCCCGGCAGAAGATCGAAGCCGCTGGCGGCAAGATCGAGGGTTAATTCATGCAGGCTGGTTTTCAGAATGCTGCCAATATACCGGAGCTGCGACGCAGGGTAACATATACCATGCTGATGTTGGCGGTTTACCGGATCGGTGTCCAGATTCCTACCCCAGGCATCAACGGGGAAGCCTTGGCTGCTTTTTTTCAGAAAAGCGCCGGGACCCTCTTTGACATGTTCAACATGTTTTCCGGCGGCGCCCTGCAGAATTTCTCCATCTTCGCCTTGGGCATCATGCCCTACATTAGCGCCTCCATTATCTTTCAACTGCTGACCGTTGTGGTCCCGCAATTGGAGGCGTTGTCCAAGGAAGGGGAAAGTGGTCGGCATCAGATTACCAAGTACACCCGGTATGCCACCGTAGCCCTGGCCTTAGTCCAGGGTTTATTTATTAGTATCGGCCTGGAGAGCATGGCCGCCCCAGCCGGCGGTGAAATGATCGTCATTCATACCGGCTGGGCCTTCCGATTGATGACCATGCTTACCTTAACCTCAGGCACCGCCTTTATCATGTGGCTCGGTGAGCAGATGACTGAGCGCGGCATTGGCAATGGTATTTCCCTGATTATTACCGCCGGAATTATCGCCCGGATGCCAGCCGCCATTGGCAAGACTTTCAAGATGGTCGGTGCCGGCGACATGACGGTTCTCTTCTTGCCGGTCTTGTTGGTTATGGTGTTGGCGGTGATAGCTTTTGTTATCTATTGCGAGACGGCTCAGAGAAAAATTCCAATCCAATATGCCAAGCGGGTCATCGGTAGGCGAATGTATGGTGGTCAGCAATCCCATTTACCCCTGAAGATCAATATGTCTGGGGTAATACCGCCGATTTTCGCTTCATCGATTATGATGTTTCCGGCTACGATTGGTGGATTTCTCAAGGTCGACTGGATCCAGCGGGTTACTGCCTATTTGCAATGGGGTAGTCTTTCCTGGACTATTATGTATGTAGCCTTTATAGTCTTTTTCTGCTTTTTCTACACGGCCGTTACCTTTAATCCCGTCGATGTCGCAGAGAATCTGAAGAAGAACGGCGGCTTTATTCCCGGAATACGTCCAGGCAAAAAGACGGCTGAATTTATTGATAAGATAGTGGTGCGCTTGACAGTGATTGGTGCCATCTATGTAAGTGCCGTCTGTGTTCTACCCACGATCCTGATTAACAAGTTCAACCTGCCGTTCTATTTCGGTGGAACGGCGTTGTTGATCGTGGTGCAAGTCATGATCGACACCATTGCTCAGATGGAATCTCATGCTATTATGCGTAATTATGACGGCTTCCTGAAGAGTGGTAAAATCCGGGGACGGCGCTAAGGAGGGGAACCTCGAAATGAGCCGGGGAATAACTCTGAAGTCCCGCCAAGAGATTCAGATTATGCGGGAAGCCAACCGGATTGTCGCTGAGACCTTGGTTTTACTGAAAGATATGGTGCGGCCCGGCTTGAGTACCTTTGATCTCGATCAAAGGTCCGAAGAATATGCCCGCAGTTGCGGCGCGATCCCGGCTTTTAAAGGTTATCGCGGTTTCCCGGGCAGTATTTGCGCCTCTCTGAACGAGCAGGTGGTGCATGGAATTCCTTCGGCTCAGACAATGCTTAAGGAAGGCGATATCCTTAGTATCGACTTCGGGGTCAAATATAAAGGATTTTACGGCGATGCCGCCATCACTGTTCCGGTTGGCACTATCAGCTCGGAAAGTGAGAAATTGATCCGGATTACCAGAGAATCGCTTGATCATGCGATAGAGCAGGTCAGGGAGGGTAACCGGATTAACGATATTTCCCTGGCGGTTCAGCAGCATGTAGAAAAGAATGGTTTTACCGTTGTCCGACAGTTCGTCGGGCATGGAATCGGCAGTCAGTTACACGAGTCCCCGGAAATTCCTAATTACCATAGGAACGAAAGGACTCCCCGGCTGGTGGCCGGTATGGTACTGGCGATAGAGCCGATGGTGAATGCAGGAAGTTATGAAGTTAAAGTATTGAGCGATGGCTGGACGGTAGTGACGTTAGATCGGCAACTTTCAGCCCATTTCGAGCATACGGTTTTAGTTACCACTGGTGAGCCCGAAGTTTTGAGTCGGATCCAATGAATATTTGTTGGTTGCCGAAAAAAAATAAGGCAAAAAATAGAGAATAGTTTAATATCCCCCTTTTCTTTTTTACGGGGCAATCAGTTAATAAGTCAGGATATGTGGGTTTATGCCGAAAGAAGAGGCCATCCAGGTTGAGGGGACAATAATCGAGCCCCTGCCGAATGCCATGTTCAGGGTTGAACTGGATAATGGACACAGGGTTCTGGCCCATATCTCCGGCAAGATGCGGATGCATTTCATCAAGATACTTCCCGGTGATCGGGTAACGGTGGAGCTTTCCCCATACGATCTTACCAGGGGCCGGGTCACTTTTCGGTCCAAGAATAAAAAGTAGGACGGTGCGATATGAAAGTAAGAGCGTCGGTTAAGAAGATGTGCAGTGAATGTAAGGTTTTTAAACGCAATGGCGTAGTTCGGGTTTCTTGTAAGATCAAGAAACACAAGCAGCGTCAGGGATAAGTCGGTTTTTGCCGAAAAGGTCTGAGTCAAGCAGGGAGGTTAGCCTTGGCACGTATAGCTGGTGTCGATTTACCGAAAAATAAGCACATGGATATTGCCTTAACTTATATCCATGGGATCGGCCGTACCACGGCCAGGAAGATACTCGATGCAGTTTCGCTTTCTTATACCGCGAACAGCGATGATCTGACCGATGCGCATGTTGCCGACATCCGGAAGGTCATCGATGATCAATATCCGGTCGAGGGTGATCGGCGTCGGGAAGTGGCCATGGACATTAAAAGGCTCATGGACCTCGGATGTTATCGGGGTTTGCGGCATCGCAAAGGATTGCCATGTCGAGGCCAACGGACTAAGACCAACGCCCGGACTCGCAAGGGGCCCCGTCGCGGTGTCGCCAAGAAATAACCATATAAACACGACCTATAGCGGGAGTTATATAGATGGCTAATCCGAAGCAGCAGAAGACCAAGAAAAAGGTCCGAAAAAATATTTCCGAGGGTGTGGTATCCATCAGATCCACCTTCAACAACACCATTGTCACCTTCGCCGACAAGGAAGGTAACGTGATCTCTTGGTCCAGTGCCGGCTGTCTTGGCTTTAAGGGTTCGCGCAAGAGTACACCCTTTGCCGCCCAAAATGCGGTGGAAGCAGCGGCCGCCAAGGCCAAGGAACATGGGTTGCGCAAGGTTGTGGTAAACGTCAAGGGGCCTGGCCCCGGCCGCGACTCGGCCATCAGGGCCTTACAGGTTGCCGGTTTAGATGTTTCGGTGATCAGTGATGTCACCCCGATGCCGCATAATGGTTGTAAACCACCAAAGCGGCGTCGGGTCTGAGTATTTTCAAGTGATAAGTAGTCGATTGTTCATCAACTACTCTTAACGGAGGTTGTAAATTGGCCAGATATACAGGGGCGGTCTGCCGTCAATGCAGACGCGAAAGATTGAAGCTGTTCCTCAAGGGGGACAGATGTTATACCGATAAATGCGCCGTTGAGCGGCGGGCTTTTCCTCCCGGTCAGCACGGTCAGGCCCGGATGCGTAAATTTTCCGACTATGCCATTCAGCTCCGTGAAAAACAAAAAGTACGTCGGATGTACGGAGTTATGGAAGGTCAGTTTCGTAAGGCTTTTCATGAAGCCGATCGTCGGAAAGGGGTTACCGGTGAACTGCTATTAGCCCTGTTGGAGAAAAGGCTTGATAATGTCATTCATCGTATCGGTTTCGCCAACTCCAGGCGTCAGGCACGGCAGCTGGTCAAGCATAATCATGTTATGATCAACGACAAGAAAGTGAATGTTCCTTCCTATATCGTTTCGGTGAACGATGTCATCACCATTAACGAGAATAGCCGCAAGGTGGCAGTTATTAACGACAGCCTCGATTCCGTGGCCCGGCGTGGAGTTCCGAGCTGGTTGGAAGTGGATCGGGCAGCTTATAAGGCCACGATGAAATCGGAACCGGATCGCCAGGCAATTACCATGCCCATTCAGGAGCAGCTGATCGTCGAACTTTATTCCAAGTAAACTGTTTCGGAATAATATTGCCCGTGCTGTTGGGTCTGATCCCTTTTTCGGCAGTCGGGCAATATTTATTGAGTATTGGGAAAATAACAGGCCGTCTGATCAGGATCGGTCTCATTAATCAATTGCGAGGCATTTGATAATGGGTAACGCACAAAAACAGAAAACGGATTTTGAGTCCGACCCTTTTTATCGGAACTGGCACGAGTTGATTGTGCCGGAGCGGGTGGAGGTCGATAAGGACTCTCTCACCAGCAGCTATGGGAAGTTTGTTTGTCAGCCGCTGGAACGCGGGTTTGCCACTACCATTGGCAATTCCCTGCGGAGGATTCTCTTATCGGCGATCCAGGGCGCGGCCATTACTTCGGTGAAAATCGAGGGGGCTCTGCATGAATTTTCAACTCTTCCCGGGGTTATCGAGGATGTTACTGAAATCATTCTTAACCTTAAGGAAGTACGTCTGAAGCTCAATTCGGCCGAAGGACGGACCGTAAAAATCGATAAGAAGGGCAAGGGCCCGGTTACCGCAGCCGACATCATTACCGATGGTAGTGTCGAGGTGATGAACCCCGAGAAACAGATCTGCACCATTTCTGGCGGGAGCACAAGATTCCAAGCCGAATTTGAAGTGAAATGGGGCAAAGGCTATTCTCCCGCCGAGGGTAATAAAACCGAGGAGCAGGTAATCGGAGTTATTCCCATCGACTCTATCTTTACTCCGATACGCAAAGTTAAGTCTATTGTAAGCCAGGCCCGGGTTGGTCAGCAGACCGACTTCGACAAATTGACTATTGAAATTTTCACCGACGGTAGCGTCAAGCCTGAGGATGCTCTGGCCTATGCGGCTAAAATCCTCAAGGAACAGATGACCGTTTTCATAAATTTCGACGAGAATATGGTGGAGCCCGAAGTCGAGAGCGCTACCGAGAGTGGGCCGGAACCTGCCAACCCGCATTTGTCCCGGCCGGTTGACGATTTAGAGTTGTCCGTACGCTCCGCTAATTGTTTGCGTAACGCCAATATCCGTTATATTGGTGAGCTGGTGCAGAGGACCGAGACCGAAATGCTCAAGACCAAGAACTTCGGTCGTAAATCACTTAACGAAATCAAGCAACTGCTCTACGATATGGGACTTGGCCTGGGAATGAAGCTGGATGGCTGGGAGCGTCCCGGCAACGCCGGTCCGAGCGAGGAACAGGAGAGCTAAGGAGATTATGGCATGAGGCACAGGAAGGCAGGAAAAAAGCTGGGGCGCAATTCTTCACATCGTTTGGCCATGGTCAGAAACATGGTGACATCGTTGCTGGAGCATGAGAGGATTGTCACCACTACCCCCAAGGCCAAGGAAGTAAGGCGGGTGGCCGAGAAGATGATCACCCTGGCCAAACGTGGCGATCTTCATGCCCGGCGGCAGGCTCTCTCTTTCGTTCGGGACAAGAAAGTGGTTGATAAGCTCTTCGGTTCCCTGAAGGACGAGTATCTGGAGCGCAACGGTGGTTATACCCGGATTATCCGCACTGGAAATCGGATCGGCGATGCCGCACCGATGGCCATTCTGGAGATGGTAAACTACAGCGAGGACAAAGTTACCGCACCGGCGAGCAACTGATTTCTCACCTGTAAGGATTATCTAGGCCGGCATGATTCTTCATGCCGGCTTTTTTTTTGCCCGTCATTACCATTCGAACCGCCATTCTTGGCGAAAAAAGGCTACCATCCCTAGGGTAATCGAGTTATCTTAAAAAGCTTATCCATACCCAGTTTTCAGCTTTATTATGAGCAAAGAGGCCATTCGAGGCTTCGAGTGTGGAAGATAGGAAATGCTGCTGGTTAATGAAGAACCGCACCTGTTCAGAGCGGGGTTGACAGTTGGAGTATTGGCGGATGAACTGAAACCGTCAGCCGATTTGTTGATCGTTAACGGCTTTCCGGTAACCCGGGATACCGTCCTGAACGATGGTGATAGTTGCTGGCTGATCTGCAGGGGAGAGAGACCGACAGTCGAAGAGGTGGAGAGATCGTTGTATGCCCGCCATACCCCCGGTGTCCATGATCTGGTCAAAAAATCATCCGTTGGTATTATGGGGCTCGGAGGGCTTGGTTCGATGGTCGCCTTCGCACTGGCCCGGACTGGCGTAGGGCGTCTGCTGCTGGTGGATTTCGACGTGGTTGATCCCAGCAATTTGAACCGGCAGAGTTATTTCATTGACCAGATTGGTATGAAAAAGACCGAGGCGATGAGAGAAAATCTGGCCCGGGTAAATCCCTACCTCAAGATCGAGATCCGGGATCTGATCCTGACTGAGGAATCCATCCCCAAGGTTTTCCGTGATGTCGATGTGTTGGTCGAATGTTTCGATGGAGCCGAAATGAAGGCTGCAGCTCTCCGTTGCGCTCTGACTGCTCTCAAGGGCAAGCCTTTTGTCGGCGCCTCCGGTGTAGCCGGTTACGGTGAAAATAACCTGATTCGAACTACTCCGGTTCGTGCCGGAGTTTATCTGGTCGGAGACGGAGAGGCAGCCGCCCAACCAGGCCAGGGTTTGATGGCCCCCCGAGTTGGGATTGCCGCGCACCATCAAGCCAATCAGGTCCTGCGGCTGTTGCTGCGGGTTGTCGAATCTTGAAATTATTTCTGAGTTGCTATGACAATTTTCTGCAACGGTAAACCAATGACTGTTCGTGACGGTATGAGCCTGGAAGAGCTGATACAGGAGCTTGATCTAAATCCCGACACGGTGGTGGCTGAGTGTGATGGCCGGGTCGCCTTTCGGGAAGAGTATGCCACCAGAATACTTGAGGATAGAACGAAAGTGGAATTGATCAGATTCGTGGGGGGTGGTTGATGTTGACCATCGCTGGCCATACGTTACGGTCCCGGCTCTTGGTCGGGACCGGTAAGTTCTCCTCGGCCCAAGTCATGAAGGCGGCGCTTGAGGCCTCCGGCAGCGAGATGGTTACCGTGGCCTTGCGCCGGATCAACCTGGATGATCCGGCAGACGACATTATGCAGGTTTTGGATCGGAAGCGTTACCTCTTCCTGCCCAATACCTCCGGGGCCAGGGATTCAGATGAGGCGGTGCGACTGGCAAGGATGGCCAGGGCCGCAGGGGGCGGGGACTGGTTGAAGCTCGAAGTCACCCCAGATCCCCGTACCTTGCTGCCAGACCCGGTGGAGACCTTGCGGGCCACCGAGATTCTGGTTGCTGACGGTTTCAAGGTGCTGCCCTACATCAATGCCGATCCGATCCTGGCCCTTAAACTTCAGGATGTCGGGGCAGCGGCGGTAATGCCTCTGGGTGCGCCCATTGGCACCAACCAGGGGTTGCTAACCCGCTTTCAGGTTCGGATAATTATCGAACAGGCGCGGGTTCCGGTGATAGTCGACGCCGGCTTGGGGCTACCCTCACATGCTGCCGAAGCCATGGAGATCGGGGCCGATGGAGTTCTGGTCAATACCGCCATTGCCGTAGCCGGGGACCCGGTCCGCATGGCCCGAGCCTTTGCCCTGGCAGTCGAGGCGGGGCGCGAGGCTTACGAGGCCGGAGCCGGGCGCAGGTCGGACTCGGCTGAAGCCTCCTCGCCGGAGAACGGCCTGGGTTTTCTGCAGTAAAATTGAGATTCTGCCCATGCAAACAACTATTGCAACCTCCGATTCTTCCCAACTAGATTTCAACCATGATGAGCATTTTATCGGGCCGGATTTTGCTGACTTGCGCCCACTGGTCTACAATTGCCAGCCAGCCGAAGTTTCGGCGGTCTTAAGAAAAAAGAATCTGACCTGTAACGACCTGGCCGTGCTTCTGTCTCCGGCGGCGGACCAATTCCTTCCGCAGCTGGCAGCCAGTTCCGCCGATCTGACCCGGCGCCGTTTCGGTCGAGTCATGCAGCTTTACGCCCCGCTCTACCTCTCAAATTATTGTGCGAACCGTTGCCAGTATTGCGGTTTTTCCGCCGAAAATAAGATCGTACGCCGGGTCTTGAGCCTGGATGAGGCCGAACTTGAGGCCAAGATCCTGGCCGATCGTGGTTTCGGTCATATCCTCCTGGTCTCTGGCGAAGCCCCTACCAGACTCGATGTGGATTATCTGGTCGAACTGGCCGGCCGACTGCGCCACCGCTTCGCTTCTCTCTCCATCGAGATTCAACCTTTGTCTGAAGAGAATTATCGGCGGCTCTTCCGGGCCGGGATCGTGGCGGTGGCGGTTTATCAGGAAACATATGATGCCGGGGTCTATGCCCGAGTGCATCGGGCTGGTCCCAAGACCGACATGGCTTATCGACTGGCCACGCCGGCCCGGGCGGCGGCGGCCGGGATGCGCGAGGTGGGGATTGGTGCCTTGTTGGGCTTGGCTGACTGGCGCCTGGAGGGATTGGCCCTGGGACTGCACTTGGCCTGGTTACGCCGGCATTACTGGCGCACCGGTTTAACCGTTTCTTTTCCGCGGCTGCGGCCGGCGGCTGGTGGTTTTGCCCCTCTGACAGCGGTCAGTGAACGAGACCTGGCCCATCTGTTATTCGCTCTGCGGATCTTCGATGAAGACTTGGGGCTATTGCTCTCCACCAGGGAAGAGGCCCGTTTTCGGGATGGTATGATCGGGCTGGGTCCGACTCGTTATTCGGCTGGTTCCTGTACTGCCCCGGGTGGCTACGGAGAACCGGAGAGTGAGGGAGAGCAGTTCACCATCGGCGATCAGCGTTCGGTGGCCGAAGTCAGTCAAGTTCTGAGGGAAAAGGGTCATGATCCAGTCCTCAAAGATTGGGATGCAATTTTTCAGAACTTTAACGGCGCAACCCGGGTTGCCGCCTGATTTCAGGCACCTGCAGTATTTACCGCGAAAAAGTCCAATAAGTTCGGATATGCCCAAATAATCAGAGGGAGGAGACTGATGAGCGATATCAAAAAAATGTATTCTACGATCCTGGGGGATCATTTCCCGCTGGAGATGAAGATCTCCTTCGGCGAGCAGACCCTGGTCTACCGCAAGCGGACCTGGGCCATCCCCCAGGAGGACGGCACGGTGGACGAGCGTGGCATCCGCTACGGCGAGAATCCCGACCAGGAAGCGGCGCTCTATGAGCTGGTCAATGGTAATCTGACCCTTGGTGGGGTCGAATTCATCGCTCCCGGGAATGGGCTGGTGTCCGGGATCAAAGTTGGGGATATGCTGCAGGTCGGTAAGCACCCGGGCAAGATTAATCTTACCGATGTCGATAATGGTCTAAATATCATCAAGTACCTGATGGACCGGCCGGCCGCGGTCATCCTCAAGCATAACAATCCCTGCGGCGCCGCTATCGGCAGCACCCTGGCCGAGGCATACAACCGGGCCAATCGTTGTGATCGGATCGCCGCTTTCGGTGGAGCCTTGATCTTAAACCGGACCTGCGACCGGGCCACCGCCGAAATGATCGGCACCAACTATCTGGAGGTAGTTTGTGCCCCGGACTTCGAGGGAGCCGCCCTGGAATTGTTGAAGAGTCGAAAAAACCTGCGCATTATCAAGATCAGTCGCATCGACCGGTTGGCCGAGTTTGAAAAATTCCGGTACGTTGATTTCAAGAGTTTGATTGACGGCGGTCTCATCGTCCAGCAGTCGGCGGTCAATTCGATTCGTTCCAGTGCCGATCTTAAGCCGGCGGTGACCATGTTCAAAGGCAAGGAGTACAAGGTGGAGCGGGAGCCAACCGCGCGGGAGATCTCCGATATGATTTTCGGTTGGGCCGTGGAACACGGGGTGACCTCCAATTCGGTGATCTATGTCAAGGATGGCTGTACGGTGGGGATCGGCACCGGGGAACAGGATCGGGTCGGGGTAGCTGAAATCGCCGTTCACAAGGCCTATATCAAGTATGCCGACATCGTTTGTTTTGACAGATTCGGCATTCCCTATGGCGACCTGAAGCTGGAAATCAAAAAGGGCAAAAGAAGCAATGGCGACCAGGAAGAAATCGAAGCCAAGACCCTGGCGGACCGAGCCGGCCTGCCCGGGTCGGTGATGATCTCCGATGCCTTCTTTCCTTTCCGTGACGGGGCCGATGTCGGTATCAGTCAAGGGATTTCGGCTATCCTCCAGGCCGGCGGTTCGGCCCGTGATTTCGAAACCATCGAGGCCTGCAACGAGGCCGTTCCCCAAGTGGCGATGAAGTACACCGGACAGCGCTCATTTAAACACTAAGCCGATCTCGTCCACGCATTTCCCAAAAGCCGCAGATCCCGTGAGGGACCAGCGGCTTTTTTATTGCTTTCGACCACATATCTCGCCTTCCTTGCCTCGCATTGACGGGGGCCGGGATCAGGTAAATCTCAGGCGTATTAAGGTTAGCGCAATGTTATAGGGGCTTGGGTTGTCACAAATCTTTGGAGAAAGGGAGAGATTTTTGATTAAACGTTGACAGTCGTTCCCTTAAGCCAATTTAATGAGAATAACCGGGACGATTGAGTTCCGATAAGTGGGCGGATTCGCAAAAAGGCCCAATAAATTATAGCGATTTCTTATCACAAACATGGGTGATATGCGCTCCCCAGTTCTCCGTTTCTTGGCCTTCCAAGCCGTCCTCCTGATTGGAGCGTCGGTCCTGTTTTCCGGACAGGTCGGAGCTTCCTCCCATACACAGAAAGCCGCGCCGACGACCCGGGAGATAAAGAAGCAGTTTTTCATCAAGGGTAAACCCTATTCCTACGACTACCAGTTCATCGATAATGCGTCTTGCCTGAAGTGCCATGCGGCCCAAGTCGACGCCAAGACCTATGCCGCGTCTGCCCATGGCGCCAATTCCTGCAACAGCTGCCACTGGGAGATCAAGCGAATCGATCTCCATGTGAAAAAAATGGAGGGTGGGGGGCCAAACGCCAAGGCCGAGCCGGTCGATTGCTCCCGGTGCCATGGCAAGCAGGCCCTGGCTTACGCTGCCAGCGTTCACCGCCAACAGGGCTTCTCCTGCATCGATTGCCACCGTACCATACACCGCATGACCTCGGTCAGGATCGATCAGAAGCACATCCTCCAAATCTGTGCAACCTGCCACGAAGGAAGCGCTTACGCTGCCAGCGTCCACGGCAGGGCCGCCCTGGCGGGAAACCCAGATGCCCCGGGCTGCACGGATTGTCACGGCATAAACCGAAGCCTTCACCACATCGAGGCGCCCAAGGGCATGGACTCAAAGAGATTCCACACGGATGCCTGTGCCGCTTGTCATGCCAATTATGCGAAGATGAAGCGAAACGGGGTCGATCCCCTGGTGACCCAAACCTACTACCAGGGGATCCACGGTGAGATTGAGGCGCTTGGTTACCCCAACCTGGTGGCGGGATGCTCGGACTGCCACACCGCTCACGAGGTGCTGCCCGCCAAGGATCAGAAATCCGCCATCGCTCCCCTGAACCTGGTCAAAACCTGCGGCGCCTGCCATCAGGGGGCCAACGAGCGGTTCGTGCAGTATATTCCGCACCTCGATTATCGGAACCCTAAGCGGCCGGCCGTTTTCTGGCCCTACATGTTCATGCACGGTTTGCTCTTTTCGGTGTTCGGCTTCTTCTGGCTCCATACCTTTCTCTTCTGGCGTAAGGATTTCTGGATGAGCTGGCGCCGGAAGTCCGAGGGCCACTTCAATCCGGAGTCATTCATTCCGGAGGCGAGTCCGACCGGGCAGACCTTTCGCCGGTTCAGCCTGTTTGACCGGGTTCTTCACTTCATGCTGCTTTTCTCATTTATGGGCCTGGTCCTGACCGGCCTACCCCTGGCCTTCCCCAGAGCCACCTGGGCGGCGGCGATGATGCGTTTCTTCGGGGGCTTCCCCGTTCGGGGTATTATCCACCGGATCTTCGCTTTGATCATGATTGCGGGATTCACGTCGTCAGTCGCCTACATTCTCTATTTTCTCTTGCTGAAAAAGATTCCCGGTCGCCCCGGTTTCCGGCAAAGGCTCTTCGGCCCCGACTCGCTGTTTCCCCGGCTCCGGGATTTCCAGGACCTCCGTGCCATGCTGAAATGGTTCGTCGACCGGGGCCCGCGGCCCGAGTTCGATCGCTGGAGCTATTGGGAAAAATTCGACTTTTTCGCGGTGTTTTGGGGCATGCTGATCATCGGCACCTCGGGCATGATCCGCTGGTTTCCAGTGTTCTTTACCAGGTTCCTGCCTGGCTGGATCGTCAACGTGGCCGTCATTCTCCATTCCGACGAGGCCCTCCTCGCCTTGGGTTTTATTTTCACCGTGCACTTCTTCAACAACCACTTGCGGCCCCGCAATTTCCCGCTGAACACGGTGATCTTCACGGGTCGGCTCCCCCAGTACCAGCTCATGGAGGACCATTCCTTGCAGGTCAAGCGGCTGATCAAAAACGGGACTTTTCGGACCTACGAGCGCAAATATCCTGGGGTCTGGGCGGATCTGTTTTCGCGTCTCCTGGGATTCCTCATGCTGGCCCTCGGCGCTGTCTGTCTGGTTTTGATTGGCTGGAAGTTCCTACAATAAGTAAGCCGTCATCAGCATGAAACAGAGAATATTTTCCCCCTTCCGAGCCAGGGCCGGCGTCGGCTTCCGCCAGGTTGCCTTTCGTCCTCAATTTAGGTAGTTCACCAGGAAATTTTTCGCAAAGAAAAGAGGGCTGATCTTTGCTTGACCCTCCTCTGACACAGGCACCTTATCAGCAACAATCACGAATTTCCCCCTTAAGGTTAATAGCCATAACCATTGGCGGTTCGGCCGGGCAGGTTCGTTGCATATGGTTAGGAGGTAGGTGGTTTCGTTCTGATTGGAGTGATGGTCGATGATGGCGATATTGAATCAGCTGGCATCAAGCGTCGGCATTCCAACGATGCCGCCCGAAGAAGTTGTAGATGTCTGGGGATGGAGCTTACTGGGCGACGACAAAAGCTCCGGGGAAGCCCGATTCCTCCAGAGCTTGCTCGACTTCCCGAGCCGCGGGCAAGTTGTGTCCGGCCCGGACTTGAACTCGAAAAAAATTCTGGTCGCCGACGATTGAATTTGCGGATCACCGCCTTGCGGCCCCAGGCCAGCATCTGCTCCTTGAGTCGGCGGGCATTGTCCTCCACGGTGAATGAGCCGATCTGCACGTAAAACTCGCCGCTCTGGAAATCCGGGTGGGTCTTGAAACGTTCGGTAGTTACCCCGCCGTAACGGTAGGTCTCGGCCTCGCCGAGGGCGGTAATCTTGACCCGGGCCGTGCCCTGATCCAGAAAGCCGAGATTTTTCGCCCCGGTTTTGGTCAGGTCGATGATCCGTTCCTTGGCGAAGGGCCCTCGATCGTTGACCCTTACCGTGATCTCCTTGCCGTTCTCCTGGTTGGTAACCAGGAGCCAGGTGTCCATGGGCAGGACCTTGTGGGCGGCGGTCAGGCCGTGCATGTTGTAAGTCTCGCCGTTGGAAGTCTTCCTGCCATGGAAATCGGCGCCGTACCAGGAGGCAACACCGACTTCCTCGAAACCTTGGGCCGAAGGCAGCGGGTAATAAGTCTTGCCATTGATCTGGTAGGGTTTCTGGGTAGGGTGGATCTGAGCGCTTTTCGGAACTTTTTTATATGGTGCTTCGACCCTTTTCTTGGGCTGCTCCCGGTCGGTGGTGATGAGCACCGCGCTTCTGCTCGCACACCCGACCAGCAGGACAACCGACAGGAACAGGAGAGGCAGATTTCTGGTCAGATTATTGCTCATTTTCCGCTGGTCTCGAGCTTGGCCTCCGGGATGAACCCTTGCAGCCTTTGGCGATAGAAAGTCCCGGCCTTGCCGATCGTATGGGGGGTGTAGGGCCGCATCCCCGATTCCGGCCCGTTTATGGAATCAAACACGGTTTGGCCCTGCTCGTCAACCCAGGATAGATGCAGATCGAGACTGGGGCGCAGGACCCGCAGTCGGCCCCGGCCGTCCCGACCAAGAGGCGGGTTCTCCCAACGTCGCATTTCATAAGTTTTGAGCCATAGGCCGAGGCGTCTGGCACCGGTGAACTTGTCGGTCATGCCCGGCGCCTCTTCCTGGTCACCGTAGAGACCGTTAAGTAGCGAGCTTTCCACTTCGGAACTGCCTTGGACGATCAGATCGGACCAATCCTGATAATCTTCGACATCGATCCGCAACAGGTGAGTAGCCCGGTCGTTGTAGCTCCATTGGGCATGGCAGACGGCACAATCGACCTCGCTGCCGAAGCGGTCGTGGGCCGGATCAGTGGCGCGGGGAACCGGCAATAAACGATCCTTCGCCAAGAGTTTTAATTGCAGCTGACCATCCTTTTCCAGCAAATTGCTGGACGGCAAAGGTTGTCCGGGGCTCCAGGAGTGGCAGGTGGCGCAAGAGATAGTCGTGGCCGCGCCCTGGTGCAGCCCGCCATGGCAGTCCAGGCAACTCAGGCCTGCCTGGCGGTGGATATCGGGTTGAAGCCGATGCTCTTCCACACTATAGGGCCTTGCCGGGTAAGAGCCGTCAATCTGGAAGGGGGTGCGGTAATCATATTTGAGGTCGTGTTCGAAGAAACCGTAGTAATCTCCGCCCACCCGGTTGCCGTAATGGCAGGCCAGGCAGCGGCGGTCGTCGGGTACACCCAGGAAACGGTGGGAGACCAGCTTGCCGTCCCGGTAGTCCAGGTGGCAGGCGGCGCAGCCAATGCCGTGCCTGGTCTCGCCATAATCGTCGCCCTGGTAGAAAACATGACAGCGGAGACATCGGCGACGCAACAGGTCATCGGCCAGTTCCAGAGGGGTGGACGGAGCAGCGCTGGGCTGGATCTCCAGGGCTGAGGCCAGGTCCTGATCGGCTCCGAAGTGGCGTCTTACCGGATTAACTTCGCCGCTCAGAGTGAAGTGGCGGCTCTTATTGATGCCCGTGGTTTGTCGGGGATGGCAGGGGCCGCATTTTTCTTGCATCCGATCGGGCGCCGCCGGGGTCGGGTTCAGGCCGATATGGGCCACTTCCCTGGTGGCGGCCTGGTCATTTCCGTTATGGCATGCGACGCAGGAGAGCTGGTTGTGGCTGGCCAGCTCATAGTGGTGGCAGGTGAGGCAACCGGACGTTGGTGAATCCTGCGTCGTTAAAGCCTGGGCTGTGGTGCCTTCGACTTCTGCCGTACGGACAGTTGCTGTCAACGATTCCGGCTGATTACGTGCCGAACCGCAAATTAACGGCGACAATAGGAGCAGGGCTATGGTCAGAAAGCGAAGGGAGATCATATCGGTTAGTTATAATGGATTTTTGAAATATTTTCGGAGAAAAAAATCGTCATATCCGGGTTGCATCCCAATCCCGGAACGAGCGCAGGGAATTCGGGGGTTCGGCGGTAACTTTTCCTTGGTGAAAAGGGAAGCGGTTTGCTATATTGACCAGCATGAAAAAAATCAATCCGAGCAAGAAAACTAAATTTATTTTTGTCACCGGCGGTGTCCTCTCATCTCTGGGGAAAGGACTGGCGGCGGCATCCATCGGCGCTCTCATGGAGAGCCGGGGGTTGAGCGTCACCTTCCAAAAGCTCGATCCTTACATCAACGTCGACCCCGGGACCATGAACCCCTTCCAACATGGCGAGGTCTACGTCACCGATGACGGGGCCGAGACCGATCTTGATCTGGGGCATTATGAGCGCTATACCTCGGCCCAGTTGGGCCAGCGCAACAACTACACCTCAGGCCGGATCTACTTCTCGGTGATTACCAAGGAACGGCGCGGCGACTACCTGGGGGGCACCGTCCAAGTCATCCCCCATATCACCGACGAGATCAAGCGGGCCATCCTGCAGCTGGACGGTGAGACCGACATCGCCATAATCGAGATTGGCGGCACCATCGGAGATATCGAGGGACTGCCTTTCATTGAGGCGATTCGTCAGTTTCGCCTCGATGTGGGGCGGGAACATTCACTTTTCATCCATGTTACCTGGGTGCCATACATCCGCACGGCCTGTGAGTTCAAAACCAAGCCAACCCAGCATTCGGTCAAGGAATTGCGGGCCATCGGCATCCAGCCCGACATTCTGCTCTGTCGGACCGAACAGCAGTTGAGCCGGGAACTGAAGGAGAAAATCTCTCTGTTCTGCAACGTTTCTACCGATGCCGTCATTACCGCCCAGGACGTCAAGAGTATCTATGAGGTGCCGCTCTGTTTCTCCCGCGAAGGTCTGGACGGTAAAATTCTCGAATTGCTCAATGTCTGGACCGGAGCCCCCAAACTTGAGGCTTGGCAGGAGCTGGTCAACAAAATCAAACACCCGACCGGCAAGGCGATCATTGCTATTATCGGCAAGTATGTCGACCTGACCGAATCTTATAAAAGCCTGCACGAAGCCTTGGTCCACGGCGGGGTGGCCAACGACGCCCATGTGGAATTACGCTACGTCAGCGCCGAGGATCTGGAGAGCCAGGATCCCGAGGCCCTGCTGGCCGGCTGCCATGGTATTCTGGTGCCCGGTGGCTTCGGGCGCCGCGGGGTGGAAGGCAAAATCAAAGCGACCACTTATGCTCGTGCTGAACCGGCTCCCCTTTTTCGGCATCTGTCTGGGGATGCAGCTGGCGGTAATCGAATATGCCCGCAATGTCCTGGGCTGGGAAGATGCCGACAGCAACGAGTTCAGCCTGGAGACCGCCCACCCGGTGATCTATCTGATGAAGGAATGGTTCGATTACCGTACCAATCAGATCCAGGTTCGTGACGAAACCTCTGAGATGGGCGGTACTCTGCGCCTTGGCGCTTATCCCTGCAAGATTATCCCCCAGACTTTTGCCGCCGAGGCATACCGGCGGGAGGATGTCTCCGAGCGGCACCGCCACCGTTTCGAGTTCAATCCCAAATTCCGGCGGGAGTTGGAAGAAAAGGGTCTGGTAGTCAGCGGGGTGTCGCCGGACAACAACCTGGTGGAAATTGTCGAAGTGGCCGACCATCCCTGGTTCCTGGGCTGTCAGTTTCACCCGGAGTTCAAATCGCAACCGATGAACCCGCATCCGCTTTTCCGGGAGTTCATCCGGGCGGCGCTCAAGCAGGCCGGATGATGGATCTCGTAGAAATTAAAGACTATTTCGAGGTCGGCCCGGGCCGACCTTTTTTATTGCTGGCCGGACCCTGTGTCCTGGAGTCGGAGGAACTGGCTCTGGAAGTGGCTGGCCGGCTCAAGGAGATAACCGACCGCCTGGGAGTTTCGTATGTCTTTAAGACTTCCTTCGACAAGGCCAACCGAACCTCGTTGGATTCCTTTCGAGGGCCCGGGCTGGAAAAGGGACTGGCCACCATGGCTCGGGTGCGAGAGGCTATTGGCGTACCGGTAATCTCCGACATTCACGAGGTTTCCCAGGTGGAGCCAGCGGCAGCCGTTCTTGATCTCCTGCAGATCCCCGCCTTCCTCTGCCGCCAGACCGATCTGTTGCTGGCCGCCGGGCGGAGCGGCAAACCGGTTAGCCTGAAAAAAGGGCAGTTTCTCTCACCGTGGGACATGCAGCACGCGGTGAGCAAGATCAAATCCACCGGTAACCGCAATCTACTCCTGGTCGAACGCGGGGCCATGCTGGGATATAATAATCTGGTGGTGGACATGCGCGCTTTTCCGGTCCTGCGCTCGTTGGGCTGCCCGGTGATTTACGACGCCACCCACAGCGTCCAGTTACCCGGCGGGTCCGGAGGCAGCTCCGGCGGCCAACGGGAGTTCATTCCGCCCCTGGCCCGGGCGGCGGTAGCGGCCGGGATTGATGGACTGTTTATGGAAGTGCATCCCGATCCTGACCGGGCTCTCTGCGACGGACCAAACTCCTGGCCCCTGGATCGGGTCGAGGATCTCCTGACCGGCCTCCTTGCCATTCAGCAAGCGGCCGCTCCTTTTAACGGCACGGCTGGGGAGATCATTGATGAGCGGTGACAGCTGCGGTTCCGGCGGTGGCGGTTATCCATCCGATTGCGAGGTGACCCAGGGATTGCGGGAACGTTCGCAGAATCGTCCGGCCGCGGGCCAACGCAGCTATCGTTGGCGAGCCTGCCTGGAGCAGGCCCGGGAGGTGAAGTTGCTTTTGCTGGACGTGGATGGAGTGCTGACCGACGGTTCCATCATCTACACCCCCGACGGACAGGAGAGCAAGGTTTTCAGTACCCGCGACGGTCTGGGTCTGCGCCTGGTGCAGAAAGCCGGGATCCTGGTCGGGCTGATAACTGCCCGCACTTCGAAAGTGGTCCAACTCCGGGCCGAAAATCTCGGCATCTCCCTGGTTTACCAAGGGGCTGGACGGAAGCTGGAAATTTTCCGGCGGATTCTGTCTGAACAAGGACTTCGGGCGGAACAAGCCGCTTATGTCGGCGACGACTGGCTCGATCTGCCGATCCTGACCAGGGCCGGACTGGCGGTGGCAGTGGCGGACGCGGCCCCGGAGGTGCTTGAGGTTGCCCATTATGTTACCGCCTTGCCCGGCGGCCGTGGTGCCGTCCGGGAAATTTGTGATATGCTCGTTGAGGCCCGGGGAAAGCGCGAGGAGCTGCTGGCCGAATATAGGGACGATGAATCTTAAGCGAAACTATATCTGGATCCTGCCACTGTTGATCCTGCTTTTGGCCCCGCTCTGGTGGAAAGAAGCCGGCCGGCTTCTGGGTCCCAAGGTCACGGTAATGACTTCGGCTTCATCCGTAACTTCCCGGCAACTGAACATCTTTGTCATGCATCGAGTCGTCATGAGTCAGAACCGGGCTGGTCTGGATGAGATGCTGGTCAAGGCCGATAAGGTGCAAAGCGGCCGCGATGACGACGAACTGCAGATGTTCGCGGTGACCGGCCAACTATTTGGCGACCATCGTTCCCTGCTGGTCTCCGGCGAAGAGGCCAACTATAATTCGACTCGACAGATTTTAACGATCTCTGAGCAGGTCAAGCTGGTCACTAACGATGGCTATCATCTGGAAACCGAAGTGCTACGCTATTTCCCCAAATTCCGCAAAGTCAAGACTGCTGAGATGGTAAGCCTGGCCGGACCCGGTCTAAACCTGAAGGGAGAGGGCATGATCTATGATATGCTCACCGGTGATTTCCGAGTCGGAGGAAGGGTCGTGGTCGACCTCACCTGAGTAAACACGATGAATGATGGCGTGGCAAAAATTCCATTCTTTTGCGTCGTAGCGCATTTCTGCATAGCCAGGCCAAGACTTTTACGAGTTCTTCATGAATGTAACGAAACAGAGAATTCCCCTGCGTGATCGGATCATCTTGGCCCTGGATGTCGACCATCCCGACAAAGCCCGGGAACTGGTGGAAAAGACCGAGTCACACCTGGGCTTCTACAAAGTGGGGTTGCAGCTTTTTCTGGCCGATTGGTTCGGTACGGTCGATTGGCTTATCGGCCGCGGGCATCGGGTGATGCTCGATCTGAAGCTGCACGATATCTCGGCCACCGTTGGTCTGGCCGTGGCCCAACTGGCCGAGCACGGGGTAACCTTCGCCACCGTTCACGGCGAGGCGCCGGTGGTCAGGGCGGCAGCCGCGGCGGCCGGCGCGCGGGTTGGGATCCTGGCGGTTACCGTTCTTACCAGTCTGGCCGAGGATGACCTGCGTCAGTCCGGGATCACCATGGCGTTGCCCGATCTGGTTCTGCACCGGGCTAGACTTGCCCTGGCGGCCGGCTGTCGCGGGGTAGTGGCCTCGGGTCGGGAGGCCGCCTTGTTGCGCCGGGAACTGGGGCGGGATTTCGCCATTGTCACCCCCGGCATCCGTCCGGGTTCGACCCTCCTGAATAAAAGTGACGACCAGAACCGGGTGATGACCGCGGGGAAGGCCATTGCCGCCGGCGCCGATTACT
Organism: uncultured delta proteobacterium; assembly: GCA_963807225.1. Classification (GTDB taxonomy): domain Bacteria; phylum Desulfobacterota; class Desulfobulbia; order Desulfobulbales; family JAGXFP01; genus JAGVGT01. The sequence goes on along the minus strand of CAWEAD010000005.1, from coordinate 330,876 downwards.
TGGTGGTGGGGCGTCCCATCAGCCAGTCCGTCGAGCCCCTGGCCGTCATCGAGGCCATGCAGGCCGAGATCATTTCAGTCTTCTCCTGAAATTCCGCTTTACGCTCAATTCAAAATGAAATCGGTGTTGTGGGATTTTCCTGCTTCTCCTAGACCAGGGTGGAGGGGGATCCAACATGCTGGTGCGCAACATTAGATGCCGCATGAATTTTGCACTGCCGCAGATGTTAAGAAAAGAATACGGCCAGTTCTTACATAGCGCTGAAGGAGGAAGGTGAAGTGACTGTCAAAGAAGTTGACAGAAGCCAAGACTTGACATAACCTTATTGGGACGAACTCCCGGTAAAGATATAAGCGCTTTCTCGGCGATGACCCGCAACAGAGACTGCCCGGTTTTGCCATAGAGGAGGAGGCTGCCCCTATAAAATTCAGGCAGCTGGAAGTGAGGACGGGATGCTGTTTCTTTTTCTGTTGTTGGTGGTGACTGGGCGGTTGGTCCAATAAAGCATTTCATTCCACCCTTTCTCTCGGCATATATTCGACAAACTCATGCGGTTTACAAAACCAATTAATAATGATGTTTATGCTGGCCGCCGAAAGTACGATTCTATTTTTACTTTGATCCTGTTTAGATAACATGGATCGAATAGATAAAACATGCATGTGACCAACGTAAAGATAGAGATCGCTAAGGAACGATAGGTAAAATAAAAATGAATCATTGAATGATTTCTTACAACTAGGTACCAAGCAAACGGTAGCATCGCGACGGGCAGTAATCCCAAGATTCGAAGACGCTTTCCATCAGTACGCATATGACGCATGAGCAGTACGACGGAAACTAGAACAAGGGAGGTTGGTACTACTAATGCAGCAGCTACAATGTCCCATTGTGGACCTAGCGGTTGGGGGGCGCCGAAAATTGGGAAGAGCATAGCTATATTATAAAATAGTGGTTTAATTATCTCGTGATCGAATCCCGATTCGATCCCATTCAGCCGAAAAATAACACTCTGTACCGCATCCGCTAGAATGTTTCTTCCTAAGATAAGTGATGAGATAATCCACTTACTAGCCCAACATCCTATGTAGCCGGTTACCCATGCACACGACATCTTGATAAAACACTCAAACTGTCGACTGAATCTGGATTCCGAATCAGACCACATCCTCTTGAGCAAAAGTACCCCAAGGGGCATCCCCAAGGTCAAAAGCGGAGCTGTGAGTAGATCAACAAAAGATGTGAATGCACCTAATATAAAAAAAGTTTCAATGTCAAAGCGAAAGATGCCCTGTGCGTTCATGCCTAACGCGACGGCAGTGATGCCAGCGAGCATTACGTAAAAGACACTACTGTAGTGAATCGACATTGGAACTGCAACAATACCCGCGGCTTCTAATGCCATCAAGAATGCAATAGCAACACCTAGGTTAAGGCGATGACGAAGTAGTGCTGTAACTGTTAAAACGCAGGCAGTGAGTATATAAGCATTAAGCCAGCGTATCGCCCCGTAATCAAAAAAAATGAGAAGTGGCCTTAAAAATACCTGATAACCATGCCAGTAACGAGCGTATGAATTTTGTTCAAGTTGGCTCCTGCCATTACCTTTAAAAATCGTCTGAAGGTTCTTAAGAGGTAATAAATTATTTTCCGCAGAATTTTTTATAACCAACATATAATTACCGAATGCACTTTTTACAGGTCCAACCCCCTTTTGGCGAAGCGCCTGGTTCAGCATGATTGAATCTGAGTAATTGTCTAGTAAGAAAGAATCAAGAGCGACTAATGAAGTAGATCGGGGCCATTCAAGTTCAAGCTGCTTTATAGAAGTCTGCACATGTGACCTTATACGATGTCCCGGCAGGGAGTATGAAAGAACCATGGATAAGGAAAATAACATTACGAGAAAGCTTCCTATTAGAACGAGCCTGGCAAATCTGACCATTATGCGTCACCCTTTGGCATGATTTCGGGGGCCATGTTTGATAGTGGTTGCCTCTCTATCATCCATTAGGTCCACTATTAAGTTCCGTGGAGAGCTGTCTCCTGGCTAGATTATTGTTCCAACTGCACCGATAAATTAATCCCTCTTTCCCTGCGGCACAAATTGACCCACAACAACGGCAGGGAGATGGCACAAGTCAAAGAACTGGAAGTTAACGCTGGTTTGCAGGTTTATGTTTTCGACTCGCATGTCGCCTGACAAAGAAGCAGAAACGAGAACTGCATCTGCTTGTCACCTCAAAGCAGCAAGCAGTTGCTTAGCCCCTACGTTTTAAAATAAAATAACAAGTCCGAACCAGGTCGGCCCCTTAACCAGTTTTGATTCGTTTGTTCTTCTTGCTCTTTTGCTGATTATAGTACCTACGAAACATACTAGATCGGCAACGCCCGGTCAATTTCGGGAAAAAGAGGAGGCATAGCCCCAAAGGGAAGGAGGCCAAGTCAGTTCCACAGTTATTGCCGCAATTCCATATCCCAAATATTCATCAGGCAGGAGATTGGAGTTCCGAATCGGCATAGGCGGCCGGCTGCGCCAGGGTGGTCGCCTCGGTCAGAGGGCGGAGATGCTGCGTAGGAGACTGGGGGAGGATTTCGCAGTTGTTAACCTCCGGCATCCGTCGCGGGGCGAGCTAACCGAATTCCGGCAACGGGAATCGGGTGATGAACGCCGGAAAGTCCATCGCCGCCGGAGCCGATTACTGTGGTGGTCGGCCGGCCCATCAGCCGGGCCGCCGAGCCTCTGGCTGTAATCGAGGCCATGCATGCCGAAATAGCCGCCGAATCAGCTGATTTCTCAGTCTATTTATCCCATTAGAAAATCGGTAATGTAGGGGTTTTCCCGCTTTTCCCAGGCCAGGGTGGAGGTGGGGGTTTCGCCATAGTCATGGCCGGGGTGGATCACGGTCTCATCCGGCAGGGGCAGGATCTTTTCCCGCAGAGAGGCCAGCAGGGTCTCGAAGGAGCCGCCGGTCAGGTCGCTGCGGCCCACATCGCCGACAAAGAGGGTGTCGCCGGAGAAGAGGTGGCCGGAGATCAGGAAACATACCGAGCCGGGCGAATGGCCCGGCGTGTGGATGACCTTAATGGTCAACTCACCCAGCGGCAGTTCCTGGCCGTCCTGCAAGGGCAGATCGGCCGGACCGGTGGGCGACATTCCCAGTTCCTGCAAATGGGCCACCCGGTGTTCAGGATTGGCGAAAAACTCGCTGTCGCTTACGTGCAATCCCAGGGGAATGACCAATGCCCGGGCCAGGGTGCGATTGGCCAGGCCATGATCACCGTGGGCATGGGTGTTGAGCAGGTAAAGAGGGGCCAGTCCTTCCCGGCGTATCACATCCAGGATCATTTCCGGTTCGCCGCCGGGATCGATGATCGCCGTACGGCGAGTTTCCTGGCAGGCCACCAGGTAGCAATTGACTTTATAGTCGCCGACCGGCAGCCGCTTGATGAAGATTGGCGATTTCATTTCGGTCCCCAGTTGATTATTCAAACATCCTCGCAATATGGCCGAAAATTAAAACACCCTATGGCCGGAAAGCCATTGGGTGTTTTTTGGGTCTTCGAACTGAAAGTTCACATTATGTCGCCGGGGCTCCTTCCTTAAACCCCTTTTTGAGTTCATTCCTCAATTCCGGTGTATCCTTGAAACCGTGGACGCTTTTTCCATGTTGCAACGCAGCTTCTAAAAGCTCCTCCTCCGTGTCGGCGGAGATGGCAACGGTGCAAGGAACATCTCCCGTGTGCTCTCGACAATCAATGTATTTTCTGGCCATGACATCCTCCTTCTCATTTTGCTTTTGTAAATTTATTTACCATTATCCTTTTAATAAGAAAATAAGGCATCCTCAAACAAAGACAAATTGAGCCGGGGTCTTAGCTGGCGGTCTAAGGGGCGCCAATTTCGCCTCCGGGATCGTGGCACATCTCGGTGACCGGTTATGGTCGGTTTGCAGATTCAGCTTCGGGCTCATTTGGGGGAAGGCAGCGCAATCCTATTCGCCGGAATTTGCCGAAGAGTTGACCCCGGACTTTTTTCGCTCTATTTTTATTATGTGATTGGAAGGGCTTGAGCCGAAAGCAGCCGGCATCGGAGAAGGCACCCACCGTTTCAAAGCTGCGAGGAGATCAGTGATGAAAATTTTAGCGGCCGTAATCCTTTCCCTGCTTTTTCTGTCTGTTCCCGGCGGATTATCCACTGCATCTGCCGCCGGCCTGGAACTGAGTCCTCCCGTGCGGGTATATTTCCCGATCAATCCCTTTCGCACTTACAAGATATGGACTGTTGTCAATGTGACGCCCAAGACGATTACCCTGGAACGCACCGACGAGCACGGGAAGAAAGAACAGGTCGAGATCGCAAGGTCGCGTCACCCGGACATCGCAGTCGGCGACCGGGTACGGTACGACAAAAAGAGAGATAGACTGCGCCAGACTATCATCAAGCCGGATGAGACCTGATCCGGTGAAGGGCGACCAGCAACGGCGGCAAGAAGCCGTTGCTGGTTGTCACGTATGCCTGCGGCATCGGGGTGGTGGCTCTTTGTCGCCGCAGGGAGGAATACTTGCCAAACGGGTCACGGTCAGGGCGTTGAGGAAAATACGGCGCGGAATAAATTGACCGGAGGCGGAACCGTAGCATGCAATCACGTCAGCGGCCGCGAAGCCGTTGAAAATAACGCGGAATACGATCGAATTGCAGACTTCTCCCCCAGCCTCACCGAGGAGCAGCTTGACCTGAAGGCGCAAGTCCCCGTCTTCCAAGACTCGCCGTTAAGGAAAGACCCGAGACTGGTCGGGATGATCGAGGGAGTGGGATCGTATCATGTCCAATTCCACACCGACTACTTGCGCGAAGTCCTGAAGGACTTGGGGTGTTGATACGCGTTGACGTAAAGTAAACAGGTCAGAGTCAGGCACAGACTCGGCCCGGTTACTTCCCGGATGAGAACTGGGTTGCGCCGGGAATCAGGAAGAAATTGCCGCCGAGGGTTGGGTTCAGCTCATAACCTTGAATCGATGTCTCTGCGATCCGCTCGCTGCCGGCATAATTGACGAACTTGAAAGGCAAAAGGGTGTTGCCCACCTTCCTGAAATCGGAGAAAACCGATGAGAGGACCATTTTGGCGCCGCCCATCCGGAAAGCCCCGCTCGTCTCGACTATGCGCCCGCTCTCCGCGTCCACATAGATCTTGATCGCCGGGCTGCCGGCGCTGTCCAACGTAAGAACCTCGACCGGCCGGCCGGCGCGCAACTCCCGCCCCTCATAGCGGAGGCTGACGCCCCGGTCCAGGAGCGTTCGGGGCAGGCTCAGTTGCTCGTACTGATAGACGATGGAGAGATAGTCCGGCCCACCGGTAAGGGTTCGGGAGGAACCGTCTCCTGACTGGACGGAGGCTCTCGTCCCATCGAGCGCCCTGTGTTCCGTGTAGTTCGTGTAGCCGATATCCACCCGCAGCCGGCGATCCTTCGCCACGCAATAAGAATAGGTGCCTTCGTCGTTGAAGGCAAAGGCGACAATCCTGCCTCTGGCGCAGACCGCAGCGATTTTTTCTACCGTTTCTTGTCCGCCGTATGCGGCCATGACTCTTGCGACGATATCCTTCGCGGTGAGCGCCGCCCGACCGGGATGCGGCAACAGCAGCAGGAGCATTGTGGCAAGGAGGATGCTTGTGCCGGAGGCCAAACACTTCCTTTTCAGGACGGAGCGCCGGCGTCCTGTCCGTCTTGCCGCCGGGCCGTCAAGTCCCACGCTAAGCGCGGGAAGGCGCCCATTTCCGCTGTTTTCAAGGGTTTCATGGGAATTCGGCCATAACCACGAGAAAGGTACGAGGCGCTTAGCGGCGTTCATGCTGGCCTCCAATTTCTTCCCGCTCCTCGCCTCTTTCTTCCCTATCCAGACCTTCGCCACCCCGGCCGTGCTCTTCCTCTCCATCAAATCGCTCTTCGCCGCCGTCATACAAGTAAGGGAAATCCCCATACCCGTCCCAGTAAGGATCGTACCACCAATAAGGCTCTCCGTAGGAGGAGGTCGCATTGGCCTGTTTCCAGAGGTAAATTTGTTTGATCTGAACAACTGGATAGGTGTACGTTATTCCCGTCTTCTTATTGGTCACGGATTTAACACCGGTCACCATGCCCGCGACGGTGACCTGCCGTCCCTTCCTGTAAACCAGCGGGTCGAGGAAACTCCCGGAATCGGCAATGAAGCGCCCTTCGGAAGTCTCAGTGGCTTTCGGTTTATCCCATGAGCCGAGGAGGGATTGCAGGATGAAGACCTGCGAACCCTGATGGCTGTTGACGGTTCGGATGATATAACCGCCCCAGATGACCGTATCTCCCCGGTAGGCCTCGGTATTATGTAGAACCTTGGGAAAGGTCACCCCCGGGGCGACTTCCTGCCGGAGCGTTTTGGTAATCGGCGAGGCGCAGCCGATGAGCGTCAGCAGTGAAATGAGGACTATCAAAACATTACCTATCTTCGGCTTCGACATGTTTGCCTCCATTATTTATCCTTGTCATTTACCTGAAACATCGGTGACGTCAACTCCTGCCGGCAATTGCCGTATCGATTCATACCGGGCAGGCCACGGGTTGGTGCTGAACAAACGGTTACCATGAGCGTACTATAGACAATATCGCCATGGCAAGGGATCGCGTCGATTGTCATTTAGGTGGGTAGTCGGCTGCGGGAGGGCTGTCGGGGTAGGACTCAGGAATGATGACGCGGCAGGACTCAGATACCGAGCAACGTCGGCCCAGCCTCAATCTTCAAGGGGTTAGATCCTGCCGGCAGAAAAGCTCGGGTGAGAGGATATCGAACTATCCGATCTAGCGGGGCTTTGCGAACCGTCCCGGACAATCCGGCATACTATTTGAGTTGTGGGAAGAAAGGATGCCGGTCGAGCGCCCACCGTTGGTAACAAATTCCGAAATATATAACGAATACGTTAACGACGGCTGGCGGGGATATGATGAGCCGTTTGTCACAGTGCATTGACTGGTGCCGGAGCTGGTGAAATTTCCGCTGAATGGGGTATGGCGTTAATGTTCAGCAAGTTTGGCACTGAATGGGGTAGCGGCTGGGATTGGTCAGGGATATACGGTTTACAGCCTTCCTGATAAGCGATTATATGGATTTATTTGGGCCATAAACCGCCCATAAATTGGCAAAGTCGCAAAAAGCGATTTCTTATCGCCATCACCTCACCGATTGCCAATATCCTATGGCAAATCTTTCCTCTCACCCGCAACATCTGGTTTTTTTACCGATCCAACTTGGTGAAATGCCCAACAGTAAATAGATTTCATCAGCTCGTTGGTGGTTAAATACTCCTCCGCCATAAGTTAACATGCTGAATTAGCTATATAAAAAAACAATGCCTTATTTGATGGCTGTAGGACCATTTCTTGCATCCTGTTACCTATGTTGCTAAGGGCCTATGGGTCAAATCCTGGGGGAAACAAAATGTCACAAATTTCTCAATACCGGGTTGGATGATAAGGCCTCTCGTTGATTTAGCCAAAGTTGTCGTTGGATGTGTTCCCAAATCCAACGGACACCCAATGAGGATGGCTATGCCGCCGGAGAGCAAATGATAACAACTTTAGGTGAGGATTGATGAACAAAGTCAAGACTAGAAAAGTGATTCTGGCGGGTGCGGTTTTGTTTCTGGGAATGCCGGCTATCGTTGAAGCTACCGGTGGGATCATTGGAGATTGTGTCGACTGTCACACCATGCACAACAGCGAGCAGGGCAAGCCTGTCGCCATATATGGTACCAGTACGACCCCATCCGCCAACCCGATTGGTAAACTGCTGCGCATGGACTGTATCGCCTGTCACGCCGCTGATCCCACCGGCGGCAGCAAGATTGTCGATATGGGCGGCGGCAGCAGGATTCCCCAGGTTATGCACGCTGATGCCAGCGGCGATCTGGCCGGCGGCAACTTCTCCTACATCATTTCCGGCGGTAACCGCAAGGGTCACAATGTTGTCGATGTGGTTCCAGCTGACAGCGAAAATCTATTCCCTCCCGGTCACCGAGATGGCCATCTAGCCGATGCCCCCGGCCAAGGCAAGTTCGACGTCGAGAATTTCACCTGTGCCGGGTCGATGGGGTGCCATGGGTTCCGGGGGCAGGCACTCAGCAGTTTCACCGTTAACTGTGATGAAGAAACCGGCCTTAACCTGGACACGCTTTTGCCTTGTACCGCCGAAGAGCTGGAGATAAGTGGTGTAGCGCAGGTCATCTATCGCACCGGCACGAATGCCCTCGAAGGCTACGAGGGGCCCACGGGCAATATGCGTCTGACAAAAGGCGCCCACCATCAGAGCTTTGATGGAATTAAAACCATAATGTCCCCGAACCAGGAATTTTACGACAACCCACTGGCCAACAGCTACCGGTTCATCCGGGGGCTCAAGGGATACGGCAACGAAGTCGAGCGCTGGCAGAACAACTCCCCGACCAGCCACAACGAATACTTCGGTGGCTACGAAAACACCCCCTTTGGGGATACTTTAAAATCGACCGATTACCAGACGTCAACACTCTGTTGCAGATGTCACCTCGGCGGTCAGGGTGGTGGCACCAGCCGGCTTCAGGTGCCGGGCAATACGATCACCGGTTTCTGCGTCACCTGCCATGGAACGTTTCACTCTTCGGGGGCGACCAACGGGACCAGCGGCGCCTTCCTGCGACATCCCTCGGACTGGGTCATTCCGGATCGAGACGAGTACTCTTCCTACACCGTGTACAACTTGACCGCACCGGTGGCACGGCCAAGTTCATTTTTTGTAGACGGAATGACGGCCAGTGCCACGGTTGTGCCGGGAAGGGATCTGGTCATGTGTCTCTCCTGCCACGTGGCACACGCCGGCCCCTACAACGGCATGTTGCGCTTCGACTACGCCGAACAGGTTGCCGGCACTGCCACATCCGGCCTGGCCACCGGTTGTCTCGGTTGCCATACCACCAAAGGGATCCTGCCGGAGAGATCGTTAAGGTATAACCAGGGAAAGCACACACAGGGCAACTATTTTGTGGCGTGCATTCATGTTTTAGGAACAGTACTTGCTTCCCCGATCCGAGTGGTGAATCAACCCTTCTGAAGGACGTTTCTCTGCCACAGCGCAGCACAAAGACTGTGTATCCGGCTTTTGGCCATTCTCTCGCCGAGGGCGTATCCGACGTTTCGCCTTTGAAGAGATTCTTTTACCCTGCCAGATAAAGCCACCCTTGGTCAGTGGCAATATAGGTATTGTCCGTCACCCAGACCTGGTTTGGTTCAGTTGCCTCAATTTTTTGCCCCAGCAGGTTCTTTGTTAGCCACAGGTTGTGTTTCGAAGCGGGAGCGGGACAATGGGACACAGGTCTACGTGTCCGTTTATGGGCAGCACGGAGCTTCACCGCCAGCTTGGCATCTTCCTGGAAATCTCTTGTGTGTCGCCCGTTGAGAATTCTTACTATTCTGGCACCTCGATCTTCCGTTTAAATAACCGGCGCTTTGGGTCCACTTTTTTCATTCTACCTCACGGCACTCACATTACCGTCGAAGCGACAGAGAAATACTCTGAGATTCAGATTCAGATCGTCATGCACCGGCTAAACAATCGCCCAAGAAAGTTTCTTGGCTACCTAACCACAACCGAGATATTCTTCGGCGAGTCAGATGTTGCACTTACCAGTTGAATCCGCGCCGCCAGAAATTGGCAAAGTCGCAAAAAACAATTTCTTGTCACCTCACCTCACCATCACCTATCACCATCACCACCTCACCCGATTACTCCGCCGCGCAGCAGCAGGTGCCAGATCAGCTGCAGTGCTCCGCAGGCATAGAGGCCGGCCGCCAGGTCGTCCATGACGATGCCGAGGCCGCCGTGGAAATGACGGTCGAAGTAGCTGACCGGCCAGGGCTTGACGATATCGAAGAAACGGAAGAGCGCGAAGGCCAGGAGCCAGGCCAGGGGATGGTGGGGAATCATCAACATGGTGATGAGCATGCCCGCCACCTCATCGATCACTACTTCGCCGGGATCGGGACGGTCAAGGATTTTCTCGGCCGCGCCGGCGGAGAGGACTGCAATGACGATGATTGCCGCCAGCACCCCAAGATACCAGCCCAAGGGCAGGCGACTGATCAGGAAATGGATGGGTAGGGCCAGCATGGTCCCGAAGGTGCCGGGGGCAAAGGGGGCGTAGCCCAGGCCCAGGCCGGTGGCGATGGCCATGAACAGTCGATCCATCAGGTCTTGTCCTCCTCGAAGTCTTCCGGGCGGCAGCGATTCACCGCCGTGTAAATTTCCTTGAGCGGTAGTCCCGTTTCAAGGGCCAACCGCCGGCAGTCCTCATATTCCGGGTAGAGTACCGGGCCATTCGGGGTCTCCGCCAGCTTGACCCGGACCCGACCAGCCGTGGTTACTACCGTGCCCAGTCGACGCGGCAGGGTCCAGCGCTCTTCCCGGTGGTAACGCAGGCCAATGGCGGTGGTTTCGGTCAAGATCAGACGTCGCGCCTCCCAGCTTTCTCCCGGTCTACAGATGACCTGGAGCAGGAAGCCTGGCCTGCCTTTCTTCATCTGCGCCGGGATCAGGATGACGTCCAAGGCGCCATGGCTGAAGAGCATTTCGCTCAAAAAAGGGAAGCACTCGGGGCTCCAGTCATCCAGATTGCAGGAGATTACTTCCACCTCGGGTGCCTCGGCCGCCGGTCTGCTCCGGCCGATGATGCCGCGTAACAGGTTGGGACGTCCGTCGCTGAGCTGTTGGCTGCCGCGCCCATAGCCCACCTTCTCAATGAGCATGGGCGGCATGGGACCGAAACCCGCGGCCAGTTGCCGGACCAGGGCGGCCCCGGTGGGGGTGACCAGTTCCTGCTCCAGGTTTACGCCGTAAACCTGGGCGCCCTTGAGCAGTTCACAGACTGCCGGAGCGGGCAGCGGCAAGAGCCCGTGGGCGCAAACAACCTGGCCGCGAGGCATAGGCAGGGGGGAGCAGATTATCCGGTCGATTTCCAGGAAATCCAGCCCCAGAACAGTCCCGACGATATCGATGATGGCATCGGTAGCGCCCACCTCATGGAAGTGAATTTCGTCGGCAGAACAGCCATGGACCCGTGCCTCGGCCTCGGCCAGGAGTTTGAAGACAGCCAGAGCTTTTGCTCTGACAGGTTCCGGCAACGGAGAACTCGTCAGCAAGTGCCGGATCTCCGGCCAGGTTCGATGAGGGGGTGGGGCGGTGATCTCCACCTTGATTCCGGTGGCGGCTATGAGCCCGGCCCGATCCCGGTCGATGGTCAGAGACCAGCCGGTCATGCCCAGGCGACCAAGAGAGTCCCTTAAGCGTTCCGCATCACAACCCAGATCCAGGAGCAGACCCAGGAACATATCACCGCTGATGCCGGCGAAACCGTCCAGGTAGAGGAGGCGCGAATCAGTCATTGCCTCCCTCCCGATCCCGTGCGTCCTGGTCTCGTCGGCGGTTGAGCCAGGTCAGGATCCGATGTCGGCCCAATAGGCAAGGGATAATAACCAGGGCCGAAAACAGGGTCAGGAGGCCAAGGCGCAGGTAGTTGCCTGCGAAAGTCTCCGCTCCTTGCAAGGAAAGCATGAGGGTGCCGGGCAGACGGCCCACTGCGGCGATGAAGAGAAAGATCGGCCAGGGCATACTGCTCATCCCCAGGAGATAGGAAAGTGAATCCTTTGGAAAGCCCGGCAACAGAAAGAGGACAAAGGGGATCAGGAAATCGCCCCGGCTGACCAGGTGGTTGAAACTCCGGTAGACACCGGTATGTCGAAAGTGTTCGGTGAAAAAGGCGCCGAGCAAACGACCACCTCCGAAAGCCAGCCCGGAGCCCAGAGTCAGTCCCAGAGTGGAATAAAGAAAACCGGGCAGGGCTCCGAAGACATAGCCGCCCAAGAAACCGCTGGCTTCGCCGGGTATCGGCGCCACCAGAACTTGCAAGACTTGGAGCAGAATGAACAGGAGCGGAGCCAAAGGGCCGAACGCCAGGATCCGAGACCGCAAAGTTTCGCTCTCGTTGCGGAAATCCTGGAGCTGAACCAGGGTTTGGCGCAAAAAATTGTCCGGAATCAGGTACAGGGCCAACCCGATTCCGGCTGTCAGCAGGATAAGCAGCGCCGCCCTGGGGCGGGTCAGTCCGGGAGTCATGAACCCAGCACGGTTCCGGGCGGTAGTTTATGGCCGCGCAGGAAGGCGTCGGCGGTCACGCGCTTGGCTCCTTCCAGTTGGACTTCGCGGATCAGCAGTTGGTCCTGGCCGGTGGCGATCAACAGGCCGTGACGATCGCAGCTGATTATAGCGCCCGGGGGCTCGGTGCTTTCGCCGGCTATGATACTCGGTCCGAAAAGCCTCAGTCTCTTGCCATCCAGGTAGGTATAGGCGGTGGGCCAGGGATCGAGGCCCCGGACCTGACAACCGATAACCTCGGCCGGCAGGTTCCAGTCGATCAGTCCTTGTTCCTTGGTCAGCGGGGGTGCGGCTGTGGCTTGCTCTTCATTCTGGGGGATTGGTCCAAGTTTACCCCGGTGCAGGAGGGCCAAAGCCTCGCTGAGTGCTTTCCCGCCCAACTCCGCCATCCTGACGGCCAGGCTGGCGGCGGTGTCTTCGGGAGTGATCGGCAGTTCTCGGGTCAGCAGGATATCGCCGGTGTCAAGCCCTTCGTCCATCTGCATGATCGTCACGCCGGTGGAATCGTCGCCGTTCAGGATGGCCCACTGGATCGGCGCCGCTCCCCGGTAACGGGGGAGTCGGGAACCATGGACATTGATGACACCCAGCGGGGGAAGATGGAGAAGTGCTCTCGGCAGGATGCGTCCGAAGGCGGTTACGGCAATCAGGTCCGGATCATAACTCCGCAACTCCTTCAAGAAAGCCTCGGTGCGAACTGAAGGGGGTTGCAGAACCGGGATTCCTGCTTCCAGAGCGATGGTCTTGATCGGCGGTGGGGTCAGTTTTCGACCTCGGCCCCGGGGACGGTCCGGCTGGGTAACCACCGCCACCACCTGGTCCGGCGAGTTCAGCAGGGCACGCAGTGAAGGGACGGCGAACTCCGGAGTGCCCATGAAGATGATCCGGTAAGGTTTCTTATTCATTTTTGTCCTCTTTCTCCTCTTGCTCGGCCTGTATCAGTTTTTTCAGCTTCTTCTTGTAAAGAGCCCTTTTCAGGGGGCCGATCCGGTCGATGAACAGGATGCCGTTGAGATGATCGATTTCGTGCTGTAGCACCCGGGCGGGGAAATCATCAACCTCGATGGTCACCGGGTTGCCTTCCAGGTCCTGGGCCTCGACCACCACCTTCCAGGCCCGCTTGACCTCGGAGCAGAGTTCCCGGACGCTCAGGCAGCCTTCGTCGCCCAGATCTTCGCCTTCGGCCCGGACAATGCGGGGATTGATCAGAACCCGGTAGAGTCGCTTTTCCTGGTCCGGTTCCGGGTCGTAGACCAGCAGCTGTTGGGCCACGCCGATCTGGTTGGCGGCCAGGCCGACACCCGGGGCGGCATACATGGTATCGGCCATGTCGGCGGCCAGTTGCGCCAGTTCCTGGTCGAACTCGGTGACCGGGACGGATTTTTCCCGGAGAATGGGATGAGGGTATTTTAAGATTGTTAAAAGCGCCATTTCAATCGGTTGTTGAAGGAGAAATTCTTATAGCATATTTTCCGGATCAACGTCCACCGTCATTTTGACCGGTCCCGTCTCCCGGGCCTGCGTCAGTTGGCGGCAGAGAACATGTAGCCGGCGACGGTCCGCGCCTTTCAGTAGCAACTGCCAGCGATAGCGCCCCTGAAGCCGGGACAGCGGGGCCGGGGCCGGACCCAGGACCGAGATGGTCGGTTCGAGGCGGCACAAGCGTCGAGCCTGCTCGCCATACTGTTCGGCCACCCGGCGGACCAGATGTTCTTCGACTCCGTCGAAACGAAGATTGACCAACTGGCTGAAGGGCGGGAATTTCAACCCTTGCCTCAGCCGCAGTTCCTCGTTGAAAAATCCCTGGTAATCGTGGTTACGGGCGGCAACGATGGCGTAGTGGTCCGGGTTCAGGGCCTGAATGATGACCCGCCCCGGTTTTTCACCCCGGCCGGCCCGTCCGGTGACCTGGGAGAGAATCTGAAAGGTGCGTTCGCCGGCGCGAAAGTCGGGCAGGTTCAGGCTGGCGTCGGCCCAGACCACCCCGACCAAGGTGACATGCGGGAAATGATGGCCCTTGGTGATCATCTGGGTGCCGACCAGGATATCTACCTGCCGGTTGTGCACCGCACGCAGGGTGGCCAGGAAATCCTGGCGTTTCAGACTGGTGTCCCGGTCAAGTCTGGCGAGGCGGGCGGTGGGCAACATGGTGCGCAGCTCGCTCTCCAGCCTTTCGGTGCCGAAGCCGATGGGAATCAACTCGGGCGAGCGGCAGTTTTCGCAGATGGTCCGGCTGGTCACCGTGAAGCCGCAATAGTGGCAAAGTAGTTCCCGCCGAGCCTGATGCAGGGTCAGGCTGATGGCGCAGCTGGGGCAACGCACCGGCTGGCCGCAGGCCCGACAGAGCAGGAGGCTGGCGTAGCCGCGCCGGTTCAGGAAGATCAGGCTCTGGTCGCCGGCGGCCAGGTTTTGCTTGAGAGCGACCGTCAACTCCGGAGAAAAAAGAGGCGGTCTTCCGGAAACCGTTTTGATCTGCTGGAGATTGATCACTTCCACGTCCGGCAGTTCCTGGGCGGCCACTCGTCGAGTCATGTTCAGCAGCCGGTATTTGCCGCTCAAAGCATGCTGGTAGCTGGCCAGCGACGGGGTGGCCGAGCCGAGCAGGACCACCCCGCCGGTCAGGCTGGCCCGCAGCACCGCCAAGTCGCGGGCCTGGTAGCGCAGACCGTCCTCCTGCTTGTAGGAGGAGTCGTGCTCCTCGTCGACAATGATCAGACCGGGCTGGGCCAGGGGGGCGAAAATGGCCGAGCGGGCGCCGATGACTATTCGTGCCTCGCCCCGGATAATCCGCTGCCACTGGTCATAGCGTTCACCGGGGCTGAGACCGCTATGCAGGAGGGCGATGTCGCGGCCGAAGCGGGAAAAGAAATGCCCCTCCAACTGGGTGGTGAGGGCGATCTCCGGCACCAGCACCAGTACGGTCCGGCCCAGGGCCAGAGTGCGGGCGGTAGCCTGCAGATAGACCTCGGTCTTACCGCATCCGGTGATCCCGTGCAGCAGAATGGCGGCGAACTTTTCGCCGGCCAGGGCCAGGTTGATTTCATCCAGGGCGCTCACCTGCTCGTTGGTCAGGCAGGCGGGGGCCGGAAAAAAGAGGGGCGGCTCGCCGAAGGGGTCCCGGTAGAGCGGTAGTTCGCTCAGTTCCACCAGACCTTGGTTGCTCAGGGCTTGCAGGGCCTTACGGGCGCCGGAATAAGCGCGGGCCAGCAGAGGCCGTGGGATCGGCAGCGGCTGCTGTTGGGACAAGGATTTCAGAATTTCCAGGGTTTTAAGTTCCGATTTTTTCAGGTCGGATGGTGATGCCGCCAGGCCGTCTGTGGTCAAGGTGGCGCAGGTAACCTGGCGGGACTTGGTCGCGCCTTCGGAGAGTTCTTCAATCAACTTCAGCCAGCCCGCCGCCTGCCATTTCTGCAAGATCCGGCGTTGCGAGGCCTGACGCCAGATTTTGCGGGTGGGGCCTGGAGAAAGTTCCCCCCGGCTCAGCAGTTCCGGCAGCCAGGGATGGGTTTTGGCCGCCCCGGTTTGACCAGCCAGTTCGGTGGCACCGGCAGCGGTGATGATAACTCTCCGGCTGCTGCTGGTTGTGGTGCCGGCCGGCAGGGCGGTTTTGATGACCTCACCCAGGGGATGTTGATAGTACTCGGCGATCCAGCGGAAAAAACCGAGCATTTCCGGTGGGAAAAGCGACTGGCGGTCGATAATTTCGATACAGGGCTTGATTTTCAGTCCCGGATCGGGTGGAGCGGCGGTGCCAAGTACGTAACCTGTGACCTGCCGGCCGCCGAGAGGCACCAGTACGCGGCAGCCTGCAGCAGGCATCTCATCCTCGGTTGGGGGAAGGTAGGTCAGAGTCTGGTGAATGGGGGCGGCGACCGCTACCTCCAAAAAGATTGGCGCCTTGCTCATGGAGTTCCGGAAGTGTCGCCGTTAAGCCGAGTCTCGATCTGGACCAGGTGACAGCTGGCGGTTGCCGGTCCGGTTGGATTTGTTTGGCCGGGTCGCCTTTTGCACGGTCTCACGCAGTTCAGTGAGGTCGAAAGGTTTCCGCAGGATCGGGATATTATGCTCATGGGCAAAAATTGCTGCTTCATCGTTTATACCACCGGTAATGAATATGAGTCGTCCATGAAGATCCGGGTCGGTAACCAGGGCTTGACGGAAAAACTCCAAGCCGTTCATCTCCGGCATGTTGATATCGGAGATTACCACGTCGAAATGTTTGGTTGAGACCATATCCAGAGCGATACGGCCGTTGGCGGCTGGATAGACTTCTCCGTCCAAGCCCAGGATATAGCAATATATTTCACGCAGTTCGTTGTTGTCTTCAACCACCATGATCCGGCGCCGCCAGATTGTCGGAAGTTCCCGCAACCTGGTCAGGTGGTTTTCCCCGTCTGGCAGGGAAGCCAGAAACTCCTTGATCCTCATTTCGTGGGCTTGAATCTGGGCCGAAATTTTCTGAAACTCTTTGAAATACTCGCTGCAGGTTTTGAGTACATAGAGAAAGATGCGATTCCATTCCGATAATTCAGCTTGGGCAATGATCGCCAACAGTTCATTCCGGTCACAGTTGCCGGTCCGGATTAAAGCCTGCGCCTCCAGCAGGGGCTTCTCCACTCTTTGTCTGGAATCCTGGTCGATGCTGAAAGCCGATTCCGGGAAGGCGTCAAGACCTGAGCATTTTTTCAGGGCACGGCCCAGCAGATCGAAATGGAGTTTCTCGTCTTCCGCCAGTTGTTCAAGGAAATTTGCCAGTTCCGGATCTTCGGCCAGGCGGACCGCAGCTTCTCCGTAAATGGACGAAGCCATTTTTTCCACCGATTGGAGCCAGAGGATAAGATCTTGCATCTGGAAGCCCTGCTCAAATCCTTGCAGTTTGCGTTATTGTGGTCGGGCGGAGCCGGGATCCGTGAAACAAACCGGAACTACTTATATATCGACGCAGACCTCTTTGATATGTTTACGAAACTCCTTGCCAATTGTGGGGTGGCGCAAGGCAAAGGCAATGATCGCCTTCAGATAGCCGAGTTTGTCGCCGGCGTCGAAACGGGTACCCTGGAACTCGTAGGCGTACATCGGTCTCTGTTTGGACAGGGCCAGCATGGCGTCGGTAAGCTGGATTTCGCCGCCATGGCCGGGCGCGGTTCCTTCGAGGATCTTGAAGATCTCGGGTTGCAGGATGTAGCGGCCGATAATGGCCAGATTGGAACTGGTGGTGCCTGGTTTGGGCTTCTCGAACAGTTGCTCGACCCGTACCATCCGGTCCCCGACCTTTTCACCCTCGACGATACCGTACTGATAAGTCTGATCCTGCGGCACCCGCTGGATAGCGATGATCGATTCCTGATAGTTGTTGAACTGGCTGATCATCTGCTGGGTGCAGGGGGTGTCGGAGAGCACCAGATCATCGCCCAGCAGTACTACGAAGGGGTTGTTGCCCACCACCTTGCGGGTGGTCCAGATGGCGTGGCCCAAACCCAGTGGTTTTTTCTGGCGTACCGAAACGATATCGATCAGGTTGGAGATGTGGCTGACCTCTTCACAGAGGATGTCCTTGCCCTTGCTCTTGAGAATAGTTTCCAGTTCGAAGTTGTAGTCGAAGTGATTTTCAATGGCCGACTTGCCCTCGCTGGTGACCAGAATGATTTCCTCGATCCCGGAGGCCACAACTTCCTCGACGATGTACTGGATGGTGGGCCGGTCGACGATGGTCAGCATCTCTTTAGGTATTGCCTTGCTGGCCGGAAGAAAGCGGGTGCCGAGACCGGCCACCGGGATGACCGCTTTGGTGATATTCATGTTATATTCTCTTTGGGCATGTTTATAAGACAGTAATATTGAGGACTGGTCAAACTGGCCTGATTATGCCTGATATTGACCATACAAGTCACGGATTTATTAGAAAAATAGGCATGTAGTCCATGATTTTACATCCCTTGGAATACGAGACCCTGGATGTCGTCAGGCAGCGTGGGTTGTTGCTTCCCGGTGCCCGGGTGGTGCTCGGGGTCTCGGGCGGGGTCGATTCGATGGCCTTGCTCCTGGTGCTGGCCGCCGTGCGTGGGCAACTCGACCTGAAACTGACCGCGGTTTATGTGGATCACGGTCTGCGTCCTGATGAAGTTCGAGCCGAGGCCAGTCTGGTCGCCGAGCAGGCTAAGCTTTTGGGAGTGACATTTCGGCTCGGGACCATCCCGGTACTGGAAAAGGTCCGGCAGACCGGGCAATCGCTGGAGGCGGCCGGGCGGGAACTGCGCTACGATTTTCTGCAGCGGTTGGCCGGGGAGTTGGGTGGCGCGGTGGTTGCCGTGGCGCATCAGGCCGACGACCAGGCCGAGGAGATTCTCCTGCGCTTGCTCCGGGGTAGCGGCCGGGCCGGCCTGTCCGGGATGAGCTGGGTCAACGCGGCCGGAGTGATCCGGCCTTTCCTGGGCTTCACCAAGGAGCGCCTGCGGGATTACCTGCGGGATCGTGGCGGCAAATTCCTCGAGGACAGCTCTAATTCAGACCTTCGCTTCCGGCGCAACCGGGTACGGTTGGAAATCCTGCCCCTGCTGGAAAAACGCTGCAACCCGGCGGTGCGTGAAAGCCTATGGCGCACCGCCGCGATCCTCGACGCCGAAGAAGAACTACTGGCCGATCTGGCCCGGCGGGCCTATGGACTGGTGCGGGTCGATCGGCACGGTGTCGGCAGCATTGGCAGGCCATCCGGATTGCTGCTGGATACGGCCGCCCTGCACCGGGAACCTCTGGCTCTGCAGCGCCGGGTTCTGGAATTGGCCCTGGTGGAATTGGCTACTCCGGTCAGCTTTCAAGCCATCGAGGATCTTCTGGGATTAGCCAACCGGGCCAGCGGCGAACTGCATCTGTCCGGCGGCTTGCGGGTGATCAGGGAGCACGGTTTGCTTAGTTTTTTCCATCCGGCCGGCCGAGTTGTCCGGAAGGGACGACTGGCGAGTATTGACGAGGTCGACCCTTTTGAAGTAGCGATTCCCGGACCGGGACTATGGACCCTGGCGCAGTTGGGGGTGTCGATCATGGTTGAAAGCCTTGAGCGCCCGCCGACTCCGGAAGAACTGCGCGCCGGGCGGGCTGACTATCTTGACGCGGCGACACTATCCCTGCCACTGGTGGCGCGGAGCGCCAGGCCTGGAGATCGGTTTCACCCCTTGGGCGGACCGGGGAGGCGCAAGGTGGCCGATTTTCTTAACGATCGCAAGCTTTCCCGGAGCGCCCGGAAGCGGGTGGTGGTCCTGGAAAGTTCCGGGCGGATTTGCGCCCTGCTCGGTCTCCGTATCGATCAGCATTGTCGCCTGTCCGCAGACTCAGGCCGGGTCTTGAAAGTTAGCCTGGCCAGGTGATAAAAGGGCTTTACCTGATATTGAATTAATGTTAATTAATCCCTGCTTGAAACACAGGTATTGTGGGCGGGTAGCTCAGATGGATAGAGCGTTAGCCTCCGGAGCTAAAGGTCGTGGGTTCGAATCCCGCTCCGCTCACCAGGAACTGTCAAGAACGGATCGCCACCCGGCGGTCCTTTCTTTTTTACGGGCCGATTTTGCCGGCTGGTGGCAGCCGGCATTTCCCGGTTGGCATTTATATCCGATGGTTTATTGTTCCGCCCGTGACTGCGTGTCCCCCAGGCGATGGCGGCAGCGCTATGAAACTGCAAAAAAATCTTTCTCCCATTGCCTTTCCGGTCATCTTTTTCGCCGGGGTGATCTGTCTGGGCGCCTTCCTGTTGCACAGCCCTTTTTCCCTGCGCGGCCAAGCCATCTCCTGGCTCGACGCCTTCTTCACCGCCACCTCGGCAACCTGTGTCACCGGCCTGGTGGTGGTCGACACCGGCTCCTTCTTCAGTCGGGGAGGGCAGTTGGTGATTCTCGGTTTAATCCAATTAGGTGGCCTGGGCATCATGACCTTCACCAGCCTGGCAGCCTATCTCTGGCGGCATCGGATTTCCATTACCGATCAGGTCGCAGTGGGAAAGGGGCTGCTGCACGATCCCAATTTTCACCTGGGGCGGTTTCTCAAACTCATCTTCTTCTGGACCCTGCTGATCGAGCTGACCGGAGCCTTGCTGCTGGCAGCCTTGGATCCTCAAGGTTTTCACGGCTTTTCGGCCCTGTTTCATGCAGTCTCAGCCTTTTGTAACGCCGGTTTCGGGCTGCGGGCCGACAGCCTCACCGCCTGGCGCGGTAATTGGGGGGTAAATGTGGTGATCATGGGTCTGATTATTCTGGGCGGTTTAGGTTTTTCCGTAATCACCGAACTGCAGGGACGATATCTATCCCCCCTCCGGCGCCGGAGCCACGGGCGGCGTTTGAGCTGGTATTCCGGGCTGGTCTTGCGTACCACGGCTTTTTTGATCGTAGTCGGCGGGGTGATGATCTACCTGGGCGAGATGAGCGGCACCGGCAGAGATCTGCCCCAGGGCGAGGCCCTGCTGACCGCGCTCTTCCAGTCCGTGACCTGTCGGACCGCCGGCTTCAATACCCTGGAAATCAACCGGATGACCAACGTCGCCATCCTGGTGATGATCATCCTGATGTTTGTCGGCGGGGCTCCGGGTTCATGCGCCGGCGGCATCAAGGTCACCACCTTTCGCACCCTCTGGGCCTTCCTGGTCTCGCATTTGCGAGGCCGCGAGCAGGCGGTGGTCGGTCGTTTCGCCGTAGATCGCACCTCGGTCAACAGTGCCCTGACCCTGCTGGTCTTCGCTGTCTCCCTGGTGATCTTCGCCACCCTGTTGCTCGATTTCAGCGAAGGCGGCAATGTCCCCCACGATCAGGCGAGAGGGCTGTTCCTGGAGATTGTCTTTGAGGTGGTATCCGCCTTCGGCACCGTCGGCCTCAGTACCGGCCTGACCGCCAAGCTTTCGCAATTCGGGCGACTGGTGATCATTGTCTTGATGTTCATCGGCCGGCTTGGGCCCCTAGTGCTCCTGGCCTCTCTGCAGAGCCTGCAGAAGCCGGAGTTGTTCCGGCGGCCGGAAGAAAAAATCTTAATCGGATAGTGGTGAGCAGGCCATGAAAGAAAAGTATCAGGTCGGGGTGATCGGTTTAGGTAAATTCGGCTTTCAATTCGGCCGGACCCTGGTCGATCTGGGCCACGAAGTCCTGGGTATCGACAGCGATCCGCAGAAGGTCCGCAACGCCCAACAGATATTGACCCAGGTCTTCCAGGCCGATGCCATCGACAAGGAAAGCCTGAGTCAGATGGGGGTCCGGGATCTGTCCTACGTGCTGGTCAGTGTCGGCGACTCCATCGCCGCCAGCACCATGATCTGCATGTACCTGAAGGAACTGGGAGTTGAAAAAGTCTGTGCCAAGGCGATCAATAATGACCACGAGAAGCTGCTTTACAAAGTCGGGGTCGACGAGGTGGTGATTCCCGAACACATGGCCGCCAAGCAGATCGCCACCCGGGTCGCCATGCCCGGTTTTATCGAGCATCTGCCGTTCGACAAGTCGATGGGAGTCAAGGAATTCAAGGTGAACAAGTGGAGCGGTAGAACTCTGCGCGAGATCAATCTCAGCAACCGTTTCGGCGTCCAGGTCATTGCCCTGAAGGAAAACGGCACGACCAGATATCGCTTTATTCCCAAGGCTGACGATGTCCTTAGAGGAGGCGATGTGGTGGTGATCCTCGGCGCCATCGGCGAGTTGGAAAAGATCGAGTCCTGAGCGGCGTTCGACCAATGCCGCAAGTAGCCATGGCCGATAGCCGCTCCCGCCAACCCCCGCTGATTCTGCCGGTGATCCTGTTGTCGATGTGTTGCTGCATCTCGCTCTGGTTCGCCGGCAACGCGGTGCTCGACGATCTCAGGCTCAGTTTTGAACTGCCGCCCGAAACCTTGGGTTTCATCTCTTCCGCGGTCCAACTCGGGTTTATTGCCGGAACCTTTCTTTTTGCCCTGTGGGGAGTGGCCGATCGCTTTCCCGCCCGGCGACTCTACTTTACCTGCGCCATGAGCGGCGCCGCCATCAACCTCTTGCTTCTTCCTCTGGCCGGTAATCTGCCTGCCCTTGTCGGCCTGCGTTTCCTTACCGGCTTCATGCTGGCCGGGGTCTACCCGGTGGGGATGAAGATCGCCGCCGGTTGGTATCGCGAGGGGCTGGGTCGGGTGCTGGGCTACCTGCTTGGAGCCTTTGTCATCGGTACCGCCCTGCCTCATCTTCTGAAAGGCTTGGGTTACCGGTTGCCCTGGTCTATGGTGCTCGCGGCCGTTTCCCTGCTGGCGGCCTTTGGCGGGCTGCTGATGCTGCTCCTGGTGCCAGACGGCCCCTGGCTGCGGCAGGGGGGCAGGCTGGGGTCCGGCATTCTGCGACGGATCATGGCGGTGCCGGAAGTACGCAGCGCCGCATATGGTTATTTCGGCCACATGTGGGAGCTTTATGCCTTCTGGGTTTTTGTGCCGGTCTTTCTGGCCGCCTGGCTGACCCGGCATGGCGTGACACTCAATGTCTCGGTGGGGAGTTTCTCGGTGATCGGGGCCGGAGCCTTGGGCTGCATCATCGGCGGGTTGGTTTCAAGGCGCTTCGGGAGCGCCCGGGTGGCCTTCTTGATGTTGGCCGGTTCCGGTCTCTGCTGCCTATTGTCGCCCCTGTTTTTCGGGGCGTCTCTGCCCCTGCCCTTCTTTCTCGGTTTTCTGCTTTTCTGGGGTTTCACGGTGGTTGGAGATTCACCGCAGTTTTCCGCCCTGGTAGCGGCCGCCGCGCCTCCTGAACTGATGGGTACCGGCCTGACCATCGTCAATTGCCTCGGCTTCCTGCTCTCCATCGTCAGTATCGAACTGTGCAATTATCTGTTCTTGGCGGTTGACCCGGCCTATGCACTCCTGTTTCTGGCGCCGGGACCGCTTCTGGGGTTACTGCGCTGCGACGGCTCCTGAAAGGTAAACAGGCCTGATGAGTTCGGCGCAGGGGATGGATTTGCGGAATGCGTAGGCGGAAAACTGTGAGAGTAAAGCGGTTCAAAGTTATGAATTGTCAATCAATACACTATTAAACTAACTCCATTTCCTGACCTTCCCCAGGTGTCCATAAAATCGGAGGGAAGGTCAGTCCCTGACCCTGCTCTCAATTACGGGGGCGGGTGGCCCTGATATATAGTGATCCGGAAAATTCGCGCAGGAGCGGCATCTTTTCCAGTACTGCGCCGAGGGTGGAGACCAGTCCGATCAATGGCCCGGGAACGGCCGGATGCAACCAATCGAAAGGTGCAATTGTGATGTCTTCAAATCCTGCCTGTCGAAGTCGTCGAGCCAGGACCCGGCGGACAAAGGCCGTTTCATTCGGCGATACCGAGGGGAACAGCCGCCGAAAGGTACGCTCGGCAAAGACCTGGGGGTTAAGGTAGTTGGGTTCGGCAAAACTGAGCACGCCGGAGGGCTTCAAGAGTTCAAATATCCTGAGAAGGGCCTGCTCTATATCGAGATGATGCAGGATGGAAGAGCCGATCACAGCATCGAAGGGTCCCATGGTGCCACATTCCTCGAACCTCTTATTCAGGAAGCACACCCGGTCCTGCGGTAAGGCTCGGGACCTCGCCTTTTCCAGAAGGTGGGAAGATATGTCCACTGCGGCAAGATAACAACCTGATTGGGCGAACATCTCGGTAAACAGTCCCGTGCCGCAGCCTATTTCCAACACCTTCAAACCGGGGACGAGACCTGCGCCTTTACTGATTAAATCTGCGCGGCGACGGGCGCGGACTCGACCGGCCGGTGAGCCCCAGCCCCAAATCGTTTCCGGGTCTCCGGCCCCGAGAAATTGACCGTGTTTTATTTCATTCTCAGCGCGATTGACCATGAGTGATATACCCTTCTAAAAAAGGCCCCGAAAAGGACCGGGAAAGTAGTGTGCCAGGCACCACACGCTCGCCCCGTCCCCATATTCTTAGCGGTCACCGGATGCGAATTATGCAAGCCGAACTCTTAGCGTTTGAGACTATTAATAATGGTGGCATTCGGCTATGACCACTAATTTCCACAATTCAGTAAACAAACCCGGCTGCCTGTCTGCCTGTCCTGATGTATGGCCAAACTTCCGCTAAAAAATAATAATAGCGGCGGAACAAACTGAATCGCGATAAAAGAGAGTATTTCGGATTACACAGTTGGTTATTTATACGCTGCATAACGACTTTTTCCTAGTACATTGCTGGGTTTTTTAAAACCCCGCGAAACCACTTGGACATTAGCATGTGGGACAAACAAAATATAATCTCCCATTACAATAAGTTAGCCCCGATCCGATCGCGCTGGCTTCGGCGGAACCGATACTACCATAAGAAGCAGGATGATCTTATGGCCTTTCTGATTGCCAAGGGGGCTACACTCCTGGAGATCGGCTGCGCCACCGGCGAGCTCCTGGCGCAACTACAGCCCAGTCGAGGGCTGGGTCTTGATTCGTCTCCAGCCATGATTGAGCGGGCTAAACTCAACTTTCCCCAAAAAAATCACCCAAATCTCACATTCAGAGTAGACGATACCGAACAATTGGGGACCAGAGAGGTCTTCGACTATGTCATGATCGTCGACACCATCGGCGACCTGACCGATGTCTGGACCGCCCTCAGAAACCTCCACCAGGTGACCGACCTCCAATCCCGGCTTATCATCACTTACTTCAACTCACTCTGGGAACCCTTGCTCCTCATGGGCGAGAAACTTGGGATTAAGATGCCCCAGCCTATCCAAAATTGGCTCTCGCCAGATGATATTGCCAACTTATTAACAATCAACGGTTTTGAAGTTATCAGCCAGGGCAACCTGATTTTACTTCCCAAATATGTCCCCCTGCTGAGCTGGTTCGCCAACTCGCTGCTTGCTCAGCTGCCCGGCCTGAGAAGGTGTTGCCTAAGCACCTACTTGGTGGCCAGGCCATGTCAGCCACCAAAGCTGGACCTGCCGGATTATTCGGTTTCAGTGGTCATCCCCTGTCGTAACGAAAAGGGGAACATCCGTGCCGCTGTGGAACGCATGCCGTCGATGGGCAGCCACACCGAGATAATCTTCGTGGACGGCAATTCCAACGATGGAACCATCGAGGAAATCGAAACGGTAATCCGCGAATACCAAGGTCGTCAGGAGATAAAAATCATTCACCAGGCACCGCCGATTTCCACCGATGGGGCCGAACACGGACGCATGCTTAAACTGGGCAAAGGAGACGCGGTACGCAAGGGATTCGCCGCAGCTAAGGGTGAAATGCTGATGATCCTGGACGCAGACCTTACTGTGCCGCCTGAAGACCTGCCCAAGTTCTATGCCGCCATCCGTGATGGTCACGGCGAGTTCATCAATGGAACCCGTTTGGTCTATCCAATGGAAAAAGAGGCCATGCGCTTTTTGAATAAACTGGCCAATAAATTTTTCAGCTTGCTCTTTTCATGGATCATAAACCAGCGGATCAAAGACACCTTGTGTGGGACCAAGGTTCTGCTAAAACGTGATTACGAGAAAATTGTCGCGAATCGCAGCTTTTTCGGGGACTTCGATCCGTTTGGAGATTTCGACCTCATCTTCGGAGCCGCTAAGCTGAACCTAAAAATCGTCGAGATCCCGATAAGATATCGAGAACGGACTTACGGAGATATCAAAATAGAACGTTTTCGCCACGGCTTTTTGCTCCTGAAAATGAGTTGGTTGGCTTTGAAAAAATTCAAGTTCAGATAACTCCGACTCAGTGCAACAAACCGGTTCAAACTGCAATTTTCCTTAACCAAAGCAGGCCATCTGGGTTCAGTCGCCCATGAAGGAGGCATTATGAAGAAAACCGATATTCAATTTTCCAACCCCGGATTTATCTTAGGTTTTATTATTGTCGTTATTAATCTCGGCATTTATCTACAAACGCTCGGTTTTGATTTTGTCTGGGATGACAATCAATACATACTCATGAACACCCATATTCACCAAGGGCTTACCGGTGCTGGTATCAAATGGGCCTTTACCATTCAAAATGGCCTCTCATACTGGCACCCCATGGCCTTTGTTTCTCACATGCTGGACTTTCAGCTTTTCGGGTCTAATTCTGCCCGCCATCATCTCAGTAATGTAATTATACATACAGCAAACAGCATACTTTTATTCGTTGTATTACGATTCATGACCAAACGGCTATGGCTAAGTTTTTTAGTGGCGGCACTATTCTCTCTCCATCCGATAAATGTTGAAACAGTTGCATGGGTTGCGGAACGCAAAAACATACTCAGTACTTTTTTCTTTTTACTTACTATATTAATCTATTATGGATATACACAAAAAAAGAAAGCGTTTCTGTATGCCATGGCAATTGCAACATTTACCATTGGATTACTTTCTAAACCAGCCATAGTATCATTGCCGATTATCCTTCTTATCCTCGACTTTTGGCCATTAAATAGATTTAAAGGTAAATTTAATAGAGCTGATTTCAGTAAACTCATAGCAGAAAAGGTACCTTTTGCCTTAATGTCATGCATGTCATTTTTGATAACATTGCATTCGGTCAAAAACCTCTCGCATCACACTGCTGGAGGAGACACCAACGCGCTTTATTCAGCAGCCGTCGTTCCGATATCATTAAGAATATCCAATGCACTGGTTTCATATGTAAAATACATCGATAAATATTTCTTCCCATTAGCTGGCATGTTACTACCAATCCCGGCGGTGATCCCATTTTGGCAAATCGGCAGTGGCATTTCTCCTCCTTCTTTCATCACTTATGTCTGCGTGCGAAACATGCGGCATCGTCCATACCTGCTTGCAGACTTTTGGTCTTGGTTGTCTTCCTGCACCCGGATCTGATCGGGCCTATGGCTGAGATGGCTGACAGATGGGCATACATCCCGTTCATCGGCCTAAGCATCATGATATTTTGGGGTATTTCTGAACTAGCAGACAAGAAGAATATATATTTAGCATCTATAGTTTTTATCCCATTCATTGTTATGGCCGGTTATTCAACAAATTACTATTTGAAATACTGGCAAAACGAATCGATCCTTTATAAACATGCTATTGACAGCACAAACAATAACATATTTATGCAGCTGAACCTGTCGAAGGTGCTGGCAAACCAGGGAAATTCTTTGCAGAATAACGGTAAACTTGATGAGGCAAAAGATAGATTTATTAGTGCTATCTCCATATATCCTGACAATACAGATGGATACAATGGCCTCGGAGTTAATTATATGCTTAGAGGAAATAATGCATCGGCAATTGCAAATTTCCAGAAGTCACTCGCAATTGATAAAGACTATGTTTTAGCAATCATTAATTTAGGTATTGCTTATTACGATAGCAAAAATCCAAATCAAGCATTGGTATATTTTCAAAAAGCAGTAGAGTTAGACCCCAACAACAAACTGGCATTAAGCAATCTCAATAAACTGACCGAGATAATCAAAACGCAACCAAGGTAGTGCCGGACCGACAATTCACCATACATTCTTGATCAGGCCTGTCGCTCAGGAAAGACGGCAGACCAGGCAGCGGGCAGCCCCGCCGCTCTCAAGGAATTCCCTAAGCTCGCAGGCATACACCTCGTACCGCCAGCTCTGCTGGTACGCCGTTAACTTCGGGGCGCCGATGTTCATCGCCACCCCTTCCCGACCTGGATTGCATCGCAGCGGAATTGCAACACCTCCGCCTCGTAAACTGGGATAAGTTGCGCCTCCCAGGTAATCCTCCCATTATTAACAGCGCTCAAAATAGAGCTTATGCTGCCATGGCCAACTTCTGCGCCGGAGTTATTCCTCCGAGGGTAGTATTGGGTCGTTCGTTGTTATATGTCCAAAACCATCGGGTGGAGTTTCACTATCCAGTCCATTGGGAAGGTTTCAATAAAGGCGGCTTGGGTTCATGCCTTGAACCATTTATATTGTACCCTGATTCCGCCACCAGCCTGTTCGATCGTTTGTGCTCAATTGGGTTGCCGGCATGAAGATGGCGTGTTAAATAATAGTCCGGTGCGTGATTTGCCAACTCCGCACCCTTCCATGGTCCGCCCAATTTGCGACCATGTTCGTTACTTACGGGGGCCATCCGACGGATGGCCCCCCTTTTTTTGGCGACAAGGCGAACTCAGCTTGGAAGGCAGTTCGGCAGGGTCGGACGACGATAGCCATCGGGCCGGCCGGTGGGGGAGAATACAATCTGCCATACCTGGTTCTTCCGGGCTCGGAAGGAACCGGCACAAGCCAGGAGGTAGTAGCGCCACATGCGCTTGAATTTTTCGTCGTAGCGGGACGGCAGTTCACCCCAGCGCTTATCGCAGTTGTTCCACCAGGCCAGCAGGGTTTTATCGTAGTCGGGGCCGAAGTTGTGCCAGTCTTCCATCACCCAGAGATCCTCGGCGGCCTTGCTGATCTGACAGATCGACGGAATCACCGAGTTGGGGAAAATGTAGCGGTTCATCCAGGGATCGGTGTTGCGGACGCTACGATTGCTGCCGATGGTGTGTAGCAGGAAGAGGCCGCCGTCGTCGATCAATCCCCTGACCTTTTTCATGTAGGTCAGATAATTCTTGTAGCCCACGTGTTCCAGCATGCCGACGGATACCACCCGGTCGAATTTGCCGGTCAAGTTGCGGTAATCCTGAAGCAGGATTTCCACCGGCAGCTTTTTACAACGTTCACGGGCCAGTTCAGCCTGGCGCCGGGAAACGGTGATGCCGGTGACCGAAACGCCGTAGCGCTCCGCCGCGAATTGGGCCAGTCCGCCCCAACCGCAGCCGATGTCCAGGAGTTTCATGCCCGGCGCAAGACCCAGTTTGCGGCAAACCAGATCGAGCTTGATCTCCTGGGCCTCGTCCAGGCAGGTCGCGCCATCCCAGATCGCGCAGCTGTAGATCATCCGCCGGTCCAGCATCCTTTCGTAAAGGTCATTGCCGATATCGTAATGGACCTGGCCGATATGAAAGGCCCGCCCCTTGCTCTGCATGTTGAGCAGACATGATTTGATCCAGGCGTTAACCTCGCCGGCCCGTTTGACCCGGTCGACCACATTGGTCCGGAAGATCCGGCAGACCAGGTCGTCCAGGCCCTCGCATTCCCAGTCTCCTTCCATATACGACTCGCCCAAGCCGAGCGAGCCGCGCAGGAGAACCTTGGGGAAGAAGCCACTGTCCTTCACCCGGATGTCCCATGGCTGGTTGCCGTTAATGGAGATGCCGGCAGGAGAGAGGATGTTTGCAACTGCGTTTTCTAATTTCATAACTCACCTTTTCTGTTGATATGTCATTTGTCATTTGTGTTGGTACGACAACAACCTGTATTTCCGCGTTATTAATAGTCTATAAAGACCGGAGGAGGATTTTCCAGAAAAAAATTTACCGCGCTAGGGAGATTGGCGGTAGATGCCGGCGAGGGAAAGCGAGGAGGAAAATTACCTATCTGTACAGGGCCTGGCAGGTGGGTTATATTCCCGTCTTCCAAACAAGAGGTGGGTAATGCGTAAAGCTTTTTTGCAGACCCTGGCAGTGTTCAAGACCGTTCTGCCGATCCTGACCGGGGTCCTGCTGTTGATCAACCTGCTGGATCCGCTGCTGCAGAGTCGTTACTCTCAATGGTTCAGCGGCGATTATTTCACCGACACCATGATCGGCGCCCTGGCCGGCTCGATCTCCTTCGGCATCCCGATCACCAGTTATATCGCCGGCGGCGAGCTGTTGGCCAAGGGGGTAAGCCTGCTGGCCGTCACCGCCTTCATCATGTCCTGGTCCACGGTGGGTCTGGTGATGCTGCCGCTGGAGGCCTCCTTCCTGGGCAAGAGGTTCGCTTTGACCCGTAACGCGGTCAACTTCTGTTTTGCCATCCTGATCGCTATTTGTACCGAACTGCTGCTCAGGGTGCTGGGGTGAAGGAAGAGAAGGCGAGACAGAATATGCCCGGGCGCTGGAAGTTTCTACTGCTGATGATTGGGACCTATCTGCTGGTGGGCTGGCTTGATCCCGTCCTGGCTCGCGCCGCCCTGGCCGGATTCCTGGGGATGTTCTTCAAGGTGCTGCCCATCCTGGGGTTGGTGTTCGTGGCCTTGTGGCTGGTCAATCTGCTGCTCAACCCGGAACGGATCAGGAAGCATCTGGGTCGGGATTCCGGCCTGAAGGGCTGGTTCTACGCGGTGCTCGGCGGCATTCTCATCTCCGGCCCGCCCTACATGCTGTACCCGATGCTGGGCGAGTTCAAGAAGCACGGCGCCCGTAACGCCCTGATCGCCGTATTCCTCTACAACCGCAACGTCAAGATCCCCTTCCTGCCGGTGATGGCCTATTATTTCGGTTTGCGTTACACCGTCATCGTCTCGGTACTGATTATCCTCTTTTCCCTGTTGAACGGACTGCTGCTCGGCAAGTTGACGGAGTAAGGTCTCTTTGACTATTGCAGTGCTTCACGAACCTTGGTCGCCAGTTCAGTGACGGTAAAGGGCTTCTGGGCAAAGTGCAGTTTTTCATCCAGGACCCCGTGCTTTGCGATGACGTCAGCCGTATAGCCCGAGATATAAAGGCATTTGACTTCCGGACGCATAGCGCAGATTTGTCTGGCCAAATCTCGGCCGTTCATCTCCGGCATCACCACGTCGGTGATGAGCAAATGGATTTTGTCGGTATATGATTCGGCAAGTTGCAAAGCCTCTGCGGGTGTTTCGGCGCTTAGCACCGTATAGCCGAGTCGTTCGAGGATTCTTACGGCTAACCCGAGAATTGCCTGCTCATCCTCGACGAAGAGCAGCGTTTCGGTGCCTCCCTTTGGTTCCACCTTGACGGCAATATCTTTGAAGTCGGTTTTTTTCGCCCTGACCCGGGGCAGGTAAATGCTGAAAGTCGTTCCTCTCCCGGGTTCTGTGTCTACGTCGATATAGCCGTGGTTTTGCTTGACGATGCCGTAAACGGTGGCGAGCCCCAGACCGGTGCCTTTGTCTTGTCCCTTGGTGGTGAAGAAAGGTTCAAAAATATGGGCCAGGGTTGTTTTATCCATACCGCAGCCGTCGTCTTTTACCATCAGCAAGACGTATTCGCCGGGGATCATGCCCGGTTTAGCGGCGCAGAAAGCTTGATCAATTATCACGTTGTCTGTTTTGATCGTGACTTTGCCGGTATCGTGGATGGCGTCACGGGCATTGACCATAAGATTGGCCAGCAACTGGTCGACCTGGGAGGGGTCGATTTCTACGCACCATAGTTCATGCCCGGGCAGCCAGGCCAGCCCGACATTCTCGCCGATCAACCTCTGGAGCATCTTAAGCATGCTGGCCACGGTGTCGTTGAGGTCAAGCACCTTGGGACTAACCGTCTGTTTGCGGGCAAAGGCTAAAAGTTGTCTGGTCAGATTGGCGGAACGCTCGGCAGCCTTGCGTATTTCTATCAGGTTTTCGTAAAGCTGGTTCTTCGGGTCCAGGTCGCCGAGGGCCAGATCGGCATAGCCGAGGATGGCCTGGAGCATGTTGTTGAAGTCGTGGGCCACCC
The DNA here is from genome assembly GCA_963807225.1 of uncultured delta proteobacterium. Lineage (GTDB taxonomy): Bacteria > Desulfobacterota > Desulfobulbia > Desulfobulbales > JAGXFP01 > JAGVGT01. Next base: position 299,208 of record CAWEAD010000005.1, on the reverse strand, counting down.
CACCGGCCAGCCGTCCGACCGATTCCATCTTCTGGGCCTGAATCAGCTGAGCCTGTAAGCGATCCTTTTCCTCTTGGGCCAGGCGCTGCTCGGTAATATCGATGATGACTCCGTCCAGCCAGAGAAGTTCACCCTTGTCGTCGAAGATTCCCTGTCCCTTTTCGTAGACCCAGATGATATTGCCGTCGGCCCTGGTCAGGCGGTATTCCGTCTCGAAGGGGCGGTGAGCCCGCACCCCGGCCTGCACCTCGCGCTGTACCCTGGCGCGATCATCGGGATAAATGATGCCGGCATAGGAGCGGACGGCGTTGGCGATGAAATCCGCGGCCTGGTAACCGGTTATCCGTTCGGCCCCCTCGCTGAAAAAGAGCATGGTCCATTCTTCGTCGTTCAGGCAGCGGTAGGCCAGACCCGGCAGATTGTTGACCAGGGTGCGATAGCGTTCCTCGCTTTCCCTTAAGGCCTGTTCGGCCTGCTGGCGTTCGGTGATGTCGGTATGGACCCCGACCAGGCCGATAACCTTGCCGGAACTGTCCTTGTTGGCGTAGGCTCGCAAATAGATGCTCAAGACCCGCCGGTCCCCGGCGTACATCTTGACCTCGCCGTTCCAGCGTTCTCCGGTCATGATTGTCTCGAACACCTGCTTGCCGATGTCTTCGTCGACGTACAGGGTGGCGGGAGGATCTTCGCCGACATCGCCGAAGAGATTGGTGAAGGCCTGATTCTGGTAAAAGTGCCTGCCGTCCGGAGTCGACATGCCGATGGCGTCGGATGAACTTTCCACCAGGGTCTTGAAGAGCCGGAAAGAATCCTCGGCCTCTTTCCTTTGGGTGATATCGACCAGCAGAGCGAGAACGTAGTCCACCGTCCCGTCGGCAAGCCGCACGCAACCTACGGAAAGTTCCGCCCAGATCACGGAGCCGTCCTTGCGGAGAAAGCGTTTCTCCATGGAATACTCGTCGATGTCGCCGGCGAGCAAGCTTTCGAACTGTTCCAGGTCGGACTGCAAATCGTCCGGATGAGTAAGTTCCTTCCAAGTCAAGTCGTCCAGTTCTTCCCGGCTGTAGCCCAGCATCCGGCATAAGCCCTCGTTAACCCTCAGCCAGCCCATGGTGGGTGAAGTGACGGCCATCCCGGCATTCTGCCGTTCGAAAAATAGACGCATCCGTTCCTGGTTGGCCAGAATAACCTCCGCGTCGTACTCACGCCGCAACCGGTTGACCATGAGAATGCCGAGCAGAACTGTGGCTACCGGATAGATCGCCATAACCGGCAGGCTGATCTGGGCCAGTACCCTGAGCGCTGTTTCCCGGGGCAGGGTGAACATCAGGGCCAGCATGACCAGGTGCACGACGATCCCGAACAGGTAGAGCTGGTACCAGGTAATGTCTTTCAAGGGGCGGCGGTGATAATGACGCCAGGCGAGGCCCAGCGAACCGGTGGCCAGGATCACGGCGACGCCGGCCCCGGCCGCGGCACCGCCTAGATGGAGGCGGAAGGCGGCGGTGATCGCCATCGCTACCAGGGTCGGGATCGCCCCGAAAAAGAGCCCGGAGACGCTGAGCAGCACCGATCGGGTGTCGAAGACGATCCCCGGCACGAAGGTCCAGGGCGAGATAATCAGAAGGCAACCCAGGATGCCGAGCATCACGCCGATGGACACCTGGATGAGGGGTTTCGGCCCGAGCCTTGAGCGGCTGGACATCAGGTCGTAAAGCAGGGCCGCTGCCAGCAGGAGGGCGGCGTTATGGGTCAGGTCGAGAAAGATAGTGGAGATCATGTGAGGTTGTCCACTTAGAGAAAGCGATTTCAGCCTTTAGACTTTGGGGATGAGTTTGGCTGGTGATTCCTCTGGCCGGTTGGTAAAGCTTACCTCAACTTCCCGGATGTAATCTAACTATATTGGTTGGGCATCGCGCAACCATTGCAGATACGACTTGACCTCAGCGGTGTTTTCCGCCGGCGACCAGGGGGCAAAATCTTTTTCGGTCGGCTGGATGTAGGCTCCCTGCTTGATCTCCAGAGCCACGGTTCCCGGTTTCATACAGACGTAGGTATGCCAGACATTAGCCGGAACTTCCACGGCTCTGGTCGAGGAAGTGGTCATGGGGATCCGTTGCAGGACTTTTCCCGCCGGGTCGAAAATCAGCAGGTCGATTTGTCCCTCCAGCACCACGAAGAACTCCCACTTGTCCGGCTGCGGGTGGCGGTGCGGCCGGATGTAGGTGCCGGGCTCGGTGGCGATGAACAAGCGCTGGACCGCAGCGTCCAAAGTTTTGTGGACGTTCAGGTTGGCCCGCAGTCGGGGGGCGTTTTGGGCCTGGACGGTAAGTTGCTCAAGGTCTTTGGCGGAATAGATTCGGGTCATGGCTTTCCGGGTGGAGGGTTAAAGTTTCTGGTAAATGGGAGCGGGATGGTTGTCGTTTCTCGACGATTGATCGGCAAATTGCCCATTTATCTGTAGATTCTCGGTTTAGTGATCTTGCTGATGGTCTGGAAGCTGTCGTAGTTCCAGAAGAAGGAGATGCCGGTGGAAAACAGGCTCCTGGTCTGGATAAAGGTCCGGACCCCGCGCTTGAAGGAAGGCCAGGGGGCGGAGACGGTCTGGTAGGCCTCGATCAGGTTGCGGTAGAGTTCCTCCGGGCTGATGTTCTTGGGTTGGTAGACCGGTTCGAAGATGTTGTAGGCCTCCCAGTCGTCCGGGTAGTTGGTGAGCAGCAGGCGTCCTTCCTCCTCCAGCTGCTTGTAGAGGGCGGTGCCGGGTAGCGGGGTCTGGATCGAGAGCTGCACCGCGTCGACCCCGGCCTCGATGATGAAATCCAGGGTGCGCTTGAAGGTCTCGGCGTCGTCGCTGTCGGTGCCGAAGATGAAGCCGCCGACGATGGCGATGCCGTGGTCGTGGATCTTCTTGATGGCGTCCTTGAAGTTGCGGGTAGTGGGGCGCATGTTGACCTTCTTGCCCATACCGCCCAGGATCTCCTGCTCAATGGACTCGAAACCGATCAGGAAGGCCTTGGCGCCGCTGTCGGCCGCTGCTTTAAGTAAACCCTCCTCCTCGACAATGTTCAGGCAGGTCTGGCCGCCCCATTCCTTTTTGCACTCCTTGAGTCGGGCGAAGAGGGCGAAGGCGCGGTCGATGCTGGTCTTGCCGGAGCCGATGATATTGTCGTCGATGATGAAGATTCGCTTGTCGGGTATCGCCTTGATCTCGGCGATGACGTCGTCGATCTCCCGCATCCGGTACTGGCCGCCGTTAAAGAGGGTGACCGAGCAGAACTTGCAGTTGTGCGGGCAGCCCCGCGAGGTCTGCACGGTCTGGACGAAGTACTTGTTGGTCAAGAGATCGCGGCGTGGGGCGGGCAGATGGGTGATGTCCGGACGTTTCTCCACCCGGTAGAGCTTTTGCATCCGCCCGGCGCTGAAGTCGGCCAACAGCCGGGGCCAGAGCTCTTCGCCCTCGCCGGCCACCACCGTGTCGGCGTATTGGGCCGCCTCGTCCGGCACCATTGAGGGATGGATGCCACCCATAACCACCGGGACGCCACGCTTTTTGAATTCGCTCGCCACCTGGTAGGCCCTAGGGGCGAGCGGGGTCATGCAGGTGATGCCGACCAGGTCGACCGGCGCGTCGAAATCGATGTCGTCGTAAGCCTCGTCGAGGATTTTCACCTCGTATTCGGGTGGGGTCTGGGCGGCGATCAGCATCAGGTTCAAGGGCGGCAGGGCCAGGACCCGGACGTTTTCCAGGAGTTTGTTACGGAAGGCCGGGCTGATCAGGAGGATATTCTTCATGGGGTCAGTGCCCTCGACTGTTTGAAGTTCTGTGGTTGAACTTTATGGTTTCTTGTTCATTTCTTTGCTTGTCTTTATGCCCGGTCTTTATGGGTACAAAGAAACGAAGCAAAGAAAGGGCTGCCGGTCACTTGGTTCTTCGCCTGCGGTGAACTTCCCCCCGCTCCTTGGTCGCGCCCGGGTGTGAAAGAACTCGGGCCTCTGGCCCTCAGACAGCTTTCACGCTTTTCCCGGCCGCTCCGGCGTCACTGCGGCGGCGTGAAAAGGCGGACTGCAAAGCGGTATGACCATTTCTATTTATACTGCAGCAGGTTCAGGCAGTCACATCATTGCGAGGAGCGTTTTTGCGACGAAGCAATCCCCTCGCAAGAGTAACCAAGGCCTGATCCTTCCTGGGACTGGAAGAGATTGCCGCGTCGGGGGTGCGCCCCTCCTCGCAATGACGGGCGTTTCCTACCCCACCAGCTCGGCCAGTTCCTGGTAAAGTTCTTCTTCCCGGTTGGCGCAGTCTCTTAATATCTCGGCCATGGCCGGGTAGGAGTCGTCGGCTCCGGCGCGGCCCTTGCAGTTTCTGGCGGCGCGGACCGCGAACTCGCGCCAGCGATCGCCGATGGCGGTCATCTGTTGGGAGTGTTCCCGGAATTTATCATTGCCGAGAATGCCGGCCGCCTCCTGCAGGAAGGCGGCATAGATGAAGCGGAAGCCGGCGCCGCCGGTGCCGATCTCCTCCTGCATGCGGATCATCTGGCCCAGGTAGAGCAGCGATTTTTCCGGCCCCAGCGTCCTCGGCCATTTTTCCAAGCGTTTGGCCAGATAGCGGATGCCGGAGACCCCGATGATTGGCAGGGGGTATTTGAGCATGGCTTTGGCTACGGACCGGATACCGTTTTCGACCGCGTGGGGCAGGTCAAGCCTGGCCGGCACCTTGGCCAGGTAGTACATCTTGCCCTTGGGAGCCAGGGTGCCCTTGGTGTAGCGGGCCTTGACCAGGTCACCACTGTTGCAGACCACCGGTTCCGGGAAGACCGGGTCGCTGATCAGGTAATTGTCGCCCTTCTTGCCGTAGACCACCAGGTTGTGCATGTTGAAATGGAAGCGGTAGGCTTCGGGAAAGTAAGGCAGCCACCAGGCTCCGGTCTGCAGCCCCACCGGGATGCCGCGGGCCAGGGTTTCGTCCAGGGCACGCATCGATTCGACCGGGTTGCGAAAGGAACGGCTGAAGGTCTTGATCCCCAGTTCCCTGGTCACCCGTTTGAAGATGGCGCCGGTGATGACCCGGAAGGTGGCCAGCGGCAGGTTGTTAAGCCGCATGAAGGGGATGTAGCCGTAGAAGAGCCCGGCCCCGATCCCGAAGGCCAGAGGTTCGCTCATGGCGATGGCGTGGTGGGAGACCAGACCGGCAGTGACGCCGTTTTCGCAGTGGGCCGACTGGCGATGGGTATAGTCAATCTTCATCGGTATCCTTGGCTCGGCCGGGGATCCGCAGTTTGGCGACCAGAGTGATGTCCTGCAATTCCGCCACCGTAGTGCGCAACATGGCGGCGTAATTTTCCAGGATTTTCGGGGACAGCCCGGCAAAGATCGCCGGTTTGAGATGTCGGCAAACCCGCCAGCGCCAGAACCCCATGTACTGGGCCAGCAGGGCGATATTCATCTGGTTGCGGGCCATATGGAAGGCCAGGGGAGAGACCTTACCGGCCATAACTTCACGGCGGGCCGCTTCGATCTGGGCGGCGATCACCTCCCATGCCTGATAGTTGGAAATGTTTTTTGGTTCCCAGCCGGCGCTGGGCACGACCACGTAGCTCCCCGTCTCGTCCACCGCATAGGTGACTTCCTTGAGCCCTTCGGCAATGCCTTCGTCTTGGGGTACTTCGTCTTTACGCATTTTGAACCAATGGTCGGAGGTGTTGCCGGCCGCCTGATTTATAGCAAGTCAGCCAGGGGAAATAAATATATTCAATTGTCAGCTAAATTACCAATCGGAATTACGCCGGACGCACTTTTGCCAGGGAAAATCTCGCCCCAGTCTGAGCCGGATCAGCAGGGAGGCCGGCGGCCAGGTGACTGGGATTTACAGAAAATAAAGCCGAACTTGTCGGGGCAGCGGGTGACTGATCTGCCGCTTTGCCGGGTTGCATTTCGACCGTACCGGTGCTATCTTCCCCTTTTTTACACATTAACCCCTAATTTTCAGGAGAATAGAGTGAGCGACAACCAGCAACTTACCGCCGTCATGGATACCAGCAAGGGGCCGATCCGCTTGCAGCTTTTTGCCGACAAAGTGCCCGCACACCGTGGCCAACTTCGTCAACCTGGCTCGGCGCGGCTATTACAACAAACTGCGCTTTCACCGGGTCATCCCCGACTTCATGGTCCAGGGCGGCTGTCCCAAGGGCACCGGCACCGGCGGCCCGGGCTACAACTTCGCCGACGAGTTCGATCCCTCCCTGCGCCATGATCGGCCGGGCATCCTCTCCATGGCCAACGCCGGGCCCAACACCAACGGCAGCCAGTTCTTCATCACCCACGTGCCCACTCCCTGGCTGGATGGCAAACATTCGGTTTTCGGGGCGGTGGAGAGCGAGGCCGACCAGAAGGTGGTGAATTCGCATCATCAACGGCGATCTGATCCGGACCGTGACCATCGAGGGTGACGCCGACGGGCTGCTGGCCCAGGAGGCCGATAAGGTGGCCAAGTGGAACGCGATTCTGGATAAGGATTTCCCCAACCTGGCTAAATAAAGGGAAGAATACCGTCCGGCGATTTGTCGCCGGACGGATGTATCAAAAACGGCCGGTCTTCGCGACCGGCCGTTTTTTTGCGTGTTGAGAATAGGCGCCTTGAGAGCCTACCGGTCCAGCGGTGGCGCAGAGTGCCTACCGCCGGGACCGGTTGCTGGCCGTTTGTCGTCGCCCGGGCAGAAGCCCCCGGAGGCATTCATGGTAAATCAGGCAAGGTCGAAACGGTCAAGGTCCATCACCTTGGCCCATGCCGCAACGAAGTCCTGCCGGAATTTTTTCTGGGAATCCTCGCAGCCGTATACTTCCGCCAGAGCCCGGAGCTGGGAGTTCGCACCGAAGATCAGGTCGACCCGGGTGGCGGTCCACTTGAGTTTGCCGCTCTGGCGGTCGCTCCCCTCGAACAGGTCCGCGTCTCCTGCGGTCGGCTTCCACACCGTGCCCATGTCGAGCAGATTGACGAAGAAATCGTTGGTCAGGGTCTCCGGTCGCTTGGTGAAGACGCCGTGCTTCGACTGTCCGAAATTGGCGTTCAGCACGCGCATACCGCCTATGAGCACCGTCATTTCGGGCGCGGTCAGGGTCAGCAGTTGCGCCCGGTCGACCAGCAGTTCCTCGGCCGTGACAGCGTATTTGTTCTTCTGGTAGTTGCGGAACCCGTCCGCTTTCGGCTCCAGGACCCCGAAGGATATCGCGTCGGTCTGCGCCTGTGACGCATCGGTGCGGCCTGGAGTAAAGGGGACGGTCACCTTGTGCCCACCTTTCCTCGCCGCTTCTTCGACAGCCGCGCAGCCGCCCAGGACAATCAGGTCGGCCAGCGATACCTTCTTGCCGCCGGACTGCGCGCTGTTGAATTCCTTCCGGATTTTCTCCATGGTCTTGAGCACTTTCTGCAACTGGGTCGGCTGGTTGACTTCCCAATCCTTCTGGGGGGCGAGGCGAAGGCGCGCCCCGTTCGCGCCGCCGCGCATGTCGGAACCGCGGAAGGTGGAGGCCGAGGCCCAGGCGGTCGCGACCAGTTGCGGAGATCGACAGGCCCGAGGCCAGGATCTTGTCCTTGAGGTCGGCGATGTCCTTCTTGGTGATCAGCTTATGGTCGACCGCCGGCACCGGATCCTGCCAGATCAGTTCCTCCGCCGGGACCTCAGGGCCGAGATAGCGGGAGCGCGGACCCATGTCGCGGTGGGTCAGCTTGAACCAGGCCCGGGCGAAAGCATCGGCGAATTCCTTCGGGTTCTTGAGGTAGCGCCGCGCGATCGGCTCGTAGACCGGGTCGAAGCGCAAGGAGAGGTCCGCCGTAGTCATCATCGGGCGGTTCTTCTTCTTCGGGTCATGCGCGTCAACCACCAGGTCCTCTTCGGCCACATCCTTGGCCAGCCACTGGTGGGCGCCGGCCGGGCTCTTAACCAGTTCCCACTCATACTTGAACAGCACCTTCAGGTAGCCCATGTCCCAAGTGGTCGGCTTCGGCTTCCAGGCGCCCTCAATGCCGCTGCTGATCGTATCGCCGCCCTTGCCGCTACCGAAGCTGCTCTTCCAGCCGAGGCCCTGCTCTTCGATGGGGGCGCCTTCCGGTTCAGGGCCCACATGCGACGCCGGTCCGGCGCCGTGGCATTTGCCGAAGGTGTGTCCCCCGGCGACCAGCGCGACGGTCTCCTCGTCGTTCATCGCCATGCGCGCAAAGGTCTCGCGGACGTCACGGCCGGAGGCCACCGGGTCCGGTTTACCGTTCGGCCCTTCCGGATTCACGTAGATCAACCCCATCTGCACGGCGGCCAGCGGGTTCTCGAGGTTCCGGTCGCCGGAATAACGCTGGTCACCAAGCCATTTGTCCTCGGAGCCCCAGTAGATGTCCTCCTCCGGCTCCCAGATGTCCTCGCGGCCGCCACCGAAGCCGAAGGTCTTAAAGCCCATTGACTCAAGGGCGCAGTTGCCGGTGAGGATCATCAGATCGGCCCAGGAGATTTTTCGGCCGTATTTCTGCTTGATCGGCCAAAGTAATCGGCGCGCCTTATCGAGGTTCACGTTATCAGGCCAGCTGTTGAGAGGCGCCAAACGCTGATTGCCGGAACCCGCGCCCCCGCGGCCGTCGCCCATGCGGTAGGTGCCGGCGCTGTGCCACGCCATCCGGATGAAAAGCCCCCCGTAATGACCCCAGTCAGCCGGCCACCAGTTCTGCGAGTCGGTCATCAGCGCATAGAGGTCCTTCTTCACGGCCGCCAGGTCGAGTTTTTTGAATTCTTCAGCGTAGTCAAAATCCTCGCCCATCGGGTTTGACTTGGAGGAATGCAGATGCAGAACATGAAGGTTCAGCTGGTTAGGCCACCAATCTCGGTTCGCCTTGCCACCGCCGGCTACTTGTTTGCTGGTTCTGCCAGTTACCGGGCATTTTTTTTCGTCAGTCATAACTTGCCTCCAATTGCGGTCTGGATTTATTCGTTTCGCTGCATTTAGTTTACCTATTCTGCCGCCCCGCCTATCAAGCAGGCGATAATCACGGCGTGGCAGCCGGCTCCGAGGCCCGGCTGTCAGGCAATTTCCGATTATCGGCAAGGGGATTGCCAGGGTCGGATTTTCTATATCTTATGCACAGAACAGAGAGGATATCCACCACCAATTTCGAGTTGTTTCTGTCCGGTACGCCAAGGCAATGACGAGCTATGTGAGAATATTTCTGCTGGTGAATAGGCTAACTATCCCAGAAGTCAGTAAGCTTGCCCAAATAGCTGATTTCTGACGGCATCCTTTTCATGTTGGTGGTTGAAGGCTATCCCCGATCCAGCGAACTTTTTCTTTTTCCGGGTGATAGCGGTCTCATAATCAGTTAATGGACAGCTGCCATTGCTAGTGCGGGGGCCGATCAGGCCAGACATTGTAGGGGGGAAATGGCAGGTATATCCCCTTAATGGCCAGATCCTGATCCCAGTGATGAAGAGCTAAGGCGAGGGCTGGGCAGGGTATGCTTCCGGGTGGTTCCATGCCGCAAAATTTGTTGCTTAATGGCGGCCGGTCTTCTTGATCGGCCGTTTTTTTGGGGCAGGCGGGGGGCCGGTTCCGGTCGGTTTGCGGCGCAGGGTGATTCTTTCCAGGGCCTGGCGCTGTTGCCGCCGCTCGGTCAGGCTGCGGGCCACGAAGAGCGGCCGCCCGGTATCGCGGTCAAGGCCGGTCACGTACATGGCGGTGGAGATGGTGCCGGGGGTGGGGGTGAAATCCTGGAACTGCCGGACCTCCAAATGTTCCTTTTCCACTACGCGGGTCAGTTGCTCCATGGCGGCATCGGTGCAGCCGGGGTGGGAAACGATGAAGTAAGGGGTGAACTTCAGATTGGTCCCGGCCGCGGCCGCCAGTTTCCGGGCCCGGGCCAGGAACTCGGAAAGCACCCGGCCGCCGGGCTTGTGCATCAAACGCAGAACCTCCGGTTCGGTATGCTCGGGGGCGATCTTCATGGCGCCGGGCAGATGGTGGCCGATCAGTGCAGCCAGCAGGCGCGGGGTATGCAGCAGCAGTTCCATCCGCAATCCCGACGAGACATGGAGGTTCTTGACCCCGGCAATTTTCCGGCAGGCCTCCAGCAGGTAGAGGAATTTTTCTTCGTCGATCTCCAGGTTTTCACACAACTTCGGAAAGAAACAGTCGTGCTTCCGGCAGGATTTCAGGCGGCAACTGGTGCCGTAGAGATTGGCGGTAGGGCCGCCCAAGTCGCTGATTGTGCCCCGAAAATGCGGTAGGGCGGCCAGGGTGGCGACCTCGCGCAGCACCGATTCAGGGCTGCGGTCCACCACCACCGGGCCTTGATGCCGGGTAATGGCGCAGAAGGAGCAGTTGCCGGAACAGCCCCGGACTATGGTCACCGAGTGGCGGATCATTTCCCAGGCCGGCACCTTGAGGCTGGCCGGATGCGGTTCCCGACGGAAGGGCAGGGTATAGAGCCGGTCCAGTTCGGCGGTGTTCAGCGGTTCGGCCGGCCGGTTTTGCCAGACCCAAAGTGCTTGCTGCTTTTGACTCAGAGGCTGAGGTGACAACTCCCGGGCGTGGCGGTCGATGGCCAGTTCCGCCGCCATGAACAGGGCCGGATCCCGGGCGATTTCCTCCCAGCCTGGCAGTTGCCGGGAGGGGGTGGCCAGGTCGCGAGCCCGGAATTCCTTCTCGGTCAGTCGTTCGCAGGTACCGGCAATAGCGGTCAGGGATTCACCACGGTCCAGCCTTTGCGCGGCATCCAGGACGGCGCGTTCCCCCATGCCGTAGACCAGCAGATCGGCTTTGGCATCGGTCAGCACCGAGCCGCGCAGCCGATTCTGCTGGTAGTCGTAATGGATGAAACGGCGCAATGATGCCTCCAGGCCGCCTATGATGATCGGGGTTTCCGGGTACGCCTGCCGGGCCAGGGCGGCATAACGGATGCTGGCCCGGTCCGGGCGTCGGCGCTGGCTTTTCTCGCGGATCTCGCCGAAGTAAGGGTTGCCGCCCGGCGAGTAAGCATCCTGGTCGCGGACCTTGGCGTTACCGGTGTAGTTGGCGACGATGGAATCCAGATTGCCGGCGGTGATCCCGAAAAAGAGCCGGGGGGCGCCGAAGCGTTGGAAGTCGTCAGGCCCGTCGTGCCGGGGCTGGGCCAGAATCGCCACTTTGAACCCGTGTGCCTCCAGCCAGCGGCCGATCAGGCTGACTCCGAAGGAAGGGTGGTCCAGGTAGGCATCACCGGTGACCAGCACGATATCCGGCTGTTCCCAGCCGCGGGCGGTCATCTCGGTTCTGGTGGCGGGGAGGAAATCATTGGTCATTGCGGGCCTGCCTGCGGGCGGAAAATTATTTGGTGCGCTCCGAGGCGCAGAATAGCATAATGGGCGGGCAAAGACCAACAACAGTTCAGGAAGGATGACGTTTGCTGCGGCCCTTACTTCATATCGTTCTCCATTTCGCGGTGCCGGGCCTGGCGGCCGTGGGCTTCTGGCGTCGCAAATGGCTGCTGGCCTGGCTGGTCATGCTCACCGCTCTGTTGATTGATTTCGATCATCTGCTGGCCGATCCGATTTTCGATCCCAATCGGTGCAGTTTGGGTTTTCATCCCCTGCATGGCTGGGTGGCGGCGTCGACCTACCTGCTGCTGGCCCTCTTTCCGGCCAGCCGACTGCTCGGTGCCGGGCTCCTGCTTCATTTGGGGCTGGACGGGCTTGATTGCCTTTGGCTGCGATTATGAACATGACTGGTAAGTGGACATGTTGAAATTCACCTTTCCTGTTTCCGGAGTTACCACCTGGCTCTGGCTGCCTTTGGGGGTAGCCTTCCTGCTTGCCTTTTTCGGGGCCATGGCCGGAGTGACCGGCGCCTTTCTGCTGCTGCCCTTTCAGATGAGCGTCCTGGGCTATACCGCCGCCGGGGTTTCGGCCACCAACTTTGTCTACAATGTCTTCGCCATCCCGGGCACCGTCGTCAGCTACAGCCGACAGGGGCGGCTCAACTGGCCGCTGGCCGCTACCATCACCGCCGGCAGTCTGCCGGGTATTGTCATCGGCTACCGGTTGCGGCTGACCTACCTGAACGATCCTCGCTATTTCAAGCCCTTTGTCGGTCTGGTCCTGCTCTACCTGGCCGGTCTGGTGGCCCGCAGCCTCCTGGGCCGCAAGAAGTCGAAGGAGAAGAACGCACCGGACCCCTGGGCCCGGATCACCGGGATGCGACTCGGTCCGACCCGGATGAGTTTCGACTTTGACGGGGAAAGCTATCATTTCGATCCCCGTCCCCTCTTTCTAGTGGCCCTGCTGGTGGGGGTGGCGGGAGGCGCTTACGGTATCGGCGGCGGGGCGATATTGGCCCCCTTCTGCCTCTCGGTCCTGCGCTTGCCGGTCCATACCATTGCCGGGGCCTCGCTCTTCGGGACTCTGGTCAGTTCCCTGGTGGGGGTGTTGGTGTATACTTTGGGTGGATTGGGGGGAACGGAAAGCCAACCGGATTTTCTGCTCGGCAGTTTGTTCGGTCTCGGCGGGATGATCGGCGGCTATCTGGGGGCCAGATGCCAGAAATATGTGGCTCAGCGGCCGATCAAGGTGGGGTTGTTGCTGGTGCTGCTGGTCGTGGCTTCGCGTTACTTACTGGCCTTTCTGGTTAACTGAGCGGTCGATTCCGGTAGATAGTTTTCGAGCCCCAGTACTTTTTTGACCCGCTTATGTTCGTACATCAACTGGTCGGCCTCGCGCATCAGTTCGTCGATGGTGGTGGGTTCGGTGTGGTCGTAGCGGACTGTACCCAGGCTGAGCAGCACCTTGTATTTCCGGTTGGCCTGGCTGTTGGCTTTGTCAATCTCCTGCTCCAGCCGTTCGAGCACCGCTTCCTCTCCCCCGCATTCTTTGTTTTCGCTCATCAGCACGATAAACTCGTCGCCGCCAACCCGACCTATCAAGTCGGCCTGGCGGAAGGTGTTCTTCAGGATCACGGCGGTTTCGACCAGGGCATTGTCACCAACTGCATGGCCAAGGGTGTCGTTTATCGACTTCATGTTGTCGAAATCGGCATAGAGCAGAAAAACATCCTTGCCGCATCGTTGCGCTACCTTCAGGTGCTTGTCGGCCAGAGTCATGAACCCCCGTCGATTGAAGAGCCCTGTGAGTTCATCGGAAATCGATATGTGTTGCAACTGGGCTTCGTAATTTTTGCGTTCGGTGATGTCGTGCAGGAAAAGGGTTAGCTCATGGCGGTCACCGATTCTGCTCATGGTAACCGCCAGTTCGACCGGCACCTCGAATTCGTTTCGGTAAAGAATGGTAGTCTCGATCCGCTTGCCGAAGGTGGAGCCTCTTTCTCCGTTGAGAACTTCGCTCAAGAAGTACTGGTGCTTTTCCCGGATTCGTGGAGGCATGATGGTTGAGATCGGTTTGCCGAGCATCTCGTTGCGGCTCCAGCCGCAGAGCAGCTCGGCCTGACTTGGCCATTCGATGACCAGGCCCCGGTCATTGACCACGATGATTGCGTGAATGGCCGATTCGAGGATGGCCTGCAGTCTGGCATGGTCGGCCCGGAGGAGGGCGAGATCCTGACGTTGGCCGGCGAGTTCCGCTTCCAGCCTGCGTAAAGACTCTACCATTTCCTCGTATGTCGGTTTCACGGCCATCCCGGCTGTTCTCCCCCTCGGTTTGTCAGGTCAGTTGATAATAAAAGGCCCTTGGAAATAGTCAAGAATTATTTATTGTCGTGTAAATACAAGTAGATAGTGAAAATGGCTTGCGTGGTTACGCAGCCGATGAAAAGCTGTCTTGTCAAGCATGGTTGTCAGCATCGGTTGAATTTATCCCAGGGAATTTAATTGCCTCCGGGGCGCGCCCTGATTTTCCGGATAATGTTCAAGGGTGTGTCGTAAACCGGCCAAGAGGACGAATCGGCCAAGTGGTTCCACCTCACAGGGAAAACTATTAACGAACAGCGGGTTGTCGCACAGGCCTCCTGATAGGTAAAGTTTGTCTGGTGAACCGGCAAAACGGTAAGCATTGATGGCGATTCCCCGGACGAAGCGGGCCACTGCCTCGGCTTCGTCGGTGCCCGAGGTGATGGCGTCGAAAATATCGCTTAAGCCCAGGACCCCGCAGGTAACCGAGAAGGTCTTATCCGGCACCGGCAGTTGCTGGAAGTCCAGGTTGTAGTAGCGTTCCAGAAGTTCGACCGTGAAGCCCATGGAGGCGCCGCATTCGGCGTTCCAGCCCATATCCTGTAATTGTCCGTCACGGTAGCGGATATACTTGATGTCCCGGCTGCCGCAATCGAGAATCAGATAGCTCGGCACCCGGAGCAGGGCTTCGGCCCCACGGGCCAAGGCGGTCAGCTCGTTGACGTAGCGACCGCCGAAACGTTTGCCGTTGTGGCCGGTGGCCAGATCCACCCTCAGGTTTCGGGGCAGCTCCCGGGTGGCGACGATGCTGGGTTGGGGATTTGTCGCGCCCAGGTCGAGGAATTTCGAATAAGAAGTGCCGAAATCTGCCAGGATCACGCGATCACCCCGGAAAGTTCCAGGAAAGCCTGGATTTTGGCCTTGGAGCTGCTGGTGGTGTGAACGTCGATATCCAGGGCCAGGGCGCGGGGATGTCGGCGGGCGAGATGACGGGCCAGTGCGGTTTTAGCGCAGAAGGACTGGGCAAAGAAGACCGTGGGTATATTAGGGTTGATATGCATTTCCAGGGCCAGATCTGCAGGGGTCTTGTTTTCCATGCAGCGGCTCCAGCCGTAAACATGGGTGGTGGCAGGAAAAGGAGCGAGGATCGAAAAATCCCGGGGCGGAACTCCCCAGAATCCGGCGCTGGGCTTGCAGGGCGGCAGCTCCGGGCCGGGCCGGCTTGCTTTTTTGACCCCTTCGGTGATGGCCAGAAATTTCTCGGTCAGGTCCATTTCGCTTCGGCAGATGGAGTAACCGAAAGGTTCGCTGTCGCGGTTGACGGTTTTGAGCACCGGGATCGACAGGTGATCGGCCAGGATAGTCGCTACATAGAGGGCGCTGTCGCACTTGCCCGGACCGGTGTCGATGACGATCGCTTCCAGATTCAGGTGCATCGCATTCAGGACCACGGTTCGGAGGATGGCGCAGTATACCCGGGGCAGGATGGTGACGGTGGACTCCATGTCGGCTTTGATCAGCATGGCGTCCAGGTCAAGAATCTCGATCCGGCGCTGATTCAAGGCCTCGATCACCGCCAATGGCGGCACCCCGACGATCCCTACTCGGCGTATCGCGGCGCCATCGAGGAGGCGGCAAATTTCGGCGGTAGTCGGCAGGTTCTCTGGCAACATCTCAAATATCCTGCTTTTTCAGGATGAAGAGACCCAATCCACCTGCCAGCAGATGCAGGGACCATGAGGTCAGCAGGGGGTCGAGCGGGTAGACTTTCAGGAGAGCCTGGGCGGCGCTCCACCAGCCCCAGGCGGTGAAGGCCATAATGCAACTGATCGGGATCGCGACGCTAAGATCGCGACGCCAGCGCTGGTTGATAATGATCAGGATCGGCAAGCCCAGCAGCACCAGGGGGAGACCCAGGAAAATATAGGAGAGCTGGAGATGCAGCTTGATTCTGGCCGCCCGGCGTAGATCCGGTGTGGCCTCGCGTATATCCTTGATATAGTTGAAGATCGGTGTTTCTTCATCCTTGTATGCCGGAATGAAGAAGTCCTCCGGCCGATCCGGCAGAGAAAATTCCTGCTGGTCGAAATTGCTGACCCGATATCCGCCTCCGGGAAGCCTGATTTTGTTCCGACCGTTCATCATGGTCCAGTGGTTGTCATGCCAGGTGGCGCGGCCGGCGGTGAGCTGTTGTTCCAGGGTATACTCTTTATCCCAAGTGGTATAGCTGAAGTCGGCGAAGGTCAGGGCGTTCTGGTCCGGGCGCCGGAAGGTATAGATGCCGTCCCGTCCCTTATAGAAAACCTGGCCATTCCGGACGATACCCAGGCCCTTGGTCTTTTTAACCTCTTCGTACCAGATGCGGTTGGCGGCGCCGATGGTCTCCGGCAGGAGCCATTCGCTGGCGGCCAGATTGAAAAAGGTGAACAGCAGGGTGGCGACGAGAATAGGATTGACGATGCGCCGCAGACTCAGGCCTCCGGCCTTGAGGGCCAGGAGCTCGTGGTGGTGGTTCAGTACGCCCAGGGTGATCACGGCGGCCAGCAGCAGACAGACCGGCATCAACTGGGTGACGATCAAGGGGATCTTCAGGAGGAGATACTGCAGTGTGAGCCCGGCACTTTGACCGGCCTCGATAAAGTTGTCGACCTTCTCGAAGAAATCTACCAGCAGATAGAGGGCAAGAAGCGAGCCGCTGACCAGGAAGAAATTCTTGGTGAACTGGCCGATGAGGTATCGATCGAGTAAATTCATGACCGGGCCGGACCCCGGCCGGTCAACTTTTTGAAGGTGGTTCCCAAGCCGGCCAGCCAGTCTAGAACCAGCTCCAGGAACGGAATGGTGTTTTCGCGGGCGGAACTGCGCAACATGGCCAGGGTCAAAAAGGCGAAAATCAGGTTTGGGCTCCACATCAGCAGGCCGATGGGCATTCCGGAGGTCTCGGACAGAGCTTGGGCCACGGATATGAGGATATAGTAGAGCACGAAAAAGAAGAGGCCCAGGGCCAACCCCGGCCGGCCCCGTCCCGGCTTGCTTTGGAGCGACAGAGGCAAGGCCAGCAAGGCCATGATCAGGCAGCCGACCGGCAGGGCGAGACGACTGTGGAATTCGCTGACCAGATCGATGCTTTTGGTCAGGTTGAATTGGCGCAGGGCAGGATTTTTCTCGGCCTCCCGCCGGTATTCGGCCGCCCTGGTCAGCAGCTGGGCCGGGTACAGGTCATTCTTGCCCAGGTTCTTTGGATTATATACTTTACCCAAACCGGTACTGCCGGAATCGAGAGGCAGCTGCAGCAGATAGTCGCCAAAGGAAATGGTCTGGCTGACCTCGTCCTGGTCCCGATTGATCGTACCGTTCCGCAATTCCAGCGAGATCAGCATTTCTTCGACATTGGCGGTGAGTTTGCCGCTCCGGGCCAGGATAATCATCGGATTGGCCGGATCGCGCCGGTCGTAAATATAGACCCCCCGCCAATCCTTACTTTCCGGTTCGACCTGGTCTACGTAAATGACCACCTGGTTCAGGCTGTCACTGAATTCATGGCTACGCAGGCCCCGGTCGATCTTTTCCCGGGCCAGTTGGAAAAAGGTCTGCTTCAGGGCTCGGTTGCTGCGGGGAATCAGCAGGCAGGTATCCAGGGCAGTTAGGCCGGAGGTGAAGAGGGCGACCAGGAGCACCGGTACCACCAACCGGGAGATCCCGACTCCGCCGGCCTTCAGGGCCAGAATCTCGTTGTCGCCGGAAAGCCTGGTGAAGGCGATGATCACCCCGAAGGTGCTGGCCATGGGAATCGAGAACTGCAGAAGGTTGGGCAGCAGGTAGAGGCCGATCCGACCGAAGTCGGCGGGGCCGATGCCGAAGCTGAAAATTATGTCCAGCAGGGAAGAAAGTTTGGCCAGGAAGAGAATGGCGTTAACGACCAGCAGGGCGGCGAAAAAGGGGCCGAGAATTTCGCTGATCAGGTATGAATAGAGCAGGAATGGCATGTTGTGGATCGGTCCGAGTTTTCAGGCGGCCAGCAGATAGCGTTTGGCGACGTAATAGCCGTAAATTACCAACAAGATGCCCAGCACGTTACTGAGTCCCAGGTAGAGCAGGGCGGCACGCCATTCGCCGAGTTTGATAAATTGGGTGGTTTCCCGGGTGAAGGTGGAAAAGGTTGTAAAGCCGCCCGAGAAATCCGGTAAAGATGAAAAGTCGCCACTCGTTGGTCAGACGGGTTCCTTCAAACAGGCTCCAGAGCAGGCCGATCAGGAAGGAGCCCAGCAGGTTGGCGGCCAGGGTGCCGGCCGGGAAGCGTTCGCCGGCCAAGCGCTGGACCAGCATGAACAGCGAATAGCGGCTGGCCGCTCCCAAAGAGCCGCCGGTCATCACGGCCAGAATTTTTAGCATTTTTCAGACGCTTCCTAAAATTAAAATATAGTCGTGATCAAGTTGGAGCCTCGGTAGATTCAACTAAGTAAACTTAATCTTTTCAGCCCATTAATTCAAAAGGAATCTAGGTTGCGCATGCGACCGGAGCGCATAAAGCAATGGAGCCTCTGGTAAGGTTTATCGAGATCAAGGCGGTCCCGCCCAGTCTTAAGGACAATACCGCCGACCTGGACCGACTGCGGCGGAGTGTGGCCGAGAAACTGGACGGCGTTGAGCCGCTGGTGACTTGGCGGCGAAGCAACGTACTGGCTCGGGCCTTTCGGTCGGCAGGTTTTGCCGGGACGGCGGTAGTCAACCAGTTACGGACCGGTCCGGAACTGGTTGATTTTCTTCCGGCCCGGGCTCCGGGCCCGATCGGTCTGGCCCTCGATCTGGGCACCACCCACCTGGAGGGCAGTCTCGTCGACCTGGCCACCGGAGCCATCTTGGCCCGGGACCATCAGGAAAACGGCCAGATCGAGTTCGGCGCCGATATCCTCAGCCGAATTCATCATGCCGCCACTCCCGGAGGGTTGGCCGCCCTGCACCGGGCGGTGCTGGCCGACATCAACGAGCTCGCTCAACGGTTGGCGAACCAGGCCGGACTCAAACCGGAGGAGATCAGGGCCCTGAGTGTGGCCGGCAACACCACGATGACCCATTTGTTTCTTAATCTCGATCCATACCACCTGATCAGGGAACCATATATCCCGATGGCCAATGTGATTGAGCCCATGGCGGCCGAAGAGTTGGGGCTGGCAATCCATCCGGCCGCGGTGGTCTGGGTCATGCCCAACGTCGGCAGCTATTTCGGTGGCGATTTGCTGGCCGGGATTCTGGCCAGCGGACTGAACCGGTCCGAGTCGGTCTCGATGCTGATCGATGTGGGTACCAACGCCGAGGTGGTGGTCGGCAATCGCGACTGGCTGATGGCCTGTGCCGGGGCGGCCGGGCCGGCCCTGGAGGGCGGGGTGGCCAGAATGGGGATGCGGGCCGGACCCGGTGCCATCGACCATCTGGAGTTCGACCAGGACGCTTCCGTTTTTCGCTATACCACCATCGACGGCGAGAAACCCAGGGGGCTCTGCGGCTCAGGCATTATCGACCTGGTCGCCGCCCTTTACCTGAGCCGGGTTATCGACCTCAAGGGCAAGTTCCGCCCGGACCATGGCCTGGGCCGGCTGGTGGAAACCCCGGAGGGGAGAGCCTTCGTGGTAGCCCCCGCCTCAGAGGCTGCCGACGGCCTGCCGGTGCTCTTCGCCCAGGTCGATCTTGATGCGGTGATGCGCTCCAAGGCAGCCATGTATGCGATTCTGACCACCTTGATCAATCAGGTCGGGCTCGGATTCGAGGAACTCGAGCATATCTTCGTGGCCGGTGCCTTCGGACGGCATATCGCCCCCCGTCAGGCCATTATCCTGGGTATGTTGCCGGACCTGCCGCTTTCGACTTTTGTGCCGATCGGCAACAGTTCCCTGGCCGGGGCCGAGCTGGTCCTTCGGGATGGCGAAGCCCGTAGGGCCGGGCGCGAGTTGGTCCGGAAAATTACTTATCTGGAATTAAACGTCAATCAGGACTTCATGATCCGTTTTTCCGGCTCCCGTTTCATCCCCCATACCGATCACCGGCTCTTTCCCTCAGTGCCGTTCTTCAAGGATTCCTGATAGTTACGACATAATAAGAGGTAGAATGGGGGCGGTTGTTGCACCGGCAAGTTCGGATGTGGTAGATTGGGCACTTTCGGATCCGGCTGGCCTCCCGTGGCGGTCTGGTCTTACGTCTGGACAAAACCAGCAGTACGGGAGATGTTTTGAAGAATAACTGCAGTCAGACCGATTCCAGAAACAGAAGCCTGTCCAAGCGGACCGCCAAGGAACGTCTCGCCGAGTTCCTGAAGATTTTCGGCAAGGACGACGATGTCCTGGTGGTGATCAACGCCGATCCCGACGCCCTGGCCAGTGCCATGGCGATCAAGAAGATCCTGCGTTACCGGGTCAAGAACATCGTCATCGCCTACCCCAACGAGATCCGCAGGCTCAGCAACCTGGCCATGGTCGAACTGTTGAAGATCAAGGCCGAGCGTCTTCAGACTCTCAAGCCGGACGACTACTCCAAAAAAATTATTCTCGATTCACAGCCCCCGCACCTGCCGGCCTTCGAAGGTATAACTTTTAACGCGGTCATCGACCACCATCCGGCCACCAAGGGCTGGGTGGCCGACTATGTCGACATCCGCAAGGATTACGGCGCCACTGCCTCGATGATGGTCGAATACCTGCGGGCCGCCGAGATCAAACCGCCGGTGGCGGTGGCCACCGCCCTCTTTTACGCGATCAAGGTCGATACCCATAATTTCGAACAAAAAACGATCCCGGCCGACGCCATTTCCTTCCGCTATCTCTACAATCTGGCCAATCACAATCTGGTCCGTAAAATTGAGCTTTCAGAATTGAGGAAGTCTGAGCTAAACTACTTCAAACTGGCCCTCAACGATTACAAGATCAGCAAGAAGCGGCTCTATCTGCACATGGGCCGGGTGCGCAGTCCCGACATCATGGTGATCATCGCCGACTTCTTCAACCGGGTCCATGAACTTTCCTGGGTGCTGGTTTCCGGGATTCACGGTGAACGGCTGGTGGTGATTTTTCGTTGTGACGGCTACAAGAAGAACGCCGGTAAACTGGCTGCCGATATTTTCGCCAAGCTGGGGGTGGCCGGCGGCCACCGCGAGGCGGCCCGGGCCGAAGTGCCCTTGAAGAATCTGGGTATGGACGGCCAGGAGTTCACCACCCAAACCCTGAAACGGCTGGCGACCAAACATTTGAGTAAAATGGATCCTCAATGAAACTGAGACATGGGACGCTGGCTGTGATCCTGGCCGGCGGTCGGGTGGACGAACTCAATGTCCTGACCTACTACCGGCCCAAATCGGCGGTACCCTTCGGCGGCCTTTACCGGATCATCGATTTTCCTCTGAGCAACCTGATGAACTCCGGCCTGGAAAGGGTCGCCATCCTTAGCCAGTATCGCAACTTCTCCCTGATCAACCACATCGGCAGCAGTTCCGCCTGGGACATGGTAGGCCGGAATCGCGGCATTTCAATTTTGCCGCCTTTCAAGGGTTCCGAGAAATCGAATTGGTACCGGGGATCGGCTGATGCAGTGGCCCAGAATCTCGATTTCATTCAGTATCATCGGCCGGAAGTCATTCTGCTGCTTTCGGGCGATCATGTCTATCACATGGACTATCGGCAGATCATCGAATATCACCGAAGTCGGGATGCCGATTTGACCATGGGCTTCGTCCGGGTCCCATCGGACAAAGCCCATCGCTTCGGGGTGGCGAACCTGGATGACGAGGATGGCTCCCTGGGCGGACGGGTTCTGGATTATCAGGAAAAACCGGATAAGTCCACCAGCGAATGGGCTTCAATGACCGTTTTCTGTTTTCGACCCGAAGTGCTCTATGACGAGCTGACCCGTGTGGTCGCGGGACGGGAGAACTTCGAGTTCGGCCGAGACATTATCCCCCGCATGGTGTCGGAGGGCCGGCGAGTTTACGGATACAAATTTGATAACTACTGGGGCTATACCAGGACGGTGGAGGAATATTGGCAGACCAGCATGGATCTGTTGGGCGCCGAGCCCCGCATCCGCCTCGAGGAGTGGGGGCTTCGCACCAACCTGGAGCACCGCGCCATCCGGGACTATCAACCTCTGCGGGTGGGGAAAGGGGCTGAAATCAGCGACAGTCTGATCTACAACGGCTGTGAGATCGAAGGACGGGTGGAGCGTTCCATTCTCTTTCCCGGCGTCAAAGTGGGGCCCGGCGCCTCGGTCAAGGACTCCATTGTTTTTTTTGACACCAGAATCGGCGCTGCCGCCGAACTCGACAAGGTAATCAGCGACGTTAACGTGGTTTTCGAAGACGCCTGCCGGGTTGGGCGCCGCCAGGGCGAGCCCGAGGGCGATGCCACCGTAGTGGGTTGGAGCAATGTTATCCCCTCCGGGGCGGATATCGGCAACGGCTGCACCCTGTATCCGCACTTGGACCAGAAGCGGCTCGGCGGCTACATCGCCAGCGGCGAGGTGGTCAAATGAACCGGGAGTTTTGCACTTTTCGACCGCCGGCGACTACGGTGGTCTTTCTGCTGGCAGGGGGGGTGGGCAGCCGCCTGAACGTTCTGGTCCAGAGTCGGGCCAAACCGGCGGTGACCTTCGGCGGGCTCTACCGGATCATTGATTTTTCCCTCTCCAATGTGATGAACTCGGGTCTGGAGCAGGTCGGGGTACTGACCCAGTACAAGCCTCTTTCCCTGATGCGCCACCTGGGTACCGGCGAGGCCTGGGACTTTACCGGCCGCAGCCGCGGGGTCAAAGTGCTGCCGCCTCGCACCGGTTCCAAGGATTCGGACTGGTACCAGGGGACTGCCGACGCCGTACGCCAGAACCTGGATTTTTTACAAAACCACCCCTCCACGGAAGTGATCATTCTTTCCGGCGATCATATCTATCAGATGGACCTGGATGAGATGCTGGATTTTCACCGGAGCAAAAAAGCCGACATCACCGTGGCCATGATGGAGGTGGAGGGTGATCTGATCCGCCAGTTCGGCACCGGCATCACCGACGCTGACGGACGTATAGTCGAGTGGGAAGAAAAGCCTGAGAAGCCCCGGACCAACCTGGCCTCCATGGGGATCTACGTTTTCTCCACCGAGTATTTGCTGAGTACCTTAGAGCGCAATCGGCTGGAGATCGACTTCGGGATGCACATCATCCCCCGGGCCATCGAGCAGGACAACGTATTCGCTTATCCCTTCAAGGGATACTGGCGCGATGTCGGCACCATTCAGGCCTTATGGGAAGCCAACATGGACCTGTTGCGGCCGGATTCGGGGATCTCGCCCCAGGACTGGGGCATCCGCTCCAACCCCGAGGCCGAGGGTTTGGTGGCCGATCGTTGCCCGGCCCGCTTCGAGGCGGGCTGCCGGGTCAGCGGTTCGCTGATTTCGGCCGGTTGCCGGATCGCCGGCGAGGTGGTCAACTCGGTGCTCTCCCCCGGGGTAGTGGTGGACGAGGGCGCCGTGGTCCGCGATTCGGTGCTCTTTGCCGACTGTCATATCGAAGCGGAGGCCAGGGTGGAGCTGGCCATCCTCGATAAGAAAGTGGTGGTGGGCCGGGGCGCAGTCATCGGCCAGGGCGACAACCGCCAGATACCCAATCGACTCTATCCCAAACATCTCTATACCGGCATCACCCTGGTCGGCAAGAAGGCGCACATTCCCGCCCGGGTGGTGGTCGGCCGCAACTGCATCGTCAACTCCGACGCCCAGCTCGTTCCCGGTGCTTTAATCGCCACCGGCGAAACGATTTAAGTAACTTGTAAATCAAATTAAAACAGAAAAACAGTAAGGTAGCAGAATTAGAATTAATTCTAACCATTAAGATGGGTCGCGCTGGTTAACAAAGCGCTAAAACTAATGCAACAATAGTATGTTACTCAGTTTTTAAATTAGGGTCATGACGAGGACAGCACTTTAAAAAGGGGGCTGTCCTTTAGTCCTGACCCTTAAACAATTGGCGAGCCATGCAATTCAGCGGAAAACTAGGCCTGCGGCCTATTTTTCGCTGATCGCAGCCGTTAAGCGGCACAACGCACTCAAACAAGAGAAAAATTGGAAGGCTTGGCTTGAATGAAAGCAATGGTATTGAATGAAATCTTCGATCTCAAAAAGAACCAGAGTCCTCTGAAACTGATAGAACTACCAGATCCTGTCCCATCGAGGGAAGAGATTCTGGTGAAGGTTTCAGTTTGTGGGGTTTGCCATACCGAATTGGATGAGATTGAGGGACGAACACCTCCATCACATTTGCCGATTATTCTTGGTCATCAAATAGTTGGCCGTGTCGAAGCAACCGGAGAGAGAGCCAACGCATTTAGAATTGGAGATCGGGTCGGCATCGCCTGGATTTACTCTGCTTGCGGAATATGCAAATTCTGCCGAGCGGGTAACGAAAACCTGTGCCAGGACTTCAAAGCTACGGGCAGAGACGTCAATGGCGGATATGCCCAGTATATTGCAGTTCCAGAAGGTTTTGCCTTTGCCATCCCGCGCGATTTCAGCGATTCTGAGGCGGCTCCTCTTTTGTGCGCCGGGGCGATTGGTTACCGATCTCTCAGGTTGACTGGCCTCAAAGATGGACAGAATCTTGGTCTGACCGGATTTGGGGCTTCCGGGCACCTCGTTCTCAAGATGGCAAAACATCTGTACCCGAAAGCAAAAGTCTTTGTCTTTGCCAGAAGTGCCGAGGAGAGAGCATTTTCCAGGGAGCTTGGTGCGGTTTGGTCGGGGGAGATTGAGGAGGAATCTCCAGAAAAATTGGACTGCATTATAGACACCACTCCAACATGGAAACCAGTTGTGGAAGCTTTGAAAAATCTTGATTCCGGAGGAAGATTGGTCATCAACGCGATTCGCAAAGAAGAAAAGGACAAAGACTATCTTCTCCGCTTATCCTACCGTAGCCATCTCTGGCTAGAAAAGGAGATCAAGAGTGTCGCCAATATCACTCGAAATGACGTAAGCGAGTTTCTGGCACTGGCGGCTGCAATGGGTATCAAACCTGAAATACAGGAATTCGCATTAGAAGAGGCAAATGAGGCATTGGTTGGACTCAAGGCGGGAAGGATCCGAGGGGCAAAGGTTTTGAGAATTGATTGAACCAAAAACGTCAGCTCTGGCATGAGAACGTCATCTACCTAGCGGCTTAACCAGACCAGAAGAAGCTCTGCGATCCCGCAAATATAACGGGGCTGCCAGGTCAGCTTTAATGTTGGATGGCATTTCCATGAAGAAATTAATTCCGATAGTTGTCCTCTTTATTGCCGTCTATATTGGCTGGGGGCAGATCAACCGGCCAAATGATTCTCCTGGTTTTACAGATCAAAGTGATACGGCTTTGTCCAGTGCGTTCAATGAACGCAAAAGTGGTATTCAATCTCAAGGAAGCGGCACCGTCATCAAGATATTGCCGGATGATAACGACGGGAGTCGCCATCAGCGCTTTATTTTGAAACTCCATTCCGGCCAGACCCTGCTTGTCGCCCACAACATTGATCTCGCACCCAGAGTTCCTTCCCTCAGAGTAGGTGATGCCGTTGCGTTCAAGGGGGAATATGAGTGGAACCCCAAAGGAGGTGTCATTCATTGGACGCATCGTGATCCAAATGGACGCCATGAGGCTGGTTGGCTCAAGCATAATGGGCAAACTTACCAATAGCCATCTATAACCAATCACTTGACACTCTGAACCGGGCGCGAGTGAGCTCAAGCGCTATTTGGAGTGGAAGTTGGGTGCCGTGAGGAAATAACTGCAAAACTTACTATTTTTCCAGAGCGGTTAAACAACAAAAGGGAGGATTGATTTTCTGAAATCAATCCTCCCTTTTGTGTCGTTTCAATTATATCGGCTGATTCGACTTATTAGCGCAATCCGGCGATAAACGGTCCCACAGCCTCGGGGCCGCGTTCCTCGACCAAGCGGATGGTGGCGGTGCCGATCACGGCGATGTCGGCCTTTCCGGCGAGATATTTAACATCCTCCCGGCTGCTGATCCCGAAACCGACAGCCAGGGGCAGGTTAGTGGCCTGATGGCAGCGGGTCAGGTAGGTTTCGAAGTCACTGGTGAAGTCGGTCTGTTGGCCGGTGACGCCGCGGCGGGCCGCGCAGTAAATGAAACCACGGGCGTGCCGGTTCAGTTCTCGCATCCGTTCCTCGGTGGAGGTGGGGGCGTAAATCAGAATCGGGGCGATCTCGAACTTGTCGGCCAGGGCCAGGAACTCTGCGCCCTCCTCGGGTGGCAGGTCGGGGACGATGAAGCCCTTGATGCCGATCTCCACCGCCTTTTTGAAGAACTTTTCCGCCCCGAATTTGAAGAGGATGTTGTAGTAGGTCATGAACAGGAAGGGGATGTCGTAGGCGGCGGTAATTTCGGCGGCAAATTCCAGACAATCCTTGACCCTGGTGCCGGTTGCCAGGGAATCCTGATTGGCCTTGACGATCATGGGGCCGTCGGCCATCGGCTCGGAGAAGGGAATCTGCAGTTCGATCAGATCAACGCCGTTTCCCACCATCTGCCCGATTACCTCCCGGTTGA
This sequence comes from uncultured delta proteobacterium, assembly GCA_963807225.1. Lineage (GTDB taxonomy): Bacteria > Desulfobacterota > Desulfobulbia > Desulfobulbales > JAGXFP01 > JAGVGT01. Next base: position 273,004 of record CAWEAD010000005.1, on the reverse strand, counting down.
TCTCGAAGGAGGGGTAGCCCAGGACCAGGTGGGTCATCAGCAGGATTTTCTTGTCGCGCTTTCTGGCGCGGATATATTCCTCAAGCTTCATATTCACGGCCTTTCTTGGAGATGAATGCCTTCCAGGAGGGGTCGTCGAAGGCGTGGGCGATGGTGAAGATATCCTTGTCGCCCCGGCCCGACATGTTGATGATAATCGCCTCGTCCCGTTTCATCTCCGGGGCTTCCTTGAAGGCCTGGACAAAGGCATGGGTCGACTCCAGGGCCGGGATGATGCCCTCTCTCTTCATGGTCAGTTCGAGGGCGCTCATGACCTCGGCATCGGTGGCGGCGGCGAAGCGCACCCGTTTCTGCTCCCAGAGATCGGCGAGGATCGGCGAGACCCCGACGTAGTCGAGGCCGGCCGCCACCGAATGGGTATCACGCATCTGGCCATCGTCGTCCTGGAGGAACATGGTCTTGTAACCTTGGGCCACACCGGCCGAGCCGTCACCTCCGGCCAGGCGGGCGGCGTGTTGGCCCGATTGCAGGCCGTGGCCTCCCGCCTCGACGCCGATCAGTTCCACCTCCCGGTCACCCAGAAAACCCTGGAAGATGCCCATGGCGTTGGAACCGCCACCGACGCAGGCGAAGATCCTGGCCGGTAGCCGGCCGAACTGTTCCATGATCTGCTCGCCGGGCCTCGATGCCGATGATTGACTGAAACCAGGCTACCATCTCAGGGAAAGGATGGGGGCCGCAGACCGTACCCATGACGTAGTGGGTCTCATCCATGGAGGTGACCCAATCGCGGAAGGCCTCGTTGATTGCGTCCTTTAAAGTTCGGGAACCGCTGGTTACCGGTACTACTGTGGCACCGAGCTTCTCCATCCAGAAGACATTGGGGCGCTGGCGGGCAACGTCTTCCTCTCCCATATAAATCGTGCACTTTAAGCCAAAACGGGCGGCCATGGTGGCGGTGGCCACTCCGTGCTGGCCGGCCCCGGTCTCGGCGATCACCCGCTTTTTGCCCATTCGTTTGACCAGCAGTCCCTGGCCCATGACGTTGTTAGCCTTGTGGGCTCCGGTATGATTCAAGTCCTCACGCTTGATGAAGATCCGCGCCCCGCCAAAGTGGTCGGCCAGGTTGTCGGCCCGGGTCAAGGGGGTCGGGCGGCATGAGTAGTTACTCATCAGCTCGATGTACTCCCGCCAGAAATCGGGGTCGTTCCGGGCGGCAATAAATGCCGCATTCAGTTCCCGGAAGGTTTCATAGAGTACCTCCGGGATGAAGGCCCCGCCCCAGTTGCCGTAATAACCGGTGTTGTTCATCTGGAAATTCGTTCCTCTTCTGGTCCGGTCGAGGTCACGACCGTAAATTGGCAAAGGCGGATAACATAGCGTTTTTTATCCATCTTATCAAATGCCAATTGGGCCGTTGCTTCAAGAGTTGAGTGCCCGAGCCAGTTCGTTGAGGTCGCAACCGAAGATGTCGCGGACCAGATCCATGTTCAGGTGCAACAGGAGCCAGCCGGAAGGGGTGTGGCGATAGTCGGTAAGCCGGAAGGCGACTTCGGCTCCCTGACCGTCGATGGAACCGGGCCGGGATACCAAGAAGATGGCGCGTTCTCCATTCTGTCCTCCGCTGTCGTCGCTGAAGCGGCTGCCGTCGTAAATACGCCCGGGCAGCTGAGCCCCGGCCGGATCTTTGGGAAAGTAGCTGCTGGTGATCTCGCGGCGCTCGTCCAGGATAAGGACGCCGGTAACGCCGGCAAACTCCGGGTGAAAATCCCTGGCATAGTCGGTGAGAATCGCCTGGGCCTGTTCGGCTTGCCGATTATCCAGGTATGGACGCAAGGCCAGCTGCAAGATGGCGGCGTCGTTCTGCAAGCGCTTGAGTAATTGACCGCTGCCGTTACTTTGTTGAGAGGTGAGAGACCTGGGAGGAACATTTTCCACCTGGTGCCAGAAAACCCAGCCGAGCAGGAGGGCCAGGGCCGCCACTGCCGCCACGGTCGGAATCAGCCAGCCTTTGACCAGCCGATGCTTCTTTTCCAGGGTTTGCAGGGTGGTTGCGTCCCGGCCCACGAAAAGGTAGCCCTGGACCTGACCATCCGGGTTGCGTAATACCGTGGTGCTGGTAGAGACAAAGAACCAATTTTTGCTGGGATGGTCTATCTTCAGGGCTTTTTCGCTGAGAGAGCTTCTCTCGGCAACTTCCTCCATAAATTGCTTGAAGGAGGCCTGGTTGTCGTAGATCTCCTCGATCGACTGTCCCCGCATCTGATGCCAGGTCCGCCCATAGAGTTTTTCGGCGGCCCGGTTCCAGGAGAGCACCCGGTGGTGCTGATCGGTCATGATCACCGCGTCCGGCATTCGGTCGCAGAACTCACGAAAGCCTTGGGCGATGTTGGTGGTTTCATACAAGCGCTGGGCGATATTACGGGCCAACTGCCGAGCGAATTCCGGGAACTGCTGCCAGATCCGGTTGACTTCTACATTGGGCAGGCAGAGGAATCTGGTTTCCTCGGTGGCGGTAATAATCGAGGCTATACGCACGGTGCCGAGCAAAAAGGAGAGTTCCCCAAAGAAGGAGCCCGGCTCGGTGATCTCATAGATAGTTTTGGTGCCCTTGACGACGTCCAGACTTCCCTCGATCAGGATGTAGAGCGATTCGGCCTGATCCCCCTCGTTCATGATCACGGTGCCGGCTGGGGCGGTTCGGGCGTACTTCTGCAGTTCCGGGTACTGGTAGATTTCCATGGGTATACCAAATCAAAAGTCTGGAACGGACCAAGGCGCCGGTTGATGGCTCGGAGGGCGCGCAAGGCGACATCTTCCTTTTCCGATCGACAATATTTCGGATTCCATCAATTATTCGCCAATAATAATCAATTTATCCTGGGAGGCAATGGGCCTCCGGGGTATTCAGACTGCTTGGCCCCCATCTCGGGTAATATCGGTTCGCGCCATGACCCGTCGGCAGGCCTCGGCGAAATCCTCCGGATAATGGCCGTTGATCCAGCGCAATTGGGCTTCGCTGAAGGCACCGGGCGACTCGGGCAGCCGCGGCAGCAGAGAGTAGAAAAGCCGCTGATCACGGTCGGGATTGTCGAAGCGTTTGGAAAATTCTATTGAGGTCACCATTTTCACGCCGAGCCCATGCAGGGTCTTCATGGCCAGAAAGAGACCATGGTCCAGGGCAATCCGCATCCGATGGTCGGCCTCAACAATATTGCCCACCGGTCTCTTGGCCAGGAGCTGCAGTTCCCACTGGGAGGTTTGGGCTTTAGGCACGCAGAGGATAACCTGCTCGTCTTCGTGGAGAACCAGGCTGGCCGGACCTTCCCGCTTGTCGTCGGTTCTGGTGTTGGCGGCGATGGCATTCAGGTAGGCGCTGAAAAAATCTCGCCCGGTCTCCCGGCGGTAAGCAACGCAGAAATCGGTGACCAGATCGCCGCAGGCATAGGCCGGCAGAGGTAGGTCTTCGGAGCTGGAAATCTCGCCGGGCAGCAAGGCGAACTGTTGATGGATCTGCTGATGAGAGGCGTGCAGTCGGTAGGAGGTCGGGGCGAAGTCGAAACCATAATTCCAGCCCCAGAGCGTGGCGGTGAACCGCGAACGCTGCCCGGCCCGGAAGCGTCGCAGCACTTCGAGCCGCAGTTCTTCAAGTTCGCCGTCATCGAGCGAGCGGCGGCGGGGCTGCGGGAAAGCACCCAACTCTTCGGCCAAGCGCAGATAGGTGCGCTGATAATAGAGGCGACGCAGTCCGGTCATGTCCGCCGAAGTAAGGTCGGCCAGGGAGTAGCGGATCGCATCGTCGGCCAGGTTGGCGGCGTAGTGTCCCCATGGGATATAGCTGTTGGCCCGCAGGTATTCGAAGACATGGGTAGCGGAGTTTTGCACTTCGCCGACGATTTCACTGGAGCCCTGCACACCGGGCCGCAGAACCATCATTTCTTTGTAACGATCGGGCAGCCAGAGATTGTTGACCAGGGCCTCGAAGAGCGCATGCTGCAGGATCACCGGTCGGAGCCGCCCGAGGCGATCGGGTTCGTAAAGCAGGCCGAGGGGTTGTCCCGACTCCGCGCTTTCGGCAAAACGGCAGGAAAGGTGAGCCAGGCGCACCAGGTCATCCGGATCGCTGGAGGTCGTGGCCAGGGCGATCAGCATTGGCAGGGGCAGAGTTGCGAAAGCCCGGTCGATTTCGCCGCCGTCGGCTTCAGGTAGCAAGGCGGCCAGGCTGGTGCTGAAAGAAACTTGCGGGGAGGGCGGCAGGGCGATGGCGTCCGGGTCGGCGGCCCGGGAGTCGGCCCAGTCTTTCTTAATGAAGGTGACTCCCCGAAAGGGGAAGGGGTTGGGAATTTCGTAAATCCAGGCGGCCTCTGTTGCCTCCACGTCTCCGTCCGGGAAATTGGCCAGATTCATAACCAGGCTGTTGTCGGATGTTGTCCCCAACGCTGCCGGATGTTCGTGCTCCCGCAGGTTGGCGGCGGTGAAAGCCGGACGATGCAGGCCGAAGATGAATCGGCCTGCCGGGCTGACACAGGTTCTTGGAGGCATGTACGCATTTCTCCTGAGAGTTCGGAGTTGCTTCAACTTTTCGCCATTATAGGTGGAGACGCAGGATTAGACAAGAGAATCCGGCACCGGTAAGGTCATCGGCGGCCCGTGTATATCGGACCGGCCGGGTCAGGCCTCGGGAGAATTCAGCAGATCAAGCAGTTCCTCGCGGCTCAAACGTTTGATAATGGCGGCGTCGTCCTTCCTGATCATCTGGTTGGCCAGGTTTTTCTTGCGGGCAATGAGGCGATTGATCTTCTCTTCCAGGGTGCCGATCGTGATCAATTTGAATACCTGGACCACATGCTTCTGACCCATGCGGTGGACCCGGGCCGTGGCCTGATCTTCACGAGCCGCATTCCACCAGCGATCATAGTGGATCACTGCCCGGGCGGCGGTGAGGTCCACACCGATGCCGCCGGTGAGCAGGCTGGCGGTAAAAACCAGGCAGGATTCGTCGGTGTTGAATTTCTTGATCATCCGGTGACGTTGGGCCATGGGCATCTCACCCCGCAATCCGCAATGGGAGATACCCCGTTTCCGAAGGTAAGTTTCGATCAAATCCAGCATCGAGGTGTAGTGGCTGAAAACCACCACCTTCATGCCGCCATCCAGGCACTCCTCCAGCAACTCCACGAAGAGATCCCATTTCCCGCTGCGATAGCGTTCGACATCCTTGCATTTCTTGATCAGACAGGGATGGTTGCAGACCTGCTTCAGGTAGTTGATGGTGGCCAGCAGCTCCATGTATTGCGGTTCCGCCTTTTCGATCTCGGGGTCATCGCTGGCCAGCAGGGCCTGGCGGTGCCCGTTGATCAGTTCCCGATAGATGGTGACCTGGTCATCGCTAAGCTCACAGGTCCGAAAATCTTCAATGACGTCGGGCAGTTCCGGCAGGACCTGTTCCCGGGTGCGCCGGAGGATGAAGGGATTGATCAGCCTGGATAGGGCCTGCTGGGCGGATTGATCGGCGTTATTGGTGATCGGATCAGCATAGCGGGTCTTGAAATTGTGGTCGCTGCCGAAATAACCGGGCAGGCAGATGTCGAAAATGGCCTTGAGATCATGGACCGAATTTTCCAGAGGGGTGCCGGTCAGGCCGATGACCACTTGGGATTTCAGGCGCGCGGCGGCCCGGTGGACATCGGTCTTGCGGTTTTTGAGCTGCTGGATTTCGTCAAAGATGATGATCTCGAATTTCAGGTCGGACAATACCTTGCTGTCTCGGCGGATGATACCGTAGGTGGTGAGGCAGACCCCACAATCTCCGGCCTTGTCCAAGTCGCGCCGGCTGCCGTGGTAAACGTAGCAGCTGAGCTTCGGAAAAAACTCCTCGATCTTCTGAACCCAATGGGGTACCACCGTCGCCGGGCAGATTACCAGGAATTTGCGCTCCGGATGCCGGTTTCGGATCAGTTCGAAAAGGGCCAGGGTCTGATGGGTTTTTCCCAAACCCATGTCGTCGGCCAGGATTCCGGCCAGCCGGTTGCGGTAAAGCTGGTTCAGCCAGGCCACTCCATGTCGCTGGTATTCACGAAGATGGGCGGGCAGGTCGGGCAGCGGCTCGGAGGTGGCCCAGCTGCCGGTGTCCAGTAACTGTTGCAGGAGATCGCCGCCACGGGTATCGGCCTGAATCCGGACTTCCGGCATCAGGATCGAGAGCATCAGCATTTCCCGTTTGGTCAGGCGGATGCCCGAGGCACCGGTAAGGTCATCATGCCAGAGCCGAGACTGATCCAAGTCATGAAACCAGTCCAAGGGCGTGTCGTTCAGTTTCAGCCATTGGGCCCCGCCGACCACAAATTTGCGTTGGGCTCGGCGGCGTTCGAGCAATTCAGTCAGGGAGATCCGCCGGTTGCCCAAGCCGTAATGTCCGGCCAGATAACACCAGTCACTGTCGGAGGTGTAGGAATCAACCTGCAGACGATCCGGCAGTTCCTGAAAATCAAGGGCCAGCAGGTCGGGATCGATCAGATTCTCGGGGGCATTGAAAGCTTGCTGGTAATCGCGGATCAGCTCCGGAACCTGATCCGCCTGAAAACTGCCATTGATTTCAGGATCCTGATCCAGCGCCAGTTCCGGTTTTTGCTCGATCACCGGGAAAAACCCGTACTCGGCGAGAAAGTAATAACGGCCGTAACGTTGCCCGGTCAGATTGCAACGATCGAGAACTTGACCATCAGCCAGATGCAATAGCGCCTCAGTCGTCACGGTGCCGTCGGTGGCCATGGAGATTTTAGTGGCGGCCCGAGCCGGCGGCAGCAACATGGAGGTGGCGCCCAATTCGGCCAGGGCATCGACCAGGTCCGGGGTTTTGGCTCGGGGCAGAATCATGCGGAAGACTCTCTCCGCCAAGCCGATTTCGGCCAGCAGGGAGAAGAGCCCTTCGCTATCAGGGCCGATCAGGTGCAGTCGAATGTCCGGATGCAACTGGTGCATGAAGATACCCAGCCATTGCCAGATCGATTCATCGCATTCCTGGGCCGGAGTGCGCTGGTTGAAGCCGTTCAACTCAACTTCGGCCGGGTTGCGTCCCAACTCCAGGAGCCGGCGCCAGAGGTTGGCCAGTGCCGTCCCGCTTGCGGGGGGCGGTATCGCCTTCCTCGGAAAAACGATTTGACCGGCGAACAGATTGGCGGTTGTCGCCATGGTCATCTCGTCAAGGTGCCATTCGGCCAGAGGCGTATCGCTGTTTCCCGGTATGGTCAGCCGCCAGTCTTGCCGGGGATCGGCGCGGACGGCTTCCAGCTGAAGATCGGTCCCGTAAAGCTCATGAAGTAGACGGGAGATTAGAATCCAGGGAGTGTCGGGAAAAACTAGCGGGCGAGGCAGTACATTTTGACCGGACGCAGGATGGTCGCCTAGAAGCCGCAGGGTCAGAGCCGCGACATGTCGGCAACATCCGGACTGAAAACGGGACGCAGGATAACAGGTTTCGCAACCTGCTGTGGCCAGGCTCCAGGTCGGCGCTGTATTCGCCTCGGTCTCTGATTTAAGACTCAGGTGGGCCGCGACTATCTGCCCCTGATCCTGGAAGATGGCACCGGCCACATGCCGATATAATAACAAGTGTTGGAGTCGGTCGGCGGCCAGCAGTTCTCTCCCGGCGGCCAATAAACCTTGATCGAGCCAGTTGGCACGGATTTCAGGATCGGCAGGTGTGTCAAGTCGGGATGTCGGGGCGGCATTGCCACTCTTCCTATTGATCATGGCGGCCGGGTCGTTAAGGATGAAAAGGTAATCGAAAAGGTGGGCCAGAAAGAGCCCCAGGTTGGCCGTGAGTCCCTCCTGCCCCCGGAGCAGGTCAATTTTTATTTTTAAGATATCATCCAGATTGCCGGCCCCGCAGGCGAGCAGGGTGTTATGCATGATGGCCGGCAGGAGCAGCTCCCGGATAGAAAGATTTTTCTGTTTTTCGGTGGGTGACGGCCGGACTCCACAGAAATCTTCAAGGGCTTGGGCCACGGTATTGCTGCCGGAGGCCGGGCGGAAATCCCTGATTCTTTTCCTGGTCAAGGGAGGATAACCCAGCATTTTGCAACCGGCGGTCAAGACGTGATCTTCCAGTCTGGCGCCGCCTTTTTTTCTGGAAGACAGGCGCCCGGCCAGCGCGGCCCGGAGTGCTTCCCTAACCGTCAGGAAGCCCAGCTGGGCCAGCTTGTTTCCCTCATCAACCGGTAAGGACATGGCCTGTACCGGTGAATTCAGAAGGTGCAGACGGGAACTCGGAGTTCGATTATGGGCTTGAGGTCTTTTCATTAGGTAAGCTGGTTGGCCGCCCACTCGACGACGGGAAGTGAGAAGGGCAACGTCAAATTCTACAGCGGCGGGAATGGGGCTGCAAGGTAATTTCCTCTCCTGGTCGAGGTTGCACAAAAAATAGGACTGGTCGGGTAGATCATGGTTGCCGGAAAAAGGCGCCTGAAGTGGAAGCCTGCCGGGCCCTGCGGCATCTGATCAGGCGTCAGGAAGGTGGTGGAGACGACAGGTGCGACCATAATCCCGGATTGAACTTTCCTCGGCAATGGCTAATATGGGCAAACGACCGGGGTTTTCGACGATACGCCAAGCAGGCCGAGGGGAAAAAGAATAATCATGCCATTCTATTTATACAACAGCAACCGCCTGGAAAATCTGGCGACCGCCCTGGTCGAACTGTGCAAAAGCCACCCCTTGCCGCCGATGATTCCGGAAACCATCGTAGTGCAAAGCGGCGGCATGGCCCGTTGGCTTAATTATCATTTTGCCCGGGACCTGGGGGTGAGCGCCAACCTTGATTGCCCTTTCCCCAACGGCTTTCTGGAGAGAATTTTTCGGCAGATAAACCCGGAAGCAGCCGGGGAGGCGCGATTGAACCCGCCTTTCCTGCATTGGTTGTTGATGAAGATTCTGCCCAGTCTGCTCAACCGGCCCGGTTTCGAAGTATTAGCCCGTTATCTAGCCGATGGCGGTGACCTGAAAAAGTTCCAGTTGACCGGGCGTCTGGCCGACCTGTTCGATCAATATCTGATTTTTCGGCCGGACCTGATCGCGGCCTGGGAAAGGGGAGACGACGAATCCTGGCAGGCCCGGCTCTGGCGTGAGTTGCTGGGACATGTCGGGAACGGCAACCCGGTTTTGCATCGGGCACATCTGCGCGACCGTCTTTTAGAAACCCTGGCCTCCGGAGAAATTCCGGCCACCGACCTGCCCAGCCGTTTTTCCGTTTTCGGGTTGTCGTCCTTGCCGCCCTTTTATCTGCAGGTTTTTGACGCCCTGGCTCACCAGGTGGAAGTGCATTTCTTCTTCCTGAATCCCTGTCGACAGTATTGGGGCGATATCCTGCCGACCAAGTCTATCGATCGGCTGGGGGGCGCCGATCGGGCCGAGGAATTGCACCTGAGTTCCGGCAATCGTCTGCTGGCCACGCTGGGGCAACAGGGGAAGGAGTTGTTCGGACAGCTGCTGGATTGCCGGCTCAGCCGGGAGGTAGATTTGTTTGCCGAACCGGTTGCTGTCCAGGATGGACCACCCAGCCTGCTGGCCCGGTTGCAGGAGGACATTTTAGACCTGCATGAGGGGCAGCCGGACGAAGAGGCGCCGGCCGACGGTGATCGTTCCATTCAGGTGCATTGCTGCCACAGCCCCATGCGTGAGTTGGAGGTGCTGCATGATCGGCTCTTGGCGCTATTCGAAGCCGACCGTCACCTTGAACCGCGGGATGTGCTGGTGATGACCCCGGATATCGAAAGCTACAGTTCTTTGATCCAGGCCGTTTTCGGGAGCCGCAACCACGGTGAAGGGGTTGTTGTCCCCTTTCGCATCGCCGACCGCTTCATTAGTAATGAAGGGGAACTGGTCGGCAGTTTCCTGGCATTGTTGAAAATGGTCGGAACCCGGCTGGAGATCTCCCGGGTTCTGGCCCTGCTCGAGCTGGCTCCGGTGCGGGCGCGTTTCGGATTGACGCCGGACGAACTGGAGCTTTGCGCCAAATGGTTGACCGAAGTCAACGTCAGATGGGGCATTGACGAACAGGACCGGCGACAACTTGGATTGCCGGCGACCAGGGAGAATACCTGGCGTTTCGGACTGGAAAGACTTCTGCTTGGTTATGCCATGCGTGCCCGGGAGGGGCGCGATTTCGCCGGGATTCTCCCCTATGACAATCTGGAGGGCGGAGAGACCGCGGTCCTGGGTAAGTTTCTCGACTACACCGAGAGACTGTTTGCGGCCCTTCATGAGCTCCCTGGGAGCCGTACCCTACGGCAATGGTCTGTACTGCTGCTCCGGCTGGCCGGCGATATGCTGGCAGTTGAAAACTACCAGGACAATGAATGGCGCTCCCTGGCCGAGATCCTGCGCGGGCTGGCGGCCGGAGAGGATGAAGCCGGCTTCGGAGAGCCGGTTTCCTTTGAGGTCGCCTGCTCCTATCTGGAGCGGGCCTGTCGGGCCGACCGGCTGACCGCCGGTTTCCTGGCCGGCGGCGTGACCTTTTGCGAACTTTTACCCATGCGGGCGGTACCCTTTAAGGTTATCTGCCTGCTGGGCCTTAATGACGGCGCCTTTCCCCGGCCCGAGCCGACGCCGTCCTTCAACCTGATCGCCACCCAGCCCCGTCCGGGGGACCGCTCCCGTCGCAAGGACGACCGCTATCTCTTCCTGGAGGTTCTCCTTTCCGCTCGGCAGCATCTGCATCTAAGTTATGTCGGCCGTTCCGTCCGGGACGGTAGAGTGCTGCCGCCGTCAGTTCTGCTCAGCGAACTTGCGGAATACCTGCAGAGCCGTTTCCCGGAATTGGCGGCTGCCCTGGAAATCACTCATCCCCTGCAGCCTTTTTCACCGGAGTATTTCACCGGCAATCCGGTATTGTTCAGCTATTCCCGAGCCGATTTCCAGGGCGCCCTGGCCTTGGCCGCGACGAAACCGACCCGCCCCCTGGTAGTGGATATGCTGCCGCCGCCCCCGCCGGAGATACGGACCCTTGCTCTGAGCGAACTGGTGGATTGCTTCAAGCATCCGGCCAGATTTTTCTGTCGGCGGCGGCTGGGTATCACCCTTGATCGGATGATCGAAGAACGATCGAACAGTGAGAATTTTACCCTGGAGCCCCTGGCTCGCTATCAGTTGGGCGGCGCCTTGCTGGCGGACTTGGTCGAGCAGTCCGATAGGACGCCGGATTTTTTCAATCTGGCCCGCCGGCAGGGGATCTTGCCACATGGCAGCGTGGGGGTGGCTTGTTTCGAGGAATTGCAGGTCGAGGCCGGTCGCCAGGCCGAAACGGTCAGGGCGCGAGGAGGCGGGCGGGAAGAACAGCTTTTGGCCGGAGAACTTTCTCTGGCCGGGTATACCCTGAGCGGACAGGTTGCGGTCAGGGAGAATTCGGGGCAACTCCGTAGCCGGTTCGCCAAACTCAAGGCTCAGGACCTGATCGAGGCCTGGCTCGGCCATCTTTTTCTCAACTGTCTGGAGCCGATTGAAGAGCTGCGGGTCACCACTCTGGTTTCCCGGGACCGCGTCGTTACTTTCCCACCTATCGCCGATAGTCGCGCTCTGCTTATTGTTATGCTGGATTATTACTGGCAGGGGCTGCGGCAACCGCTGCCTTTTTTCCCGGCGACCTCGCGGGAATATTATGACCGCCTGCGCAAGGGAGCGACGAAGGACGAGGCTCTGGACCAGGCCAGATCGATCTGGGCAGGCGATGATTTTCGGGTGGGTGAAAGCAATGATCCCTACCATCAGCTCTGCTATCGCGGACTCGATCCCTTGTCCGCCGAATTTGCCCAGGTGTCCTCGAGGTTTTGGGGACCACTGCTGGAGGTATGCCATGGACAATAACCGCTGGTGTCCCGCAAACGAGGAACTCCAAAGATGACCGGCCGGGAATTCGACCTCTTGCGGTCTCCCCTTGTCGGTACCCGGCTGATCGATGCCAGTGCCGGTACCGGTAAGACCTATACCATCTCCGCCCTGGTGGTCAGATTGCTGTTGGAGAGCAAACTGCCGTTGGCCGAGATTCTGGTCGTGACCTTTACCGAAGCCGCGGCCGAGGACCTGAAAAGTCGGATCAGGCAGAAGATCCGGGAGGCAATCCAGGCCTTTAACACCGGCGTCAGCGAAGATTTATTCCTGTCCCGCCTGGTGGCCGGAACGGTTGACCGGCAGGAACCCCTCCATCTTCTGGCTCTGGCCCTGACCTGTTTCGATGAAGCTGCGGTCTTTACCATCCATGGTTTCTGCCAGAGGGTTCTGGTCGAGCACAGTCTGGAAAGCGGGGTGTTGTTCGATTCCGAACTGGTTACCGATTTGCGCGATCTGCTGCGGGAAATCAGCGAGGATTACTTCCGGCTCAACCTCTACGAAGCCTCGCCGCTGACCGCCGCCTTCCTGCGGAAACGCTTTGCCCCGGTCACCCTGCTGCAGAGACTCGGCGCCATCTATGCCCGGGAAGACGTCAAGATTGTTCCTTCGGATCAAGGACCCAAGTGGCGGTCCGAACTGACCAGGGCTGAAACGGCCTACCGGGAGGCCTTTCTGGCGACAGCCGCCGCCTGGCCCGAGGAGCGGGAGCGGGTAAGCAGGATCCTGCTGGAGAGCCCGGCTTTGAACCGTAATCGTTACCGACCCGACTCGGTGACCAACTGGCTGCTGACCCTGACAACCTTGTTGGTCCGGCCGCTGCCGCCTCCGGTACTTTTCGAGCAATTCGACCGTTTCACCCCGGCTGTATTGGCTGCGTCCACCAAAAAGGGGCAGGTCCTGGAAGAATCGACTTTTTTTGCCTTGTGCGGGCGTCTTCACGAAACCCAGACCCGTTTGCAGGAGTGCCTGTCGGGTCTGGCCCAGAGCCTGGAAGTGGCCTGGATTCCCTATGTCCGGACCGAACTGGTCAGGCGCAAAGCTAGGTTGCGGGTGCATTCCTTCGATGACCTGCTAACTTTTCTGAACCGGGCTCTGGGTAGTGAGCAGGGAGAGGGCTTGGCCGTCAGACTGCGTCGGCAGTATCGGGCCGCCATGATCGATGAATTTCAGGATACTGATCCGATCCAGTATGAGATCTTTACCAGGATTTTTGCCGTGCCCGAGAGGTTGCTTTGTCTGATCGGCGATCCGAAGCAGGCCATTTACAGTTTTCGGGGCGCCGATATTTTCGCTTATATCCGGGCGGTGCGCGATATCGACAGCCGATTTACCCTGCGGGAAAACTACCGCTCCCGACCGGATTTGATTAGGGCTGTGAATGCCATCTTCAGACGGCGCCTGGATCCCTTTGTCTTTAAGGAGATATCATTCGAGCCGGCGCGGCCCGCGACCAGAGATGATGCGCCCCTACTGATCAATGGGGAAGAGGCGCGCCCGTTTCAGCTCTGGGCGGCTAAACGCCGGGATGAAGGCGAGGCCGGCATCAGCAAGGATGAAGCGCGTCGCCTGATTCTTTCCTGGCTACAGGAGGAGATCTGTCGGCTCCTGGGCCTGGGTCGCCAAGGGAAAGCGCGACTGTCCGATCGCAACCTGTCCCCCGGTGATCTAGCGGTACTGGTCCGGACCAATCGCGAAGCCCGTTTGGTGCAGGACTCCTTGTCGGCAGTCGGGGTGGCCAGTGTTCTCAACAGTTCGGAAAGTCTGTTTGCTTCGCGGGAGGCGGAGGAGGTCCATCTTCTCCTGCTGGCGCTGTCCGAACGCAACAATCGTCGGCGGATCAGAGCAGCCCTGGCTACCCGGTTGCTCGGGGTTGAAGCCGAGCAACTGGATCTCTTCGGAGCAGAAGATGAAAATCTCGGACAATGGTTCGACCGGTTCGCGGACTATCACCAACTCTGGGTCCGGCAGGGCTTTGTCGTGATGTTCAGTTCCCTGCTGTTGAACGAGGGGGTAAGAGAAAGGCTGCTGGCTCTGCCGGGAGGGGAACGCAGTCTGACCAACGTTTTGCATCTTCAGGAAGTGTTGCACCGGGACGCCGAAGAGCAGCGGTTGGGGGTTACCGGCCTGGGGCAATACCTGGGCGGCAAGATTGCCCAGGCCGACGAGAATCCGGCGGAGGAATTGCAACTGCGCCTGGCCAGCGACAGCGACCTGGTACAGATCGTTACCATCCACAAAAGCAAGGGGCTGCAGTATCCCGTTGTTTTTTGTCCTTTCTGTTGGGAAGGTTCGCGTCTGTTGCTCCAGGAAAGACGGAGCGGCAAGGATCGGCAGCCTGGTTATCTGTTTCATGAGGAAGGTGGACATCTGCAGCCGGTTCTGGACCTGGGATCGAGTGAGTTGGCCGGAAACCGTATCCTGGCCCTTCGGGAAGAGGCGGCGGAAAATTTGCGGCTGCTCTATGTGGCGCTGACCCGGGCGATTCACTGCTGTTACTTGGCCTGGGGGCCATTCAGCGGGGCCGGGACCTCGCCCCTGGCTTATTTGCTGCACAGTCGGGAAAGGGAGCCGGGAACAGTCCCGCCCTGGGGAATCGATTTGCTCCAGGGACGAAGCGATGCCGACCTGGGGGGCGAGTTGGAAGAGCTGGTGGAACTGGCCGGCGGCAGCATCGACCTGACCTGGCGCCGATCAGCTCCAGAGGTGATGCCTTTGCCGCCCGAGGGTAATAATTTTCAGGTGGTCCCGCGTAGATTCACCGGGGAGATCCGCTCCGACTGGCGGATCGAGAGTTTCTCATCTCTGCATCGGGCCGCAGGGCCTGAAATACGCACGAACGGTGGCGACTCGGGGGCCGCGGGGGGGGCGTCAGCGGACGAAGCCGGATATTTCGCGGAGATCATAAACTTTCCGGCCGGTCCCGGTCCCGGTACCTTCCTCCATGGATTGCTGGAGAGGCTCGACTTCAGCGAGGCGCAGCATCATGTAAGGCGTACAATCATTCGGGAACAGCTGGCAGAGTCCGGCTATGATCCCCGTTGGGAAAAGGGGCTGGGAGCAATGTTGGACGATCTCTTGCAGACCAGGTTGTCGCCCGGGGACGACCAGCTGATTTTGGCCGCCATCAGTCGCGAAGAACGCTTGAACGAACTGGAATTCTATTTCCCGCTGGAGAACGTCAATCAGGTGAGACTGCGTCAATTGTTGGCTGACCGGGGCCGAAGTTTGGAGCCGGGGGTTGGATTGCGCGGCATGATGAAAGGGTATATCGATCTGGTTTTCCGTTATCGGGAGCGCTATTTCATCATCGATTGGAAATCCAACCACCTGGGGTGGAAAATGGCCGATTACGCCGAAGCCCGTTTGCCGGAAGTGATGACCCGGGAAGGTTATACCCTGCAGTATCTGATTTATACCGTTGCCCTGCACCTTTATCTGAGCGGACGTATGCCGGGGTATAGTTATGAGGAGCATTTCGGCGGGGTTTTCTATCTGTTCCTGCGCGGGGTGCGGCAAGCGACCGGACCTGACTGCGGGATTTTTCGGGATAAACCGGACCCGGAGCTGATCCGGAGTTTGGTCCGTTGTTTTTCCGGTGCATCAGGGCCTGACGGGATCTGAATATTTGTTCGCTAAATCCAGGGGTGAAATTGACATAACCCCGTGAAAAAGATATAAAAAAGGATTGTCTGACGGCGTGAGGCCAGGGTCCGACGTGTAAGTCGGGACTGTCCCCATGGCTAAAATTTTTATGATGAATTCAGTAGTTATAAAGGGAGAAGGTATGGGTTCCGACGAAATGCTCTCCGGGAAGGAGAAGATTTTCCGCGAGGCGCTTAATTGCACCGATGTCGGGGTCATGATTCTCGACCAGTTGAATCGCCAAGTCTATTATCGTAATAAGATTGCCGGCAAGATTCTAGATTTCATCAAGGCTTCTTATGAATATGAGGAGTTGAGCCTGATGATGATGGGAGAATTGGAGCAAATCAAGGAACCCGGCAAAAATTGCAGTGATCAGGCGGTAATCAAGTGTGACCACCGATCATTTGCCTATCGGATCTTCAAGATTGAAAGGATCAAACAGTACCTGGTGGTGATTCTCAAGGATGTCACCGATCTGAGTCGTCTGGAGGCCATTGACGAAGCCTCGGAGATGATGAACAATATCAGCTACGTTTTTTCAGGTATTCGGCATGAAATCGGCAACCCTTTGAATTCCATGAAAATGGCCCTTACCGTGCTGAAGAATAACCTGGCCAAGTTTACCAAGGATGAGATCAGTGTCTACATGCAGCGAATGTTCGACGATGCCGCCAAGATGGAGGCCTTGTTGAAATCCTTCAAAAATTTCAATATGTTTGAAAAGCCGAATACAGTCAGCGTCGATCTGGAGAATTTTTTCGAAAGTCTTACCCTGTTGCTGGGTGCCGATGTTCGTAAAAAAAAGATCAAGATTTCCATCGATATCCTGCCGGAAGCCCAATTAGTGCTGGTCGATACCAGGGCTCTGCAGCATGTGGCGATGAATATTTTGGCCAATTCCATCGACGCCTTGACCGGAATCGAACAGCCGACTCTGAAAATCAGGGGAGAAGCTGTGGGAGAAACGGTTTTTCTCTCCATTATCGATAACGGTTGCGGGATGTCGCCGGAACTGGCGCAGAATGTCTTTAAGCCGTTCTTCACCACCAAACCGCACGGTACCGGGCTGGGGCTGGTGATTTCAAAAAAAATGTTGAGCCAGATGAACTGCGGGATCAATCTGCAAAGTGAGTTGGGCCATGGCACCACCATTACTCTGAGCATGCCGAAATGTCGGCCGAAGAAATCTGGGGACAAGGGGTTTCCATCCGTCTACCATCAATAGAAAAATATCAATAATATCGGAAAGTTTTCCCGGCTTGACAAAGCAGATACTCTAAACTAAGTTCAAAGGCGGAAATTTCTTTAATAAATCATTGCTAATCGTCAGTATACAGGAGTGACAGATGGCTCTCGATAAACTGCAGAAGGCCTTTGGAATCAGGGCCAAATTTATATCCATGCTGGCTATCCTCGGCGGTGTGGCCTTGGTTGGCTTAGGCTACGGCGCTTATACCTTCAGCATCAACAATTCGATGAAGGAAGCCGATACCAAGGCCCGGATCATCGATGCCTATGTCACGGCCAGCCGTCATTACTTCATGGCGGTTCAGCAGCCCCTGATTAATGAACTGGTTGAAAGAGACCGGTTCTATCCCGAGATCATGTCCGCTTTCGGTATTACCCGGCGGACCGTCGACATGATCAATGCCGAGCAATTGCGGGGATTTCAGTTCCGGCAGGTATCAATCACGCCGCACTCTCCGACCAACAAGGCCAATGATTTTGAGCAACAGCTGATTTTGAAATTCAAGGCCGACCCCAAGAAAAAAGAACTGGTCGGAACCACCACCCGCAAAGGAGAACTCTATTACTATACCTCGGCGCCAATCAAGATGGCCGGCGAGGGATGTCTCAAGTGTCACCTCGATCCGGCCAAGGCCCCTAAGGATCTGGTGGAGATGTACGGCACCGCCGGGTTTGACCCGAACTACAAGGATGGTGACATTTTTGCCGCCTACGTGGTCTACGTGCCCTTGGCACCAGCCGTGGCCGCCGCCAAACAACAGGCCCTGATCCTCTTTGCCGCCGGTGGCACCATGATGCTTCTGGGCCTCCTCTTTATCTACATTTTCCTGGATCAACGTATCGTTAAGCCGATTATGGAGTTGGCCAACCGGACGGAAGAAGTCAGTGTCGGCCGCCACCTGGATAAGAGTTTGATGTCGACCAAGATGAAGGATGAAGTCGAGGCGCTGGCCAGATCCATCGACCGCTTGCGCATCAGTCTGGTAAAAATGCTGAAACGGCGGAAAAATGATTGATAATTTCCAGACAAGTACCGGCATTGTAACGATTGCGGCCGGCGTGCTGTTGGGGTTATTCACCCTCGGAATTGGCGTTGGTTGGGCGGCGGATTGCAAGGCTCTCGGAGAGGCCATCAGCAAGGAACGAACCCTGATGACCAAGAAATCCATGATCGAGGAAGCCATGGCGGTCTGCCCCCGTGACGCCGAGATTGTTTATCAGCAAGGTTATACCCTTGAACGCCTACGGAAATACGAAGATGCCTTGAAAAGCTACAAGAAGGCGATAAGTCTGGACCCAAATTATGCTAAGGCCTATTTCAGCATCGGTGATATCCAGATGATCATGAAAAATTATCAGGAGGCGGCCGAGGCGTTTGAGGCCGGGTTGCACCTTGATTCAGGCGATGTCCGGGCGCAAGCCTCTCTGGAAGATGCCTTGGCCAGGTATAAAGAGTTGACCGGAAAAGCTTTGTCTCCCGTCGCATCGGAGGCTGTAGCTAAGCCTGAAGCGCCGGTGGCAGCGGTGCCTGCCAGTGTCAGCATCTCAAGCAAGACTGTAGTCGCCGCGAAGGTGAAGGAAACCGCGACCGGAACAGCTGGTGGCGCCGATTCTTCGTTTACAGGTGCCCTTTGAGAATCAGGCTGTCGAACTATCTCAGGAAGCCAAAGATGTCTTGGCGGTAGTGGTTGGGCAGGCCATGCAAAGAAAGGATATGGCTCTCAGCCGTTTCGAAGTCAGCGGTCATACCGACAATCTTGGCGACCCGGCCAAAAATCTGGAAATTTCCAAGGAAAGGGCTGAAGCGGTCAAGAAATATCTGACCGATAATTTCGGCATTGACGGTGGTCGACTGCAGGTTGCCTATTATGGCCAGAATCGCCCTCGGGTGTCGAATAACAGCCAAGATAATCAAGAACTAAACCGGCGGGTGGAATTCAGTAAAATCAAATAAATGATCGGCCGGTTGTTGCAGTGGTAACTATAAAAAAAGGCATGCCGTTGGGCATGCCTTTTTTTGTAAGAGATCAGTGAGAGTCCAGGGAAGTCGAATTAAATCAGATGCTTTTTAACTGCCAGCCTGAATTCGGCTTCCAGAGAAGGGTCGTCAATCTCCTTGACCAGCATATCGACCAGTTCCGAGAGTCTCTCCTGACTGCATTCACCATTCCGGGCCCAGATTTCTACGTTGTCTTTGATGACCATCTCGGAAATGGGTCCGATGGCCAGGGCCAAAGAATCCTGAAAGCCTTGGAATACTTTAGCCAGGGGACCGGCATGGATAATCTTGTTGACGTCGACGGTTTTCCTGGTCGGCTCTTCCTTGGCTTTTGGGGCCTCCGGTTGAGGTGACCGGGGAGGCACCGGGCCACTCTTTTTGCCTCCCTTTCTGACTTGCTCAACCGCTTCTTTCAAATCATTAACCAACATTCCTGTGGTCATGTTGAGCGTCTTTTTGTTGATATCGGTTTCGCAAAAAGTGATCAGGCAGGAATCCTGGTCAATGGGCCGTAGGAAAATCATGGCTTCGTCAAATTTGAATTCTATCATGCTGGCATGCATGTTGGTTGCCATGTTGACCTTGATAACCCGATCGAAAACCTCGCCGATCTCTCGCACCTTGTTCATGAAAATCTTGGGCAGGTCAGAATGGATCTCCTGTCCGCCGCTAATGTGGACATATGACCCCATTACCGACTGAATGTTTTTTATTTCCTTTAGTAATTCCTGCATATTAACTGATCCTTATTTTTCGCTGGTTCAAGATGGCAACGCCAATTAGGCTGATATGTCGGAATTTCTAGCCGGCTCTGGTTTTTGCCACGGTCGGTTTCAATACATTGCTGATTGGTTCAGGGTCTGTATCCGCGGTAAGACCGATGCCGACCACTATATGGGTACCAATTAGAATCAGGATTTTTTCCCCGTTGGAATGATGGATGATGATATGCTTAGGGCCGGTGAAGCCGAGAATCCTCTTGATCTTTACGGCGCTACCGGTTACCGCGGCGGTGAAGGATCCGAATTCCTTGACAGGTATGTTGTTGTGAGCCAAGACCGCGCCATTGCCTGAGATGATGATCATGCGGTTGACACCTTTGGCGTTCATGATCGTGTCGGTCAGCATATCGAGGGGGCTTTTTTCTTCAGCCGCGGGGGCGGCAGGCACTCCCACCGGTTCCAGGGTTTTGGTATCGACGTCAGGAGCAGCCGGTTTGGCAGCTGTGGCGAAACTGATGTTATCCAAATCAACCCCTGGGATTTCAGAGGTTCGAGTTTGACCTTTTTTCTCGGATTCCTCTTCGTCTTCCTCCTTGGGTCGATCATGTTCATCCTTCATCCGGGCGCTCTCGATCAGGAGGAAGCCCATGGGAACGTTGATTTCGCGTTCTTCGTCCTTAATCTTGCAAAGATTTTCGATTTCTATTTCAGAGTTTTCCCAGTTGATGATCTCGAAAGCGGCATCCAGACCGGTCAGTTTGCCGGTACGAGCCGAATACAGTTCACCCTGCTTGAAGAACATGTCGCCACGGTTCTTGCTCGATTTGATGTGAAGCGTGCAGGTTTTTTTGTCTAATTCCAGCAACTGCATGAAGGAAGGCAGAGAGATGCCGGCGACGTGCCCCTTGGTGCTGCCGGTTTTCAAGCCGTCTTTGATTTTACGTAAGAGAGAGTCGAAGTCGATCGGTTTTTCAATATATTGGAAGGCGCCCATGTTCCGCAGCCGCGATTCCATCTCCGGGGTGCCATAAGCTGTCATGGCGATAACCGGCATCTCGGAATTGACCTGACTGATATGGGCCATTAATTCAAAGCCGTCCATTTCCGGCATGTTCAGGTCGGTCACCACCAGATCGACGTTTCCATTGTCGATAATCTTGGCGGCAATTTTGCCGTTTTCGGCGGTCTTTATGGAGAATTCGTCTTCGTTGGCCTGTAACATGTCGGCCAGGCTCAGCAGGAAGTTTTTTTCATCATCGACAAGCAGAATGCTCTTCATTGGCAAGGCCTCGGAAATACTAAGATAATTATTTGAAAGTTTGCTCCCCGGATGAAATTCCGGTTCAACCTCGGAGTTCGAAGACGTAGTGCGAAAAAACTTATAACCTTACTGCCGGGAGACTGTCAAGACAGCCCGGCAGGTTTGTGCAACTTGATGGATGTGTTAACCCAAGGGACGGAATTGGTGATTCGGGAAGTAAAACCCGTGATCGCCGGCCGATCGTTTACTTGTTGGTGGCGGCGCACACCTGTTTCATATCGGTATCCCCTTGGAGTACCTTGGTGATACCGTCCTGCTTCAAGGTCCGCATGCCGGCCTGCATGGCCGCCATGCGGAGTTCCTGGACTGGTGCATTGTTCTCAATCTTGGTGCGTAGGACATCGTCGGTGGTCAGCAGTTCATGAATAGCCAGCCGTCCCTTGTATCCGGTCTTCTGACAATGGCTGCAACCTCTGGCCTGGAACAAGCTGGTGGTACTGTCGATCTCCAGGGGTTTGCTGGGATGATCACCGTATTCCCGGCGAATCATTTCAATTTCTTCCTCTCCGGGAGTGTAAGATTTCCGGCAGTGTGGACATAAACGTTTGATTAGACGTTGGGCCAATACCCCCAGCAGGGAGTCGGCGAAGTTGAAAGGGTCTATCCCCATGCCCAACAAACGGGTAACGGTTTCCGGTGCGGAGTTGGTGTGCAGGGTGGAGAAGACCAGATGGCCGGTGAGGGCCGCTTCGATCACTGTATTGGCGGTTTCCGCATCACGGGTCTCGCCGACCATGATCACATCGGGATCGGCCCGCAGGAAAGCACGCAATACACGGGCGAAGTCCAGACCGATCTTGGGCAGAACCTGGACTTGGCGCAAACCGTCCTGAACAATTTCCACCGGATCCTCGGCGGTCCATATCTTTTTCTCCGGACGGTTGATAAAACCCAGCGCGGCATGCAGGGTCGTGGTTTTACCGGAACCGGTGGGGCCCACAACCAAAACCAGCCCGTATGGCCTTTCAATCAGGGCCTTCATGGTGTCCATGGTGTCGGGCAGCAATCCCATCTTTTTTAATGGTAGGGCATCCCCGCCGGCCAAGATTCGCAGGACCACATCTTCGTTGCCTCCGACCGTCGGCAGGGTGGCGACACGCAGTTCGATGTTTTTTCCCCGTTTGGTGCGGAACTTAATCTTGCCGTCCTGAGGCAGCCGTTTCTCCGCGATATCCAGTTTGGAAATGATTTTGATCCTGGAGACCAGGGCTTTCTTGTAGTTGAAGGGGATAGTCTGGAAATTCGAACACTCGCCATCAACCCGGAAGCGCACCAGGGCGCCCCGGCGTCCGGCCTGCGATTCGATATGGATATCGGAGACGTTGCGGGCGTATGCTTCTTCAATTATGCGATTGGTCAGTTTGACCACAACACCCTCGGCGTTGCCACCCGCATCGTCATCGTCGTAGTCGTCGTCTGCCTCTTCGGATTCTTCAACCAGCTCAAGTTCGTTGAAGACGTTATCGCTTTCGTCCAGTGCCGAATCCAGCTTGCCGTGGTAAAAATCGATGAACTTGTTGACGTCGTCCGGGAAGGCGACGGCGAACTCCAGGATATGTCCCTTGAGCATGGAACGCAGGTTGGACAGCATGTTCTGGTGTTGAGGGTCGACGGCCGCGATAATAATAGTTTTGCCGTCTTCCCTGATCGGGATACAGTTATTGGCTCGCCAGAAGTTTTCCTTCAAGGTTTTGATGCATTTGGCCGGTGGTCCTACTTCCAGTTCGTTGAATTCAATGAAATCACATTTGAAAAATTCGGAAACCGATTCGCCGATGGCCTGCTTGTTCACTTCGAAATCGTCAGCCAGTACTTTTTCCAGATCCTTATGCCGCTGGGTGGAGATTTGCTTAGCCCGGTCGAACTGTTCCTCGTTGATGAGTTTTTGTTTGTACAAGTGATAAAAACGTTCGAACTTGGCCAGCATGGCCACGATTTTGTCGTGGCGTTGCTGGGCGTTACGGAAATCAGGTTGGGTGGTGGTGATGGCCTTCAGGGCGGTAATGGCTTCCTGGATATTGCCGGTCGATTCATAGGTCGATGCAAGTTGGTCAAGAACCCCGAGCCGTTCATCTTTGGTAAGGTTCTTGTCGCTGAGGGCACTGTTTAAGTGTTTGAGTGCTTCCTGGGGTTCCTCGTTTACCAGCAGGCATTCACCGATTTTGGCATGGACGGCGCCTGGACGAAAGCCTTTTTCCAGGAGTACCTTGAGTTCGTCAATGGCATCGGTATGGAAACCGGCCTCAATCAGGCCAAGGCAGTTCTCAAAACGATGAATTGGCTCGATACCAATAGGTCCGGCCGTAGGTTTCGATGGTGGTGCCGAGGGCGAGGCGTCCTGGATTTTCTTTTCGATGGCGGCCCTGGCGGAATGCTCAGGTGGTAACTGGGCCAGGATGTCCTTATAGATTTCCTCGGCGTTTTCTTTTAACCCGTGTTGGAAATAGAGGTCTGCTTCGGCGAGTCTTGCTTTGAGATCGGGTTGGGATTGCTGGCTCATAGGGATTGGTTTCGATTTTTGTCGCTTAAGAGCAATCCCCGGACTTATTCATGAACAGCCAGGGATATCCGGGTAGAAGTGATCTACTCAGTCAAGGGCAATAACCGGCATAATGCTGCCGTACACCGTCAACGTTCCGGCAATATCCGAGCCTTGCTTGCCGGGTGCCCACAAACCTTCGTCGGTAATGGATATGGCCTCGGTTGGTGCATCCATAAGGAATACCTTCCCTTTGCCTGCATGATACATGATCACCGGATAGACTTTTTTCTGGGTCGACCCGCGGAAAGTTTCAGGAGGTCTGACGATTTCCAGCTCCATTTCATTTAGAGTCGTCTTGTCGATCTCGGCCAGATCACCGCTGAACAGGCTTTGCAGATTGGTCCATGGGAAGGTCTTCAGTTTCTGGAGGCTGAAATAGGTTTTGTCGCGGAAAGTCTTGATCGGGAATGCAGTGTGACTTTCAAAGGCTACCTGCTCGGGGGCCAGGCCGACCAATTGGCTGCCCCATGAGGTTTTCAGCAGCCAATCCCAGCGGCATTTGCTGTTGAAGCGGCCGGTAGCGTTGGAGACCGCAGTAAGAGCGGCGGCGGTAGCGCCGGGTGTAGAGATCGCGGAACCGGACAAAGCCGATTTGATTTTTTCCAGGATTTCCCTCAATTTCAGACCAACTTCACGATCTGCTTCCACTTCCCCTGTTTCAATTTGCCGGGCCAGTCCAAGGCAGTTTTCCAACAAAATTTGGGGATCGGTAACAGCCGATACCGCCGCGGCAGGTGCTTCAGGGTGTCGATCAAGAACGGGTTGCAGAGCCGGGTATTCTCCGGTGAGGTCGAATTGGTGTGTTATAGGGGCTCCACCGACTGCTGTAGTGATGGCTTCCTGTTGGGTGGCCAGCGAGACCCTGATTTTTTTGACCAGTTCGTGAAGTTTTTCATATCCCTTGGTCTTGGCGAACAGATTTTCGACTTTGGCCAGGCGTTTGACGCAGGGATTGAGGATGTCGAGTTGCGACTCCAACCAGCCGTTCACTGTGCCTAATCCAGTGTATCTTGTATAACCGCCGGAAAAGGTTTGGGACAATAGCTGAACTTGACCGGCCAGTTTTTCCCGTACATGTTTGTTCACCGCATGTAGTTTCTCCATGCCGGCCCGATTGGCAAAAAGTTTTTCCATGGGTGAAATGCTTTTAATCGCAGTCGACAAGGCTTCGTTGTATGCTTTGAGAACCTGGGTGGTTTCCGTCTTGACCGAGGTGCCCTGTTGGTCTTGGTCCACTTCCGATTCTAAACCTAGTTCCATCCCGAAGTCTTCGGTCGATTCGGAGGAAACGGGTACTTTTGATGGTTTTTGGGGCGCAACCGGCGGAGTCTCTTGCCTGATTGGCGCGGTAGACAGGGGGGCCTCGCTCTCCAGGGTAAGGTTCAGTTCCAGTCCGCTTTTGCTTTCAGGATGAGAAGTTTCCACCGCGTGTAATTCGGAGAGGGTCTGGGACAGGAGCTTACGGATGGCGGCGTCAGGTGTGGGGCCTTGGGCCACGGCACTACGAATAGCTTCCAGGGCTTTTTTTAGTTGACTCGGGGCGGAAACCGGGACAGTCTCAGGATTATTCAGCATTAACGTCAGAACTTTATCCATCTGGCCGGCAACCAGACTGGCCGGGGAGTCGCTATTCAAACCATGGTGGCTGACAAGTTTTTTCAGAACCTCCCGGCCCTTGGTCAGGTTCTTCTGGCTGACCTCCCAATCTATGGAAAGTAGGACTTCTTCCATCTGCGCCATAATTTCGTTATCTTCCCCGTCGACAGCACCTGAGGCGGAAATCGGGGCGCTATCCGGTTCAATATCGAAAGAGGGTGCTTCCGGTTCGGGCTCTGAAGGAAGGGGGAGGGGCGGTGGGGAACCGGCGAGTGTTGTATCCAGCTCGGGTGGGGTGGCAGACGGGGGTTTTTTTACAACGTACTGATTGAAAAGATTGTCAGCGGCATCGTCAATGCCTTTGAAAAGGTCGTCCTTGTCTGTCATCGAAAAACTCCCGGATTCTTGGAAAACCTGTTTAGCCGACCGTGGAACCGAGCTATATCACCGGCGCAAGAAAAGCCGGAAGAGGCCATCTCAGATCTTGGTCAGCAGATGCTTCTCAGCTACATGGCGTACGGTTCTTTTGGTTATTTCCGTAAGGGTTTCAAATACGCCGACACCGGTGGTTGCTACGGCTTCGAAATATACGGTTTTCAGCTGGCCGTTCAGGTCCTGCTCCAACTGATCAATGGTCAGGGTGGGGATGGGGGTGTCGCAAAGATCCCTCTTGTTGTACTGCAGGACCAAGGGCATGTTTTCCAGTTTGACGTTATGCTTTTCAAGGTTCCGTCGCAGGTCTTCCAACCCTTCAATGTTCCTTTCCCGCCTGACCATGAGTGGGTCGGCTACATAAACCAGGCCGTCCACGCCTTTGAGAACCAACCTGCGGGTGGCCTCGTACATAACCTGCCCGGGAACAGTGTAAAGCTGAATTCTGATGTCGAACCCGGAGATTTTGCCCAGATTCAAGGGGAGCAGATCGAAAAATAGAGTGCGATCACCTTTGGTATCGATGGTGAGCATCTTGCCCCGGTCCTTTTCTTCCATGGCCTTATGGATATAGAGAAGGTTGGTGGTCTTGCCGCATCGGCCCGGGCCATAATAGACCACCTTGCAGTGAACTTCTTTTTTGCTCAAATCTATTAGGGCCATTATTATCCCTCGAAAATCTCGGCGAGGCCATCTGACAGTTCCGCTACTCGGCATCTGATCAAACCCAGAGAAACATCATCTCCGAAAATGGTTATCAGAATCAGTTCCTCACCGACCCGGCCGAAATGAATATTGCCATTCTTCCCTTTGTGAAAAAGCAGGGAAAAGTCGTCTTCTCCGATCAGTTTGGCAATTTGCGAGGTGGCCGCCAGGCTGGCTGCCGCCAAGGCCGCCAGAGAGATGGCGTCGATATCGATCTGCTGCTGCTCGTGGCCGCAGTTTGCAAGAACATTGCCGGCGGAATCGATGAGCAAGGCAGTTCTGACCCCGGCCTTGATGAGGTTGTTGACGATCAGATTCCCGGCTTTCTCTTGCGATTGGGCGGTGATGATAATATCGGCCACGGACAACCTCCTCCAAGTAATCCTCAAATGTCTCTGTCTATGCTGGTGACGATGACTGGTCACCTTGATGGTTGCGAGCTTTCCAGCGAACAACGAAAAGCAGCAGGATATTAAAGTTTAATATCCTTTTTTAAGCAAGCTGTTAATGTTCGTTACAGCAAATAACCCCCTCGAAAAAACCACTAAAACAGCAAGATGTCGGCTGTGCTGTGAGTAACTAGCTTGAAGTATTGGAAAAATAACCCGTGTTGATATTTTTTGTCAAGCTATATAAGGTGGCTTGATGTTCTGAAAAACACCTTTTGGCGGGCGTTTGTTGGTAATTGAAATGGTTCGGTCCGGGTTGGGTCGGGAGTTGGAGATGACACAGGCGCTTGAAAACATTTCTTTGGATTGTCACTTTGCCAGATTCATTGCCGGCCTGGCGGCGGATGATGGCGAGGAAGTTTATCTGGCCGCCTTGCTGACCAGCCTGATGACCAGAGGCGGAGATATCTGCCTCCGTCTGGAAGAATGGGCCGGACGGCAATTCCAGCTGGGCGATGGACGAATTCTTCGGGCGCCGGTTCTGGAGAGCTGGCGTGACAAGCTCCGGTGTAGTCCGGTGGTTGGAATTGCCAGCGGTTCCGCCCCTCTGGTGCTTGAAGAAGACCGACTTTACCTGAGTCGCTACTGGGAGTATGAGGAATCGGTGGCTGAATTTTTGCGCCTGCGAGGCAATTCTGACGATTGCTTTTTTGACCGCCGGACGCTGGTTGAGGGGATCGATAGACTTTTTCCCGAGCGGAAAGACATAGTCGGTCGGGATTGGCAGCGTTTGGCCGGACTTGCCGTCCTCTTGCGCTCTTTGGTCGTGATCACCGGCGGACCGGGGACCGGCAAGACCACCACAGTTGCCCTGGTTCTGGCTTTGCTTGGCGAACAGTACCGCTTGCGGGGCGAACGCTTGCGAATTGCTCTGGCCGCCCCGACCGGAAAGGCTGCCATGCGCCTGCAGGAGACGGTGGCCAATCTCAAGGGCCAAGGACAATTACCTCCCGGGTGGGGTGATTTCATCCCCGATCAGGTAATGACCATCCATCGTCTGTTGGGGGCAGTCGGCGGCTCTCCTTTTTTTCGTCACAACGAAGAAAACCCATTGCCGTACGATCTGCTGGTTATAGATGAAGCGTCCATGGTCGATTTGCCGTTGATGGCCAAGTTGTTCGGAGCTCTAACGGCAACGGCCCGCTTGATTCTACTCGGTGATCGACATCAGTTGGCCTCGGTCGAGCCGGGATCGGTATTGGGCGACATCTGCGATCCAGCCGGTTTAGCATCTTTTTCCAAGGAATTTGTCGACGAGGCCCGGCAGCTGGGCGAGGTGATTGCGCTCCCTCCGGGGCCGCCCGGCCCAGGTCGATTTTGCGATTCACTGGTCGAACTCCAGGGCAGCCGGCGATTTGGCTCCGGTAGCGGCATAGCTATTCTAAGTCGGGCAATCAGGGATGGAGATTTCGCGGAAGCCTGGGAATGTCTGCAGAATCCGGATTATCCCGAGGTTATCTGGCGTGAAGTGGCCGGTCCGGGGCAGCTTGATGTTTGGCTTGCCGACCTGGTGTCGGCCGGTCGTTTTGCCTGGCTGGTCGGTCGACACCCGGAACAGATCCTGGCGGACAACGGTCGATACCGGGTTTTGTGCGCCCTCCGCCAGGGCGGTTTTGGTGCCGAACAGATCAATCGTCGACTCCAGGATCTATTGGCGGCTGATTCAGTAGGTGGCGTAGCGCCAGGGCGACCGGTAATGGTGCTTCGCAATGACTATGAATTGCAACTTTACAACGGCGACACCGGGATAATCTGGCCCGTAACCGGAGAGAGGGCTGAGAGCCGGGCCTATTTCCCAGGGCCGGGCGGTACTTTGCGGATAATCTCGCCATCCCGCCTGACGGAACACCAAGTTGCCTATGCCATGACGGTACACAAAAGCCAGGGGTCGGAATATTCCAGGATCGCCCTGGTTCTGCCCGGCAATTTCTCCCCGGTTCTTTCTCGCGAATTGCTCTTTACCGCCGTGACCAGAGCTCGTGACGAGGTGACTATTTGCGGAACACCAGAAGTTCTGGCGCAGGCCGTGGCGGCGGTTACCGAACGGCGCAGTGGTTTGCGTCGGAAGCTTTGGTCCTAGCTGTGCCATTTTGGTGCTGCACTTTTTTGCCCTTGCCTCCCCTTGGGCTTTATGATATTTTCCCAAGTTGACCAACGGTTTGGATGTAAATTCAGCTTCTTCCTCAAGTGTCATTCGAACCGGCTTGCCTGTTTTACCCCAGAAGAAATCCGATCGTCCGGAATCATTATTTTTTAGGCAGAGAGGTGCGCTTTTGAAGAAGAAAATCTTAGTGGCAAATCGCGGAGAGATTGCGATCCGGATTATTCGGGCCATCCAGGAGCTGGGGCATATCGCCGTGGCGGTATATGAAACTCCTGACAATGATGCCCTGCACATTCGGGTGGCCGACGAGGCGGTCTGGTTGGGCGACGGTCCCAGGTGCGATTATCTGAATATCGAGAAAGTGATTAACGCCACCCGCAAATGCGGAGCAGACGCCATCCATCCCGGCTATGGTTTCCTGGCAGAGAATCCTGATTTTGCTCAGGCCTGCGAGGAAGCCGGGATCATCTTCATCGGCCCTTCCTCCGAAGTGATCCGCAATCTGGGCGACAAAGTCACCGCCCGGCGGATCATGGCCGAGGCCGGGATCCCCATGGTGCCGGGCACCCAGAATCTCAAACCGGGCAAAGAGGGGGTGGAGGAGGCTTTGGCCTTCGCTACGCGTTATGGTTATCCGGTGATGATCAAGGCCACTGCTGGTGGCGGCGGGCGCGGCATCCGCCAGGTCGAAAACGACGGCCAACTTCGCGAACAGATCCAGGTAGCCCGCAACGAAGCCCGGGCTGCCTTTAATAATGATAATGTTTATCTCGAAAAAGTGGTGCTCCGACCCAAGCATATCGAGGTGCAGATCATCGCCGACGCCAAGGGCAAGACGGTGCATCTGGGGTCGCGCGATTGCTCCATCCAGCGCCGCAACCAGAAGCTGGTGGAAATTGCCCCATCGCTGATCAAGGACCAGAGCCTGGTCGAGCGGATCTGCACGACGGCGGTCAAGGCCGCCAAGGCAGCCAGCTATTGCAATGCCGGCACCGTTGAATTTCTGGTCGATCAGGATTTCAATTTTTATTTCATGGAGATCAATACCCGGGTCCAGGTCGAGCATACCGTGACCGAAATGGTCACCGGCATCGATATCGTCCGGACCCAGATCAAGCTGGCCCTGGGCAAGGAACTGGCTTTCAGTCAGGAGGATATCAAAATCCGCGGGTATGCCATCGAGGTTCGGATCAACGCCGAGGACCCGCAGAATAACTTTATGCCGGAAGGCGGCAAGAAGGTTTCGGTTTATCGCTCCCCGGGCGGCTATGGCGTGCGGCTGGACGGTTTTGTTTACCAGGGTTACACGATCCCCGAGGTCTACGACTCGCTTTTGGTAAAGCTCACCGTCTTCGGCTTCAGCTGGAACGAAACGGTCGACCGGTTACATCGCTGTCTGATCAATTACGTAATCGTCGGCCCCAAGACTACGATCCCCTATTACCTGAATCTGATCAAGGATCCCGACTTTAAAGCCGGCGATTTCAACACCTCGTTCATCGAAACCCATCCGCATCTCACCAAGTACGAGGAGCAGGGTTCCGAGGTCAACAAATTGGCCAGGTTGATTGCCGAGATCCACCACGAACAGCAAAACCGATACGCAATTTGAACAGCTCGCCGCTTCAGCCGGCGTCAAAGATTTAACAGGAGTTACCATGGAACGTATTGTAACCGGGATGAGCATCACCGAAGTTCTTAAGACCGTTCGGGGGGCGAAAGGCTATTACATTACCAATACCGCCCGAGATCTGTCCCAGTCCGATTTTAAGAATCGAATCCTGCTGCACACCGATCTCCTGGCCGCTCCAGCCCGCGAACGCGCCAACTATTTTTCCCTGGAGATTACCGGCGGGGCTTCGGTACACGTCGATATTCTGCGCAAACAGGTCGATCCTTTTCTCAAGCTGGAACTGCTGCGGGAGAAGATGCCCAAGACCATGTTCCAGACCCTTTGCCGGGGTATCAATCTCTTCGGGTACCGCCCCTATCCCCAGAACGTCATTCGGCTGACGGTGCGGGAATTCGCCAAATATGTCGATGTCTGGCGGGTATTCGACTTCATGAATCACATCCCCAATATGCTGGCGGTTTTCGAAGAGGTGCAGAAGGCCGGGAAGATTCTTGAGCCCTGCATCTGCTTTTCCACCGGCCCCGAGCATACCGACGAATTTTACGTCAAAAAAGTCGGGGAAATTCTTGAGGCGACCGGCGACGAGATTCTGCTCTGTATCAAGAATCACGGCGGCCTGGGTTCGCCTAAGCGGATCGGCAGCCTGGTTCGGGCCATTAAAGACAAATATTCGGACATGGTTATCCATTATCACGGACACAACACCGACGGTAACGATCTCGGCCGGATCACCGCCGCGGTGGAAAACGGCGCCAAGATCGTTGATGCCGCCGACCACGCCTTCACCGGTTACTACGGGCCGCCGCCGATCCTGAGCGTCATCCATGATCTTCGTGATTATGGGCACGAACCGGTGGGGATCGATGAACAGGCCATCATTGAAACCTCAGAGGTACTGCGCGGGGAGCGTGAACACTACGAATACTTCGAGTCACAGTTCAAAGGCTTCTCGCCCACCGTGCAGATCCATAAGCTGCCGGGCGGCGCCATGGGCAGCAGCTTCGAGCAGGCGGTCAAAGGCGGTTTCCTGGACAAGATGCCCGAGATCCTGCATGAAGAGCTGCCCAAAGTCCAGGTGGAACTGGGCAACTATTGGAGCGTCACCCCCGGTTCCCAGATCCTCTGGACCACGGCGGTCAGCAACGTTCAAGGTGGCGACCGCTACGGCAATCCTTCCGGTGATTTGAAGAACTTGCTGCTGGGCAAATATGGACCTTTCCCCTTCTATCAGCCGGCCGACTGGATCTACGAAAAGGTCTTCGGGCCGGAGTGGCGCAAGATCCTGGAAGAGCAGGGCGGCATGGATCAGATCGAGGACATCGATATCGAGAAGGAGCGCGCCATCCTGGCCAAGCGTCTGGGAACCAAACCAACCGAGCAGCAACTGGTCATTTACCTGCAGCATCCCAATGATGCGGTGGAGTTCTATAAGTTTGAAGAGAAGTTCGGTAAGGTTTATGTCCTGCCGCCCTCGATTTTCTTGCGCCGGGGCGGCTTCAAGCTCGGCGAAGACCTGAAATTCCGCGACCACGACGGCAAGGAGCATGTCATCGAGATCGGTCCCAAAGAGATGAGCGAAGAGGGCGAGTGGAACGTCTACTTGAATGTCGACCACCACGAACGGGTCTATCTCTTCCAGGAGCAAGCTCAGCAGGGGGCGGCCCCGGCTGAGGCGCAACTGAGCAAGGAAGAAATCGTCGACTTGGCCAAGGTCGGCGACGTGCGCTCCACCTTTAAGGCCAATGTCTGCGAGATCAGTGTCGAAATCGGTCAGGAGGTCAAGGTCGGCGAGAGACTGGCGGTGATCGAGGCCATGAAGATGCAGACCCCGGTGGAGAGTATGGTCAACGGCAAGGTGGAGAAGATCCTCACCGAAGTCGGCAAGGCGCTGAATGTTGGCGATAAGATCATGAAGATTGCCGTAAGCGAAGCTTAATCGGCAATTTTTTCATAATCAGGAAGAGCACCACCAAAAGTGGGAAGGCCTGCCCGGGCTTTCCCACTTTTTTTATGACACGAGCAAGACCGAGTTTTGCTGGCCGAAGGGGTTGTCTTGGCGTTGAGGGTTTTCCGGGTCTGTCCACCACTGACCGTCGACGACGAAACGGTACTCGTATCGTCCCGGCTTAAGTTTCAGCATTTTTTTCCAGGTGCCGTCCTTGAAGCGCCGCATCCGGCATTCTTCAGGTTGCCAGGCGCTAAAATCGCCGGCCAGGCAAACCTCATGCGCTTCCGGGGCGAAGAGGCGAAATTCTATGGAAGGCGCGGCCGCGGTCGCCGGCTTGCGAGTGGTAGCGGTTTTGCCTTTGCCAGTTGGCTTGCCAGTGGTGGAGGCTTTGGCCTTAATAGAAGATTTTTTAGGGCTGGGCATGGACTGTCCTCCTGCTGTTGGGATAGTTACGCAGGTGATTGCGGGATATGCTAAACGGTCAGGTCCGATATCAATCACTTTAGAAATGATTGTGGAGCAGGGCGTTCAGGCTGTCAAGGAAAAGATCTTATGGATACGGTAGGTTATCGACTGCCGGCGAAAGTGAGGCGATTAAAACCGCCCGCCGGGAACCAGGGACGGCTGGCTTCGATGCCGACGATCTCGATCAGCACCACCTCCAGGATTAGATAGACCCTGGTGCCCTTGCGAACGCAGGCGGTCAGGGTGTCACCGTGATGGCCCATGGCGGCGTGCAGGTGTACTTTGGGCTCGTCGCCGTCCCAAAAGACGGTGCCGGTGCCCAGGGTTTCCCGGGCGGTGTCCAGCTCCGCCCAGACCGGTTCCGGCGGCATGACCGGTTCTCGGGGACCGGTCACCACCTGGGCTTCACGCAAGCCGCCGATCACGTGGAACCAGCCCTGGCGAACCTCTTCTTTTCTCAGCAGATCGAGCAGATTGCCGAGTAAATCGTCGCCTTCGTCGAAGCGGATGCAGAAGATGCGGCCGGTCTGGCCTTGACGGTAGTCCATCTTATTTTTCAGTTCCGAGGCGGGGGAATTTCCGCCGTTCCGCCGCCCCCCGGATCAGCCGGAGCAGCTGCCGGGAGTGGCTAGGTTTGCGGGTGGCGGCGAAGTCTTCAGCGGCTCGGGCGGCGGCTTCCAGTTCAAAGCCCGGGAAGCGGAGGGCGCAATCCAGCAGTGGCGAGGCTTGCCGATCCATCCGGAAGCGCTCGTCCGGATCGAGCCGATCCTGGAATTCCTGGATGGCCGCCTCGAGGATCTCATTACGCAGCCGTTCCAGTTCCTTGTCCTCCCCCTGGCTTTTCAGCCGCGACCCTTGCCGCTCCTCCAGAAAGGTCAAAATTTCGAGCAATTCCAGCTGGCGTAGTTCTCGGGCTACATACTTAATCTGGCGTTTTTTGGCGCCTCCCTTAAGATTGTGGCTGGCGGCGATTTCCTGACGGATGAATTCGTCGCAGGGCAGCTTGGCCAGGTCGGCCGGGGGCAATTCGGCCAACTCGTGGCTGAGCTTTTCGACATCCTTGGCCTGGCGTTTTTTTTCCGAACGACTGAGGTTTGATTCCATGTTTTCCCGCGGGATTCAGCCCGCTTTTTTTGTTGCTATTAGATAGGGGGATTAAGTAGTATCGGGATGGTTTTCAGGGTAGCAATTATCTTACTTATTTCAATAACAAAAGAGGATTTCCACCGATGATCCCTAAATCTTTTACCATAAACCAGCCCACCCGTCTGATCTTTGGAGTCGGCGCTGTTGATGGACTGGCCGCAGTGGTCCGCTCGACCGGCGGCTCCAAAGCCTTTCTGGTCGTCGATCCCGGCCTTAAGAAAAGTGGACTGCTGGAGCAGATCACCGCGCCCCTGCAGCGCGATAAACTCCCTTTCGAAATCTATGACCAGATCGACCCGGAGCCGGGCCTGAAGCTGGCCGATAACGGCTGCAAGCTGGCCAAGAAGGCCAAATGCGACTGCGTCATCGGCGTCGGTGGCGGCTCGGCCATGGACGTGGCCAAGGCGGTTTCCATCCTGCTGACCAATGGCGGCAAGGCCGAAGACTACCTGGGGCTGGGCAAGATCAAGAAGCCCGGGGTCCCCAAGATTATGGTCCCGACCACTGCCGGTACCGGCGCCGAGGTGACTTTTACCGCCGTTTTCATTAACGAGAAGACCAAATCCAAGGGCGGGATGAACGGCGACCCGCTCTACCCCGATGTGGCGGTGCTCGATCCGTTGCTGACGCTGACCATGCCGCCGCATGTAACCGCCGCCACCGGTATCGATGCTTTCATCCACGCGGTCGAGGCCTATCTTTCCACCCAGGCCCATCCGATTTCCGACATGTATGCCCTTGAGGCGATCGAACTGATCAGCCAGAACCTGCCCAAGGCCTATGCCCATGGCGGCAATCTGGAGGCTCGGACCGCCATGTTGCTGGGCAGCCTCCTGGGCGGCAAGGCTCTGGCCACTGCCGGAGTCGGGCTGGTCCATGCCATGTCTTATCCGCTGGGCGGCATGTTCGGTATTCCGCATGGTCTGGCCAACGCGGTACTCCTGCCCTATGTGATCGAGTACAACCTGATCGGCAACCCCGGTAAATACGCCGCCGTGGCGGAGGTCATGGGCTACGACACCAGCGATCTCTCGGTTCGTGAGGCGGCCTCGATGGCGGTGGAGGCGATCTTCAACCTCAACCGTGACGTCGGCATACCCGGCAGCCTGGCCGAATTGGGCATCCCGGCCGAGCGGATCGAGGAGATGGCCGATATTGCCCTGACTGTCACCCGTCCGGTGGAGAACAATCCCCGGAAACCGACCCGCGACGAGGTGATCCAGGTGTATAAGACGGCCATGGTCGGCTGGGAGTAAAAGGCTTCGAATCCGGCCGATGATCCCGGCCCTACCCTTCGTTGGCCGCGGCGTGCCGATCCTCGGCGTAAAGGGAGTACGCCTGCGGGCGCCACTCCTTGCCGCCTTGATTAGGGCCGGGCTTGTCGGCCTCATTTGGGAGTTGGCGATATGGATGCAACCCGTCGTTGCGAGTGAACGGAGTAAGAGCGGAATCCGGTTTTCACGTCTAAAATCGAATGGGGGACAGAATTTATCTCTGTCCCCCATGAAATAATTTAAAGGTGAGATAAATGCCCGGTTTTGAAGTTTTTGGCGAGGAAGAGAAGAAGGAGATCCTGGAGGTTTTGGAGACTGGGGTATTATTTCGCTACGAGTTTCCCGAGCAGCGCAAGGGGATCTGGAAGGTCAAGAGCTTCGAGGAGAAGTTCGCCGCCTATTGCGGCGCTAAGTACGGACAGGCGGTGACCTCCGGTACCGCCGCCTTAAAAGTCGCCCTGGCCGCCCTCGGCGTGGGACCGGGCGACGAAGTCATTACTCAGTGCTTCACCTTTGTCGCCACCTGGGAGGCGATCTTCGACGTCGGTGCCGTGCCGGTCTTTGCCGAGGTGGACGAGACCTTGAACATGGACCCGAACGATCTGGAAAAGAAGATTACCGCTAAAACCAAGGCAATCATCCCGGTCCACATGATGGGCGCGCCGGCTCGGATCAAAGAGATCGTCGCCATCGGTGACAAGCATAATATCCCGGTGATCGAGGACACTGCCCAGGCGGCCGGTGCCCGCCTTAACGGCAAAGGGCTGGGAACCTTCGGGAAAATGGGCACCTTCTCCTTCGACGCAGTCAAGACCATGACCTGCGGCGAGGGGGGCATGATCATTACCGACGATGAAGAGCTCTGGCGCAAGATGAGCGAGTACCAGGACCACGGCCACGACCACGTCCAGAACCCCGGCGGTCGCGGCGGTGAAAGTCGGAGCTTCATCGGCTTCAACTACCGGATGATGGAGCTGCAAGGCGCCATCGGTATCGCCCAGCTGGCCAAGCTCGACTCGATGATCGCCACCCAGAAGCGGCACAAGTCACGCCTCAAGTCGGCCGCCGCCAAAATCCCCGGCGTTACCTTCCGTCAGGAGTTGGACGAGGACGGCGAGAACGCCACCTTCTTCGCCTTCTTCCTGCCCAGCAAGGAAAAGGCCCAGGCGGTCAACGAGGTGCTGAAGGCGGCCGGTTGCGGCGCCATCTACTTCGCCGGCAACACTTGGCATTACTACCCCAAGTGGGAGCATCTCCTCGGCGGCAAGACCCTGGCCGCCTCCGGCTGGCCCTTCATGAGCCATGACAAGCGGCGGGTAGTCTACGATCCTGCTGCCTTGCCCAAATCCGCTGCCATCATCGACCGGCTTCTGGTCTTCCAGGTGCCGATCAAGCTGAGCGAAGACCGGCTGAACCAAATCTGCGCGGCTTTGGAGAAGGCGGCTGCCGCGGTTTGAGATAAAGGTCCGAAGTCAGGGCTGCGAAGAAAGGCGCTGGGTCATTCCGGCGCCTTTCTTTTTTTGTGAGAAAGAAGTGTCCTGCTGTCAGGGCAGAAGGTCAGTGGGGGGCCGGCAAACCAGTAAATTTTCGACTAGGTCGAAATGACGGTCTAGGGTGTAGACCGCGAAACCTTATTGGAGGGCGGTGGCGGCGATCCAGAGATCGTTGGCCGGGATGGGGTCGGCCGCTTTCATGTAGTTGCCGGAAGGTACGAGCGTAGTATTCCGTGGTTTCCTGATCGATGGTTTGGAGGGTGACACGGGGATAGGCAATAAATTCGCTCAACTCAAGGTGATTCTGCTTTTCCCTGGAGCCGGTACCGAAGCCGGCCATAAACTCGTCCATGACGATGGTGGAAAAGCCGATTTTATCAGCCCGCCTGACGATTTCGACCTCATCCTCGGTGCCGCAAATGAAGGCACCATAGGCATTTGTATCGAGCGGGACCATTTCATTTCTAGACGTTCTTGTCGATTTCCTCGAAGATGGCGGTGGCGAAGGCAGACTCTTCCTAGTCGCAGGCCCTCCAAGTTCCGGCCACCCGATCAAGGTCAACATGCTAAGCTTCCTTAGGGAAGAGAAGGAATTCTCGGGCCCACAGGGGGCTGGCGGCCCAGATCGGCAAGGACATCAAGCAGGCCAAACAGGTCCTGCCGAGGCCGAGATGGATATGCTCCTCTCCTGCGAGGATAAGTTCTACCATTGACTCCTGCGTCATAGGCTGCCCATTTCCGGCTCTCACTTTCACCCCAGCCTCGACAACTTTAATCTCGCTCTTGGCGACCGCCGAATTGGCAGCCGAAACCTCTTTGACTTCCACCAAATAATCCCTGCCGGAAAATCTCTTGACCGCACCATCAATTTGTCTCTATATGGTTGATATTCAGGCGGCCTCAATTAGGAGGCCACCTACCCTCCTGATTATCTTGATTCAAAGAATCATTTTTGCGGCGGCAACCAGAATGTCTACAGGACGATGACTTTCGGGCGGTATTATTTCCAGGCCGGCCTCATTGCGAAATTTTGTGCAACCCGGCGGGAACCCAGGGTTTCCAGCCAATTATTGAAATTGCCCGCCCTGGCGGGCCAGCTGCAGGAGGTCAGAGTATGAAAAGGGGGTTTTTCTGGTTTAAAGGTTTTCCCGCAACACTGTCACTAATGGGGATTCTTCTGCTCTGGGCCGGCCCGGCCCTGGCCATTGACATCAGCGGCACGATCGATGATAACGGCATCATCGGACAAGCCTATCTGAAGGTCATGGGGACTGGCGGCAACGACACCGGCCTCGGGACCACAATTAACCTTGACATCACCCAGGACTTTACCATCCGCGGCCTCACCATTGACGGCGATTATGTAGTCGCGGCCTTTATCGACGAGAACGGCGACCGGGTTCCCTTCGGCAACTCGGCCCGGGGTATATCCAATATTATAACCGTCTCTGGCGGAGTGATAAGCGGCGGACCTGCCGAAATCGTAATTGATTATCCCGACGTTGACCCGACACCGGCCCTATCTGGCCTCGACGTCATCCCCGGCGATGGCATGTTGCTGGTCTTCGTCAAGCCGGAGCGTGACAACCAGGGGTTTTACAACGCCGACGAAGTCACCCTCTGTTACGGTACCGACCCAGATCGGGCCAACGCGGACTGTGACACCTTCGATTACCTGCCGGTGACCGGTGAGGAGATCGATTTGGCCCTGACCGAGCTGACCAACGACGAACCCGTTTATCTCTGGGCCACCCCCCACCTGAATGGCGAAGACGGGACAGAAATTTCCGCTTCCGGCACCCCGGCAGCTCCCACCGGCGGTCATTCGGTTTCCGGTTCAGTGAGTTTCAACTTTGACATGTCCATTGGAGAACCTCCGGCTGGCGGGGCCAGCGTCTATGTCGCCCTGGTCAACGATCAGATTCCCGGGGTGCAGGAGCCCACCATCCTGATTAAAAATTACATCCAAGGAGATGGCGAATTATCCATTCCTTTTACCATCGAAGGCGCCCCGGACGGCTTCTTTTACGTCTACACCCTGGTTGATCTCGACGGCAACGGCGTCTTTGATCTCGGCGAGCCCAAGAACACTGAGCGCGATGCCCCCTTGGTAGAGGTCGCCGGTCAGGATCTGATCAATGTAAATATCCCGGTAAGTAACGCTCAGGTTACCACCAGGGTTACCTCCCAGCACCAGCTTTGGCAGAACCAGCACAACTACAACCTGCAATTTGAATTCAACGATGGCAGCCGACGCCCGACGACCGTAACTTTGACCGGTGGGCCACAGGGTCCGCTAGGTCCCATGGACCTGGGTCTGTCGCAGTGGGGCAACTTCAGTATTTTTCTTCCCAACATTGGCTTCCGCCCAGAAAGCAACCTCTTCTTTACCTTTGACATCACCACCGATGGCGGCGATGATGAGACTGTACACCTCAGCGCCTCAACCGTTCTTGATGCCTTCCCAACGTCAGCAACCCCATCGGGCTATACTCTTGACACCCGGCCCGATTTCAACTGGGCCGCCCCGGCCAACCCTCCGCTGCCGTTCTACAGCTATTTTTTCCAGCTGTCGACCAGCCCGACTGGTAACTATGAGCAACTTTACCCACCCCAAGACTTCAACTGGGATGAATATCTCATGCCGTCCGGCACAACTTCACTGGCCTACCCGTTGGTAAGCGACTTGAACTACGACCAACAGTATCAAACGATGATCAGTTTAGTCGACCGTTTCGGCAACCAGGCCACAATTTCCACCGAGTTTACCCCGGTGAACGAAATTCCAATCCAGCAATACACGCATGTCGGGGTTTTTCGTAACGGTACCTGGTACCTGGATTCCAACGGTACAGCTGGCTGGCAGGCGGGGCTTGGACACCAAGGCTAATTTGGGCTTAGCGGGGGACATCCCGGTGGTTGGTGACTGGGACGGTGACGGTGCCAAGAATATCGGAGTTTTCCGGGACGGCGTCTGGATCCTTGACACCAACGGCACTCCTGGTTTCCAGAGTGACGACACCACGGTAAATCATCTCGGTAGTAGCTGGTGACATCCCTGTTGTCGGTGACTGGACTGGAGAAGGACATGATCGTATCGGTGTCTTCCGGAATGGTGAACTGGTATTTGGACACCGACGGTATAATTGGCTGGCAGGGTCCAGGTAGCGATACCAAGGTGATTAACTTCGGCTTAGCTGGTGACATCCCTGTGGTCGGCGACTGGGACGGGGATGTAAACGGAACCACGAACATCGGCGTCTTCCGGAATGGTACCTGGTATTTGGACACCGACGGTACAATTGGCTGGCAGGGCTCAGGTAGCGATACCAAGTTGATTAAATTCGGCTGTAGCTGGTGATATCCCTGTAGTCGGTGACTGGACTGGAGAAGGACATGCTCGTACCGGTGTCTTCCGGAATGGTTACTGGTATTTGGACACCGACGGTACAATTGGTTGGCAGGGCCCAGGTAGCGATACCAAGTTGATTCATTCGGTTTAGCTGGTGACATCCCTGTAGTCGGTGACTGGACTGGAGAAGGACATGCTCGTATCGGTGTCTTCCGAAATGGTTTTTGGTATTTGGACACCGACGGTACAATTGGCTGGCAGGGCTCCAGGTAGCGATACCAAGGTGTTTTTAGGCTTAACGGGTGATGTCCCTGTAGTTGGTACTGGTGATCCTGGTGTTAATAAGCCCAGGGTTGGTTGCCGTCATGACCAGGTTGCCAGCCTGCCGACATCCCCGTGGTGGGGAGCTGGTAATTCCCCACTTCAGATTCAGATTTTGAGCCAAATAAATAAAGGGCGAATGGCATCATCATTTCTGCCATTCGCCCTTTTTGTTGAATATTGATGCCGCCTGGCGAATTGTCTTGCTTGACTTGAGGGATTCTGGTGCTTTTGCGTCTGGAATAGCCAATTTTTTTGCAGACCCGCAAAAAGCGATTTCTTATCACCTTACCTTAGATAAATGTCAAACCGATGGGCTCCTGCGGTCTGGATCAGGTCGGGCCTGGAGCCGTTCAGGGCGGGGGCGGAAGCAGGGCGCTTGATTACTATCCGCTGCCTGGCGCAATCTAAAGCGGCGGCCAGCAGTTCATGGCTGTCCAAGTCGGGGCCTGCGAGTATTCTCAGGATCTGCGCCTCTTTTTTTACCTGTGCGCTTTTGCCACTTTCAGGATACATGGGGTCGAGGTATATCACTTCCGGTTGATTTTTTTCCGGCAACGTCCGCATGATCTCCCGACTGTCACCGACCACCAGCGTCATCCTTCCACGCACCAACGCACCGACCTTCTCGTCTTGGGTCGTCCGGGCCAGGCCGTCTTCCAGTAACGCTGCGATAACCGGGTGGCGCTCGCAGACCGTCACCCGGCAGCCGTGGGCGGCCAGTACGAAGGCATCGCGGCCCAGGCCGCCAGTGGCGTCGAGCACCGTTGGGGTTCGGTTCCGCTTGCTCGCTACTGCCCGGACCACCGCTTCATCCCGGCTGCTGCCGTACCGGCGGCGATAGTCGGCTTTGCCGGCCAGGAAGTCGACCGAGACCGGACCCGGTGCCCCGAGCCCGGTTTGCCGCAGCTCCAAGCGCTGGAGGGTGAGCACCAGCAGCAGGGGAAAACTCCGGTCGTCGATGGTGGTCAGGGGCAAGGCGAGGCTGAGGGCCATTTCCCTGGCGGCGGTCAACCGG
This sequence comes from uncultured delta proteobacterium, assembly GCA_963807225.1. Taxonomy (GTDB): domain Bacteria; phylum Desulfobacterota; class Desulfobulbia; order Desulfobulbales; family JAGXFP01; genus JAGVGT01. The sequence goes on along the minus strand of CAWEAD010000005.1, from coordinate 231,708 downwards.
TCCGGGGTCTCCGGGGCCACGGCGATTATGGGGGTCACGGACATTGTCTTTGCCGAATCAGGTGGAGAAGACCAGGTTCTCAGGTTATGGTGGACAGCTCAACGGTTCTCGAGTAAAAATTTGGCAATATTACCTTACTAATAACGCCTGCGGTAGAATCGCTCACGGAAAAAATCATGGATCCGACCCATAAAGTGCAACCCAAGGTGGTGGCCGTCATCCCGGCCCGCTATCATTCCAATCGTTTCGAGGGCAAACCCCTGGCGCTGATCATGGGTAAGCCGATGATCCAGCACGTCTATGAGCGGGCCCAGGCCGTTGAAATGCTCTCGCTGGTGGCGGTGGCCACCGATGACCAGCGGATCGCCGACTGCGTACGCAGCTTCGGCGGCAAGGTGGTAATGACCAGCTCGGCCCATGTCTCCGGCACCGACCGGCTGGCCGAGGCGGCTACTTTGCTCGATATCAGCGAACAGGACGTGGTGGTCAACATCCAGGGCGATCAGCCCCGGTTCGATCAGGCCGTAGTCGCCCAGGTCGCCCAGCCGCTGCTGGACGATCCGACCCTGCCCATGTCCACCCTGATCTATAAGATCATCCGTCCCGAGGAGATCACCGACCCCAACCACGTCAAGACCGTTTTCGACCGCAATGGCATGGCCCTCTACTTTTCACGCTCGCCGATTCCGCATCAGCGCAACCCGGAAGATGTGGAGAAGCCCACCTACTACAAGCATCTCGGCTTTTACGCCTACCGCAAGGGTTTTCTGCTGACCTACGTCAGTCTGCCGGAGGGCGAGTGGGAGCGCTTCGAGAAGCTGGAGCAGCTGCGGGCCTTGGAGTATGGCTACCGGATCAAGGTGATTCTCACCGAGCATGACTCCATCGAGGTGGATACCCCGAAGGATCTGGAGCGGGTCGAGAAGATGTTCCGCCACCGGTGTCAGCGGCTGTGAAATTTTCGATTTAAATGATTCTGGCAGAGGGTTAACTGCCGCTCCCACAGAAGTTGTCCCTGATTGGTCAGACCAGGAGTTTGGCAACGAAGCCAACCATGATTAATTGATTGCCGCGGTCAATCCTGGCACTCTCAATGACGGCCCGGGTGTTTGCGTGGATAATAATATTTTAATAATATCAATATATTAAAGAGGTGTTGCGATGCGTAAGAAGATCACCATTATTGGGGCCGGCAATGTCGGAGCGACTGCGGCCCACTGGGCGGCCAGCCGGGGGCTGGGCAACGTGGTGTTACTCGACGTGGTTGAAGGAGTTCCCCAGGGCAAGGCCTTGGACTTATTACAGGCCGGACCGGTTGATGGTTTCAACAACCTGATCACCGGTACCAACGATTTCTCCGATTCGGCTGACTCCGACGTGGTGATCATCACTGCCGGCCTGGCCCGCAAACCGGGGATGAGCCGCGACGATCTGCTGGCCAAGAACGTGGCCATCGTCAAGTCCTGCGCCGAACAGGCGGCCAAATACTCACCCGATTGCGTGCTGATCGTGGTCACCAATCCCATCGATGCCATGGTCTATACCGCCTTCAAGATCTCCGGTTTTCCCCGCCAGCGGGTGATCGGCATGGCCGGGGTGCTGGATTCGGCCCGCTACCGGACCTTTCTGGCCCTGGAACTGGGAGTCGCGCCCCGCGACGTCAACGCCATGGTCATGGGAATCCACGGCGACAACATGCTGCCCCTGGTTCGACTTGCCAATGTGGCGGGGATTCCGGTAAGCGATTTGATCCCGGCCGGGCGTTTGGCCGAGATAGTCAAACGCACCCAGCAGGGCGGTATCGAAATCGTCAATCATCTGAAAACCGGCAGTGCCTTTTATACCCCGGGATTGGCGGCGGTGGAGATGGCCGAGGCGGTCCTGACCGACTCCAAGCGGGTTCTGCCCTGCGCCGCTTACCTTGAGGGCGAGTTCGGTTTTTCCGGTTGCTTCCTCGGGGTGCCGGTGGTGCTGGGTAGCGGCGGGGTTGAGAGAATCATCGAATTCAAACTGACCGACGAGGAAAAGGCGGCTATGGTCGTTTCCGAATCCGCGGTTCGCAAACAGATGGCCGATACCGGCCTCTAGGCTTGACGTTCCTGTTGAAGATGCAGGGTAAAGGAATGAAAACCGGAGCAGTCGAAAAACTGTTGGCGGAACTGGCGACCGCCGGGTTCGCCCCCCTGGATCTGTTGCCCGGAGAAGGGCTGGTTGAAAAGGTGGTGGACCTGGCTTTGTCGGGGGTGCCGGCGGGCCCCCCTGCCTTGACCGGGGGGCTGGGCCGCCTGGCCACCCTGCTGGAAGAGGTGGACACTTCAGCCCTCAAGGTTGTGGTATTCGGCGGCGGCACCGGCCTTTCCAACCTGATCGGCGGGGACAGTCGGCACCCGGCCTGGGCCGAGGATCCTTTCCGGGGCCTGAAGGAGATTTTCCCCAAAACCAGCGCCGTGGTCTGCGTCACCGACGATGGCGGCTCCACCGGCGAACTTCTCAAGGATCTCGACATTATCGCCCTTGGCGACCTGCGTCATGTCCTGCTTTCGTCAATCAGGTTGCGGCGCTTGCAGAAGCGTTATCGTCTTTCTGAGAAAAGATGCTACAGGGTGGCCGAGGTGTTGCATCGCCTCTTTAACCGCCGCTATGACGCCCCGCTGCCTTCTCAAGAAGAGATGTTGGGCGAGTGGGCCGCAGACCTGAAAATACTTCCGGTCCGGATGCGCGAGTTTCTGCTGGGACTGTTGTGTAATCTCTACACACATCCCGACGCCCGGCCGCTCTTGCAACGCCCCCATTGTCTGGGTAACCTGCTGCTGGCCGTGCAGATTATCAGCCTGTCCGCGGCTGGAGACAGTCAGAGCCAAAAATGGACCGGTTTGATCCCCGCCCTGTCCCAATTAGCCGAAGAACTGGGGGCGGATCGGGACGCGGTGCTGCCCTGTTGCCTCACCCCTTCCCGGCTTAAACTGCTCTATACCAACGGGGTCATGGTCACCGGCGAGTACAAGTCCGGCCACGCCCGGCGCGGCTGCCCGGTGGAGCAGGCCTTTGTCGCCACCTGCGGCGAACCCGAGGTGCCGGAGCGGGTGCTGGAAGTGATCCGGGCGGCTGACCTGATCGTTTACGCCCCCGGTTCCCTCTATACCAGCATTGTGCCCATTCTCCAACTCTCACCGATCGTCGAGGCCGTGCGCACCAATATCTCGGCGCTGAAGCTCCTGGTCACCAACCTCTGGGTGCAGAAAGGTGAAACCGACCTGGTCGCCAACGAGGGCGGCCGGCGATTCCATGTCTCCGACCTGATCAGTGCCTATCATCGGAATATCCCCGGCGGTATCGGCGGCCTGTTCCAGGAAGTGGTGGTCATGGGTCTGCACGACATTCCCGGCAGTATCCTGCAGAGTTACGCCCTGGAAGGCAAGGTGCCGATCTATTTCGACCGGGAACGGGTGGCCTCACTCCGACTCCATCCCCTGGAGTGCCGGATCTTTTCCAGCCAGGCCCTGGAAAAGCGACGGGTTGTCCAGCATGACTCCGAAGCCATGGCCCGCGCCATCCGGGCTATCTGGGCGGTGCGTGGGCAGTTGCCGCGGACACTACCGAGGATGCCGGCTCTGCCCCAGAACTCATTTGTGCGGGTGGCCGGACCGGAAACCACCCCGGCCAGGCTGCTGGCGGCTTTCCGGTCCAGGCTGCAGGAGTTGACTTCAGAGATGTCGTTGCGACAACGTCTGGAAGAGATCCTCTGGCGTCATGGCGATATCGCCATTGACCATCTCGATTATCTGGACGGCATTATGCTGGTAAACAGTTCGGTCTGGCGTCGCTCGCAGGAGTGGGATCGAATCTTTTCCTTTTACGATCCGGTGGACCGGTTCATCAAGATCAGGGCCGATGTCTTCGCCGAACCGGAGCGATTCGAGCTGGCCTTCCTGGTAGCCCTGGGCGAGTCCCTGCTGGGCAACTATGTGGAGCGCAAGGAGATGCGGCCGGTTTCTGACGAGATGGGTCAACTGGGCCGGGTCTACCAGCTGACCTTGCGTTCTGAACCGTCGCGACGAGCTTTTCTGGGCGAGGACGATCTGCATGCCTATCTGCTGCTGGCCCGGATGTGCTGCTCCGAGAAAGATCCGGCCACCTATTTCCGCCTGGTCACCGGCCGTGAGGGCTTTACCCCGCCCGGGCTCCTATTCGGCCTGGTTTATGCCTGGTATCTCGACAACCGATTCGCGCCCCATATCGAATACAAAATGGCCATCCTGCGCATGGAAGTACCGGATATGATTCCGGAACAGGCCAAGATTTCCGGGCGACGCCAGATGTTGGTCAGTTTCTTCCGCCGCCGGGTTTTCGGTTTTACCGATATTGATTTTGAGCCGGAGATGGGCAGGGGCGGTTCATGAAAGTTTTCCGGCTGCCGGAGTATGATCCCGCCGCCGAACATCAGCAACTGCATGCCCTGATCCGTCTGCCGGCCGAATTGGTACCGGGCTTTACCGAACTTCTGCGGCAGCATTGTCCAGATTTGGTCTTGGAACACCTTCCTGAACATGAAACACTTTTGGCGGTTTTTCCGGAAAAGGAGGAAGGCCAGGATTACCTGACTACCCTGGGCGCTGTCCTCGACGCTTTTGCCAATACTCCCGGGCGAGAAGGCGTGGAGTTGCTGGAAACCAGGTTGGCCAGGAGGTTGTCCGGCGAGGGTCCGGCTCAGCCACCTTTTTCCCGGTTTATCAGTCTGGTTGGCGAGGAGGCCGAACCGCCCACCTCCGGCCTTTTTCTGCGGCTGGAATACGGTACCAGTTTCGGCTCCGGGCGGCATCCCTCGACCAGGCTGGCAATATCGGCACTGGAGCAACTTCTGGAAACCGAAAAACCATTTCCGGCCCGAATGCTCGATCTGGGATGCGGTTCAGGCATCCTCTCCCTGGCCGGTAGCCTCTTCGGAGCCCGGCAGGTGCTTGGGGTCGATATTGACCCCGGGGCCTTAGTCCTGGCCAGAGAAAACGCTGAACGAAATAGCTTGGCCGACCGGGTCAGCTTTACCGGCCGGCCGGTGAGCGAACTGGTCGGCCCCTATGATCTGGTCGTGGCCAACCTTACCGGAGCGGTGCTGAGTGGGATGCTGGCCGATATCGAGCGTCTGGTCGGGGAGCGGGGCGGCTGGTTGGTCGTCTCCGGTCTTTTAGGGCGGCAACTGGAGGAAATCTGCGGCCTTCTGGCTAAGCGCGGTTTTGAAGTCAGGCGGGGTTATCGGGAAGGGAGTTGGCGGGCCGCCTTACTTGCCACGGCTGGTTCCCGGCCATAACACCTTGTGGAGCTGGAGCTGCAGCCGCACCGGCAAGCGGTCGGCAAGGATCCAGTCGGCCAGCGTACCTGGGGCCAGATCCTCCGAAACCGCGGAGAAGTGGATGACTCGCGGATGACCCAGCCGGTGTTCGCGTAAGAAGTCTTTGGCCCAGTCGTAATCCACCCGCGAGGACAGGACGAATTTCAATTCGTCCTCCGGGCAGAGCAGCAGCAGGTTGTCAAGGTCGCAGTGGGCGGCCATCCCGCTATCCGGACACTTGATGTCGATGATCTTGACCACCCCGGCCGGTACCCGGTCCAACGGCAGACTGCCGTTGGTTTCCAGCAGCACCCGCCGGCCGGCACCCAGTAAGCCCCCCAGCAGTTCATAGACTTCCTCCTGGATCAGAGGTTCGCCGCCGGTGACCTCAACCGGGTAGTCGGGATAGCCGGCGACGAAATCGAGGATCTCCGCCAGACTCATACTTTCGCCGGGCTCCTCGTAGGTATAAGCGGCATCACAGTATGAACAGCGCAGGTTGCAACCGGCCAGGCGGATGAAGACGCAGGGCTGGCCGGCGTAGCTCGACTCGCCCTGGATGCTGAAAAAAAGCTCGGAAACCTTAAGAATTGTCTTGGTCTTCACGATAAATCACGCCGCAGCTGTCGGTTTCCCGAACTTCGACACTGTAGGGGGCATAGCGGTCGCCGGTCAGGGATTTCTTCAGATTATTGAAGATGTAGACGGCGATGTTTTCTGAAGAGGGGTTGGCGCTACGGAAATCGGGGTGTTCGTTCAGATCGCGGTGATCCAGGGTGGCGATCGCTTCCTTGACCGCGTTTTTCACCACCCTGAAGTCAACCGCCATGCCCAGCCGATCAAGTTCCGTGGCCCTAATGGTGACCACAATCTTCCAGTTGTGCCCGTGCGGCTGCTCGCAGTCGCCGGGATAGTCGCGCAGGTGGTGGCCGGCGGAAAAATGGGTCTTCACAAAAATATCGAACATCGTTCCTCCTCCGGGCAGTCCGGAAAAATCCTCCTTCCCGCCGCCCGGTTATGGTTTATTGTCGGGAAAATATAATCACTTGAAAGTTCAGCGCTTATTGACTACAAATGTCAGACTTTTTTACCCGATTTCAAGGCTTCATGACAGTAATAACATTGATATATTTTCATGGTTCGAAATTCACCACGGAAAGCGCGGGGAGCAAAGAGGTAATTTTTTAACAAATGTTTGTTTTCCTCCGTTATCTCCGTGTAGTCTGCGGTAAGATATTGAACCGCCGATTAATCCGTAAATGAAACCGAGGTGCTAAGTGGCCCTGATCGCCCCCTTCCGTGGCCTGCGTTATAATCCAGAAAAGATCACCCGGCTGGAAGAAGTGGTGACCCCGCCCTACGACGTGATCGATGAGCGGGCTCAGGCCGCCTTCCTGGCCAGGAACCCCTTCAATATGATCCAGCTCGACCTGAGCAAAAACGTCACCGCCGAAGGCATGACCGCCGAGCGCTACGACCGTTCCCGGCAGCTCCTGGAAGAGTGGCGGCGGCAGGGGATATTGGCTCGGGATGGTAGGCCGGCGATTTACCTCTATTACATCGATTACCAGCATCCGTCCGGACGTCGCCTGACTCGCAAAGGTTTGGTCTGTCTGGCCGGGTTGGCCGAGTTTTCCGAAGGTATCGTCAAGCCGCACGAACAGGTTTTTCGCGGCGTGGTCACCGACCGGCTCCGTTTGCTGGACGCCTGCCGAACCCAGTTCAGCCAGGTATTTTCCCTTTACCCGGATAGCGAGGGCGAAGTGATGGCCTTGCTGGAAGAGGCCAGGGAACCTGAAGCGCTGGGACAGTGCGAGGATAAAGACGGCTGCCGCCACAGCCTCTGGCGGGTCACCGACCCGGCGGTGCTCGGGCGGGCCGGCGAATTGTTCCGGGATAAGTGCCTCTATATCGCCGACGGACATCACCGCTACAACACCGCTCTGCAGATGCGCGAATTGATGGCCGAACGGCAGGGCGGACTGGCACCCGACAGCCCCTTCAACTTCATCATGATGTATCTCTGCGCCATGGAAGATCCCGGTCTGTCGGTATTGCCCACGCACCGTCTGGTACGCCTGTCGGCCACCGGCGCCGATGCGCTGGTCGATCGTCTGACGACGGCCTTCGAGGTCGAGGAGCTTCGGGGCGGCACCCGTGAGGTGCTGGCGGCCGAGGTTCTGGCCCGGATGGACGAGTTGCAGGCCGGCCGAACAGCCTTCGGCTTGTACCACCCCGGCGAAGACCGCTGCTTTCTCTTGGTTATGCGGGAGGGGATGATGGAGGCCGCCGGCTTCGGCGGGATGCCGGAAGAGCTGCGGCAACTCGATGTGGTCGTGCTTTCCGAACTGGTCCTGGGGCGCTGTCTCGGGCTCGATCATCACCGCTGCGAGGAAGAGCACCTGATCGACTACTTCAGCGATCCGGATGAGGCCCTGGACCGGGCGGTCAAAGAGTCCCTCGAGCAGGGCAGCGACAGCGTGATTTTCCTGATGAACAATACCCTGGTTTCCCAGGTTCGCCAGGTATCCGACGCCGGCCTGATCATGCCCCACAAGTCGACCTACTTCTATCCAAAGATCATGACCGGATTGGTCATGAATCAGCTTGTGGAAGGTGAAAAGGTCGATGTCTGAGGTTCCCGGCCGGGAACTTACCTGTGAATCGCTCTTCAACGGGCGTCTGACCTGCTGTCAGCACCGAACCGGCTATCGCTTTTCGGTCGACGCCGTGCTGCTGGCCCATTTCTTTACCCCCCGGCCCACGGAAAATATTCTCGATCTGGGCACCGGCTGCGGCATCATGCCGCTGATCCTGGCCTACCGCTGGCCGGAGCTCAAGCTGACCGGACTCGAAATCCAACCGGATCTGGCCGCTTTGGCCCGGCGTAATGTCGAGGCTAACGGCTTAGGAGATCGGATCGACATTCGGATCGGCGACCTGCGGCAGATTAAGGAGATTTATCCGGCCGGCCGGTTTCAGCGGGTGATCTGCAATCCTCCCTATCGAAAAATCGAAACCGGCCGACAGAATCTGGATGTCGAGCAGGCTACGGCCCGGCATGAAATCTCGGCCGATCTCGGAGCGGTGATAAGGGTTCTGAACTGGCTGCTGCCCGAGGGCGGCCGGGCCGATCTGATTTTCCCGGCAGTACGCTTGGGGGATTTGCTGGATTTTTTGAGAAGGGACGGAATAGAGCCCAAGCGCTTGCAGATGGTTCACGGCTACCCAGGCGGGACCGGTCGTCTGGTGCTGGTGGAAGGCATCAAAGGCGGCGGAGCGGAACTTGAAATCCTGCCGCCTTTCTTTATTTATCGGGAAAAAGACGGGGAGTACAGCGAGGAAATGGCGCGGTGCTATGCGCCGTGAAAAAAAATCCCAATTACCTCGGCAAAGTGCTGACTGCGCCAATCGGATTATCGCCGGTGGTTGTGGCCGGAGATCGGAGTCTCTTTCACTCGCTTATCTGCTTCTGTATTTCATTTAAACGATTGAAACGCGTTCGTCTGGGCCGGGCGAGATAGAACTCGGGCCTAGCGGCCCTCAGCCAGCTTTCTCGCTATTTCCGGCCGTGCCGGCGTCACTTCGACTGCGTGAGAAGGGAAAAAGCAAAGTGGAATTACGGTTTGATTTTGGGCCCGGATCTTTATTACATGCAATAACCCAGAGTAGAGCCTGAAAAGTTATCATTGCCAGGAGGGGCATTGGCCCCGACGTGGCAATCTCGTCAGGCCCCCGTACTTCATTTTATTCAGCCGCCATTTCCGCCATGTGCTTCCGGGCGAATTCTATGCTCGGGTCCAGCGACAAGGCCAGGGCGAAGGACTTCATCGCTTCGTCCTTCTTTCCCAGTTTACGGTAGTTGACCCCGAGATTGGCATAGTCGATGGCCGAGGTCGGGGCCAGGTATACCGCCTTGGAGAAATGGACCACCGCCGCCTCGTGGTCGGCCAGCTTAAAGTAACAGAAGCCCAGGAGGTTGTGGAGGTCCGGGCGCTCGTCATCGTGCTCGGTACCCATCTTCAGGGTGGCGATGGCCTCTTCGTACTGTTCCAGGTCCTTTAGGCAGTTGCCCAGGTACGAGTAGATATAGGGGATATCCTCCGGATCCGGATCCAGTTCCAATGCCCTTTGCAGGTGCGGCATGGCTTCGTCTGGTTGGCCGATGTTGTATAGATTCTGACCCAGGTAGAATTCAATGAAGTAGGAATCGGGCAACAGGCTTTCCAGGCGGGCGAAGTGCAGGGACTTCTCGGCCGGATCGTCGACCAGCTCGTTGACCAGCTTGGCGGCGAAAAGACCGGCGTGGCTGACCATGGAGCGTTCCCGGAAATGGGCGCCCGGGACGATGGTGTAGATGGTCGGGATCTGCAGATCCTCATGCATGGTGTTGACCACCAGTACTTCCAGATCGAGCTTCTGCAGGGCGGCGATACAGCGTTCCACCTCGACCTTCATGTTGTCGTCGGTCAAGTCGGGCAGTTCCTTGAGGCTGACGGTGCGACCCGGCTGGGTGATGTAGGTCGCCTCGTCCATGCTCAGGGGTTTGGGCAGGCCGGAGGCGACATAGTTGGCCTTGGTGTTGAAGTCGCCGGCCAGCTGGGCTACCTCGGTCAGAGCCCGGATCAGAGATTTTTCCGGGTCCGGGGTGGTGCCGGCTGTATAGACGATTTCGCTCGACTCCGGGAAAGTCGACGGGTCGATGGCCAGAGCGCCGATCGTGGGGATGCCGGTATCCAGGCTGAAGTCGCTCAGATATACCTTGATATTGTGGCGGGCGAACTTGTCCAGCAGTTCCCGGGCCACCGGGTCGGTGGCGGTCGCCGGATCGATCAGGGGCACCTTGAGCTGTCCCCGGCTGATCAGCGAGCAGACGTGACGCTCGACTATCTCGCAGATTCCCTGGCTGACCGCCTCTTCATAGGTGTTGCCGGCCGAGGGGCCGTTGAACTCGTTGATTGCATAGAACCAGGAAAAGGGCACCAGAACTTCACCGCCGCTGGTCAGGTTGGTGGCCCAGACCCATTGCATGGCCAACCCTTCCAGCATCTTTGCCAGCAGTTCCGGGCTGGTCTTCTCGTCGTGGACCGATTGCAGGAGCCGTTCCAGAGGCAAGACCGGCTGCCCGGCGTTTTTAAGGTTTTCATAGGTTTCGGTGATGAAGTTGGCCGGATCCTTCTTGAAGCTGAAGAAGCTGAAGCGCTCGCCCAGTTCCATGCAGGCGCTGGCCCGGGACTGTTCCGGGGTGCTGCCTTTACCCATCTGTTTCTTGTTGCCGATGGTTTCGTAGGCGTCTTTGCCGCAGACACTGAAGTATACCGGGATATCGAGCCGACCGTTGTCGATACGGCGGATCTCGCGTAAAATATCAAGGTTGACCGTTTTGAGCCGATCCTGGAAACGGCGCACCGTTTCCTCCGGGCTCATGGCCTTGTCCTGGTCGTAGGTGTAAGTCTTGAAACAGTCCTGCAGTTCGATTTTGCGCTTCCGCATGGTTGGTGGTTCCTCGTCTCTCGGTTCCGGTTGTATCCGCATGGGGCGGGGGCCTTCTTGCTTGCGACTCCGTCGATTGAAACAGCGTCAATGCGAGGGGTGGCGTGTTGAAGCAATTTGCTTGAAGAATACGTCTCGAAGGATTGCTTCGCGGTGTTTATCCCACGGAGCGGGAGTCGCAATGACTATAAGCCGCCTTAGGTTAAGTTGCCGTGCCGCCAAATCCATAGCAACTGGCGGCAATATAACCATTAGAGCGCATTTTTCCAGGCCTAATATGTTTTCGCCAAGGCCGACCGGCAGAAAAAATTCTATTACCACAATGTGGTATGGAAATCAACCGGCTTAAATAACGCTTGCCCAATGCCATTCTCCGGGTTAAACAGCTTTTATTTGCGCCCTGTCCGGATCGGTCGGGGCTAATGACAAGTCAGAGGTTCAGATCAAGTATGCAGATGAAAAAACTGGCGATATTTATGCCAATCTTGGTTGTTTTGCTGTTGTTGTTTTCCTCTCAGGTCCAGGCGGTTGAACCTGCCACCGCCAAGCCCAGGGTGGTGATTTTGCCCTTCGAGTTAAATGCCCCGTCCGACCTGGCCTATCTGAAGGCCGGGGTCGAGGCCATGCTGGCCAGTCGCCTTAGCGCCCGAGGTGGGGTGGCGGTAGTGGATCAGCATTCGATTCGAAAGGTTATGGAGGAGACCGGCAGCGTAGTTCCGACAGTGGTTGGACCAGCGCTCAAGGCCGAACTGGTCTTGAGCGGCAGCATCACCAGTCTGGGCCAGGTGATCAGCCTTGATGTCCGGGCCGTGCGGATCAAAGGAGAGCCGGCTGAAGAGCGATTTTATGCCACGGCTGATGGACCTGACGAGGTGATCGCGGCTGTGGACCAGTTAGTGGTCGATATTAGTGGCCGGATGTTCAAGGGTGGGGTTAAGGGTTCCGGTTCGGAAGCCCTACCAGCTACGGCCGGAGCGACGACGCTCAAACCGGAAAAGGAAGCGGCGGCCACTCAGGAAAACGAACCTGAACTATCCCTGCATCCCGATCGGATATTCCGGGATCAGCCGCCGGCGGCCACTGCTCCGGTGTTGGTTCCGCCGGTCACTCCGTCTCTCCCGACTTCCGTCGCGGCCGGTACCCCGGTAGGACAGCCCAAGGATGGAATGACCGCGATTTCCAACCGCCTGTTGATGATCAACCGTAGTCAGTCCCTTGACTATGAAATTCAGGCTCTGGATGTCGGCGACCTGTTTGGCGACGGCAGCGCTGTGCTGGTTGTTGCTGAGGAGCATCATATACACGTCTACCGGCAGGATGGGGCAAAACTGCTTCCGGCCGGCGATCTGCCCGATCCTCCGGGTTACTGCCGGGTGGTTGAAGTTAATTTGGCCGATCTCAATGGTAACGGCAAGGCCGAGATTTATATCAGCACCATCTCCGGTAATTCACCCCTGTCTTACGCGGTTGAATGGAACGGTCAAGCCTTTGCCACCCTGTTCGACAAGCAACCCTGGCATCTGCGGCCGATTGATCTGCCCGGCCGCGGTCAGGTTCTGGCCGGCCAGGAGGGGGCGGCCAACACCCCGGTGCGGGAAGGCATTTACCTTTTGACCTTGCAGGACGGGCAACTCCGGGCCGGCGAGAAATTGCCGCTGCCACCGCAAGTCAACCTCTTCGAGTTCGTCATGGCCGACTTCAACGGCGACGGGCAGGCCGAGGTGGCCACCGTCGATAAGGACGGTGACCTGTTCCTTTACGGCGCCGACGGGGTGGTGCTCTGGCGCGGCACCGAGAAATATGCCTATACGGTCCGCTACATCGGCCAGGCCAACGGTTCAACCAACAGACGACAAGGTCAACCGCAACGTGCCGGGGCGGTTGATCGCCAAGGACGTCAATGGCGACGGACACCAGGATCTGGTCGTGATGAAGAATCCCTCCGGTTTTTCTTCGCTGCTCAAGACCATCGGCAGCTTTACCGGCGGCATGGTCCAGTTCCTGGCCTGGAACGGCATTTCCTTTGTCGAGGTCTGGGACAGCGGCGAGATCGGCAGCTATCTGGCCTCCTACCAACTGGGGCCGGCGCCAAACGGCTCGGGCGCCGCCCTCTACCTGGGGCTGATCACCAAGAAATCTGGCCTGCTGGCGCTGAGCTATCGAAGCGTGGTGGCCACCTATCCGCTGGGGGATCTGACGCAAAAACAACCATAGGTTGTGGGATTTATTACACATTTTCATCCGCTTTTTGCCTGGGCTTGCCAGAGGCTGCAATGTTAACTTTTTGAATTAGTGTTCCTTTACGGCTTCGGCAGGCCATGGCCCGTGTATTGCAGGAGATATTGAAGTGAGCAAAATAATCGCCTAGGCAGGATCGGGTAGCTATTTATGCCACAATGTAGTAGCAATTCGAGGCGAGTGCGCTGGCAATCAAGTCGGGCGTTCAACCTGAAACCATTGGGATTGCGCGGACCAAAAAATAGTATTTGGCGAGCAAAAAAACTTGACACGAGTTGTAGTGAAGTGTAGTTAAACTTAGTAAAAATTAGTGTTAAAGTTGGTTTTCCCGGTGATTCGGGGCGATTGAAAGAATCATCGGGCGATCAAAGGCAACTGCAGTTGATCGAAAACAACCTGCTAATTCAAACAAAAGGAGATTAAAGGATGAAGAAAGCGTTAAGTTTCGCAGTTGCACTTGGTCTGGTGGCCGGCCTGGCTTCTTACGCCGCTGCCGAGGACATGCTGTCCATCCATGGTGATGCTCGGTGGCGTGGCGTTTACTCACAGAACGCTACTGATGCACCGATCATTTACGATGGCACGCTTGCTTGCCGGGCAATGATCTGGGAGTGCTTTGCCCAGAACACTTCTGGCGTCCATGGCCAGGACACGGTCAGGAGATGGATCAGCGTTATCGTCTCAATGCCGACTTGAAGGTTAACGACGACGTTAAGATCAACACCCGCATTGTTGTTGCCGACCAGATCTTCGGCAACAATGGCGGCAATGATATTACTGACAACAACGGCGCTACTATTACAGACGCCAATACCGTATATGTCGATCGGGCCAACATGTCCATCAACACCCTGGGCGGCAACTGGACCATCGGTCGTCAGGACGCCAGTTGGGGCAACAAGTTCCTGGCCTACGGTGCCAGCGTCGACCGGATCAAGGCGACCTACAAGGCCGCCGGCCTGACCGTCGGTGGTTATCTGCAGAAGAATGTCGAAGGCATGTATGCCAACGGCGACGGCGACAGCGACGCCTGGGGCGCCTTCCTGGTCGGCAAGGCCGGTGAAACCTCCTACGGCCTGCTGCTCAACTACCTGACCTATGATGGTAATGCCGTCACCGACTGATGCCGGCATCCTGGGAAAAGGTGATACCGGTTATCTGGCCGATCCCTTCTTCGTCACCAAGGTTGGTCCGGCCACTGTGCTGGGCGAGTTGATCTACAAGGGCGGCGATCTGGTCAAGCATACCAATTTCGACAAGTCTCCATTCGGTGGTTTCGTGGCCGCCGCCATGGATCTGGCCCCGGTCACCGTTAAGGGTCTGGTCGCCTACTACAAGGACAATAACGGCCTTGCTGTTGGCGGCGCCGGACGCGACTGCGACAACGACTTCGCCCCCTCACTGCTGATCGGTACCTGTAACGAGACCGCCATCATCGACTTCGGTGGCACCACCAACCCGCAGGGTACCGCGGCCCATGCCGACGACTCCACCTACCTGGTCGGCGCCGGCGTGGACTTCAAAGCCAACGACAAGCTTAAATTGGGCGCGCTGGTTGGTTATTTGAAGGCTTCCGATTATTTTGGCGCCAATGGCGACGAGACCGGCTCCCTGGTCGAGGTTGACCTGACCGCCGATTACGAGTTGGCTCAGAATGCCACCTACTCCTTCGGTATCGCTTACGGCGACGTCAATAAGTTCTCCGCCAAGGACGATTCTGTCTGGGTTGTTGGTAACCGGGTTGAAGTGACTTTCTAATTCACTTCTAAGTAAAGCTTAAACCGCATTATTTAAGGGCGGCCCGTATGGGTCGCCCTTTTTTATTTATGTTGGCTAGATGTTGTTTTGATTATCCCTGGGGCGCTCGATTCAATCCGAACCATAGCCACCGGGGATTTCTTGAGTATACAACTGGGGATAAAGATTGAAGTGGCGCTTAATGAAACTCAGTCCAAAAGCCACCGGACTCCCGCTTGCGCGGGAGTGACGGCTATATTTCGTGACGTCATTCTCGCATAGGCGCGAATCCAGTTTCCATAGGTCAGCAAAGCACGAAATGATATGGCAAGCTGAGTATTTTTAGAGGCACTAAGATTGAGGTTGGGAAATGCGCGGGCAATGAAGCTCTGCCGCGCATAACTTCGTTTGAAAAAAGAGCGGCAGACTTGTTGATCTTTCCCAAAAGAAAAACAATTTACCTTAAAGGCTAGCGCAAAGGCGGATTGAAATATCCGAAGCGAAGTCGGGGGAAATCCTGTTTCAGTCGGCCGAGCCATTTGTCGATTCCCATCGGCGGTCCGGAGGGGGTGAAACCGATTTCGTCCAAGTACCAATCCGGGTCCATATTCAGGTTGCGGAGTTGGATGAAGTCCGGTCCGGTGTCGGCGAGAAGGTCACTCAGAGCGATGAATTCATCGGGATCGTCGGTGAAGCCCGGGAGGATGAAATAGTTGAGGGAGACAAAGCAACCGGCGGACTTCATTGCCCGGATCGATTCCTTAACCGAGTCCAGGTCGAAGCCCTTGGGGCGATAGTAGCGGCGATGATATTCAATCTGGGCGCTGTTCAGACTGACCCGCAGGCTGTCAAGTCCTGCCTCGGCCAGACGGGCCACCGCCTCGGGCAGGCTGGAATTACTGTTCAAGTTGATGGTGCCGCGCCCGGTCTGCCTGCGGATCAGGCGGATCGCCCGTTCAATGGTCTCGGCCTGAAGTAGCGGTTCACCCTCGCAGCCCTGGCCGAAGCTGACAATCCCTTTCTCGACCCGTTCCAGGTGCGGCACCGCCACTCCGGCGATTTCCTCGGCAGTGGGGATGAACTTGATCCGATCCTGGGTGGCCGGGCAACAGCCGGAGGGTTGCAGCGAGATGCAACCGATACAGGCGGCGTTGCAGGCCGGTGAGGTGGGGAGCGGCGCCTCCCAGCTGGTCATGAAATAGTTGACCGCAGCCGGGCAACCATAGGTCAGGCTGCAGTTACCCAGGTGCTGGATCAGGCGGTTGGCTGGAAACTCGCGGAGTCGCCGAAGTGTGGCCTGGCGGATCAGATCGGGCGCGAAGCGACCCGGCTCCTGGCGTGGGTCGGTATCGCTACGGAAACCGCAAACCCAGAAGCGCTCATCCAACCAACCTACGGCGGTGTATGCGAAAAGCGGCAGGGGGATGACCCGGGAGTTTTTCTTTTCGAAGGCGGCCAGGTGGATGGCGGTATGGGCCGGGGCCATGAAGGCTGCCACCGCCCTGACCGGTCGACCGGGCTTGCTCGGATCCTCCTCCAGGTGCAGAAAGTCGCCGTTGGCGGGATCGATCCCGACCGGGAAACGGTCGTCGAGGACGAATAGTTCGCTGCCTTCCGGCAGAGGGATCAGGGTATTCAAGGCGGGAGCGAAGAACTCTCGGCCACTGCGACCGGCCATGGTCAATTCCGGCAGATCGCGGATTTCACCCTTATCGTTGGCGTAAAGGAGATGGGGTATTCGACTCGGGTGTTCCGCAGTCATCCGCTATTGCGGCCGGATGGAACTCATGATCGAATCGACTACCTGATAGATCTCGGTTTCATCGCCGAAGACATCCTCGATATCGCGATGATCGATCAGATCCTCGATGATGTACTGGGTCAGGTAGAGACTGACAATATTGGCATTGGGCACCAGGCTGCGGATCGGGGCGATCTTGAAATTGAAATCATGCTCCTCGATTTCCGCCAGGCGGCGCAGCAGTTTTTCGAAGGCTTCCCGGATAGCGCTTTCGGATGTGGTTTCGATGATGTGTTTGTCCAGCAAGCGCTGCACCAGCCGGCTGGCCAGTTCTTCGTTGTTCTTGAAGGCGGCCTGCAACATATGGCGCCGCTCCTGTTCCCTCTTGCGGTCGATGGAGTTGCTGGTTTGAGCATCGACGCGGTAGGGATTGGAACTGTAATTGCCCATGATATTCTCCAAAAAAAATTAGGGTGCGTGCAGCAGGAATAACTTAATAATCTCTGTTGGCGAAATCATCCAACCTTTTTTTGAAAAAAGCGATATTTTTTAGGGGCTTATCAGGTCAAAGAGGTATTTCCCGTGCCGAGCTCGAATTTGCGCTCACCTTTTGGCA
Organism: uncultured delta proteobacterium; assembly: GCA_963807225.1. Taxonomy (GTDB): domain Bacteria; phylum Desulfobacterota; class Desulfobulbia; order Desulfobulbales; family JAGXFP01; genus JAGVGT01. Next base: position 214,557 of record CAWEAD010000005.1, on the reverse strand, counting down.
AATTGCCAGGCGATAATTACGCGCCAAAGATCGGATTCGGAATGGTTTGAAGCGATTGTCGGATTCTATGCTTTTCAGCCGTTCGGCAGATTCGCTGGAGAAATTCAGGCCATGGTTATTTGGCGGAGCCACTCTTCAACCTCCGAGCGGCTGGGTATCTTGCCGCTGCTTTTAACCTCGCCGTTGATGATCAGGGCCGGGGTTTTGGTCACGCCGTGCCGCCAGATTTCGTCCAGGTCGTGGATCTGTTCGATATCGGCGGCAACCCCCATATCCTGCAGGATATCGAAGAGCAAGGTGTTGAGGCGATTGCAGCTGACGCAACCCGGCCCCAGGATGCGGATGGAAAGATGCGGCCCGATGGTTTGTCGGCCGCTCCGTTGACGCTGATATTCACGGCGCAGGGCTTCGCGATAGTTGTCAACGGCGGAGTCCGGGATATAGTTGTGTTTACCGACTTCCGCCAACAGTTCCGCCACCGCCTCATCCTCATCCTGCTCGGCCCGGGCCAGTATCCGGCCCAGAGCTACGTCCAGGCCGATCAGACCCACGGTGATCTTGCCGACCCGCAGGGTCCGTTGTAGAGGGAGATCTTCTTGCTTTACCATTCGATCGGGGTCTTGCCGTGCTGCCGCAGATAGGCATTGCATTTAACGAATACTCCCGAGCCCAGGAAGCCGCGATGGGCCGAGAGGGGGGAGGGGTGACTGGTTTTCAGCACCAGATGTTTCGTCTTGTCGATCAGGGGTTCCTTCTTCTGGGCGAACGAGCCCCAGAGCATGAAGACAATATTGTCGAGTCGGTCCGAGACGGTCTCGATAATGTTGTCGGTCAACCGTTGCCAACCCAGATTGGCGTGGGAGTTGGATTGACCGGCCAGAACCGAGAGGCTGGCGTTCAGGAGCAGGACACCCTGTTCGGCCCAACGGCTCAGGTCGGTGGAAAATTCCCGGGGCTGACCATCATAAACCGAGTTTCTGATTTCCTGGAAGATATTCTTCAGTGAGGGTGGCGCGGGGATGCCTTCCTTGACCGAAAAACATAAGCCATGCGCTTCCGGGGTGCCTTTGGACTCGTTGATATAAGGGTCCTGACCCAGGATAACCACCTTGACCTCTTCGAAAGGGGTAAGGCGCATGGCGTTGAAGACCAATTCCCTTGGGGGATACACCTTGACCCGGCCATTAAGCTGGTCGTAGGCCTGAGCGCGCAGGCGGCGGTGTAAGCCTTCCTGCATCAGTGGTACGGTTTCTTCCCAGAGCGACATGTCGATAAGTTCCTGCTGACTTGATGATCACCGTGAGTCTTCATGATAAAAAATCGTGTGGTTTTTGCCAGTTAATAAAGCGGTGGGCGCAACAACTGGCGTTCTTCTTCCCGGAAGAGGAGGATTCGACCGGGCTGGCCGTCGAAGCCTCGTTCCTTTTGGACCTGGCCGCGTCTGACCCGATCGATGGCGGTGGCCAGCGGACCTGAGAATGTGGCGATCTCGGCAAGTGGTGCTCCGATCAGCATGGGTAATTCCGGACCCAAACGATTGATGGCGGCGACATAAAAGTCCCGTACGGATTTGCTGTGAATTCCTCGCCCGGTGATTTCGGCGATGATCTCAAGCAGGGGTACCAGATGATGAACGGCGGGGGCGTGTGAAGTTAAGAGCGGTGCCGGGCGATCAGCCAGTTCCCGGACCCGGCTCGATACCCCGGTGGTCAGTTGGCGTCGGCAGACGGGGCAGAGGGCAGGAACGGATATCGAACTTTCCTCGTCTGACCGGAACCGGCAGCGGCGGTGACCGTCGGCGTAATATTTGCCTTCCTGCGGGAAGAATTCGATGGTGCCGGCCAAGCCTTGTCCGGGAGGTTTCAGGCCATCACGCAGGGAGTAATAGTCGAAGGATCCGGAAAGGATATTGGCCTCCCGGCCCAGCTTCGCCGGGGAGTGGCAATCGGAATTGGAGATCAGGCTGTAACGGTCCAGAGCCGAGATCCGGCGGTTCATGGCCGGATCGGAGGAGAGCCCGGTTTCCAGGGCGAAAATCTGACCGCTCAAGTCGCCGAAGCATTCCTCTACCGAATCGAAACCGGATCTGGCTCCGAACAGCGAGAACCAAGGGGTCCAGACGTGGGCCGGTACCAAAAAGCCATTCGGAGCTTCGTTTAGAACGAGCTCCAGCAGGTCTCGGGCGTCAAGCCGCAGAGTAGGTCGGCCGTCCGACTCCAGTTTGCCGAAAAAAGTCAGGCAACGATTCAACCGTTTGGCGCTGTCGAGGTCCGGTACATAAACCAGGCAATGGATCTTCCGGGTGCGACCTTCCTTGCGGTATATACAGCTGATTTCCGCGGAAAGCAGGAAGCGGACGGTTCCTTTAGGTTTTGCCAAGCCAGGCAGGGGCGGGGGAATTCTTTCGTCCAGAAGTCTGAAAAATCCGGGTTCGGCTGGCCGCAGTTGTTTTTCAAGTTCACCCAGCCAGATGGGGTGGGTGAAATCACCGGTACCGACCAGGGCGAGCCCCTTGACCGCAGCCCACCCGGCCAACCCGGCCAGAGTGGAGGCCCGGCTGGTGGCTAGGGAATAGGGGGAGTGAATATGCAGGTCGGCGAGATAAGTCATAAAAAAAGCGGCAGGACCGGTGATAATATCGGACCTGCCGCAGCAGTTTGCTTAGTTACAGCCGACTTAATTGGTTTTTTCCCATTCAGACTGGTTGTATAAACCACAAATTTCGGTGGGACTGATAAAGTCCTTGGTCAAGGGCAGCTCAATTTTGGTATCACTCTTATGGACGGTAATCTTGAGAGCGATCGGCACTTTTTTCTGGACGACATTGCCGCTGCAGGTAGCCGCCTTCCAGTTGACGATGCCACTCAGATAATATTCCCCGGGAGCGACATCATTGAAGGTGAAATCACCGTCGGGATTGGTCAGGCTTCGGCGCACATATTGGTTGTAACGAGGGTCGGCTTTCTTGAGGGAGCGGTTGCCCAGATAGCTCGTTTCGTACCACTGGTTGCTGTAACTGGTAACCGGCTCCAGAACAACCTCAGTGTTGCCGCCCACCTGCTTTTCCTCAAGCTGATCGACCAGGAAAACCTGCCCGGTGATGGTCTTGTCGCCCTTGATCGTGAGATTCGAGAATTCACTTTCATTAAAGGGGATTCGCTGAGTGGCGCAACCAGTAAGAAGCAGGAAGGCCAGGAGGACGGAGAAGGTCTTTGCGGGCATGGTCTCACCTTTTGGCATGATATTTTAGTTGAAAATTTATTGATTTTCTTTCTCGTTAATATAGCGAAATACCACGGATAACACCAGGGTTATCCGTGGTATTTCAATCTTCGGACGGCAAGGTTCGGGTTTTGGCAGTTGTCATTTTATCATTAAGATTTATAAATACAGTCTCTCGAAGACCGGGAAGGTAAAACTCAAAAAGGGAGTATCTGTCATGACCAGCGAAACTGTAGACGTGCTGATTATCGGGGCGGGCCCCGCCGGTTTACAGGCGGCGTTGCACGCCGCCCGGAAAAAGGTCTCGGTAGTGGTCTTGGGCCGGTCGCAGCAAAGCAGCATCGCCAGTGCCCATGTCGAAAATTATCTGGGTGTGGCCGGGGTGACTTCCGGCGTTGATCTGCTGGCCGTGGGTCTGGAGCAGGTTAAGAAATTTGGGGCGGTAATCCTGGCCGAGGATGTTCTGCACCTGGGGCAGGATGACGATCTCTTCACGGTCCGTACTGAGAGTCGTGAACTTCAGGCCCAGGCGGTCATCATCGCCACCGGCACCGCCCGCAAGAAACTCAAGGTGCCGGGTGAAAAGGAACTGGCTGGTCGCGGCGTCAGTTATTGCGTTGATTGTGACGCCAATTTCTTTCGCCAGGCCCGGGTGGCGGTAGTCGGAGACGGCAGTGCCGCCGTGGATGGTGCCTTGACCCTGACCGGTTACGCCTCGCAGGTTTATCTGATCACCCACGAACTAAAGGTCAGCGACGAACTGGCGGAACGGTTGGCCGCCAGCCAGGTCGAGGTGCGGGCCGGGGCCTGGGTCAGGGAAATCACCGGCGAGCAGGCGGTGACCGGGATAATCCTTGAGGACGGCCGGAAGGTTGAGGTTGAAGGGGTCTTTATCGAATTAGGCGCCAAAGGGGCGATGGAACTGGCCGTCAATGTCGGAGTAATGATGGACAGTGAAACATTTACCCATATCGCCACCGACCGCAAGCAGGCTACCAATATCCCGGGGATCTACGCCGCCGGCGATATTGCCGGACATCCATACCAGATGGCCAAGGCGGTGGGGGAGGGATGCGTGGCCGGGATGGAGGCTGCCACCTTCGCCCGTAAAAAGAGGCAGAGCGCCCCTGGGGAGTAATTGCCGTGAAACCGAACGGCCTGGAGACGGACGAACATTTTATGCATCTGGCTCTGGCCGAAGCCCGGGCGGCCGCGGTCCGGGGTGAAGTGCCGGTGGGTGCGGTGCTGGTTGACGCAGCCGGGCAGCTGCTGGCCAGGGCCGGAAATCGGACCATCGAGCATAACGATCCACTGGGCCACGCCGAGATCCTGGTCCTACGCGAGGGTTCCCGGATCCTGCGGAATTACCGGCTCAGCGGCTGTACTATCTATGTTACCCTGGAGCCGTGCGTGATGTGCGCCGGGGCCATGGTTCACGCCCGTCTGGCGCGGGTGGTCCACGGCGCCACTGACCCCAAGGGGGGAGGGGTTTCCAGTCTTTATCAGGTAGGCACCGACGGTTTGCTCAATCATCGTTTTCTGGTGACCGGCGGAGTATTGGCCGAGGAAGCGGCCGGTCTGCTGCAGAAATTTTTCCGGGAGCGGCGTTTGAACCGCGCTTAAGCTCGCCGCGGTACGCCAAAGGCTTGCCGCCCCTGACCTTTCAACTATTATGGAAAGGTGAGTAGATTTTTCTGTCATTTTCCGACGGCACTCGATATATTACCGGTTTTGCCGGTTCGGCCGGCAGCTCTTTTATATTTAATGTCCATCCCGGCAACGAGATGGACATTGTATAGCCAGTACAGCGGAGAGGTGACCGAGTGGCTGAAGGTGCACGCCTGGAACGCGTGTGTGCGGCAACGTACCGTGGGTTCGAATCCCACCTTCTCCGCCAGCAGATAACCCCCGATTCGCCCAGGTTGTAAAACCGGGGCGGACGGTCTGGTTTGATAGCCGGGTCCTGCGCAAGAAAGGCTCGCGAACCCCGCCAGGTCCGGAAGGAAGCAACGGTAGCGACCACCTTTTTGTGTTGCAGGGGTGCCCGGCTATCATTTTTTCAAGCGGGTGCGACTGGTATAAATCATTATGTCGACCTCTCCATGTCCTATTTAGTTCTGGCCAGAAAATGGCGCCCACAGGATTTTGATCAGGTTGTCGGTCAAGGGCCGATAGTCAAAATTCTGCGCAACGCTTTGCGGCGTCAGCGGGTCCCTCACGCCATGCTCTTTTCCGGGGTGCGTGGGGTCGGCAAAACCACTCTGGCCCGGATCATGGCCAAGGCCTTGAACTGCAGCGGGCCGGAGGCTGACCGCCCCTGCAATTCCTGCGACTCCTGCCGAGAAATCACCGCCGGCAACGCTATCGACCTGCACGAAATCGACGGCGCTTCCAACCGCGGCATCCAGGAAATTCGCGATCTCAAGGAAAATATCCGCTTTCTGCCCAGCAAGGGTCGTTACAAGATCATTATCATCGATGAAGTGCACATGCTCACGGCCGAGGCCTTCAACGCCCTGTTGAAGACCCTGGAGGAGCCGCCGGCCCACGTGCTCTTTATGTTCGCCACCACCGAGCCGCACAAGATTCCGGTGACCATCCTCTCGCGCTGTCAGCGCTACGAGTTGAAAAGGGTGTCTTTCCGGGAGCTGCAGAACCATTTCTCCCGAATTGCCGCGGCCGAAGGGGTGGAGATTTCCCCCGCCGCCCTGGAAATGATTGTCCGGGAGGCTTCCGGCAGCGTCCGGGACGGCTTGAGCCTGCTCGATCAGGTCTTCTCTTTCGGCGACACCAAAATGACCGATGAGGACGTTCGCGAGGTCCTGGGCCTGGTCGACCGGCAGGTTTACACCCGTTTGGCCGCGGCGCTGCTGGCCGGCGAGGTGGGGACGGCTTTGGAGATCCTCGATCAGGTCTGCGCCGCCGGCGCCGACTTGAAACGTTTCCTGGCCGACCTCCTCTACTTTGTCCGGAGCCTGGTCATTGCCCGGGTGGTCAAGGACCCCGCCAAACTGCTGGACGTTTCCGACCGGGAACTGGCCGAACTCAGTGAGTTGGCCGGAAGCCATCAGGCCGAGACCTTGTACCGACTTTTGGAGCAGTTGATGCGGGGCAGCTCCGAAATGCAGTACGCGCCGCAGCCGCGCCTGGTCCTGGAGATGATCCTGGCCCGAGCGGTTCAGGCCGGCGAAGTCGTGCCGGTAGCCCGATTGCTGGCCCGGGTCGACGATCTTTTGCGCACTGGACCCGGTGGTCCGGTCAGGGGAACAGACTCCGAAGCAAGCAATGCGGCGGCCATTGCTCCCCCCAGTGCTCCGGCCGGAGTATCGGCAACCACCAAGGATTCCGTGGCGGTGGCAAGCCCGCAGCCCAAAGTCGGCGAATCGAAAGACACAAATCCGGGAATCGTGGCGGTGCCGACGGCCGAGTCACCGGCCGAATATGCCGGGGCTTCCTCGCCCCGGACTATTAGCTCAATCGAGGTCGGGCGCGATGTTCGCCGTGATTGGCCGGAGTTTATCGAGTATGTCAAGGAAAGGAAAAAATGGCTGGCGCCCATTTTGAAGATGTGCGTCAGCGTTAGAGAGCAGGATCACGAATTGCTGCTCAAGTATGAAAACATATCCGATGCCGTGGTTCTGCAACAAACGGATAATCACAAGATCCTGACCGAATTCGCCCAGGATTTCTTCCAAAGGGAATTGATCGTCCGGATCAAGGGGCGCGACGGAGCGGCCGACGCCGATGGCGTTGAGGGCTCGCCCCAAGAGGAACGCAGAGTTTTGACCAACGACCCCTTGGTGCAGATGACCGCCGACATCTTCGGCGGGCAGGTGGTCAACGTGCGGACCGGTCCCCGGAGCCGCGTGGTGCAAGACGAAACCGGCGAGGAGGAGTGATGGACATCCAGCAGATACTCAAGCAGGCCCAAGCCTTCCAGGAGAAGCTGCAGACCGTTCAGGAGCAGTTGGCCGGAAGGAAGTTCTCGGCCCGGGCCGGCGGCGGCATGGTCAGCGCCACGGTCAATGGCCGGGGTGAGCTGATCGACCTGACGATCGAACCGGAGATCCTGGCCGGCAACGACCCGCAGATGGTGCGCGATCTGGTGCTGGCGGCTGTCAATGCCGCCCTGCGGGAGGCCCGCGATGAATCCCGGGCCGAGATGGGTAAATTAACCGGGGGACTCAACCTCCCCGGACTTTTTTAGTAGCAGCGCCGATGAACGTGGTGCCGCCGGCTCTGGCCCGGCTGATCGAGAGTCTCAACCGGTTGCCCGGCATCGGCCGCAAAACCGCCACCCGCCTGGCCCTGCATATTCTGCGGCGGCCGGAGGCCGAGGCCCGGGATCTGGCCCGGGATCTGGCGACGCTGCATGAGTCGATCAACCTCTGCTCCAATTGTTTCGCTTTCTCGGAATCTGACCCCTGCGGCATTTGTGGCGACCCGGTCCGTGACTCGCGCCTGATCTGCGTGGTGGAGGAACCGGCCGATCTGATGGCCATCGAGAAGACCGGTTATTTCAAGGGCCAGTATCACATCCTGCACGGGGTCTTATCGCCCATGGACGGGATCGGGCCCGAAGAAATCAAAATCGGCGCGCTCCTGGAACGGGTACGTAAACTGGGAGACGGCGAGGTGCTGATCGCCACCAGTTCAACGGTGCCCGGCGAGGCCACGGCCGCGTATCTGGTCAGCCGGCTGCAACGTCTGCCGGTCAAGATCACCCGGTTGGCCTGCGGTATTCCCATGGGCATGGATATCAAATACGCCGACGAGTTGACCTTGGCCAGGGCTATCGAGTCCCGTAAAGAGACCTGAAAACCTGCGGTCCAAGATGTGGTGATTTAGATGCGAATTCGCCTTTCCGACTGAGCGGGGAAGACGAAGGAATTCCCGGGCTGAGCGTGCCTGGCAGACAGATTTTATCGGGGATGTTTCGGACTTGGATCGGATGTTTGAATTCTGTCGGCATGGTGGATTTGTCCTTGACAGGGAAAGAGATTGCTGTTATTTGGTTGCCGTTCAGTAAAAATGACTTAGACGGCTGGAGATTGTCTCGGTCCAGCCCGTTTTTTTACCAGATAGGCGCGTAGCTCAGTTGGTTAGAGCGCTTGCTCGACACGCAAGAGGTCGGCGGTTCGAATCCGCCCGTGCCTACCATTTTTTGCCCTGGTTCCCAGAACTGTTGATTGGTCGCCCGGTGGTAACACCAGGTGGAAGTATAGGCAGGTTGGCGCGGCCAATGTGCTTATTTTTTTTTATTCCCAAGGGACGGATTCGATTTAATAGATGGCTGATTGCACTGTAGCCCTGCTCGGGGCCGACAAGAAAACCATGGTTCCGGTAGGCACCCCGCTGGTTGAGGCGCTGAAGGAGCTGGTTTCCAATAAGCAGCGTAAGCAGATGGTGGCTTACCGGGCTGACGGAGATTTGTTCGACCTGTCGACCCCGGTGGAAGCCGATCTGGAAATCGAGCCGGTTTCGGCCGATTCTCCCGCCGGGCTTGAGATTCTGCGGCACAGTTGCGCACATCTGATGGCGCACGCGGTGCTTGATCTCTTCGGCCCCGAGGTCAAGGTGGCTATCGGTCCGGCCATCGAGGACGGGTTCTATTACGATTTTGACCGCTCCGAGCCCTTCACGCCGGATGACTTGGAGAAGATCGAGACCCGGATGCAGCAGCTGACCGGGGGGGCCTTACCCTTCATTCGGCGGAGCGTCAGCCTGGCCGAGGCTCGGGAATTGTTCGCCGGGCAGAACCAGAACTACAAGCTGGAAATCCTCGACGAGATTGAAGCCGACTCAGTCAGCCTTTACCAGGTCGGAGAGTTCACCGACCTCTGTCGCGGGCCGCACGTGCCCCACAGCTGGCCTCCTGCAGGCCTACAAGCTAACCCGGCTGGCCGGGGCCTACTGGCGGGGTGACGAGAAGCGCCCAATGTTGCAGCGCATCTATGGTACCGCCTTCGCCAATGCCAGGGATCTCAAGGAATACCTGGAGAAGCTCGAAGAGGCCAGGAAGCGCGATCATCGCAAGCTGGGCCGTGAACTGGAACTCTTCACCATTCAGGACCAGATCGGCCCAGGCCTGATCCTCTGGCAGCCCAAGGGCGCCATGATGCGCAAACTGATCGAAGACCAGTGGCGCGAGGAGCATTACCGGCACGATTACGAGCTGCTCTACACTCCGCATATCGCCCGACGCGATCTATGGAAGACCAGCGGACATCTCGATTTCTACGGCGAAAACATGTATGCCGCCATGGAGATCGATGAGGTCAGCTACCAGCTCAAGCCGATGAACTGCCCTTTCCATATCGCCATTTACAATACCAAGAAGCGGAGCTATCGCGAGTTTCCGATCCGCTGGTGCGAGTTGGGCACCGTTTATCGTTACGAAAAGACCGGCGCTCTGCATGGCCTTATGCGGGTTCGCGGGTTCACCCAGGACGATGCCCACATCTTCTGCCGGCCGGATCAGTTGGAAGAAGAAATCTTCAATATCCTCGATCTGAATTTACGCATTCTGCGGATGTTCGGTTTCGACCACTACGATATCTATCTTTCGACCAGGCCCGAGAAATACGTGGGCAGCGACGAGAACTGGGAGCAGGCCACCGAGGCTTTGAAGCTGGCCCTGGAGAAGAAGGGGCTGGTCTTTGAAATAGATCCCGGCGAAGGGGTTTTTTACGGCCCTAAGATCGACATTAAGATCAAGGACGTCCTGGGGCGTTCCTGGCAGTGTTCCACCATCCAGGTTGACTTCAACCTGCCGGAACGTTTTGCCATCAGCTATACCGGGGCAGACGATCAGGACCATCGGCCGATCATGATTCACCGGGCTCTGATGGGTTCGCTGGAGCGTTTCTTCGGGGTGCTGATCGAGCATTACGCCGGAGCTTTTCCGATCTGGTTGGCTCCGGTCCAGGCGCGGCTGATGAACATAACCGATTCCCAACTCGACTACGGTGAGCAGGTTTACCGGGAGCTGCGAGGACTTGGGGTGCGGGTGGAAAAGGATCTGCGCAACGAAAAGCTCAATTATAAAATCCGCGAGGCCCAGCTCCAGAAAATTCCTTACATGCTGATCATTGGCGACAAGGAGATGGAAGCGGGGCAGGTCACGGTGCGCCAGCGCGACGGCCAGAACCTGCCGCCTATGGCGGTGGCTGAATTCGCCGAGATGGTCAGGCAACAGAGTGCGGCGGAGAAAAGCCTGGCCGACTAAGAAATTTGTGTTGTCGTGTAAAAATGTTGAAAAACCATAAGCTTATATGCTATGGATAGCAGCTGCTTTTGCTTTCAACCAACGCATGCTCGGGAGGTAGGGGTATTAAAGGACGGAAAAAGGTAGCTGAGACCGGCAAGGAGGTCAGGGCCAGGATCAACGACCAGATCACTTGCGAGAATGTCCGGGTCATCGGAGCCGAGGGTAATCAACTTGGGATTGAACCGGTGGCGGTGGCTTTGAAGCTGGCCGAGGAGGCCGGTCTGGATCTGGTTGAGGTTTCTCCGACGGCCGAGCCGCCGGTCTGCCGGATCATGGATTACGGCAAATACCGGTACGAGTTGAACAAGAAGCAGCAGGAGGCCAAGAAGAAGCAGAGCGTGATCGAAATTAAGGAGATCAAGCTCCGACCTAAGACCGAGAAGCACGATCTGGATTTCAAGATCAAGAATATCAGGAAGTTTCTCGAGCAGAACAACAAGGTCAAGATCACTTTGCGCTTCCGTGGCCGTGAGATAGTGTACGCCGACACCATCGGGATTGAAGTTCTGCAGAAGGTTGGTGAAGCGCTGACCGATGTGGCCGAGATCCTGCAAACACCCAAGATGGAAGGCCGACAGATGTCGATGTTTGTCGGACCCAAGAAGAAGTAATAACCGCCAGCTCTTCGGGCGGCTTAGCTGTAATTGACAGGGGTATTTGATCGCTGCTCGGGCCTAAGGCCCGGACTTGGCGCCACTTATTGCATGGGAGTACTGCGATGCCTAAAATGAAAACCAACAGGGGAGCCGCCAAGCGGTTCAAAGTTACCGGAACCGGCAAGGTCATGCGCCGCAAGGCTTTCGCCAGCCACATTCTAACCTCGAAGAGCACCAAGCGTAAGCGCGGTCTACGGTTGGCTGAGGGGGTCGATTCGGCCAACATGAAGTCCGTCCGCAAGTTGCTGCCTTATATGTGAACAGATCCGGCGATTGCTGGTCGCCAAGATCCATTGATGAATTAATCAAAGGCCTGCCAGGCAGGCCGTTTTTTGTGGCAAGGAGAAGAAGATGCCTAGAGTAAAACGCGGATTCAAGGCGCGTCAACGGAGAAAAAAAGTTCTGAAGATGGCCAGTGGTTATATCGGTGCGCGTAGCCGTCTGATCCGGACCGCTTCCGAGGCGGTCGATCGTGCTTTGGTATACGCCTATCGTGACCGCCGGTCCCGCAAACGTGATTTCCGCAAGTTGTGGATCGCCCGGATCAACGCCGGTGCCCGCCTGAATGGTCTTTCCTACAGCAAGCTGATAGGTGGACTGACCAAGGCCGGGGTAGAATTGGATCGTAAGGTGTTGTCCAACCTCGCCATTCTTGATCCGCAAGCCTTCAGCCAGATCGCCAAGATGGCCTCCTGATCTTCCGGTCAGGTCGCATGGAAGCAGAACTTCAGAAACTGAAGTCCGAGGCCCTGGCCCGGCTGGAAGCGATCGAGCAGTCCGGCGATTTGGAAGAGTTCCGGGTCAAGTACCTGGGGCGCAAGGGTGCATTTTCCGGGTTGATGAAGTTGCTCGGTCAGGTCGATGCCGCCGAAAGACCACGCTTGGGCCAGCTGGCCAACAGTGTCAAACAGGATGTAGAGGAAGCCTATGCCCAGCGCTTGGCAGACCTGCAAGCCTCAGCCGGTAAAACAAGCGGTGCTTTCGCCGACCTGAGTTTACCGGGTCGGCTCATCCCACCGGGACGGCTGCACCCGGTCACCCAGATCATGAACGAAGTCTGCGGGATCTTCGAAGGTTTGGGTTTCGCCGTGGCCGAAGGGCCCGACGTCGAAACTGATTTTTATAATTTCGAGGCCCTCAATATCCCACCCCATCATCCGGCCCGGGATATGCACGACACCTTCTACGTAAGCGAGTCGGTGCTGCTGAGAACCCATACCTCACCCATGCAGATTCGGACCATGGAGAAGCGGACCCCGCCACTGCGGATGATCGCCCCCGGCAAGGTCTATCGCTGCGACTCCGATGTCACCCACACCCCTATGTTTCACCAGGTTGAGGGCTTTCTGGTCGATCGGCACATTTCCTTTGCTGATCTCAAGGGCCTTTTGTCTCTGTTCATCGCCAGGATGTTCAATTCGGAGACCCCGATTCGTTTCCGGCCCAGCTTTTTCCCCTTCACTGAACCGAGCGCCGAGGTTGATATCGGTTGCGTGATCTGTGGTGGTAGTGGTTGTAGAGTCTGTAAGCAGACCGGTTGGATGGAGATTCTGGGGGCCGGAATGATAGATCCGGAAGTCTTCAAAAAAATCGGCTACGATCCCGAACTCTATACCGGGTTCGCTTTCGGCCTGGGCATTGAGCGGATAGCCATGCTTAAGTATGGGATCAACGACATCCGTCTCTACTACGAAAACGATCTGCGTTTCCTTTCCCAGTTCTAGGAAGGGAAGGCCGAGCCTAAGCAACCCATCATGAAATTTACGATTAACTGGCTGAAAAATTATCTCGACTTCGAGCTTACCGCCCGGGACTTGGCTGATCGCCTAACCATGCTGGGTTTGGAGGTCGACAGTGTTACCAGTCTGTATCCCGATCTGACCGGGGTTGTGGTGGCTCGAATTATTTCGGTGGCGCCTCATCCTAACGCCGATCGACTGGTGCTCTGCGACGTCGATGACGGGGTGGGTGGGCGTCGGGTCGTTTGCGGGGCGCCAAACGCCCGGGCCGGCCTGGTTACCGCTTTGGCGGTTCCCGGCGCCGTTTTACCGGGTGGCCTGATAATCAAGCCCGCCAAGATCCGGGGCGAGGCCTCGGAGGGTATGCTCTGCGCCGCCAATGAGCTGGGGATCGGCGGTCCCAAGTCAGGCATTATGGAGCTTTCCGACGATCTTGTTCCCGGCCAGCCACTGGTTGAGGCCCTGGCTCTTTCCGACACCCTGATCGAGGTTGATCTGACCCCCAACCGTCCGGACTGCGCCAGCGTAATCGGCCTGGCCCGGGAGGTCGGCGGTTTCACCGGCAGCCGGGTCAAACATCCGATAACCGGCGAGTTGCCTGAACTTACCGATATTGACCTGCCGTTTGCGGTCGAAGTGCGGGACAGCGAGGCTTGTCCTCGTTATTCGGCCCGACTGATCCGGGGAGTCAAGATCGGTCCGTCGCCTTGGTGGTTGCAGCGCTTGTTGCTGGCTGTGGGACTTGCGGCCGATCAACAATGTTGTCGATGTCACCAATTTTGTCATGCTGGAGTACGGGCAACCCCTGCATGCTTTCGATTTTGCGAAATTAGCCGGGGGTCGGATCGTGGTTCGCCGGGCCGAGCCAGGCGAGGAACTTGAAACTCTCGACGGTAGCAAACGGCAGCTTGATTCCGAGATGCTGCTGATCTGCGACGCCGAAAGGGGAGTAGCCATAGCCGGAATAATGGGCGGTGGTAATTCCGAGGTCAGCGAGATCAGCAACGATATCCTTTTGGAAAGCGCCTGTTTTAACCCGGTCAGTATCCGCCGCACTTCGCGACGCCTGAATCTGGCCACCGATTCTTCCTACCGCTTTGAGCGTGGAGTTGATCCCCAGGGAACCGTGCGCGCCCTTGAGCGGGCTGCTCGCTTGATTGTCGAACTGGCCGGTGGTGAATTGGTACCCGGCGGGGTAGATTATCGTGACGGATTGAAAATTACGGCGCCGATCGAGTTGCGGGTTCAGCGTTGCAACGATTTACTCGGGATCTCTCTGACCGGGGCGGCGATTAGTGAACGGCTGGAGGCCATCGAGATCTCTTCCCGGCCCCTGTCTGAACAAAGCCTGGCGGTAACGGTTCCCGGCTTCCGGGTCGACCTGGAAAGGGAAGTGGATCTAATCGAGGAGGTGGCGCGACTGGTGGGTTACAATGAGTTGCCCACCACCATGCCGCTGGTCCCCCTGAGTTTCGCCGAGAACGATCCAAGCCGGCAGTTGCGGGCCAGGGTGGCCGAACTTTTAATCGGCCAGGGTTTTTCCGAGGCGATCAATTACAGTTTTGTCAGCCCCCAGCACTTCGAGCAACTTGGCCTGGCGGCCGACGATCCGGCCCGTCAAGTCGTGCGTTTGCTCAATCCCCTGAGCGATGAACAGAGTGCCATGCGGACCATGCTGTTGCCGGGCATTCTTGAGAATGCCCGGAGGAATATCAACCATCAGGTGGTGGACTTGCGCCTCTTCGAGACCGGCAAAGTCTTCCGACCCAGTGGCGGCGAGTTGCCCGATGAGGAAAATCGGCTGGTGGTGGTGCTCAGTGGGCGACGCTATCCCGGCTCCCCGGTTTATCACTTCGGCCAGGATGAAGTGGATTTTTTCGACATCAAGGGAGTGGCCGAGGTATTGCTCCGGGAATTACGCTGTGCCGGGGTCAAAATGGTGGCGGAAACCAACCCGCCCCGTTATGTTGTGCAGGATAATTATCTGAGCCTGCGGGGCCCTGATGGCATCGAGGTCGGTGGGCTTGGGCGGTTGCGGCAGGATTGCCTGCGAGCATTCGGGATCAAGGTTCCGATTTTCTTCCTGGAGATGAACCTGGCCGTGGTAGAGCGATTACCGGTACGGGCCAAACGTTTTACTCCTTTGGCGAAATTCCCCGCAGTGCGTTGGGATTTGGCCGTGGTGGTGCCGGAAACGGTGGCCAGCGGCGAACTGCTGGATGCGATCAGGAGCAGCGGTGAAGCATTGATTGAGGATGTCGAGCTTTTCGATGTCTACCAGGGTGAGAAGATCGCCAGCGGCGCCAAGAGCGTGGCAATATCCATCACCTACCGCGACCAGGAGAAGACCTTGGCCGATGAAGCGGTGCAGGTGGTGCATCAAAAGATTATTCATATGATCGGAACCCGTTTCGGCGGGCTTCTGCGGGAGATTTAGGATGATGAAAAAAAGCAATCTGACCCGTAAGGATCTGGCCAAGTCCATCAATGACAGGTTGGGCTTCTCCAAGCAGAGCGCAGGTGAATTGGTTGATATCGTCTTCGATACCATGAAGGACGGACTGCTGCTACAGGAGTCCATCAAGTTGGTTCAGTTCGGGACTTTCAACGTCCGTCGCAAGAACGCCAGGGTGGGGCGAAATCCCCGGACCGGCGACACCATGGAGATCTGTCGTCGCAGCATGGTCTCTTTCAAGCCCAGTAAAGGATTGCGGGAGCGCATTAATAAGTGATCTTGCCGCCCAGGCGGCGTCGCTCCCCCAGATAAAGGCTGATGGTATGACACACAAGCCTGCTTCCGGAGAGATCCCCGATAAACTTTATTTCAAGATCGGGGAAGCCAGCGAGATAGTCGGGGTCGAGGCCCATGTCCTGCGCTACTGGGAAGCTGAATTCAAGATCCTTAAACCACTGCGGGCTGGTTCCAGACAGCGTTTGTATCGCCGTGGCGATATCGAAAACTTGTTAAAGATCCGGGAGTTGCTGTACACCGAAGGCTATACCATAGCCGGGGCCAGACAGGTAATGAAGGGGGGCAAATTCGGCGTTGACCAGCCGCCCAAACTTCCAGTCACCGATCAAACGGTTCCTCATGAATTGGTTGATTCCTTGAAAAAGGAATTGCACGCCCTGAAGAAATTGTTGGAGGATAAATCTTAGCTGGCTTGACAGGGTAAGTCGGGCATGCTATTTTGCAGCCCCTTTCGGGGAGTGATGATTTTGGGTCGGGACGTAGCGCAGTCTGGTAGCGCACCTGAATGGGGTTCAGGGGGCCGGAGGTTCGAATCCTCTCGTCCCGACCAATTATTAAGAATATCAAGGGTTACTGACTTCGGTCCGTAGCCCTTTTTTCGTTGGAGATTTGCTGCCAGCTTTTGAGAAAATCTCCCCGGTTTCCTGGACGGGAGTTTTTAAACTCTGAAAGTCGGCACAGGATTCAGTCGAGTTCCGGGTTGCAATTATTCTGGGCCGGAAGTTGTTGAGATAGTACGGACTGGCGCTGAGCCGGGCACCGACCTTCTACAATTTCTCCGATCCACATTACTCTGCGCGGAGGTGGGTGGAGTAACCGACCATGAATCTGAAGATAACGAGTTAGCGGCCAGTAAGCCGCAGGTGATGGCCTGAACCAGGAAGTCCGGCCAAATTACAGCGTTACCTCCATTGCTCAGAGTGAGCGTAATCCTGCCTGGAGTAGCGCCTATTCCCCGGTCTTTGTATCTAAGTAAGTAAGATCCAGCCATTCAGGTGCAGTCTGGCGCCAACTCTGAGACGACCCCCAAAGTATCCGCCTCTCCCCACCCATTGCCGTAATTGCTCCATATAAAGATGATTTTACATCGCGCCGGGTTGAGCCTCATCCTGACATGATAAAGCCTCTGCCGGTTAAGTTAGCCGGAGTTTTGCTTGATCCACCCTTCAGCTCAGGGGGGAACTAAAACATTCCAATTCGTAGCTCAAAGATAACAGACCCCGTCATTCTCCTCGATTCGATCAATGGGTTCCTCATTTTTATGGGGTAACGGATAGTGTTGAAAACTGGGGTCCGGATCAGTCGTTTACTCACTTGATCGCTGTCAGATAACATGACAGTGAGGGCGCAAAACAAGTCCAAACACAACTTGCTGCCGCGATAATGCGCGAACAGCGCCTCGTGCTTCAGAAAGCTTTACAAATAATACCATATAACAATTAGTTAATACATTTGATGGATGGACAGCTGCCGCCGATCTTGAATTTATGGCAGGTTGTTTAGAGCTTATCGGGCGAGAAATGCGTAGTAAAATTGAAAAAAATAAAAGTCAATAAAAACAGGGTGATAGCGAGAGGGAGAGGAGTCGTGCGGAGCGAAATCGGAAAATATTCTGGACAACTAACTTATTGTTATTGTAGTTTTAATCGCCAGTTTAGTTGTGGGTAAATTCGTAAACAGCCGGTTGCTGTTTGTCTGAACAATTCTATTCACCAACTCTTGACAATAGATACTTCCATAATTTAGATTGCACCAACGATGGATGGGGAGAGTTGGGCGTGGTTCCAACCGTTGGTTTTGGTTCAAGACCCTTTATATGCTTTGGAGGTCAATTTGATGGAAGGAATACTCTTTTTAGTTCTGTGGATCGGCTGCGCCGCTTTCCATACTTTTTATGACTTGAAGATAAAACCGGCTCTGCGGGCTGCCGCCGATGAGCAGACCGATTATCCGGGTTTTTAAGATTTAGGGGTAAAAGGGGACTCCCGGAAGGGGGCGAAGAACAAATTAATTAGTGAGGGTGTTTGCCATGAAGAATCTGCTCGAAAGTATTTTGCCCCAAGAGGGAGGGTTGGAAGTCACAACTTCCCGGGGGTACAACGTGGCCGTGGTCGTTAGCGGGTTGTTCGCCGCTGCAGGTATCGCCTTCGGCATGCACGCATTATTGATCGGCCATGAGCAGGCCTACAATAATACCCGGGAAATTCCCTGGGGGTTGCTGATCGCCTCCTATGTCTTCTTTGTCGTAACCTCGACCGGTTTGTGTCTGGTCTCCTCCATCGGCCATGTCTTCAATGTCGATGCTCTGAAGCCCATTGCCAAACGCTCGGTCTTTCTGGCAATCGTCTCCATCGTCGCCGGCTTTGTCATTATCGCTTTTGAAATCGAGAATCCCTGGCGGATGCCGATCTACAACGTACTCTCCGCCAACCCCACTTCGAATATCTGGTGGATGGGCACCCTTTATGGTGCCTATCTCTTCTTCATGTCCATTGAGTTCGCCCTGCTGCAGATGGGTAAGCATAAGCAGGCCGGATACCTGGGGTTGCTAGGGGTGGTTTCCGGTATCGCCGCCCACAGTAACCTGGGCGCGGTTTTCGGACTCCTGGGCGGTCGGGAATTCTGGCATGGTCCCTATATGCCCATCTATTTCATTACTTCGGCCATGATGTCCGGATGCGCCGCGGTAATATTCTTTACCTGGATGGGATACAAGGCCAACGGTTGGCAGATGAGCGAACCCTTGAAAAATTCCTTGTACACTACCGCCAAGTTGGGCGCCACTCTGACGGCGGTGATCATGTTCTTCACCACCTGGAAAATGATTTCCGGCATCAGCGGTCACCCGCCGGGCAAGTACGAAGCCATGATGGCCCTGGTTAATGGTCCCTACGCCGTGAATTTTTGGGTGGGCGAAGTAATGCTGGGGATGGTAATTCCATTCTTCCTGATTATTTCAGTCAAGGCCAAAAACCTGCCGGTACTTTTTGTCGCTTCGATTTCAGCCATCATCGGCATTTTCTTTATGCGCTACGATCTGGTAGTGGTCGGCCAGATCGTTCCCCATTTTCATGAATACGGCGTGATCGACTTGCCGGAGTATTTCCCCTATGTGCCCTCGCTGCACGAGATCATGGTCACTCTGGGTGGCATCGGCCTCTGCGTCATGGGTTTTCTTATGGGAGAGCGGCTGTTCAAGGGTCATCTTTCCGAGGATCATTAACCAATCATTCAGCCGCCGAGGTAGCGACTGGCCTTCGTCTTCATATATAGGGCGAGGGTCGGCCGCCGCCGGCAAAGAGCTACAGTGACCCCAATGGTTGCAAGAAAAAAATCAGATATTCAGCCCCTGACTTCGGAAACGCCGATTTATCCGATCGGGGTGGCGGCCAAGTTGCTGGACGTACACCCACGGACGCTTAGAATTTACGAGGATGAAGGTTTGATCACCCCGGCACATAAGGGGCAGCGGCGGATGTTTTCCGAGAATGACATCACTTGGGTCGGATGTTTGCGCAAGATGATTCATGAACAGGGCATCAGCATCGCCGGGATTAAGAAACTATTGGAGTTAGCCCCCTGCTGGGAAATATCGGAATGTTCGGCCGAAGTTTGCGAAAGATGCGGCGCCAGCGTCGACCGGGCTGCGCCCCGGACTTTACGGGTGGCAGGTGACAAGAAAGCCGAGAAAGTGGCCCGGGCCGCGGAGCGGAGCCTGGTTCGGCCCGGCGGCGGGCAACGCAAGAAGGCAGGTAGCTGACAGGCCTTAGATAATTTTGATTTTCATTAAAGCCGTGGCCTGTAATGCCCCGGCTTTTTTTATTCTTCTTCGGATAAATCTAGGTCTGAGGGCCCAACCAACCCGTATTTCAAGATCTTGCGACGCAGGGTGTCCTTGGAGATCCCCAACTCCCGACAGGTCATGAGCTTGCGCCAGCTATTGCGCTCCAGTGCGGCCAAGATGGCCTGTTTTTCAATTTCATCCAGGGAGTGCGGGGCTGCTTTGCCCTGCTCACTCCCGGATTCTTTGGGTGCTAGAGGTTCGGGCAGGTGATTGGGCATGATCAGCCCGCCGTGGCAGAGGATGAAAGCATATTCGATAATGTTTTCCAATTCCCGAATATTGCCGGGGAAATTGTATTTTAGCAGGATATCCATGGCGGGTTCGGAGATGCCGGTAATCTCTTTTTTCTGTCTGGCGCTGAAAGTTTTGATGAAGTGCTGGCAGAGCATGGGAATGTCTTCCTTACGCTCGCGCAAGGGGGGGAGCAGGAGTTTGACGACATTCAGGCGGTAATAGAGATCGTCCCGGAACAGCCCCTGTTCCACCAGGGTTTGCAGGTCGCGGTTGGTGGCGGCAATAATCCTGACATCGGCCTTGACCGGGACATTTGAGCCCAGCGGCTCATAAATTCGTTCCTGTAGAACCCGGAGCAGTTTGACCTGCAGGGAGGCGGGGATGTCACCGATTTCATCCAGGAAGATGGTGCCTTTCTCGGCGGCGGCGAAACGGCCTGGGCGGTCATGCTTGGCATCGGTGAAGGCGCCGGCTTTGTAGCCGAATAATTCGGATTCCAACAGGGTTTCCGGCAGGGCGCCGCAATTGACGGTGATGAAGGGCTCCTTGCGGCGGTGGCTGGCGTTGTGTGTGGCCCGGGCTATCAATTCCTTGCCGGTGCCGCTTTCGCCCAGGATCAAGACGTTGCTGCCGCTACGGGCAATTTCCGGCAGGATCTCGAAGATTCGCTGCATGGCCACATTCTTACTGATTATTTCTCCGAAGGTGGTCCGTTTGCGTAGTTGGCGGCGGGCCTGGTAAACCTCGCTTAAATCGCGGAAGGTTTCAACGCCGCCGATGATGTTGCCTTCATTGTCTACCAGGGGCGAGGCACTGACCGAAACCGGGATCTTGCGACCTTCACGGCTGGTGATGGTGATGACATGGCTAGCCACCGGATGGGCATTGTACAGGCTCATGGCTATAGGACAATCCTCGCCGCAATAGTCGGAGCGGAAGATCTCGCTGCAGGAACAGCCCAGAGCCTCGGCGGCGGTCCATCCGGTTATCTTTTCGGCGGCCCGGTTGAAGGAGGTGATGATCCAGTTTCGGTCCACGGTGAAAACTCCGTCGGCGATGCTGGCCAGAATGATCCGGTTTTGGAAGGCCTCTGTTTCATCTCGAAAGGTGAGGACCCCAGCATTTCCGGCAGGTAGGCCCGGTCTGGGGATTATGGTCAAATTTACCGGGATGATCCCGCCGGTCCTGGGTTGCAGAAAGGAGGAGTAGTTGCGGAGTTCTTGGACCGTGCCGGTCTCGCTCCGACAGGGTAGTTCCTGTTCGTCCCGGGCTTGGAAAAGGCTGGTGATCGTCAGGCCTACCAGTTTTTCTGGTGTTAAACCGGTGAGTTCCGCGGCCTGCCGGTTGGCGGCCAGGATTTTTAGGTCAGGGCCAAAAATCACCACGCCGGAGGCGATCCCGTCAAGCAGCTCGGTTTCGGGGCATGGCCATGGATCGCTAATCTCTTCCGCGGCGGCGGATGATCTTTTGGTGGGTTTATTTATGTCCATGGCCAGTTCACTTAAGTGATCGAAAAAACAAATATTATGTCGTGGAAGGATAAATGGAGCCAGTCAGAAAAGTCAAATGGAAAAGTGGCGTGGTGGGCAGGGTCGTGTTGCCAGAAGCGTTGGGCGGAGCCGGGCGAGCAGCCGTGCTGCTTGATTTTTCAAAGGTTTTGCGAAGTGATAGCAAGTGGCAAGTAGCATTAATGTCTTGACATGCGTTTTTGCCAAATTAATATAACCAAGATCTCTACCATTCCCTTTAGTAAAATTATGGGAATCGAGAATATTATTTGTCGTAATTCGCTGGATTCGAAAGCGTTTTTTCTGGGGAGTGCATCTTCGGAGCCTTTTTTTAAGGATAGGCTGGTTGCCTTGGCAAATGTTAGTGCCCGGTGGCCTTGGGATATTAACACTGAGGGAGAATCAAGATGAAGTTCAGAGATTTCAATAAGCTTGAAAACGAGGGGACGGATTTGCTGCCTTCCGAGGAGAGACGGAAGTTTCTGCAATTCGGACTGGCGGTGACCGGGGTATTCCTGGGGGGCTCGGTACTTTCTTTGTCTTCGGCCCGCAATGCCCAGGGCGGTATGGGGCCGGTGCCCCCGGCCGGCAAATTTCCCTATAAGCCGCATTACAGCATGGTGATCCGCCAGAACCGCTGCATCGACTGTGAGCGCTGCAAGGAAGCCTGCGTGCGCACCAACAAGGTGCCCTCTTACGGGTATCGGACCACAATCCTTGAACTCCAGAAAGACCTGGGCCCTGACGGTACGGAAAGGGTCTTCATGCCGGTGCTCTGTAATCATTGCAACCGGCCTCCCTGCGTGCGGGTCTGCCCCACCACAGCCACCTACAAAGACAAGAAGAACGGCATCGTCATGATGGACAAGAAGCGCTGTATCGGCTGCAAGACCTGTATGGCGGCCTGTCCCTACAATGCACGCTATTTTGACGAGGAAGTGCGGGCTGTCGACAAATGCAACTTCTGCTTCGACACCAGGATCTCCAAGGGCGAAACCGAGACCGCCTGTATGGCTGCTTGTCCAGCTAAGGTCCGGATCTTCGGCGATTTGACCGATTACGACAGCAAACTCTACAAGCTGGTCCACGCACCGGAGAAGCTGGTCTGGGTACTGCGGCCGGAGACAGGAGCCATGCCGAACGTTTTCTATATTAACGATTAATTTTGAGAGGGAAAGACCATGAATCGCAGCAAGAGCGGCGTTTATAAATCAGGGATCCTGTTGGCCTTGGCTCTCCTGGTGCTGACCCTCGCCGGTCAGGCCTTCGGGTCTGGCGATGACGAGGGCGGTGGCACGATCATTTTTACCAAACCGGTTAAAGCGGTGGTCTTTGAGCACAAAAACCACCTCGCTCAAGGGCTGGAGTGCGACAGTTGTCATGACGGCCTCTTTGAAATGGAAACCGGCGCGGCCGAAAACAATGAAGACTTCACCATGGAGTCGCTGTATCAGGGCAAGTACTGCGGTGCTTGTCACGACGGAGAAATGGCCTTCGCCTCCAACACCAGATGCACTGTCTGTCATATCGGAGTCAAGGGCTATAACCGGATGACCGGGAAGCAGCCTGCCGGCGGCGGCCACGAGGAATGATATGACCGAAGCCGAAAGCAGCCGGTAATATCTTTTGTTTGCAGAAGGCGGGAAAGCCCAGGTTTTCCCGCCTTATTTCGTTGGCGACGCGGCCAGCTCCGGGCCGAAAAATGTGATTGGCCGCCAGTGTTCCGCCTACGAGCGGCGGAGTTAAGATGCGTGACACAATTCCCGAGAAAATAAAAAAACCGATTCTGGTTCCTGTCGCTATTGCCATCCTGGTCTTCCTCACCTCGTCCCTGATCCTGATTTCCTGGTTGCAGAAGAGACACGTGCGAGACGGGGTCAAAGCTTATCTGCAAAGCACCAGGGTTCTCTATGAGGGCTCGCTGCGCGAAGAGACCAAGCTGATCCAGGCTCTTCTTAATTTTTACAGTAAGGACCGAGAACTCAGCACCCTGTTCGCCAGACACGACCGTGAAGCCCTCCTGGCGTATGCAAGCCCCTTATTTTCCGAGATAAAAAACAAGTACGGCATCACTCATTTTTATTTCTTCGAGCCGGACCAGCACTGTTTTCTGCGGATGCATAACCCCGGTTACTTCGGCGACAAAATCGAGCGCTTCGCCCTGACCCAGGCGGTAAAAACCGGCGAGCCGCATTCGGGTGTCGACCTGGGTTACTTCGGTACCCTGACCCTGCGGGTCGATATGCCTTGGGTGGTGGATGGCAAACTCCTCGGTTATATCGAAATTGGTAAGGAAGTCGACAGCTTCATGCCGAACCTGAGCAGGATTCTCGGGGTCGAGGTGGTGATGCTAGTGGAGACTAGATTTTTGGAGCGGGACCGATGGGAAGAGGGCCAGCGCCTGATGGGCCACCATGGGGTGTGGAACGAAGTACCCGGCTATGTCGTGGTGGGTGGGACCATCCGGGGGGTACCACGTAACCTGGAAAGATTTCTGCCGGTGGGTCGGGAGGAGGACGGCGAGGCGCTCTTCAACGTCACTTACGATAAACGGCATTACCGGGCCGGCGTTACCCCGTTATTCACCGCCGACGGCAAGGAGGTCGGGGTTATCATCGCCATGAAGGATTTTTCAGCGGCCGAGCATTCCATGCAGATGCTTACCGGTCTGCTGGTTTCTCTGGTGGCGGTCATGAGCGGTTTCCTCTTCGTCTTCATTTACGGGGTGATCAGTCGGGTGGAGCAACGGTTACGTCGTTCCCGGCAAGCTCTCCGGCATGAGATCCACGAGCGCCGCAAGGCTGAGAAGCAAATCTTGGCTGCTCTCAACGAAAAACAAGTGCTGCTCAAGGAGATTCATCACCGGGTAAAAAATAACATGCAGATTGTCTGCAGTATTTTTCGGCTCCAGCTCAGTCAGATCAAGGATCCAAGGGCGGCAACCATTCTGCGGGACAGCCAGAGCCGGATCAGCGCCATGGCCCTGATCCACAAAACTCTCTACCAACCCAAGGACCAGAGCAGCATTTATTTTGAGGAGTATATTCAGGAACTGGCCTCCGGCATCTTCGATTCCTACCGGGTCGATCCCGAGAGGATCGGCCTGAAAACCGACCTGGAATCGGTGGCTATGGATATCGATACGGTCACTCCTTGCGGCCTGATCTTGAACGAACTGGTTACCAATTCTATCAAATATGCCTTCCCGGATGACCGGTGTGGGGAAATAGCCATTTCATTCAGACGTGAGGGTAAAGGGTTTGTCCTGGCGGTAAGCGACAATGGGGTGGGGTTGCCGGCCAACCTCGATATCCATCTGGCCACTTCTTTGGGTCTGCAATTGGTGGTGAATCTCAGTGAAAAACAATTGGGCGGACGGCTGGAAGTGGAGAGCAGCATTCAGGGCGCTACATTCAGGATATTTTTTCGAGAATCGCCGGGCAAAAGCAAGGTCTGATAGATATGTTCAGAGGTCATGTTTTCGGTCAGTGCCAGTGGTGTTTACCAGTTTAAGTATTTTTTACCCACTTTTGGCTGCGATCTTAAGCGGCACTGCCACGATCAGGGGTTGACAGGAAGGGCTGGTGTCGAACGAAGTAATCAGGTAAGTTCCGGCAAAGAAAATTTTGTCTCAAGTATAAGGAGCATTAAATGAAACGGCCAAGGATCATGATTGTCGAGGATGAGTGGATCATCGCCAACGACATCAAAAACTGCCTCGTCGATCTAGGGTATATGGTGACTTCCATTGTCGCAACCGGACAGGAGGCGGTGTCCACCGCCGCCGCAGACCAGCCCGATCTTATTCTCATGGACATTATGCTGCGCGGGGAAATGAATGGCATCGATGCGGCTCGTGAGATCAGGAAAAAACAACGTTTGCCGATCATTTACTTGACCGCTTACGACAATCAGTATCTGGTCGAGCAGGCCAAACAGACCGAAAATTATGGTTATCTGCTGAAACCGTTCAAAGATCGGGAGTTGCATATCGCAATTGATCTGGCCTTGCATAAAGCGGCCAAGGAAGCTGGTGATGCTCAGGATTGAGTAGCGTATTATCCCCCCGTCCGGTCTCCCCCTCGACCCGTTGTTTCCAATTAAAAGGTAAACTGGAGATTCCTTTTCGCTCCCATTCTCCGATAAAGTAATTAATTTCGGATAGTTATAGTTGCCGTAGCCGGTTTTCTGGTATTGCGTTTTATCCGGGTGTTCAGTCTCACTTGTACGTTCTGGAACCCTGATCTCTCTAGGTAATCCTCCTCTCTTGCCTCCGTAGTTTTTCGGTGGCGCCTACCTCCGCTTTATTACATGACGTTCTATGGGCTAGGCGCAAATAGCGCCTAGCCCCGATCGGGATTGTGGCGCAATGTGCGTCTTCATTGTCAAATTACCTTCCTTGTCCAGTTGCCGCTAAAGCCTGTAAATCACCTTCGGTTTGCAGTTGTATCTCGCCGTAATCTCTAGGTTATTAAAGAAATTTCCAGATCGTTTCTGTCATGGCTTTGGTGACTTGGCACAACCCTTGCTCTAACAGGGGGTACGGATGTGAATGGTCGCCGGGACACCGGCAAATAAATTGCGTCAGATCTTTTCAAAAAACAGAGGAGGAAGATATGGGAAATTTTTCACTAGCCGCCACGGCAAGCATCATCGCCGCCGCCGCTGAGCCGAAAGTGGCTCGTCCGGCGATCAACAAGGTTACGCTGCTGTTTCTGCTCCTGACCCTGGTAGGGCTGGGGGCGGGCATCTATTCCTTCGTCGTCGGGCATCACGTAGCCTACAATAATACCCGAGAGATGCCTTGGGGCCTGATGATCGCCGGATACGCCTTTTTCGCCATTACCTCAACCGGTCTCTGTCTGCTGGCCGCTCTGAGCCACATCTTTGGTGGCAACAAGCTGGCGCCGTTGGCGAATCGGATGGTCTTCCTTTCCATCGTCACCATAATCTCCGGTTTCTTCATGATCGGTCTCGAACTGGAGAATCCCTGGCGTCTGGCCATCTATAACATCCTGTCGCCCAACCTGACCTCCAATATCTGGTGGATGGGCACCCTCTACGGCATGGCGGTGGCCTTCATGCTGGTAGAATTCTTCCTGATCCTTACCGGGCGCCTGAAAATGGCTATTACCCTTGGAGTGTTGGGCGCCCTGGCTGAAGTCATGGCCAACACGAACCTGGGTGCGGTTTTCGCTACCCTGTCGGCTCATCCCTTCTGGTATGGCGCGCAGCTGCCGGTATATTTCCTGGCCTCGGCCTTCATGAGTGGCGCCGCGGCTATTATCCTCTTCACTCATTCTGCCCACACCATCCGGGGCGAGAAGGTGGAGGGCGATGTACTGGTGGGCATGCAAGGCGCCGGTAAGGTCCTAGCCGGCTTACTCTTCCTGATCGGTGTCTCCACCACCTGGAAGTTCATTTCCTTCTACACCGGCGGCTCAGAGATGGGTCGATTGGCGGCTGATAGCCTACTGTCCGGGCCCCTGTCCACCAACTTTTGGGTTTTCGAAATCTGTATCGGTATGATCATGCCGATTCTAATCCTAGTTCTTTCAGGCTTCAGAAGCGTGCAGGCCATGTCGACCGCAGCCCTGCTGGCCCTGGTCGGCGGCTTTTTCCAGCGCTACGATCTGGTGGTGGCCGGCCAACAAGTTCCCCATTACCTGGGATACGACGAGCTGCCGACTTACCTGCACTACATGCCGTCGACGGCTGAATTTCTGGTCGCCCTGGGTGCCATCGGCTTAGCCGGGGCCGGCTTTTTGCTGGGCGAAAGGTTCTTTGGACGGGCTTTCCGCTCGCATCATGAACATTGAAAATAAAGGCAATAATGCCGCGGACCGGGTTGGCCGGTCCGCGGCCCTTCGAAAAGGGGAGATATTCATGATCAGCGATAACCAGGCGATCTTTACCATCGGCACCGCGGCCCGGATGCTGGAAGTCCACCCCCGGACGCTGCGAATCTACGAACAAGAAAATCTGGTCAGGCCTGTCCGGCGGGGGCAGTGGCGGTATTACACCATGGATGATGTCCGCTGGATCCAATGCCTGCGCAACATGATCCACGAGCAGGGCATCAGCATCGCCGCAATCAAGAAGCTGTTGAAGTACACGCCTTGCTGGAACATTGCCGATTGCCCTTTTGAAATGCGCAAGCAGTGTACGGCCTTCATGGCCAACGGACTGGTGCCCAGGAAGATAGAGATCCAGAAGAAGGCTGGCAGCAATCTGGCTGCATGAGGCGAAAAACTAACAGCCGCCAGTAACCCTAAACGGGGAGGATGTCATGAGCAGCGTAAGTCAGTTCTGGAACAGAAGCCAAGTGGTTGGTAGCAGAAATGAGAGATTGGGCGCCAGTAAGATCGGGGCAAGGATCAGGAGTTGCGCGGAGTATCTCTGGTATGGCGTCACCTTCCTGCTCTTTATATTTCTCGGACCTTTCGCCGCCATTGCCGTGGTACCGGCGGTATTTTCACTGGCCTTGCAGAATGAAGGAGTTGAGCCGGAAAGAGAGGTTCCGGCAAGCGAAAATTGCTAGGTAAATCACGGTTGCGCCTGCCCCGAAGATCTAGGGGAGGCGCCTGTGTGGACAGGTAACCAAGACTTGTTCTTCTCCTTACCCGATTGATTCTTCCGGGCTGTTCCGGCCCCATCTTTGTAGAATTTTACTTCATTTATCAGCCGCAAGAATTGAATCGACAATATTGAATATTATTCCTTGCGCCTTAGTTTATTCTCCCTCGATAACCGTGGATTTGCCGTGCTCCCCGGTGGTTGTTTTCGGGGCCAGGACCCATAAACACCACCGCTCCGACCGTCGCCTTTCCAGGAGATTGACCCGGTGCGCCGGTAGGGCGGCCAGCAGTTCCTCTTCCATCGAGGGAATGAATCCGGCCACCAGGTAAAGACGAGCGCGCCAGAAAGATGGTCGGGTAAAAAGCTCGGCCAGCAAGTGATGATAGAGGTTGGCCACCACCAGGTCCACACCGGTATCTGGTTCTTCCCGGCGTAAATCCATTTCCTTGATCATGATCGCATCCTGGCAACGATTGAGCGCGACATTCTGGCGGGCAACTACACAGGCCAGTGGGTTGTGGTCCACACCGGTGATGCTCGACAGCCCCAGGCGAGCCGCAGTTATGGCCAGCAACCCGGTGCCGGTGCCGAGATCGAGCATGGATTGGAGCTTAAGTTCCGGGGTTCGACAGTATTTACCGAGAGTCTCGAGGCAGAGACGGGTAGAAGGGTGGAAACCGGTACCGAAGATAACGCCGGGGTCCAGACGGATATCGGCCTGATCCTCAGACCATACCGGAGCGACGGTCAGTCCGGCCACGGAGAAGGGGGCGATATCCTGGCCCGCCTCCCAGTCGCTGTAATCCAGTTCGGCCTGATAGATCACCCGGCAACCATGTTCATGACACAAGCGGGCGATCAGCGCCTCTTTTGCCTTGTGGAAGAAGAGAATTGGCGAGCCATCTTCCAGCCAGATCCCGATCAGGTCTGGATCGGCCACTTCCGGCAGGGCGACGGAATCCAGGTGATAAACGTGGAGGCGTTCATAACGTTGGTAAGGCGGACGCAGCATGATATTTCCCTGATTAATGTTAATCTGATTATGAATAATACTGCTTACCTAGGCAGAAGATCCTTGACGGTCTAACCCTCTTCTCCGCCAAATTCTCTAATTCGGTTTACGAATTCGCAGTGGCTGCTCCTGACGGGACTGGAATTGGGGAGGCATGCAATGGAGGGGGAAGCATTTTGCGTCCGGTCAAATTTTTGGAAGGCTTGCCAGTTTACGACCAAGGCCAAGCGGGGCATTTGGTAAAGGATGGCGACCAGGAGCGGCAGTTTCCCGGCCCTGAAAAGAAGGGCGTAAAGAATAAAACTGACAATTGGCGGAGTGTCGGAATCACCAGGAGCTACTTGGCGGCCGGGATAGAGGGGAAAACCTGATCGGATCGTGTATATTCTACTGGAGCTCAGCGGAGCAGGGTATTGTGAGCCGGGAGAGTACGCTGGGGACGGCATGTCTATCTGTTTGGGAAAGGGGCATGCTCGATGCAGTTATGCGCGGTTATTCGCCTTGCCAGGAATATTATGCTATGTTAACCTTGATTATCAATCAAATCAACAAGATAAAAGGTGTGGGTCTCCCTGAAACGGGCCATCCCTCACCCGGTCCACGGGCAAAGATAAGCATGCTGAACTGGTTGCGCGCAGTCATAGTTTTAGCCCTGGCCCCTTTTCTCACCATTTTCTGCAGCCTGCTGGTGTTGATCGGCCGCGGGCTTTTCCGGATCCCAGTTGTTACCATCCAGGCCTCCCCTCGTTTCTGGGGGAAGGTGATTTCGACCGCAAGTGGAGTGAAGGTTCGGGTCGAAGGGCTGGAGCAGCTGGACCGCACCCGCCCGTACATTTTCGTGGCCAACCACCAGAGCCAGTTCGATATCTTTGTGCTTGACGGCTATTTCGACATGGATTTCCGCTGGCTGGCCAAAAAGGAGCTGTTCCGCATTCCCTTTTTCGGCTGGGCCATGCTCTTGGCCGGCTCAATCCCGGTGGATCGTTCCCACGGCCGCCAGGCCCTGAAGAGCCTGGACCAGGCAGCCCAAAGAATCGCCGCCGGAGCCTCGGTTATCATTTTCCCGGAAGGTACACGGAGCCCGGACGGTAAGCTCCAGCCATTCAAGGCCGGCGGCATGTTGTTGGCCATCAAGTCCGGCGTGGAACTGGTGCCGGTGGCAATTAAGGGTACTCGCGAGATCCTGCCCAAGGGAAAGTTGCTGTCCCGGCCCGGGCAGGTGCTGATCCGGGTGGGTAAGCCGGTGGCCAGCTGCGATTTCACCACCAAGCAGAAGCAGGAACTGGCCGAACTGATGCACGACCGGGTTGCCTCACTGCTGGACTCCGCTTCCTCAGAGGGCGGGAAAGCTCAGGCTGCCTGAGTTAGAGTCCATCTTTGCTGCGGCTCCCACCGGCAGGCTCAAATTGCGGCAGCCGTGCCCCACCGGAAAGTTCCCCCAGATCGGATAATCCTGCCCCGCCACTTCCCGCACTCGATCCCAGACCAGCTCGGTCCAGGCTTCTTCCTCGCCCTTGCCATTGGTAAAAGTACCCAGGATCAGCCCGGCGAGCTGCCGCAGGCAGCCGGCTCGTTCCAGGTGGGTCAGCATGCGGTCGACCCGGTAGAGCGGTTCGCCGGTATCTTCCAGAAAGAGGATAGTACCTCGCCAGTCCGGTTCGTGCGGGGTGCCGACCAGGTGGCTCAGGCAGGCCAGGTTGCCGCCGATGAGTCGGCCTTGGCTATGGCCGGGGCGGATGATCCGCAGTTCGGCGGGATGGATTTCCGCCGGTGATTTACCGGCCAGCATGGCCAGGAAGGAGGCAAGGGATTCCTGGTCGCAACGCACCAATGTGTTGAGCATCGGTCCATGCCAGGTTACCAGGTTCAGGTCACGTCCCAGTTCATTCAAGAGGACGGTGAGATCACTGAAACCGACCAGAATCTTGGGCAGGATTGCCAGCTGCGCCAGGTCAAGTAAGGGTAAAAGTCGCAAACAGCCGTAGCCGCCCCGCACCGTCAGGACCGCCCTTACTTCGGGGTCGCACCAGATTTCGCTGAATTGATCAGCCCGCTGCCGGTCCGAGCCGGCCAGATAATCAACCTTTCGAAAGAGATCGGCCGGCGTTTTAATCCGGTAGCCCGCCTCCTCCAAAATCCGGACCCCTTCGGCAAAGGCGGTCCGATCGGTAATTGGGCCGGCCGGGGCCACCAGGCCGATAGTGTCGCCGGGTTTTAGTCCGGCGGGAATGAGCGGATCAGCGGTTTCTTTCATGGAGCAACCGCAGGCCATCCAGGGTGAGCATCGGCAACACTTCCTTGATCGATGGAGCGTAAGGCGCGATCAGCCGGGCCATGCCGCCGGTAGCGATAACGGTGGGAATCTCGGGGAGCATTTCAAGCCGGATCCTTTTTACCAGTTCTTCAACCATGCCACCATAACCGATCAGGATACCGGACTTGATGGCGTCCACCGTATTGGTGCCGATGGCCTGCGGCGGTGGGGTGGAGATGTCGACTCGGGGCAGTTTGGCGGTGCGCTGCCCCAAGGCTTCGAGCGAGATGGCCAAGCCGGGAGCGATGGCCCCGCCCAGATATTCGCCCTTACCGGAGACGCAGTCAAAGGTGATGGCGGTGCCGAAGTCGACGATAATCAGGGCAGTGCGGAAGCGTTCAAAGCCGGCCAGAGAATTGACGATGCGGTCGGCCCCGACCTCGTCCTGGTTGTCGATTTTGATGACCACCCCGGTGTCGAGTCGGCGATCGATCACCAGCGGATCAATTGAAAAGTACTTGCGCCCCAAAGCCAGCCAGGAAGATTGAATCGGCGGCACCACGCTGGCGATGACCAATCCGTCCACCGCCGCGAACTGGTGTTTGGCGATGTCGAATAGACCCTTGAGTACCACGGCCAGTTCATCTGCAGTGGCGGACGGATCGGTCTTGATCCGCCAGTGGACAGCGACCTCTTTATTCTCGAAGAGGCCGATAACGGTATTGGTGTTGCCAACGTCGATGGCGAGCAGCATAGGCTGGTTATCCGTGCAATTTTAAATGGTTATCGGACTTTACCGAAACCTGCCGGGCTTGTCCAACCTTTTGCTGGCTGGTAAGGGTTGGGTTTGGCAAGAATAGATTTTTCTTTGCTTATTCTGTCTGGCAGGGAAATTATCCCGAACCAATTCATGAATGAGGATATATAAAACCACGTAGGATGGGCAAAGCGCAACGTGACCAAATTTCCTCTATGAGAATCCCTTGACCAATTATCGGAGAGATTTTGTGCCGGGTAGATGTTACTTCTTCACACTCGTCACTCAGGTCAGGAGGGCATTGTTCGCAAATAACTAAAATGTGACCCAGCTGCGCGAGGAATTCCGCCGAGTAAGAGCCGCGCACCCTTTCGAGATTGATGCAGAGGTGATCTTGCCGGATCATTTGCACACAGTCTGGCGGTTGCTGGAGAGGCGCCCATAGCGATACTTTATGAGCAATGAACTATTCACGATTGGCTATACTACGCACGAATCTGATTCCTTCCTGCGCGTACTAAAAAGATACGAAATCACCGCCGTGGCGGACGTCAGGTCTACTCCGCATAGCCAGTTCAAACCTGAATTCAATCGAGACCAGCTTGCCGACTTCCTGAATGGGCACCAAATCGCCTATGTGTTTTTGGGGGATTCTTGCGGGGCTCGGGTTGAAGACCCGGCTTGCTATGTCGACGGGAAACTCGATTTTGCGCTGGTGGCCGAGACCCCTAGATTCAATGAGGGGGTGAAAAGGATAATCGCTGGTATGGAGAAGTTCCGCATCACCCTGATGTGCGCGGAGAAAGATCCGATTACCTGCCATCGGACCATTTTGATCTGCCGCCATCTGGCGGCAACCGGGATCGAAATCAAACACATCCTGGCCGACGGCAGGGTTGAGAACCATCGGGAAAGCGAGACCCGGTTGCTGGAATTATTCGGATTGAATCAACCAGATCTCTTTCGGACGGAATCACAAAGGTTGGCTGACGCCTATTGTCGCCAAGGGGAAAAGATAGCTTTTAAAGCTGTTGAGCCCTAAAGCGGTTACCCGTCAGCAGCCAATCAGGCGCTAAATACCTGGGCAATACGACCCGAATCGGCGAAGTTCCCGGTGGCGTCTGCCTGTTTTCCAGGCAAAATACCGTGATAGGTGGTGACGATTGGCTAACGTTGGGCTTCTTCAGCCCAACGTGTTCAGTCGGCAAACACCATGGTTATTTGCGTGAGACCAGCAAGCCGACCAGCAGGCCGACGCAGGCGCCTGCTCCGGCCATATTCCACGCGTGATCTTTAACGTATTTGTCTGTGGTGTGGGCCGCTTCTTTTATTTTTTCAACCATTTGTTGTTCCAGATCCAGCAGTTCTCCTTTGGCATTTTTCAGGGTCGATTCAAATTTGACGCGGGCCAATTTGAAGCCTTCTTCTTCGGGCTTTTCGGTCTTTTTCAGAAAATTTTCCGCGTCTTTGATTACGGACTTCAATTCGCTCATCATTTTGTCGAGTGTTTTCGAGTACATTTCGGAGCCTTTCATTGGGTGCCTCATTGGAAATGTTTTAATAATGCGTCCAGTTTAACTGGGTGCCGGTATCCGCTTTACTTAATTGCCTGGAGAAACTTCGCCTGGTTTCAGGAGATACTCTCATCAATCTCGAGCAATAACCTCACTCTGTAATCAAAGCATAATACATGCCGATGGAATGTTACAAGGAGGTCAGAAAAAACCTTTATTAACAGCAGATTAGGTAAAGAGTGGTGAAAAGCAATGAAGAGTAGCGGCTCGGCCATCCATCAAGGTACGGTGGATCCGCAAGATATTGAGGAATGAAACTGTTTTTTGTCCTCCAATGCAGATCGGCAAAAATTGTTATCGGGCTCTGACCTGAAGGACAACCTCCATAGAATCAAAATTATTTCTGGGCGATGGAGGAGCAAGTCTACCCGTGGCTTATCTTACCTATAACAAAAGCCAAAAGCAGATTATGTTTTTGTGCTTACAAACGGCACTGTAAATCCCCAGGAAATGTCTGAGGGATGCGGCAGTTCAGTTGTTTTCGATTCACCCCATCGCATGTTATATACGACATACAGTCTACTTTTTTTGTCCCCGACCAAAGCGTGAGGAAATAATGTCATTTGATCAACTTGGCCTTCGGGTCGAACTGCTGCAAGCGGTTAAAACCAAGGGGTACACGGCCCCGACCCCCATTCAGGCCAAGACCATTCCGGTTATTCTCGCCGGGCGGGACATCCTGGCCCGAGCCCAGACCGGCACGGGGAAAACCGATGCCTTTGCGCTGCCCATGGTCGAAATTCTCAGCCGGGAGAAGGCCGGCGGCCGTCACCCCCGCGCCCTGGTCCTGACCCCGACGCGAGAGTTGGCGCTGCAGGTGGGGGAGAGCATCAAGGTCTATGCCAGGAGAGTCTCCCTGCGCTGCACCGTGGTTCACGGCGGGATTCGCATCTTTCCGCAGATCGATCGGTTGAAGCGCGGGATCGATATCCTGGTGGCCACCCCGGGCCGGTTGTTGGATCTTGCCGATCAGAGACACTTGAATCTTTCCCGGATAGAGTTCTTGGTCTTCGACGAGGCGGACCGGATGCTGGATATGGGCTTCAGTGAGGAGATTACCGCTGTACTCGATCTGGTCCCGAAGCAACGCCGGACTATGTTGTTTTCCGCCACCTACACCCAGCAGATCCGGGAACTGGCCGGGATAATGCTGCAGACTCCGGAATTTATCGAGGTGACGCCCAGCAATACGGCGGCTGAAGCGGTGGTCCAGAAGGTTCACCTGGTGGACCGACCCAATAAAATCACGCTGCTCAGTCATCTGATCACCAAGGGTAAATGGAGCCGGGTACTTATTTTTACCCGCACGAAATACGGGGCAGACGATCTGGTTGAAAAATTAGCCTCTCAAGGAATCCGGGCCATGGCGATGCACGGCAACAAGAGCCAGTCTTTCCGGACTCGGACCCTTGAAGAGTTCAGGAGTGGAGAAATCCGCATCCTAGTCGCCACGGATCTGGCCGCCAGGGGTCTGGACATCAGCAACCTGCCTTTTGTGGTCAATTACGATATGCCGAGCATCCCCGAGGATTATGTCCACCGCATCGGTCGTACCGGCCGGGCCGGGGTGAGCGGAATTGCCGTTTCCCTGGTGAGCCCGGATGAAAAGCCTCAACTCCAGGCCATTGAAGCACTGCTGCAGCAGAAGATCCCGGTGAAAAGGGTCGATGGGTTTTACCGAGGGGAGCGACGTCCCGGATTATGTGCTCTACCGCCCCAACAGCGCCTCCAGCGAAAAAAAGGCTGATAAGGAGATCAAGAAATTGGTCGCCGATAGAGCTGCGGCAAAAAAGCTGGCCAAGGAGCTTAGGACGAAAGGTGCGGGGCCTGGTAAGAGCGTTGGGCCGGGATCACAAGCAAAATCCCAAACCAACCGGAAAAACGCTAAAGCCGGAATAAAACCTTCAAGCTCAAAATCGCGCTTCCCGCAATCTTCTAAACCAAGCAAACCTAAGGGCAAAAGATAGGGTTCTTTTCACCGATGCGCAAATTAGCCTTTGGATACTCAACCAGATGCAATCTCAGGTGTGAGCACTGTGTGGCCACGCAAGATACCCCAGCCAGCAGTACGATGGATCATGATCGGGCCCAGGAGGTTATTGGCGAGCTGGCCCGGGCCGGGGTGGGTGGCGTCAGTTTCTCCGCCGGCGAACCTTTTTTGTATTTCAAGGAAATTGCCGAGTTGGTGAAGCTGTGTGGGCAAAGCGGCATATATACCAGAATTGTCACCAATAGTTTTTGGGCAAAGAATGCTGAGGCTGCCGATAGCCTGGTTGCGGAACTTTATGAAAACGGACTTTGCCAGTTGAGATTGAGCTACTCCAGATGGCACCAGAAAAATATCGACCGGAACAATGTGGTGAATGCGGCCCGCAGCTGCCGGAAGCTTGGCTTGAATTATTTCATTTCATTTGTGA
The DNA here is from genome assembly GCA_963807225.1 of uncultured delta proteobacterium. Taxonomy (GTDB): domain Bacteria; phylum Desulfobacterota; class Desulfobulbia; order Desulfobulbales; family JAGXFP01; genus JAGVGT01. Next base: position 178,739 of record CAWEAD010000005.1, on the reverse strand, counting down.
CCGATTTTTCCCCGGAAGATGATCCGTATGAACAGTTTCTGCGAGGGCAAAGCCTGAGGTTTTTTCCTGAACCTATGATCTATGCCGGTCGGGCAGAGTCTTTCAAGCGCCGGAGTATTCTAACCGATTATCAGGCTAACTGCTGCGACATGAACCCCTACCTCACCCCGGATCTTGAGTTGTATGCCTGTTGCGACGCCGGGAGCCATTTCCCGGAAACCAATTTTTTTTATCTCGGGAATCTGTCCGACCACAATGTGGAAGAGCTTTTTACGAAAAGTGAAACAGACCGCTTGTACAATCTCATTCGAACCATGGGCATAACCAATATCGCCTCTTTTGCCGGGATGAAGGCCAGCGAGATCATTACCTACAGCAAGTGCGAACTGTGCCGGAAACTTTTCGACTCTCCTGAAACTTTGACCAGGCTGCGGGCCGAGGTGTCGCAACTGGAAGCCTGGTGCCGGTAACGGTGGGAGGGTTTGCTCCGGCCGATTTCCCATCGCCCATGCCACCTGGCTCTGTCAAAACCGTGCACTGGTCACCCCGACTTAAACCTGGAGAAGTTGCCGCAAGTGTTTCATCCTCAAGGAATTAACCGCAACCTGCGGTATTCTACTCAAGCCTGAATAACTACAGCAGATTCCCTGCGCTTTGCAGCCGGGCGGTTAGTTCCTCCGAAATCCCGCCGAAATCGGCGAAGCTGCCGGTGGCGTCTGCCAGTGGTCCTTTCGTCTTTTCCATTACCGCCTCTTTCAGCTTCTGCTCGAACTTGGCCGTCTGGCTTTTGATGGCGCTGGCGGCGGCCTGTTTGAGGAGGTTGTCCAGATCGGAACTGAGTTGCAGTTGGTAGTCGTCCAGGGTGCCGGTCACCTTGGCCGTGGCGGTGAGATTCTTGACATCCGCCAGGGCTCCGGCAATGGCCTGGGAGATGGCGTTACCCTGCTGGGGTGGGATGGTTGCGAAGCTGACTGATTTCAGCTGGGCCTGGATAGTCGCATTTATATTCCGTTGCTGTACTTCCGCCTGTACGGCCAGATCGGCCAGTCCCTGGTTGATGGTGACCGGCAGGCTTTCGCTGCTGCTTAAGACCATTTTGTCTAGGGTGTAACCGCTGATCTCCAGGTTGACCGTGTCTTTGGGTTGGGCGGGGTTGACATGGTCAAGGACGCCGGCGCACTTGATGGCGCGCAAGCCCTTGAGGGAATCCCCGGCGAAGTTGAAGGTGAGCGGCACCCCGAGGATATCCTGGTCCGGGGTGACGTTCATGATGGTTCCGGCAAATCCGCCGGCGGTAATCTGCACCGAGGCGCTGATCTGGCGGATGAGGAAATCGGGTAGGGGCTCTTCCTCGGCGAAGCGCACCGTCACTCCCTGGCCACGGCTTGGTTTGACCACTTCGCTGCCGCCCTTCTTTTCTTTATGTCGTTGCAGCAGCGGTTGGGCCTTTTCATACCAGCCCAAGGCCTGTTTCAGCATGGTGCCGGTTTTGCCTCCGAAGAGGAGCGCGCTCAGATTGGCCAACCCCGCGGAAGAGAGGCTGTACTTCTCGACCAGGTGGTTGATGTCCTGCTGGGGGGCGTTTTGAATCGCGGCCAGCCGCTTCTTGTAGGCGGCGGAGTCCTCGTTAAAGTCTTTCTGCGCCGCTTTCAACCGGTCGAGATCGGCCCGGATTTCCTTTTGAACGGCGACCAGTTCGCTCGCCCCGCCCAGCAGACCGGCCAGGCCGGAGCTGGATTTGACCTGATTCAACCGCTCCTTGTAGTTATTCAGTTTCTGCTGGTTCGGTAGCTCGGCCAGTCGTTGTTGCCACTTTTGTTTATCATCTTTGATCTGCGCCTGGTACTCCTGGGCCAGGGCCACTGTCTTTAATTGCTCCTTGGCCAGAACCTCCTTGACGTCGGGGATCTGCAGGCTGGGCAGTTTGAAACCCTCTTTGGTCTTGGCGGTGGTCTCTTTCTTTTGGCGGGCCGCGGTTGCTGGGAGTGCCCCGGACTTTTGCCGGACGGTATCGGGGCGGACGCCTGTCGCCGTCATCTCCTCAATGATGATTTTCCGCTGCAGCAAACGCAGGGGATCAATCGCCATGGCCAGCCGGTCGATCTCGACGATATTGCGCATGGGATCGTCGGGATTGGTGATCTGCAGGCGGGATAGCTCGAGGCCGGTGGGGGAGAAGCTCAGCTTGGCCCCGCCCAGCTCGACCCGGGCCCCGACCATGGCGCTACCCTGGGTTTCGATGACCCGTTTGATCAGGTTGTCGAGGAAGAAATAGGAAAAGATGACGATGACGGCGGCGACAAAGCCGAAAACCCCCAAGCCGGACCAGCGAATCATGCCTTTCATGCCACACCTCCCAGCCCGGAAACATTTTGGTAGAGGTGGTAGAGCTTGCTGGCCATGAAGAATTTCATCAGCCGGCTCTTCAGGACCCAGCGCAGGAAATGCTCGCGGTATTTTTCGATCAAGAGGTTGGAGAACAGAAAGAGGGGGACGAAGAGCAACAGGGAGGCGACCAGGCTGCCCATGACGATGGAGTTGTTGTAGTTTTCCAGGCGGAAGATGGTGATATTGTACAAAGAAGTCCAAAAACCCTGGAGCGGGGCGGCCGTCAGCAGGGCCAGGCCGAGCTGGCTGAAGAGAGGGTCAAACAGATAGGCGACCCCGGTAAAGAATAGCAGCCCCAGAAGAAAGGCGGCCAGGTTGGCCCGCAGCACGCAGACCAGCAAGAGGACCAGCAGGTTATGCAGGCTTAGGAGCGGGGTCAGGCCGGCGATCATGGCCAGACAAAAGGCCAGACTGATTTGAGCGGGATCGGCATCGGAGTTGAGAATTTTTAAGAACTTGGCGATTAGTTTAAGCATTGCTATTCTCGGGGAAACAAGGATTGATGAAGAACTGCGAAGATGTTGCTGCATGATATTACAGGCGTGTCCCCCCAGTCAATTGGTGGGCAGTCTTGCTAAAAATAAAGAGCCCGGTATGCTGCGGGAAAGCGATGGCAAAGGGGGGACGGTGAAAGATAAAAAACTGTACACACTGGGCTTGCTGGCCCTGATCGCCTTTGGCGGGGCGGTGCTGGAGGCGGCCCTGACCGGCCATGTCGAGCCCTTCGGCAAGTTCGAGTTGGTGGAAAGTTTGCTGTCGCTGGTGCCGCTCTACTGGTGGTATTACCTCGACAAGGAGCAACGGAAGTTTTCGACCGGAGTGGTCCAGAACCTGGCGGTAGTGGCGGTGGCGTTGATCGGCCTGCCAGTCTATTTCATCCGTTCCCGAGGTTGGAAAAAGGGGGGAGAGCCACCGCCATGGCCTTGGGGTTCTGGGCGGTGTTGGTCGGGCTGGGTTGGCTGGGAGAATTGGTGGGTGCGGCGCTGGGGAGTTGATAGGAAAATTTTTCGGTATTGGTTGTGAAAGGACTTATTTTAATAAAATGAACGAGATGAAAGAAGAGAAGGAAAAATCATATTCCCGACGGCGACGGGGCGGGAAGAATTTTCAGTGTCATTGCTGCAGGAAGGTTTTGCCTTTTTGCTGGAATTGCATCTGCGGTTTCCAGATCTGCGACGTCTGCTTCAACGAGAACAAGTGGGGGATGAGCAACGGGCCCACCTGGATCTGTCCCGACTGCGGCCGAGTCCGTATGATGTAAATCAGGCCCGAGAGCACCGAATCTCCGGCGTCATCGCGCTTTCCGCATACTGTCTGTATAGCGGAAGGCGTTCTTCCTTGCATCTTCGGCACTCTCGGGCCTGATTTGCCTCTGGCTGGAGCTGCATTTTAATGGATGATTGTCTCGCTCCGCTCGCCAGGACTGATCAGGTGAGGCGTGGCGTCATTGCGAGGAGCTTTGCGACGAAGCAATCTGTTCCTTCTCTCACGCTGTCACCGGTAAAAAAGATGTTCTATTTGTTATCTTTATAAAGATGATGCATTAATGGGCCGCTTCCCTGGCCCAGTTTGACCTTGGCGCTGGCGCGCAGCAGCTGGTCGAGGTAGTTGCAGGCCAGGTGGAAGGACTCCTCCCAGGAGCCAGTCTTCTGGTGGCCGGCGGCCAGGGCCGAGGCGAAGGTGCAGCCGGTGCCGTGGGTGTTGGTGGTTTTGATCCGGGGGCGGCGGGACTCGATCTGGTTGATCTCTCCGGCGTTTCGCAGGAAAAGGGTATCGACTATTTCAGCGGCATCTTCCCGGCGGTGGCCACCCTTCAGAACCAGGGCGGTCAATCTGGGGTATTCCTTGAAGACCAGCCTGACGGCGGCTTCGATCTCTTGCTCATCGTCGGTGCTGATCCCGGTCAGAATCTGGAACTCATTGAAGTTGGGGGTGAGGGCGGTGGTCCGGGCCATGATCTCCAGTTGGAAGTCGGCCAGGGCTTTATCTTCCAGCAGAGGTTTGCCGGAAGATGAGCGCAGAATCGGGTCGCAGACCACCTCGCCCTTGAAACCGGCCAGAACTTTCCCCACCGCTTGGACTATATCCCGATTGCCCAGCATGCCCAGTTTGATATGGCTGACCGGCAGGTCGTTCAGAACCCGGGCGACCTGAGCGCCTACCACTTGCGGATCTACCGGGTTTACGGCGAAAACCCCGGTGGTGTTCTGTACGGTCAGACAGGTGATGGCCGCCGCACCGTAAACCTTGAGGGTGGCGAAGGTCTTGAGGTCGGCCTGGATGCCGGCGCCGCCCGAGGGGTCGGAGCCGGCGATGGTCAGGATAACGAGGTGTTCAGCAGTGTCCACAACCGTCGCCGGATTCGGATGCGCAACCGCAACCGGTCTGGTCGTCCGGTTGAGCGATGGACTCCAGGGTGATCTTGTAGAGCAGCTCCTGGCCGGCCAGGGGATGATTGAAATCGACGGTGACTTGATCACCTTCTAGGGCGGTGATGGTGGCCGGGACCTTCTGCATTTGCCCCTCCACCTCCATATTCAGGGCGATTACCATGCCGAGGGTTATCTCACAGTCGGGGTTGACGGCGTCGCGGTTCACCTTGTGGACCATTTCCGGGATGTGCAGGCCGTAGCCGTTCTCCGGTTTGATCTTGATGATCTTGGTCTCGCCAGGCTGCATGCCGATCACTGCCGCCTCGAAGGCCGGCATGACGCTGCCGTCGCCTAGAGTGAAGGAGATTGGGCCGGTATCGGATGATGATTCGAAGACTTCGCCGTTTTCTAGTTTGCCTTCGAAGTTTATGGTGACCTTGTCACCGAGCTGGACTGGTTGCATAGAAACTCCTTGTTGTCCCGATTGGGGGATTTGGATGAAAACCAGTCTTCAGGCGAAGACTTGAGTTTCATGTTGATCTTAATTTCGGCGCGATCTGCCTTTGTGCCTCAAACCAGTGGCTTCAGCCGATAATCATGGCTCATGACTGCTGGTCCGGCTTGGTGGAACGGTCCGCGAAAAATTTGGCGACCAGCAACATGGTCGGCAGCAGGTGGAAGCCGAGGTCGAAAATATCCATCTGCCGGACCAGTCTGCCGGCCAGCAGCAGCCGGACCTTTTCCACCAGATGAGGCTCAGGTACAAAGGGCGCCAGACCCATCAGCAGGGCTGCCAGCACCAAAGGCGGCCAGGTCATCTGGGTCAGAAAAAGTCGGATTCGTTCAATCATGGTGGCCAGGATACCCGGTTTTACCACAGTGGTAGACAAAATAATGTTGTTCGTGATTTTTGCAAGGTCAGGTCTGTGATTGCGTTTAAATCGCCCCGGTTCTTTTATCTGTACCAATAGGGCTTGAAGGCATGCAAAGAGATAAACGGAACGGGGCGGCCGGTTTTGGTCGGCGGAGGGATATCTATCAGGTTTAGTGCTTCCATAGAATATAGAATACTCAGCTTTTCCTGTCATCTCGAGCTTCGGTCGCCTCTGGGCGCGGGATTCCCCGCTTTCACGGGAATGACCTTGCGAAAAGTAGGCGCCACTCCCGCAGAAGTGGGAGCCTAGTAGCTTTTGTGCCGAGTTTCATTAAGTGCCGCTATATGTTTTAAATTGGAATATCTTGCGGTTATGTCGAGTTAAGATTAATCTAGCCGGCTGATTAGGGCTTGACATAAGCCCCTGATGGGCATAATTTCAGGCACTTTGCCGCCGGGCTTGTTCGGCGGCGTAATTTTTTCCCGGCCGGGAAGAGCGGATGGAACTGACCTGCGACAAATACAAAAAGAAAATGGAGAGCGAAACCGCCATCTGTGAACACTTGGAAGAGTACTGCCAGTTCCGGGGGGCCTGCATTATTAATTTCTTGACCCGTGAGAGGCAGCGTCGAGATCGGGCCGAGGGCGATGGCGAGTACGCCAAGGACGAATCCGGCGATGAGTGACAGTCTTAATTTCGACAAGGGCGGCGGCCTCTTACCCGCCATCGCCCAGGATTATCGGACCGGTGAGGTCCTGATGCTGGCCTATATCAATGAGGCTTCCTGGAACAAAACTTTGGAAACCGGTAAGGCCCACTATTGGAGCCGCTCACGGAATCAGCTCTGGCTCAAGGGTGAGAGCTCGGGCCACGTCCAGCTGATCAAGGAAATCCTGGTCGATTGTGATGCCGACACCGTGGTTTTCAAGGTCGAGCAGCTGGGGGGTGCCGCCTGTCACAAGGGCTATGCCAGTTGCTTCTTCCGTCGGGTGGATGAGGGTTCTTTCAAGATTACGGGGCAACCGGTTTTTGATCCCCGGGAGGTATACAAAAAATGAACGTACTGAAAATCGGCCTGCCTAAAGGCAGCCTGGAAAAAGCCACCATCGAACTCTTCGAGAAATCGGGCTGGCGCATCAAGCTCTCTTCCCGCAACTATTTCCCGGAGGTAGACGACAAAGAGCTTTCCTGCTCGATTTGCCGTCCTCAGGAGATGAGCCGTTATGTCGAGCAAGGCGTCCTGGATGCCGGCATCACCGGCCGAGACTGGACCATGGAAAATAATTCCGACGTGGTCGTGGTCGAGGATCTGATCTACTCCAAGGTCAGCAAGAAACCGACCCGCTGGGTCGTCGCCGTGCCCGGCGACTCTGAGATTCGGACCCTGGAAGATCTCGACGGCAAGAAGATTTCCACCGAACTGGTAAACTACACCCAGCGTTTTTTCGCCGAGCGCAACATCAAGGTTGAGATCGAATTCTCCTGGGGTGCCACCGAGGCCAAGGTGGTTTCAGGTCTGGCCGACGCCATCGTCGAAGTAACCGAGACCGAAAGCACCATCCGGGCTCACGGATTGCGGATCATCCACGAGATGATGACCTCCAATACCCAGCTCATCGCCAACCGGTCGGCCTGGGAAGATCCCTGGAAGCGGGAGAAGATCCAGAACATCGCCATGCTGCTGCAGAGCGCTCTGCGGGCCGACAAGATCGTCGGCCTGAAGATGAATGTGCCCGAGGAAAAACTAGACAATCTGATCGCCATCCTGCCCAGCATGAACGCTCCGACCATCGCTCACCTCTATCACCAGAAGTGGTATTCGGTGGAAACGGTGATCTCCGAGCACCAGGTTCGCGATCTGATCCCCAAGCTGCTCAAGGCCGGGGCCGAGGGTATCATCGAGTATTCACTCAACAAAGTTCTCTGATGTGTGAGCCTACGTGACCGCATCCGCCACCAGTCTCTTTGCCACCGGTAACTGCCAGGCCGTCTTTGTCACCAGCGCTTTCAACAACAGCCAGCTGCCGGCGCCGGATTATCCGGAAATTGCCTTCGCCGGTCGCTCCAATGTCGGTAAGTCGAGTCTGATCAATCGGCTGGTCAATCGGCGCGGGTTGGTTAAGGTCAGCGCCCGGCCCGGCAAGACCCAGAGTCTTAACTACTTTCTGGCCGCCGAGGCTCTATATCTGGTCGATTTACCCGGCTACGGCTATGCCAAGGTGCCCCGCCGGGTGTTGAATGACTGGCAGGGGATGATCACCAGCTACCTGGAGAAACGGGAAACTCTGCGTTGCGTGGTGGTGATCGTCGATCTGCGCCACGAAGCGAAGGGGCAGGATCGCGAACTCATCGCCTGGCTCCAGGAGCAGCGTCGTCCCCTGCTTCTGGTCTATACCAAATCCGATAAACTATCCCGTAACGAGCAGGCTAAGCAGGCCCGGATTCTTGACGCCGGCTTCAACGTAGCCCCAAGCGAGAGGGTCATCTTCTCGGCCAAAAGCGGGGAGGGTTTCCCCCAATTGCTCACGGCTCTGGACCGGTATCTCGATAATTCTTGACCTGAGTATTTCCGGCAGTATAGTTACTGCTTTCGAGGGGTAAAAAGGGGGGTACCGGGCGGCTTGGCCGCAAAGTTCACTCTTTGACGGGAGGTCAGAGATGAGTAAGGCTCAAGGGGTACCGAAATGCTGGGAAGTCATCGGCTGCGGCAAACAGGGTCAGTGTCAGGTCTGGAAGATGGCTGTGGCCGGTGCCAAGCCGTGCTGGGAAGTGGTTGGCTCCTTCGATGATTACCGGAGCGCTCTCAATGTTTGCGGCGATTGTCTGGTCTATGTAATCTACCAGGGCCAGCCGATCCTCACCCAAACCGAGATTGCCGATATTATGGATCGCAAAGGCAAGGTCGCCTCCGATAAGGCCTGTCGAGCCTTTAACCTGATCCAGTAAGCTCGATCGGGCTTACTGGCAGAGATTCCCGCTGTCTTTTTCCAGCCCCTCCAGGCAATCGAGCATCTCGTCCATTTTGCCATCCGGAAGTTGCAGGCCATAGCGCAGCATGCGCTTGACCGTCACCTCCCAATCCCGCAGGCTATTTTTGCCGATCTTCAAGCAGATCCTGGTTGGATAGTGACAGGTGGTGCATTTGTCCTGAATCTTCTCGACGCAAGTCTTTTCGGCCCGGGCCGAGGGCACCCAAAGCAGGATGGCGACTCCGCCGGCCAGGACCAAGTTCCTCATTATTCCGGTCATCTTTCCACTCCTTTTCTGTTTGCTCATGACTGATCCGATTTCAACACCGCCAGGAAGGCGCTCTGGGGGATGTCTACGTTACCGACGGTCTTCATCCGTTTCTTGCCGGCCTTCTGCTTCTCCAACAGCTTGCGCTTTCGGGAGATGTCGCCGCCGTAACATTTGGCGGTGACATCCTTGCGCAGGGCCGAGATGGTCTCCCGAGCCACGATGTTGCCGCCGATGGCCGCCTGTATAGCGATCTTGAACATCTGCCGGGGAATCTCCTCTTTCAGTTGCGCGCAGGCGTGCAGGCCACGCTCCCTGGCCTTACTGCGGTGGGCCAGCTGCGAGAGGGCGTCAACCTTCTCGCCGTTGACCATGATGTCCAATTTTACAAGATCGCTGGGCCGATAATCAATTATTTCGTAGTCGAAGGAGCCGTAGCCCTGGGTTACCGATTTCAGCCGGTCGTAGAAATCGTAGATTACTTCGGCCAGGGGTAGCTCACAGACGAATTCAATTCGTCCCGGCGTGGGGTAATGATAGCTGGTGTTCTCGCCCCGCCGCTCCATGCACAGAGTCATTAGGACCCCCATGTAACGCTCCGGGATGAGAATGGATGCCTTGATGAATGGTTCCTCGGTACGCTCGATCCGCGACGGGTCGGGGAAGTGGGCCGGGTTGTCAACCTCCAGCATGCTGCCGTCCTGCAGGAAGAAATGATAACTGACCGTAGGTACGGTGAGGATCAGCGGGATGTCGAATTCCCTTTCCAGTCGCTCCTGGACCACTTCCAGGTGGAGCAGCCCCAAGAAGCCGCAGCGAAAACCGAAGCCGAGGGCGGCCGAGGTGTCCTTTTGGAAAGAGAGAGCGGCGTCATTGAGCTTCAATTTATCCAGGGCGGTGGCCAGATCTTCGTAATCGTCGGTGGAAATTGGGTAGAGCGAGGAGAAAACCACCGGTTGCACCTCCCGGAAGCCGGGCAACGCTTTGGCGCAGGGCGCGTTCTTCAGGGTGATGGTGTCGCCGGGTCTGGTATCGTTGACTGTTTTGACTCCGGCCAGGATATAGCCGACCTGGCCGGCCTGCAATTCCTTCTGGGGGGCGCGGGTCAGATGGAAGAGCCCGACCTCCTCGACTTTGTAGGCGGCGTTATTGGACATGAAGAGGATGGTGTCACCCGCTTTAACCCTCCCCTGGAAGATCCGGCAGGAAATGATGGTGCCGCGGTAGGGGTCGTAATTGGCATCGAAGATCAAAGCCTCCAATGGTTTGTTCGGGTCGCCCGTCGGGGGAGGCAGCAGATTGACCACTGCCTCGAGAACTTCGTCTACTCCCTGGCCGGTCTTGGCCGAACACTTCTGGATCATAGACACGTCGAGACCCAGGTCGTGCTTGATCTGCTCGACGATGGCGTCGGGATCGGCGGCCGGCAGATCGATCTTGTTGATGACCGGGATCACTTCCAGATTGTTTTCCATGGCCAGGTAAAGGTTGGCCAGGGTCTGGGCTTCGACCCCCTGGGCGGCATCGATTAGGAGCAAGGCGCCTTCGCAGGCGGCAAGGGCGCGGGAGACCTCGTAACTGAAATCGACGTGGCCCGGGGTGTCGACCAGGTTGAGCAGATAGTTCTTGCCGTCTTTTGCCGTATAGGGCAGGCAGATGGTCTGGCTCTTGATGGTGATGCCCCGCTCGCGCTCAATGTCCATGCTGTCCAAGAGCTGGTCTTTGAATTCGCGGTCGGTGACCATCTTGCATTTCTGGATAAAGCGGTCGGCCAGGGTTGATTTGCCGTGGTCAATATGGGCGATGATACTGAAATTCCTGATGTTATCCATGTGCTCCTTGGCAGCTCGATTTTTCGTTCGGTCCGGGCCCTTTCCGGCGTTTTTAGAGGGCCGGGGCACCGGGCAAGTCTTTTTATCACAATTCGGTCTGAATGGGAATATCTTTTGGAATAACCGTCCTTTAGGAGGTCGGGTCTCGCCCCGGCGTTCTGCGGACGGCGTGCGCCAGGGCGGCGGTATGGTTGTCCCGGGCGTCTCTGGCTTTACGCTTCGAATTTAATTAAACATTTATGGTGGCCGGCTTATTTGCTAGAATAGTCTTGTCCAGGGCCGACACCGGTGTAGATTACCCGATGATCAAGACGAAATCCTTGACAGCAGGGCGAATCGTCAATCTTGTCCAGCTCATGGTTTTAGGTCTTCCCGCTACGGCTCCGTTTGCTGGGGCAGCCTCCCCGGTTCCAGCCTCTTTTCTGGAAGATGACAGCGGCCAAGCGCTCAACCTGATTTTTGAGCCGGTCAGTCACCGGGCAACCGGCGGATTACTCTGGTAATTGTTGTGCAACAAGTTATAGTATGGGTTTTTGCAGCGGCTGGGTCTGCCGTCCTGGCAGGTCCGGCAAGCCGCTTCCCTTAAAGCGTGAGAGGAGTTTGGCATGGTCAAGCGCATGACCGATTCCGATTATTCGGAAGGTCAGAGCATCGATGCCGGAGAAGAGCACCGGCCGCTAGTCAGTCTGACGGAAGACGAACATCTTCCGGTGGCTGGACATACCGGCCTGCAACGCTATCTCCAGGAGATCAGCCAGTATAAGCTGCTTACTCGGGAAGAAACCGAGGAACTGGCGATCCGCTACCAGGAGAATCAGGATCCCGACGCCGCTTACCGTCTGGTTACCGCCAACCTGCGGCTGGTGGTCAAGGTGGCGATGGATTTCCAGAAATACTGGATGCAGAATTTTCTCGATCTGGTTCAGGAGGGCAACGTCGGCCTGGTCCAGGCGGTGAAGAAATTCGATCCCTATCGGGGCGTGAAGTTCTCTTACTATGCCGCCTACTGGATCCGGGCCTATATCCTCAAGTCGATCATGGACAACTGGCGCTTGGTTAAAATCGGCACCACCCAGGCCCAGCGCAAACTCTTCTTCAGCCTGAATAAGGAGCGCAAGCTTCTGGAAGCCCAGGGCTTCAAGCCCGAGCCCAAACTTCTGGCCGAACGGCTGAACGTTAAGGAGAGCGAGATCATCGAGATGAGCCAGCGCCTCTCCAGCCAGGAGATGTCCCTGGAAGCCCCGGTCCGCGAGGATTCCAACGAGGAGCAGAAGGAGTTTCTCACCTACCAGGGCCAATCGGTCGAAGAGATGGTGGCTGAGAAAGAGATCAAGGCCAAGGTCGCCGAAGTTGTGGAAAAACTCAAGTCAAGCCTTAACGATAAGGAGCTTGCCATCCTTGACCAGCGACTGCTCAACGATGAGCCCCTGACCTTGCAGACCATCGCCGATCAATTCCAAGTTTCCCGAGAGCGGGTAAGGCAGATTGAGGCCAATCTGCTGACCAAGATGAGGGTCTTTTTCGAACAGGAAGTGCCTGACATCCACAATTTCATCGACGAAATTCTGACCAATTGGCGTCGGGCCAAGTAGCCCGGCGTTTATAGAGGAGTGTTTGAAGACCTATGCGGGTACCTCTGCTTGATTTACATGAACAAATGCAGCCCCTGCGCCGGGAGATCCTGGCCGCTATAACCGAAGTGATCGACTCGACCTGCTACATCATGGGACCACGGGTGGAACAGCTGGAGCGGGAGGTGGCGTCTTACAGCGGTGCGGCGCAGGGCATCGGCGTGGCCAGTGGTACCGATGCCCTGCTGGTAGCCCTGATGGCTCTGGGAGTGGGCCCGGGAGACCTGGTGTTGACCACCCCCTATTCTTTTTTCGCCACCGTCGGCTGCGTATTGCGGCTCGGCGCTCAACCATTGTTCGTCGATATCGACCCGGTTTCCTACAATATCGCCCCCGCCCTTCTGGAGGAGGCCCTGGCGGCGGACCCGGAACGGACCGCTAGAATAAAGGCGATTATCCCGGTCCATCTTTACGGGCAATGTGCCGACATGACCAAAATTATGGCCGCCGCCGATCGTTATGGCATACCGGTGGTGGAAGACGCGGCCCAGGCTATCGGCGCGGCTTGTCCCATGGTGGAGAAGGGGCGGACGGTCTGGCGGCGTGCCGGGTCAATGGGAGTGGCCGGTTGCTTTTCCTTTTTTCCCAGCAAGAATCTCGGCGGCGTCGGCGATGGCGGCATGATCGTCAGCAGCGATGAAGAGTTTGCCGAACGGGCACGGATCATCCGGGTCCACGGTGGGGCGCCTAAATATCATCACGGGGTGGTCGGCGGCAACTTCAGGCTCGACCCTCTGCAGGCCGTGGTGCTATCGGTCAAATTACCCCACCTGGACAAATGGCACCGGCAGCGGCGCGACAATGCCGAACTTTACCTCCGGTTGTTCGCAGAATCCGGATTGAGCGAACAAGAGGTCAGTTTGCCGGTCGCGGTTTATCGTGAGGCGGCGGGCCGGGAGCGAAATGCGGTCGACTACCATATCTATAACCAGTTCGTCATCCGGGTCGCTGAACGCGACCGCCTGAAAGACTATCTCCTGGCGGCCGGGATTGGGGTAGAGGTATATTATCCGATTCCACTGCATCAGCAGAAATGCTTGCTGGATTCCGGTCTGGCTGAGATCAGCTGCCCGGAGTCCGAAAAGGCGGCGGCGGAGACTTTGGCCCTGCCCATCTATCCCGAGTTGACCGACGCCATGCAGGAAGAGGTGGTGGCCCGGATCGTTGCTTTCTATGCCCAGGGTCATTGAAGAAAAGTTGAAAGCCCTTTCCCGTCCGGTGTATTGGCATATATTGCTGCTCCTGCCGGCGGTGCTGGCGAGCGGCTGGCTGTTGCCCGGTCCAGTTTCGGCCCAGCTCTCCGATTATCTGCAGTTTTCTCAAGCTTACCCCAGCAGGGATATAATTGTTGTCTCCAGCGGTGGTGGTGCTTGGAAAAAGCTGTGGGATGATGCCCGCCGTTCAAGGCGAAAAGGCAATTATGCCGGGGCCGAGGAATATTACCGGTTACTCCTTGGCGTCAAGGATAATATTTCCGAGGCGCGTTGGGAGTTGACCCAGGTTCTGATCCGCACCGAACAGTGGGAGAAGGCTCGGCACGAACTGGAATTACTGGTGGAAGTTCCTCCAGCCCGACTAGAATATCTGAACTCCATGGGCTTGGTGCTAAGACATTTGGGGCAATACGGGCGAGCCCTGGAAGTCTTCGATAAGGCCCATGCCCTGGCCCCTGACAATTTTACGGCCCTGGTCGGTTTGACCCAGGGGCTGGTCGAAGTGGGCCGGAAGAAAGAGGCCTTCCCCTTGTTTCAACAGATTGTCAGACAGAAGCCGGACGACCGGGATCTGCATCTGGCCCTGGCCAATCTGGCCTTTGAGTTGGGTGAGCTGGAAACGGCACGCAAGCAACTCGTACCCCTGGCCGCCGCCAAGGACGTTAAACTCGATACCCTGCTGATGATGGCCCGGGTGCTTGAAGGTTTGGGCCTGGAACAGGAAGCCGCCAGCTACTGGGAACGCTGCCTGCTGGTGGCTCCAGGCAACCGCGAGGTCCAAGGCCGGCTGGCCCTCTATTATGAAAATCAGGGCCAGCTCAATAAGGCCTTGGTCCATCTTCTGGCCTTGCTGGAGAAAAATCCGCAGAATACTTCACTGCTTAGCCGCATTTGCCGAATCTATGTACAGACCGACCGTCCCGCTGAAGCCCTGCCTTATTACGAAAGATACATCAAACTCAAACCGGATGGAGATCCTGAGGCGCTGCCGCCGATCATCAAGCCGAGGACCGAGTAGGATGAGTAAACTGATACAGGGAACCTTCTGTTTGACGCCGGAACGGATTTTCCATAAAGAGTTGCTGGCGGTCGGTTTACCGATACCGGATATCCAGGGCCGGAAGAATTTGTGGCAGAAATTGACTTTCACCGAGGGTGTTAACGACAAGATAGACGAAATGCTGGGCCTGGAAACCCTGCTGGCCGATACCGGTGCGGAGGGGCATCGGTATCGGCTTCTGGCCGCCGGGCTCTTGTCCCGTGATCGCTGGGGAAAGAAGTTCAGAGCGGTTATCCTGGAAAATTGAGTTTTGAAACCGTTCTCCGGAAACTTGCGGAAAAAAATGGAAATGATTATGCTGATTCATCGGCTAAGTCGAGGAGAATAGAGATGGAAGGTTGGCGGGAAGTTCTCGAAATTCTCGGTTTTCTGATTTTCTGGTTTTTACTGACGATATATGTCGCACCCCGGGTCAAGGGCGGCTTTTCCTGAAAGTCTCCCGACGGTTGCCGGCTCGTGAAGCCGGAGAAAAAGGATGGGTCTGCTGAGGGCCGGGGCGACGAGCAGGATCTAAACGACTGAAGATTACATCGGTAGTAACTTGTTGCGGTGGAGGACCGGTATGGTTTTCCACCGTTGTCTATTTTAAAGAGGTCAGAATGGTTAAGAGAATCCCGATATCCAAACCCGGTTATGCCAAACTTAAATCAGAACTCTCGCACCTCCATAAAGTTGAAAGGCATGAGGTGATCCGATCCATCGAGCGGGCTCGCGAACATGGCGACTTGAAGGAGAACGCAGAATATCATGCGGCCAAGGAGCGCCAGAGTTTTATCGAAGGGCGCATCATGGAATTGAAAGACAAGCTGGGCCGGGCGGAAATTATCGACTGCACAGAGGTTTGCTGTGACAAGGTGGTGTTCGGTACCGTCGTCTCCGTGGTTGATCTCGATACCGATGAGGAATTAAGTTATCACCTGTTGGGTCCGGAAGAGTCGGATATGAAGCAGAACCGGATTTCGGTTCTTTCCCCTCTGGGTGGGGCGTTGCTGGGCAAATGCGTGGGAGATGATGTCACGGTCCATACCCCGGGTGGGGTAAGGCAGTTCGAGATCATGAGTATAACCCGGCCGACAGAAGATTAATAGCCGGGCTTGGTTCAGTTCTTCAGTTCCATTCCGGCCAGGAAAATGCTGCTGATCTGCTTAGCCGCTTCCTCGACGGTATACTGGTTGTCGGGTGAGAGAATCCAGAGCCGGGCGGTTTCGTCCAGGGCGCCGAACATGGCCCTTTTGGCCACTCCCGGCATGATATCGGGCCGGAAGATTTTCATTTCCTGTCCCTTGCGGATGATTCGCGAGATAATATCGACATATTCGATAAACCTGGTATTCCGATAATCCCGCATGAACTTGTTGCTCTGACGCAACTCCATTTGCAGTACCTCGGCCAAGGCCTTCCGGTCCTTGACCATCTGCATGTGCTGCATCGCAAAAATCTCCAACATCCGCCGCGGATCATCTTCCTGTTCGATGAGTTTCTTGACTTCGAGGATTATCTTACCGATCTCCTCTTCAAAGATGGAGATCAGAATGTCATACTTGTTGTTAAAGTAGAGATAGATAGTGCCGTCGGCGACTTTGGCCTCGTTGGCAATGTCGGAAATTCGGGCGCTGAAAAAGCCTTTCTGCGCGAACACCTTGATGGCGGCCTGGAGTATCTTTTGGTGCTTGTCAGAGACCCGCATATAAAATACCTGGCTTGAATCGATGGTGGGAAATGGCCGCGCAAGCGGCCATTTATATTATTATGAATGAGCGTTCATTATTCAAATTAGAATAGTTGGCCCGGATTTGCCTGTCAAGCACAAAAGGGTGAAGCCGGCAATCGAACCAGGGAAGGATCAATTCGTCCGACAGTCAGGTCGGGGCTGTTGACAACGGCTTTATGATACGGGTAGGATGCACCATTTTCAACGGTCAAATCGCCGGAAACGGAGGGGATAAAACGATGAAAGTTCTGGTCATTGGTTCAGGGGGGCGGGAACATGCCCTGGTCTGGAAACTGGCGCAAAGCCCGAGAGTAGACAAGATATATTGTGCTCCCGGCAATGCCGGCATCAGTCGGCAGGCCGAATGCGTGCCTATCATGGCCACGGAGCTGGTGAAGCTGGCCGATTTTGCCGAACAGCAGGGGGTCGGGCTCACGGTGGTCGGTCCGGAAGTACCACTGACCATGAGTATTGTCGATCTTTTTCAGTCCCGTGGGTTGCGGGTCTTCGGGCCATCCGGACGGGCGGCGGCTCTGGAGGGCAGCAAGGTTTTCACCAAGGACCTCCTGAAGAAATACGGAATTCCCTCGGCTGCTTACGAAGTTTTCAGCGATCGCGAACAGGCCCTTGACTATGTACGAATGGCGGCTGTTCCGCTGGTGATCAAGGCCGACGGCCTGGCTGCCGGCAAGGGGGTGATCGTCGCTCAAACCACCGGGGAGGCAGAGGCGGCCGTCGAACTGATCATGGGTGAGCAGGCCTTTGGCGCGGCCGGCAGCCGGTTGGTGGTCGAAGAGTTCCTGGTCGGCGAAGAAGCTTCGTTCCTGGCCTTCACCGATGGCAAGACCGTCTTGCCCCTGCCGTCCTCTCAGGATCATAAAGCCGCCTACGATGGCGACCGCGGCCCAAATACCGGCGGGATGGGGGCCTATTCTCCGGCCCCGGTCGTGACTCCCGAACTGCACGAAATGGTCATGGAAGAGGTGATGTACAAAACCGTCCGGGCCTTGGCCGCCGAAGGCTGTCCGTACCAGGGTATTCTGTATGCCGGGCTAATGATCGATCAGAGTCGGGTCAAAGTTCTGGAATTCAACTGTCGCTTCGGCGACCCCGAATGCCAACCTTTGCTCATGCGTTTGCGCAGCGATCTGGTTGAGGTCATGGAGGCGGTAATCGACGGCCGTCTGGATGAGATTGAGCTGGATATCGACCCGCGCCCGACAGTCTGTGTGGTCATGGCCTCGGGTGGCTACCCCGGCGCCTATGAAAAGGGTCTGGCCATCAGCGGGCTGGAAGAAGCGGCAAAGGTGGCGGATGTTGTAGTCTTTCACGCTGGCACCGCCAAGCGGGACGGTGAAATTGTCAACACCGGCGGTCGGGTTCTTGGGGTGACGGCCATCGGCGCCAACCTGAACACGGCTATCGCCTCGGCCTATCGGGCGACGGGGCTGATCAACTGGCCGGATTGCTTTTATCGCAAGGACATCGGGCAGAAGGCCCTCAATCGTGGACAGGGGTGAAGTGATGATCGGAATTGTCATGGGTAGCGATTCGGACCTGCCGGTAATGCAGGGTTGTGTCGAGCAGTTGAATAAGTTCGGCCTTTCCTTTGAAATCACGGTGGCTTCGGCCCATCGGTCACCTGAGCGGGCCGCCCAGTATGCGGCCACGGCCCGGGAGCGAGGAATCAAGATAATAATTGCGGCGGCCGGCATGGCCGCCCATCTGGCTGGGGTTCTGGCTGCCCATACCACCCTGCCGGTGATCGGGGTACCGATCGATTCCTCTTCATTAAACGGCTTGGATGCACTGCTCTCCACGGTGCAGATGCCGCCGGGCGTGCCGGTTGCCACCATGGGTATCGGCAAGGCCGGAGCCAAAAATGCGGCCATCCTGGCAGTTCAAATCCTTGCCTTAGACGATGAGAAGCTGACCCGCCGGCTGGTCGAATTCAAGGCGGAAATGGCTGCCGAGGTAGAGGAAAAGGCTCTTAAGTTGACGGAAGGGCGGTCTTCCTGAGTATGTCGGCGGTATCGGGAGTTTTGGTCGAGACGATTGCCAGGGCGGCGGAAGTGATCGCCCAGGGAGGTATCGTCGGTTTTCCCACCGAAACTTTTTATGGGCTGGCAGTGGATCCCTTCAATGGAGGGGCTTTAAGGCGGCTTTTTGCCCTTAAGGGACGGGCACCGAGCAAACCGATCCTGGTCCTGATCGATGGCGTGGAGCGGTTGGCGGAAATGGTGCAGGAAGTGCCGCCGCCCTTCCGGAGGCTAATGGACCGTTTATGGCCCGGTCCTTTGACCCTGATTTTTCCTGGTCGGGAAAAACTTCCCCCGCTTTTGACCGACGCCGCAGGAACCATCGGCATCAGGTGGTCATCACACCCGGTGGCCACCCGCCTGGCCGCCGCTTGCGGCGGGGCGATAACCGGGACCAGCGCCAACATGAGCGGTTTACCGCCGGCTGTCTCCAGCGCGGATCTCAAGAGGATATTCCGGGTCGGTCTGGACTATTTCATCGATGGCGGTCGTACCCCCGGCGGTCTGGGCTCCACCATTATCGGCTCGGGTCAGGAGCAACTGCACCTGATTCGGAAGGGTGTAATTTCTTTCGCCGAAATTCAGGCGGTGGCCGGTCTGGCCGACAAGTCCAGAAAAATTCACCGTCGTCAGGAGCCGGAGTAAGAATAGAGCCGGCGGATTATCCGAATCCAGGCGGTGAATCGATAAGGGGGCCGGATAAATATGCCGCCTTTCCCCGTCCGCAGCCCCCTGCTTTGCGCACCAATCTTTAGCCGATGAGCATGGCCAATTTGGCCAGCCTAACCAACCACTGTTTCCCCAGGGAAGTCAAACTGGCGCTACGGCTCGACTCACCGGTGAAATCCAGTTCCAGCAGGAGGGCGGCAGCCGGTTGCAGTCGGCCCAACCGCTCGGGCCACTCAATGATGGTGGCGCCGTGACCGTAAATGTATTCGAGAAAGCCCAGTTCCTCGATCTCCTCTTCGGTATTCAGCCGATAAAGATCCAGATGGTAGATTGGCAGACGGCCCGGATACTCGTGGGCCAGACTGTATGTGGGGCTGGTGACATAGCAGTCCGACGAAATTCCGTCCCCCTGGGCGATGGACTGAGTCAGGGTTGTTTTGCCGGCCCCCAGTGGACCGTCCAGCAGTATCACGTCGCCGGGCTGCAACATCTCCCCCAGGAGTTGCCCCAACCTGGCGGTGGCGGCCAGGTCGGACAGGTAGAGGACAAGTGGGAGAGGGGGCGCGGCCACGGCTCAACGGTCTTGTTTGTGGCAGAAAAGGCAGCGGTATTTAGGTGGGTGGTCTTTGGGCAGAGGGGCCTCGCCTTTTGGGTTGTGGCAAGCCTCGCAGAATTTTTCCGCCGCTTTCTTATCCATCTGGTGAAAGCGCTGATGGTTTATGTCGTGGGGCAGTCTCTTAGTGCTCTCCGGCGGTGCATTCCAGAGGAAGAACAGGACACCGCCGCCGACGGTCAAAAATAGCAGGTTGTAAAGCAGGGTCTTATGGCCCTTCTTCTTCTCGGTCAAAATAGCTACCTCCCAAACGCGCAGAGTTTTATAGATTTCCGGTTGGTCGATTCCCGGCCATTTCCAAGGCGGTAAAGGGCAGCAACCCTGCCCGAAGGGCCAGAACCAAACCCTCCAGGGTCAGGCGACAAGCCCAGCGGTTGGCGCCGGTCAGCTCGACTAAACGTCGGTGTCGCCGATGGCGGATCAACAGGGCGGCAAGCTGTGGAGCCTGGTAGGCCGGATCAAGAATAGCCCGGGCCGCCTCTTCTCCGGAAACAATGGCCGGGTAGATACCTTCGCCGGTCAAGGGCGAGGCCAAGCCGGCGGCATCGCCAATCAGGAAAAAGTTGCCGAAGCGCCAGCCCCGGAAGTCATAGTTGATCAGGGCTGCGGTCATTTTCACAGCCCCCAGATTAATACCATGTTTGTCGGCCCAACGGCGAAAATTTTTCTGCAGGTCAAGGGGCCTGGTGGTCAAGCGACTGGCATAGGCACCGATGGAGGCAAAATTTCGATGGGGAAAGACCCAGGCGTAGCCGTTGTTGAACAAGTGCGAGTCCAAGTGCCATTCCATGCGTTCGAAATTGCCTGGGACGAAGCAATTCACCCCCACCCCCACCGTCCGGGTGGGTAAACCCAAATATTGGCGAATCTTCGAGGCGCTGCCGTCGGCGCCGACCAGATATTGAAAACCGTAAGTTTCTCCACCGGCTACGAGCCGGTCGTTAGCCAGTTGGTCAACCACGGTGGCGGTCAGTACCCTGGCACCTGCAGCCCGGGCCTGGTCAAGCTGCCATTGCCCCAATTCTTCGCGATTCACTGTCGAGACCAGAGGCTGATTGGCTGAGATTACCGCCTGCTGCCAGGGGGTCCTGAGATGCTGTTCGGGAAAAACCTTTTGCAGCAAATCTTCCGGAAGCCGCTGCTTGAGGCCGGACCAGGTTATGCCACCGGCGCAGACCTTGGGCCCAACCCGATTCTGTCTTTCCAGAACCAGGACCACATGACCGGCTCGGGCAAGGACGGTGGCGCAGGCCAGGCCGGCTGGTCCGGCGCCCACGATAACGGTATGGTATTTTTTCATCGATGCGGAGTTCCTTCACCGGCAAATTATAGTCGGGTCGGAGGACTGTCAAGCTTTTAGCTGCGAGATGCGATGGGCAACCCGATAATTTTATTGAATTTAATCACCTGAGTTTGCTGGACGTACTTCAACTATTGTCTTTGCATGAGGTATCGGCCCCCTACCTTTTTGGTCGATAATATGTTAATGTCTGCCCATTGTTTGGTAGGGGCTACCTGCCGGAAATTATTAACCATATGTAATCTGTATGAGGTGAGATTTTGGTATCATTGGAGAAAATCGACCGGGTAAAACCTGGCAGGTCAATCATTGTCCTGCTCCTGCCGGTACTTTTTCTGGTCGGGGCGGCAGTGGCCCTGATCTTTTTGTATGAACGGGAAGCGCCTCAGGTCAGACTGGTGACCGAGATCAGTAGAGTCGGCCGCAGTAAGAATCTGGAACTGGCGCTGTCCGACAGTAAAAGGGGTCTCCGTACGGTCGAGGTTTGGCTGGTGCAGGGTGACAAGAAGGTCAAGGTTTTCGAAAAGAGTTATACCCCGCAGGGCGGGCTGGGACTTAACGGGCCGGCCCGGGCCGAGGAGTCTTTCGAAATCTCGCCGGCCGAGCTGAAATTTAAGGATGGCGAGGCCGAACTTCTGGTCAAGGTTCGGGATTACTCGTGGTGGAACTGGCGACAGGGTAACCTGACCGATGTCAGCTTTCCGACCACCCTGGATACCCATCCACCCTTGATAAAGATTGTCGATTCGACGCGTTATATCATCCCCGGCGGCGCCGGGGTGGTGACTTACCAGATCAACGAGGAGGTCGGTGAACAAGGTGTTCTGCTAAACGGCTTCTTTCATCGCGGTTTTCCCTTGCCGGACAAGGGTGAGGGGGTCTATGGCGCCGTCCTGGGGCTGCCTTACGATACCAAACTCATCGAACAATCGCTGGTCCGGGCAGTTGATCTGGCCGGCAATGAATCCAGCATGCCCTTCGGCATGGTCATGCGAAAAAGCACCAAGAAGGAAGACCGCATTGAAATCAGCGACTCCTTCTTGAGCCAGAAGTTGCCGGAATTCGAGAGCTATTATCCGGAACTGGTGGGTAAAACACCCCTGGAACAATATCTGGAGATCAACGGTCGAATTCGGCAGGAAAACAATACCAAGATCCGGGAGGTCTGCAGCCACTCAAAGCCTGAACGCATGTGGGACGGTCGTTTTCAACGCCTGGCCCGAAGCAGTCGCCGGGCCGGGTTTGCCGAATATCGCACCTATTATTACCATGGCAAGGAGATTGACCATCAAGTCCACCTGGGTATCGACCTGGCCTCGACCAGCCAGGCTCCGGTTAAGGCCGCCGCTCCAGGCGAGGTGGCCTTTACCGGCTATCTGGGGATCTACGGCAACATGGTGATTATCGATCATGGTTTCGGGGTTTTCACCCTTTACTCGCATCTGAGTCAGATCCGCTCCGAGGTCGGCAGCCCGGTTAACCAGGAGACAGTTATCGGTCTGACCGGCAAAACCGGTATGGCCGGCGGTGATCACCTGCACTTCAGCGTCCTGGTCAATGGCGTCTTTGTGAATCCCCTGGAGTGGTGGGATACCCAATGGCTGACTCTGAACATTCTTAATTACTTGTAAACCTTGTCTAAAATCAGAATTCTCCCGGAAAACCTGGCCAACCAGATTGCCGCCGGTGAAGTGGTCGAGCGGCCCGCCTCGGTGGTCAAGGAACTGGTGGAAAACTCCTTTGATGCCGGGGCGACCAGCCTGACGGTGGAGATCGAAGGTGGCGGCACCTCATTGATCCGAGTGATCGACAATGGGGCCGGCATGGATCAGGATGACATTCTTCTGAGCCTGGAGCGGCATGCGACCAGCAAGCTGCTCCGGGCCGAAGACCTTAACGCGATTACCACCCTGGGCTTTCGGGGCGAGGCTATCCCCAGCATCGCCTCGGTGGCGCGCTTGACTATTACCTCCCGCCCGGCCGATGCGGATCTGGGCAGCCGGGTCGAAGTTCGCTTCGGCAAGGTCCAGAAAGTCCATGAAATGGGCAGTGGGCTTGGTACCGTGATCGAGGTCCGGGACCTTTTCGGTAATGTCCCGGCCCGCCGAAAATTTCTCAAATCCACCCGAACCGAACTGGCCCATATCGAGGAAGTGATTCATAATTATGCCCTGGTCCGTCCCGGTCTGGCCCTTTCCTTCCGGGTCAATGGGCGCGAGGTCCTGGGGCTGCCGGCCGGTGAAGACGACAATCCTGGCCGTCGCTGGCGGCAATTGAGCGGAAACGCCGGTGGCGAACTGGTGACAGTGGGTGCGAACTCGGCCGCCGGTGCGACCGGTCCCGCTATCCATGGGGTACTGGTTGCCCCTGACCAGTCCGGCCCGGGCGGCCGCCTGCGAGTTTTTGTCAATGGCCGACCGGTTCGCGACCGGCTACTCTGGCATGCGGTAAGTGAAGGACTGCACAATTTTATCCTGAAAGGACGAGCGCCGGCCGGGTTGCTTTTTCTGGAGGTGGCACCCGGGGAGGTCGATGTTAATGTCCATCCTGCCAAGCAGGAGGTGCGTTTCCAGCATCCCCAGGTGATTCACCAACTGATCGTAGCCGCGGTTGCCAGAGCGATGGGCGACTATCAGGTCGAGCTCAAGCAAGCCCTTTTCGGCGATGCCGATCGGCGGGGGTTGAGTTCTGCTGCCCCTGTGATTGTTGACCGGGTTGCCGAAGGTCCTTTGTCTCGGTCTCAGGCGCCGCCTCGTTACGAACAGGCCCATCTGAGCGGGTTGAACCTGGCCGAGTCCCGTCCGAGACCGGAAGGTGACACCGTATTCCGGCCGGTGGAGCTTCCGCAACCTTTGCCCCGACAATCGGAAAGTCCTTCCCCTTTTGGTACCCTGCGGGTTATCGGCCAACTCTTTAATTCCTACATCCTTTGTGAAAGTGAGCAGGGCTTGGTGGCCATCGATCAACACGCCGCCCAGGAGCGTTTGCTCTTCGAGAAGCTGAAGGAACAGGCGTCAAGGGGGATGTTGGCTCGGCAGAGGCTGCTTTTTCCGGTTACCGTCGAGCTTTCTGCCCTGGAGCTTGGTGTCCTCGATAGCTCTGCCGGCGAAATTTCCCGACTGGGTTTGGACGTAAAGGAATTCGGCGGCTCTACCTGCCTGCTCCATTCGATACCAGCCCTGCTGGGGCACCTACCGCCGGAAGAGCTTCTCCGTGGGATCCTGGAGCGCCTGGGCGACGGTTCGAATGAGCCGGGAGGGTTTCGCCGGCTGGAGGATGTTCTGTCGATGATGGCCTGCAAGGCAGCGATCAAGGCCCAGCATCCACTGACTTTGGCGGAGATGGAAGGTCTCTTGCGGGATATGCGTGACCGCCAGGTTTTCTCACACTGTCCACATGGTCGCCCGACCGTGAGAATATTTGGGTCCGAGGAGATCAAGAAGTGGTTCCACCGAACCTGAGATTATCGCTGGGGTAAAGCGACTTGCCGCCGGATTTCTGTCAAATTAAGCGCTTATCCGTATATAATTCCAATTTAAGTCTGCTTGATATCCTCGAATAACCAGGATTTTAGATCCTTTCCCTCCTGACGGTCTTGAACGGCGAGGCGAAATAGTCCTATAGTGTATAGGCAGTTTCCAAAGTCGTCGGTCTGGTTGATTGGTAAGCAAAGTAATTAAATATCAGGATTAAAGGAGGTATTTCTTGAGGCCCCGGCGGCCATCAGGTATCGCAAGTTCCGGGGTTTGACGATAACTAAATGATGAGTGATTCTGGATTGCACATAATGCTGTTCAGCATCCATGGTCTGATCCGGGGTAATAATCCTGAGTTGGGGCGGGATGCCGACACCGGCGGTCAGGTTCAGTATGTCCTGGAACTGGCCCGCTGTCTGGGGAAACATCCGGCCGTGGCCCGGGTTGACCTGGTCACCCGGCTGATCTGCGACAAAACGGTTTCCCCCGATTATTGTGTGCCGGTCGAACCTCTGGGCGGTCACGCCCGGCTGCTCCGGTTGCAGTGCGGGGGCCGCCGCTATCTGCGCAAGGAACTGCTCTGGCCCCACCTGGACGAGTTTGTCGACAAGACTCTGAAACTGATTCGCAATGAGGGTCAGGTTCCCGATATCTGTCACGGGCACTACGCCGACGGCGGCTATGTGGCCCGCGAGCTGGCTGCTATCTTCGGGCTGCCTTTCATCTTCACCGGCCACTCCATGGGCCGTCACAAGAAAAACAAGCTCCTGACCGAGGGTTTTACCTCCGAGGAGATTAACCGCCGCTACCATATCGATCGCCGGATCGGGGTGGAGGAGCGGATCATCAAGGACGCCGAGAAAATCATCACCAGCACCAGTCACGAGATCACCAAGCAGTACGGCCTTTACCACACCGCGGCGGCCGGCTCCTTTGAGATCATCCCGCCCGGCATCGACGTCGACAATTTCTACCCCTACTACCAGAATCATCCCGAGCAGGGTGGCGGTGACGAGATCTCCCGGCAAACCCGGATGGTGTTGCTGAACGAGTTGCACCGCTTCTGGGTCGCCACCCACAAGCCCTTTATCCTGGCCCTCTGCCGGCCGGACCAGCGCAAGAATATTGCCGGCTTGATCACCGCCTATGGTGAGAGTAAGGAGCTGCAGGCCATCGCCAATCTGGCCATTTTTGCCGGTATCCGCAAGGATATCGGCACCATGGAAGAAAACGAACGGGGCGTGCTGACCGAGATGCTCCTGCTCATGGATCGTTATGACCTGTACGGCAAGCTGGCTATTCCCAAGAGGCACAATTTCGCCACCGAGGTGCCCGAGCTCTACCGGCTCTGCGCAGACAGCCAGGGGGTTTTCGTCAACCCGGCCCTGGTGGAACCGTTCGGGATCACTTTGCTGGAGGCGGCTGCTTGCGGAGTACCCATCGTTGCCACCCAAAACGGAGGTCCCACCGACATTATCGGCAACTGTGAAAACGGTTTGCTGATCGATCCCTCGAATTCTGAGGATATAGCCCGAGCCTGTCGTGACATCCTGGTCGACCGGGAACTCTGGCAGCGTTTCTCCAGCAATGGTATCAACGGAGTCCGTCGGCACTACGTCTGGCAGAGTCATTGTGATCGGGCTGTGGAGGTTTATCAAGGAGTCCGCCGTCAGATGCCCGTCTCCGTTCCAAACGAGGGAACAGGTGCTGCCGTGGCCGGCTTCGGCCGACGCCTGGTCGGGGTGGAGAGACTTCTGATCACCGACATCGATGACACCCTGATCGGTGACGATCAGGCTTTGGGCGAGCTGTTGGAGATCCTGGCCGCCCAACGGCAGCGGCTGGCCTGGGGAGTTGCCACCGGCCGCAGTCTTGAGCGGACCAGGGAGATACTGACTGAGTATGGAGTGGTGATCCCCGATATCGTCATTGCTTCGGTCGGCACCGAGATCTACTACGGTCGGGAACTGCAGGTCGATAAAGGTTGGCAGCAACATCTGGCCTACCAGTGGAAACCGGCTGCGATCCGGGAGGAGTTGGCCGGCTTCAGTTTTCTGGAAGAACAGGAAGAGCAGGACCAGCGACCCTTCAAAATCAGCTATTTTATGGAAGACGATCCCGAACTTCTGGCTCGGGTCCATCAGCGGCTGCACGCCCGTAAGTTGCGATACAATCTGATCTATTCCGGGGGGCAGTTTTTAGATATCCTGCCCTTTCGGGCCTCCAAGGGTAAAGCGGTTCGCTATCTGAGTTACAAATGGGAGGTGGCGCTGCCGCACATCATGGTCTGCGGTGATTCCGGAAACGACGAAGAGATGCTGCGGGGTGACACCAGCGGTCTGGTGGTGGGGAACTACCGCCAGGAACTGGCGCATCTCAAAGGCATGCGGCGCATGTTCTTCAGCCCCCGGGAATATGCGGCAGGAATCATTGACGGCCTGCACCATTTTAAATTCATCTGATCTTCTCTCCGTTAATTTTCAATAGGGACTTTACTATGCCCAGATCCTTACTCAGCCTGATCGACGAAGGCGAGATTGCTCTCTTTCAAGAATTTATTCGTCTGCTTTTGACCGAAACCGACCGGATCATTCTCCGCAATGACATCATCAAAGCTTTCCGGCAGTTTCTGGATGATCGGCAGGAGTCTGCGGAGATGCCCAGTAGCTGGCGATTTCTCCGCAAGCTCCAGGAAGTGCTGGTCCTGGAAGGCCAAGTCTTGTCGGTCTACCGCCATCGGCGGGCCAGCTGCCGGATTCTGGTGCTGAACGGCAATGAAAGCTCCCTGACCCATCTGGCCATCAGCGATTTCCTCAAGGTCAAGGAGGTGCTGGTCAAGCCGGAACTGGCCGGCGACAATCCTACCCTGGAGCTGAATCTGGCGCCTTTCTATGATTACGGTCCGACCCTGAAAGATCCACATACCATTGGCCGCGGTATCACCCACTTGAACCGTTATCTCTTTGCCCGCTTGGCCAACCAGCCGGAACGCTGGAATGAGTTGCTCTATGAATTTCTCAAACTCCACCATTTGCACGGGGTGCAGCTTTTACTCGATGGCAAAATCATCCGTGATAGCCGGGAACTGGAAACTGCACTGGAAGACGCGGCCGACCTGCTTGAGGCGGCCGGGATGGCTAATAACCCTGAAAAACTGCGGCAGAGACTGCGGAAACTGGGGTTCCTGGAAGGGTGGGGCGATACTCCGGAGCGGATTGGCGAGACTCTGCACCTGCTGCAGGATACCTTGGAGCAACCCGGTGAGGAGGCACTGGCCGAGCTGTTGTCTCGGATCCCCATGGTTTCCAAGGTGGTGATGCTTTCACCCCACGGCTGGTTCGGGCAGGACAATGTGCTGGGACGCCCCGATACCGGCGGCCAGGTGGTCTACATCCTCGACCAGGCCCGGGCTCTGGAGCGCTATCTGACCGAGGATCTGGCCCGCTCCGGCTTGGAGATTACACCGAAGATCATTATTGTCACCCGATTGATCCCGGAGAACGACGGTACCACCTCGGATCAAAGGTTGGAGAAGATGCGCGGCACCAAAAACGTCTGGATTCTGCGGGTTCCCTTTCGTGACCGGCAGGGGCAGGTGATCCCGCAGTGGCTCTCCCGCTTCCGGATCTGGCCATATCTGGATCGCTTCGCCGGCGAGGTTGAGGGTGAGTTACGGCAGGAACTGGAGGGTCGGCCGGACCTCTTGATCGGCAACTATTCGGATGGCAACCTGGTGGCGACCTTGCTCTCGCGCAAAATGGGGGTGATCCAGTGCAACATCGCCCATGCCCTGGAAAAATCCAAGTATCTCTTCAGCGATCTCTACTGGGACCGTTTTGAGTCGGAATACCATTTTTCCCTGCAGTTCATGGCCGATCTGATCTCGATGAACCTGACCAACTTCATCGTCTCCAGCACCTCCCAGGAGATTATCGGCAGCGAACGGGTCATCGGCCAGTACGAATCGTACCAGTTCTTCACCATGCCGGGTTTGCTGCGAGTTACCAGCGGCATCAACCTCTTCCACCCCCGCTTCAACGTGATCCCCCCGGGGGTCAACAACGAGGTTTATTTCCCTTATACCGAGAAAAAGCGACGGCTCAAAAAGACTGAACGGGAGAAGGTGGCCCGGATGCTCTTCAGCCAGGAAGACTGCGATTGCCTGGGACGTTTGAGCAATCCCGATCTGGTGCCGATTTTCTCCATTTCCCGGCTGGACCGAATTAAGAACCTGACCGGTCTGGTCGAGGCCTTCGGTAAGAGTAGTGAACTCCGGGCTCGGGCCAATCTGATCCTGGTGGCCAGTGTTACCGATCCGGATCGTTCCCGGGATAGCGAAGAGGCGGCTGAGATCAGGCGGATGCACGAGCTGCTCGACCATTATGACCTGCGTGGCAACGTGCGCTGGATCGGCAAGATGCTCACCAGCAGCGAGGCCGGTGAGGCCTATCGATTGATGGCCGACCGGCGGGGGATTTTTGTGCAGCCGGCCCTGTTCGAGGCCTTTGGCCTGACCATCCTTGAAGCCATGCATAGCGGCCTGCCGGTCTTCGCCACCCAGTTCGGCGGGCCCCTGGAGATTATCGAAAATGGTAAGTCGGGGATGTTGATCAACCCCACCGAACATGAGGAAATGACAGGTAAAATCAATGACTTCCTGGTCGAATCAGCCGGCAGTTCCGGTTATTGGCGGTCCTTTTCCGACAATGGGTTGGCCCGGGCGCAAAGCAATTTTACCTGGGAGCGCCACTGCCGACTTTTGGTCCGGCTTACCAAGGTCTACGGCTTCTGGCGTTACTCGATCTCAGAAGGAGCCAAGACCCGGATGTCGCAGTACTGCATGCTGCTCTATCAGCTCTTCTTTCAGCCTCGGGCCCGCGCCATGGAGGAGAAGGAATGACTTTGGCAGTTATCTTGGTTCGGTCACGGAGTTTGCAGAGTTCACTAGGTGATGGCTTGTTAGCCATGATTTGTCTCCTCAACCCTGTGTTCTCGGCGGTTAATCATTACTATCCGGATTGGGCGATTGTGAAATGACAACTCCATTGCTGGTGGCTATCGGCGAGGTGGTTTGGGATATCTTTCCCGACCGGCGAGTGCTGGGCGGGGCGCCGGTCAATGTTGCCTATCAGCTGGTCGGTCAGGGCGTCGACGTCGGGTTGATCACCCGGGTGGGTAACGATGAGTTGGGGGAAGAGACCCTGGCTCGGCTCATCCGTTTGGGGCTGCCGACTGTCGGAGTGCAGCGGGGGCCGGAGCCAACCGGCACAGTGCGGGTCACCTTTCCGCGACCCCAGGAGCCGCACTTCGAGATCGATACTCCGGCGGCCTGGGACGGAATCGAAAAGCCGCCGGCTACCGCCTATCTGGCTGACCGCTCATATGACCTGATCTTCGGCACCCTGGCCCAGCGCGATGAACGTTCCAGACAGACTATCCGGCAGTTATGGGAAGGGGCGAGGTTACGGTTCTACGACGTAAATTTACGGCCACCGTTCACCAGCAGGGAACTGGTTCTGGAATCATTGGCCGTCGCCGATCTGGTCAAACTGAACGGCGAGGAATTGATAGTGGTGGCCAACTGGGCCGGGGTCGCCGGCCCGGAGCCGAATGCAGTTGCACGACGACTCATGGACCGGTATAACATAGCGGTTTTGGTGGTCACCGAGGGGGCGGCCGGAGCCACTCTGCTGGTCGGCGAGCGGCGCTACCATGAGTCCGGCCTTTTGGTTGAAGCGGTTGATCCGGTAGGATCGGGCGACGCCTTTTTCGCCGCCCTGCTGGCCGGCAAGCAAAAGGGATTACCCTGGTCCGAATCCCTTTCTCGGGCCAACCTGCTGGGTGCTTATGTTGCCGCCAACCCCGGCGCTACGCCGCCCCATCCGACGTTTGAGCAACTTCAGACCTTAAAGGAGAAACGATAATGAGCGCTCCGATGAGCAAGACCGATTTTCCCGGTTTAAAGCTGGTCCACCGCGGCAAGGTCCGCGATCTTTACGAAATCGAAGACAAACTGCTGATGGTGGCCACTGACCGGATCTCCGCCTTCGATGTGGTGATGAACGAGCCGATTCCCGACAAGGGGCGGGTGTTGACCCAACTGTCGCTCTTCTGGTTTGACTATCTCAAGGAAATCATTCCCAACCATCTGCTAACCGCCGACGTCGAGGACTTCCCCGCGGTCTGTGACCCATATCGGGAGATGCTTCGCGGTCGGAGCATGTTGGTCAAGAAGGCCAAACCTCTGCCGGTGGAATGCATCGTCCGAGGCTATATTTCCGGCTCCTTTTGGAAGGACTATCAGAAAAATTCCACGGTCAGCGGCTTTCATCTGCCGGATGGTCTGCAGGAATCGGAGAAGTTTCCCCGGGTACTCTTTACCCCTTCCACCAAGGCTGAGCTGGGAACCCACGATGAAAATATTTCCCTGGACCAGATGGCGAAACTTCTGGGTGGGTCATTGACCGAAAGGATTGCCGACATTTGTGTGCGGCTTTATAAGAAAGCTGCCGATTTCGCCCGGACCAAGGGGATTATTATCGCTGATACCAAATTCGAATTAGGTTGGGACGGTGAGGAACTGATCCTTATCGACGAGGTCTTGACCCCCGATTCCTCCCGCTTCTGGCCCGTCGACCAGTACCGGCCGGGGCGCAGCCAGCCCAGTTTCGACAAGCAGTTTTTGCGCGATTACCTGCTGACCCTGGATTGGAACCAAGCCCCGCCGCCGCCACCCCTGCCGGCCGAGATCCTTGAGAAGACCGGCAACCGTTACCGCGAAGCCCTGGAGAAGATTACCGGGAAAGGCTTGTAAAGAAGGACTTAAAGCCCCTTCTCCTGCAGCTCGGCCAGGAGCTTTTTCTGCTCCTTGGTCAAGCTCTTGGGGACTTCAGCGCTGAGACGGACGAAGAGATCGCCGCGTGGGCCTTTGGGGCCGTGGGGCAAGCCGTGACCTTTTAGGCGCAGACGGGCGTTAGCCTGAGTACAGGCGGGCACCTTGACGCTCAGGGTCTTGCCTTCCAGGGTTGGGACATCGGCCTTGCCGCCCAGAGCCATAATACTGAACGGCACCTTGCGGTCGACGATCAGATCGTCACCTTCCCGGGTGAAAAGCTCATGGGGCAATACCTTGATCAGCAGGTAGAGATCGCCGGGCTGTCCGCCAGCCGGCGAGGGCGAGCCTTTTCCCGTGACCCGTAACTTCTTGCCGCTGTCGATGCCGGCCGGGATCTTCACCGAAACTTTCTCGTCGGCCATGCCTCGGCCACCGAGGGCGATGAGTTTGCCTGCCCCGTGCAGCACTTCCTCCAAGGTTACCGGTAGTTCCAGGGTCAGGTCGTTGCCTCGCGGCCGCGGGCCAGCCTGCTGAAAGGATTGGTAACCACCGAAGTCATCTTGCCCCTGGTGAAAAAAGGAGGCAAAGGGATTGCCGCCGCCTCCTGAGGTACGGAAATTAAAGGTGCGCCCACCGCCTCCGCCGAAGTTGATGCCGAACTCGCGAAGGATGTCGCCCAGGTCGGCGCCACGGAAGATATCCTCCTGACTGTAGCGCTGCTGGAAGCCCTCGGAGCCGTAAGTATCATACTGCTGCCGCTTCTCCTGGTCGGAGAGGACGGCATACGCCTCGCTGATCTCTTTGAACTTCTCTTCGGCTTCCTTGTTGCCCTGGTTCTTGTCCGGGTGATACTTGAGGGCCAGTTTGCGATAGGCCTTCTTGATCTCCGCCGCCGTGGCCTTCTTGTTCACACCCAGTATTTCGTAATAATCCATGGTTTCGTTATCCGTTGTCGGTCAATGGTCGTTTCAATACATTATCAACATTATCATTGTTCATGAATTTTTCAGGATATATCCGACAAATATATAATTTTGCCCGGTCTCCCTGTCAAGCCGGGCAGCAACGACAAGAGCCTTCCGCGCAGAAGGTTACGCGGAAGGCTCTTGTCGAAAACTGACTGATAATTTTTGCGAGAAAAAATCTTCCGGGCCGGCTGTCAAGCGTCGCGCCGATTATTTAAAACGGGACATCGTCGCCCATGCTGGGCTCGGGCATCGGCGGTTCGTCGTTATAGCTGGCGCTGCCGGTACTGCCGGCGCCGCCGCCGCGCGGTGTGAGGATCTTCATCTCGCGGGCGACGATCTCGGTGGTGTAGCGTTTGTTGCCGTCGCGATCATCCCACTGCCGGGTTTGGATTCGCCCTTCTATATATACCTTGGAACCCTTGGAAAGATATTCGCCGCAGATCTCGCCCAGACGGCCGAAGGCGACAATCCGGTGCCACTCGGTTTTTTCTTCTTTATTGCCTTCCTTGGTCCAGGTTTCTGTGGTGGCCAGGTTGAAATTGGCCACGGCCGTACCGTTCTGGGTGTAGCGCACTTCCGGGTCGGCCCCGAGGTTGCCGATGAGGATCGCCTTGTTTACCATATTCTTGTCCTTGTGCTGTTATTGAAGATTTTCAGTACTGGTTCCAGTGGCTTGCATAGTCAATCGGAACCCGTTCCCAGACGGGGCCACCATACCCGAAATTAACTTAATATAAGACCAGACCAGCCAAAATAAAGCCCGTTTTTTCATTTCCCGACCAAGAAAAATTCCGGTCTTGGGGACACGCCAATGCCCCGGGGATTCGTCGAACTCAGACCTGACAACCGACTGCGCTTCAGGTTTTTTGGGTGGGATTATTCCCTTGATTACCCCGTTTCGGTCATGATGAGATGAGATGTGTACCAGCCGAACCGGCCATCAGTAATGGAGGAACTCATGGGATTGAATGACGAGATTGCCAAGTATCTGGAAAAGGTAGGTCCGAACATGCCGGTCGAGGTCAAAAAGGGATTGGCCACCGCCCTGGACAAACTGCGAGCCCAAAAGATTACCAGTCAGGCCCGCAGGGTCGGAGACCATGCTCCGGACTTCACCCTGGCCAACCACCGGGGCCGGCTGGTTTCCACCATCATGCTCCGAAAAGCCGGGCCTCTGGTGCTCAGCTTCTATCGGGGCAGTTGGTGACCATTTTGCAGTCTGGAGCTGCGGTCATTGCAGCTCGCGCTTCCCGAAATCAAGAAACTTGGCGGACAACTGGCGGCCATCTCCCCTCAGCTGCCCGACCAATCGCTGGCCATGGTCGAAGAGCGAGGCATTGATTTTGAGGTCCTGAGCGACTTGGGCAACCGCGTGGCCCGAGAATACGGACTGGTTTTCACTATGCCGCAGGAGCTGCAGGAAATTTACCCGAAGTTCGGCATAGATATTCCCGCCGCCAACGGCGACGACAGTTATGAATTGCCGGTCCCCGCTACTTATGTGATCGATAGCAATGGCTTGATCGTTCTGGATTTTGTCGAGATAGATTACACCAAACGGTTGGAGCCGGCTTCGATCCTGGAAGCCTTGCGGGGGATTGGATAAACCGGTGGGCGCCAATTCGGGTCAGGCCGCAGGTTAATTGAGGGAGTGGCGGATTTACAATTCTTTACACTATCTCCATTGACCGTTGTTCCCTCCGTCAGCTATTCTGCTCATCGATGATAGCAATCCCTCTGAACATACCGGTATGGCCAATTGTCAGCCTTTTCCGAAAGTTTTCGACCGGTTTGCTGTGCTTTCTGACTTTTGTCGCCTGTGCCCCGGTGGGACCCGATTTTCAGTCACCAGAGTTGCCGAGCCCGGCTAACTGGCACAGTGAAACCACCGCCGGACTTTCGACCGAATCCCTGGATCCGATGATGTTGGCTCAATGGTGGCGGAACTTCAACGACCCGGTGCTTTCAACCCTCATTGAGAGGGCCTTGGCCGGCAACCTCGACCTCCAGCTGGCCAAGGCTCGTCTGCACGAGGCCCGGGCTCGCCTTGGGTTGGCCAACTCCGCCGAATTTCCGAATCTGACCGGTAGCGGCTCCGCCACTCGCAGCCGTAGTAACAACCAGACCCATGATTTTTTCTCCGCCGGTTTCGACGCCACCTGGGAACTAGACATTTTCGGCGGAGTGCGCCGCTCTCGGGAAGCGGCCCGGGCTGATCTTGCCGCCGGCGAGGAGGATCTACGCGATGTCCT
This sequence comes from uncultured delta proteobacterium, assembly GCA_963807225.1. GTDB lineage: Bacteria > Desulfobacterota > Desulfobulbia > Desulfobulbales > JAGXFP01 > JAGVGT01. The sequence goes on along the minus strand of CAWEAD010000005.1, from coordinate 144,267 downwards.
GGTCAGCCTGCTTGGAGAGGTGGCCACCAATTACCTCGATGCCCGCACCTATCAGTCCCGGCTTACCGCCACCGCCGACAACATCAAGCTCCAGAAAGACACCCTGCAGCTGGCTGACTGGCGCAACCAGGCAGGGCTCAGTGACGAACTGGCCGTCCAACAGGCGCGATATAATCTGGCCTCGACCAGGGCCCAACTGCCGACTTTGCGCACCGGCTTGGAGGGCAGCCTCAACCGGTTGGCGGTCCTGACCGGTGCGGAACCCGGTCGGATTCACGAGATGCTCAAGTCACCGGCACCGATACCGAGTCCGCCGCTAACGGTGACTGTGGGGATCCCGGCAGAGACCCTGCGCCAACGCCCCGACCTGCGGCGGGCCGAATTTCAGCTGGCGGCGTCAACCGCCCGCATTGGAGTGGCAGTCTCGGACCTCTACCCAAAATTCAGGCTGAGCGGCTCAATCGGCATTGAGTCGGTGGACTCAGCCGACATCCTGGCCGCTTCCGGTCGTAACTGGAATTTCGGCCCCTCCTTCTCCTGGGTGCTCTTCGACGGCGGGCAGATTCGCCGCAACATAGAGGTTCAGTCGGCCCTGCAGGAACAGGCGCTCATCCAGTACCGTAGCGTAGTCCTCGCAGCCTTGGAGGAGGTGGAAAACTCCCTTACCTCATATGTTGAGGAACAACGCCGCTATCAGGCCCTGGCCGAGGCGACCCAGGCGGCTCGCGCCGCCGCCGCACTAGCCAGGGACAAGTATCAGGCCGGGTTGCAGGATTTTTTCACCGTTCTCGATGCACAGCGCTCGCTACTCTCCTCCGAGGACCAGTTGTCCCAGAGCCAGGGTGCGATCGGCAGCGACTTGGTGCGGATTTACAAGGCCCTGGGTGGAGGCTGGCAGTATCTGGCCGGAGATTTGGTTGCAGTCCCAGCATCTCCGTAGTGAGGTGAATTCCCGGCATTTGTGCCGCTTACGAAGCATAAGGCGATGTCGGTGCCGCAAAATGAATCACTTACACACCGGCAGTGAAGAGTCATGAAAATAAATCATTTTCCTGGGCACTGATCATTCCTTGCTCGATATTCTGCGGGTCGCTTTATTTGACAAAACAGGTCCGAAAACCCACAGCAACTTCCCCTGATAAGGAACTATCATAATGAGCGATTTTAATTTCCCCGCCCCGGAAAAATCCGAGGTTGTCGCCGCCCTGGCCCAGAGGAAATCCCTGGGCCGCAAACTTCTGCTGAAACGTCTGCTGACCGTGGCCGGGCTGGCCGCAATCGGCGTGGCCGCCTTGTTCTGGTGGCAAAGGGATATCCCAGCCGCCGCTCCTCAGTATAAGACCGCGCCGGCCCAGCGTGGCGACCTCAAGGTGACCATTACCGCTACCGGCAACCTGGCCCCGGTCAACCAGGTCCAAGTGGGCAGCGAACTCTCCGGCATCGTCAAGAGCGTCGAGGCTGACTACAATGACCACGTCCGGGTCGGCCAGGTCTTGGCCCGGCTGGACACCTCTAAGCTGGAGGCCCAGGCTCTCCAGTCCCGGGCCGGCCTGGAGGCGGCCCGGGCCAAGGTCCTGCAGACCAAGGCCACCGTCGAGGAAACCACCAGGAATCTCGAACGATTGCAGGCGGTTATGCAGATGAGCCAGGGCAAGGCGCTATCAAAACATGACCTGGATGCGGCCCAAGCCGCCCTGGACCGGGCCGTGGCCGATCAGGCCAACGCCGAAGCTACGGTCAGTCAGACCCAAGCGGCCCTCAAGGCCATTGAGACCGATCTTTCCAAAACCGTGATCCACTCGCCGATCAACGGGGTGGTTCTCACTCGCTCCATTGATCCTGGTCAGACCGTGGCTGCCTCACTGCAGGCGCCGGTGCTCTTTACCCTGGCCGAGGATCTGGCAAAGATGGAACTGCACGTGGATGTGGACGAGGCCGATGTCGGCCAGGTCAAAGCGGGCCAGGCCGCCGTCTTCACGGTGGACGCCTACCCGGAACGCAGTTTTCCAGCCCGGATCTCCCAAGTGCGCTACGGTTCCAAAACCGTTGACGGAGTGGTCACCTACGAGACCCTCCTGGATGTCGACAACTCCGATCTCTCCCTGCGACCTGGGATGACCGCCACCGCCAATATCACAGTCAAGGAGGTGTCTGATGCTCTGCTGGTACCCAACGCGGCCCTGCGTTTCGTCCCGCCCGTCAAGGCATCCGATAATGGTAACAGCAGGAACCAGGGCGGTGGCAGCATCTTAAGCCGCCTCTTCCCCCGACCACGACATAACCCACCGGCCCGCAAGGAGACCAACAACAAGAGTGGCAGGAAGGAGCAACGGGTCTGGGCGGTGCGGGACGGAAATCTGACCGCGATCCCGGTCACCGTCGGCGCTACTAACGGCACTTTGACCGAAATTACCTCCGGCTCCCTGCAAGCCGGACAGGAGTTGGTGGTGGATACCGTCACCGGCAAATCATGAGCGTACCTGTCCTCCCCACTGCTCAGGAGATCTCGCCGCTTATAGAAATGCGCGGTGTCACCAAGGTCTATGGCACCGGCCTAGCCGAAATGGCCGCCCTGCGGGGCATCGACTTGCGAGTCGGCCAAGGCGAGTTCGTGGCGATCATGGGCCCCAGTGGCTCCGGCAAGTCCACCTGCATGAACATTCTTGGCTGTCTGGACACCCCCAGCGATGGCGAGTTTTTTTTCGAAGGAGTCGCGGTGGGAAGTATGAGCCGTGACCAGCGGGCCTTGCTCCGCCGACATTTTCTTGGGTTTGTCTTCCAGGGCTTTAATCTCCTCAACCGTACCTCAGCTCTGGAAAATGTCGAATTGCCCCTGATCTATCGCGGCGTGCCTTACGCCGAGCGGCGCGACCGGGCTCAGGCTGCTCTGGCTGCGGTGGGTCTTGCCGGCTGGGAGCGGCACACCCCAGGCGAGCTTTCCGGTGGTCAGCAGCAGCGAGTCGCCATTGCCCGGGCCATCGTCACCGAACCCCGGGTGCTGCTGGCCGACGAACCAACCGGCAACCTGGATAGTGCCCGCAGTCACGAAGTCATGGAGCTGATCACCACCTTTAACCGGGAAAGAAATCTGACCGTACTTATGGTCACCCACGAACCGGATATGGCGGCTTATGCTCGGCGCCAGGTCCACTTCCTTGATGGCTTGATCGTTCCCGATCCGCCGGAGTGAAAATAGGCGAAAGTGCTTGAAAACACGGATTTGTTACGCCTGAATAATGACCGCTGATGATAGTTTCGTGAAAAGATTCACCGAGAGGAATTAAGCCGATGCTTTGGGAAACCATATTGCTGGCCCAGCGGGAGATCCGCCGCAACGTCCTGCGTTCCTCGCTGACCATCCTCGGCATCGTCATCGGGGTGGCTGCGGTGATCGCCCTGGTTACCCTGGGTCGCGGCGCCACTGTCCAGGTCACCGAACAGATCGCCAGCCTGGGTAGTAACCTCCTGCAGGTTCGGCCGGGGCAAGGCTTCCACGGCCCGGGTGGGGCCAGCGCCAGCGCCGATCCCTTCCGTCTCGAAGACGCCGAGGCCATCGCCCGCGACGTCTCAGGGGTGCGCGCGGTGGCCCCGGTTACCAGTCGCGCCACCCAGGCCATTTATGGCAATCTGAACTGGGCCACCTCAGTAACCGGCTCCACCAATGATTACCTCATTACACGCGGCTGGTCCCTGAAATCCGGTCGGCTCTTCACCGAATCAGAGGAGCGGGCCGGCAGTGCCGTTTGCATCCTAGGCACAACCGTCAAGAAGGAACTGTTCGGCAACCAGGATCCCCTGGGAGCCTCCATCCGCCTGGAGAAACTCTCCTGTAAGGTGATCGGGGTTCTGGAATCCAAGGGTCAGTCCAGTTTCGGCAGCGATCAGGACGACTTCATCCTAATCCCCCTGCGCACTTTGCAGCGGAGGATTGCCGGCAACAACGACGTTTCGGCGATCTACGTCTCGGCAAGCGACCGCTCCACCATCGCCAAGACCACGGAGGACATCACCAAGCTGCTCAGGGAAAGGCGGCATGTGGCAGCCAACGATCCCGACAACTTCAACGTCCGCGACATGCAGGAAATTATGTCTACTCTTACCGGCACCACCAAGATTCTCACCTCGTTGCTGGGGGCGGTGGCGGCGGTCAGCCTCCTGGTCGGCGGCATCGGCATCATGAATATTATGCTGGTTTCGGTGACCGAGCGGACCCGGGAGATCGGTATCCGACTGGCCATCGGCGCCCTCGGTTCGGAAGTGCTGCTGCAGTTTCTGGTCGAGGCGGTGGTGCTCTCCACCTTCGGAGGGGTGGTGGGGATCATCCTTGGCCTTTCGGGTGCGGCTGCGGCGGCACACGCCTTGGAGATGCCCTTCGTGTTGAGCCTGCAGATCGTAGTTATCGCCTTTCTCTTTTCGGCGGCGGTGGGAGTGATATTCGGCTACTTCCCGGCCCGGCAAGCAGCCCGCCTCGACCCCATCGAAGCGTTACGTCACGAGTGATCGTTAATGTCGCGCAGCTTATTACTGCTTTAATGACAAGTGAACGATTTCCCGGCGCGAGGGGAGAATAAATAGATTCGTTTGGCATCTCCTTTACAGGTAGAAGACCTATTTAATCTATCACAATGAAGGGATAAAGAAGGGATGCAGATAGCACCTATGCAGGCCAATAATTTTCGAAGTTGATTAGGGAAGCATGTTATCCGTCTCCCTGGAGACTTGCATTAAATCGGACTTTGTTGAGATAACTTCGGTAGAGGCAAGCTGGTCAGGTTAAAAAATGGTAAAGGGAGCAAAATATGGCGGAAATCAAGGTAGCCCACTATCTAAAGGTCAAAGAAAACAGTCCGGACTTTATTGCCGCGGTCGAGTCTCTGGGGGAGGCGATTAAAAAGAGCGGACCTTTGGATGAAAAAACCGTCCAACTGGTGCAGCTGGCTGGTGCCGCCGCGATTCGTTCCGAAGGCGCCGTGCACAGCCATGTCCGGCGGGCTCTGGAAGCCGGAGCCGGGCCGCAGGAGATTCGCCAGAGTTTGATCGTCCTGACCAGTACCATTGGTTTTCCCACCGTGATGGCGGCGCTGAACTGGGCCGAAGAGATGCTTGATGGCAATCAAGAATAAAGCTTCAAGCCCATCTGACGAGAATTGTGTTTGAGGTTGAAAAACAAGATTAATGGCTGCCGGTATCGCGCAGACGGAGCTACCGATTAGCGGCTCAAGTTTGCGGCCCGGTCAAGCATGGCCGGCAGCCCTCCCTGCTCCTCCGGAGTGAAACCGAATACCTCCCGCCAGATCTCATCGCTTTCCATACAAAGATAGATGCAGGTTGAAGACGCAGCATGTTTTCGCAATTCCTGGTGGACAAAGCGATACATTTCCACCCGTTGGCTCCTGAAGTAGCGATACTTCTGGTCCAGACCCGGGACAAATTCATCGTAAAAGAAGCGTGAGCCGGGAAACCGCGAGGTAGCGATCGGTTTAAGCGAGGGTAAAAAACGTAAGGCTCCCAAGCTGATCCAGGCGATGCGTCCGGCCGGTACTGCGGCGAAAAGCCGGCTGATGGTTTCCCGGTAGCCGGTCCGCCAGTTGTCGTGGTAGATCAGCGGATCGAAGTGGAAGGCCAGGCGATAGCCCCAGTCGGCGCAGGTGGCGGCGGCGGCAAGACGTTCCGGCAGGGTGGCGGTTTTAAGCTCTTCCCTGGTCATTACAGCCGTACTGTTCAGCGACCAGGCAGTGATGGTCCGGCCCCTATGTTCCAAATCCCGCAGGTTTTCGATATTGGCGGTTTTGGTCTTCAGTTCCAGAACCGCGTTGCCTCTGGAGGCCATGAACTCGACCAGATCGCGGCTTAAGCCGGTCAAATGATCCAAGACCAGGCTGTCGGTAAATTCGCCAGTGCCGATCCGGTGCATTCGCTCGGGTTCGCGTTCCAGTACCTCGGTCAGTTCCGCCCAAAGATCCTCGATGTTGACGAAAAACGATAACCAGGGGTTGTTGAGGTAGGCCTGGAGAATGCAGTAAACGCATTCCATCGGACAGTTCATGCCGATGTTCAGGACCCGGTAGTCGCAGCAGCGGTACTCACGGGTGGCCGGACAGGGTTTGTAGAAAAGCCCCCGGTTGCGGGTGAGATAAAGGGTCCGCTTACCCCGGGTCAGCTCCGCCCCGAAAGTATTGTCGCCACCAGCACTCTTCATCATCCTAGAGTCCGCCCCGATGACATGTACTTCCGCCTGTGGGCAGCGTTCCATGATGAAGCGGGTTCGCGGCAGGTCCAGCACCAGTTCGTCGACCATAATGGTGGCCGGTTGGTAAAGTCGGTATGGTTGAGGCTCCTCGGGGGGGCGGATTAAACGGTTTAACATAATCATGAACTTAATAATTTTGTCCGGTCGGGCAAGCTTATTCTGGTATTTGGGATGACTGAGTTGGACAAAATATGAAAATTCGAGGGAAATATATTTCCTTATTGACTTGGTGAGGTTTGAAGTGATGTGATAATTTTGTCTATTCGATAATCCAAAAGTACCAAACATGCCGGCTTCTTAGAGAGACTGACCGTAATCCTAATCAGAGAGGGCCTCAATGGACGAGCGTAACTTTGAGCAGGTAAGGGGTAGATTGGGCGGAGTTTCCCGCCGTGACTTTATGAAGTTCTGCACGGTTATGGCGGCCGGCATGGGTTTGCCCCTGGGGCTGGCACCAAAGATTGCCGACGCGATCACCTCGCCGAAGCGACCTGTGGTGATCTGGCTTTCGGCCCAAGAGTGTACGGGGTGTACTGAAACCCTGCTCCGGACCAACCATCCGACCCTTGAAACCCTGATCCTGGACCTGATCTCCCTCGATTATCACGAGACCCTCTCCACCGGTGCCGGGCACCAGGCCGAGGAGTACCGGGCCAAGTCCATCGAGGAGAACAAAGGCAAATTCATCCTGGTGGTTGACGGTTCGATCCCCACCAAGGACGGCGGGGTGTACTGCAAGGTGGCCGGTCGCACCGCCATGGAGATCCTGAAGGAGACGGCGCCCAAGGCCGGCGCTGTCATGGCCATCGGCTCCTGCGCCTCTTGGGGCGGGATCCCTTCGGCCGATCCCAATCCCACCGGGGCCAAGCCGGTGCATGAAGTTCTGGCCGGAACCGGTATCACGGTGGTAAACCATCCAGGTTGTCCGCCGGTCCATTACAACCTGCTTTCCACCATTCTTTATTATCTGACCCTGAAGAAGCTGCCGGAGCTCGACCAAAAGAACCGGCCGAAGTTTGCCTACGGTCGCCTGATCCACGAGAACTGCGAGCGAAGGCCTCACTTCGATGCCGGCCGTTTCGCCAAAGAGTTCGGCGACGAGGGGCACCGGCAGGGCTATTGCCTCTACATGCTGGGCTGCAAGGGCCCGGAAACCTTCAACAACTGTCCCACCGTCTGCTACAACGATGTCGGGCCGGGAACCTGGCCGGTGGGCACCGGCCACCCTTGCTTCGGCTGCTCGGAAGATGGAGTGGGCTTCTTCGTTCCCCAGTTTTCTCCCGCCCGGCCCATCTATATTACTCCGCCTACATTCTTCGCCAAGGCAGAGACGGACAAGGGCGACGGCGCCTCCGTTCTGGCGGCCGGCGTAGCTGGGGTGGCGATTGGCGCCGGTTTGGCGGCGGTCGGCATGAGCGCCAAGAAGAACAAAGATTAACGGGAGGGAACCATGGCCATTAATCGGCGAGATTTCCTCAAGGCGACTTCCGGGGGGGCACTGTTGCTGGCCTCAGGTGTTTCCGTGCCCGAGGCGGAGGCCAAGCCTCTGCCGGCTGGGGCGGTAGGTATCCTTTACGATGCCACCTTGTGTATCGGCTGCAAGTCCTGCATGGTGAACTGCAAGAAGTTCAACAGCACCGAGCCGGGTGGCGCCCTCTACACACCGGGGCGGGGCATACCCTACGAGTTGGTCAGTGAGTACGGATTCTGGGACGAGGTCCACGACCTCTCCGCCAAGTCGTTGTGCATCATCCGGGCCTACAAGAACGGCACCGGCCTTCAGCGCAACGAGGAGGTGGACGGTTATTCCTTCGTCAAGAACCACTGCATGCACTGCGTGGACCCGGCCTGCGCCTCGGTCTGCCCGGTGGCGGCCCTGCACAAGGACCCGGTCAGCGGGGCCGTGCTCTATGACAAGGAAAAATGTATTGGCTGCCGCTATTGCCAGGTGGCCTGCCCCTTCGGGATTCCCAAATTCGAGTGGGGCAGCAATAATCCCCGGATCGTCAAGTGTCAGCTCTGCAGCCACCGTTTTCCGACCGGAGGCTATTCGGCTTGCTGCGAATACTGCCCGACCGGGGCCTCGATCTTCGGGCCGGTGGCGGAGTTGCGGGAAGAGGCCAAGCGTCGGTTGGCCCTGGCCTATGGTTCAACCTATGATTATCCCACCCAGAGGGTAGATTCATCAAACCGGATGCCCAAAAAAGTTAGTCGCTACATCGACAGGATCTACGGGTTGACCGAGGCCGGCGGTACTCAGTACATGCTGCTGGCCGGTGTGCCCTTCGACAAGCTGGGCTTCAACCCGCGGATCAGCGACCAGGAATATCCGGATTTGACCTGGGCCTATATCAAAAAGGTGCCGGTGTTGATCGCCGCGCTGCTGGCAGCCGGTACGGCCAGCTACTATGCGACCCGCGACAAGGATGGTGGCGGTTCGAAGTGAGAGGTCGTTCGAGCCGGTTAACAGTTTAGACGGAACCACGAAAACCGTTTGCAAGGAGATTATCCATGGCCAAGAGAATCGTCGTTGATCCGGTAACCAGGATTGAGGGGCATTTACGGATTGACTGTGAAGTGGATAACGGCAAGGTCAAGAAAGCCTGGTCGTCGGGGCAGATGTGGCGCGGCATCGAAGTCATACTTCAGGGGCGCGACCCTCGTGAAGCCTGGATCTTCGCGCAGAGGATCTGCGGGGTTTGCACCACGGTTCATGCCATTGCCTCGGTGCGGGCGGTGGAGAATGCCTTGGGCTTGGAAGTGCCGGTCAATGCCCAGTTTATCCGCAATATGATCATCGGCGGCCACGGGGTGCATGACCACATGGTTCATTTCTATCAGCTCTGCGCGCTTGACTGGGTCGACATCGTCTCGGCCCTGAAAGGTGACGCCCGGCAGACCGCCAAACTGGGCCAGAGCCTATCCTCTTGGAAGGGCAATAGTTACGACGAGATAAAGGGGGTGCAGGACAAGCTCAAGGCCTTTGTCGCCACCGGGCAGCTCGGACCATTCGGCAGCGGCTATTGGGGCCATCCGGCCATGAAGCTTTCTCCTGAGGTCAACCTGCTGGCCGTTACCCACTACATGCAAGCCCTTTATTACCAACGCAAAATAAACCAGGCAGTGGCCATTTTAGGCAGCAAAACCCCTCATATCCAGAATCTGGCGGTTGGTGGGGTGGCGAATCCGATCAACGTGGACTCCAGCACGGCCCTGAACATGGAGAAGCTCTTCCATGTCAAGACCCTGATCGACGATGTAAATGAATTTGTCAAGACCGCCATGCTGAGCGACGTGGCGGCTGTTGGCGCCTTCTACGCCGATTGGACCGGATATGGCGCCGGGGTGACCAGTTATCTGTCGGTACCGGATATGCCCATGGACTCCAAGGGTACGGTCTTCGAACTGCCCGGTGGCTATATCCCTAATGGAGATGTCGGTAAATTCACCGCGATCAAGACGTATCAGGATGAGTTTTTTGAGAAAAACGTTCAGGAATCGATCAAGCACTCATGGTATCAGGGTGACTGGACTCGTCACCCGTATGAGGAAGATACAGTTCCCAATTACACGGATTTCCAGGACGACGGCAAGTATTCCTGGGTCAAGTCTCCGACCTTTCAGGGAGAGCCGGCTCAGGTTGGTCCGCTTGCCAATGTCCTGGCCATGTATGTCTCCGGTCATGAAGGTACTGTCAAGTATGTCGACCAGACCCTGGCGACGGTCAGTTCCTTGGCCAAGACCAAAGTCGGCATTCCGGCCCTGCATTCGACCATTGGTCGGATCGCCGCTCGGGTAATACGATGCGCGGTACTGAACGATACCTTGTTAAACCAGTGGACTGCCCTGGTTAACAACATCGCCAGCGGCGATATCACAACCTTTAATAGACCGGTCTTCCCGGCCGGAGAGCAGCGTGGATTTGGCTATCATGAGGCGCCGCGCGGCGTACTCTCGCATTGGGTGGTGATCGACAACGGCAAGATAAAAAATTATCAGTGTGTGGTGCCTTCCACCTGGAACGCCGGACCACGCAACGGCAACGATTCTCCGGGACCCTATGAAGCTTCCCTGGTCGGCAACCCTGTGGCCGATCCCGAAAAACCTCTGGAGGTGCTGCGTACCGTCCATTCCTTCGATCCATGTCTAGCCTGTGCCATTCATCTGGTCGACAAGGAAAATGAGGAAATCGTTCGGGTCAAGGTCCTGTAGGCGATCATGAACGTACTGATCTTGGGTATCGGTAATATTTTACTTCACGACGAAGGCGTGGGAGTGCGGGCCATCGAGGAGTTGGAGCAGCGCTACTCCTTTCCGCCCGGAGTGGAACTGGTCGACGGCGGTACCTGTGGCCTGGAACTGCGTGATTCCATGTGCGGTCGGGACTTGCTGCTGCTGATCGACGCCATACGTAACGGTGGTCCGCCCGGAACCGCCTATCGTGTGGAAGACGATGGGGTCCCGGCCCATTTCCAGACCAGGATCTCACCTCACCAACTGGGTATTTCCGATCTTCTGGCCACCCTGGCCCTGACCGACTCCCTGCCGACACGGATGGTTCTGTTCGGAGTGGAACCGGCCGATCTTTCCACCGGCCTGGGGCTCTCTCCGGCGGTAGCGGCCGGATTGGAAAAGGTGCTGGAGGCGGTGGGCGAAGAGTTGACTCGACAAGGCTTGACACCTGAACCCTTGGTGCCCGATGCATCGCGGCGCCCCGGATTCTGGTCCACCAGACAATTTACCCTGAAAGGGGAAAAGGAGGCGACACCATGACATCCGAGCAGGAAATCAGAATGTGGACTCCCAATACGGTATTGCTCTTGTTCGCCATCCTGGTCGGCGGTGGGGTGGCGGCTTATCGGCTCACCAGCGGCCTGGGAGCAGTGACCAACCTGAATGACACCTATCCCTGGGGTCTGTGGCTGGCCTTCGATGTGCTGGGTGGAATTGCCATGGCGGCCGGCGGCTTCATCATTGCCGCGGCGATTTATCTCTTTAACTGGAAGAAATATAAGCCCATCGGCCGACCGGCTATCCTCACCGCCTTTCTCGGCTATCTGATGGCGGTGGTGGCCCTTTTTCTCGATATCGGCCATCCTTTCCGCCTCTGGCACCCGGCAATCATGTGGCAGATCCATTCAGTCATGTGGGTGGTGGCCATTCACGTCATTCTCTACACCACTACCCTGGCCATCGAGTCCTCGCCGATGCTGCTGGAACGGATCGGCAAGACCGGGGCACTGAAGGTGGTCAGCAAGATCATGATCGGTGCGGTGGTGTTTGGGGTTATGCTGTCAACCCTGCACCAGTCGTCGCTGGGGGCGGTCTTCCTCATCGCCCCATCCCGGATGTCGCCTCTGTGGTTTACACAGTTCATACCTTATATGTTCCTGGTCTCGTCCATCGCCATGGGGTTGTGCATGGTCAGTACCGAGGCGATGTTGAGTGCCAGGGCTTTCAACCACCACGTCGATGTCGAGATTTATCGCGGACTGGCGAGGGGAACCATGATTACTCTGGTTATCCTGCTGCTCCTGAAGATATTCTTCCTGATCCGGTCCGGGGTCGGTCTGGCCTTCGACGGTTCGCTGGAAGGTAACATGTATCTGCTGGAAATATCGTTGGGGGTGGTAATACCGCTCCTCCTCCTGATGGGTAAACGGTTCCGCACCGAGCCCGACGCTATTATGGGGGTAAACATCCTGGTGATTGTCGGGGTGTTGGTAAACCGCTTGAATGTCTGTCTATTCAGCATGCAGAATTACAGCGCCGCCCAAGGGAGCAGTTATTTTCCGACCCTGATGGAATTTCTGCTTACGTTGGGGGTGGTATCGCTGGGGGTCTTTTTGTTCAAGATGGCCGCGAAACATCTGCCTCTTTTTGCCAAAACCGGCTGATAGTGGAGGCATAGTGTTTAGTATCGATACTGCCAGAAATCAACTAATATGCGGTGAGCCATGCCGAGCTTAACGCGGGCATATTCGATTATAAATGCATGAGATGTCGCTGGCTTTAAGTATAGTTGAGCAGATCAAGGAGGTGGCTGCCGCGGAGGGGGCCTCCAGGATCCTGGAAGTGGAGATCGAAGTGGGCAGTCTGGCGGGGGTATTAGCTGATTCCTTAAGTTTCTGTCTGGATGCGACAGGCTCTGCCGGAGGCTTGGTCGAAACCGTCTTTCGGGTTGTCGAGGTCCAGGCCGCAGGTACCTGTATGACCTGCGGATCCGGTTTTGGAGCCGAATCCTTCGATGCCTGCTGCCCGGCCTGTGGCAGTGACAATATTTCCCTGAGCGGTGGCCAGGAGTTGAAGATCCGTTCTTTGACCATCGAGGATTGATAATATGTGCGATACCTGTAATTGTGACGTGGGGGGGGCTGTAACCATTACCGGCCCGGAGATTGAGGGAGAACTGGAACAACACCACCACCATCATCCGCTGCGGCGGACCATCCATCTTGAAACCGAAGTTCTGGCCAAAAATGATGAGATGGCCGGTCGAAACCGTCGATACCTGACCGATCGGCAGATCCTGACCCTGAATCTGGTCAGTTCTCCGGGCTCAGGCAAGACCTCTATTCTGGAGCGGACAATTCGCGATTTGCATGGCGAAATGAATCTGCAGGTGATCGAGGGTGATCAGCAGACCCGCCGTGATGCCGCGCGGATCAGCGCCAGCGGAGCCGAGGTGGTGCAAGTAAACACCGGTGCCGGCTGCCATCTGGACAGCGACATGGTGGCCAGGGCTCTGGAACGGCTTAACCCGCCACAAGGAACCCTTCTTTTTATCGAGAACGTAGGCAACTTGGTTTGCCCGGCCCTTTTCGACCTGGGTGAGGCGGCCAAGGTGGTGATTATCAGTGTTACAGAAGGCGATGACAAGCCTCAGAAGTACCCCCATATGTTTCGGGCCGCCAGCCTTTGCCTGATTAACAAGACCGATCTTCTGCCCTATGTGGAATTCGATGTCGCGGCCTGCCGGGAGCTGGCCGCCCAAGTCAATCCGGAGCTGGAGTTTCTTGAGATCTCAGCGACCACCGGTGCGGGCCTTCCCGCCTGGTACGACTGGTTGCGACAGCGCCGGGGAGAACTGTAGGCCTGATGCAACTTCGGCCGCCGGCCCAATCGGCATTGGTAACCCGACTTCGAGTTGAAATCGCCGGGGTGGTACAAGGGGTCGGTTTTCGTCCCTTTATATTCAAGCTTGCTACTAAATACGGGTTGGCAGGGTATGTCGTCAATACCTCCCGAGGAGTGGAGATTGAAGTCGAGGGAGATGCTGCTCTTCTTGAGGCCTTTTTAGCGGCCCTGCCTGAACAGTCTCCCCCACAGGCTGAAATTCTCACACTGACCTCAGAACCGATCCCGCCTCTCGGAGATTCCTCTTTTTTCATCAACGTTTCCCGACCGACCGGCCGGGCCGCCACCCTGATCGCTCCCGACCTGGCTCTCTGCTCAGACTGTCTTTTTGAGCTTTTTGAGCCCGGCAACCGGCGTTATCTCTATCCCTTCATCAACTGCACCAACTGCGGACCGCGCTATTCGATTGTTACCGGGATCCCCTATGACCGGTCGGCCACAGCCATGAGCAAATTCACCATGTGCGCAGAGTGCCGGCATGAATATGACGATCCGGCCGATCGGCGATTCCATGCCCAGCCGAATGCCTGTTCGGATTGCGGTCCAATGGTTGTTCTGGTCAATCGGGCGGGAGGGAAAATTGCCGAGGCATCGCTGGCCATCGCGCATGCCGCCGACCGCTTGCGTAGAGGCGAGATCATAGCCTTGAAAGGATTGGGTGGTTTTCATCTGGCGGTCAATGCCAAGGATCAGGTAGCGGTCGCAAGGTTACGATTGAGCAAGGGGCGGGAAGAGAAGCCCCTTGCGGTAATGGTAGGTGATTTGGCGGCGGCCAGGCAACTGGTAGAGTTGGATCAGGAAGAGGAATATCTTCTGAGCGCTTCGTCTGCACCAATCCTTTTGGCTTCGGCCCGTGCAGGGCATGGGCTGGCTCGGTCGGTGGCACCGGGAACCAAACGTCTCGGAGTGATGTTGGCCTATACTCCCTTGCACCATCTGCTTTTGCGGGAATTCGACGGGGTGCTGGTGATGACCAGCGGCAACTTGAGTGAAGAGCCGATCTGTATTGACAATGAAGAGGCCTTATGCCGCCTGGCCGGTATCGCCGACGCATTCCTGCTTCATGATCGGGATATTTATGTCCGCACTGACGATTCCGTGCTGATGCGAACGGGAGGAGCCCAGCGCTTCCTGCGCCGGGGGCGGGGATTCGTGCCCCGGCCGCTGATCCTGGCCGAGAGCGGACCTGCGGTGCTGGGACTGGGTGGAGAGTTGAAGAATACGGTCTGTCTGCTCAAGGGCGAACAGGCCATAGTGGGTCAGCATCTGGGAGATTTGAAAAATCTGTCGGCCTACGAATTTTTCCGAGAGAATATCGCTCATCTACTGAAAATCTTCGAATGTGAACCGGTACTGGTAGTACACGATATGCATCCGGCCTATCTTTCCACGCAATGGGCGCGGGAAGAGCAGGAACGACCATCCCTGGCGGTGCAGCACCATCACGCCCACCTGGTGTCGGTTCTGGCCGAACATCGGCTTGCAGGGCCGGCCATCGGCATAATTCTCGACGGTACCGGTTACGGCCCTGACAAAACCATTTGGGGCGGCGAAATTCTAACTGGGGACTCTCGAAGCTTCCAGCGGCTTGGCGCTTTCGAGTCTTTGCCTTTACCTGGTGGAGATGCGGCAGTCAAGGCCCCTTGGCGTATTGCCTTGGCATATCTTTATGTCGCGCATGGAGGAGAGATTCCTGATTTGCCATTTCTGCATGGGAGGCAAGTCGAGCCGGTGACCGAAATTCTGCGCCGCAATTTCAATTGTCCGCAAACCAGCAGTTGTGGGCGACTTTTTGACGCAGTGGCGGCCATCTGCGGGGTTCGGGGCGAAATCGCCTACGAGGCCCAGGCCGCTATCGAGCTGATGGAGGCGGCCGGCGGAAAGTTGGCGCAGCCGTATAGCTGGGCAATCGCCGAAGATGGTGCTATATTTCGCTTACAGCTTAGTCCTCTGATTAGGGAGGTCGCGGCGGAAGTGCGGGACGGGGCCAAGCCTGCCCGGGTGAGCCGGCGTCTACACGCAACCTTGGTGGCGATGTTGACCGGTGCGGCTGAACGGGCTCGTCGAGAGACCGGTCTGGACCTGGTGGTTTTGAGCGGTGGAGTATTTAATAACTATCTGCTGCTGGAAGGGTTGCTCAAGAATTTGCGAACCCATGGTTTTACGGTTCTAAGCCACGAAAAGGTTCCGGCCGGCGATGGAGGTATCTCCCTGGGTCAGGCGGTAATCGGCCGCCGCTATCTGGCCGATCAAAGGAAAATAGGTTAAGCGAAGGGGACTGCCATGTGTCTTGCCATACCTGGGAAACTTGTAGAAATCATTGAAGAAGGCGGTTTGAAGATGGGACGCCTTGACTATAATGGTACGGTAAACAAGGTTTGCCTGGAGTATGTCCCGGAAATTGAGTTGGGGCAGTATGCCTTGGTGCATGCAGGTTTCGCCATCTCGATTCTCGACGAGGAGGAGGCTATCCGCAGCTTCGAGGCCTGGCGGGAGTACAACGAGTTGATGTTGCGGGAGGGCCCGGTGAATTTCGATGGGCGACCTAGCGAAAATAAGGCAGCTGACAATCGACCGGCTCGGAAACCCGCATGAAATATCTTTCCGAATATCGCGATCCGGAAAATGCCAGGAAGATGCTTGGGGCAATCAACCGGGGAGTGACCCGTCCCTGGGTAATCATGGAGGTCTGCGGCGGCCAGACCCATGCCATTGTCAGAAGCGGCATTGATCGGCTGTTGTCCAAAGAGATCACCCTGGTGCACGGACCGGGATGCCCGGTCTGTGTCACCCCTCTGGAAACCATCGACCGGGCCATCGCCATTGCCAGTCGTTCCGAGGTGATCTTCTGCAGTTTCGGTGACATGCTGCGGGTTCCAGGCAGTCGGATCGATCTGCAGACCGCGCGTTCGGCCGGCGGAGATGTGCGTATCGTCTATTCACCCTTGGAGGCCTTGCAGTTGGCGCGTGAAAATCCTGAGCGGCAGGTGGTCTTTTTTGCGATCGGCTTCGAGACTACCGCGCCCGGTAACGCCATGGCTATCATCCAAGCAGAGAAAGAAGGAATCGGCAATTTCAGCGAACTGGCTTGTCATGTCCTGGTGCCTCCGGCCATCACCGCCCTGATGGGGTCGCCGGACAATCGGGTGCAGGGTTATCTTGCCGCCGGGCATGTCTGCACGGTGATGGGTTTGGCCGAATACGAAGAGATCGCCCGCCGTCATCGGGTGCCGATCGTGGCTACCGGGTTGGAACCCAACGACATTCTTGAAGGGATATTGCTCCTGGTAGAGATGTTGGAAAACGGTCAATGTGAGGTCCGTAACCAGTATGCCCGGTCGATCCGCGCCGAAGGCAACCAATTGGCCCGAGCAGCGGTGGCGAGGGTCTTCGAGGTGACCGACCAGAAATGGCGAGGTCTGGGGGAACTGCCGGGAAGCGGCTTGAAGATCCGCGAACAATACCGCCGCTTCGACGCCACCAGTCGGTTTGCGGTGGAGGAAATCCTGGTCAGCGAACCGGCCGAATGTATCAGCGGTCTGGTTCTTCAAGGTTTGAAACGGCCGGACGAATGCGAGGCTTTCGGAAAACGCTGCACTCCGGCAAGACCACTGGGGGCGACCATGGTTTCCAACGAGGGGGCTTGCGCCGCCTATTTTCGTTATAAGCCGCTTGGTTGTAGCCTCCAATGACGCCTTCTTCAGAGTCTTAAGTACCTCGAAACACACAGTCTCTCTATGCCCTTGATATCTACAGCTGCAACGAAGCCGGTTGTGGTTGTCTGTGCGAGACTGCGCTGTTGAGCTCATTTAGTACGCCGTTCTTGCTTCGCCTTGCACGCAGTGATGGTGGACATAGTTCTGCGGCAAGTTGTTCAACGGAAGCGGTAACCCAGTTTTTTTACTCGAATTAATCCAACCTATATGGTTGAACCGGAAGAGAAGCCGAAATGAACAATCAAGACCGAAATCAAGACTGGTTTTATGCGGGACTTTCCTGTCCCGTGCCCCTGACCGATCATGACACCGTACAATTGGCCCATGGCAGTGGAGGCAAGTTGTCGGCCGAATTGATCGGAAAGTTTTTCCTGCCCCGATTCCGCAATAGCATCCTGGACCGTATGGAAGATCAGGCCGTGTTGGAATTGCCCCCGGGACGCCTGGCTTTCAGCACCGATACCTTCGTGGTCGATCCGCTTTTCTTTCCGGGCGGAAGTATCGGTGACTTGGCAATCAACGGTACGGTCAACGATGTTTGCATGTGCGGAGCTACTCCACTTTATCTCAGTGTCGGGTTTGTCCTGGAGGAGGGGTTACCCCTGGCCGTTTTGCACCGGATCCTGCTCGATATGGAAAAGAGTGCCGACAAAGCTGGGATTCGGGTAGTGACCGGTGATACCAAGGTAGTGCATCGAGGCGGCTGCGATAAGGTGTTCATTAATACTGCCGGCATCGGGGTTCTTGCCGATGATCTGATGTTGTCGGCTGCTTCATTGCAAGTTGGCGATAAGATCATTCTCTCCGGTACTCTGGCCGATCATGGTATGGCGGTTATGGCCTGCCGGCAGGGGCTTTCCTTCCAGACGGCCATCGAGAGCGATACCGCGCCTCTCAACGGCTTGGTGCGCGAGATGCTGACAGTCACTCGTGAAATCAGGGCGATGCGCGACCCGACGCGGGGCGGATTGGCGGCGACCCTCAACGAATTCGCCAGTTCCGCCAACCTGGGGCTGGTAGTGGATCGAGAATTGTTGCCGGTGCGTCCGGAAGTGGCCGGTGCTTGTGAAGTTCTGGGGATTGATCCACTGCATGTGGCCAACGAAGGAAAACTTGTAGCGGTGGCACCTCCGGCGGTTGTTGAAAAATTAGTGGAAGTCATGCGCAATCACCCACTGGGCCGTGAGGCGAAGGTTGTCGGAGAAGTGGTGGCGGCTCACCCGGGGGTAGTGGCATTGAAGAACAATCTCGGGGTTCTGCAGGTATTAGATTTGCCCTTGGGTGAGCAATTGCCACGCATCTGTTGAATTACGCTATATGACAATGTAGCAATCTCCTGTCCTGCCGCTAGTCGAGGATTCAGTTTGAGAATATTTGCTCTTGATGATTATTGCATTAAATAACCTGAGATGATGTTCGGACGAATAATCAAATATTAATTGCGAAAAAATAATGATATTGACTGTACAAAATCAAATAACCTATTAATATGGCAATGTTAAGGGGGAAAAGAGAAATTCTATTTATGCTGTGATTGTCTAAATTTCCAATAAAAACAACATCTTGACTGCAAGTTTCTGGTTAGTTGTTTTCGTCGGTACAATTACAGAAGTGGGGGAGACCTTGAAGAAAGACTCATTGTTTATCGTGGCTCTTTGTCTGCAGGACTTTGCCTCTTCAGGCCGAGGCGATGATGTCTTGTTCAAAAAGGAATGCGGTCAGGTTCAGCTAGCCCCTCCGATCCTTCGGTGTTTTTCAGCTGCTCGAGTACCAAGGGCGAGACGTATGACGCCTACTACATCCAGCCCTTTATCGAATACCTGTTGCTGCGAGCCTGGTATACCAAGGCCAAGTAAAATTGGAACGGCAACGGCATGCCTTTCAAGACGCCGCTGGGACAAGCCTTGCTACCCCTATAAATTGGCGGAAAATCAGAATTACATAACGTCAATACCCGGCTGGACGCCAGATTTGATTGGGTGGTCTACCATGAAACAACAACTATTGAAAATGACCCGCCCCGCAAAGGGAGCGGGTTTTTTTATCTTATGCCCGAGGAGTTATGTAATTGCTGGTGCAAGGATGGCAAGGAGTTGATATAAGACAAATATTTGTGGGGTATGGCAAGCGAAAGACAGGCAGATCGGCGTATTGCCTTGCTGTAAGCGACAATCAACAAGGGGAGGAAGAAAGCAAATGAATTTCAAGGAGAATGGGGCGAAGCTGTTATTTTTAATGGCTTTATTGACCGCCTTTTTGGTCGGCGGTTGTGTCAAGTTGAAGGAAACAAAGCCCATTGTGCCCGTCAAGGAATATGAAAGACTCCTGTTCGGGAAGTTGACAGCTGATTATGTCGGCAACGAGAACTGCCTCAAGGGTTGCCATACCCACGACAAGATAGCCTTGGACTTTAAGGCTAGCACCATGGGTGACCAATTGGCGCAATCATCTTCGGGTATGATGATCGTCGATTGCGAATCATGCCATGGCCCGGCCAGTGAAATGATGGACGCCATCGCCGGTCTTGACCCCAAGAATGACGGGCCGGAGATATTGAAAGCACACCGGGAAAATCTCCTTGATTATCGCACCTTGCCGGCCGGTGCCAAGTCTTTGATTTGCCTTAAATGCCATACCGGCAATGCCACCTTTAACATTCATAACTGGAATGGCAGCATTCATGCCGCCAATGAAGTTACCTGTTCCAGCTGCCATCCGATCCATGCCGGGGCTGACTTGATTGCTGAGCCCCGACAGGTAGCCAGCTTATGCCTTAGCTGCCACATCGATGTCAGCGCCCAGTTCTCCCTGCCCAGCCATCATCCTGTCAAGGAGGGCAAGATATACTGCAGTGATTGCCATGATCCACATGGCACTGAAAACCCCTCAAATCTGCGCGGCATGACTCAAAAAGAGACTTGCGGGCGCTGTCATCCCGAGAAAGTTGGCCCTTTCCTATACGAGCATAGTGATGTTACCGAGCAGTGCACTAACTGCCATAATCAGCACGGTTCGGTGAATAACAATCTCTTGAAACTGCGCGGGCCGTTCCTCTGCAAACAGTGCCATCCCGAGCATCCGAACAGCAACGACAGTCTTGGTTCCAAGGCCATGTTTTACACCAGATGCACCGATTGCCATTCAAATATACACGGCAGCGACACACCAGGTATTACGGGGGGGACTTTGACAAGATGAAAAAACTGATCATTTCCTTAACTGCTTTTGCAATTTTGTGTCCGCTAGGGGCCACGATCTGCCGGGCAGATTACGCAGATTTGAAGGAGGAAGTAGAAACCGTAGCCAATATCTGGGTAGGCGGCTACTTCAATGAGACCGACAACTCAGTCAATCGCGGTTTTGCCGATAAGCAAAAACCGGCCTTGGCGGAGGCGGCCGGGCGTCTGGGCACCTTAAAGGCATCGGAATTTTATTCTCTGGACGGTTCGGCCAGCGGCGGCGTTCTGTTCAAAGGGGCGCCCCTGCCGAACCGCTATCACCTGGAGTTCGACTTCTACAACAACAACGACTGGTTCGGCGATCTGCGATATTCATTCAAGGATTATCTGCAGATGAGGCTGGTGTCCAGGCGTCTATTTCATAACCTGGACAATGTTAAGATCTATGATTTTAATCCAGTTGTTGGCGCCACCGGTAATGACGTGGAGATCAACGATGCCCTGGTTGACGATTACGGCCTGCGGGTGGATATCGACGAGTACCGAGTACGCTTGAAGGCCCCCAACTTTCCCCTGCATCTGTATACGGTCGGCGAGATCGTCAAACGCAAAGGGAAACGGCAGTCTCTTTTTCTGGGCGGCAGTGGTTACTTCATCGGTGGACCTGGCCCGGTCCGGGTATCGGAATCCCGAGAGATCGATCAGGAGAAGCAGGAGATCGGAATCGGCTCCAACGTCCACTTGGGGCCGATTGAATTGGATATCTCGCATCAAAACCGGAAGTTCGATTCCGATGTGGCTGCCCCGACCTATGCATACAGTTTAGGCACAACAGTGCACAATGTGACGCCGGAGCTGAAGGCCAACACCAATACGGTCAAGGTGCATACCTCGCACACCGGTCGCCTTTTTGCTTCAGCCACCTTCTCGAAAATTGATAAAACCAATGAAACCAGCCAGGCTGAGGCGGAAAACACCCTGGGCTTTGGGGAAGTGGTATGGCTTCCGGTCGCCTATATGTCATTCACCGCCAAGTACAGGAGCCAAAAGAACGAGGCGGCAGCTCCGACGACAGTCAGTCTCAGGAATGTGGTCTATCCCGTACTTCCGGGCGTAGAGTCGAAGACCGATACCGCCAGCCTGCGCATGCGCTATAGCTTGATTCCAAAGACCAACGTCAGCTTACAGTACACTAACCAGATCAAGAAGGTCGAGGATCAGTCGGCTGAAAACTGGGCGCGACCACCAAAGCAGACCAGGAACATATACGAGGTCGGTTTCACCAACTGGGCAATCCCCAAGGTTAGAATTACCGGTAAGTACCGGAATACCAACCTCGACACCGATTTAGGCAACGAGGCGCTTATCGAACCGGTAAACAATGATCCTGACCACCGCAACTATTTCAATCTGGGCCTTGCCTGGTCGATTACTCCCAGTATCTCCGCATTCCTGAGCGGCGATGCAACCAAAGACGACACCTCACATAACCGTATGTCAGGCGGCGTATCAAACTCTGGAGATGGCAGCGCCCTGAACCAGCAATATATGGCTAGTGTGTCGTTTTCTTTAAGTGACAAGGTTACCATTACCCCCACCTATACCTACATGAAGTGGGAGCAGTGGCGGGACCTGGCATGGGAAACCAATTTCGGTGCTGCGGTGATTGATAAGGATTACTGGGACCGCCAGAGGGCACATAACTTAGCCGTGAACTTCATGGTATTACCGACCAAGAGACTCAGTTTTAACGGCTCCGCTGATTATACGATCAGCCGAGGTTATTACTATCCGAGTTCTCCGGTAACTCTCGGTAGTTTGATTTTCAATACCGATAAAATCGCGTATATTTCTGTACTCAAAACAGAGGAATACAACGTGCGCTTGGACAGCTCTTATGCCTTGGGACGAGGCTGGGGGCTGGGGCTTGATCTGCGTTACACCGTCTGGCGCGATGACTCGTCCGATAATCCTTCCGACGGAACCTTTGCCGGTGGTTTGGTGAAGATATCCAAGCAGTTCATTTCACACTGAGCTAGAACTCTGGTGAGGCCATGAAGAAAATTATCCTGATAGCAACCGCTATTTTCTCGCTTTTGGCCCGCCGTGGGTCAGTGCCGAGATGGTTGGGGCTCTGATGCCGGCCAAGAACGTTCCCTACTTCATGGCCGTGCATGAGGCGTTGGTTAAAGAGTTGGAAGCCTTGGGCACCGGGGCTGAGGTGGTTCTGCAGAAACCGGCGCCCTCCCCGATTGCCTGGAAGAACTCCACCCGAAAACTGGTGATGCTCGGTGCCAAGGTCATTGTGGCCTATGGCTCAGAGACCGCTCTGGCAATCGTCACCGAAAATGCCACTATTCCAGTGGTCTATACTGCCGCATATGACCCCACCGAGTGCGGGGTTACCGGCAAGGTTACCGGTATGGAGGCCACCATCCCCATGGAGGGGTTGATTGACAACCTGAAAAAGATCTCAAATTTTTCCAAGCTGGGGATCATGTATTCCAGTGACGAGATAGGTTCGGTCAAACAGATGGAAGCGGCCGCAGCCCTGGCATTGAAGATGGGTTCAGATGTGATCAAGATCGATACCAGGGATCCAGGCGGGGCCAAGTTGTCTGGAGCCGATGCCGTGCTCTTTACTTCGGCAGCTTCGGTTAATGACAAAACCAGCCTCCAGGGCCTCCTGGAAAATACCAGGGCTAAGAAAATCGCTACGGCTTCCGTGTTGTGCGCCACTTGTGAGAACGGTGTATTGATCTCCTTATCGGCCAATCCCGAGCAACAAGGTAAGGGGGCGGCGCAGATGGTGGCGGAAATATTAAAAGGAAAGAGCCCTAATGCCATTCCGCCAAACAAAAATCCGCAGGTGGAAACGACTGTAAACCTCAAGGAAGCAAAAGATCTTGGCTTCAGTATCCCCTTTGAGTTGCTGGGTACCGCCAAGGTCGTAAAATAAGATTCAGTAAGAAATCGGGAGGTATTAGCGTGAAACGAATATCTTTGATAATGGTAGCATTGCTGGTCTGTTTCGGAACAGCCAGGGCAGGCGAACTGAAAGTCATGGTGCCGGTAAATGATTACAAGCAGATGCAAGCCAAGTTAGCGGCGCTGGAGCAGGAAAACAACCAGTTGAAACAGGCGGTCAATTCGAGTGCTGTGGCTGGCGGCAGCGATCAGGAAACCACGGCGCTGCAGTCTCGCCTCACCAGTCTGGAGCAGGAAAATAACAGTTTAAGACAACAACTGCAGTCTCAACAAGGCCAGTCCAGCGATGAGCTGGCTTCCAGGATAGCCACTCTTGAACAGGAGAACAGCCAGTTACAGACACAATTGGCTGAGAAACAGGGCCAAGAGCAAATGGCCGGGGCCGACAGTGCTGTCGAAGCCCGCCTGGCCAAGGTGGAAGATGAAAACAGCCAGTTGCAACAAAAGGTCAAAATCTTAAAGGAAGGAGGCGTAACCGCTGCGATAGTGGGCGACAAGAGCACGGCCCGCCAGTATTACGCCACGGCCAGGCATGCCAGAACCTTCCACAATTTCAAGTTTTAAAAGTTTCCCGGCGTAGTCTTTACCCTGAAACGGCTTGTCTATAGCCCGCCCCGGTCCATTGAGATTCGGGCGGGCTTTGTATTTAGCGGATCAAAGGTGGTAAGCAAGATAAAGTTTAGGAGTTGGAAAATACCTATCTGAGCAGAAGTTCATTCTGCCGGGCGATGAATTTTATCGCGATGGAAAAGTTAGCTCCATTAAACAATACTCAGCTTGCCATACCATTCCGCGCTTCAGAGACTATGGGCAATAGAATCCCGCTTTTGCGGGAATGACGGCTATTTTGGGCTAGTTATCTTGGGCAGCCCCAAAAGTATTGTCGGTATATTACGATGGCGGCCCTGTAGTCGCCAACCAATATCAATAGGTCATTTTTTTGTTGCCTGCAGGGCGAAATTGTTGCCCTTGCGTCCTGAGAGAAGATAAAATTCCCTGGCTTTACTCTGGTCCGCAGTTACACCGGAGCCGGTTTCATACATGTAGCCAAGAAAAAAGGCCGACATGGCTTGGCCGTTGTGGGCCGCGTTTTCCCAAAGCTTCCTGGCGTCGGAAAAATTTTGTTTGGTTCCCAAACCCAGAAATTTCAGTAATCCCAGCCGATACTGGGCCTCGTTCTGGCCATCCTTGGCGGCTCGAGCGTACCATTTGAGGGCTAGGTCATAGTCTTTTTTGACACCATCGCCGTTCTCGTACAATAGACCCAATTGATATTGGGCCTCGGTATCGCCTTGTTCGGCTGCTTTCGCGTACCATTTGGCAGCCTCTTCAGGATTCTTGCGGATTCCCATGCCTTGATCATAAATCTTCGCCAAATCCGAATAAACCCGTGGGTCTCCTTTTTGGCCAAGCTGCAGCAACCACTTGAGGGCCTCGCCATAATCCTTTTTGATCCCATCGCCAGCCATAAGTGCGGTGGCTAATTTATATTGAGCTTCAGTGTGTCCTTGTTTTGCCGCTTGCTGATACCATTTTATTGCCCCTGGCATGGACTTCCCGGTGCCGCGGCCCTGGGCCAGGGCATCGGCGATTCTGTATTGGGCCTCGGCGTAACCCTGGTCCGCTGCTTTTGCATACCAGGCAAAAGCCTTCGTGCTATCCTTAGTTACCTCTTTTCCTTCTTCATAGTTACGGGCCAAGTCGAATTGCGCCTTTGCGTCACCCGCTTCAGCAGTCCTAACCAGCAGAGCTTCTTTGGCTTCTGG
Organism: uncultured delta proteobacterium; assembly: GCA_963807225.1. Lineage (GTDB taxonomy): Bacteria > Desulfobacterota > Desulfobulbia > Desulfobulbales > JAGXFP01 > JAGVGT01. The sequence continues at coordinate 119,231 of CAWEAD010000005.1, read as the reverse complement.
GTACCCCTGGATGGCAGCCTGTTTCAATAAAGCCAGAGCCTCGGACTGATTACGTTCAACTCCTTCACCGTTGGCATACATCATGCCCAGCAAGTACTGAGCTCCGGAATTGTTTTTGCTTGCTGCCTGGCGGAGAAGTTTAAACGCCTCCGGCAGATTTTTTTCAACCCCATTGCCGGTTAGATACATCTCACCCATCAGAAAATTGGCTTCGGGGTTATCATTCTTCAAGGCGGCGGCAAATTCATACTGGGCTTCAACGTCACCTTGCAGGGCAGCCTTGTGATACCAGTAAATTGCTTTGGACTGGTCTTGATCAGGGCCAAGACCACTCGCATAGAGTTTGGCTAGTTCTAATTGAGCTTTAGTGTCGCCGGATTCGGCTGATTTCAAGAGGTCCTTGATTTCCTTAACTCCAGGGATACCAGTTGTTTTGGTGGAATTGACCGCTTTGTGCCGACTTTTCCGGAGCTGGAATGTTCTTGCGGGTGGCTTCGACACGAACGTTGAATTTCTGCAAAAGTGTTTCACTTGCTGGAGCATTGCCCTGAGTGGCGGCCATTCGCAACCATTTTTCGGCGGTAACGTTATCTTTTTGTACTCCTTCACCAGAGAGATACATGAGGCCCAAGGTGTACTGAGCCACGGCTAAATTTTTATCGGCGGCTTGTCCAATCCATTTACGCGCTTCTTCTTGGTTTTTCGATACTCCTTTGCCAGTCCGGTAAGCTTCTCCCATCAGGAAAAGAGCATTGGGGTCACCATTGGTCAAGGCTGAGCCGAATTTATATTGGGCATCGACCTGGCCCTGTTGCGCCGCCAGTTGATACCATTTGAGCGCTTGGGACATGCTCTGTTCGACGCCGTTGCCATTTTCATAACGCTGAGCCAGTTCATTCTGAGCGTTGGCGTCGCCTGCCTCGGCCGACTTGAGGAGCGCTTGGAAAGAATCGGCCGCCAAGGCCGGCAAGGTGAAACAGAGGACGAGAAGGATAATAATCTGCAGGTAGACTGATCTGGCCAAAAACCTTGTTTTTGAATAGTCTCCGAACATCTTACCCCCTGTTGTCAATTGAGCTAATAAAAATGTAATAAGAGAAAATTCCAATATTAAAATGAATTCTTCCTAAGCCATGGTAATTGCTAATTTTTACCATAGGTTCAGAATCATTGCATCTTAATATGATTCCCAGGCAAGTCTTTGATATTCGTGGCAGGTTATGGGAACCAATAAATTGAAACACAGAGAGGCGAGGCCATCCAAACGGGGATAGATCAGGCATTCGGTATTCAACCGCTGGTATGGAGTTGCTGAGTCCGAAGGGATAATCTCACAGTCAATTTAATTTCTGATTATTATCTAATTTAAACTAGTATTCAAGGTCGGTGCGGTACCCAATTGAACTGGTGGCGTTAAATAACGTCAGGTTCAAGCTATCAATTCATTGATTCCCGTGCGTGATTGAAACAAAAGAATTGGTTGAATCTTTGAGGTAAGCAGAAATTAATTTTCCGGAGATGTCTGGCCGAGTTGGTCTTAACATATTTAGATCCCTCAAATTCGTGACAAGGTAGCTGATGAACGCCGAAACCGAGCGGTCTGGAGCCGGATTTGAGATGCAAGAAGGTTGTCAAGCGGGTATAATCGCCCGCTGGCAAAAATTTTTACCTGATAGTAACTAATTCCTTTCCCAAGGCGAGTTAAGTGCCGGGCTGAACCATTAACGGTCGCAGACCAGGCAAGGTGCTGACCATGATGATCAGGCGCAAGATAACCAGGCAGATTAAGGTCGGTGAAATTCCGGTCGGTGGTGGCGCCCCGGTAGTGGTGCAATCGATGACCAACACCGACACACGCGATGTCGAAGCTACTGTGGAGCAAATCGGTCGACTGGAAGCGGCGGGCTGCGAGATAATCCGGGTGGCAGTTCTGGACTTGGAAGCGGCCCGCGCCATTGACTCCATCCGGGAGCAGATAAGTATTCCTTTGATTGCCGATATCCATTTTGATTCACGCCTGGCCGTGGCAGCCATGGAACATGGAGCCCAAGGTATTCGCATCAACCCCGGCAATCTAGGTGGTGCTGACAAGCTGAAACGGGTGGTGGATGCAGCCAAAACACACCGAGTGCCGATTCGGGTCGGGGTTAATTCCGGCTCGGTGGAAAAAGAGATTTTGGCCCGTTACGGCCATCCGGTGCCGGAGGCACTGGTGGAGAGCGCTCTGCGTAACATTCGTCTTTTGGAAGAACTCGATTTTCGGGAGATCAAGGTTTCCCTTAAATCCTCGGATGTTTTGACCACGGTGGAAGCATACCGTTTATTGGCGAAGCAATGTGAGTATCCCCTGCATCTCGGAGTTACCGAGGCGGGCGGCTTGATCGCCGGGACGGTCAAATCCAGCGTGGCCCTGGGGATCCTCCTTTCCGAAGGGATCGGCGATACCCTGCGCATCTCCTTGACCCGAGATCCGGTGGAAGAGATCCGGGTGGCCTACGAACTTTTGCGATCTCTTCGCATCAGAGAGAGGGGGCCCGAACTGATTTCCTGTCCCACCTGCGGCCGTTGTCAGGTCGATCTTTTCAGCCTGGCCGAAAAGGTCGAACAGTATGTGCAGAATATCGATGTCCCTCTGAAAGTGGCGGTGATGGGCTGCGTTGTTAACGGCCCCGGTGAGGCCAGGGAGGCCGACCTTGGGGTGGCCGGTGGACACGGGGTGGGGATAATCTTCAAAAAAGGCAAACTATACAAGAAAGTGGCCGAGGCTGAGTTGTTAGCTGCTTTCCTGGCCGAGTTGGATCTGCTGGTCGAGGAAAAACGCCGGCAGAACGGGAGTCCGACTCCGCAAATTGGAGGTTGAAAGTCAATCAGCTTGCCAATAGTGGTCATCCCGGCATAAGAAGGCAGCGGAGCTCTCGTAAATCAAAGAAACACCGGTTACTATTTTGATCTCCGGAACGTCGGGACTATGAAATACATCCCAGTGGGCAAAGAGAGTGCCGGTTAAACGCCAAAATATAAAATCTTTATCTGTGTCCTCACTTGTTAATAATCGATCTTTTCCGACTTCATCAGCAATAACTACTTGGGGAATTTCATGCGCTATTCAAAGATGTTGTTGCCGACCTTGAAAGAGAACCCGGCCGAAGCCGAGGTGATCAGTCATCGCCTGTTGTTGCGGGGCGGTTTCATTCGCAAGTTAACTACCGGGGTTTACACCTATCTCCCTCTGGGGCTCGCCGTTATCCGCAAGGTCGAGCGGATCGTCAGGGAGGAGATGAACCGAGCCGGCGCCCAGGAGGTTCTGCTACCCATTGTTCAACCGGCCGATCTCTGGATTGAATCGGGTCGCTGGGTCAAGTACGGCCCGGAACTCCTACGTTTCAAGGATCGCCACGACCGGGACAGTTGCCTGGGGCCTACCCACGAGGAAGTTATAACCGATCTGGTGCGGATGAATGTCCATTCCTACCGCAATCTGCCCCTGAATCTTTACCAGATCCAGACCAAATTCCGGGACGAAATCCGGCCGCGTTTCGGGTTGATGCGGGGGCGTGAGTTCATCATGAAGGATGGTTACAGCTTTGATCAGGACGAAGATGGCGCCAACCTCACTTACCAGAAAATGTATGATGCCTATCATCGGATTTTTGCCCGTTGCGGCCTGGCCTTCCGGGCGGTGGAAGCAGATACCGGCAGTATCGGCGGCAGCTTCTCCCACGAGTTCATGGTCCTGGCCGAGACCGGCGAGGATACCATAGTCATTTGCCGGACTTCGGATTGTGGATATGCCGCCAACCTGGAGAAGGCTATGGGACGTGCCCCGGAAGCCGATCCGAAGGCCGGTGGGTTGTTGGCGTTGGAAAAGGTCGAAACTCCCGGCCAGCGTAAGGTCTCGGCGGTTACCGAATTCCTGGGCATCTCGCCGCGTGAATTGGTCAAGACCATGGTCTACCTGGCGGATGGCCAACCGGTGGCGGTCCTGGTCCGGGGGGATCACGAGGTTCAGGAAGTCAAGCTCAAGAATCTGCTGGGGGCGGTCGACGTGGAGTTGGCCGATGATCAGCAGATCTTCGAGGCTACCGGGGTGCCAAGCGGTTATCTGGGGCCGGTCGGGTTGTCGATCCCGGTGGTGGCCGATCGCGAGATCGAGACGATGCGCAACTTTGTTATCGGCGGCGGTGAAAAAAACTTTCACTTTAAAAACGCCAATCTGGGCCGGGATTTCCAAGTGGCCAAAATCGGTGACCTGCGCGAGGTGACCTCTGCCGATCGCTGCCCCCATTGCGGCGGCGACTTGGAGTTTACCAAAGGTATCGAAGTCGGCCATATTTTCAAATTGGGAACCAGTTACAGCCAGGCCCTTAAAGCCACCTTCCTGGATCGGGACGGACAGGAGAAATTTCATGTCATGGGCTGCTACGGCATCGGGGTCAGCCGCATCGTTGCTGCCGCCATTGAACAGAACCACGACCGGGACGGCATCGTTTTCCCTCTACCCCTGGCCCCATTTCAGGTGGTGGTATTGAACCTCTCGCCCGGAGACGAGCAGATCAGCGGAGCGGCTGAGGAGATCTATCAAGGACTGCAACGGGCCGGCCTGGAAGTGCTACTTGATGATCGCGACGAGCGGCCGGGCATCAAGTTCAAGGATGCAGATCTGGTGGGCATCCCTTACCGGATCACGGTTGGCAAGGGGCTGGCGGTAGACGGTACGGTGGAGATCAGAACGCGCCGGGAAGGTGTTACCGAGGCCGTTGCCAAAGACCAGGCAGTTGCCAGGCTGACTCTGACGATCGGGGGCGAGTTGGAAAAACTTGCCACTTCCCGATAGCGCTGAAGAATTACGATGTCTGCCTGTGCTGCGCTGATAAAGAAGGCCGGAGAGTACCTACCTGCTGAAGAGTTGGTGGTGCTGGAGCAGGCCTGTGCATTTGCCGGGGGAATCTATACCGGCAAGCACCGGCTTTCCGGTCTGCCTTACATGAACCATGCCTTGGCCGTGGCGGAGATCCTGATCCAGCTGAAACTCGATGCGCCCACGGTGGCGGCCGGGTTGCTGCATGGCGCTCTCAAGGAACCGGTGTCGGTGCCGGAAAAGGAATTCGTTCAGAAGTTCGGGGATGAGATCACCACGATCGTCAAGGGTGCCACCAAGATCACCAGTGTCCATTTCAACAGCCGGCTGGCCTTCCAGGCTGAAAACATCCGGCGCATGTTCCTGGCCATGTCCGAAGACATCAGGGTGCTGATCCTGAAGCTGGCAGATCGTCTCCATGACATGCAGTCCCTGCAGTATGTCACGCCCGGGAAACAACAGGAGTTTGCCCGTGAGACCATGGATCTTTATGCCCCCCTGGCCAGCCGGTTGGGGATCGACTGGGTCAAGCGTGAATTGGAAGATCTCTCTTTCCGATATCTTTATCCCGAGGATTACCAGGATCTGGCCGGTCGGATCAACACTTCCCTGCATGACCGGGAGCATTATGTTGAGGAAGTTAAGGAAATACTCTCCGCCAAATTGCGTGAGCAGCAGATCAATGAATTCCGCATCCTGGGCCGCCCCAAGCACCTCTACAGCATCTACAAAAAGCTCTTGGCTCAGGACATACCACTTGAAAAGGTTTACGACAAAGTGGCTTTCCGGATCATCCTCAAGACAGTGCGGGAATGCTACGAGGTTCTCGGCCTGCTGCACGATCTCTGGCGCCCGGTCTCGGGCCGCTTCAAGGACTTCATCAGTACTCCCAAGTCCAACATGTACCAGTCTCTGCATACCACGGTGGTTGGGCCTTACGGTGAGTTCATGGAGGTCCAGATCCGGACCGAGGAAATGGACCGGATTGCCAATGATGGTATCGCCGCCCACTGGGCCTACAAGGAAGGAAAATCCATCACCAGCAAGGATGCCAAGCTCTTCCAGGGCTTGAAACATCTGGTCCAGTCAATCCAGGAACTCCAGCAGGTTCAGGATCCGGGAGAGTTCCTCGAGGCGGTGGTCGACGAATTGCGGGAGGCGGAGGTCTATGCCCTGACTCCAAACGGTGAGGTGAAGGAGCTGCCCAGCGGCAGCACGCCGCTGGATTTCGCATACGCCATTCACACCGAAGTCGGTGATCATTGCGCCGGGGCCAAGGTCAACGGTCGGATTGTGCCGCTCAAGCAAGTTTTGAAAAACGGTGACATGGTGGAGATCATCACCGCGGCAACCCAGAAGCCGAACCGGGGCTGGCTGGCCCTGGTCAAGACCAGTCGGGCTCGCGGTCGGATCCGCCACTGGCTGAAGAGGGAGGAGCAGGAGCGGGCTCTCAAGCTGGGACGGGAGATCTGCGAGCGGGAATTGCGGAAAAGGGATCTGAGTCTGAAGAAGCTGACCAGAGGTGGTCATCTGCGCGAAATACTCAAGGCCTTTTCCTGTAATTCACTGGACGAGTTGTTGCGCCAAGTCGGTTCCGGTAAAGTCACGGTCCAGTCCATAGCCGAGCGCATGTTGCCGGAGGAAATGCGGCCGGCCGAAGTAGTGCCGGAAGGGGCAACGACGACGGAGCTGGCGGCCGAAGCCATGCAGAAAGCGACCCGGCCGCCTCGCTCCCGAAAAGGAGGAGGAAAGGGCGGTGCAATCATCGTGGATGGGGCAGACGATCTTTTGGTCAAGCTCAGCCGTTGCTGTATGCCGGTGCCGGGTGATCCGATCGTCGGTTTCATTACTTCGGGTAGGGGGATTTCCGTACACAAGAGCGATTGCCAGAATTTTCTGGCCACAGATCCAGCCCGTCATATTGAGGTGAACTGGGCGGCTCAAACTACCGCGGGGCATCAGGTGCAGGTTTTGGTGGTGGCAATGGACCATAAGGGGTTGATCGCCGAACTGGGGAGCCGGATCAGCGGTGCCGATGCCGATATAGTCAGTATGGAGGCCAGGACCTCTTCCGAGAACCTGGCCATCGTCAACCTGGTCCTGGGTGTGCAAAGCCTGGAACATCTGGAAAAATTGCTGCTGCAACTCCGACAGATTTCAGGAGTTCTTGAGGCGAGGCGTAAATAATTTGACGGGGGGACTTGGCGGGGGACCGACCGGCGGCCCCAAAAAAGACAGGGGGCACAGCCGATTAGCTGATGCCCCCAGAGTCAGGATTGCGAGAAGAAGAATTACTTACGCACCGCCGGCTTAACAACGGAACCGGAGCGGATGCAGCGGGTACATACGCGCATCTGCTGGCCGCCACCTGGTCCGGCCACCCGAACTTTCTGCAGGTTTGGCAACCAACGCCGCCTGGTTTTATTATGGGCGTGGCTTACGTTGTTGCCGGTAGTCGGCTTCTTACCGCATATTTCACACATATTAGCCATGGCAAAGACTCCTTAGTCCTGTTTTTGAAACGAGAATTTATAACGCGACCGACAGGATATGGCAAGTGATTTTATAATCATCGGGTTTAAATAGCCCAATTGTGAGATGGCCAGGTCGATTTCCTATCTGTTCTTGCCCGGAAATTAAAGTTCAGTTCCGGTCGAAACGAGAATATTCTCCAATCATTATGGAGAATATTGTTTATCGATTCACAAATCCTACTGCTGTCTATTTTATCGGTTTCACGTCCTGGCTGGATATTTTTGCTGTCGGACAGACATGATCCGGTAGTGGCACATTCATTGCTTATTATAAGCAGGACGGCATGGTCCGGAAGTTACGGTCAGGTCGACAACGGTTATGCCCTGATTTAATTGACACGGCTTGATTGCGGTATGTTACCTTCGCAAGTCCAATGCAGTCGAGAGATTCTAGCTCCTATTTCAAATTTTCCGGGTTTTTGACATGCAGAAAAAAAAGAATGAAATCTGGGCCTTTCTGGCCTCAGTAAAGCTGGCCCTGTTTACTTTCTTTACTCTGGCCTTAACCTCGGTCATCGGGACAATCATCCCGCAGGGTAAGGAGATGGCGTTTTACGTCGAAAATTTCGGCGCCGGTACCGCCAAGCTCTTCCAGGTGCTCGATGTTCCAGATATGTATAATTCCTGGTGGTTCGTTTCTCTCCTGGTGCTTTTCAGTCTGAATTTAATTGTCTGTACCATCGATCGTTTTCCCAATATCTGGCGTCTGGTCACCATGGACAATCTGGCCGTGGAACTGGAACGAATCCTCAAGATGCCCCAGCGTCGGCAATTCGCCTCCGAACTGCCGGTCGAGCAGTTGCGCGACCAAGCCGAAAAGGTTCTCTCCGGCACTTCTTGGAAATTCAAGGTTGCGGACAAGGAAGGGGGGCGTCTCTTTGCTGCCCAGAAAGGCAACTGGACCAGACTCGGAGTGATCATGGTTCATCTCAGCATATTGGTAATCTTTGGCGGGGCGATTATCGGCTCCTCCCTCGGTTACAAGGGATACATGATGATCACCGAGGGGAGTTCCGCCAGCCAGATCCAACCCTTTGACGCTAAACGCCCGGCGATTCCTCTGGGTTTCCAATTGCGCTGTGATCGTTTCGTTCTGGAGCTTTATGACAACGGCGCCCCCAAGGAATTCTTGTCCGATCTGACGGTAATCAAGGACGGTAAAGAGGTTTACAAGAAGAGCATTCAGGTCAACGATCCCCTGACATACGACGGCCTGACCTTTTATCAGTCCAGCTATCAGGGTTACGAAGACACCTCGGTTGTAGAAATCGAGAATGATGCCAGCCATCTCAAGAAGAAATTCATAGTCAGCTATGACCGCCAAGTGCAATGGCCCGAGGAACATCTCTCCTTCGGTATAGTCAACCAGATGCGGCAAGGCGGCATGGGCCGCCAGCGTTATAAATTGTGGGTGAAGGCCGGTGAGCAGAACCCGGTCCAGTTTTGGGTTAACCAGGGACAGTCCGCCATGGTCGAACAGCCGAACGGTAATTACGTTATGTCCGTGCGACCTCTTTACGCCACCGGCCTGCAGGTGACCAAAGACCCCGGAGTTTGGTATGTATATCTGGGCTGCTTTATGATGCTGATCGGCCTTTATATTGCCTTTTTTCTTTCACACCGGAAGGTTTGGCTATATATTTCAGGAAACGGTCAGTATAGCACCTTGCAGCTGACTGGGACCAGCAACAAAAATAAAATGGGCTTCGAAAATGATTTTGCTGCCATGGTTGCCAAGTTCGAGCAAAATGAAAGCCTGAAACTTACAAAGGAATAGTCATGACCAGTTCCCAATTATTCGGCTTTACCACCTTCGCCTATCTGGCCGCCTCTTTCCTTTATATCGCCGTCTTTGTCTTCCGGGCCAGGAAGATGGGGCTTCTGGCCTCGGCAGTTACCATTATCGGCTTTCTGCTGCAGACCGGGGGGATGGTTCTGCGCTGGATCGAGTCGCACCGCATGGGCTATGGCCACATTCCTCTCTCCAATATGTATGAGTCCCTGGTCTTCTTTTCGTGGGCGACTATCATTTTCTACATGTTCCTGGAATACAAGTTCAAGAATCGGTTGATCGGCGCCTTCGCCGTGCCTTTCGCCTTCCTCAGCATGGCCCTGGCTTCCCTGACCGGGGACGAGATCAAGCCCTTGATCCCGGCTTTGCAGAGCAACTGGCTGATCGCCCACGTTATAACATGCTTTGTCGGGTATGCGGCTTTTGCGGTGGCCAGCGGCCTTGGGGTCATGTATCTGCTCAAGGATTTTCATGAAAATCGGGGCGGAGCGCGTGATAATCCGAACAGTTTGTTGGCCACCTTACCGGCCCTGAAAGTTATCGATGATATTACCCACAAGACCATTGTTTTCGGCTTTCTCTGGCTTTCGGCCGGCATCATAACCGGGGCGATCTGGGCCAATTCCGCTTGGGGAACTTACTGGAGCTGGGACCCCAAGGAGACATGGTCCCTGATCACCTGGTTCGTTTATGCCGCCGCCCTGCATGCCCGTTTCACTCGGGGTTGGGGAGGCAAACGCATCGCATGGCTGGCCATCATCGGTTTTGTTTCGGTAGTTTTCACCTATTACGGAGTGAATTATCTATTGTCCGGTCTGCACAGTTACGGATCATCAAACTGAGTATTTGCCGGCTGAGAATTTTAAAAAAAGATCTGGGCCGAAATTTTCGGCCCAGATCTTTTTTTGTCATCTAATTTAAGCCAGTCTTCAGGGCAGGTTCGATATCATGTGAGGTTTCTATCATCAATCAAGTCATTCCAGCCTGGGCTGAAATGACAGTAAAGAACTTGCTGAAGAGCATCGGTGTCGGATAACTTTTTGAATTAACTTAGGAATTCTTTTTCTCCAAATTATTGCCGTCCTTTTCCCCATTTTTTCCTGCTTGACATCTTCCAGCCGAAAGAATATAAACTTCAAAAGTTTGCCATAATGAATATCTATTCATTTGGAATAATCATCAACTTCAAGGAGAGAGAAAATGGTTAAAAAAATCATGCTTTGCATTGCTGCCCTGGCTATGGTTTGCGGTGTAGCCGCGTTCGCGTTCGCCCAAGGGCCAGAGAACGTAACCTTTGATACTGCCAAGAAAGGTGGGACCCAAGTCGTATTCCCCCACCAGGCCCACCAGGCCAAACTTGAATGCGCCACCTGTCATCACACCAAGAATGCTGACGGAACCCAGGGGCCCTATGTGGCCGGCGAAGAGAAGAAGTGCTCCACCTGCCATGAGTTGGGCAAACCGAGTGACGTTATTCACCAGAAATGCAAGGGTTGCCATAAAGATGGTGGGGCTGGCCCGACCAAATGTGGCGACTGCCACAAGAAGTAATTTGTCCGTTATCTGACGATGTACAAAGGCTGCCCCTGCGGGGCAGCCTTTTTTTGTATTTAACCCTTCCGCCATTTCTCTTCAGAAAATCTTCCAGGTTCGGTTCACCCGGTCCGAGTCGGTGGACAGAAATGTTTCGTTTCTCTTGAATAAAAACGCCAGCCATAAAGTGCCACAGGATAAGCGGAGAGGTGTGATCTGGGGACACCTCCATCTCTCCTTTTTTTTACTGGCCATCGCCGTTCTCCTTAACCTCTGCATAGGCAGCCTGATTTATCTGCTTTATGCCCTTGAGTTGCCGGATACCTCGGCATTGTATAACTATCAACCTTCTCTGACCACGGTGGTTCTCGATAATCAGGGTCGGGAACTGGCCAGTTTTGCCCGCGAGAACCGCTTCCTTATCACCTTGGATCAAATGCCGACATTATTACCCAAGGCATTTGTGGCTGCAGAAGACGGCCGTTTTTTTCAGCACGGAGGGGTCGATGGCTGGTCGGTATTGCGGGCGGTATTCAATAACCTGCGGTCTGGTCGGCGTTCCCAGGGCGGCAGTACAATTACCCAGCAAGTTGCCCGGGCATTGCTGCTGTCACCAGAGAAAACTTACACCCGCAAGTTACGCGAAGCCATTCTGGCCTATCGGATCGACCGGTTGCTCGCCAAGGAAAATATTCTCTATCTTTATCTGAACCAGATCTATCTTGGAGAGGGAGCTTACGGCGTTGAGGCGGCGGCCCGCACCTTCTTCGGTAAGAAGGCGGTTCAGCTCAATCTTGCCGAGATCAGTCTGCTGGCCGGTTTGCCGCAGGCCCCCAGTCGCTACTCTCCCCTGAATGATTACCGGAAAGCCAAAGGAAGACAACGCTATGTCCTAAACCGGATGGCGGAAGACGGCTACATTACACCGGAAGAGGCAAGACGTGCCTTCCAGCGTGCCATTCTCTGGCGACGCGACCAACCGGGGGGCGGAGCTGAGAAGTACTTCGTCGAACAGGTTCGTCAATATGTGGTAAACAAATACGGAACTGAACTACTCCTGTCCGGTGGCTTGACGATCCAAGCCACAGTTGATTCAACCCTGCAGGAGTTGGCTAGTGACGCGGTTGCACAGGGCATCTCGGCCTGGAGCCTTCGAAATCCCGCGCGGGGACAGGAGTTGCCTCAAGGCGCCCTGATTGCCATGGAGGCCAGCAGCAGTCGGGTGTTGGCCATGGTCGGTGGCAATGATTTCAGCAGCAGCCAATTCAATCGGGCGGTGCAGGCCCGACGCCAGCCAGGATCGGCATTTAAACCGATCATCTATGCGGCGGCCCTGAATCGCTCATTCAGTCCGGCCGATCTGATAAACGACGAGCCGTTGCAGTTGACCGGGGCCGGAGGCGAACTATGGGAACCTGGTAATTTCGACGGCAAGTTCAACGGGCCTACAACGGTCTGGAACGGCCTGGTTCAGTCGCGGAACATCGTTACCATAAAATTACTGCAGGAGGTCGGGGTTGAACCGGTGCGTAAACTGGCCAACCGGATGGGTATTTTCTCTCCTCTGGCGGACAACCTTACACTGGCCTTGGGTACTTCTGAAGTATCTTTATTGGAACTGACCAATGCTTATAGTGCTTTTGCCAACGGCGGCATGTATAGGACCCCGGTTTTTATCGATCGAATCGTCGATCGTAATGGGAAAAATCTTGAACAGACAGGGCAGCAGCTTGTCGCCAGGGTTTTGTCGCCAGGGACAGCCTATCAGATAACCAATCTGCTGCAAGGTGTGATTAAGCAGGGTACCGGAAGTTTGGCGCGGGGAGTAGTCGGAGAGAGCGCCGGCAAGACCGGGACCAGCGATCGGAATTCCGATGCCTGGTTCATCGGCTATACTCCGGGTCTAGTGGCCGGGGTCTGGCTGGGCTTTGACCGGCATGCTTCCCTGGGCGAGACTGAAACCGGAGGTCGGGCTGCCGCCCCGATCTGGCGGGAATTCATGGCTGAGGCGGCGCGTTTACGTCCTGAAGATCAGCGGGAATTCCCCGTGCCGGCGGGGATTGTCATGCTACCCATGGATCCGCGGAGTGGTGAGATCATAACGGCCGGTGACCGACAGGCAGTGCCGGTGGCCTTTCGCCAGGATCTGCAACCTGGTGGCTGAGCAATAATCGACGGGGCTGACACAAAAAAGCCTGCCGTGGCGGCAGGCTTGACCGGACAAATGAACTACGATTTCTATCAGCGACTTCTCTTTGGCAGGGAACTCAGATCATCGCGCCCGCTATAGACTACTTTGTATTTTTCTTTGAGTATATCGGTTAGTACCTTCTCTTTGGCATCATCCAGGGAGGCTATGCGAATTGCTACCCTTTTCATCTTCTCGGTGGCGTCTTCGAAGGAGGTGAGGATACTGATAATCCTGGCCTGGTTCTCTTTCAGTGTTTGGGTTACTCCGGTAACCGAGCCGGGCTCATCCGGCAGGTCAAAGACATACTGGATGGCGTGGTCCTTGATCCCGGTCATATGAATAAAGCCGCGCAGGACATCGGTCTCGCTGAGCAGGCCAATCAGGTGTCCGGAGGCGTCGACTACCGGCAGGCCGGAAATTTTGGAGTTGAGCATGATGATTGCGGCTTTTTCCAGGGTTTCGTTGCCCAACAGAGTCAGGGGGGCCGAGGTCATCACATCCTTCACTTTCATCTCGGATAAGAGGTAGTAAAGTTCATGGATGTCCAGGGAGGTGGTTTTCGAAGGTGAGGCATCCTTGACATCCCGGTCGGTGATTATTCCGATCAATTTGCCATGTGAAACCACCGGCAACCGGCGAATGTTGTTTTCCTTCATGATCCGGGTTGCCCGCATCAGTGAGGTATTTTCGTCAACTGTCATGACATTTTTCGCCATCCAGTCCTGAATCAGCATTTCCAGCCCTCCCTGAGGTGTAATCTGTTATTGAGCGTGTTGATATTATCGAACTTGATACTTGTAATGACAACTAAGACTTATAAAATATTCCCCCTTTTCTGGCAAGGTGTAGTGGGAATAAGGGAAAAAAAACGGGTGCTCTCAGCCGATCTTTTTCGCCCACTATGGACTTGCCAAGCCCGGGGCGAAAAGTTTAAGAAATGTCTTTCCGTCCAGCTTGGGGTTGGCTGGGGAATCATTCAATTTTAACAGGGTTCAGGGGATTTTGTCGATGAAGGAGTTGTTCCAGCCGATTCCCAGAATAGAATTGCAGGCCCTGCTTCAGACTCTGGCGTCTGCCGATAATTTTGTCTTACTGGAAACGACCCGGGGCGACCAGGAGAATCGCTATTCCTACCTTTTCCGTGATCCTGTGGCCTTTTTATCCTGCCGGACCAGTGACGACCCGGAACAATTTTTCGCCGAACTCGACCTTTGGTTGTCAAAGGGCTATTATCTGGCCGGATGGCTGGCCTACGAGTTTGGTTATCTCTTGGAGTCGATCAAGGATGCACGTGGCCTTGTCCCTGGCGAGAAGCTTGCCGAGATAGGCGTTTACCGGACTCCGCAGCGCTACGATCATGACTCGGGGCGGTGGGAGCAAAAAACTGACCCTGGCGCGCGTGGGTCGATCTCGACCTGTAGACCGGGGGCTTGGCGTCTGGCAAATCTGCGGTTCAGTCAATGCCGGGATGAATATCTGGCTCGGATCGGCCGGATCAAGGAATATATAGCTGCCGGGGATACCTATCAGGTCAACTATACGCTGAAGCTGCTTTTCGATTTCGAGGGTTCCGTGGCGGATTTATATGAAACCCTGCGTCATAACCAGAGTGTCTCGTATGGTGCCTGGCTTAAGCATGGTTCGCAGCAGATCCTCTCCTTTTCGCCCGAGCTTTTTTTCCGTAAGCAGGGCGAGATCTGCCGGGCTCGGCCGATGAAAGGTACCAGCCGGCGCGGGGCCAGTCCAGAGTCCGACTTGTTGGTTCGTTCCCGGCTGGCAACCGACCAGAAAAATCGCAGCGAAAACGTGATGATAGTCGACCTGCTCCGCAATGATTTAGGACGGCTCTGTCGGATGGGCACGGTGACAACCCCGAGCTTATTCTCGGTTGAGACCTATGAAACCTTGCACCAGATGACTTCGGTCGTAGAAGGTCGGTTGCGCCCGGGTGTGACCCTATCTGAGTTGTTCAGGGCCATTTTCCCCTGTGGTTCGGTGACCGGAGCGCCGAAGATCAGGACCATGGAGATTATCCGGGAGCTGGAAACCGAACCGCGCCGGGTCTATACCGGGGCCATCGGCTTCATCGATCCGGCCGGGGACGCAGTGTTTAACGTGCCGATCCGCACGGTTGTTCTAGATGGCACGCGAGGTGAGATGGGCATTGGCTCGGGCATTGTCGCCGATTCAGAACCAGAAGCGGAATGGGAGGAATGTCGTTTGAAGGCCCGTTTCCTGGTCGCCCCGGAACCGGAGTTTCAGTTGCTTGAGACCATACTTTGGCGCCCGGGCCCGGGCTTCTGGCTGTTGGAGCGCCATTTGAACCGACTGGCCGATTCGGCCGAGTATTGGGGGTTTCCCTATCAGCGGGAGAGATTGGTGGAGGAACTGGAAGGCCTGGTAAGGGCGAGTGAGGTCGAGGAAGGGCACTGCCTTAGAGTTCGGATGTTGTTGTACAAGGACGGCACGATCAGTGTCGTCGCCAGTGACTGCACCATGCCGGTGATCCCGAAAGTCGCCCTTGCCGCAACCGGCGGAAACCGACTGCGAGTGGCTCTGGCGGATGAACCGGTGGTGGCAGAGGAACCCTTTCTCCGGCACAAAACCACCAGGCGTGATTTATACGAGAATCGGCGTGCCAAGGTTGAAGCGGCCGGCTGTTTCGAAGCACTGCTGATCAACCAACGGGGAGAATTGACCGAAGGCACCTTTACCAACCTTTTTGTGCGGCGGGGCAGGGAATTATTAACTCCGCCTCTGACTTGCGGGCTGTTGGACGGAGTCCTGCGGCAGGCCATGCTGATTGGCGAGTTGCCTCTGCCTGGGGGGATGACGATCAGGGAGGAAATTTTGCACCGGTCAGATCTTGATGCTGCCGAGGCGATTTATGTGGGGAACTCGGTTCGTGGTCTACTCGAGGTCGAATTGGTTGATCTTTTGATCCTGTCCCGGCCCTGATTCAGGCGGGCAATTTTTATCCGACCTTACCTCAACGTCCTTTATGTGAACATCGCCCGGATGATATCTGCTTTACCGATGACCCCGACCAGCCGCCCATCCTTAAGAACCGGCAGGGTATGCAGATGACGCTCGGACATGATCGAGGCCAGTTCATCCATACGCGTATCCTCAGTCACGGTTACCGGCTCCGAGGTACAGATATCCTTGACCCTGGTACCGGTCATTTTCTTTAATTCCCGGTCCAGCTTGGCCGGATTTTCCAGAATGATCATGCTGTCGAGAATGTTCAGCACCGTTGGAATATGTACTTTTTTGCTCTGATCGATCAGGTCAGTTTCGGTCACCACCCCAACCAGCCGGCCGTCGGCATCGACCACCGGGGCGCCGCTGATACTTTTTTCCCAGAACAGGTTGGCCAGTTCCGCTACACCCAGTTCCGGGGATACGGTGATTATTTCACGGGTCATTATCTCACCAGCTGTACGCATGACATTCTCCTTTACGGTTTCGGCAAATTTCTAGGCAAAAATTTATGATCGGTTTACCTCGACGCTTTGCATCGGGTGATCAATCCGTATTGATCGCAACTTGTTCGACTATATAACATCCGGCGCCGGGTTCCGGCCACCGTTGATTTGATCAGTCCTCAGTCGTTGAGCAGTTCAGCCATCACCGAAGGTACCTGGTCGGCCAATTCGGAGACCAGGAGGCCGCAGTTTAATTGATCCAGTTCGAGACGGCGGTCAGCCGCTCGGCCGTGGATAAAAACAGCCAGTCCGGCGCTCTTTCGAGGGGATAAGCCCTGGGCCAGCAGGCCGCCGATCAGGCCGGCGAGCACGTCTCCGCTGCCGCCGGTGGCCAACAGCGAATTGCCGGTAGCGTTGATGGCCAGGCTTCCATCTGGTGAGGCGACAACGGTTCCGTTGCCCTTGAGGACCAGGAAGATATTGTTGCCGGTGGCAAACTCCCTGGCGATATTGAGACGATCGGCCTGAATCTTGGCGACGCTGATGCCGGTCAGGCGAGACATCTCCCCGGGATGCGGGGTAAGGATCCTGGGAGCGGGAGCATTGTTCAGATCGGTGCCCCGAGTGGCCAGCAGGTTCAGGCCGTCGGCATCGACCACCAACGGGATCTCGAGTTGATGATAGAGTTCGGCCACAACTTCTCCCGTACCTTTATCCTGGCCAAGACCCGGGCCGAGCACCGCGGCTGATTTTCCGCGCGTAGCCGACAGGATCGAACGCAGGTCTCCCGGAGTTACATGTCCGGCATTGGCGGTCATCAGGGGTATAGTCATGGCCTCGGGCAGGGCGGTGGCAAAAATCGCTTGGAGACGTTCGGGGGCGACCAGGGAAACCAATCCGGCACCTGCGCGCAAGGCGCCTCTGGCGCAGAGCAGAGCGGCTCCACTCATGCCATGCGAGCCGGCCACTACCAGCAGATGCCCGAATGAGCCCTTGTGGGACGAGATTGGTCGGGGCGGCAACCAAGTCTTTACGGAATCAGCCTCCAGAAGTTCGGTTTGCAGGTTGGCATCGACCAGGGCTCTTGCCGGCAGGCCGATGTCGATGATGGCAAGGGCGCCGGTGTGTTCTGGACCATGCCCTAAAAAAAGGCCGGGCTTGGCCAAGCCGTAGGTTGTGGTCAGTGCGGCCCGGACACCGGTCCCGACTAACTGGCCGGTGTCGCTGTTGAGTCCGGAAGGAAGATCCACGCTTACTACGGGGCAGCAGGCGGAATTGATCGTTTCAATGGCAGTAAAGAAATGGCCGGCCGGTTTTCTGGTTAGACCGGTGCCGAAAATCGCATCGACGATCAGATCGCAGTCCGGCAAGCAGTTGATCAGCGACTTGATTTTCTCCCGATCATCAACAATGAACAGAGGGATTTCCAGATTACCGACGATTACCAGATTGGCGGCGGCCTCGCCTTTGAACTTTTCCGGTTTGACCAGTAGAAAAACCAGGGGCAAACCTCCCCGCTGCAAAAGATGGCGGGCGATGACCAAGCCGTCTCCGCCGTTGTTGCCGGGCCCAACGACAATCGCTACGGTGCGGCCGTCCAGTTCACCAAAGTGCTCTTCCATTGCCTTTACCGTTCCGGCGCCGGCGTTTTCCATCAGGATCAGCCCCGGTATCCGGTAATCTTCGATGGCTATCCGGTCCAGACGGCGAATTTCCTCGGCGTATGCAAGTTTCATAAAGTCTCCCGGTGAAATTGACTAGAGCCTGATCCTATTCTAGTTACCATTCGGAATCGATCTTTTTGATCGGTGGCAGTGTCGCTCCGTTGCCGAAAATGCTCCCCGACCCAAGTAAATCGCGTTTTTCCTTCGCCCCTGCTCCTTGCCCTCGAACAAAAATCTTCGTTTCCACCCGAAAACTATTCTAGGGCGGCGGTGGCCTTTCGGTCAAAGGGATTGGTCCTCACCGCCAGGGAAAATAGGTAGGGATAGTCTGCCTGAAGGTGCTGCAGATAAGCGAGCCATTCGAGCAAGAGCAGGCGACTGACCCGCTGGACATCGCCGTTCAGATGGGCGGCGTCGTTGACACTCAACTCTTCAAGATTGGCCCGGCACCCGAGTTCTTCGGCCAGGTGAAAGACCGCCCAGAGCAGTTCGGTGAAAGAGGCGTGCTCCAAGAGGTTGGGATTTCCAAGCAGCAGCAGGAGAAAGTCGCGTTTGCCCAGGAGGAATGAACGCAATTCGGTGAATCCGCTGGCCGGCGACAGAGAATTGATCGGATGATCGGCAAGATAGCCTCGGACGGCGACAAAATCACTTTTGGTCCATTGCGAGGAGAACAATAGCCGGGACCGCAATGCCGGATTTCCGACCGCAGGATCAATCAGGGTTAGCAGGTGTGTACCAGCTTCGCTGAAGAAGGCACCGACCACCATGTTCATCTTCTGCAGGAGGGCCTGCTTTTCTCTCCTGGCCATGAGCTGATTCAAGACAATGGTTACCAGAAAGACCGAAATCGGCAGGAAACCCAGTTGGGCGACAATGAATTTCAGGAGGTACCGGCTATCGGCGAAGATCAGATAGTGGCTCAGGTCAACGGTCAGAGCCACTGCCAGGAAACCTAGTCCCCATTTGATGCGCCATTCTGATATCTGCATATGCTTTCCGAGGTTTGGAAGCCGATTCGCTGAGGTGGGGCAAAATATTATCCCTGAAACTCGCTGGATTCTGGGACAGGGAATGGCTCCGATAATTGTGGTGGAACAATCGTGGTTAAAGACCACGGGTCAGATTGACAGTGACCGGAATCTGCGACCAGGGCGACAGCATTAAGGTGTTGCCGGGTACCGACCCGACCTCAGCCGCTCTCTCCTGGCTGTGGCCTCGGGGAGGTAGTGGTTACTCAAAAGATCATACCGGCCTCTTTCAGATAATCGATCGTCCCCCTGATGCATACATTCAGGGGCTGAGTTGCAGTGTCGAATTCCAGGTCAGGGCTGTCCGGCGGTTCATAGGGCGAGGAAATGCCGGTATAATTGGATATTTCGCCACGCCTGGCTTTTCTGTAGAGACCTTTGACGTCTCTTTGCTCGCAGATTTCCAGGGGGCAGTTACAGTAGATCTCGACGAAGTTTTCCGTCCCGACAATCTCTCGAACCTTATCCCGGTCGCTTTTGAGCGGTGAGATAAAGGCGGTCAGGGAGATAATCCCGGCATCAATGAACAGGTGGACCATTTCGGCGATCCGCCTCAGGTTTTCACTGCGGTCGGCCGGGCTGAAACCCAGATCTCGGCAAAGTCCGTGCCGTACATTATCGCCGTCGAAGACATAAGTCCGACAACCCATGAGGTGCAGACGTTCTTCCACCGCATGTGCCAGGGTGGACTTGCCGGACCCGGAAAGTCCGGTGAACCACAGATTGAGGCTTCGGTGGCCGTTGAGGGTTTCCCGCCGGGAGCGAATCACCGCCGCCTGGTGTCTGATCACATTGGGAGATTTTATCATTGTGTGCAATAACCGCTGGATTTGCTGGTTGGCTGATCAAGCTCTCATAGTGCCTGGCGAGACAACAGAGCCAAGAGCTCCAGTCCGCCCAAAATAACACGATTGGTGGGCAAAAACCAACTGGTTTGCAGGGTTTCCGCACGTGGGAGCCGGCAGGAAGACGGAACTTGTTATTTAAAGATGGAAATGCTATAAAAGCGAACCATTACGTAAGCTGATCAAGTGCCCTCGTAGCTCAGGGGATAGAGCACAGGATTCCTAATCCTGGAGTCGTAGGTTCGATTCCTACCGGGGGCACCATCCACGAAGCAGTAATCTGACCGATGACCGGGTTTTGCCGGGCATTCCCGCCGATTTTGTCACCCTGCACTGATAAACTTGATTTGAAATATATCGGGGGATTTTTTGCCCTCATTTGTCAATGATGGACTTTGATTGCCAGGTTGGAATAATAACACCGGTTCACATAATCCTTACATTTGATGTTTTTTTGTTTGGAACCCACCGGGCGAATAGACATTGAGAACCTTTTGTAGGTATAATTTCAAGGGCAAGCATTCTGCGGTAGGACTTCACGGATTAACAAAAATTTCAATGGTGACTTGATGACAACGTCGACGATTTTCCCGGAGAAGAGAGATCGAACCAGAATCATGGTTGACGCCAAAGTGATCCTGCATGCCGAAAACAAGGCCTTCTTCCTAGACGGTGTTATCCGTGATATCAGTATGAAAGGTTTGTTCGCCCGTAGCGATTTCGGCTTTCCGGTGGGTACCAAATGCCAGATCGAAATAGTTTTGACGGGGCGTGCTTCCGAATTGACCATCAAGCTTGGCGGCACTATAGTTCGGCGTGAGAAAGGTGGCTGCGGAGTTCTCTTTGAGGGTGACCTGGAATGGTGGCCTGTTTTTGCCATACACTTGGCAAATCGTGAAAGTTATGGCCGCGATTGGAAATTTCTGGAAGCTGGATTGATGGATGTGAAAGGAGATTGACCGTTACTGTCACTTGCCATCAAGAATTGCATGCCGATATATACTGAACCCGCTATCTCTCCTGGCTTGTTCCGCCTTGTTCTGTAGTCAAATCACTGAAAAAAAGAGGCGGATAGCAACTAATGCTTTCCGCCCCTCGTAAAGTATGTGAAGCGGGCCCTGATATCAATTTGCCAGAGGCCCCCCCAATTTATTACATGCCGCTGACGGCGCTGAACCAGTCCTTGATCAGAGCGATGGGGCTGCCGCTACCTATCATGGCGCTTACCAGGCAGGCCACGGCCCACAAACCGACCAGGGCGGAGGCCACTCCCATGGTTATGATGCTGCCCCGAGACACGGAGTCAATGGCAGTTCTCGATGCTTCTCTGGTTTTTTCCTGGGTCTTGATCATGGTTGACATCTGTTTTCTCCTGAAATGATTTAGATTGTTCGTGTTATCCTAGCTTCATTGGCCTGTAATTGCGTTGGCCAGTTGTTTGATAATCGCCAGCGGGCCGATCTGCAGCATGGCTGAAACCATACAGGCAATGGCCCAGAAGCCCGCAAAGAATGAAACGGCACCGAGGATGAACATTGCATACCGATTTGTCGCAGCCTCATTTTCAAGGGCTTGTCCTGAAGTATGAAAAGAGTTTCTTGTTTTGACTCTGGTCAGGGTCTCAGGCTCTGTGCTTTGGTTCATTTTTTTCCCGCCGTTATCTTTTAACTAATTACTTTATTTATATAAGCGAAAACCGTGCCAATCATAGTTGGTGACGTTAGTACAATGGCTTGAGTTTCACAAAGGGCTCGGCGATGTCATTTTGGCATACGGCTTTTGTCATTTTGGCAAAATTTAACCGATAGCCGGCCTGGCAAGTGAGGACAATCTGCTTGACGGTCGCCGGGCGATGGGATTATTTGGGGCTGGTTTTTTCCCCTTAATCGATGTGGCTAAAGGCGGTCGCCGGATAAAAAAATAAGAACGAGGTCAGAGAGATGAAACTGCTGGTTGCCTTGGTGGGCCTGGTCTTGATCCTGGAAGGGCTGCCTTATGCCGCTTTTCCGGAGACCATGCAGAACTGGCTGCGGCAACTCCTTGGCGCTTCTCCGGCTTTGCTCAGGAGTTTGGGTGTTGCCGCGGTTTTGCTTGGATTGTTTTTGTGTTTCGTGTCTCAACGAACCGGTATCCTAGGTTGAACCCCCTCCGGTGCGGCGAAAGGTTGAAAGATGTTCGATATAATAGATTATGACTTCGATTTGCCGCTTGGCAGTATTGCCCAGCATCCGGTCCAACGTCGCGATGAATCGCGCCTGTTGATCCTGAAAGGTGGTGCCGGTAGCCCGGAGGATGGAAAATTCGGCCAACTTGTCGAATTGGTCCAGCCAGGCGATCTGTTGGTGGTCAATGACACCAGGGTTTTTCCGGCCCGATTGCTGGGACATAAAGAGAGCGGCGGTCGAATCGAACTGCTGATCCTCGATTATCCGCGTGATTTTGTCGATCTTCCCGGGCAGCCGGTTCTGCTCAGAACCGAAGTCATGGGGCTTCTGAAAAGTTCCAAACGCCCCCGGCCGGGAACCAGGCTGGTTTTTGCCGAAGGCTTGACCGGTGAAGTTTTGGAGATGCTGGAAGATGGCAAGGTCCGAGTGGCATTAGTCTTTCGTGGAGACTTTGCCGAGGTTATGGATAAATGCGGCCGGGTGCCATTGCCACCCTATATCCGGCGACAAGAGGAAGACGGGAGCCGGGATCGTGAGCGATACCAGACCGTTTATGCCCGAGAAACCGGAGCAGTAGCGGCTCCCACCGCCGGACTGCATTTTACCGAGGAATTGCTGGCCGGAATTGCTGACCGGGGGGTAGGGGTGGCCCGCGTAACCCTGCATGTCGGTTATGGCACCTTCGCGCCAGTCAGGGTCACGGATATTCGTCAACATCGGATCCATCGCGAATATGTCAGTATTACGGCACATACGGCGGGACTGGTCAACAGTGCCAAGAGAACCGGCGGTCGGATCTGGGCGGTCGGCACCACCACGGTTAGGGCTCTGGAGTATGGAGTTGGCGGTGATGGCTGTCTGAAGGCCGGATCGGGCTGGTGTGATTTGTATATCTATCCCGGCTATCGATTCCGCATCGTCGATAACCTGATTACCAATTTTCACCTGCCTCGCTCATCCCTGCTGTTTATGGTCAGCGCCCTGGCCGGCCGGGAAAGGCTGTTGGCTGCGTATGATCATGCGGTGCGGCAGGGTTATCGCTTTTACAGCTATGGCGATGCGATGGCGATTATTGCTTGAGATCCGGCATAGGTTTTAGGCGGATAAAAAAAGCGCGACCCTTTGCCGGGCCGCGCTTTTTTTTATCGGATAAATGAATTTAGGTTTAACAGGAGCCGCAAGAGGTATTTTTGCTTTTGCCGCAATCTTCCTTGGGTTTAGCCGCGCAGCCTTCATTTTTGCCGGAAGTCGCGGCTCGATTGTAGCCGTCGGCGTACCAACCGCCCCCCTTCAAGGCAAAGGAACTCGCGGAAATAATCTTTTTAAGAGGACCGTTGCAACTCGGGCAAGTAGCCAGCGGTTCATCAGAAATCCCCTGCCAGGTCTCGGTGATTTCTTTGCAGGACTGACATTCGTATTCATACACAGGCATTGTCGCTAACCTCGTCTCTATCTGTATTGAAATTCGCGTAATCGAACATCTCATGTGGCCGTAAATCTAATTCCTGAGCAGCTGAATGTCAATCTTGCGGGGAGACTTTTCTCGGTGGAGGCAAAGAGATCGGTGCATCGTTTACAGAATCGGGCTGGTTGATCTTCGGCATAATATGTTGGACTTTTTATAGTGCTCAGGTCAGTCGTCCTGTTGAAAACAGCTTTTATGTTCTGCAGTCGATCTAGTTGTTTTTACTGATGCAGTTCGAAAGAGCGGAAGACTTGGTTTGAACGTCGAAGCTGACGATGACAATCTTGAATTCCAACGGTCTGCGAATTTCGTCAATCCTTGCCTGGGCAGCAATCACGGTGGAGTTGCGATTCTCTGTTGGTGAAGGGAATCTTCAAGCCGGGTGATGCCAGCAAAAATGAAGACGATTTCATCAAAAAAACTCAGTAAAAGTAACCGCTATTGAAGCTGGTTTTAGGGTTTGGATTATTCCAAATAGGCATGCATATCCAGGCTGTGAAATCAGGCTATAGAACTGAAAAATTTCTGAACCTTGACTGTGAATATAATGTTGTGATATCCAAAATAATCAAGCAGGTGCTTGGGGTCGGGAGCGGTGTGGCAAACCAGGGAATTGTTGCGCTTTACTGTGCTTTGAACAAGCACTTTGAATGAGATTGAAGGAAATTTTTTCTGGTCTGTGTGTAAGACAGATAGAAATTGTTGATGATTTATTGCAAAATTTCTTGCTATTGGAATATCGTTACGATAATGTCTTTCGCAGGGTAAGGTAAGGAATATTCAATAAGGAGGTTTAAAATGAGTAAATCGCTGGTTGAGATGGCAGCCGCCATCGTCCAATCGCAAAGTACTTCTAAGGGCATGAGCACCGAGGAAGTAACTTTTGCACTGCAGAGTACTTTCAAAGCTTTGCAGGATCTGCAGAATGATGAAAGTAAAATGGCTCAGGCTACCGCCGAAGGTCAAGTTGGCGAGGGTGATACTACTCCGGGAATTACTGCAGAAAAATCGATTCAGAAGAACAAGATCATTTGTCTGGAGTGCGGCCAGGAATTTCGGATGCTGTCACCCAAGCATCTCCGGTCACACGGTCTGACCGGCCGCGAGTATCGTACCAAGTATGGTTTTTCTCTCCGGCAGCCTTTGTGTGCCAAGTCCTTGTCCGATCGCCGGAAGAAAGCCGGAAAGGCTCGGGGCTTGCCTGAAAACCTGAAAAAAGCCATTGCCAAACGGAAAGCCGCCGGCGCGACCCGGACCCGCAAAAAGAAATAAAGCGATTCCGCTTCAGGCTTAACGGTTGGCCGAACGCGGCAAATCGAAGCAAGTCTGAAAACAGGGGACCTGCCGAACAGGCGGATCCCCTGTTTTTTGTTCTGGTCGCAACCTGTTATTGTGATTAGAATAAAGCGAGTTTCCTTCTTCGGCGTCTGATGACGGCATCCTCAAAACGAAGCATTCTTTAACCTCTGGCAGCAGATCAACAGAGATGATAGGTATTTTTGATTCCGGGGTAGGCGGCATGACTGTTGCTCGGGCAGTGGAGCAGCTGCTGCCCGATTACCCCCAGGTGTACTTCGGCGACCTGGCCCGGGCTCCATACGGCCCAAAGAGCAGGGAGCGAATTATTCAGTATTCCCTGGAAAACACTAGGTTTTTACTGGAACATGGGGCCAAGTTGATCATCATCGCTTGCAACTCCGCCGCCAGCGTGGCTACCGATCTTCTGGTTCGCGAATTTCCCGTGCCTTTTTTTGAAGTGATCACCCCGGCGGTCCGCCAGGCCGTAGCAGAAAGTACTGCCGGGCGCATCGGGGTCATCGGCACCTTGGCGACAATCCGCAGCGGGATCTACGAAAAAAAGATTCTGGCTGCCGCTCCGGGGAGTCAGGTAGTTTCTACCCCCTGCCCTTTGCTGGTACCCCTGGTTGAGGAGGGCTGGCTTGATGGTCGGGAAACCAAAATGATCATCCGCCGCTATCTTCAGCCCCTTAAACTCCGGCAGGTCGACACTTTGGTCTTGGGATGCACCCATTATCCGCTTCTGCGCGGACTGATCCAGCCCCGAATCGGCCGGCGGGTCAAGGTGATCGATTCCTCGGCGGCAGTGGCTGATGAATTACGGGCCTATCTCGCCGACAATCCGGAGATGGCCGACAAATTATATAAAAAAGGGAGTAGTCGCTATTATGTCTCGGATATTACCGATGCCGCCCGGGAGACCGCAGCCCGGATCTTCGGCCGGTCAATTGAATTGGTCAGGACCAACGGCCATGGTTAAGTTACTTCTCTTGTTGCTGAGCCTTTTCTCGATCAGCCTGGTGGGGACTCCGGTTCAGGCCGCGGCTGATCCGGCTTTGCTTGCTCGACAACTCCAGCAGACTTATGAGCAGACCAAATCTTTTCAGGCCGATTTTACTCAGATCACAACCATGCAATTGAGTCATCGCCAGCGCCAGGGCCAAGGGAGCATGACGATCCTGAAGCCCGGTTTGATGCGCTGGGATTACACCGAGCCGGACCGTCAGGTTTTCATCTGCGACGGTAAGACCATGACCATGTACTTTGCCCAGTCGGCTCAGCTGATTGTCATGGATGCACATGAATATCTGCAGTCTGATGTTACCTACTCTTTCTTTGTCGGTACCGGAGATATCCTGCGTGATTTCGAACCCCGTCTGCCCGGTTTAGACTACTGCTGCGGCGAGAGCCCAGATCTGATGCTCTTTCCCAGGGTCGAGCACGGCCAGGTCGAGCATCTGGAGCTCTGGTTGAACGATCGCCATCTGGTGCGGCGCTTGAAGATTTTCGACCACTTTGGCAGCATCACCGAGCTCAATTTCACCAATATCCGTCTCAATCAACCGGTTGATCGGCAGGTATTCAAGTTCGATCCGCCTCCCGGAACCGAAATTGTCAAACAGTAACGGGTAGTAATCTCATGGCATCCAGCGCCGCGACCGTTTCACCCCGGTTGTTCCGGGTCGCCCTGCTGTCAATGCCATGGGCGCCTTTCAACCGTCCTTCTCTTCAGCTCGCCGTCCTGAAAGCTTATCTGGAAGAGCAGGTGACGGGAGTGACTGTCACCTGTCACCATCACTATCTCGAGGTGGCTAAGGCGCTGGGACCTGAGGCTTATAATTGGCTGGCTTTAAGTGGCTGGGCTGGAGAAGCGCTCTATGCGCCACATCTGTTTCCGGCCAAGTCAAATTCCGCCGCTCGTCTCTTTAGCAGTGAAGCCGGACGCTTCAAGGCTAAGGCGTTAGGCCCCTCATTCTCCGCAGGCGTTGCCCGGGTAGCCCTTTGCCTCAACGATTGGCTGGCGCGTTTGCCCCTGACCGAACTGGAGCTGGTCGGCTTTTCGGTCTGCTTCAACCAGTTGCTGCCGGCTCTGACGGCGGCGAGCAGAATCAAGCAACTCCGTCCCGACCTGCCGGTGGTTTTCGGGGGGGCGGCCTGCGGCGATCGGGAAATGGCCGGAGCCCTGCTGGCCGTTTTTCCCCAGGTTGACTACGTTGTCTGTGGCGAAGGTGAGCTGGGGTTGGCAGCGCTGGTTGACGATTTGCGGCAAACTTGCAGGAAGGGAGCGGCGCGCATCTACCCAGACAGCGAAGGGGTGAGGGAGCAGGGTCGGTTGGCTCCGCAGATTGATGACCTCGACTCCCTGCCGCGCCCCGACTTTCGGGATTACTTTGCCGAGTTGCCCCGAGTCTTCACTGACGAGAGTTTTTTCCCGGAACTACCGGTGGAGTTTTCCCGCGGCTGCTGGTGGGGCAAATGCAGCTTCTGCAACCTCAACCTGCAATGGTGCGGCTATCGACATAAGAGCGCCGGGCGTATGCTGGACGAGGTGCGATTTCTGGCCCGGGTGCATGGCTGCCTGGATTTTTTCTTTACCGACAACGTGCTGCCGTTCGTAGAGAGTCGGGATTTTTTCCGGCAGTTGGAGAATGACCCCGCCGACCTCCATTTCTTTGCCGAACTGCGCAGCGAACAAAGTTCCGATCTGGAACTCTTCAGCCGCGGCGGCCTGGCCGAGATCCAGGTCGGCATCGAGGCTTTGAGCCCCGGTTTATTGCGGAAGATGAACAAAGGGGGCTCGGTAATCGCCAACCTGGCGATGATGAAGCGTGCCCTGGCCTGCGGACTAAGGCTGTCCGGCAATCTGATTACCGAATTACCCGGCGCCACCGCCGAAGAAGTGATGGAAACCCTGGCGGTGTTGGATTATGCCTGGCCTTTAGCACCGTTGCAACCGGCCCGCTATTTTCTTGGCCGGGGCAGTCCCATGGACCTCAGTCCGGAGTCTTATGGCATTCGGGCGCGAACCATCCACATACGGGCGCGGGCACTCTACCCGGCTGAGACTCTGGCCAGTCTGCCCCAGCTGGTCAAAGGTTTTCGGGCTGATCGCCAGACCCAGCGCCGGCTTTGGCGCCCGGTTCATCTCCGCTTGCGGCAATGGCAGAATTTCCATAGCCGCCGCTCTGCGCCGGCACATTTATACCCGCCGTTAAGTTATCGTGATGGTGGCGATTTTCTGCTGCTCCGGCAGGAGACTCCCGACGGCGCGGTTCTGCTTCATCGTCTGCGCGGCACATCCAGGCGTCTCTATCTAGCCTGTGAAGAAATAAGGGAAATATCCGACCTGGATCGGGATTTTTCGGGAATCGGTCGCCCGGCTCTGGTAAAGTTTCTCGATGACCTGGCTGCCAAGCGCTTGCTATTCCGGGAAGGAGATCGAGTGCTGGCCCTGGCCGTTCGCCGGAAGCGAAAGGAGAGATAGTGAAGAAAATGTTACCGAACAGTCATGGTGGCGATATCCTGGCCGTGGCCCGTAGTCTGGGGTGCTCTCCGGCCGAGCTGGAAGACATGAGCAGCAATCTGGCCCCCTTCGGGCCGGCCCCTGGTGTCAAGGAGGCGTTACTGGCTCGGTTGGACGAGATCGCCTATCTTCCAGAAACCGGTAGCGACTCACTCTGTGTATGTCTGGGCGCCAAATATAATCGCGTGCGGAAGGAAATCCTGGCTGGTAACGGAACCACGGAGTTCATTTTCGGACTGCCTTTGGCCTTGCGGCCTCGGGTCGGGGTGGTAATCAACCCCAGCTATGGCGATTACCGACTGGCCTGTGGTTGGGCCGGGGTTGAGGTATTGGACTTTGAACTGGATCCGGCTGCCGATTTCGTCCTCGATCTGTCGCGACTGGCTGGGGTTCTGCGAGGCGACGAGCTGGTTTTTCTCTGTAATCCCAATAATCCCACCGGGGCTCTGACCCCTTCCCGGCAGCTCCATGACTTTATCGCCAGCCACGGGGACAGCAACTTCCTGGTCGATGAGGCCTATCTGCCCTTTACCGGGGAGGAGTCTCTGCTTGATCTGCCGCCTCTGGGCAACCTGCTGGTATTGCAGTCCTACTCCAAGATCTTCTGTATTCCCGGACTGCGTCTGGGATTCATGGTCGGTCCAACCGGTCTGCTGGCCCGGTTACGGGAACGCAGTAAGCCTTGGGGGGTGAACCGAATGGCCCAGATCGCCGGCGAATATCTCTGCCAAAATGCCGATGGATACGTGACCGAGGTGGCCTCCTTCGTGACCCGTGAAAGAAAGATAGTCGCCGAGCAATTGGCCGGGCTGCGGGGGGTAGAGGTGGTTCCAGGGCGGGCCAACTTCCTGCTCGGTCGACTGGAACACGATCGTCTCGGGGCCGGGGATCTACGCCAGAGCCTGTTGCAGCGCCGCTTCATCATCCGCAACTGCGCCAATTTCACCAGTCTGGATCAGCGCTATTTTCGGATTTCGCTCAAGGATTCCGCCACCAACCGGCGCTGTCTCGCGGCGCTGGCTGAAATCATCGAGCCCGAGATATGAAGGTCGCCATCGTCTCCGACAGTCACGATCAAATCCCCAACCTGCGCCAGGCGGTGTCTTTGGCCAATGAACGGGGCTGTGCCCTGCTCATTCACTGCGGCGATCTGATTTCGCCCTTCATGTTGGAGGAGTTAGCCGCTTTTGCCGGGGCGGTTCATCTGGTTTACGGCAACAACCTTGGCGATCAACACTTGATCTCCAGCGCCTGTTCCACCAGATTTCCGGCCTTGACACATCATGGGGTCCTGGGAGCGGTCGAGGCCGGTGGTCGTAAAATCGCTTTTACCCATTACCCGCAAATGGCTCGGGGATTAGCCGCCCAGGGAAATTTTGACGTGGTCTGCTGTGGCCACAACCATCGGTACCGGGTCGAGAAAATCGGCGACAGCCTCCTGCTCAACCCCGGCGAGCTGCTGGGTAAGGACGCCCAGCCCAGCTTTATGGTTCTCGATTGCGTCTCCCTCGAGGTTGAAAGGCTGGAGGTGGGTTCTCCCATGTTCCCCTGAACGAGGCCTGGAGGTAAGAATAAACCATGATTATCATTAATAAGATAAACCGGCCGGGAAGGTGTTCTTCCCGATCAATACTTGCAGAGGGACAATTAAGATGATGGCTGATGGCGGTGGAAGTTTCGCGGAGATGTTCGACGGCAAGTTCGCCACCCCCCGGGCCTTTTCTCCGGGTGAACAGGTGGAGGCCACGGTGGTCAGGATCACCGGCAACAATGTCTTTCTGGATGTGGGCGGGAAGAGTGAAGGTTACGTGTCCCGCGAGGAATTGCTTGATCAGCATGGTGAGCTGACGGTGGGGGAGGGTGACCGTCTCAAGGTTTATTTCCTCTCGGCCCAGCGCAGTGAGATGCTCTTCACCACCAAGCTGGGTGGCGGGGCCGGGCATGGCCATCTCGAAGAGGCCTATGCCGCCCGGATCCCGGTGGAAGGAACCATTGAAAAGGAAATCAAAGGTGGTTTCGAGGTGAAGCTGGCCGGAACTGTGCGGGCCTTCTGCCCCTATTCCCAGGTTGATCGGCGCCGGGTCGAGGAACCGGATGCCCTGGTCGGTCAGAGCCTGACATTTCTCATTACCCAGTACAGTGAGAACGGCCGGAACATCGTGCTTTCCCGGCGGCAGCTGCTGGAGGAAGAGCAACAGGAAATGCGGCGAGAGTTGCAGGAAACCCTCAAAGTCGGCGCTACGGTAAACGGGGTAGTTACCTCGATTCGACCATTCGGCGCCTTCATCGATATCGGTGGTCTGGAAGGCTTGTTGCCGGTCTCCGAGATCGGTTGGGGACACGTGGATGATATTAATTCCCGTCTGGAAGTGGGGCAGCGAGTCGAGGTGGTGGTCTTGAAGCTGGACTGGGAGAACGATCGCTTCTCCTTCAGCCTCAAACAAGCGCTGCCGGATCCCTGGCAGGAAGCAGTTAGTAAGTTTCCAGTGGGTTCTCTGCAAACCGGGCGGGTGGCCCGTCTGGCTCCTTTCGGGGCTTTCGTCACCCTGGCCGAGGGCATAGATGGATTAATTCACATCTCAGCCCTGTCCGGCGGCCGCAAAATCAACCATCCGCGCGAAGTCGTCAAGGAGGGGGAAACGGTCGAGGTCCGCGTCGATCAGGTCGACCCGGATCAGCGCCGGATTTCCTTGAGTCTGGCTGCTGCGGTCCAGGCGGAGGCCGAAGAGGCCAAAACCGATGAAGAAGTGCGGGAATACATCAGTCAGAATGTCCGGGAAGATTCGGCTGGGATGGGAACCCTGGGCGATCTCTTCGGGAAGAAGCTGAAGAAACAATAAGTTGTCCGGAATGTGAGAAGATGAAAAATCTCGACCTGCCCATGGCGCAGAACCCGGACCTGCCGGAATCCTGTTGCGGCGGACCCGCCGGACCGCCGGCCGGTGAGCATGAAAAGCCGGGTTACGAGATCTGTCGGTTTGTCGAAGACTTCGTCGCCAGTTCCGCCGGACCGGTGGCACGAGTCGCCACCAGCTTGAACTGGCGGGATCGACTAGGCGCCATGCGAGCCCGTTTGGGCTGGCGCCGCAACGGTTATCGGGTGGCGCCCGGGCTGTACGCGGTCGGGAGGCCGGATGCCCAGGCGCCGGTTCTGGTCACGGCCAACTACAAGCTGAGTTTCGATACCTTACGGTCCAATCTCGAAGGACTGGACGCCTGGCTCCTGGTTTTGGATACCAGGGGGATCAATGTCTGGTGCGCCGCCGCTCACCAGACCTTTTCAACCGGGGAACTGCTTCAACGCCTAAGAGTAAGCGGCCTGGAGCGGGTGGTGGCGCATCGGCGACTGATTTTGCCCCAACTGGGCGCTCCCGGGGTTTCGGCCGGACTTATCCGTCGTCAAGCCGGTTTCACCGTGGTCTGGGGGCCTTTACGCGCCGCCGACTTACCCGCCTTTATCGCCCAAGATCAACAGATTGCGCCGAGCATGCGCCGGTTGACTTTTTCAATGGGGGAACGGTTG
Source organism: uncultured delta proteobacterium (assembly GCA_963807225.1). Lineage (GTDB taxonomy): Bacteria > Desulfobacterota > Desulfobulbia > Desulfobulbales > JAGXFP01 > JAGVGT01. The sequence continues at coordinate 87,380 of CAWEAD010000005.1, read as the reverse complement.
ATTCTGACCCCGGTCGAGTTATCGATGGCGCTAAAGCCTTCCGCGATCGGCTTGGCGGCCATCCTGGTTCTCTCCGGCTTCGGCCCCTGGGGGTATTCATGGGCGATGGCCTGGTCGCGCTGGCTTTTGGCCGCACCGGCCTTTCTGGTCGGGCTCCTGGCCGGAGCGGTGCTGGTTCCGGCACTGTTGCCCTGGTTGCCGTTCCGGGCATTTTACCTGAAAGGTTTGCTGGCCGGACGGTGGGCTCCTTAATGATCCTGCGGTGGAACGGCGCCGGCGCCATACCGGCCATGGCTGCCCAAGTTCTGCTCTGCCTGGCGATTAGTTCCTATGCGGCGATGAACTTCACCGGGGCGACTCCCTTCGCTTCACCTTCCGGGGTGGAAAAGGAAATGCGCTTCGGTCTGCCGCTTCAGGGAGGAATGTTGGTAACATCCTTGGTGCTTTGGATGATGAGCCCATTTATGGGAGGGGCGGGATGAAAGAGTTCCGCTATATCGACGGAGTGGTCAGCCTGGAGTTGGACCGGGAAACCTGCATCGGCTGCGGCATGTGCGTCGAGGTCTGTCCCCAGCAGGTTTTCGAAGTGGCGGAAGGCAAGGCAGGTTTGCTTGATCGGGACGGCTGCATGGAATGCGGGGCCTGCGCCAACAACTGCCCGGTGGCGGCGCTCAAGGTCAAGCCCGGGGTGGGTTGCGCCGCTTACATCATCATGAAATGGTGGCAGCAGCTCACCGGTCGGAGTGGGCCGATCAGCTGCTGCTGATTGAAGATTGCCCGGTAACTACATCTGAGTGAGATTGCCGACCCCGATGATTTGCTTGTCGATTTTCTTCGGGTTGCCGTAATAATTGACCTCGCCGACTCCGACAATTTCCACCTTCAGTTTCTCGGTGGCGTAGACATTGGCGGTACCGCTACCGGAGATGTTCAGGCCTGTTTCTTCGGTTTTCAGATTCTTGGCGTCGAGCGTGCCGGCTCCGGAGATCCCTGCCTCCAGGCTTTTGGCTTTGCCGGCCAACTCCACATCGCTGCTGCCGCTCATGGTCACGGAGAATTTGCCGGTGTTCAGGCCCTTGACCGTGACGTTGTCGGAACCGGAGGAAATCAGGGCAACCAGGTCGGCCACGTTGATTTCGACGACGATTGCCATATTCGTGCAGATCGACTTTTTAGGATAGATCGCCAGTTTGTTGCCCTGCAACTCAGTGGCGATCAGCGGCAGAATATTTTCTTCGGCGGTGATGCTCAGCGTCTGCAGGTTTTGGCCGGCTGAGATCTTGATTTCAAAAGCCCCGGAAACCTCGAGCATGTCGAATGCGGATATTTCTCGGGTTTCGGTTTTGGCTTTGCCGTTGCCGTGCTCGCAATCCTGGGAGATTGTCTCCGCCTGGGCCGGGGCAGCATTAAGAGTCAGCAACAGGGTAATAAAAGTCGAAAAGCCGAGAAGTAGTATTCTGTTCATGGTCGTACTCCTGGATTTTTCCATATTCTTTCAGCTTTTCCCGGGATTTTCAAGATTATTGTCCTGTCCGGCATTCAGCGCTTTTTGGCGGGCGATCTCGAACATGATTACCCCGGCCGCCACCGAGGCGTTGAGCGATTCCACTCCGGCGGCCAGAGGAATGTCGAGGAGAAAGTCGCAATGCTTGCGGACCAGGGGCCGCAGGCCTTTGCCCTCCGAACCGATCACCAGGCAGATCTTGCCGCGCAGATCGGTCCGGAAAAGGCTTTGTCCGGACCCGCCTTCGGCCCCGAAAATCCAGTATCCGGCTTCCTTGAGCTGGCGCAGGCTGTCGGCCAGGTTGGTCACCCGGCAGATCCGGATCCGATTCAGGGCTCCGGCTGCCACCTTGGCGGCGGCTCCGGACAGAGGCGCGCTGCGGTCCTTGGGGATGATCACCCCGGTCGCTCCGGCCCCGGCGGCCGATCTGATAATCGCCCCAAGATTGTGGGGATCCTGGATTGAGTCCAGTGCCACCAGAGTCGGTTCGGAGGTTTCGGGGACGTCGATCAAATCCTCCAGTTTACAGGCCGGGAATGACTTGAGGCTGGCCAGAACTCCCTGGTGATTGACCGGCTCCGGGCCGGCCGGGACGGGCAGACGGGCCGGCCGGCTGACCGGGATGCCATGGGTGGAGGCGAGGGCGACGATTTCCTGGAGTCGGCCGGAGCCGGACCTGTCCTGAATGAATATTTCAGTAATCAGGGTCGGGCGGGTTTTCAGGGTCTCCAGGATCGGATGAATCCCCCAGATCAGCATATCACGGTTATTATCCATGGTTTCTCAGTCGATCCGTTCGGGAAAGGCCGGTAAGTCTCCGCCGTCCCGGTTTCGCCGACCCCGGCTGCGGGCGGCCAAAATCACAGCCTTGACCATTTCCACCGCTTGTTCAAGCCGGTCATTGACCACCAGATGGTCGTAAAGTTCGCGCTCGGCCAGTTCCCGTACGGCGTTGACCAGTCGGCGCTTGATAACTTCCGGCGTGTCGGTGCCGCGTCCGGCCAACCTCTTCTCCAATTCGGTCAGGGAGGGCGGCATGATGAAAATGGTGAGCGCCGGCCATTCCGTCCGATGCCGAACCTGGCCGGCGCCCTGGACATCGATGTCGAGGATCACGTCGAGGCCGGCGGCCAGTTGCTCGGCCACCGCACTACGGCTGCTGCCGTACAGATTGCCGTGCACCTCGGCCCATTCGAGGAAATCCCCGTTCTCCCGGAGCCTTATGAACCCCTCTCGGTCGATGAAATGATAATCGCGACCGTCAACTTCTCCCGTTCGCGGGGATCTGGTGGTATGGGAGACGGAAAAGGCCAGACCGGCCAGCTCGCCCATGACCAGTTTGAGTATGGTGGTCTTGCCCGCCCCGGACGGAGCGGAAACGATGAAGAGTTGTCCGGGTTTCATTTAGGGTCGTCTTCCGGGGGATCGGATGTCGGAAAGGCCGAAAAACGATTGGTGATGGTCTCGGCCTGGACCGAGGAGAGAATCACGTGGTTGCTGTCCATGACGATGATCGACCGGGTTCGGCGACCTTCGGTGACATCGATCAACCTTTTCTGATCCCGGGCTTCGTCCCGGAGTTTTTTCATCGGCGCCGACTTGGGATTGACCACGGCGATAATTCGTCCGGCCACCACGGCATTGCCGAAACCAACGTTGAGCAGGCGGTAATCCATAAACTTATCTCCACTGACTATTCCAGGTTCTGGACCTGTTCACGCATTTTTTCCAACTCGTTCTTCAGTTCCACCCCCAGGTGGGCGATGGAGGCATTGGCGATCTTGGAGCCGATGGTGTTGATTTCCCGCAGGAATTCCTGGAGCAGGAAGTCAAGACGGCGCCCGACCGGTTCTTCCAGGCCGAGAAAACCTTCGAATTGGGCGATGTGGCTGCGCAGCCGCACCAGTTCCTCGGTGATGTCGGATTTGTCGGCCATGATCGCCACTTCCTGGGCCAGGCGCATGGGGTCCAGATCGACTCCGGCCAGTAGAACGGCCAGTCGTTCCTTGAGCGTGCTTTCTCGTTCGGCCTGGATCTGCGGCACCAAGGACTCGATGGTCGTAGCCGCCGCCGCGATTTTGGCCAGCCGATCCCGTAAGTCCTGGCGCAGGTGGTCACCTTCGGCTTCCCTCATCCGCAGACATTCGGCCAGGGCGCCTCGCAGAGCCGGCTCCAGCCCGGCGGTCCAGGCCTCTTCCGGGTTTTCCTCGCGGCTTTCGGCGATTATCACCTCACGGTAGCCGGCGATCAGGGCCAGGTCCGGCGGAGTGTTCAACTCCAGGGCGGCGTTGATTTCATACAGACAGCGGTAATACTGACGGGCCAGGTGCAGATCGCTCCGCAGCTGGAAGTCGCCTTCCTCGCCGCCATTACAGTTGACGGCCACCTCAACATGGCCGCGGCTGTATGCGGCGGCGATTTCCTTCTTGATCGGCTCTTCAAGCGCGGCATATTGGCGGGGCAGCCTGATCTTGATATCGCAGAACCGGTGATTGACCGAACGGATCTCAACCGTCCAGGTTCGGCCATTGCCGACCTGTTCACCCCGGCCAAAGGCGGTCATACTGAGGATCTTATTCATGCAGTTTCTCCCTTTATCTCGGCCGGGGATACCGTGGCCGTGCCCAGTTTGCCGACTACGATGCCGGCGGCCCGGTTGGCCAGAGCCGCGGCCTCGGTGAAATCGAGGCCGGCCGCCAGACCCAGAGCCAGGGTCGCCACCACCGTGTCGCCGGCGCCGGTGACGTCAAAGACCTCACGGGCCATGGTCGGAATCAGCAAGGGCGCATGTCCTTGCTCGAAAAGGGCCATACCGGCCTCGCCCCTGGTGATCAACAAGGCCTTGAGCTCAAGCTTGGCCATGATCGCCTCGGCCGCCTTCAGCAGTTCTTCTTCGTTGGTGATGGGCATTCCGGCCATGATCTCGGCCTCGTGCAGGTTGGGAGTCATGATCGTTACCCCCGCAAAACGCTCCATCAGGTGCGGCTTGGGATCGACGATTACCGGGATGGTCGTTTGAAAGCGCAGTTTCTTCATGAGCAGGGCCATCAGATCGGCGTTGATCATGCCCTTGTTGTAATCGGATACGATCACGGCCTGAAAAGTGGCGAGGTTTTTGTCCAGATAGGTGAACAGGGCGTCGCGCACCTCTTCCGGAAAAGGGCCGGTTTTTTCGCGATCGTAGCGTACCACTTGCTGATGCTGGGCGATGATCCTGGTTTTCTTGGTGGTGGGCCGATCTCCGGAACGGACGGCGCCGGCTGTGGGAGAACCCAGATTCTGCAGGAGTTCCAGAAGGTGGTTACCCATGATGTCCTGGCCGACTACCCCGCAAATCTCACCGTTGCCTCCCAGGGCATGGATGTTGTTCAGGACATTGGCGGCCCCGCCCAGCAGCAGGTTCTCCCGGGTGACGTTGACCACCGGCACCGGGGCCTCGGGCGAGATCCGGGTGACGCTGCCCCAGATGAAATGGTCGATGATCAGGTCGCCGATCACCAGGATTCTGGTCTGCGGAAATCGGGCCAAGGCCTCGCGTTGGCGATCGGTAAGGGGCTGGTTCAATTTTACCTCTGTGCAGTCAAGTGGTTCAGGGCCAGCAGAGCCCGGTTAATTGTCGCCGCCAGCGCCGTCGGGCCTGGTTCGCCCCGTTCCACCGGAATTATCGTCGAAAGTTTCCGGCGGCTCCAGGGTGACCAGCGGTCCAGAAAGCGGCGGTGCGGGTGGCCGGTAAAAACGGTGACAGCCGGGGTGGAGGCGGCATTGGCCAGATGTTGCCCGCAGGAGTCGTAACCGAGGTAGGCATCCACCTCGCCGCAGATGGCGGCCAGTTCACCCAGGGAGGCGCAAAGGCCGAGCAACCCATGGACGAAAGGGGCGGAGCCCGGCGGTTGCCAGTTAAGACCTACTCCCCGGACTCCGTTGAGTCGGCCGAGCAATTTATCCGCCCTGCTTTTTTCCTCCGAACCGCAGCCGGTGTCAAGGATAATTATGGTCTTTTCCTGCTCCAGCAGCCGGAGCAGCAGTTCCTCTTCAAACTCGGACGCTAAACTTTTGCGTTCGTCGCCGCCCACGCCAAAGTTGACCAGGAGCAGGCGATGGGCGCCATGCCGGCGCAAACGGGCGCAGAACGAAGCGGCCGCATGGCGGGCAGTTATCGGCGGCGAGGTGAAGGGGTAGGCCGGTGGCGCCTCGCCCAGGAGCCCGTCCAGCCAGAGATTGGCCAGGCGCGACAGCGACGAATGGTTGTCGTCCTCGGTCAGGGTCTGCGAGGGAAACTGGCAGTATCTGATCCCGGTTGCCAGGGGCAGCAGTCCCAGTTGGGTCAGGCGTGAATCGGGATCAAGAACCAGGACCCGGTTCGGCTTGGAGTTCTCGATTTCCCGGGTGGTGGCCATGATCAAGGCAGGCCAGTAAAGTAGTTTCTCCATCAGGGTGCCCTGGCGGGGCATGGTGAAGGACAGGTGTCGGACTCCGCTCAGACCGGAAAAGAGTTCCGCCAGGTGGGAGGGGCCGACCAGAACGATTTCGGCCCCGGGCAAGGCCCGTGACAGACGTTCGATCAGCACCGAGGTGATGGCCACGTCGGCCCCGGAGGTGATCCGGGAGGGAAGTAGAATTTTTTCCAGACGGTTCAGGTCGGCTTGGGACGGATAGCCGGACGGCGAAATGCCCCGGCGCCAATGTTCCAGCATCCTTGCTGGATCGATCAGGCCAGAATGGTCGAGAGCTTCGGCCAGGTGACGACCCTGTTCGGTAGATGCCAAGTAGGAGAGTATCCCGGCCAGCAAGAGGTGGGCCTGCTCTGTCCCGGTCCGGGTGAAATCGTCGCAGAGTGGTTCGATGACCTGTCGATAAAACGCGGAGGTAGCCACTACAGCGAGGTTTCGGTCCGGGCAGGTGGTGAGGCGGCATAGCAGGCGATAGGCGGGGAGTTCCGGGTTGAAGCCCGGTTCCCGGCAATTTTCGAAGAGGAGCCGGGCGCAGTCGAGTGCCATTTCCCCGGTCGCGGCCGGGATGACACCATCTCGGGTTAAACCGTGTAAAATTTCACTGGCCTGCCGTTGATCCAAGAGCTGCAATCCTCTATATGATTTCGTGCCGGTTTACCCGAAAGCTCCTGATTATACCTGAATCCGGAAGGGTTAACCAGAGGCCTGGGGGGAGATTGGGGTGAAAAGATGGCCGACCGGTGGTTTGCCGGCCGGCCATTTAATGATGCATCGTAGCTAGGCGGAGACTACTTGCGAGTTTAGCTGTAAATAATCTGCTTAAATTCAGTGTTCCGTGATCTCCAGCCGGTTGTGGTCGAAGTTCAGATCGGCGTCAAGATAGCGGTTGCGCCGTCCCGCCTGATCCAGAAGGTTGTGGGCCATTTCCGCCCGGACCCCGGTATTACAGTAAAGGATCGCCTCCCTGTCGGCCGGGAGTTCCTTGATCCGATTGGTGATGTCGTCCACCGGCAGGTTGACGGCGCCGGGAATCATGCCTTCCGTCAGTTCGTCGGGGTTGCGCACGTCGATCAGCACTTTCTGGTTCGAGGGCTGGTTGACCAACTGCTGAAACTCGGCGATGCCGATAGTGCCGGGCTTGGGTTTGGGCACATAGTTAATCCGGTTCGGGGTCGGGCCCGTGCTCACCTGAAAACCGAGCTCCTGCCAGCCCGCAAAGCTGACCGGCAGAACCCGGACCATCTTGAAGCCCCAGCCCACCGCCAGGGCCGCCGCCTCAGCATTACCCGGGCCATAAAAGATGATCGGGGCGTTTTTGCGGGCCGGGAAGCGCCCTCGGGCCGCGGCCAGGCCGGCCAGGGGGATGGCGACCGCTCCCTGGATATGGCCGACCGCTACTTCCTCGGGCGAGCGCAGATCGATGATTACCTGCGGGTTGCCCTCAGCAATGGCGGTCTGCAACCAGCCAGGGTCGACCATGCCGAACTCTTCCCCGGTCCATTCCGGATAACCGCCGGTGAAGATCTTGACGTCCTGGTAGCCCAGGCTCTTGGTTTTCATGGCGGCAGTGGGACTCAGGCAGCCGCCTACGCCATAGAAGACGATGGGCGTGGTTTTATCGGTCGGCAGGTACTTGACGAATTTATCGAAGGCGGGTGCCGGCATCGGCATGGCGCCGGGAATGTGACCGGCTTTAAAGACCGGCAGGGGCCGTACATCGTAAATTTTGACATTGGGATTGGTCCGAAGCCGGAGGAACTCAGCTTTATCGAGTTTCTCGTCGTCGGAGATGGCCCGCAGGATGTCGAAACGGATGATCTCGGTGGCAATTTTGGCGCCGTCCCTCTCCTCATAGTTGACCTGAAAGCCTTTGGTCCGATAGTTTCTGAGGTCTTCGAAGGAATTGACGTACTTGAGAGTAGTGTCGTCTGTGAACTTCACCACCTCTTTGTGGTCCATAAAATCCATCTGTATGGTCTTTGCTTTCAGGGCGACGTTGTCAAGAAAGCCCATCATCACTCCCGGTTCCGGAGTGTGACAGCTGCCGCAGAGCTTGGCCATGGGCACTTTGCTCTCCTCTGCGGCGGCGGGGCCAGCCAGCAGAATCAGACCCAGGAAGACACCGGCCAGGGCCGGTAACAGCAGTTTTCCTTTCATTCATTAGCCTCATCGTGCATTCGGTGGAAAAGTACCGGCCGGCCGGGGTCTAAGCCGGTCGGCCGGAATATACCATGGTGCGCAGAACTACAAATTAGCGCTTATTCCGCGATTTCGCAAACTCCCTCTGCACATTCTACCTCGGCCACCAGGAAGCGGGCTTTGAAATCGTGCTTCTTCAGGGCGGTGACGGCCATCTCGGCCCGGGCTCCGGTGGTGCAGTGGGCGAGAATTTCCCGGTCTTTGGGCAGTTCGGCCAGTCGTGCTTCGATCTCGTCCAGGGGGATATGGATGGAATTATCGAAGCGACCTGCTTCGATCTCGTCGTTGGTCCGTACATCCAGAATCACCTGATCGGCGGCTTCGCCAGTCGCGGCTTTCAGAAAGTCGGCGCTGCTAACCTCGCCCGGACCCAGGATCCTCACCCAGTTGATCTCGGCGCCGGACGGACCTTTCTCCAATCCCAGACCGGCCTTCTGCCAGCCGGCCAACCCGCCGTCGACCATGGCGATAGTCTTGAAACCCCAGCCTTTGATAATCTTGGCCGCCTGGCGAGCCTGTTCGCCGTTTCCGTAGAGGACGATGGGGGCGGTCTTAGCGGTTGGGAAGTCTTCCGCGGCTTCGGCCAGTTCGGTCAGGGGGATGTTGACTGCCCCGGCAATATGCCCGCCGGAAGCTTCTTCATTGGTGCGCAGATCAACCAGCACCTTATTACCTTCGGCCACGAAACGATTACTGGCCACCATCATCTGCCCCGCTTTTTTCCAGCCGGGCGCGCCCTGCAACATGACCTTGATATTGGTGAAACCCATTTTGGCCGCCAGACCGGCGGCCTTAGGACTCATGCCTCAGGTGGGCCCTCCGCAGTAAAGGATCAACAGCTTATCCTTACTGTCTTGCGGCAGCATGGTCGGGGCCAGTTCGCCCATTTTCTCGACCGGAATGGAGATGGCCGAAGCGATATGGGCCTCGGCAAAGCGGGCGGCCGGCCGTGAGTCAACCAGCACGTAATCGCTCTCGTGATTGCCCAGCAGGGCTATCAGTTCCTGGGGGGTGATCTCGCTGACTCCGGTCGGCAGGGTGGCCAGCTTGGGCTTGATCTCGATGGCGATTTTGTTCTGGCCTTCAATCCGGTACTCGATGATGGCAGCCTCGCCGGCGGCCGCATGTTCCATTCCAGCGGTAGCCTGGTCGAACTTAATCATCACCGGACCTTTGGCGGTCTCGACGCTGATCGCCTTGGCCTTCTTAGAGACGCCCAGAACTTTGCCCTTGATCACAGTACCGGTTTCGAGTGCGGCGCTTGCCGCACTGTTGCCCGGATCGGGACTGCTCCAGGCCGGAACAGCCGTGATTAGCAGGGCGGAACAGAGCATGATCGGCAGCCCCAGTTTTAGATTCTTGATACGCATGTCTTGCCTCCTTCTGATTTGAGTTAGCCGTTATGGCCGGGTAATCTCGAGTCTCGTCTTCTCCTTGGCGGTGACCTTGGCCAGGCATTGGCGGAGGTCTTCCGGGTCCAGGGGCGAGGTGAGTAAATAACAGCCTGGCAGGTTTAACAGCCGGGCTCTATTTTGTTCCTGCCCGTATGGTGCGATGGCGATGACCGGCAGCAGGGTTGCGGCGGCGCGCAGCCGGTTCAGTATTATTTCCCGGTCCGGACCAGCATCGGCGAGATCGGCCAGCACCAGATCTATTTCTTCGGCTCGGAGTCGGCCCGGGGTAAGACTTGATGTCATTTCGACCTCTTTCGTACAGGCTTTGACCCGATAACCGGCCTGGCGCAGCATCAACTCCAGCGCATGGGCCAAGCCGGGATTTTGTTCCAGGAGTAGAACCTGACATCTTTGTTGTCTGGGTCCTTTTTTCGCCATGCCGAAAGACATAGCAAACTGCATGCCGGGATAAAATGTTTCATGTAACAGTTGGATATAATTGATAAATACCCATCACGCCACGTGGTGGGCGAAGGGGATGGGTGCAAAGCTCTTTGCAGGTGGAGGGGGGAGGGAGGGTGGAGTACGAAAAGGCGGGCGCTGGTTTCGGTCAAGAGGGAGCAAATTATTTTGCTGCCGCCGTCAGTGTTGGTCTAGACCACAAAAAAATGGGAGGCCAAAGGCCTCCCATTTTTTTATTCGGTGCTACTCGGCGGGATTAGTCGTGATGTCTACTCTCTCGACGATTATTCCGATAATCGTGGTGTTCATCCTCGCCACGCCGATGTTCTCCGCTATTGTCGGAGAGCTGCTGATCGGTAAAGCAGCCGCTGTCATTGCTGACCCTGATCGTGGCTGGAGCCTGATCAAGGTCATCGATTTTGGCCCGCCATTTACCTTCTCTGACCCTGACCCCGCTGGCCAGGATTTCACCGGTGTCGGCATTGGCGATGGTGATGGCGGTATTGACATTAGCTCGGCCCTTGATCACCAGTTCATCGTCTTCGCGGTCGTAATTAACTTCTTTGATGACCAGCAGAGTGCCGTCGGGGCAGGTTTGGCATTCCGCATCGCCGGCGCCGTTGCAGTTTTCATCGACATCGTTACCGCAAACCTCTGTCGCGCCCGGATTGATTGCGGCATTGGTATCGTCGCAGTCGTTGCCGCCGCAGGCACTGTCGAGATAGCCGTCGCCGTCGCTGTCCGGACAGGCCGCATCGCAGCCCTCGTCAACCAGGGTGTCGCAATCGTTGTCGATGTTGTCGCCGCAGATTTCCAAGGCGCCGGGATTGATGTCCAGATCCTGATCGTTGCAGTCGACCGGGCCGCAGTCGCCGCCTTCGGTCGCGTAATTGTCGAGGTCACTGTCGGTGCAAGCAGCCGGACATCCCACAGCATTGGGATCTTGGCTATCGACCAAACCGTCGCAATTGTTATCGATTCCGTCGGTGCAGTTTTCCACCGCCGACGGGTTAACGGCCGCCTCGGTGTCATCGCAGTCGCCGTTGGCCGGGGAAAAGCCGTCACCGTCATTATCGACTATGGAGGCGTCCACGTTGTCATGGCCGTCGCAGTTCTCGTCGATGCCGTTGTTGGGAATATCGACGGCGCCGGGGTTGATTTGCGGATTGTTGTCGTTGCAGTCGCCCTGGGCCGGGGTATAGCCGTCGCCGTCCTGATCCAGAGTGGTCTGGTCGACCGAGTCGGCGCCGGAGCAGTTCTCGTCGATGCCGTTATTGGGGATATCTACAGCACCGGGATTTATCGCCGGATTGTTATCGTTGCAATCGCCCTGGGCCGGGGTGTAGCCGTCGCCGTCTCGATCCAGGAGGGTCGGGTCGACCGAGTCGGCACCGGAGCAGTTCTCGTCGATGCCGTTATTGGGGATATCTACGGCGCCGGGATTAATCGCCGGATTGTTGTCGTTGCAATCGCCCTGGGCCGGGGTATAGCCGTCGCCGTCCTGATCCATGATGGTTGGGTCGACCGAGTCGGCGCCGGAGCAGTTCTCGTCGATGCCGTTATTGGGGGTGTCGATGGCCCCTGGATTGATGGCGCTGTTCTGGTCGTTGCAGTCGACCGGACCGCAGGTGCCGCCTTCGACAGCGTAGCCGTCGCCGTCATTGTCGGTGCAGGGCGGCGGGCAGCCGACCGCGTTGCTGTCGGCGACATCGATCAGGCCGTCGCAGTCATTGTCGATTTTGTCGGTGCAGACCTCTGCAGCCCCTGGATGAACGTCGGGGTTGCTGTCGTTGCAGTCGACCGGACCGCAGTCTCCACCCTCGATGGCGAAAGTGTCGTTGTCGCTGTCGGTGCAGGCGCTACCGGCCGGGCAAAAGAAGTCGATCAGCGTGTTGCCGCCGGCCAGATAGGCGTCCTTGGCCGGAGTTGGGGTGGATTTGCTGCTGGCGTGGCACAGGGTGCAGTCTCCGGTGAAAGGTGTCGCCGGAGAGCAGAGGGAATTTACGTCGTTTCCGTAAGAGCTGTAAGAAAAACCCTCCGTGGCCGTCAACAGCAGCGCGCCCGCCGTCACCAGACAATACAAAATAATTTTTTTCATCGACAAAGATCCTCCTAGATACTTTGAATTCTGGCGGTGCGATTTGTCACACCCCCCAAAGCCGCTGGTTTAATGTCGCGCCTAAGATACTGCCCAGTCGTGATCCTCGGGTTCAGTCCGATAAACACCGAAAAAGCTCGGGCGCCGTTGCATTCAAACCAGGGCAAACTCGCTGTAAGTTAAGCAAGGAAAGTGCCAAGCAGCACAGAGCCGGGATATCTCGTTGTTTTTTGTGTAGTAATTGTTTTTGGCTGGTTGGGAAAACTAGAGAGGAGGGTAAAAAGTGTATGTAATATCCTACGCATGCTATTTGCCAAGCCATGGAGGTCATTAACTTTTATATAATAATATCAGTATGATAGCTGTATGTGTATGGAAAATACTGCAGGTAAAATCAAAGAGGGCAAGGGTTATCCCGAGCCGGAAAGCCGTTTCCGGCTTGGTCGGATGGCGCTTTATTCCTTGAAGTCGCCGGGCGAGAGCGCGTGCTTTTTCAGGAGATTATAGAGGTCGGCCCGGTATTTGCCGGCCAGTGCCGCCGCCTTGCTGATATTGCCGCCGGTTGCCTTGAGCAGGTTGCGCAGGTAGGTTTTTTCAAAGCCGGCCCGGGCCTCGTTCAAGGTCGGCAAGGGTTTGTGGCTGTCGCTGGCCGGCAGAATCTGGGCCTCTTCAATGGTGTCGTTCTCGCTCATGGCGATGGCGAACTCGATGGCGTTCTCCAACTCTCGGACGTTGCCTGGCCAGTCGTGCAGCATCAATTTGTGCATGGCGGCGGCGCTGATGTTCGTGACCTTTCGGCCCAGCTGCTCACCGTATTTGCGGAGGAAGTGCTCGACCAGGGGCGGGATGTCTTCCTTCCTTTCCCGCAAGGGGGGGATCTGCACCGGAATCACATGGACCCGGTAGTAGAGATCCTCGCGGAAGTTGCCTTTTTTTACCTCCTCCCTCAGGTCCTTATTAGTGGCGACGATCAGTCTGACATCGATGGGCACCTGTTCCTCGCTGCCCAGGGGTTGGATGATCCGTTCCTGCAGAACCCGCAAAAGTTTGCCCTGCAAGGTCAGGGGTAGATCGCCGATCTCATCGAGGAAGACCGTGCCCAGCTCGGCCCTGGCGAACAATCCCAGGCTCTTGCGGACCGCGTCGGTGAAGGCGCCTTTCTCGTGGCCGAACAGTTCGCTTTCCAGCAGGGTTTCGGGGATGGCGGCGCAGTTGATGGCCAGGAAAGGGAAATCCCTCCTGGGGCTGGCGACGTGGATGGCCTTGGCGATCAGTTCCTTGCCGGTGCCGCTGGCCCCGTAGATGGCTATGGTCGAGTCGGTGCCGGCAACCCGGGTAACCTGATCGAGAACCCTCCGCATCGGTTCGCTGCGGGCGATGATATTGCCGTATTCGTATTTTTCCTCGACCAGTTCCCGTAAGCGATGAATCTCCCCTGTCAACCGGTTGTTCTCCAGGGCTCGCTCGATCTGCATGATCAACTCGCGGGAATCGAAAGGCTTGGTAAGATAGGTAAAGGCCCCACGTTGCATGGCTTCCACGGCGCTTTCGATGCTGCCATGGGCCGTGAGTATGATCACCGGCAGGCCCGGAGCCTCCCGATGCAGTTCCTCCATCAGGGAAATGCCATCCTGGCTCACCAACTGCAGATCGAGAACCACCGCGTCGAAGACCTGGCTGGCAACCAGCTTCTTCGCCTCGTTTTCGTGCCCTGCCGTAGCCACCTCGTAGCCTGAGGCGTCCAGCCTGATTTGAATCAGGTCCAGCAGGTTCAGGTCGTCGTCGACCACCAGGATCTTGTTGCCCGCCATGTACTAACCTCTAACGGTTGAGTTGTTTCTTCTGTTGTTCAATCTCCAGATCGATTTGCCGCATTTTTTTAAAGACTCCGAAGAGTCCGAGCCAGATTCGCGCCTCTTCGGCCATGGGGCTGTCGGGAAATTCATGGGTGAGTCGGGCGAAGTATTCCTGAGACTTGCCAAAGTCCTTGTCCGGGTTATCATTGTTGGCGTATATCAAGCCCAGGTTGTAGAGGGCCTCGTCGGCCGGCGGAGACTTGCCGGCTTTCCGGAGGATCTGTTCGTTCTTGCGCACGGCCTCTTCGAAATTCCGGTTCTCGACCACCGGGCGGGGTGCGGCGACCGGCTCGCTGGGTTTCTCCGCCGCCTCGGCCGCTGCCTCGGCCCGGGCATTTTGCTCCCGCAGGGCGGCAATGGTCCTGTCCTTGGCGTCCAGGGTCGCGTAGAGGCTTAGATAGCTTTTTGCCTCGGAGGCCAACGGCGAATAGGGGAAGTTCTCGAGCAGTTTTTTAAAGTACTGCTTGGACAATTCGTAATTTTTACCCTGGTAGGCGTGGTTGGCGTAGACTTCGCCCAGGGCGTATAGGGCCAGGTCGGCCGGCGGCCTGGTCTCGTTTTCGCGCAATACCTGCTTGCTCTGCTGGATTACGGTGTCGAAGAAGCCGGAAGCCAGGTAATAGCGGTACCTTGACAGCTGCTGCTGGGATTGCATGTCGGCGATGGTCTTCTGGACCGGCGCGCAGGATGTAGCCAGCCATGCCAGGCTCAGTCCGCCAAGGGCAAGGTAAAGTAAAACGTGCTGCCTTTTTCTATTTGACTTGTAGCCCAAACTTTTCCTCCATGCGCCAGTATTATCTGTTTGACCGTGGCCAGCCCCAGGCCGGTCCCCTTAATCCTTTCGCTCCTGGCCGGCAGCACCTGTTGGAACTTCTGGAATATCCGTTCCAGGTCTTCCTCGGGGATGCCGATCCCGGTATCCTGCACCGCGACTTCCATCATCCCGCCCCGGGGTGTCGCCGACAAGGTGATCATGCCCTCTTCCGGCGTGAACTTGATGGCGTTTCCCACCAGATTGCGGATCACCTGCATGATTCTCTCCTGGTCCACCTTAACCGGGGGCAGGCCGGCGATATTGTTGACGATGTCCAGGCTTTTAGCCTCGGCCAGTGGCTGCAGCCCCTGCAGGGCATCCCTAACCAGGGTGGGCAGGTCGGTATTGGTAAAGTGATAAACCAGCATCCCCGCTTCCATCTTGGCCAGATCCAGCAGGGAGTTGACCAAGGTGATCATGCGGTCGCTCTCCTGGATGACGATGGAGAGAATGCGTTGCTGCTTTTCGTTGATATCCCCACCCAGCCGGTCAAGTAAAATATGGGTACCTTCCTTGATTGAGGCAAGTGGCGTTCGAAGTTCGTGGGACATATGGGCAAAAAAGGCCGACTTCAGATTGTCCACCTCCTGGAGTTTGTGGCACATGGCGTTGATGGCGTTCGCCAGTTCCTTGATAGCCGGCGGGGAATCGATCCGCAGATCATTCTCGAAGTTGCCCCGGGCGATTTCCCTGGTCTTGGCCTTGATTACCTGCAGGGGGTGGGTGATGCTCCTGGTGATAACTGCGGCTACCAACAGTCCGGTGAACAGGGCGGCGGCGGTGATCAGGATGGCGATGCCGCCGGCCCTTTCACCGGCTTCACCCAGGTTGCGAATTTTATCGGAGACATTCTTCTCGCTGGCTTGCTGGAGTTCTTTCAGGGTGGCGATGATCCGGCCGGAGATTTTTGTCTTTTCATCGTCGTACCAGGCGGCGGAGTGGGGCGGGGTGCTTTGATGCGTTTCCCTTTCCTCCTCGACCAGCTTGGTGAATAAGAGGTGTTGGGTCGAGATGGTTTGCAGAGCGGCTTTGGTCTCCGGGTCGGTTACCCCGAGCTGGATCTTTAGCAGTAAGCGCTCGAATTCCGCCCTGGCCTCCTGGTAATTCTGATAGAGCAGTTCGTCACCCAGGAGCACGTACTTGCGTTCGTTGCGGACCTCGGCAAGCAGAGCGTCAGAAAGCTGAACAGAGTATTCCATAACTGCCGTGTCGTTCATGATGATGGACTGCATCACCTGATTGAAACGGTTCAGGTTATAGATGAAAAAAAGGCTTACCCCGGCCAGCATGGCGAAGAAAATGAAATAACTGATGACCAGCCGGGCATAGATCGAAAGTTTCAAGAGGTAGGCTCCTTGTCGGCCGTAACTGACCTTTTATAATCATAGCATGTCGGACGGAGTTGACAACAAGGCAAATGGAGAGAGTCGGCCAGGGGGGCTGGTTGGGGTAGGGACCAGGGTCCATTCATTTTCCCCGGACCTTACCTGGCCATTGACGGCCGGCCCGGTTTCCGGTATTTTCGCAGGATCGTTTATCCTGTCGTTCGGAGAGGTACCGAAGTGGCCGTAACGGGCCCGACTCGAAATCGGGTTGTCGATTAATAGTCGGCACGTGGGTTCGAATCCCACCCTCTCCGCCAAGCAATAAATCCCACCAAAAACCGCGTCCTCTTGGGAACGCGGTTTTTTTGTTGTCAGAGGTCTTCCAATTATTACTTTGCCGACTAAATAATTTCTGGGTTGCTATGGGCCGGCCCAGATCATCCGACCTCTGTCCGCGGAAATGTTCCGGGGCTGCATTTGCATTACCTCTCGACTCTCTGGGCATACATGGAATTCGTCTTAGTTACCTATTTTTGATGAATGTTCCTTTCTCATACACAGCAAAAGCAACTTGCAATTTTTCCTGGGTGTTCATACCAATCGGACCGACCGGACGTTTACACGAAATCCCCTAGACGCCCTCGCTGAGCCCTCAGTATTACTGCACCTGCTTGCCTATCGTGGCTGGTTGGGCGGCGGCTTGCATCTCGAATGCCCGGAAGCGTAACCTGAGCTAAAAGGTTCCATTTACATGCTTACCGACTTTCACAACGGAGGTTCTTATGATTCTGTCATCAAGAAAACCGGGGCTTACCCCACACCCGCTTTTCCTTATCCTGGTGGCGGTGACCCTGCTTTCCTGCGCCACGGTTGGTCGGCCGTTCCCCAAGAGCGCGGTTGAGCGGATCGTCATTGGTCGGACCACCGGAGCCGAGA
Source organism: uncultured delta proteobacterium (assembly GCA_963807225.1). Classification (GTDB taxonomy): domain Bacteria; phylum Desulfobacterota; class Desulfobulbia; order Desulfobulbales; family JAGXFP01; genus JAGVGT01. The sequence continues at coordinate 70,341 of CAWEAD010000005.1, read as the reverse complement.
TCAAAGAGCTTTTCGGACCGCCTTGGCGCACCGGCCTGGAAGACGGTCTGAAGACCTGGACCTATGGCCATTACCACTACAGTATTTTTGCCCCAGCCCGGAGCCGGGATCTGGTGATCCGCTTTGATGATCGGGACGTGGTAGTTTCCTATTCGTACAGTGCTACCGTTGCCGAGAAGTAATTCGTCGGATCTTCGATCGCCCTGGAGAGATTGGCAGTGAGGCCAGGCGGGAAGGGAGATCAGCGAGGAACAAGGCCGGCGGCGGGAAAATCGCATCGTGCCGTTGTTCGGGACTGCCGGTCGGGTTGATTTGTTTCGGACCGAGCAAAGACCGGGAATATCCCCCTTCAGCTCGGATAGAGAAGATATTGATCGGTTAAGCCCATGTGGCATGGCGGCGAAAAATGAGGCCGCCCCCTTTAAAGAGGGCGGCCCCATTTAATTTGTCAGTTTTGTCCGGCTATTTCGTGTCGATCTGGGCCAGGACCTTGGCGGTGGCGATCTGTTTGCTCCACGGTTCGACCACATCCGGCGGACCAGTCATCTCGATGGTGATGTTGCGCACCGTGGTCTTTTGTTTCGAGCCTTGCTGATCGTCGTCGCTCAGGTCGATTCGGGAGAGGCTCTGGGTATCCTTGAGTTTGACCGGATCGAAGTAGACCGTGACCTGGAGCTGGTCGCCGTTATTGTAAGGTGCCTTGAGGGCGATTACCCCCGGCTTCTCGAAGACCACGGCGTCGGGGTCGATGGTTGCCCCGGGGTTGTTGTTGAAGCGTAGGGAGATCTCCACCGGATCGCGCTTGGCCTCCTCGGCTGCCATCTGGGCCTGACTCGATTTCTGCACCATCTCTTGTGCGATCTGCGACATGGCTTGATAGTTGCCGCTGGCCTGGGCTTCCAGCATTTTCTTGCGGTATTCGGCCTCGATCTCCTCCTGCGACTTCTTACCCATCTTCTCGGCTCCGCCGTCGAAGCGGAACTGGGCTGAGGCATAGATCGGTTGATAGCCGCCTTTGTCACCGGTGTAGGCCGAAGTCGGTAGGTCGTACGATTCCTGGGCCTTGCCGTAGCCGGTCGGCGGCTGCCCTATTGCCGCCGCCACTTCCACCAGTTTTTTCTTGATCACCGTTACATCCTGGCGGTTCAGCTGGACCTCGTCGGCCCGACTCCAGGACGGCTGGAAAAACGCCACCAGCAAAGCCACTAAGACCAGTTTCCTTACGCGCGTCATTCCCTTTTCCTCCTGCCGTATAAGATGATGAAATATTGAAATGAAGGGAGCGATTTTTGGTGCCTTCCTCCTATCGCCTGTTCTCGATACCACGCCTAATTTCTTAGCCCAGGACGAGTTTTACTGTCAATGTAAATCAGTTGGCATGTAGCTGTTGCCCGGGATAGAGTTGGGGGGGCAACAAAAAAAGCCTAATTGCCAATAAGGTGGGATTTACTGCGGAGAGTGGAGTGGTCATGACCTGGTCGATAGCGGCTCCGACAAGCGCCTTCCGTTTTCAAGGTCCTAAGAGGTTTTGCTGGGTGGCTGTGCCGATCAGGTTTTCCAACAAGGCGATCTGTTCTTCCCGGAGATTGTCGAAACGAGCCCGGAATTTACTGATCCAGAAATTTGGGAGGAATTCCCCGGGTATTTTTTCCGTTTCGATAATATTCATGGTCAGACCAGGAACTTTCAACATGTTTTCGGTACAGAATATTTCGACATTGTTACAGGAAGAATTATTGCATCCGTCGGAATAGGAACTCAAGCAGGTAAAGGACATACCACCCAGGCTCAGGTCAATAACGGTCCCTACCAACTTTCCATGACTAATCAGGCAATTTCCCCTGAGCTGGAACCGCTGGTGCTTTCTGCGCTCATCCATGATTTCGTCCTCATTAGCCCGAATTTAAGGTTAAGAGCCGGACCGGCAAATAAATGACTGATGTCGGCGAAATCCTGAAACCGTAATGACCATTTTTAGATTTCAAGAGCCACTTGGATCTAGGTAGTCAGAAGTTGTACGCAAACTTCCTCGGGTAAAAAGCATGTCAGGAGCATAAGCGGTAAGATCTAATTATCTAACAGTTGATAGCTACGCTCTGATCATGCAGCCGATAAAATTAGATATATTCAGGATATTATAAATTCTGGCAGGTAGCAAAGCATAATGCAACTGGGGGTTAAGCGTATAAATTGGTAGGGATAATACCTAGTTTAATGAAAAATATAGTGTAGCAGATCAGCATGCAGCGAGAACGAAGAACAGTTCCGGGCCGTCTATTATTTCTTCCGTTCCGGTGGTTCGGCCCGGTACTGCATCTGCCGCTCCAGCATCCAGCCAGGATATTCCTCCGGCAAACGGCTGACCTGGTCCAGGGTTTCCAGTTCGGCTGGGGTCAGGACCAGCTTGGTGGCGCCGAGGTTGTCCTTCAGCTGTACCATGGTCTTGGATCCGATGATCACCGAGGAAACCCGCGGCTGGGCCAAGAGCCAGGCCAGGGCGATTTGGGCGATGGAGACGCCGCGTTCCTTGGCCATGGGCCGCATGGCCTCGACACAGCGGAAGGCCCGTTCCTTGTCGACCACCGGAAAGTCGAACTTGCTGCGCCGGCTGTCCTTCGGTCCTTTGCCCTCCGGACTGAATTTGCCGGTCAGTAAACCACCGGCCAGGGGACTCCAGACCATCAGGCCCAGGCCCTGATCCTCGAGCAGCGGCAATATTTCCCGTTCCAGATCGCGGCCCGCGACGGTGTAGTAGGCCTGGACACTGACGAATCGAGCCCAGTTCCGCTTCTCGGAGATGGCCAGCCCCTGCATGATCCGCCAGGCCGGCAGGTTGCACAGGCCGATATAGCGCACCTTGCCGGAGCGGACCAGATCGTTGAGGGTTTCCAGGGTTTCTTCCATCGGGGTAAGCGGATCGAGTCCGTGTAACTGGTAAAGGTCGATATGCTCGACCTGCAGCCTTTTCAAACTGGCTTCCACCTCGTTCATCAGGTGATAGCGCGATTGGCCCCGGCCGTTGGGCAGATCATTCATTACCCCGGTGGCCTTGGTGGCGATTACCAGCTCTTCGCGCGGCAAACCCAGTTTCTTGAGAGCCTGACCAAGCAATTCTTCCGACTGGCCCAGCGAGTAGACATTGGCGGTATCGATGAAGTTGACCCCCTGCTCAAAGGCAAATTTGACCTGGGCTTTCACCGCCTTCTGGTCGAGCCCACCCATCACCTGCCAGAAGCCGGCACTGCCGTAGGTCATGGTCCCGAGGCACAGCTCCGATACGTAAAGGCCGGTTTGGCCCAGCAGTCGATATTTCATCTTTAATCCTCCCGTTTACTTATGGACTTCAGTTCCGCGGCCAAATCCGGCATGCCGTGTTCTACGGCGAGATCATAGGCGGTCCGGTCGAAGAATCCCGGAGGTCCTTGTCCTCGCAAGGACAGATCGGCCCCGGCTCTGGCCAGAAGAAACGCGACTTCGCTATGTCCTGCAACGATTGCGAGCATAATCGCGCTAAGCCCGAATTTGGCGGTAATGTTCAAGTCGGCCCGTTGGCTGATCAGGATTTCGACAATCTCGCGGTGACCGGCATGCGCCGCCAGCATAAGGGCGGTTTGGCCGTATCGGTCCCGGGCATTCACTTCCGCACCCCTTTCCAGCAAATCGAGGACGACTTGGACCTCGCCGCATTTAATCGCAATCAGCCAGGCTTCATTCATAAATCGGCAGCTCTTCCATGACTCTTTGGTTTCCAAGGGAAAAGAACTGTCTCTGATGGAAAATCTTCAGCTGTTTTGCAGAAGTTGCCGGGCATGAAAAGCCGCGCCCCATAGTCCGCTGTCCTGGTCATCGATCAGGAATACCGGAATCTTCGCCAGGAGATGTCCCATGGTCGGTGAATCCAGAAACTCTTCGCGAAAATTTGTATTGGTGAGGATCTCGGGATTTGCGGCTGCCACGCCGCCGGCAATGTACAGCCCGCCAAGGGCCAGGACTTCCAGGGCATAATCCCGGCTAACCCGGCCGTAGAATCTTGCGAACCAGGCCAGGGTTTCCGACTCCCGGGTCAACCGGGAGGAAACTTCCCGTGGTTCCAGGTCATCACCGGTGAGAAACATGTGGAGGTATCGCAGACCACGACCGGAGACCACCAGATTGCCGGTTATCTGTTGCTCGCCGCTTTTTTCCCGGTAAAACTCTTGGAAGGAAAACTCCCGGGAGGAAACAAAAGGAAAACAGGCATGCCCGCCTTCGGAGGGCAGGGCCAGAAATCCCCGGTCCGGAACCTGCACCAGGCTGGCCTTGCCGAGAGCGGTGCCGGCACCCAGTACGCCCACGCACCCGTCGGCTTCGCTTTCCCCAGCCAGGATCAGGCGGGCCGACTTCCCCGCCGGCGAGCGGCAGGCGTAAGCCTGGGCGACAAAATCGTTGATCAGAACCGCCTGGGACAAGGACTTTTTGGTTTCTTGCTCGGCCAGGTTGATATCCCAGGAGATATATGGCGGGGCGCAGTAGGTCCCGTCTTCCACCGGTCCGGCCACGGCAATGACCGTCATGTCGGCTTGCTCAAGCGGCAGGGTGAAGTCGCTTGAGCTTAGCTGTTCTAGAAGCCGGGGAAAGGAGTCGGCCTCGGTGGTTGATAGCCATTTGCTGTCCACCAGCTCCAGCGGACCGTCCCGGTCAATTTGGAAATGGGCGAAACGGCTGTTGGTGCCGCCGATATCCGCCGCCAGAATTTTTTTCATCTATATCCCTTGCTGGCAAAGTAGGTTTGATCCGGCGATCAGCCGGTCAGGCGGAAGCGCCGGGTTTTCAGTCCCGGTTTTCATGCAACTGTAAGAATCATATATCATTTGCGCGGTAGTCTCAAAGTTCTCCTTCAAGGAAACGCAAGCCGGTCGTAAAAAACGGTTTGACCGTGGGCCAGATCGATGAGCCGCTCGGAAAGGCCGGCCTTGGCCAGTTCTTCCTTGACCTGTATCGGTGGCAGGAATACCGGCTCATCACCAAGGCGGAAGGTGCCCCAGTGCACAACCAGCATGTGATTGGCCCCAAGCTCCCGGAAGGCCCGGACCGCCTCGGCGGGGTTCATGTGGCCGCTTTTCATGAACCAGCGCGGCTCGTAGGCCCCGACATTAAGGATGGCCAAGTCGATGTCGTACATTTCCCCGATTTCCTTGAAGCCGTCAAAATAAGCGGTATCGCCGGATATATAGACGGTCTGGCCGCCGCTGGTCCGGACCAGATATGAACCCCACAAGGAGCGATTGGGGCCGACCAGCGGGTTGCGCATGGTCCAGTGGTGGCAGGGCAACAGGGTGATCGTCGTTTGGCCGTTGCTGTACTCATCCAGCCAGTCGAGCCTGGTCACCGGCCGGGGCGCCAGTTTGTCGATAATCCGGTCATAGCCGAGGGGGGTGACGAGATGGGTGTTGGCCAGGGCTTTGAGGCTGGGGAGGTCCAGATGGTCATAATGGCCATGGGTAATCAGGACATGATCCGGTTTGGGCATCTCAACGAGATCGAGAGCCAGGGGGGAGAAATCCTTGATCAAAAAGGACAGGCCATTGAACACCGGATCAACCAGGATGCAGCTCTGCCGATCCTTGATCAAGCACACTGGCATGGTTGAGAAAAGTGACGCTCAACCCCTGGTAGTCATTGACTTCTTTCCAGTTGAAGGAAACCGGGGTGACCACTTCCCGGTTGTACTGAGATCGGAAATGGTTCCGGGACAGGAACTTCCACTTGAGGACATCCCGCAATCGGCCATGCGGTTGCCGGCTGAAGGGGTTGATAAAACAGCCATCGCCATGATGGAGCTTCTGCGTAACGATATCTTTCAGGTTCATGGCGAGAAACTAGTTGAATCCCATCCCAAACTGGAAGGCAATGAACCCCCCCATGAATTCTTCGTTGTAACCGGCAGTCAAACCCAGTCCCGGCAGATTGATGAAATTCATGAAGTAGTAGGAGCCGATCCCATAGGCCAGGTAGCTGCCACGGTTATCCTCGAAGTAGGAATCGTAAATACCGTAATCCACGAACGGCGCCAAGGTGATGGTGCCATGCCGCCACCGGGCCAGGGCCACCTGGTAATCAACCGAGGCCGAAACGATCCGGCTGGTCCAGAGCCCTCCCGGCTGGATGCCTCGGTAGCCCTTACCCAGGCCGTAGTCCTCGAGGTCGCCGACCGGCGCCGCGGATTGATAAGCGCCCCGCAGACCAAGTTGCAGGGCCTGATCGGCGGTTATGGCTTGATCCCATTCGATTCTGGCGGTGGCGCTGAAAATCCGTCCGTTCCGGTCCGAGCGGTCCAGTTGTTCCAACAGGTTGAGATGCGCCGACAGGCCGTCGTTATAAAAGAGTTTGTAATCCGAGTTGGAGTAGGAGAGGCCGGCGCCTCCGCTCCAGGCCCGATAATCCTCGGGCGCGGCATACATTTCGACTGGAGAATAGCGCTTATCCGCATATTGCAGAGAGATCGAGATATTCAGATCTGGAGTGATCCGGTAGCCGGGAGAAACCGCGACCCCCTCCTCAACTTTATCGTAGAGATAGAGGGTGGTGGTTCCATCAAAGGCCTCATGTTCAGCCGATGATCGATAACCGAAGGCCCTGAAAGTAAAATCGGTGAAGAGTACGGCGGGATCCATATACATCAAGGAGAAGGTATTGCCCTCGGTCGAGATGGCGCCGCCGACCCCCGCCATTTTGCCGTAGCCGAGCAGGTTCGATTCGTAGACGAAGGCCCCGACAGAGCGCTTGCCGTTGCTCGCATAAACATTGGGGATGGGGATCAGGGTCCAGCGTTCGATAACCTTGACCGCGATCTCCGGTTGGCTGACCTCGACCTCCACCTTGGAGAAGAGCCGCGAATTGCTCAGGCACTGTCCCAGCCCGACGGGATCGATGGCCTCCCAGCTGCGATAACCCCCGCGTTCCAGGCATTTGTCGACTAGGGATTCAACCAGTGCCGGCTTGCTTCTCTTGGCCCCGCTGATCTGGACCGTAACCTCGCCCAGGTCTGGGTTCCTGACCAGGGCCGAAGCGGGCCCGGGCAAGATCAGCAGAGCGACGGCCAACAGAATCACTTTTCCGAACATCATGAGAGTCTCCTTTTCCTTGTCGGCCGGGATAAAGTAACACTCAGCTGTTGTTCATAATAACACCCGAATTTTATTCCACAATAGACCTCACGGCGAACTGCAGGGAGGGGTAACTGTCTGACGTCGAGTGGCCAGAAAATCGCCTTATCGAGCCCGTTCCCTGCGAAAAAGAAACCTAAATTCCATATTGCAAGTTACCAATCTTGGTGTATATATGCTTGCCTGGCCAATCAGGCGAGACTTTCAATGCAGTGGGTGCTCGCGTACTTGATCGGCGATTCCGTTCAGGCTGGAGGCAGTTCCTGCGACGGGAATAGATGGAACCGACTGGGCGTTTCGCTCAGTCGGTAATTTTTGGCGTGCCTGTCCAATGTCGATGCAACTTTATCCGCGCTTGGGCAAGCGGTCGCCATTGGTGATGGCGCACGGGGTGAAACGCGTTAAAACCCCGCTATGGCTCCCGGTACCGTTGACGGTCAGGGCGCGAAATTTTCCTCCTGTCCCGAGTCAACTTCCTAACGGGGAATGCAGATGCCGAAAAAGATAAATTTAGATCAGGCTCGGGACGCCGGTTTAGCCATGGTGCTTATTCTGCTGCTGCTTGGTTTTTTTAGGCGGCAGACAATATTTAATGCTTGCCAGCCATCCTCTGTCTCGTGCTGGTGATGACGTGCCCCGGCGCTGTTTTCTCCTCTGGGCTCAGAGTTTGGTTCGGTTTTTCCGCCCTGCCTCGGAACGGTTGATGTCCAAACTCTTGTTAACCCTTGTTTTTGGGCTAGTGGTGTTACCGGTAGGTATTGATGCGACGAGTCGGCGGGGCCGACTCCATGCGTATCAAGATTTGGAAAAAGGGCAAAGAGAGTGTTTTTACGGAACGTAATCATCTCATGACCAAAAAGGATATCGAACATCCTTATTAGCTTGTAGGGGGTTGCAATGGATTTTCTCAAGGATTTATGGGGTTTCCTGAAGGAAAGGAAAAAATTCTGGCTGTTGCCGATCATTTTGACCCTGCTGCTGTTCGGGGTTCTGATCGTGCTGACCAGCGGTACGGCCATCGCGCCGTTCATCTATACGCTTGTTCTAAACGACAGACAGGCCGTAGGGGTCATGGCTGCGCAATATTCTGGGAATATCGGCATACTATCATGATGCCGCCGCCGCCTTGCTCTGCGACGGGGAGATTGTTGCGGCAGCCCATGAGGAACGCTTTACCCGCATAGAAGCATGACGCCTGCTTTTCCAGCCAATGCCAATCCGTTATGTCATGGCGGAAGGCGGTTTGCAGATTTCCGATCTGACCGCCATCGCCTTTTACGACAAGCCCTATCTCAAATTCGAGCGGCTGCTCGAAACCTATCACGCCTTTGCGCCATGCGGGTCTCACCAGTTTTCTTTCGGCGATGCCGGTCTGGATCAAGGAAAAACTCTTTATGAAGCGCATGCTTTGGCAGGAGTTTGAAAAAGTTGCTGGCGGCAAACTCGGCAAACGGCCGCCGCTCCTATTTCCCGAGCATCATCTTTCCCATGCGGCCAGTGCCTTTTATCCTTCTCCTTTTACCGAGTCGGCGATCATCACTATCGACGGAGTCGGTGAGTGGGCAACCACCACCATCGCCAGAGGTGAGGGGAAGGATATCACTATCCTGAAGGAGTTGCCTTTCCCTCACTCGCTGGGGCTGTTGTATTCGGCTTTTACCTATTATTGCGGATTCAAGGTCAACAGCGGCGAATACAAGTTGATGGGGCTTGGCGCCCTATGGCAATCCCGGCTCCGACCGGACCGCCAGATTCGTCAAAATCATTTATGAGCACCTGCTTGACTTGCGGGAAGACGGTTCGCTACTCCTGAACATGGATTATTTCGATTACGCCACCGGCCTTAAAATGTGCAAAGACCAGAAGTGGCTGAAAGCTGTTCGGGATACCCAGACGGGAAGCGGAGAGCGAGCTGTCGCAAGCCTATATGGATATGGCTCTGGCGATCCAGCAGGTGACCGAAGAGGTGGTGCTGCGGCTGGCGGCGACGGCGAAGAAACTGACCGGATCCGCCAATCTGGCGATGGCCGGCGGAGTGGCGCTCAACTGCGTGGCGAACGGCAAGCTTCTGGCCTCCGGCATCTTCGACCGGCTCTGGGTTCAACCGGCGGCGGGAGACGCCGGGGGCGCTCTGGGAGCGGCTTATGCGGCCCAGTATATCTGGGATCGGGAGCAGACGGAACGGCCGGATGTCGTTGGCAACGACCGGATGCAGGGCTCCTATCTGGGTCCGGAATTCAGCGAGCTGGACATTAAAAGGATGCAACGACGTTTCCAGGCTCCGGGAAAGACTTTCGCCGATTTCGGGGAACTTTGCGAAACTGTTGCTGAATTGCTGGACAAGGGTGAGGTGGTCGGCTGGTTTCAGGGCAGGATGGAGTGGGGCCCGCGGGCCTTGGGTAATCGCAGCATCCTCGGTGATCCGAGGAACCCGGAGATGCAGAAAAAACTGAATCTCAAGATCAAATATCGCGAGGGATTCAGGCCTTTTGCGCCTTCGGTGCTGGCCGAGGACGTGTATGAATATTTCTAATTGAACGAGCCCGGTCCGTATATGCAACTGGTGGTGCCGGTGCAGGCGAGACATCGTCGCTCTTTACCGGATAATTATGCTGATCTGCCCCTTTATGATCGGCTTTATCTGCAGCGCTCCGATATCCCCGCGGTGACCCACGTCGATTTCTCTGCCCGGATACAGACGGTGCATCGGGATACAATGAACGCTACTGGCGGCTGATTTCGGCCTTTAAAAACTTGACAGGCTCGGTCTTTGTTCAATACGAGCTTTATTGTCCGGGGTGATCCCATTGTCTGTACACCCGAGGATGCCTACCGTTGTTTCATGCGCACTGAGATGGACTGGCTGGTGCTGAATGATACGCTTTTTTCGAAAGCGGAACAACCGCCCTGGCAGGACGAGGCTAACTGGCAAGATCTTTACGAGCTTGACTAGGTTATTCTTCCGTAAGGATCCCTTGGTAGTTCCGCAATGCTCAGAAATACGAACCTCCATCCCCCTATTGTTTTGCATTATTTGACAGCTTGCTCTAGAGATCATGTGTGATTCCCTAACATATGTGTCTATTAAGCATACCTGGCAGCATCCCATGGAAATATCACATTTTGATATTAGCTAAACCTGTAGGTTTAATTGCATGATGGAGACAATAAATGGTCCTGTGCATTATTAATTGCTTCTTGTCATGTTCGCATGACCTATCACTTAAACTCGGAATGGAAGTCCTATGTTAAGTTTTCTGGAGGTGATGTAATACTAGCATTAACAATTTCTATAGTGTAAATAGGTCGGCGGAAACAGGATTTATGGGAAGATTAACCAGTTGGATGATTTTAATGTTAAATAAACAATAATAGGTTGTATGTGAAAAAAATTATATTTTGGTGTGTTCTGGTAGTCATTTCAGCTGTTATATTGCATGTTTCATCAGAATTATTTTATTTCTATTTTATATCTGGAAGTATGCCATACAAGTATGATTCTGAGATTGGGTAGGTTACTAAGAGTAATTATAATTTAAATAAAATTACCCATGATGTTTCTGGAAAGCCATACAGGGTAGTATATTCTACTAATGAATACGGTTTTAGGGCCTGGGGGGAAATAAATACAGATAAAGAAAAGATATTATTCATAGGTGATTCATTTACAGGTGATCCAAATATGTCTGATGAAGATTCTTATTTCAGGCAAGTTAGGAAATTGACCCGATATGAAGTATTTGCTTATGGAGGCGGCGGATATGGTACACTTCAGGAGCTGCTTATTTTAAAAAAATATTCAAAAATAATAGATCCAGATGTTTTTGTATTGCAATTTTGTGGCAACGATTTTGAAAACAACAGTTTTGATTGGGAAACAGATTCTATCGTTAGAAATCAGAAAAATTTTCGTCCCTATTTTGATGGAGATAAAATATTTTATAGGGACAAATAAAACTATTTATACAGAAATATATATATCAACTCAGCCATTTTTAGATTTATAGATATGAACCTACAAAAAATTCAATTTAAAATATACAATGGTTATTACCCTGAATCAGACAACAATAAAGAAAGAATGGATAAGGAGATGTCTGAATCTGTGCAAATAACCGGAAGTCTTTTGAAAATGATGGCAAATTCTGTACCTCGCAAAACAAAATTGGCTACATTTTCATGTGGCGCAGAATATCCAGAGCAAACCAAGTTGTGGATTGAGCTTGCCAAAAAAGCTGGATTTACTCCATATCCTAATGTATCTGCCGTTGTAGAAGAATCTGAACGGGAAGGAATTACAGTTAGGGCTGCCGATGGTGGGCATTGGGGGCCAACAGGTCATCATATTGCGGGGCAGGTTCTGACCCAGGATATTAACGAACTGCTGCAAATCAATCCGCCCAAGAGGACTGATTAATTCAAGCTATTCCTCCATATCCGCTTCACCGTCCAAACTAATCTCCGCTTCTCTGCCGACCATAACCTGACCGTTCCCCAGCGGGACATTCCAGACCAGACCGAAGTCCTCCCGGTTGATGACGGTCCGGGCCGAGAGGCCGATAGTGGTTTCGCCACCGAAGTCGGCCGCAAGTTTGAGAGGTTCGGTCAGCTCAATTTCCAGGGTTACGGGGCGGGTGTTGCCGCGGATGGTCAATTCGCCGGTGAGTTGGCCACGGCGGCCGGTCATGATACAACCTGTGCTGCGGAAAGTGATTTCCGGGTTATTGACGGCGTCGAAGAAATCCGGGCTGACCAGGTGGACATCGCGTTTCTTGATCCCGGTATAAAGGCTGGAAACGTCGATGGTGACTTCCAAGCCGGTCTCGGCCGGTTTGGCCGGATCGTAGGTCAGGGTGCCGCTAATCTTGTTGAACTGGCCGCGGACCTTGGCGATGGTCAGGTGCTGGACTGCAAAGGCTGCGACAGTGTGATCGGGATCGAAATGCCATTTAGCCATGCAGTGCCTCCGTATATTCATTTCCGATGGTGAGAGAATTACACCACCGCTTAATCATCCTATTTTTAACGTTAAGCATTGGTTCCCGGCAGGCCTGTTCCAGGTCTGAAGTCACATTCCCGGTATATCCATTTTGGCGAAGGCCGATTCCAGTTCCGGTAAGACGGCGGGCCGGCCCTGGGGATTCAGGGAGGTGCCGACGACCTTGGCCCGGAGTACCGGTTTATCGTCGGGAATCCGGTAGATATCCTGCAGGAAGGCGAAGCGCAGGCGTGATTCCTTGACCAGATTGAGGCCGACCCAGAAACGGTCGCCGCTCTGCAGCGGGAACTTATAGTCGATCTCGATTCGGACCACCACCAGGTTGATCTGACCCATGGTGTAGGCGGCGAAGTCGATGCCGTTTTCCTTGAGGAAGACATGGCGCGTGTGTTCCAGATAATTCTGATAGACCGCGTTGTTGACGATCCCCTGCATGTCGATTTCGTAATCACGGACCTGAAAGTCCAGCCGGTAGAGGTATTCTGCCATGGTTTCGGGTTTCCTGGTTGCGTTTGGGATGTACTGTTATGGGCGCCGATTTTATTCCTAGCGGAAATTTAGGGTTTTCGGCAAGGATTTTCAGGCCCGGCTCTTTCCGGCATAGTCGATTGAAAATGAGATCAGCGAAGTCTCCGATCCAACGGGTTTTGTCACTTTACCCGGGTTGTGTTTTCTGATTACCATTCAATTGCAACCAGATTCCGGGGCCAATATTTGTGTTTAACTTAAATGTATGAAAACATGGTCAAGTCAGTGCGAGGACGCAATGTGCTGGGCCATCCTTCGACAGGCTCAGGATGATCGGTATAACAGTAATGCCGTTCACCTTGGTGCTGAGACCCGTCGAGCCATCAAAGGGCGATTGTTGTACAAATGATCAATTCAAAGGAGAAGAATTATGGCGAAGATCGCAGTTATCATCACAGATTACTTTGAAGATTCCGAATATCTCGAGCCGGCGGCGGCCTTTAAGCAGGCCGGGCATCGGCTGGTCCATGTGGGGCTGGAGGCTGGAGTGACCGTCAAGGGCAAAAAAAATGAGACGCCGGTGAAGATCGATCTGGGTCTGGCCGAAGCGGTGGCCGGGGATTTCGACGCTCTGTTGATTCCGGGCGGCTTCTCCCCGGATAAACTGCGGGCGGACGAGCGGGCGGTCAACTTCGTCAAAGACTTCATGAAGGCGGACAAACCGGTTTTTTCGATCTGCCATGGCCCGCAGCTCTTGATTACCGCCAAGGCCATCGAAGGGCGGAAAATCACCGGCTGGAAATCAATCGTTCAGGATATCAAATATGCCGGCGGCAATTATCTTGATCAGGAAGTGGTGGTGGACGGCAATCTGGTGTCGAGCCGAAGCCCGGCCGACCTGCCGGCCTTTATCAAGGCCAGCCTGGAGAAATTGGCCTGATTTCCGGTTCGGGGCGGCATCCGCTTAAGCGGGATGCCGCCGGGCTTAATATTCGCTTGGGCGTTCACGGTCAGGTGCCCGTTCCCCTCATTGCCAAATTTCCGGAAGGCAAGGGGCTGGGTCGCTAATCCAGATCTTCGCCGGAACCCTCACCGGCTTCCTCGTCGATCATTGCCAGGATCTCTTCCTGGAAACTTTCCTCTTCGACCAGCCTCTGGGCGATAACCTCGCAGATCGCGGCGGCGAAGCCGTCTTCTTCCAGGCTTTCCTCAGGGTAGGCCACTTCGACGTTGATATCGCCGTCCGGGGAGGTTTCCAGGATGAGGGCGGCCTGATTGGGTTTAAGGGTGAAGGTGGTCATTGCTGTCTCCGGGTGTGGGTGTTGGTAGTTTCCCCTTGATCGCGGGGAGTATCTTTTAAGTTGTCATTCCCTTACCGGGAATCGCGGCTTTTCGCCAGAGGTTTTTTGCGGGTAATATCCGGCGTGTCGGTGCCTGCCGGACGGGCTGTGGGGCAGGCTTCCACGGTAGGATTTTAGTCTGGCATCCGGTTTGCCGCTCTTTTACCCGCATCGATGTAATCTCCGTTAAACCCGGGATTTGCCAAGAAAGACACTATAGTACTACAATTCTAAAAAACGGCAGGACGGTAGCCATAGCACTATTGAAAATGATAAGCAAATGAACCAAACAGGAGGCACAAATGATCGAAACCATCGTTATTACCGGAGCCAATCGCGGTATCGGCCTGGAGTTGAGCCGGGACTTCGCCGAAAACGGCTGGCGGGTGATCGCCTGCTGCCGGAATCCCGACCAGGCCCTGGCCCTGGAGGCGATCAGGGCCGCGGCCGAGGGGCGGGTGATGATCCATCGCCTCGATGTCACCGAGGACGACCAGATCGAGAAACTACGCAGGGAACTCTCCGACACCGCGATCGATATCCTGCTGAACAATGCCGGCATTCGAGGGCCGGAACATCAGGATTTCGGAATCCTGGACGAAATGGTCTGGCTGGAAACCTTCCGGGTCAACACCATCGCCCCTTACAAACTGGCAGTGGCCCTGCTTGATTGCGTCGCCCGCAGCCGGCGTCGGGTGATCGCCACCGTCGGCAGCAAGATGGGCAGCCTGGCCGACAACGATTCCGGCGGCTATTACGCCTATCGGACGGCCAAGGCCGCGGTTCATATGGTGATGAAAAGCTTGAGCCATGATCTGCAAGGCCAGGGAGTAACCGCCGTAACTCTGCATCCCGGCTGGGTGCGCACCGACCTGGGCGGGGCCAATGCCCCGTTGAGCGCCAGAGAAAGCGCTGCCGGGATCTACCGGACCCTGCTGGCCCTGAAACAAGAAGATAACGGTCGCTTTCTCGACTACAGGGGTAAGGAAATGGCCTGGTAAAAGGCGGTTCGATTGAAGACTAGAGGAGGCGATTCGTGCTCAAGATCTTGATCTCCGCCAACCGGCTGATGCTACCGATAAGCTTGAATCTTGCCGACCAAATTAATGCAGGAGATATCGCGATTGATCGGTAAGCGGTCCGCCTCGCCTGGCTATTCGTGAAATCCGGCGCCAGGAGATTTGTTTGCGCCGGAGAAGTTTTATTTCTCATCTTTTTCGTCAGCCTGGTTCAGGCGCCAATTCAAAGCCTGACGGGTGATGCCCAACATTTCTGCGGCCAGCCGCTGGTTACCGTTGACCCGCTGCAAGGCCTCTTCCACCAGTGCGCGGCCGGCTTCCTTCAGGGTCGGTAGAGTCTTGAGTTCGGCGAAGGGGGTGATGGCGTTCCCCCTTGCCACCTGCTCCGGTTGGCTGCCGCGGCGGGCTCGGATGTAGTCCTTGAAGGGCTCCAGCCCCAGGATTCCCCCCGGATGTCGACTGACCGCGTCCACCACCATGTTGCGCAGTTCGCGGAGATTGCCGGGGTAATCGTAAGTGCCCAGCAGGAGCAAAAGTTCGCGCGGGTAGCTCGGTTTCTTGCGCTGCAGGAGTCCGGCCGCCTGGGCCAGGAAATGGTCAAGCAGCAGCGCCAGGTCGTCCAGCCTTTCCCGTAACGGCGGCAACCGCACCTGGTGGGTCTGGAGGCGGAAGAGCAGGTCGCGGCGGAAGCGGCCGCTTTCGACTTCATCCTCCAGATCGTGGTGGGTGGCAAAGACCATTCGGCAGTCGGCCCTCCGGGTCAGATCGGTACCCAGCGGCAGATACTCCCGCTCCTGGATCAGGCGCAGGAGTTTGAGTTGCGAACCGGAAGGCAGGTCGCCGATTTCGTCCAGAAAGAGGGTGCCGCCGGCCGCTTGCTCCACCAGGCCGGGCCGGTGATGCTCGGCCCCGGTGAAGGCCCCTTTGCGGTGGCCGAACAGGGTGTCGGCCAGGATGTTTTCGTCCAGCCCGGCGATGTTGACCGGAACGAAAGCGCCTGGCCTCCCGCTCACCGTGTGCAGGGCTCGGGCGATCAGTTCCTTGCCGGTCCCGGTCTCGCCAACGATCAACACCGGCTCGCCGGTGGCGGCGACGGCCTCGACATACTGGAAAACGGCGCGCATCGACTTGTTGTGGGTGATGATTTCGCCGAAGGAATTCCGGGTGGTCGAGGCGATCCTCCAGGAGGCCGGCCTTGAGGGTGGCGTGCTCGTGCCGCAGACTGCCCAGCTCCAGGGCTCGGCGCACCCCGTTGACCAGCCGTTCCTCTTCGCTGACCTTGGTGTAGAAGTCGTAGGCCCCGAGTTTCATGCATTGGACCGCGGTTTCGACCAGATCGAGGCCGGTGAGGATGATTACCGGCAGGGAGGGGTGTTCGGCCACCACCCGGCTCAGGAGTTCCTCGCCGGAGAGATGGGGCATGGTCAGATCCAGGATCAGCAGGCTGAACTCCTCCTCGTGCAAAAGTCCCATGACCTTTCGGCTGTCGCTTTCGCTACGCAGGTGGTTGATCCCGGTCGAACGCAGAGCCAGACTGAAGCTGTTGAGCCAACTCTCTTCGTCGTCCACCAGGAGGATCGGTTGGACGGGGTAGATGATTTTGGGTTTGGTCATTTCCTCTCTCAGATTGAGAACAGCAGAATGTCCTTCCAGGAATGGCGAATTATCAAGTGATTAGCCGGTTGGGTTAATTTCATCAGTCTACATTCCTGGTTCGATATGCGATATTCGTTTTTATGCTCCGGTCGGAAAAGTCACCGTCACCGTGGTTCCTTGCGGCGAGGAGGCGAAGTTTATTGAACCTCCGTGCTCCTTGACGATGCCGGCCGAAACCGACAGTCCCAGGCCGGTGCCGCCGCTGTGGCGTTTGGTGGTGAAGAAGGGGTCGGTCAGTTGCTTCAGAGCCTCGGGTGGGATTCCGACGCCTTCGTCCCTGACTTCAATCCGGATTGAATCACCATCGTCCGTCATTCGCGTGGTCAGGGTGATGGCCTTGCTCCGGTCGGCCAGGGCCTCGCAACTGTTCTGCAACAGGTTGATCACCACCTGTTGCAGGCGCTGACTGTGGCCCCGGAATTCCGGCAGTGGACTGTGATAGTCCTCCCGAAAGTGATCGGTGTGTTTCTTGAGCAGATTGGCGGTCAAGCGCACGGCGGTGCGGCAGATCCGATTGAGATCAATCGGTTCCAGGTTGGCGGCCGGATCCCTGCGGGCGTAGTCCTTGAGGTCCTTGACGATGGTCCTGATCCGCTTAGAGCTCTCCTCCAGCTCACGGAAGAGGCGGGGAACCTGCTCACGCATCTCCGAGTAGTCGAGGCCGGCCACCGGGAAGTCGCCGTGTTCGCGGTAGTATTCATCCAGAATCGGGCTCACGCTGGTCCAGGCCTTGGACAGCATCGGGGTGTCCAAGAGGGCGATGGAGTTGGGGTTGTTGATCTCATGGGCCACCCCGGAAACCAGCAGTCCCAGCGAGGCCATCTTGTCGGCTTGGATCAGCTGGCGCTGGTGTGAACGCCCCTTTTCCTCGGCCCACTTGCGTTCGGAGATGTCGCGGATGATCCAGATCGAGTGCCAGCGCTCCTTGATCCGGGCCTCGGAAAGAGAGAGTTCCACCGGCAGCTCGGTCTGGTTTTTGCGCCGGGCCAGCAATTCGATGGTTTCGCGGATCGGGCCGGAACCGCCGGGCCGGTCGTGGAAGGAGTCGCGCCGGCTCTGCTCCGGCGGCAGCTGCGGGGCAATCAGATTGTGCAGGGGCTGGCCCAGGGCCTCCTCGCTGGAGTAACCGAACATCTCCTCGGCGGTCTGGTTCCAGTAGGAAATATTGCCCTGATGATCCATCAGGACGATGGCGTCCTGGGCCGAGTTGGCCAGGTTGCGGAAATTCTCCTGGTTTTCCCGCAGGGCCGCTTCGGCCTCGCGCCGGGCCCGGGCCGAGGTCTGGTAACGCCTTGCCAGTTGCGAGAGCTCCTCGGCCATGGTGGTGATCTCGCGCGGACCGGTCCAGGCGAAAAGGAATTCCTCGTCGTGGTTCATCACCCGGTCAAGCCCGGTGAGGATCTGCTCTTTGATCCGGTCGACCTTGCGGGCGATCAGCCCGGCGATGACGAAGACCAGAGCCGAGAGGACCAGGATTATGGTGAAGATGTTGCGAATCAGGGAGTTCTTCCAGGCCAAGGCTGCGCTCTGGTCGATGGGGGCGCCCAGCCAGAGGGAAGGCTCGGGACCGTCCAGAACCAAAGGCATCCAGGCCACCATGAAGCCGGGGTTGCCTTCCAGGATGGCAGGGCGAGCGGAGGCGAGTCTTTCGGCCAGGCCGGGAAAGTCCGCGAAGGCGTTGGTGCCGGTGGCCAGACCAGCCGGGAGATTGGCGGGTTGATGGCGGTAGAAACCCCGGGGGTCGATCCGGAAAGTGTCGCCATAGGAGGCCAGCAGCAAATCGCTATCGAAGCGGCAGGAAATCTCCACCGGTGGGCTGACGAGGCTCAGGGTCAGAGGCAGCCGATCGGGCCGGTTCGGCTCGATTCCCTCCGGCGCGGGTATGAATCGGCTTCCCCGGCGGATCAGGTGCAGCAGTTGGCCCTGATCGGCGCCTCCGATAGTCAGTGCCAGGATCTCCGGTTTCGGGCCGAGCCAGCCCGCCAACAGATCCAGGAAGTCGGGCGAGGGCTCCGACCGGTCGGCGGCGACCAGTTGCCGGACCTCGGGCAGCAAGGCTAACTGGGCCAGGGTCTCGCGGTAACGCTCGATTTCTCTTTGCAGGTTGGCAGCCCGTAGCGCCATGGTAGCGCCGATCTGCTCCCGGTTTACCTCCTCGTGGCGGCGGATGTGCCCCGAAAGGTTGAAGGCCACCAGGGTCAGCAGGGGCAGGATGCCCAGGGCGAAGGCGACCAGGAAGATCTGGGTGCGGAGTTTGAGCATGAGAATAGTTGGTATAAAACCCCGGTGCGGTGTGGTTGACCTTTGACCGGCCTGATGTTAACATCGCCATTTTCCGGCACCTCCGGGGGTATAAGCAATCCGGCCGGCCGGTGTCGATAATCTTCTTAATATATCTATTTCGCGGATTAGTTCATGAAAAACCTTGTCGATCCAGCCGAAAAGCAGTTCCCCGCCGGCATGGAACCCCTGGGCTCAAAGCCTTTCCGTTTCCGTTGTCATGCCGGAGTGGCCTGCTTCACCCGGTGTTGTCGCCGGCTGGAATTGTTCCTCTACCCCTACGATGTTATGCGCCTCAAGAACAGTCTGGGAATCAGCTCAGAGGATTTCCTGAACCGCTATGCCGGGGTAATCAGGGGGCCCAATCCCTATTTTCCCTCGGTGGTCATGGTGATGCGCGAAGACGAGGAAAAAACCTGCCCCCTGCTGGGCGAGGCGGGTTGCACCGTCTATCCGGATCGGCCCTCGGCCTGTCGCACCTACCCTTTGGAGCGGGCGGTGGACCGGGAGGTTCGCGGCGGCCGGCGCGAGGAGTTTTTCTTTCTCACCAACCACGATTATTGTCTGGGGCACCGGGAGGAGCATGAATGGACGGTGAAAGAGTGGGTGCGGGATCAGAATCTCCAGTACTACAACCAGATGGACGATCTCTGGGCCGAGCTCGACACCCTCTTCGCCGACCGTGCCACCTGGCGCGGCGAGGGCGCGGCCGGTCCGCGCCAGCTTCTGGCCTTCATGGTCTGCTACAACCTGGATCGCTTCCGCCAATATGCCGCCGACCAGAAACTGCTGGATCAGTTCCGGCTCGACAAATCACGTCGACGGTTGATCGAAAGCGATGACGAGGCTTTGCTGCGTTTCGGTTTCGACTGGCTTCTTCATCTGCTTGGCGAGCGGCCGACTTTGCAGAGTAAAAAGTAAGTATTAAGAATACACAATTAAGAATGGGGGGGAGGGTCAGATTGTCGCGCTCCCTGCGGCCGTTGGCAATATGTTGCCGGAAGTGAGAGTTGCGTACTTAGACAGGCTCAGCCCGAACGTTGAATATGGACAGTAAGTGCATTCCCCGCTGCTCGGAGTCGCCCTTTGGTCGCTTACCTGTTGCGGGGTTAACTCGCGAATTCGATGCGAAACTTCCTTGCATACGGAGATTCCCCATAGCTTGCTGCGGGGAGGTTTTAATCAACTAGTGTCCCGTTCACCCTGAGCATGTCGAAGGGTTTGACTTAACCATTTTGCCCTAGTCTTTGGCTTTGATGCGTCTTTTGATCTGGACGCTGGGTGGGATCTGGTCGATGGCGGCGATGCAGATATCGAGATCCTTCAGAATGCCGTCATCGATCGAGTAGATCCAACCGTGCACGTCAAGCTCCTGGCCACTCCGCCAGGCGTTTTGAACCACGGTGGTCTGGGCCACGTTCACCACCTGCTCGATGACGTTCAACTCACAGAGCAAATCCAACTTTTCCTGTTCGTCCGCCACTGCGTCGATCATCGTCTGGTGATAGCGGTAGACATCCTTGATGTGGCCCAGCCAGTTGTCGATCAGGCCGTGGGCCTCACCCTCCATGGCGGCGCGGATGCCGCCGCAGCCGTAGTGGCCGCAGACGATGATGTGTTTGACCTTGAGGATGTCGACGGCGTACTGGATGACCGACAGGCAGTTCAGGTCGGTATGCACCACGACATTGGCGATGTTGCGGTGGACGAAGATCTCGCCCGGCAACATACTGACGATCTCGTTGGCCGGCACCCGGCTGTCGGAGCAACCGATCCAGAGGAACTCCGGACGTTGCTGGTGCGAGAGCCGGCTGAAGAAGTCAGGGTTGTTCTCTTTGATCCTGGCGGCCCAGGCCCGATTGTTATCGAAGAGATGCTTGAGGATACGCATGATCAGAAGTGCCTATTTGCGATTGTGCGGGCCGGGTTTCCGGCGCTATCCGGTAATCAGACCGGCTTATTTATCTTTGGGTGATTTATACAGCCCTTACGGATAACCGGCTTGAGCTGATCTTGCAAGGGGTAGTCATAGCCGTTGCGGCAGGCGACCCACTATATTCCCGGAGTCATCCCCGGTCCGACCTTAACCAGGTAAACCGAGGTTTCAACGATTCCGTCCAGTCCGGCCAGATCATTCATTTCCCTCCCGCCGGCCAGGGTTAGCTGTGGCAATCGCCACCGCTTGCCATTATAATCGAAACGACGGATTTATCGAAGTGCCGGTAGCTCCGTTTAATCTGGATCAACCCGGTTCGCCGGGCAGCGCCCGGGCGACGGGCAAAGGAACGGTCGAAATGCGCAAGCTTGGTTTTATCGTCGGATGTCTGCTCTGTTTCTTAGTGGCCGGGGGCTGGGGGGCCGAATCGGTCCGGGCCGATGTCCGTGAGGCCATGGTCAAGATCTTCGCGGTGCAGAACCGCCCCGACTATACCAATCCCTGGAACATGTTCGGACCCAGCTCGTTGAGCGGTTCCGGCTGCGTCATTTCCGGCCACCGGATCCTTACCAACGCCCACGTGGTCAGCGACAATACCTTTATTCAGGTCCGGCTCTTCGGGCAGCCCCGCAAGTATGAGGCCCGGGTGCTGGCCGTCTCCCATGAGGCCGACCTGGCCCTGCTCTCGGTGGACGACGCCAATTTCTTCGACGACGTTACCCCCCTGGAACTTGGCGATCTGCCCCAGGTGCAGCAGGCGGTGGTGGTCTACGGCTTTCCGCAGGGGGGCGATGCCCTCAGCACCACCACCGGGGTGGTGTCGCGCATCGAGCACCAGGTCTACGCCCACAGTATGCTCGAAATGCTGGCGGTGCAGATCGACGCCGCCATCAATCCCGGCAGCAGCGGCGGTCCGGTGCTGGTCGACGACAAGATTATCGGCGTGGCCATGCAGTACCTGGGCAATGCCGAGAACATCGGCTATATGGTGCCGGTGCCGGTGATCAACCATTTTCTCGACGATCTCAAGGACGGCCACCACGATGGTTTTCCCGATGACGGCATCTACTGCCAGGGCATGGACAACGACGGTCTGCGCAAGATGTACGGGATGACCAGCGAGCAGTCCGGCTGCCTGGTTTACCGGGTGGTGCCGGGTTCCCCGGCCGACGGCGTGGTTAAGCCTGGCGATGTGGTAATGAAGATAGATGGGCATCTGATCGCCGACGACGGTACCGTGGCCTTCCGACCCAAGGAGAGAACCAACATGAATTACTATGTCCAGGTTCACCAGGTCGGTGACGAAATGAATCTGGACATCCTCCGCGACCGGCGACAGGTGCAGGTTCGGATCAAACTGGACCAGCAGGTCGGGGTGAATCAGCTGGTGCCTCTGGAGCAATACGACGTCCGGCCCACTTATTATATTTACGGCGGGTTGTTGTTCAGCCCCCTGACCGTCAACTACCTGAAGACCTGGGGGGCCACCTGGTTCGCCAACGCCCCCAAAAATCTGGTGGCCAGTTTTCAGTTCGATCAGCTGACCAAGGTGGGCGAGGAAATTGTCGTCCTTACCCGGGTCTTGCCGGCCGACGTCAACCGGGGCTATCACAACTCGGGCGATTATCGGATCGTCGCGGTCGACGGGAAGAAGATCAATAACCTCAAGGATCTGGTGCGCATCGTCGCAGAGGATAAGGACCGGCCCTTCGTCTCCTTCACCGACCGTTGGGGCGCCTCGGTGGTCCTGGATCGCCGGGAAGCCGAAAAGCAGAACGGTGAGATCCTCAAGAAGTACCGGATCAAGGATGATCGCTCGGACAATTTGAAGTGAGAGAGGAGAGGGGGAGAGTAAGAGTCATGCTGGGAAAATATTTTAAAAGCCTCTATCAACGGACGATGACAGAAGCATATGCTCTGGCGAATAGTGAAATATTAAATGCATTAAAAGATGGAGGTAACTGTCTGGATTGCGGTGCGAGTAAAGGAAGTAAATATGGTTTTCTAAGGCAGAATATTGGGTTAGAGCAAGGTCTTTACCATGGGATCGAGTGGAATGCTGACGCCGTAGAAGTTGCCCTTGCAAATGGTGTGAATGTAATCCAGGGGGATCTAAACAAGAAGATCATGTTTCCAGATGAGACGTTTAAGTGCGTATTTGGACTGTCAGTTCTGGAGCATCTTCTGAATCCGTGCAATTATTTGAAGGAATGCTACCGTTGCCTAGAAAAAGGCGGCACTTTGGTTATTTTGACCCCCAATATCAGTACTTATTTTACAGTTGCCTTACTTTTACTGGGTAGAATGCCGTCGAGTGGGCCGTATCCGGACTCAGATGCTTTATTGAAGAAAGAAGAACTATTCAAAGTAAGCAATGATAGATTGCAGCCTGACTCTGAGACAGATACTCCTGCTCATCGTCATCTTGTGGTATTCAGTTACAAAGTGCTGAAGTCGTATCTAGTAATGTTGGGTTTTGAAGAAGTCAAAGGATATGGATTTGGGTTATATCCTTTCCCTAACTTTATGCAGAGCTTTCTCGAAGGAATCGACCGATATCACTGCCATCAGATGGTCTTCATTGCCAGAAAATAGTATTGGCTGCCCTAGTAAGGATGATTGGATCGGGTATGGTCCTACCCGGCTTGGCGGAACCATATAAATTATATCTTACGGGCTACGCTCCGTTCTACCGCCACTTGATTTGCGTTCTTCCCAGGAGCTACGGGACTCTGGTCTTGCGGGTAACAATTACGATGTCCTCGGTGGGCTGAAAACCGGGGAAGATCCCTTTTTTTGATAAAGAGCGGCTAAGGCAACTTCCGGAGCACTCCCGATCACACCATCCGCCATCCACCTTGGCATAAGCCTGCGCGTCTGTGCAGGCTACTTTCTACGTCAAAAATCATTGCAACAGTCTAGTTTGTTAGGTAGCTATCTGCCACCTTGGATGTTTTGAGCCGGAATTATATCGCATGCCACTGGCACCCACATGTGGGTTGCAATGGAGGAAATTTAAGGGAATATATGGCCAACTACCGACCACTTTATCCATGCGCGGAGATAAATGAAAAATCAACACTGTGAATTGAATGATCTAGGCTGGAACGACTGGTTCGCGCAAAGGGCAGATTGCAAACCAGAGGATACCATCGCCCGCGTTGCGGCTGTCGATCGTGCTCAGTTATTGCTCGTGGATCAGACCGGCCATTTCCGGGCAAAACTGGCCGGTAGCTATCTGCACCGCCATCACCGATCCCATGAGCTGCCGTGCGTGGGCGACTGGGTGTGCCTGGAGAAGCAAGAAGGAGAAGACTTTGGGGTGGTCCATGCGCTTCTAGAGCGCAGGACTTCGCTGCGCAGAAAGAAGGTGGGGAACCTCATCGAGTATCAGATGATAGCGGCGAACGTGGACTACGTGGTTATCGTGCAGTCCTGTC
Organism: uncultured delta proteobacterium; assembly: GCA_963807225.1. Classification (GTDB taxonomy): domain Bacteria; phylum Desulfobacterota; class Desulfobulbia; order Desulfobulbales; family JAGXFP01; genus JAGVGT01. Next base: position 46,058 of record CAWEAD010000005.1, on the reverse strand, counting down.
ACTTTGATTTCAATCTGAAGCGGTTGGAACGCTATCTGGTCATGGTGATGGAAGGTGGGGCTGAGCCGTACATTCTGCTCTCCAAGACGGACTTGGTGGATTCTGCTGTTCTGGCTGCGCAGTTGGCGGAAATAGGTGCTGCTGGTATCACCGCACCGACAGGAACGTTGAGCAACGTAACGCGGGAAGGTGTGGATGATTTCAAGCGGCTGTTGTTACCTGGCAAGACCTATTGCTTCGTTGGGTCGTCCGGGGTTGGCAAGAGTACGCTGATTAATCAGTTGATCGGCCGTGAGATGTTGGCAACCAAGACCGTGAGCGAGACTGGTGAAGGGCGGCATACAACTGTTCGTCGTGAACTGATCCGTCTTGAGGGAGGTGCGCTGGTTATCGACAATCCGGGAATGCGTGAATTTGCCATTTTGGCCGCGGAAGGCGGCATAGGGACTAGTTATGCCGACATCACCGCCCTCTCATCCAGCTGCCGTTATCGAGACTGTAGCCATACCGGCGAGCCAGGCTGCGCTGTACTTGAGGCCGTGAATTCCGGCGAAATAAGCCGGGAGCACTTTGAAAACTACCTGAAACTCAGTAAAGAATCCGAGTTCTACCAGATGTCCCATGTTGAAAAGAGAAAGAAGGATCGGGACTTTGGTAAATACATTAAGTCGGCCAAAAAGGACTTAAAGGATGAATAGGGTGTTTGTGGCGCTGCATAGCAATTCAGTGAAGCTGACAGCGAAAACGACGCACTGCAATTGAGCAAAACGTTAAGGCTAAAAGGAGCCTGTTCAATCTAGGAGAAAATCTATTGTTATTGCGGTTATTGTAATTCTTGGATGCTGTGGAAAATATTATTACAAACAACAGAATCGGCAGGAGTCGATGTAGGACAGGCAAGTTAAATTTTCAGGCATATCAAAATCAATAGCATTGCAGAGCAATGTCCAATTTCCTGCGAAAGTGGCTGAAATTGAGTGGTAATCATGAGTAGTAGTTTTATGGTTTCCTTGCTGGAAGCACTAGCACGGCAATAAACCTGCCTGGAAATTCCGCGTTCATTCAAGGGTATTACCCTGGCCGGCAAGTTGTCACAAAGGTTACCCCAACCTGGGTGTTGCCAATTTTCTCTTCCGTTTTACCCACCATCTTGAGCAGGTTGCCCACCCGAACCGGCGCCCCTTTGAACTCGCTGAGAGCGGCCAGGATTGTGGCGGTTGCCAGCTGTTTTTTGCGCGTGCAGCAAAAATAAACCGGTTCCGGTTTGTTTTGTTATGATGAACCGGTTTATGCTGATGATCACTCCATTTCGGGCTCAAACCCTGGCGGATTCAAATACAGCAAGAGGCGATGGATGTCTATTACCAACGATGACGCTGGAAAAGCGAAAGCGGAAAGCACTGAGGCCAAAGGCAAGAGCCGGCGGCTGAGCTTGTCACTGGCCGCGCTGGGGGTGGTTTTCGGTGATATCGCCACCAGTCCGATCTATGCGATTCGGGAATGTTTTCATGGTGAATATGGGATTGAGATCAGCCATGCCAACGTGATGGGCATCCTCTCCCTGATGTTTTGGGCCCTGGCGATGATCGTCGGCCTGAAATATTTGCTCTTCGTCTTCCGGGCCGACAACCGCGGGGAAGGCGGGGTCATTGCCCTGACCGCCCTGCTGCGGGGGATAAGGAGGGCCGACAAAACCAGGCAGGGGCTGGGCATGATCGCCCTGGGCCTCTTCGCCGCCTGTCTCTTGTATGGGGACGGCATGATCACCCCGGCCATCTCGGTTTTGAGTGCGGTGGAAGGTCTCGCTATTATCACCCCGGCCTTCGCCCACTATGTGATCTCCATCACCATTGCCATCCTGCTCGGTCTTTTCCTGATCCAACGGCACGGGACGGCGATGGTCGGTGGCCTGTTCGGCCCGGTGATTTTTATCTGGCTTTGTTTCCTGGCGCTTACCGGCCTGCTCCAGGTGGTGCGGGCGCCGCAGGTTCTGGCGGCGCTTTTCCCCTGGTATGGCGTGCAATTTCTGATTTTAAACAAAATGCATGGTTTTGTGGTGCTGGGCGCCGTTTTTCTGGTGGTTACCGGGGCCGAAGCGCTCTACGCCGACATGGGCCATTTCGGAGCCCGCCCCATCCGCCTGACCTGGTTCGGTCTCGTTTTTCCGGCCCTGATCTTGAATTATTTCGGTCAGGGCGCGCTGCTCCTGGCTCACCCGGAAGTGGTGGCACATCCGTTTTACGCCATGGTGCCTTCCTGGGCGATGATCCCAACGGTGGTACTGACCACCCTGGCCACCATCATCGCTTCCCAGGCCGTGATCAGCGGCGCCTTTTCCCTTACCACCCAGGCAATCCAGCTGGGATTCCTGCCGCGTTTGCACGTTCGTCATACCTCCGCCAAGCAAATCGGCCAGATCTATGTGGCCCCGGTCAACTGGATGCTCATGGTCTGCACCGTCGCCCTGGTGGCCGGCTTTCAATCCTCCAGCAAACTTGCCGCCGCTTACGGGGTGGCCGTGACCTCCACCATGATTATTACCTCGATCATGTTTTTTATGGTGGCCCGGCACCGCTGGCATTGGCCTTTACTTGGTCTGGTGCCGCTGACCGGACTTTTTTTGCTGGTCGACATCCCCTTTTTCCTGGCCAATATCAGCAAGATTTTCCATGGCGCCTGGTTCCCGCTGGTCATCGGCTCGGCCTTCTTTCTCTTGATGCTTACCTGGGCCAAGGGGCGCCGGATTGTCGGAGAACAGTTGCGGACGGTCATGCAGCCGGTTCATCAACTGGTCGTTGAGTTTGCCAACCACCCGCCGGAAAGAATCGCCGGTGACGCCGTTTATTTAACCGGAAATCAAAATGTGGTTCCCGTGGCCCTGGCCAAGAACCTCAAGCACTACAAAGCCATTCACAACCGGACGGTTCTGCTGAATTTTTTGATCGAAGATATTCCCCGGGTGCCCAGTCTGGAAAAAGTCCAAGTCGAAAAACTGGGTGGCGGGTTGCACCGCATCGTCGCCCGTTTTGGCTTTATGGAAGATCCCAAGCTGGACAGCGTGCTGGCCCTGGCGCGGGGGCAGGGGATGGACCTGGATCCGGCGGAAACGAGTTTCTACATCGGCCGGGAAAGCCTGATATATTCCGGCGCTTCCAAGATGATGCGCTGGCGGGCGGGCCTTTTTATTTTCATGTCCCGCAATGCTTGGGACGCCTCCTCCTTTTTCGGTCTGCCGACCGACCAGGTGGTTGAGGTCGGGGTCCGCCTGGAGATCTGATCGGTAAATGATCAGCCTCGCCGCTTTTTATCCTGATCCCCGTTCTGTCGCCATCCACATCGGCTTAAGCCTGTGCGTATATTGCCTCTTCCGTTTTAATCCCCGTTCTTCCGCCACTTGTTCTGTTTTCTTTCCTGGAGCTGCGGAGCCCGGGTCTTGTAGGTGACGGCCTCGTAGCCCAGTTTCTCGGCCACCGCCGTGGCGAAACCGGTGGAGGGCATGACGGTGAAGTCGCTCGGCACCTCGATATCCACCTCACCCCTTTTGTCGAAATGCATGGTCAGCAGGACCGGGGTGGAACCGTGGTTCTGGAGGATCAGCTTTTTTATATCCTCTATGCGGCGGCGGCTCACCTGATTGGCCCTGAGCTGGATGAGGACCTGTTCGGTGTAGCGCTGGCGCGCCTCCTCCAGGGTGACCACTTCATCGGCGATGATCTTGCCGGTCTGTTCGTCGCTTTCCGCCTTGCCCTGAATAATCAGGGGCTGGTCGGAATCCAGCAGAGCGGAGCAGTCGGCGAAGATTTTGGGGAAGATCACCACTTCGGCGGAGCCGGAGATGTCTTCCAGGGTGATGAAGGCCATCCGGTCGCCGTTTTTGCTCTTGATCTCCTTCTTGGTCTTGACCAGACCGCCGACTCGGACCGGCGCCCCTTCAAACTCGCCAAGATCGGCCAGGATGGTGGTGGTGACCATCCTCAGTTCGTGGCGATGGCTGTCCAGCGGATGGCCGGTCAGGTAGAAGCCCACCGTCTCCTTCTCCAGGCTCAGTCGCTCTTTTTCAGTCCATTCGGCAATATCCGGCAGCTTGATGGCGCTGGCCTGGACTGCTTCGCTCTGGGGCAGCACCCCGAACAATGATTTCTGGCCCGAAAGCCGATCGCGCTGGGCGGACTGGGCCTGTTCCATGGCCAGATCGAGGATGGCGAAGAGCTGTGAGCGTTTGGCGCCCAGGGAATCGAAGGCGCCGGCCTTGATCAGGCTTTCGATTACCCGCCGGTTGACCCGCCGGGAGTCGATCCGGTTGCAGAAGTCCTCCAGCGATTGATAGCGTCCGCCGCTTTTGCGTTCTTCGATGATCGAGTCCAGCGCGTTGTCACCGACGTTTTTTACTGCCGCCAGACCGAAGCGGATGCGTTCCTCGATGACGGTGAAATCGCGGAAGCTTTCGTTGATGTCCGGCGGCAGTACCTCGATATCGTGGTCGCGACACTCGGAGATGTAGAGCACCACCTTGTCGGTATTGTTCATGTCGCAGGAAAGGAGCGCCGCCATGAACTGGGCCGGGTAGTGGGTCTTGAGCCAGGCGGTCTGGTAGGCGATCAGGGCGTAAGCGGCCGAATGCGACTTGTTGAAGCCGTAGCCGGCGAACTTGGCCATCAGGTCGAAGATGTACTCCGCCTTGTCCAGCGGGATGCTGTTCTTTTCGCACCCCTCCATGAAGCGGCCTTTTTCCTTGGCCATCACCTCGGGCTTCTTCTTGCCCATGGCCCGGCGCAGCATATCGGCATCGCCCAGCGAGTAGCTGGCCAGGACGTTGGCGATCTTCATCACCTGTTCCTGGTAGACGATGACCCCGTAGGTTTCCTTGAGGATCGGCTCCAGCTGCGGCAGCGGGTATTTGGCCACCATCCGGCCGTGTTTGGTGTTGACGAAGTCCTTGACCATGCCGCTTTCCAGTGGTCCGGGGCGGTAGAGGGCGACCAGGGCGATCAGGTCGGTGAAGAGTTCCGGCTTCATATCGGTGAGGAGCTGCCGCATGCCGGAACTTTCCAGCTGGAAGACACCCAGGGCGTCGCCTCGGCAGAGCAGGTCGTAGGTGGCGGGATCGTCCAGGGGGATCTCGCTGATGTCGAGCCGCTTATCGATGGCCAGCTCGATCAATTTCAGAGCCCGCTCGATGACGGTCAGGGTCTTCAAGCCCAGGAAATCGAACTTGATCAGTCCGGTCTTCTCGGTGTGGAACATGTCGTACTGGGTCAGGACCTCGTCCTTGGAGCCCCGGGCCAGCGGCAGGTACTCGTACATGGGGCGCGGCGAGACCACCACCCCGGCGGCGTGGGTCGAGGTGTGGCGCGGCATGCCCTCCAGGGCCAGGCAGATCTCGATCAGCCGGGTGACCTCGGGGTCGTGCCGGTAGGAGTCCTTCAGCCGCGGCTCCTGCTCCAGGGCGTCCTTGATGGTGATCTTCAACTGATCCGGAACCAGCTTGGCGATGCGGTCCACCTCGCCGTAGGCCATGCCCAGGGCGCGGCCCACGTCGCGAATGACACCGCGGGCCTTCATCGACCCGTAGGTGATGATCTGGGCCACGTGTTCGTCGCCGGGGTCGGCTTTCTCGGAGTTGTATTTTTTCTGGACGTACTCGATCACCTCACCGCGCCGTTCCTGGCAGAAATCGACGTCGAAGTCGGGCAGCGACACCCGCTCGATGTTAAGGAACCTTTCGAAGATCAGGCCATAGGGCAGGGGGTCGAGATCGGTGATCTGCATGGAGTAGGCCACCAGGCTGCCGGCCCCGGAGCCCCGGCCCGGTCCCACCGGGATCTGATGGTCCTTGGCCCAGTTAATGAAATCGGCGACGATCAGGAAGTAGCCGGGGAAGCCCATCTTCTTGATGACCCCGATCTCCATCTCCAGCCGGTCCCGGTAGACCTGTTCCTGCTCCGGCGTGAAGTCGTCATGTTTCTTCATGCGAGCCAGGCGCTTGTCCAGCCCTTCCCGGGCTTCCCGCTCGAAGAGAGAGTCCAGGGTTTCTCCTTCGGGGATCGGAAAGGCCGGAAAATAGGGCTGGTCCAGTTCCAGTTCGATATTGCAGCGTGCGGCCACCTTAACAGTGTTGGCAATGGCCTCCGGGCACCAGGCGAAGCTCTCCTTCATCTCCTGGGGCGACTTGAAGTAGAGCTGGTCGGAATCGAAATGGAAACGGCCGGGATCGTCGATGGTCCGCCCGGTCTGGATGCAGAGCAGCACCTCGTGGGCCTTGCTCTGCTCACGGGTCAGATAATGGCAGTCGTTGGTGGCCACCAGGGGGATCCCGGTTTCCCTGGCGATCTCGAACAGGCCCTTGTTGACCAGATTCTGCTCGGGGATGCCGTTTTCCTGGAGTTCCAGGTAGAGGCGGTCGCCGAAGATGTTTTGCAAGCGGCTGGTCGCGGCCAGCGCCCCTTTCTTGTCCATGGTTTTCAGGCAGCAGGCAATGGGGCCTTGCAGGCAGGCGGTTAAAGCAATCAGCCCTTCATTGAAAGTTTCCAGGACCTCCCAGTCGATCCGGGGCTTGTAGTAGAAGCCCTCGGTCTGGGCGATGGAGGCCAGCCGCAACAGGTTGCGGTAGCCCTGGTGGTTCATGGCCAGCAGGACCAGATGGCGCATCTCCTTGTTCTGGCTGTTCTTGTCGTGCCGGCTGCCGTTGGTGACATAGAACTCGCAGCCGATGATCGGCTTCAGGCCGGCAGCCTTGGCCTTCAGATAAAACTCCAGGCAGCCGTACATGGCGCCGTGATCGGTGATGGTCACGGTATCCATGCCGAACTCCTTGCAGCTCTGCATCAGGTCCTTCAGGCGAATGGCGCCATCCAGCAAGCTGTATTGGGTGTGGACGTGGAGATGGACGAAATCAGCCGGCGGGACGGCGAGTGTTTCTGGTTCGGCGTGGCTCATTATCTCAGTTTTACTCGGCTTTGCGATCGGTGGTTCGGCTGGCGCCGGGCCGATCGGGGGATTCTGACGGAAGAAAATCGATACTGCAGCAATGGCTCAATATAGCATCGGTGGGCAGGCTTGCACAGGAAGAAATGGCTGGCGGAAAAAGGTTTTTGCCGGGCTCGAAACTACGGGAGGTTAGTGAGTTGTCTCAGTGGATCTAGGGTAACAGGGATCCCTGGTCAGGCGGATTTCAGGCGGCGGGCGGTTCCGGCAATTCCATCGCCGCAAGGGCGCTAAGGCTCTGGGCCAGGTCCTTCTCGCTGAAGGCCTCCAGGGTTATGGTCGGGCGCAGATCGTGCTGGCGGAGATAGGCGAAAAGACCGGTGAAATCGAAGAGGCCTGCCCCCACCGGCAGATGGCGGTCGCCGTCGGCGTGGTTGTCGTGCAGGTGCAGATGGCCGAGCCAGGGGGTCAGGGTCGGCAGCCAGTCCCGCCAGGAATTACCGGCAAAGGCCAGGGTATGGCCGACATCCAGGCAGAAGCCGACCTCGGGCGGGTTGAGTCGCTGGAATATCTCCAGGTGGGTGGCCGGGTTTTTTTCGTAGGTGTTTTCCAGCACCAGCCTTACTCCGGCGGCGGCGGTCGTTTCGGCCAGAAGGCGCCAGGTCTCGGCGGCATGTTCAAGCCAACCCGGTCGATCGAAGGAATGCTTGTTCTCTTCATAGCCCAGATGGCAGACGATGACCCGCGGCGCGAAAATATCGATCAGGTTCAGCACTTTCTCCAGCTTGGCCCTGGTGACTCGGAGGATTTCCGGATCGGCACCGCCGGGGGCCAGGTCGACAAAGGGGGCGTGCATGGTGCAGGAAAGTTCGGCTCGGCGCAGAGCCTTGGCCACAACACCGAATTCTTCCCGGGAGCAATCGTAGAGGCAGGTCCCCTCCAGGCCGATCTCCGGTTGAAGCCCATGGTGGAGGAAGCGCTCCAGTAAGCCTCGGCGCAAAAGCTCGAAGGGGGCGCTGGCAAAGAGACGGGGGATCAGCGATGGATAACGCTCGGCCAGGGGGCGGTCGGAATCGTGCGGCTCAGTCAAGCTTTTTGGCCTCTTCCACCAGCATGATCGGAATTTCGTCACGGATCTCATAAAGCAGGCGGCAGTTATCGCAGATCAGGCCGTTCTTCTTTTCATCCAGCCTGACTGGGTTTTTGCATTTGGGGCAGGCCAGAATGGCCAGCAGATCCTTGTTGAGCATGGTCTCGGTCCTTTAGAAGTTAATTCGAATCGGAAGGATATATCTCTCCGGCCATTATTGCAAGAAGCGAGCGTCGAGGTTGGGAAAATCTTCCCGCATACGGCGGTGTTGCTTGCGCCGCGCAGGGCCAGAGGTTAGATTGTTTTCAGCTTAAAACGGTCTTTCCGGATGGAAAATAAGGTTCAGGATAATTTCCAGCGATTCTCACCCAGGCTCGATCAACCGGCATGAACATCCTTATCGTCAAGACCAGCGCCATCGGCGATGTTATCCATACCCTGCCGGCTCTGCACTGCCTTAGGCAACACTACCCGCAGGCCCGGATCACCTGGCTGGTGGAGGCGGCGGCAGCCGAGTTGCTGGTCGGCCACCGCGATCTGGACCGGGTGCTGGTCTCCCGGCGCAAACATTGGTCCGCCGCAGTGCGCCGGGGTTTCGGCCCGGCCTGGACGGCGGTCCGCGAAGCCCTGACCCTGATCAAGGAACTTCGCGATACCCGCTACGATCTGCTCCTTGATTTCCAGGGACTGCTGAAAAGCGGAGTGCTGGTGGCTCTGGCCCGGGCCGAACGTAAGGTCGGTTTCGGCCGGGGGATGGAGCATGCCGAGGGCAGCTGGCTCTTTTTGAACGAGCGGATTCCCGCCGTCGATATGAATATACATGCTCTGGACCGGGAACTTATCATGTTGCGGGCCCTTGACATACCGACCCCCGAGGTGGTCTTCAACCTGCCGATTACCGAGGCTCACCGGCAACGGGTGGACGAACTGCTGGGCCGGTCCGGCCTGGACCGGCAGCGACCGCTGGTGGCCATCAATCCCCAGGCGACCTGGCCCACCAAACTCTGGTTCGAGGAACGCTTCACCGAACTGGCCGACCGTTTGCAGGCGCAGGGTTGTGCGGTAGTTTTTACCGGCAGTCCGGCCGATCGCCCGGCCATCGCCAGGATAATCGCCGGGATGAGAAGTTCGCCCCTCAACCTGGCCGGCGAGACCTCCCTGCTGGAATTGGCCGCCCTTTATCAGGCATCTCGGGTGGTGGTATCCACCGATACCGGGCCGATGCACATCGCCGCCGCCGTCGGCGCCCCGGTGGTGGCCATTTTCGGTTCCACCGCCCCCTGGCGTACCGGTCCTTGGGGCGAACAGAATCTAGTGCTGAGGGCCGACCTGGACTGCGGTCCCTGTTTGAAGAAGGGATGCGACCGTGAACGGGAGTGTATGTTGGCGATTTCGGTGGAGATGATTGAGACTGCGGTGGTGGAAAAGTTAAGAATTCAGAATGCAGAATGAAGAATGCAGAATGGGCTGGGAATTGAACTTCGGGGGGATGCTTTCGGGCCAGGGGATTTTGCTCTCAGGAGTGAAAGGACAATGACAACAGCCGGATCGAAGTCCCTGAGCCTCAAATCGTGTAGGTCGGGTTAGCCCGGCCAGGGCGTAACCCGACGGGCCCGAGTTTCAACGGCCCGGGACCTGCCGTTCCTGCATGACTCGGGCGAAGGCGTCCAGGGTGATTTTGGTGGTGTGCTCCCAGCCCATGCCCCGGCCCAACTTCCGGCCCCGCTCGGCGTAACCGCGCCTGACGTCAGGATCGGCCAGCCGGTCGATGGCCTTGGCGATTTCGCCGGAATCCCGGGGATCTCGGAGGATGAGGGCTTCGTTGTTCCCGATGTGTTCGGCGGTGCCGCACCAGGGGGTGGTGCTCATGATGGTGGCGGTCCCGCAACTCATGGCCTCCAGCGGGGCAATGGGACAGGGGTCGTCAAGGGTCGGCAGAATGAAGGCGTCGGCCAGGATGTAGAGTGGATAGATGTCGCTAATGCGGCCCAAAAAGGAAACCCGGTCAGCCACGCCCAGCTGTTCGGCGAGTCGGCGATAAGTCGGAAGATCACCCGCCCCGGCCACCAGCAACCGGGCCGAATCGCACTTGGCCAGCCTTAATCCCTTCAGCAGGGCGTCCAGGCCCTTGCGCTTGAATTCGGTGCCGACGAAGAGCAGGGCGAAATTTTCCGGTGTGAGGTGGTATTGGCGGCGCAGGGCCTCCCGATCCGAGGAGGCCAGGGCCTGGTCGATCTCTTCCAGGTCGACCCCCGGATGGGCGACGATGAGACGATCCGGGGGCAGTTCGGGATAATTTTCCAACACATCCTCGACGGTCATTTGCGAATCGGCGACCAGCAGCCGGGCCTGGCGGGCAGTGTACTGCTTTTTTTCCAGCCAGAGGTAGGCGAGCCCCCTGGGACTGGTCAGTTCGCTGAGCCAGAGAAAGGGCTTGCGCCAGCCGCTGCTGCGGGTGAGGAAACCCCGGTAGCAGTGGCAGTGTATGGATAGGACATCGAAGCGGGTTACCCTTTCGTGGCTGTAGATCAGGTCGAAGGTCTGATCCACGGCCCGGTTGCAACTCCACGAAAAGAGGAGCTGGTTCAAAAATGAGGGTTTGACGGGGCCCGGCAGTTTATGGATGGTCAGACCCGCGGCCAGGGCCTGGTCCCAAGTCTGGCAGAAGATGTGGACCTCGTGTTCGGTGGCCAGCCGACGGCTGATCTGGTAAGCGTAGCGCTCGGCGCCGCCGGTGGTCACGAAATTTCTGACCAGGACGGCAATTTTTAGTTTCTTGCGGGTGGTGGGGTTGTTATCTTCCGACATGGTCAAGCGCCTGAATTTTGTAGGTTTATCCGAAGGCCTGCGGTTTGGCTCATCTGACGAACCAGAGCTGCGGTCGGCCGCGGCGGCGGGGTATATTAGATCGATCCATCATTATCCAAGCCCGGACCTTTGTCAACGTCACGGAGGCAAGATGCGGTCAAATAATCAGCGGGCGGGAGAAAAGGCATGAAGGCTCTGGTTCTGGGCGGTACCGGCTTTATCGGCTCCCATGTGGTGGATCGTCTACTGACGGCAGGTCACCAGGTAAGGGTTTTCGCCCGCTCAGCGGAAAAGTTCCGCCAACCCCTGCCCGAAGTCGATTACCGGTTGGCCGATTTTGCTAATATCCCGGCCCTGGTCGAGGCTTTGACCGGGGTCGATGTGGTCTTCCATCTGATCAGCACCACGGTGCCCAGCACCTCCAACCGCGATCCGATTTTCGATATCGAGTCGAATCTTTGCGGTACTGTGCGACTCCTGCAAGCCGTGCGTGAGAGCGGGATTAAGAGGTTGGTTTATCTCTCCTCCGGCGGAACGGTCTACGGCGTTCCCGAAACGGTACCGATTCCGGAGAAACATCCACTCCGTCCCATCTGCTCCTATGGCATCGTCAAAGTGGCGGTGGAAAATTACCTGCATATGTTCCATGAACTGCATGGCCTGGACTATGTCGTTCTGCGCCCCTCCAATCCCTATGGTGAACGGCAGGGACACTTCGGGGTCCAGGGAATTATAGGGACCTTTCTGCATAAGATCCTTAAGGGGGAGGAGTTGGAGATCTGGGGGGACGGCAGCCTGGTCCGGGATTATCTCCATGTCGAGGATCTTGCCCGCTTGTGTGCCGCCGTCGCCGATAGCGACCGGGTGGGGATTTACAACTGCGGCAGCGGCCGGGGGCATTCGGTCCGGGAGGTGCTGGAGTATATTGAGCAGGTGGTCGGCCGCCCGTTGCCGGTGTGCTGGCGGGCCGGGCGGAAATTCGATGTGCCGTGCGTGGTTCTTGACATCGACCGGGCCCGGCAGGATTTCGGTTGGGAGCCGGAGATCGACCTGGTTGCCGGTATCGGCCGGACTTGGGAACGTTTGAACCGGACAAAGGCAGATAAATGACCACGATTTCAGCCATTATCATCACCAAGAACGAAGAGGCCAACATCCGGGAGTGCCTGGAGTCGCTGACCTGGGTCGATGAGATCGTGGTGGTCGATGGGGGCAGCACGGATCGTACCGCCGAGATCTGTCGGGAGTTAAAGGTCCGGATCTACGAACATGGAGACTGGCCCGGGTTCGGGCCTCAGAAGAACCGAGCCCTGGCCTACGCCACCGGCGACTGGGTCTTTTCCGTCGACGCCGACGAAAGGGTCACGACGGATCTGCGGGCCGAGATCCAGACTGTGCTTGGGTCGCCGGCTGCCGAGTTCTACGAGTTGCCACGGCTTTCCTGGTACTGCGGCCGCTTCATCCGCCATTCCGGCTGGCGGCCTGATTATGTACTGCGCTTGTTTAAACGGGAGGCCGGACGTTTTTCCGACGATCTGGTCCATGAACGGATCCTGGTCAACGGGCCGGTTGGGCGGCTCAAGCACGATCTGATACATTACTCCTTCCGCAATCTGGAACAGGTCCTGGACGTGATCAATCGTTATTCCACCCTGGGGGCAGGGCAAAAATTCCAGGCCGGACAAAAGGGCGGACTGGGCCAAGCGCTATTGCACGGGATCTGGACGTTCTTCTCAACCTACCTGCTCAAGGCCGGTTTTCTGGACGGGCGGCAGGGGCTGATGCTGGCCATTTCCAACGCGGAAGGGGCCTATTACAAATACCTTAAGTTGCTGGAACTTGGCGAGGCGGGGCGGCAGGTTGCCCGAACCGAGCCATGAGCGGCCGGCCGGGATTGATTTCGGTTGTCATTTCCACCTACAACTGGCCCCGGGCTCTGGCGCTAGTCTTGGCGGCCCTGTCTCGCCAGAGTGACCGGGATTTCGAGGTGGTGGTGGCCGATGACGGTTCGACCGCCGATACCGCCGAGCTGGTGGCCGACCTGACTGCCGGCTTTCCCGTGCCTCTGCGGCACGTCTGGCAGGAGGACCTGGGCTTTCGGGCGGCGGCCTGCCGCAACCGGGCGGTGGCTGCCAGTTGCGGTGAATACCTGTTGTTTCTCGATGGCGATTGTCTGGTGCGTCCCGACTTTATCGCCGTGCATCGGCATCTTGCCGAACCGGGCCGGTTTGTGGCCGGTAACCGAATCCTGTTCACCGAGGCCATGACCGGTGAGATTCTGGCCGGGCGGACCGATCCGAGCCGCTGGTCCGGGCCTGATTTCCTGCGGGTTCGCCTCAAGGGCGGGATCAACCGCCTCCTGCCCCTGATCACACTGCCCGGCAACTTCTGGCGTTGCATGCGGCCCCGCCGTTGGCAGGGAGCCATGACCTGCAATCTTGCGGTCTGGCGACATGATTTCTATCAGGTCAATGGTTTCAACGAATCATTCGTCGGCTGGGGCCATGAGGACGCCGAATTCGTCGGCCGTTTGATTAACGCCGGAATTTATCGTAAAGAAGGGCGGTTCGCGGTGCCGATCCTGCATCTCTGGCACCGCTCCCAGGATCGGCGGGGGGAGGCGGAAAATCTGCGCCGGCTCCATGAGCACCTGGCTGCCGGCCTGATCAGGGCCGAGGCTGGAGTCGACCGTTATCCCCAGGGGTGCCAGCTGCCGTCCACCGCGAAATGATTGTCTCGCCGTCAAATCAGCTTCCGATTGTCAGTGGATTCAGCCAGGGCCGGTCCGGCCTGAATCCCGGGTGAGCGGCAGCAGCCGGGAAATCCCTGATCTCTCTCCAGCTCAGGCGGGTAAAGCCCCGGAGGCATCCGGCTCCGGGCTCGGGATGCCGGAGAGTTGCGCCGGGTAATTATTGAAGAGCAGAGCGGTGCCCAGGATGAAGAGGAACCCGGCATGAAAATGGCTGAGGTAGGAGCCGCCGGCCATGATGGTTAGATAGAAGATTGCAAAACCGATCCGCAGACGGGTCAGTCCGTCAGGTTCGGCTGGCCTGAATCGGACCATTCGCCAGAAGATCCCGGCAAATAGCAATAACCCCAGCAGGCCGAAGTTGGTCAGGGCCAGCAGGTACTGGTTGTGGGGATTGTCAGTGTCGGGAAAGGCCGGGGATTCTCGCTGGTTGATCTGCCGATACTCGGCGGCGAAATCTCCGGGGGATGTTCCCAGCCAGGGATGAGTCATGGCCAGTTCCCAGGAGTTGCGCAGGAAGATCAGCCTCTGGCCCAGGGAGGTATCCGGTTTCCGGTCGAATTCATGGACATTGGCGATGGTCTGATTGACTCTGGTTTTGAAATTAGCGCTGAAACTATAGGCGCCCACGGTTATCAGCAACAGGCAGAGTCCCGAAATAATCCCGGCCCGAAGTGCCCGACCTGGGAACAATTGAAATAGCCAGACACTCAACATAACCAGGAAGGCAACCTGTCCGGTTCGGCCCTGGGTAATGAAGACATCAAAGCTCAGGACTATCGCCAGAAGAGTTGCCGCCAGCCGGGCCCGGCCACGGAGGTGATGGGTCGCGGCCTCGGCCAGCAGGTAGGCGGAAAAAGCCAGAAAAGGGGTGAAATCTATCCGGTCCAGAAAGGGTGTGGGGTCGGCCGGGGAACCGTGGCTGGCATGAAACAGGCCGAACCAAAGCAGAAAGGAGGCCAGGGCCGAAATGCTCATGGCGGACAGGAAGGCTGTCAGATAATGGTGGGCCTGTTCGCGTCGCACCGTGGTCAGCAGGACCGGCAGAAGCAGGTACTTCCATTGCGCCCGCAAGATTTCCAGGCCGTTGCCGAGGTTATCGGTCCAGAGCAGGGACAGGGGGTAAAGCATGAGGTAGATGATGATGGCCAGCGCCACCGGATTCGTGATAATTTCCCGGTATTTCCCGGAGAAATTTCCCTCTGCCGCCCAGAGCAGGATCAACAGAAGACCGAAGACACTCAGGGCGGAGGTGGAAAGCGGCAGGAAGAAGGCCAGCAGTAATACCACATGGCTGGCCGCGTTGCCGGGGCGGATTTTTTTGGGGATGCTGGTGGTTAAGTTGCGCAGGTATTTATTGGTCAGCATTTTCGGGCCACGCAGGAAATATTCGAGGCCAGGCATAATCGGCTGACTAACGGTTCAAGATAGGTGGTAAGGGGAGTGTCCGCGCCGTAGCGAAGGTGATGGGAGTGGCTCACGAATTCCAAGGGAGTGTAGCCGGCACTCCTTAACAGCATGGTGAGGGCATGGCGGTTGTATGAGTAGATATGCCAGGGAAAACCGAAGTGCTTGAAGTTCTTGTTTCTAAATCGGCAGCGATGCAGAAAGGTTTGGAGACGATCAGCCAGACCGGCAAAATTAGGTACCGAGAGAAAAAGATAGGCTCCGTCCTCACTCAGTTCCGCGCAATGCCTGAGTATTCGTAGCGGATCGTAGACATGCTCCAGGACGTCCCAAAGACCGATGCCGGAGAATAAGTATCCGGGATGGAAATCCTCCAGCATGGTGTTGTGGAGTTGCAGTCCGAGATATTCTCGGGCGATCCGGGTGAGCATCCGGCTTGGTTCCAGACCATCCACTCGTAAACCATGATTTTGCGCCTCGGCTACAAATAGACCAATTCCGCAACCAACATCAAGAAAGCGTTTGCCGGTGGCCAGGTAGGTGAGCACCTTCTGGCGTTTCAGCCGGGAGACAACCTGAGTTTCATCTCCGGAATCTCGCCAGCTCTCGTAGTCCCAGTTCTTGAATTTTTCAAGTTCGTCGGCCGGGAAGAAGTCCGGGGTTTCGTATATTCGCATGAGCGCGTTTTCGGTGAAGCGTGGTGACGCATACATGATTTGGCATTCGGGGCATTGCCAGATGCCAACCCCGTTGTTGCGTCGATAGATCAGGACGGGTTTTGGCGGGGTGGGGCAAATTGGGCAGGAGACCTCCTCACATTCGCCGGCAAATGGGCCTTCAGATAGTGTTACGCCGCTGGCAGTCATGTCGTCCTGGATTAATGCTGCAGGTGGTGAAGCGTCTGGTATAACCCCTGGCGGGCCAGAAGCTCTTCGTGATTGCCTTCTTCAACGATCCTGCCATTCTGCATAACCAGGATCCGGTCGGCGTTGCGGATGGTCGAGAGCCGGTGGGCGATGACCAGAGTGGTGCGGTTTTTCATCAGATTATCCAAGGCCTTCTGGACCTCCCGTTCCGATTCGGTGTCGAGGGATGAGGTGGCCTCGTCCAGAATCAGGATCGGGGAATTCTTCAACAGGGCCCGGGCGATGGAAATGCGCTGCTGCTGGCCGCCGGAGAGCTTCGCTCCGGACTCACCGATGATGGTGTCCAGCCCTTCAGGCAACTGGCGGATAAAATCCAGGGCATGGGCGGCGCGGGCCGCCTCGATGATATCACCCTCCGGCCGGTCGGGCTCGCCGTAGGCGATGTTGTTGCGTACCGTGTCGTTGAAAAGGATGGTCTGCTGGGTAACCATGGCGATCTGGCCCCGCAGCGAGGCCAGGGTGACCTCGCGGATATCTTGGCCGTCCAGGAGAATCTGTCCCTCACCGACCTCGAAGAAGCGCGGTACCAGGTTGACCAGGGTGGTTTTACCGGCGCCGCTGGTCCCGACCAGGGCCAGGCACTCGCCCCGGCGGACCGTGAGATTGATGTTGTCCAGAACCTTGCCGCGGCCGTCATAGGAGAAGGAAACCCCGCGGAATTCGATGGTCTGCCTGAGCGGTGCCAGGGTGTCTGCCCCCGGCCGGTCTTTGATCTCCACCGGCGTATCGAGGATTTTGAAGACCCGGATTGCCGCCGCGATACCCTGCTGGATCGTGCTGTTCACCCGGCTCAGGCTCTTGATCGGTTCATAGATCATGACCAGGGCGGTGAGGAAGGCGAAGAAGGTGCCCGGTGTGGAGTTGCCTTTAAGGACCTGATAGCCGCCGTACCAGATGACGAAGGCGACGAAGATGCCGCCAAGCAGCTCCATCATGGCGTGGGAAAAATTGCGGACCTTGGCGTCGTTGACGTAAATGTTGAAGAGCCTTCGCACTGATCGGCTGAAGCGGCCGGCCTCGTAATTTTCCATGCAGAAGGCCTTGACGATGCGGTTGCCGGCGATGGTCTCGTGGAGGATGTTGGAGATCGCCGCCATGGTCTGCTGGGATTGGTTGCTGTACAAACGGTGGAGCCGGCCGAAAATGACGATGGGAATGACCGCCAGCGGCAGGAAGATCATCGACATGGAGGCCAGTTGCCAGTTCATGTAGAAGATTACGCCGATCAGGGAGAGGGCCTGGAGCAAGTCCTTGACGATGCCGACCAGGGTTTGGGCCACGGCGGTCTGGATCAGGGTCACGTCGGAGATCACCCGGGAGATCAGCTCTCCGGTCGGGGTTTGGTGGAAGAAGGCGATGGGCAGTGCGTGCAGGTGGGAAAAGACCCGTTCGCGCAGGTCGCGGATCACCCCCTGGCCGACCTTCTCCAGACTCACCGTGTATATATAGTAGAAGAAGCCCTTGGCCAGAAAGATCAGGACCAGAGCCAGGGGCAGCAAATTCAGGGTATCCTTGTCCTGCTCGAAAAAGATCTTGTCCAGCAGCGGCTTGACCATCCAGGCCTGAGTGGCGCTCAAGGCCGCGACCAGGGCCATGCTGACCATCGATAGGATGAGCATCGACCGGTAGGGTCTGACGGAAGCCAGGATCCTCCTGATGGTCTGCTTTTCGGTGAGCGGCTCGACGGACATCTGATCGTCCCGTTTAGGATAGGGTGGATAACGGCAACCCGGAGAGGAGCTGCGGTTTGAGCCAGTATAATGACATTGGCCTTAAAGACCACGCCAATTTTACCCAGAGAGCGTCTTTCATAAATTATCAGCCTGGATTTGTCAATAATTTGTTAGTAAAAACCGATAGTTGCCGGTCCAGACCGGCGCTGGGTGGCTGGTGCCGGAGCCGATATCACCATGCCAAGCCGGTTCGGGTACAGTATAATGCCGGCAAAATGATCCACGGGTGGGTTGCACCCGCTTAACAAATAGTTATGGATAAGAGGCGTCATATGGGGGAGACGGAATTGACCGGCCCGGCCGGTTCGCTACGGGAGCGCATTCGAAACCGGGCGGCGGTGGTGGGGATTATCGGCTTGGGCTACGTCGGCTTACCGCTGGCCATCCATTTCGGCCGCCAGGGCTTTCAGGTGATTGGCTTCGATATCGATCAGGTCAAGGTCGATTGTCTGGCCCGAGGCTGTTCCTACATCAAACATATTCCGGCTGCCCCGCTGCACGATCTGATCGATCGGAAGCGGTTGCTGCCCACCAGCGACGAGTCGCGACTGGTCGAGGCCGACTGCCTGATCATCTGCGTGCCCACCCCGCTGAATGATGAATTCGAACCGGATCTCACCTATCTCCTCAATACCACCGAGATGATCGCCCGGATCATCCGGCCAGGTCAGATGGTGGTCCTGGAATCGACTACCTATCCAGGCACCACCGAGGAGATGCTGCAACCTCGCCTGGAGGCGGGGGGGCTTAGGGTAGGTCAAGATATCTTCCTGGCCTTTTCACCGGAACGGGAAGATCCCGGCAATAAGCAATTCGACGCCGGCAACATCCCCAAGGTGGTGGGCGGGGTAACCCCGGCCTGTCTGGCGGTGGCCAAGGCCCTTTACGACTGCATCACCACTACCGTGCCGGTCTCCTCGACCCGGGCCGCGGAACTTACCAAACTGCTGGAAAATACCTATCGCTCGGTGAACATCGCCCTGGTTAACGAAATGAAGATCCTGGCCCACCGGATGGGGATCGACCTCTTTGAGGTGATCAACGCCGCCGCCACCAAGCCTTTCGGCTTCAGTCCCTTTTTCCCCGGCCCGGGACTGGGTGGGCACTGCATCCCCATTGATCCCTTCTACCTCTCGTGGAAGGCCAGGGAGTTCGGGGTGGAAACCCGTTTCATCCAGTTGGCCGGCGAGGTCAATCACGCCATGCCGGATTACGTCATCGATCGGACGGCCGAGGCTTTGGCGGCAAGGGGACGGCGGATCCCCGGGAGTCGGATTATGTTGCTGGGTATCGCCTATAAAAAAGATATCGACGATGACCGGGAATCGCCCGGCTACGTGATCATGAAAAAATTTCTGGAGTTGGGGGCGGAGGTTGTCTATAACGATCCCTTGATTCCCCGGTTGCGGCCGACCAGAAAATTCGATTTCAATCAGGCTTCGGTGGAGTTGACCTCGGAAATCCTGGCGGGATTTGATGCAGTGGTGATCGTCACCGATCACAGCAGCTATGATTACCGGCTGATCGTCGAGCAGGCCAGGTTGGTGATCGACAGCCGCAACGCCACCGCCGGAGTGCGGGAGGGGCGTGATAATGTAGTTTTGGCCTGAAGGGAAAGTCTAAAGTTAAACGTTGCGGTGTTACGCTCTGAACGCCGCAATACGTCAAACATCAGGAGATATGCTTATGATACCGGTAATCATGGCCGGCGGCTCCGGCACCCGGCTCTGGCCATTGTCACGGGAACTCTACCCCAAGCAGTTACTGGCCCTGGTTGAGTCGCGTACTATGCTGCAGGCCACCGTGGCCCGGGTGCTGGGGATCGACAACATCACCTCTCCGGTGGTGATCTGTCAGGACGAGCACCGTTTTCTGGTACGGGAACAATTGGCTGAACTCGAGGTGGTGCCGGGGGCCATCATTCTCGAACCGATAGGCCGAAACACCGCCCCGGCGGCGGCGGTGGCTGCTTTACAAGGTTTGGCGGCAACAGGAGATGACCCGATCCTGCTGCTCTTGCCGGCCGACCATCTGATCCGCGACGAGGAAGCCTTCCGGGTGGCGGTTCGGATCGGCGAGCGGCTGGCCGCGGCCGGCGCCCTGGTCACCTTCGGCATCGTCCCGGATCGGCCGGAAACCGGATACGGTTATATCAGAAAGGGCGAGATTCTGGACGGCGGCGGTTTCAAGGTCGAACGTTTCGTTGAGAAACCTACGACCGATAAGGCTCGAGAGTATGTCGACTCGAGAAATTATCTTTGGAACAGCGGCATGTTTATGTTCAGGGCCTCGCGTCTGGTCGAGGAATTGGAGAAGCATGCCCCGCTGATTCTGTCCTCTTGCCGCGAGGCCTTCGATAAACGGCGGGTCGATCTCGATTTCATCCGACTGGCCGAGGCGTCATTCCGTAAATGTCCGTCCGATTCTCTCGATTACGCGGTGATGGAAAAGACCGATGCCGCCCAGGTGGTGCCGCTGGATTGTGGTTGGAGCGACCTGGGTTCCTGGAGTTCCCTGCAGGAGGTGAGCACGGCAGATGAGGCCGGCAACGTCATTATGGGCGATGTTATGGCTCTTGGAGTGAAAAACTCCTACTTGCGGGCCGAAAGCCGGCTGGTGGCCGCCATCGGCCTGGAAGACCAGATTGTGATTGAAACGGCCGACGCGGTACTGATTGCACCACGTTCCCGCAGTCAGGAGGTCAAGGAGATCGTCGAGAAGCTGCGGCGCGAGAAAAGGGACGAAGCCTTGATGCACCGGAGGATCTTCCGACCCTGGGGTTCTTATGAAGGGCTGGCTATGGCCGGACGCTACCAGGTCAAACATATCGTGGTCAAACCCGGCGGCCGGCTCTCCCTGCAGATGCACCATCACCGGGCCGAGCACTGGGTGGTGGTGCGGGGCACGGCCAGGGTCACCGTCGGCAAGGATACCGTGATGCTCAGCGAAAATCAGTCTACCTACATCCCGGTCGGCGCGAACCATCGTCTGGAAAACCCGGGGGTGATCGAACTGGAGTTGATCGAGATCCAGACCGGCAGCTATCTGGGAGAGGATGATATCGTCCGCTTTGAGGATGTTTACGGCCGCCAGGATGCGGGAAACAAAGACGGTGGTGAAAAGTAAGGTTGGGTTAATCCGACAGGTCGGATTCTGTGGTTAAAAAAGAATGGGGCGCCAGATGGCGCCCCATTCTTTTTTGGTGGTTAAGGTTAAGGGTTACCAGTTCTCCGAGCCGTGGCAACTGGGCATGCAGGAACCCGAAGTCGGCTTGCTGGAGGATGGCGTATAGCTGTTGACCCTGGTAGAGCCGCCGCCGATGGTTGCGGCCGGGTCGGTTTCAAAGCTGCTGGTGGCCAGATTGTTGAAATGGCCGGTAGCCAGCTTGGTGGTGTTGTGACAGACCGTGCAGCTGTAACCCTTGTTAATGTGACGGCTGTGCTGACCGGTATAGTAACCGTTGTACTGATTGGTGCCGGAACTATGGCAGGAAGTGCACTGGGTGTCGACCGCAATAGTGCCGGTCTGCCAGTTCGGTGTGGTCTGGCCGCCATGGCAGCTGACGCTGGAACAGGTATTGTTGCTGTTGGCTGTCGCCGCGCCGCTCTTGGCGTCAAAGGTAGCGGTAATTTCCAGATCAACCGTGCCATTATGGGCGGCGCCGATATGGCAGGTGGCGCAGTTGTTGTTAACCGAGGCCAGGGAGTTGTGGAAGGCGTGGGCGCCGGCCACGTTCGGGTAACTGTTGCCGGCCGGAGGTTGGCCATGGCAAGCAGTGCAGTCGCCGTAATCGGGTCCGGGGGTGCCGGCCGGCAAGGCAGCCGCGATGGCTTGGACCTCGGCGCTGGTCAGGGTGCTTAAGTAGCCCATGCCGCCGGTATTGTTGTTGATGGCCGCCTGGATCTGGGCGGCGGTACGGCCGGCTTTGCTGGAGTTGGCCAGGGAGCCGTGGCAACCGGCGCAGTTACCGGCGTAGAGAGCCGGTCCGTCCGGCGTGGCGGGCGGCGGCGGCGGGGCCGGCAAGGCAGCGGCGATGGCCTGAACCTCGGCGCTGGTCAGGGTGCTTAAGTAGCCCATGCCGCCGGTATTGTTGTTGATGGCCGCCTGGATCTGGGCGGCGGTACGGCCGGCTTTGCTGGAGTTGGCCAGAGAGCCGTGGCAACCGGCGCAGTTACCGGCATAGAGAGCCGGTCCGTCCGGCGTGACGGGCGGCGGCGGCGGGGCCGGCAAGGCAGCGGCGATGGCCTGAACCTCGGCGCTGTTCAGGGTGCTTAAGTAGCCCATGCCGCCGGTATTGTTGTTGATGGCCGCCTGGATCTGGGCGGCGGTGCGCCCGGCTTTGCTGGAGTTGGCCAGAGAGCCGTGGCAACCGGCGCAGTTATCGGCATAAAGGGTCGGACCGTCCGGCGTGGCGGGCGGCGGTGGCGGGGCCGGCAGGGCATTTGCGATGGCCTGGATCTCGGCGCTGTTCAGGGTGCTCAATCTGCCCATGCCACCGGTATTATTGTTGATGGCCGCCTGGATCTGGGCGGCGGTACGGCCAGATTTGCCCGTGGTGGCCAATGGGCCGTGGCAACCGGCGCATTCACTGTTATAGAGGGCTACTCCGTCCGGCGGGGTGCTCGGATCGGGCGGCGGTGGTGACGGCAGGGCATTGGCGATAGCCTGGACCTCGGCGCTGGTCAGGGAATTAAGGGAGCCCATGCCGCCGATATTGTTGTCGATTGCCGCCTGGATGTCGGCCACGGTACGGCCCGACTTGCTGGTGGTGGCTAAGGCGCCATGGCAACCGGCACAGTTGTCGGCATAAAGGGAGGGGCCATCGGCCGGTGCAGGCGGAGGAGGGGTGATGTCAGTCACCAGAGCATCGGCAATGGCCTGGACTTCCGCAGTAGTGAGGGTGCTGAGAGAGCTCATGCCGCCGGTATTATTGTTGATGGCCGTCTGGATCTGGGTGGCACTGCGATTTTGTTTGGTTGAGTTGGCGAGAGAGTTGTGGCAGCCGGCGCAGTTGTCGGCATAAAGGGTTGCGCCATCGGCCGAGGTACTTTGGGGTACACGGGACAGGAATTGCTCTTTAACCATGGCGGCAGCCTGAATCAGATCGTTCTGGACGGCCTGATCGACCATGTTGGGATCATAGCTGCCGGTGCTCGCCATATGTTGTCTTACTTGAGCGACCAGGGTTTGCTGCTGCTTTACTACCGCCAGGATCAGATCGTCGAGGGATACCTGGCCGGTTACCTGCGGATCGTTGGCCAGGGCCGAACGGACCCGGGTGAATTCCGAGCTGTTCAGCTCGGTTCTGACGGCGATGGCCATATCGTTAAGAATTTGGGCATCGGATAAATCGGTCAGGTCGGTAAGGCTAGGCTGGAAGTTATTAGTAGCCTCCATGAAGGCTTCAACTGCCATGGCGGCCTGGAGAAGTTCCAGTTCCTGATCGGTAACCCCGCTGGTCCGGTTCTGCAGCCCACTCATCGGATTGCCGTAAAGATCATTGGTTGTCAGCCCGGTGAAGCCGGCATTGTTCAAGGCCAACAACGCATCTTCCGCGGTAACTCCCTTGGCCAGCATGGTTGTCAACGGAGTAACCGCCACCGAGATGGCATCGTTGTCTTCAATGTGGCGACTCAACATCCCCTGGAATGGGGCACCGCCATGCAAACCCTTGTTGGAGATTTTCATCTCCACCGTGGAACCGACTGTCAGGGGCTGAGGAAAGGTGAAAACCCCTTTGTCGTCGGATGCGCTAGATTGCCGCTGCAGGACTGTTGTACCGTCAGCCGCAACTTCCTGGAAAACCGCCCCGACAATGTAAGGGTCAACGGCTACGCCCTGTTTCACACCGCTGGTATTTGTGGTAGTTGAGGTTGAGGTTGAAGCCACCCCGCCATCGCTGCCCCCGCCGCTGCAGGCGGTAAACAAAAGGACGGCTGTCAATCCGCACAGACATTTAATTAATTTTTTATGACTCACAAAATACCTCCTTGTTGCCGCCATTTAGTCATGGCGATCTTGAATGATGACGCTCCCCCGCAGAGGATGGCAAGCGCCCAACAACTTTAGTAATCGTTCTCGAAAAGTGAAGAGTGGTACATGTCTATTTTTTCGCATATCTTCCATCAACAATTTAGATTTCAGGTGGTTATTCGGGCGGTGAAAATTATAGATTCCGGGAGGTTATAAATATCATTCTGACCTAAATCTCCTAAGAGTCCGAAACAATCGGTTCCTCAGCAGAACTGTTCATGGCAGAGTGGCGTTAATGTCTTTCATTTCTCAATCGGCCCCCAATCCAGACCCCCTGGCAAGTAATCTTCCTATGGTTAAGCAAGGTTAATGCCAATAGGAGAAATCCTATTGATAACTGTTTGTTATAAGAGCGGAAAATCATTAATTGCCCGGGGAAAGGATCGCTACGGATTGACCGGATAGTGCATGGAATCTCATACAAAGAAAGACTGCTTGGATGGCGAACCAGATATAATTGTTTAATTATTACAATAAGATACCGGCAGTGTATGGATAACCATTCAGCAAAGTAACTTTAGAAAGAGAGTGAAAAAAGGTGGGTAGCCGATTTTTTGGCTGATCTGGAGTGAAAGCTTTGGGAAGCGGCTTAAGCGCTTAAGGGAGTAGGGTCGGGGTGATCATTGGTTGATCCGGCAATCGGAGGTAATCCCGGCTATCGTGATTAAGGAGGGCTGGGCAAGTTTTATGATCTTAGCAGGACTGCGGTTGGATCAGATGACGATTATTTCATTTCCGGCTCGAATGGTGCCGCCAACCAGAACCCTGGCGAAGATGCCCTGATTGGGCATGATGCACTCCCCGGCCTGTTCATGGATTTGGCATTTGGCATGGCATTTTTTGCCGATCTGAGTGATTTCCAGTTCCGCCGCTCCGATCTTGAGCCTGGTGCCGATCGGTAGTACAGGCAGGTCCAGCCCTTCGGTGGTGAGGTTTTCGGCGAAGGAGCCAGGCCCGAGCCCTTGGCCGGGGTGGCGCACCGCCATCTCCCGAATCGACTCAACCGCCAAGAGACTGACTTGCCGATGCCAGTCGCGGGCATGGGCATCTCCCTGAAGTCCGTGGTCAACTACCAGCCTGGCCTCCTCCACCGGTTTCTTACCGGTGCCGGTGGTGAGGCTGATATTGATGGAAATCAAACGGGGCATGGTTTTAACCACTTAATATAGAGAAGGCGGAATTTTACATTCCACTCCCCGGTTGGGGGGGTCACGCCAGCAGATCGGTGCTCAAGTATCTTTCGCCGGTATCGGGCAAGATCACGACGATCTTCTTACCGCTGTTCTGGGGACGGCCCGCCACCTGCAAGGCTGCCCAGACCGCGGCACCGGATGAGATGCCGCAGAGAATTCCCTCTTCCCGCGCCAACAGCCGGGCGGTAAGCAAAGCGTCGTCGTTGGTAACCCGGATGATCTCGTCGATGATCCCGGTATTCAAGACCTTCGGCACGAAGCCGGCTCCGATGCCCTGGATCTTGTGGGGGCCTGGTTTACCGCCGGAGAGTACCGGCGAGGCGTCTGGTTCAACCGCCACCGCTTTGAAGTCCGGGCGCCGTTCCTTGATAACCTCGGCTACCCCGGTAATGGTGCCGCCGGTACCAACTCCGGCCACCAGAATATCGACCTGACCGTCGGTATCGCGCCAGATTTCCTCGGCCGTGGTCTTCCGGTGAATCTCCGGGTTGGCGGGGTTTTCGAATTGATTCGGCATAAAGGAATCGGGTGTGGCGCTCTGCAGTTCCCGGGCCTTGTTGATCGCGCCCTTCATGCCTTCGGAACCAGGGGTTAGTACCAGTTCGGCACCCAGGTGCTTGAGGAGCTTGCGCCGCTCGATGCTCATGGTATCCGGCATGGTCAGAATCAACCGGTACTTGCGGGCGGCACAGATGAAGGCCAGAGCGATGCCGGTGTTGCCGCTGGTCGGCTCGATCACCACGGTGTTCGCTTTGAGCCGGCCGTCGGCCTCGGCCGCGTCGAGCATGGCCCGACCGATTCGGTCCTTAACTGAAAAGAGAGGGTTGGCCGACTCAAGCTTGGCGAAAATCTCCGCGGTGCCGGCCGTGACCCGGTTCAAACGGATCAGAGGGGTGTTGCCGATGGTTCGGGATATGTCGGAATAAATCGAGCTCATGTTTTTCTCCTTATACCTTTAAAGTGGCATAAATTTCGTTTGAGCAGGCTAGCTGCTCAACTCAGCTTTATGCCTTAGACGGTCTTGGCCGGTCTGGTTTTCTTGGTGGCCGGCCGCGACTGCAGGGCCTTGCCTTCCCGCTTTTCACCAGACTTGACCTTAGGTTTGCCGTTGCCGTGATAGACCAGTTCAGGGCGTTTCAGAATGACCTTGGTTTCGGGTGGCACGCTTTCAGTGATCCAGATGTTGCCGCCGATAACACTGCCGCTTCCGATCACCGTGTCACCGCCCAGGATGGTGGAATTGGCGTAGACAATCACATCGTCCTCGATGGTCGGGTGGCGCTTGACGTTGCGGTAGCGCTCACCGGCGTCACGGGGCAGCGAAAGCGCTCCCAGGGTAACGCCCTGGTAGATCCGGACCCGGTCGCCGATGATGGTGGTTTCGCCGATGACCACACCGGTGCCGTGATCGATGAAGAAACTCTTGCCGATGTCGGCACCCGGGTGGATGTCGATCCCGGTTCGGCTGTGGGCGTACTCGGTCATGATCCTGGGCAGGACCGGTACCGCCAGCTGATGCAGTTCGTGGGCCATCCGGTAGATACTGATGGCCAGCAGACCCGGATAACTGAAGATTACCTCGTCCGGACCCTTGGCGGCCGGGTCGCCGTCCAGAGCGGCCTGGATGTCGGTTGCCAGCATCCGGCTGATGGCCGGCAGGGTCTCGATAAATTTTACCGCCTTCTGGTAACCCTGGCTCTTGCAGCGGGTACAGGATTGCCGGGCCTGGAAGCATTCGTGCTGGATGGCCAGGGTGATCTGACCGGCCAGGTTCTCGAACAGTTCCGTGGTCTCCTGGCCCAGGCAGTACTCCAGATTAGCCGGGTTGATGGCGGTCGGTGAAAAGTAGCCGGGAAAAAGGATGCGCCGGGCCTGTTTAATAATCGCCACCACTTTCTCATAGGTGGGAATGGGAATCGCGCCCAGGTGGTCGAAACAGCCGTATTCCTTGCAGCTGGCAGCCAGCTTTTTCACCACCGGCGGGATTTCACGGTAATACTGGCCGGAGTTTTCCGCTTCGTCCAGGCACTGCTTATTTTCTATTTCTTTGGCGAACATCGCTAACCTCGGTCGGATATGGTCGATATTTATCGTTCTCTTCTGTTCTCATTAGATACTGATGCTGCGGCCGGCCGAATAAGTCAAGCCGTGGCGATCATATCATACGTGTACTTGAGGAGGACGGGGTACACCCGCCAAATCTCCTTATCTCCGGCTGATCATGAAGATTCCGTAAGTGGCCCGCAGGTTGGGGAGCCACTTGAGTAAGCGCCCGGCCCTGCTGCCCTTGGGGGACTTAATTGCCGCCTCCCGGTCGATACGGCAATGGAATTTTCTGGCAAAACGGCGGAAATCCTTCAGAGTGATGACCCGGATATTGGGGGTGTCGTACCAGTCGTACGGCAACTGCCGGTTCTTGGGGGCGTAACCCCTGATCAGTAATTGCATCCGGATCGACCAGTGGCTGAAGTTGGGGAAGGAGACTATCACCTCTTTTCCCACCCGCAGGAGTTCCCGGATCAGCTCCTGCGGTTTGTAGACCTGCTGCAGGGTCTGACTCAGGATTACGTAATCGAAGGCCAGGTCGGGGTAATCGAGGATCTCCTCGTTGATGTCGCCCTGTAGTACCTGGAGGCCCTTCTCGATGCAGGCCGCCACCTGTTCCTCCGCCGACTCGATACCTGAGCCGCGCACCCCCTTTTCCCGCTTCAGATGATACAGCAGTTCGCCGGTGCCGCAGCCCAGGTCAAGAACCCGGCTATTCGGGGCAACCCAGGAGGCGATGATCTCCAGGTCGTAGCGCATCCGTCAACCTTCCTCGGCAACGCGGGCCAGGAAGCGGCCGATCAGGTTGCCCAAGCGGGGATTGGGCAACAGGAAGGCGTCATGGCCGCAATCAGCCTCGATTTCGACGAAGCTGACGTCCAGGCCGTTCTTCTTCAGGGCCTTGACCAGGGCGCGGGACTGGTAGGTGGGATAGAGCCAGTCCGAGGTGAAGGAGACCACCAGGAACTTGGCCCGGGTCTTGGCGAAGGCCTCCACCGCCGAGCCGTTGCCGTGCTGCTGGCGCAAATCGTAATAGTCGGCCGCCTTGGTTATATATAGGTAGGAATTGGCGTCGAAGCGCTGGACGAACTTGGAGCCCTGGTAGCGCAGATAGCTCTCCACCTGGAAATCGGCGTCGAAGTTAAAGGAGAAATTCTGGCGATCCTGGAGACGGCGGCCGAATTTCTGACGCAGGGCCTCGTCGGATAGGTAGGTGACGTGGCCGATCATCCGGGCCAGAGCCAATCCCAGGTCGGGCCGTGGGCCGTCGTAGTAATCACCCTTATTGAAATTCGGGTCGCTCATCACCGCCTGGCGGCCGATCTCGTTGAAGGCGATAGCCAGGGCCGAGTGATGGCTGGTGGTGGCCAGTGGGATGCAGGCCCGGACTTGGCCGGGGTAACGGACGCTCCATTCCAGGGCCTGCATGCCGCCTACCGAACCGCCGATTACTGCCAGGAGGCTGGTTACCCCCAGGTAGTCAAGCAGCGCTTTCTGGGCCTTGACCATGTCGCCGATGGTTACCAGCGGGAAGGTAAGGCCGTAGGGGCGGCCGGTTTCCGGGTTAAGCGAGGAGGGACCGCTGGAGCCCATGCAGCCGCCGAGAATATTGACGCAAATCACACAGTAGTGGTCGGTGTCAATTCCCTTGCCGGGGCCGATCATGATGTCCCACCAGCCCGGCCGGGGATCGTCCCGGTGATAGTAGCCGGCCAGGTGCGAGTCGCCGGTCAGGGCGTGGGTCACCAGAATAACGTTGTCGCGGGCTTCGTTCAACCGCCCGACCATCTCGTAGGCCAGGGTGACGGGGCCCAGGCGGGCGCCGCTTTCCAGGATCAGCTGACCGGGAGGCTCGGCAAAGGTATAGAAGAGCTTTTCGGTGAGACCAACCGAGACGCCCCGGCTGTCGTGTTCGATATATTCGCTCATTAAGGCCGGGATTTCAAAGCCTGGCCAGGGCCTGTTCCAGATCCGCCCGAATGTCGGCCACGTCCTCGATGCCCACCGAAAGCCGGATCAGGTCCGGGGTGATAGCCAGTTGTTGCCGGATTTCCTCGGGGAAGGAGAGGTATTGCGAAGAGTAGGGGTGGATCACCAGACTCTTGCAATCGCCCAGGTTGGCCAGGTGATAGACCATTTTCAGGTTGTTGATGAAACGGAAGCACTCCGCCTGATCGGCCAGGCCGAAGGCCACAACCCCGCCGAAGCCTTTGCCCTGGAACTGGCGGGCGGCGTTGGTGTGGGATGGATGGGCGGCCAGACCGGCATAGTTGACCCAACGGACCTTGGGATGGTCGACCAACCAGGCGGCAATCTCGGCTGCGTTGGCCATATGCCGTTCCATGCGCAGGGCCAGGGTATCGAGTCCCAGCATGGTAAGATAGGAGTGGAGAGGAGCCTGGGTGGTGCCGAAGTTGATGTGGTGTTCGCGCCAGACTTTGTCCAGATAAGCCAGCGGGCCCTTGCGCTGGATAAAGGGGGCCAGGTCCGGGAAACGGCCGCTGGACGCCCAGTTGAAGCGGCCGGAGTCAATGACTACGCCGCCGCAGGCATCGCCATGGCCGCTCAGGTACTTGGTGGTCGACTCGATGACCACGTCGGCCCCCAGATCCAAGGGGCGGCAAAGCCAGGGGCTGGCCAGGGTATTATCGACCAGCAGCGGCAGGCCGTGGCGGTGGGCGATTTCTGCTGCCGCCGTTAGATCCGGCACATCCATCTTGGGGTTGCCGATGGTCTCCAGATAGACAAAGCGGGTCCGCTCATTTATGGCTGCTTCCAGAGCTCCGAGATCGGTGGGCTCCACCAGACGGGCGGTGATGTTGTACTTCTTGAAGATATTGGCGAACAGTACGTAGCTCGACATGAACAGCGAATTGCCGCTGACGAACTCGTCGCCGGCCCGCAACAGGGCCATGCAACCATTGGTGATGGCGGCCATACCGGAGGCCATCACCACCGCTCCGGCTCCGCTTGAGAGACCGGCAAGTTTCTTTTCCAGCACCCGGTTGGTCGGGTTGGTGAGCCGCATGTAGATGTGGTCGGTAGTCTTGCCGCCGAAGGTCTGGCTCAGGTTCTCCGCGGTCTGATGCAGGTGGGATGCAGTCTGGCTGATCGGGGGCAGGGTGGCCCCTTCCCATTCGTTCGGGGTCATACCCTCGTGGATGACCCTGGTGTTGAAAGACCAAGATTTTTCGGAAGTCATGCTGAGCTCCTGGCTGGTTGAGGTGGCAGGGCGGTGAACACCCACCCTTAGATGTTTTATCGGAAAGTGAAGCCTACAGCAAGTCCGACAGCACCTCGCAGGAGCGACAGAGCTTCATTTTTTCCTGCCAGTTTTTCTGGGACTTGCACTCGCAGATCGTGCCGTTGATGAACCAGCAGAGTTTGCCGGCTTGAAATTCCCAGGCCGGACAATGTTTGCGGCGCTGGGGCGGGCATTTTTTCACCACCCAGCAGGGTTTGATGTTTTTTTCGTTGGCCCTGGTCCGGGAGAGGAGAAAGAAGATCTGACGTTCAACATGCGAGGGAATCTTGCGCCAGCTCTGTTCGTAGCTATGCACCGCCTTGATGGAGATGCCCAGCAGTTCGGCAAGCTGTTTCTGGGTCTTATCCAGAACTTTTCGCGCTTTTAGAAATTCGTTGCTATCCACTATTACTCCAAGCCTGCCGGGCAGATTACTGTGCTGTCTCGCCTATGTTTCATAGTAAAGGTATCATAGAATACCACAGAGTGGTATAAAATTGTCAATAAAATATTCATATTGGTGGTTGGGGCTTTTGCGTCTAAGTCCTTGGCTTGACAGGAAGGAAAGACAAACTTAACTTCTCGATTGACCCAAAATCCTGGTGCCGGGATGGTTTCCCTTACCAGGCTTGGGTTTCACAATGAAACAACAAGCCGATCACCGCATGCCGATGAGGAAATATTATGCAAATGGATAAATTTACCCATAAATCACAGGCCGCTCTCCAGGCTGCCCAGGGGCTGGCCTATGAGCTGGGGCACCAGGAAATCCAACCCGAGCACCTGCTCAAGGTGTTGTTGAGCGAGCCGGATAGCGTGGTGGTGCCGGTCCTGCAGAAAATCGGGGTGACGCCGGCTGATTTGCTGGCCGAAACCGAGAAACTGATCGAGAGATTGCCCCGGGTCAGCGGCGGCGGCTTCGGCCAGGTAGCATTGGCAGCCGCAACCCACCGGCTATTGGAGAAGTCGTTCCGGGTGGCTTCCTCCATGCACGATGAGTACGTCAGTCTGGAGCATATCTTCCTGGCCCTGTTGGAAGAGAAGGATACCGCGGTGGCCGAACTCTGCCGGCGACAAAGGGTCGATCAGCAGGCCTTTTTAAAAGCTCTGGCTGAAATCCGAGGCAATCAACGGGTTACCGACCAGGACCCGGAAGACAAGTACCAGGCCCTGGAAAAATATGCCCGTAACCTTACCGATGTCGCCAGGCAGGGCAAGCTCGATCCGGTGATCGGCCGGGACGACGAGGTGCGGCGGGTGATTCAGGTTCTCTCCCGGCGGACCAAGAATAATCCCGTCCTGATCGGCGAACCGGGCGTCGGCAAGACCGCCATCGTTGAAGGATTGGCCCAGCGTATCATCAACGGCGATATCCCCGAGACCTTGCGGGGCAAACAGGTGGTTGCCCTGGACATGGGTTCCCTGGTGGCCGGGGCCAAATATCGCGGTGAGTTCGAGGACCGTCTCAAGGCGGTGCTGAAGGAGATCCAGAAGCGTGAGGGGGAGATCATCCTCTTCATCGACGAGATTCATACCCTGGTGGGGGCCGGCGCCGCCGAAGGCAGCATGGATGCCTCCAATATGCTGAAACCCGCCCTGGCCCGCGGTGAACTGCATTGCGTCGGAGCCACTACCTTAAATGAATATCGCAAATATATTGAAAAGGATCCGGCCCTGGAGCGTCGATTCCAACAGGTTCTGGTCAAGGAACCTTCGGTGGAGGATACCATCGCCATCCTGCGCGGCATCAAGGAGAAGTATGAGGTGCATCACGGGGTACGGATCCAGGATGCGGCCACGGTGGCCGCCGCCACCCTTTCCAACCGTTACATCACCGACCGCTTTTTGCCCGATAAGGCAATCGACCTGATCGACGAGGCGGCCAGTCGGCTGCGCATCGAGATTGACTCGATGCCGCAGGAAATCGACGAGGTAGACCGCCAGCGCATCAAGCTGGAGATCGAAAAGGCGGCTCTGAAGAAGGAGAAAGACAAGCTCTCCCGCGAGCGGTTGGCCAAGGTGGAGCGTGAGCTGGCCGAGGTCAATGACAGCTTGAATTCCATGAAGGGCCATTGGCAGCTCGAGAAGGACGTCATTCAGAAGATCCGGGCCATCAAGGCTGAAATCGACGAGATGCGGATTGAGGAACAGCAGGCCATCCGCCAGGGCAACAACAACCTGGCGGCGGAACTGAAATACGGTCGCATCCCCGAACGGGAAAGGCAACTCGAGACTGAAAGCCACCATTTGAACGAAATTCAAAAGGATCGCAAGATGCTTAAGGAGGAAGTGGGCGAAGAGGATGTCGCCAGCGTGGTCGCCAAATGGACCGGCATCCCGGTTTCGAATCTCCTGACCGGCGAGAAGGAAAAGCTGCTGCAGGCCGAGATTGAATTGGGCAAACGAGTAATCGGTCAGGAAGAGGCGATCCGGGCGGTGGCCAACGCGGTGAGGCGCTCGCGGGCCGGGCTACAGGATCCCAATCGCCCCCTGGGCTCCTTTATCTTCCTGGGACCCACCGGGGTCGGCAAGACCGAGTTGGCCAGGACCCTGGCGATTTTCCTGTTCGACAGCGACCGGGCCATGATCCGCATCGACATGAGCGAGTTCATGGAAAAGCATTCGGTGGCCCGGTTGATCGGGGCGCCTCCCGGGTACGTGGGTTACGACGAAGGCGGTTACCTGACAGAAGCGGTGCGCCGGCGGCCCTATTCGGTGGTGCTTTTCGATGAGATCGAGAAGGCCCATCCGGATGTCTTCAACGTCCTGCTGCAGATCCTGGACGACGGCCGGCTCACCGATGGTCAGGGACGAACGGTGGATTTCAAGAACACCATCCTGATCATGACCTCTAATCTGGGCAGCCAGATGATCATGGAACTGGGTGAGGCCGGACGGGTGGAGGCGAAGCGACAGGTCGACGAAATTTTGCGCAGTCACTTTAAACCGGAGTTCCTGAACCGGATCGACGAGACCATCATCTTCCACAGCCTGAATCGGGAAGAACTGGCCAAGATCATCGATATCCAGCTGGAATTGCTGGAGAAGCGGCTGGCCGAGCATAAGTTCGGCCTCGAAATCAAAGATGGAGCCCGTGACTTCCTGATTGAGGTCGGCTATGATCCCGCCTTTGGCGCCCGGCCTTTGAAGCGGGCAATTCAGCGGCACTTGCAGGACCGCTTGGCCATGCTGCTGTTGGAAGGCGATTTCGCCGAAGGTGATCGGATCGTGGTTGATCGGGACGAGGAAGGGTTGGTCTTCAGTAAGGCGACCGTGCACTGAATTCCGCCGGTATGCCGAGGATCCGATTGATGAACCATTATGTCGATCGACAACGAGATAGGGAGTTTCGATGTTGAAGTTGATTAAATCTGGAAAGCGGCGGGAGGCGGCAGCGGAATCATCAGCCGTCGATGTGGGGGAGCTGGCTCAATTGGTCGCCGACCGGGCCGAAAACCTCTTTCGAAACCATGGCCTCAGTTGTTCCGAGGCGGTGCTGCTGGTTTTGAACCGTGGTTTCGGCGGCGGTTTGCCCGATGAAACCTGTCTGGGACTGGGTGGCGGCTTCGGAGGCGGGATCGGTGGCTCCGGCTGCGTCTGCGGGGCCTTGTCCGGGGCGGTCATGGCCCTTGGGCTCTTTCTAGGGCCCGGGCTCCCGGAAGGTATGGGCAAAAAGAATTTCAAACAGCTGGTCGGCGGTTTGCATGATCGCTTCCGGGAACGTTCCGGTTCGGTGTGTTGTCGGGAGCTGATCGCCGATTTCCGGGAGCGGAAAAGCGAACGGAGACACTTCTGCCAGGGTTTGACCGGCTGGGTCGCAGGGGAAACGGCCAGGCTCATTCTGGCCGAGCGGCCGGAACTGGCCGGGAGAGTCAACCGGGGATTTCTGGCTGATAAAGATTCCAGATTTTCAGCCTTGGTGAAGCGGGTAACGGGTGGAAAATTTGCAATCGATGAATAAATATTTAGTTGTGTTAAAAATTATTGTTAAAATGTGGATGTTAGGCATAGAATGATTTTGCGTCGATGGGCCGCAAGGCAGCAGGCCAATGTTTATAATGGAAGGTTTCGTTATGGCAGAAAGCAAAGATGATATCCAGAAGGTTTATGTCAACCAGGAAGGATTTGCGGTCTTGAAATGCCCATTCTGCGAGGCTACCAAGATCTCGAAGGTACATGATTTCAAAGGTGAGCGGCATATCGTCAAGGTTCGCTGCAAATGCCAGAATATCTTTACCGTCAATCTGGAGTTTCGGAAGAATTACCGCAAGGTAACCAAACTGACCGGCGACTTCTTCGGGCTGAACAAGGAAGGGGTGCGGGGAAAACTGTTGATCCAGAATATTTCCAAGGGCGGCATCGGCGCTCAGGTAATCGGGATGAACAACAACCAGGTCGGCGACGAGTTGCGGGTCAAGTTCAACCTCAACGACCAACACGGTTCCTTGATTGAAAAGAGGGTGGTGGTCCGGTTGGTCAAACAAAATTACCTCGGCTGTGAGTTCCTCGATCCCAGCACTCAAGACAAGGCGCTGGGCTTTTATCTGATGGCGTAAGGGTTCACAGGCACCCCGGATTTGCCTGATCCTTTACAGATCTTTGCCTTATATTTCCCTTTTCCGATATCTCCCTAAGGTCAGCCAATGGGGACGTCTCCTGCCATCTGGGGCAACCTCAAGATAACGGTTGATCTTTGCCTATCCTGGACTCGATTAAAATTCGGCGTGCCCCGGGGTGCGGGGGAAGGGAATGGCCTCGCGGATGTTGGTCAAGCCAGTAACGAACTGAACCAAGCGCTCGAAGCCCACCCCGAAGCCGGCGTGGGGCACCGAGCCGTAACGTCGCAGGTCCAGATACCAGCTGTAGGTGTCTAGATCGAGCCCGGCCGCCGTCATCCGCCGCTCCAGCACTTCGAAGCGTTCCTCGCGCTGGCTGCCGCCGACGATCTCGCCGATTCCGGGCAGCAGGATGTCCATGGCCGCCACGGTGCGGCCGTCATCGTTTTCCCTCATGTAGAATGGCTTGAGGCTGGCCGGGTAGTCAGTGACGATCACCGGTTTGCGAAAAACCTCCTCGGCCAGGAAACGCTCGTGCTCAGACTGCAGATCGCCTCCCCAGCTAACTGGAAAGCTGAACTCGACTCCGGCCTTGGTTAGAACCCGCACCGCTTCGGTGTAAGTGATTCGGGCGAAGTCTTGCCCGGCCACCAGAGCCAGTCGGGCCAAGAGGGTTTTGTCGACGAATTTGTTGAACAGTTCCAGATCTTCACCGCACTCTTGGAGTACATGATTGATCAGATAACGCAGGCAACGCTCGGCCAGAGCTGCATCTTCCGCCAGGTCGCAGAAGGCCATTTCCGGTTCGATCATCCAGAATTCGGCCAGGTGCCGGCTGGTGTTGGAATTCTCGGCCCGAAAGGTGGGGCCGAAAGTGTAGACCCGGCCCAGGGCCAGGGCCAGGGCCTCGGCCTCCAGTTGGCCGCTGACGGTAAGTCCGGCTCGCCGGCCAAAGAAATCGCCGGCGAAGGGCTCGCCTCCCTTGGCGAGTTGAGCGGTGTTCAAGGTGGTCACCGTGAACATTTCTCCGGCTCCTTCGCAATCGCTGGTGGTGATAATCGGGGTGTGGATCAGAAAGAATCCTTCCTCCTGAAAAAAACGATGCACTGCCAGGGAAAGACTGCTGCGGATGCGCAGCATTGCCCCCAGGCTGTTGGTGCGAGGGCGCAGGTGGGCGATCTCCCGCAGGAACTCGAAGGAATGATGCTTCTTCTGCAGGGGATAGGTTTCAGGCGGCGACCAACCCAGGACCTCGATTCGGCCGGCCTTGAGTTCCACCGCCTGGCCGGCGGCGGGTGAGGCGGACAGATGGCCGGTTACCGACACGGCGCAGCCGGTGGTTAGCTTCAGCACCGTATCCGCGTAACCATCCAGTTCGCGTCCGGCGATGACCTGCAGGTTCTTCAGGCATGAGCCGTCGTTGATTTCCACAAAAGAGAAGTCCCTGGCATCGCGCCGGGTCCGGACCCAACCCCGCGCCACGACTTCACGGCCGGAGGGCTGGCTTTGCAGCAGTTCTTTGATCAGCATGATTTTCCCATCGAGCGGCCAGGCCTTAAGCCGGCGGTTGGATAATGGTTGCTCCGGCCCATACTTCCCGGTATTTTTTACACCTGCCAATTTACCGGGAAGTATACCCCGGACTCAACCGCTATAATGGAAAAAAGGTGAGATTGTCATGAAGGTACCCGAGTTTCTGATCCCGGCGCACTGTGCTTTGCTGGTGGTCGATATCCAGGAGAGGTTGATGCCGGTAATCAGCGGCCGGGAAGAAGTGGCCCGCAATACCGTCTTGCTGCTTAAGGGCGCCAAGGTGCTGCAGATGCCGGTGGTGGCCACCACCCAGTACGCGGCCCGGATCGGCGGGCTGATCCCGGAAGTACAAGCCGAACTGGAAGGCGTTACCCCGCTGGACAAGATGCATTTCAGCTGCTTCGGCAACCCCGAGGTTCAGGCCCGGGTCAACCGATTGCGGCCGGCGGTGGATACCCTGATCGTCTGCGGAGTCGAGACCCACATCTGTATCTACCAGACGGTACTGGGGGCATTGCGGGAAGGCTTCCAGGTAGTGGTTCCCGCTGATGCCGTGTCCTCGCGGACCGTGAAGAATTATGAGATCGGCCTGGCCCGGATGCGGGAACTGGGCGCAGTGGTGGCCAGCACCGAGATGGTGCTTTACGAACTCTTGAACCAGGCCGGTACTCCAGCCTTCAAAGAGCTCCTGCCTTTCCTGAAATAGCATAAAAAAAGGGCTGGTCGGATGACCAGCCCTTGGAATATCTGGAGGCGGCGAGCGGAGTCGAACCGCTGAATAAAGGTTTTGCAGACCTCTGCCTTAGCCACTTGGCTACGCCGCCCTTCGGTGAAACGCGGCACAATTCTAAACATAGATTGGCGCTTTTGACAAGAGTAAATGTCGACAATAATGGCTGCCGGCCAGGGTTCTCCGGCGGTTGAGGATAAGATCATGGATGTCTTGACGGAATTGACCGAAAATAACCGGGAGGTGCTGGACCGGTTCGAGGATAAACTTGCCTATCGCTTTC
Source organism: uncultured delta proteobacterium (assembly GCA_963807225.1). Classification (GTDB taxonomy): domain Bacteria; phylum Desulfobacterota; class Desulfobulbia; order Desulfobulbales; family JAGXFP01; genus JAGVGT01. Next base: position 8,803 of record CAWEAD010000005.1, on the reverse strand, counting down.
GGGACCAGAGTCTCCTGCAGCTGGCTTTGTTGCACCGTTCCTTTTCTTTCGAGCAGGTACGTCAGCTGCCGGCCGACAACGAGCGCCTGGAATTTCTGGGGGATGCCGTCCTCGATCTGGTTATCGGGCACGCCCTCTATCGGCGCTATCCCGAAATGCGCGAAGGGGAGATGACCAGGCTCAAAGCCATGCTGGTCAAAGAGAGCCACCTGGCCGAGATGGCCGCCCGTCTGGGCTTGGGCGAGTTCCTCTGTCTGGGGAAGGGCGAAGAGTCTTCTCTGGGCCGCGAAAAACCTTCTATTCTCTCCAGCACCTACGAGGCGGTTCTGGGCGCCATATTTCTGGATGGCGGCTATGACGGGGTGGCCGACTTCATCAATCAGCACTTTCAACCCGGCCTCGATGATATGCGCCGAAAGCTGGAACAGGCCGACGCCAAGAGCCGGCTGCAGGAAATCTTCCAAGAAAATTATAGCGAGGCCCCTACCTATGTTCTGGAAAACACCGAAGGGCCGGACCACCGAAAGACCTTCACTGTTTCGGTCCGCTTCCGGGGTTTAGTCCTGGCGAGGGGGGAGGCTTTGAACAAGAAAGTAGCCGAGCAGAACGCAGCCGCCGAGGCCCTGCGTCGCTTGCCCGACCTGGGCTTGTTCGGCGACTGAATCACAACCCGATGAGCTCGCCGCCCCTGGTTATCCCCTTCTTCATTCCCCATCTCGGATGCCCGCAGCGTTGCACCTTCTGCAACCAGACGGCCATCACCGGTCTGAACGCCGGCGCAGTCCCCGGAACTGTCGAGATTACCGCCACCATAGAAAGCTATCTGGCTACCAAGAGCGCCGAACGAGGCGAAACTCAGGTTGCCTTTTATGGCGGCAGCTTCAGCGGACTACCCCGGAAGCTCCAGGGAAATCTGTTGGCGGCGGTGGCGCCTTTCCGCACCGCGGGCCGAGTGGATGGGATCAGAATTTCCACCCGTCCCGATTACCTCGACCAGGACCGGGTTGATTTCCTGAAGTCGATGGGGGTGACCATGGTGGAACTGGGGGTACAGTCCCTAGATGACGAGGTCCTGGCCCGTTGCGGGCGCGGCCACTCCGCCGCCGATTCCCTCCGGGCCATAGAATTGTTGCAGAAGAACAGTTTAAGGGTCGGGGTGCAGCTGATGGTCGGGTTGCCCGGGGAAAGGGTCGGCCGGGTTCTGAGCGGCGCGGCGGAGCTGGCCAACCTCCAGCCGGAAGTGGCCCGGCTCTACCCGGTGCTGGTTTTAAAAGGCAGCGGATTGGCGGCGGATTATCAGGACGGCCGCTACCGGCCGCTCAGCTTGCCCAAAGCGGTGGCCCTTTGCGCCCGGCTGCGCGAGATCTTTGTCAAACGGAAGGTCAGGGTGGTGCGCATGGGTTTGCAAGAGACCGCGACCCTGGCCGGAGAAATCCTGGCCGGCCCACATCATCCCGCCTTCGGTGAACTGGTACTCTCCTGGAGTCTGCACCGACGGCTCAGGAAGCTTCTGGCCCCCGGCGGCAACGGTCCCCGGCGACTGACAATTGCCGCCGCCGATCAGTCGATCTTGCGCGGGTCCCGGAAATCGTTGCCTCGACTCCTTGCGCCGCAAGGGCTTGCTGGAAGGGATAGAAGTGGTCTTTGACCGAATGGTGCCTCGAGGGGAGACCGTCATTGCAGAATCTGTAAGGCAGAAACGATTTCTTCGATTGCGGATGGAATTATAGCCCCAGAAGGAGGCGGAGGAATTTTTGCCGCCTGGCGGGAATCGATGTAAATCGGGTATCTTACATGGTAATCAATGCGTTCGGCTAGTCTCGCCGTCGTCTGCATTCATTTGTTGCTGATTCCAGGAGGGAACTCATCATCCAGCTTAAAGACGGTGCGGCCGGAATCGGACAGATTTCGGAATAAGGGATTCGAATATGGCGAATAAAATAAAATTAAAGCGCAGATCCGTTCAGCCCAAAAGAAAACCATTTGCCGGTAAACCGGGCGGAGCGGAAGGAGACGTTTATCAGGAAGCCATGGCCCATCATCAGGCTGGGCGGCTCTCCCAGGCCGAGTCCTTTTACCGGCAGATTCTTCTGTTGGCACCCGATGACCCCGAGGCGCAATATCGTCTTGGCAATGTCTTCATGGATCAAGGCAGGTTCGATGAAGCGGCTTCATGTTACCGCCGGGCGACTTAATCTAAAGCCGGATTTTGCCGAGGCCCACGGTAATCTCGGGAATATTCTCCGGGGGCAGGGCAAAATGGCAGGAGGCGGCCATCAGCTACCGGCAAGCGCTCGAATTGAGACCGGATCTTTTCGTGGTTCACTATAATCTAGGGAATGCTCTCAATGATCTGGGCAAGCTCGATGAGGCGGCTGCCAGCTTTCCAGCCGGGCGCTTGCCTTGAAACCGGATTTTATCCAGGCCTGCATCAATCTTGGCGTAGTCCTCCATGATCAAGGCAAATTGGATGAAGCGTCTGCCATCTTTCGCCGGGCGCTCGCCTTGAATGCCGGGTTTTGCCGAAGCATACTGCAATCTCGGGAAAATTCTCTATGATCAAGGAAAGCTGGACGAAGCAGTGTGCCAGCTTACCGCCAGGCGCTCTCCTTGCGATCCGGATTCTGCCGAGGCGCATTGTCTTCTTGGCGTTACCCTTCATGGTCAAGGTAAGCTGGACGGGGCAGTAGCCAGTTTCCGCAGGGCACTGGCCTTGAAGCCAGATTTTGTCGATGCGCATCAACAATCTCGGCAACGTCCTCAATGATCAAGGTAAAATGCGGAGTGGAGGCAGCATCCGGTCGAAGGCTCTCGCACTCGGAGCAATGGCGCTTTGCAACCGGATTTAGCCGATGCGTACAGTAATCTTGGCAATCGTCCTGAAGGACTTCAAGGCAAGACCGAGGAGGCTATTGCCAGCTATCGCCGGGCGCTTGAACTTTGCGTCCCGATCTACCCAAAGACGCACAGCAACCTTCTCTTGAGTTCAGCAACTATCTGGCTAACCAATCGGTTGTCGAATATCTCGAAGAAGCCCGCCGATATGGGAAATGGTATCCGAGGCCAAGGTTGACGTTCGTCCTTCACGGTCTGGCCCTGTCCCGCCACCCCAGAGCGGCTCCGTGTTGGCCTGGTGTCCGGAGATTTGACGGAACCACCCGGTAGGATATTTTCCTGGAAGATACTTTCTGGCCGAGACTCGACCCTTCTCGAATCGAGCTGTTCGCCTACTCAACCCACCATCTAGAGGATGCGCTGACAGCCCGGATCCGGCCCCGCTTCAGCGCCTGGAAGTCCCTGTCTCTCGTTGGCCGACGAAGCCGCCGCCCGCCTGATCCATGATGACGGGGTGCATGTTCTTTTCGATCTTGCCGGTCATACCAGCCACAACCGTTTGCCGGTATTCGCCTGGAAACCGGCGCCGGTTCAGGTCAGCTGGTTAGGGTATTCCGCTTCTACCGGCCTGGCGGAAATAGATTATCTGCTGGCCGATCCCCATGTCGTGCCTCCCGGTGAGGAAAAGCACTTTACAGAAGCCATCTCGACGCTCTGCCGGAGAGTTATCTCTGCTTTTCGCCGCCTCGGCAGGCGTCTGGCATGTGGTCCCGCTGCCCGCGCTCAAGGAAGAGTCGCATCACTTTCGGTTGTTTCAATAATCCAGCTAAGATCAACGAACTAGTTATCGAACTTTGGGCGAAAGTCCTGCACGACCTTACCTGACTCCAGGCTATTTCTTAAGGCGTAGCAATTTCATGGATTCGACTTTCGCCGAGAACATGCGGCAGCGTTTTGTCGCCTTCGGCATTGCGCCCGAGCGCTTGCTTATTGAAGGTTTTGATCTCCGCCGGGAAGAACATCTGGCGGCCTATAACCGGGTCGATATCGCCCTTGATCCCTTTCCATACAACGGCACGACCACCAGTGCCGAAGGATTATGGATGGGGGTGCCGTTCATTACTCGCCGGGGCGACCGGTTCATTGCCCATGTTGGCGAGAGTATCGCCCATAATACCGGGATGGACGACTGGATCGCCATGGATGATGAGGACTATGTGGCCAAAATCGTAACCCGTGCGGCGGATCTGGAGCAGTTGGCCCGGCTTCGGGCCGATTGCGCCGGCAGGTCTCGGCATCTCCGCTTTTCGACGCCCGACGATTCGCTCGGAATTTCGAAACGGCGATGTGGGAAATGTGGCGCCGCTTTTCATTAGTTCGACATAATGAGACGATTCAACGAGGAAACAAATGAACTACCACCGGTCCCATACCTGGCCGGGAAATTATAATGTTCCGGAGCGGCTATCGGCGGGGTGACCTGGGGCTGACGAATATTTCCAGATCGACTGGTGAATTCTTGGGGTTGATCAGTTTGCCTGGTTCGGTGTTGGCAGTCCGCCCGGCAGCTCATTTAAAGCGAGTATCAGTCATAGATAAGCGATAAGCTGAAAATTTGGCTGGATTAGCGAGTCCACAACAATAAACGGCTCACTTGGACCAGTAATCTCTTAACATTCCTACCTGAAAGGTCATATCGAATGCAGAAAAACTTCTTGTTGTTGCTGGTTTGTGTTTGCGATGTTCGGTTGTGCACGGACCTGGGACTATCCCAAACTGGAAAATCTTCAGTTCGCCGGGGAGGTTCCCCCGGCCACGGAGTGCAAGGCATGTCATGAAGCGGAATATGATGCCTGGAAGAAAACCGGACATGGCGACGAGGACCGGATGTCCATCGTTCCCCGGCCGGAATTAAGGGAATGCGCAGGCCTGCCACGATAATTCCGCCAACCATGTGCGCGACCCGGAAACCAATCCGCAAAAGGATATCGATACGTTCAGCAAGACCGAGCAAAACAACATCTGCGGCAAATGCCATTACAATCAGGAAATGTTCGGGTTTCGGGCCATCAATCCTCATGACCGGCACGGCCTCTTGACCAGCACCGGCCTGGAGGGGCGAGAAAAGCAACTGTCATGTCTGGATTGCCATTCCGGGCATCACGGCAAATCGGAAATGCTGGTCAAGATCAAAGCCCCATATTTGCTTCAAATGCCATACTGAGGCGATCGTCACCATGGGTGTCTTCCAGCCCTTCAACTATCTCTTCTCGGCAAGGCCTGCCAGGCCTGCCACGCGGTCCATGGCGGTTCCGCGACGGCTCAGTGGAGCCGGATGGGAGTCGGCTTCTGCGTGGTCTGCCACTTTACCGGGGTAGCCATAGCGCCGGCGGATGGCGATCCTGTAACTTTAACTAATCGTCGGCCTGGGGTTAGGGCCAGGAAGTGAGATTGCGTGGTTGAACTCGTCCGGCATTGTAGACTTTTCCCTCTCTTGACCGCTTTGATGAAGATCCGCCAGGGAGCCGGATAACCTTCTATGGTTCGGGTCGGGTCGGTCGGGTCCAAAAAGTCGGTGAAGGATTCGAAGTCCATCCACTCGGTGCGCCTTTGTTCCGCGGCATCCATGGGGTGGCGGCAGAATACTTCCACCCCGGTAAAGCCGGCTCGTTTGAGCCAGTTGGCCAGACAGGGCGCGGTGGGCACGAACCAGGTACCAGGCGCCTTGGCGTAGGTGGTCTCGGGAAACAGGGCCACAGGTTCCTCGCCGGGGATGGCCTGGGATTCGACGATCAGTACCCCGCCCGGCCGCAAGGCCCGATAGCAGTCGCGCAGAACCTCAATTGGCGAGATTCGGTGATAGAGGATGCCCATCAGTAAGACCACCTCGAAGTAGTCCTCGAAAAGTCCCAGGTGCTCGACCCCCAGCAGCTCGCTGACCAGGTTGGCGCAACCGGCCAGATTGTTCAAGGTCCGGAAGGTGAAATGATGGTGGAGGAGCGGCTCGAAACCCAGGACCAGCCGGGGTTGATGGGCGGCCATCCGGAACATGTAGTAGCCGTTGTTGCAACCGATATCGGCGATCACCCGGCCGGTGAGCTCCGGCAGGACCGGTTGCAGGCGGTCCCACTTGCGATTGCTTTGCCATTCGGCGTCGATTTCGATGCCGAAGAGATTGAACGGGCCCTTGCGCCAGGGCATGAAGCCGCGCAGGACCCGGCGCAGTCGCTCCCTTTCCCCCTCGCTCAACTCTTCGGCCCGCCCGATGGTCACCGCCGCCCGGTCGAGATCGAGATATTCGGCGCGCAGGTCGGCGAGCTCTTCGCAAAGATTCCGGTAACGGATTACCCCTTTTTTGCTGGAAGCCAGAAGCGAGTCGTGGGTGGCCAGGATCTCGCCCAGTTCCTGCCGGGCGCGGCGCGGCAATTCACGCAGGTAATCGCGTCTCATGGTCGCCCGTTTACCGCCAGGATGGAGACGAAATTAAACCAGCGGCTGAAGCCTTCGACCGTGGTGAAACCGGCCGCGCGCAACATCTCCAGGTTGTCCTCCAGGGAGCAGGGCAGCAGCACCTGTTCCAGGGCCTGGCGTTTGCGGGCGATCTCGGTTTCGGAGTAGCCGTTTTGGCGCTTGAAATCCAGATGGAAATCTAACCAGGTCTGGTTCAGGATCGGGTCGGGAGAGACGGTTTTTTCGCTCAGGATCAGCACCCCGCCGGGACGCAATCCGTTCCTGAGCCGGCGCAGAAATTCAATCCGACGGCTCGGCGCGATGAACTGCAGGGTATAATTCAGGATGAAGGCGCCGGACTGCTCAGGCTCCAGGGTGGTGATGTCGGCGGTCCGGAACTCGATGAGACTGCCGAGTCCGAACATCTCCGCCTTGTGGGCCCCTTTCTCCAGCATGGCAGGGGAGCTGTCCACCCCGATAAAGCGGAGCCCCGGCTGGGGCAAGCGGCGGGCCAGTTCCAGCAGGGTCGTGCCGGTGGAGCAGCCCAGATCGTAAATCAGATCTCCCGGAGCCAGGAAGCGGCCGAGGATGGCGCTGGTCATTTCGATGACCTGGCGGTAGCAGGGTACCGAACGCTCCAGCATGTCGTCGAAGACGTCGGCGACCTTGGCGTCGAAGCGGAAGGGTTGGTCGCCCGGCCGTTCCTTGTAGATTTCGTCTCTGGACATTTTATGCTGGCAGGTCGTTACTTCGCCACCGTCTTATCCCGGTTTTGGGCGGGAGGCTCAGGGCAGGACGATCCGCTTGTCGGCCGGCAGATCGGGGTTGGCCCGAAACAGCAGAAGGGTGCGACCCAGAACCTGGACCAACTGGGTGCGGCTGGCCTCGGCCAGCAATTCCCCGGCCTCTTTGCGGTCGTGGGGACAGTTTTCCTGAACCTTGACCTTGATCAGTTCGTGGGCGGCGATGGTTTCCTCGACGGTCTTCAGGACCTTGTCGGTAATCCCTTCCTTGCCCAGCATGGCTTTGCTCGCCAAGTGGTGGCCCAGGCCGCGCAGGTAGCTTTTCTGTTTGGAGGTCAGTGGTTTTGCCTTCGGTTGCTTAGCCATGTTCGATGGTACTCCCGGAAAAGATCAACAGTCTAAAAGAGGTTGGAGAAGATCTTGACACCGCCGATCCAGGTGCCGATAAAGCTGCCCAGACCGGGCAGGATGAAGGCCAGGAAAACCCGCAGCAGGCGGTTCTTCCACCAGCCGGTGAAAGTGGTCATATCCTTTAGTGCCCGTTCGAATTCTCCCACCACCGGGGGCTGGTAGACCACCTGGAGAAAGGCGGTGACGTAACCGGCGCCGATCACCGGGGTCAGGCTGGTGATCGGCGCGGCGATGAAGGCGCCGATGATGGTCACCGGGTGGGCCAGGGCCAGTATGGCACCCAGGGCCGAGGGGATGCCGTTGGCCAGGATCCAGTAAACTATATTGTCGCCGGCGGCCCCGGACCCTTGGCGGATACCGATGAGGAAAATCGAGGCAATGATCGCCGCCGGGATAGCCCAGCCGATGATCTTCCAGACCGGAGAAACCGGGGGGATGGTGTTGATCTCGGCCATTTGCCCGGAACGGTCCTCGGTTAGCGCCGCCTTGATCCCGGCCACATGACCGGCTCCGACCACGGCAACCACCTTGCGCCCGGCCGCCGCCTTGATCTTCTCCGAGAGAAAGGTGTCGCGCTCGTCGATCAGCACCCGTTTCAATTCCGGCAGGGCCGTGCCCAGTTCCTGTAAAAGCTCGGAGAGTACGTCGGTCTGGCGCAATTCGGTCAGCTTCTCCTCGCTCATCTCGGTGTCGTCGAAGAGGCTGGCCAGCAGGCTGGCCAGCAGGTAGCTTTTCTTGAAGAGCGAGGTGGCATGCCAGGTCCGCCGTATGGTCACCCGCACATCACGGTCACAGAGGCTGACGGCGATGCCGTGTTCCTCGGCGGCTCGGGCCGCCTCCAGCAGTTCGGTGCCGGGCTGGATGCCCAACTGGTCGCCCAGTTTCTTCTGGTAGGAAGCCAGGACCAGGTTAGCCAGCAAGGTGGTCAGCTGCTTGCGGTAGATGATTTCCTTGAGGTTGAGGTTGACCCAGCGTTTCCTCTGGGACAAGGCCTCGTAGCGCTTCTCATCCAGCTCGATACAGACCCGGTCGGGTTGCTCCTCGGCGATGACCTGGCGTACCAGTTCGGTCGACTCCCGCGAGATGTGGGCGGTGCCCACCAGAATAATCTCGCGATCGCCAAGGGTCAGGCGATGGATATCGGCTTTGGAGGTGGTGCTCTGGGTGGTTTCCTGGGTCGGTTTCGTCATGATCTTCTGATTAAATTTTGGTTAAGCGTCCCTTTATAAAGGTTTCCGAGTAATTGGTAAACAGCAAACTGCAAAGCTTCTCTTTTGGCGCCGCCGCTATTTTCTTTTACTACCACATTGTGGTATGTTTTTTGGTGTGTTATACTATTCAACGAAATTATTAAAATGTCCGGT
>CAWEAD010000004.1:0-63273 GCA_963807225.1 uncultured delta proteobacterium | reverse complement strand
AGGATAAAGGTCTCTTCCCGGGAGATGGTGACAACCAGATCGCATTTGCCTAAAACGGCTAATTCATGGTCCAACATTTTCCCAAGCTGATCCTTGGCCACTTGAGTTCCGCTCAGGCTTTCGAGATTGTGGCATATACCGACAACCTTTATGTCTTGAGCCTTAAGCTTTTTTAACAAAGGCTCAAAATAGATTGGGTCATCAAGCAGTGCAATCCGGCATTCAGGAGAAAATTGGAATGATTTTGCCCAGTAGTTGGCCTTATTCCATAAATCTTTTGCATAAGGATAATGATCGCGATTCCATGCGCCCAAGCTGGTTGAACTGTCTTGAATATATTTTGAAATTGTCCGAAAAGGGCCAAAGAACGAGCTAGGAAGCGTAGCCTCTCTGGTGGAGACCAACTGCCAGTTCACGTTGGGGCATGCTTCCAGAATCTGCACAAATCGTCTGCAGCCCCCCCCTGCGTTAACTGTGGGAGCGAATCTGGTGAAATATACGATTTCAGGACAAGTATCCGTCATATATACAACTTTAATATTGTTTGATTAGTTTCATCAGTTTTGCTGGTTGGCATCAAAGACCATATATCAAAAAGTATTGGATAAATAAAATTCATATTAACGATTGTTATCAACTTAATAACAAATTATTAACAAATTTCATTTGTTGTAAGGTTTTTAACAACATTCAAATAGGAATGGCCATATTGTATATCCGGCTCAAGATAGTTCCCCTCTGCCCATTCATTCCATGATTTAATAAATATAATTTTCCTATCATATGTCCTGTGTTCAACAGCTTTAATGGCATTGCTAAGATGTTGTCGAAAGAGTTCGGGGGTTGAGTTTAACAGAACGACACCATTGACACCACTTCTTGGTGTGTTGTCCCAGTTGGGAATGACTGTCGGAAAGTAATGTCCGGCAAGGTCGGGCGAGTAGTTAAATTTTTAATAAATTCTTTGAACTTGATAATCGTGGGTTTGGAATGACGAAATATCTTGTCGAGAAACCCGGATGGTTGTGTTTTGTCATCTCGTTTGAGCGGAGGATGAAACGTCGCAGAGTCGAAGCCATGTTCCTCGGGGTTCCATCCTTTGCCGGCAACAGCCGTAAAATGCAAACCGCCCAAACCTTCTTTGTGGGCGAGTTCCCTCCAGCAATCGATGAATTTCCCATCGCTCGGCAATTCGCCCGGCGCATAAACAAGGAATAGAGGCAAGCCGTCTACGCGGATGTATCTCTTGTCTGTAAATGCAGGAAGCAACTCGTAAAAGTGACGCTTATAATCATCCAAGTCCAGGATAGGTCTGCTCGATCAGAACACGATTGGGCGAGCCATGCCAGATCCCTGTCCATGACTGGTTGGCCCAGGCAAGGCAAAAAGGGAAATCGGGCTCGCCGCTTTGCAAGACCTCGTTAAAAGGACGCTGCAGCAATCTCTTGCCATTTCCGAACCAATAGTGCCAATAGCAAAAACCCTCAATGCCGTGGTTTTTGGCCAACTCTGCCTGTTCCTTTCTGACTTCGGGAACGCGAAGATCGTAGAACCCAAAATCCGCCGGCAGTTTAGGCTGAAAGTGCCCCTTGAAAAGAGGTTTGGCTTTTGCAACGTTGGTCCATTCAGTGAACCCTTTTCCCCACCACATTGTCATTTTCGGGAATCGGATGAAACTGGGGAAGATATAAAGCTATTACCCTGACATTGTTAGATTTAACTTATTATCCTCAGGGCGAGCTTGTTCTATACTTCAACCGATTCAATATTTTTACTTTAGGCAACAGTTCGTTCCGAGCCCAATCGGTAAAGGATGTTTGAAACACTTTCACGAGCCAATTCTGGAAAAATATCAATTCCGACATCGTTCCGTATGAAAAAAGCATTAAGCCGTAACGTTGACAACCCACCAGGCGATATCCTTTTTCTTTGCTAACTTGACGAATGCTGCCAATGAAGCGCCGCTGTAAACGCCAAAACGGCCATCCATGCCACCCTTGAAATCAGGGGAATATGGGACTGGCCCGGATTTCTCCGGCCCCCGTATATACATTGGTATTGATAGATGACTACCCGTGGTGAAATGCACTTAATTGCATCCCATATGTAATAGTCAACCCCATCTATATAAATGGAAAGCAGATCGATTTCCCTCTTAAATTCATTGCTGGTGATAAGATTATCTATATTTTCTCGTGTAACCCACTCATGGAGGACCTTGGAGGATAGTTTTTTTGTGTCCGGGCAGGTTTTATAGAACTTTTCAGTAGCTGCAGCTTTATCTTTACCACCTTCAAATAGAAGTCCAGTCCAGCCATGGTTGACAATCAGATTAGCGGTATTGCTTCCGCCGACTGTATCACCGATATCGACAATTTTTCTATTGGTGGTTCCGATCAATGAAAATATATTGAGGAGAATCCCGTCTTCGTCGTTTTCCGAGAAAGTTCGAAAACCGATCTCATCGAAGCCCGGTAATGGCATGCCGTGGTGTAACATTTGTCTAAACTGCATCATTAGTAGTTTTTGTTGGCTTGGTTATACTTCAGCCTGTCTATCACGAAAGATTTTTGTACAAGCCATCCAGGACTATTTTTGAAAAAAAAGATTTAATTTTATTTTGTAGTTTAAGCAATGGTTCATAAGCAAATCCTATTATCGATTTCCTATAACTACAATCGTATACTTTTGCCAATATTCAAATTCAATGAACGTGATTCATCTCTATAGAGTAAAGTTTGAAAGTATTTCCACCAAAGAAGATGGAAATGTCTGATCGCAGCCCTCGAAACTTTTATACCTACTTGTATTTTTTTGCGCCATGAGATATTGCGTATCACACGCCCGAAACTATCAATAGAATCAGTCTGTGTTCCGTAACGACTTAATCAACGAAAGTAAGGTGAAAAATGACTTCTAGATATTCCATTTGGATCCGCAATCAAACGGATTAGAATTTCTTCAAGTCTTGAGGAATGTTGCTTTAACGTAGTTCTACACTGCTACTGTAAGGCGGAGGCGCAAGAGTTCTGAAGAATTGCGCAAGTTGAAGACAGAAAGAAAACTGAATAGTCCCCCATTTTGGTTTGAACCATTCCTGCTCCCCCACAAAAAAATATACTAAAGGTTGGGAAATAAAATGAACTGGCTTACCCACAAACATTCGTGCCCAAACCACTGTATGAGGAAAGGTTGATTCGAGTGATGTCAATGCAGGTTCAAGATGCCAGGCATCCAGCGCACCTCGACATACAATCCATAAACAACGATTGAAAATGCAACTAACACATGCTGTTTGCAACGCCGCTACGTCAGAAAAAAGCAAAGTGTTTTCCCACAGTTCCACTTTCTGGTTAATGTTGGTATCCAGATAAACAGATCGTTGAAAGAATGCCGGGCGATTTTCTCGATCAATTATAGCTTTTCTCTCTTTCGTATCTACATAAGCATAGCCAACCACGATCCCAGCTTCATCGGGATTATCCTGAATATGTTTAAGTACTAAAGCAATAGCTCCAGGGACAAATAAATCGTCATCCCCTATAAACCAACAGAAATCGCCAAGAGCATGGTTGGGCAAGTTAAGAACATTAGCAGCGGCCCCGATATTTCGGTCATTCCTGAAATATCTTAAGTTGAGTTTTCTCTCGAATGAACGCACGAGATCGCCTGTGTGATCTTCAGAGCAGTTGTCACAGACAACGACCTCGACCAATCCTCCTGTGCCATGCAACTCGGCAGAAAGGCATTCCAGCAAATCAGAAAGAAGATGGGCTCTATTGAAGGTGGGGATGCAGATGGAAAGTTTCGGAGAGGTCATTGGATGAATGCCTTGATTGCAGCCTTCGTCCGAGCAATTAACGACCTGCTTTTGACATGACGTAAATTTAATTGGGCTTTTTGCCGGCATCTGCCTTCAAAATCACTCATTGCCCGTTGCAACTTTTCCTTGGTTGGGAAGAGATTCTCCGTCAGTCGCCTGATATTCATTCTTGCGAGCTCATGAAGTTCGCGGTCTTTCTTTATCCATGGCAGACGTTCAGCGGCTTTTCTTTCGTCAGCAGAAATTTCTTTTGGCCTCATTGATGTATTTACCTTTGCAGGGTATGAACAATCTCTAAAGTCATTTGGAAACAGACGTTCAAGGATCATGCAAGCAAGATCAAACTCCTCTGTTGGGAAAAGATCCAAGCGTCCGGATGTAATGGCCTGCTCGACTTCAGATACAGAGGCCTCCTTTTCACCTACCAACCAATCCGTTTGTGATGAATCAAGATCAAAAGGATCATAATTTCTCTCATCTAAAACGTAGTCAACCATTTCGGTGAATGTTTTGTTTTTGACTGGACGGTCGGGATTCGTCATTTCCCGACCCCTAAGATAGTAATAAGACGACAACGCCTTATCTACAGGATCCCGCGAAAAAGCGATCAACTTAATAGTACTGTCACAAGCTTTTAAAGCACTTTTTAAGACGAAAAACATGACCTAGAAAAAAACGATATGGATAAAACTTGAAAAGCCTATCAATCTGCCACGTAGAGTAGACTTGATCACTTATTAAGGGGTTTTCTAAAGCAGCTTCACTGCCAAAATTCCTCTTAACTATTTCCCGGAACGTACTCCCAGCAGTCTTTGGAACATGCAGAAACAGGAATCGAGAAGAACTACTATTCAAAAATATATTACCTTTCATAACTTATATTCGCTTGTTAAAGACCTTATTTGAACTCTTCGTATTGCTCCGTTTCCAAACCAATGTATTCATTTAAAAATGTTTTTCTTATTGCTTCAGCAACATAGCGAATCCATCCAAACAAAATGAAGAGTCTAATGTTCTGCCCCTTATCAATGTTTACAAATCTCTGCTTATGAAATTAAGCAGGAAAAAGTCTTTTTATGTGTAGGGATACTGGTCGTCCAATGGTTTGCCGAAAGCTAGTCGCGGGCGGCATTCAGTTGCGTAGGGCATTTCTATCTCCAACAAGATTGGGGCTGTCGTTGAGGCAATCGTTTCGATGGCTTTTTTCAGGTCTGTGCGACTGGAAGCGTAGAGACTGGTGATTCCGTAAGCGTTTGCCAATTCGGTAAAAGATGGGCAGCTATACCCCGTCTTAGTCGATTGATTCCTGCCATCGAAATACATGTCTTGAAAGTTTTTTACCATCCCCAAAGAATGATTGTTCATAACAATTATTGCGACATTCAATTGCAGGCGTTTCAAGGTATCCAATTCCTGGATGTTGATCTGCAAGCTGCCATCTCCCGTGATGACAATGGCTTTTCGTCCAGAACTGAGGGAGATTCCAAGTGCTGCGGGTAGTGCGAACCCCATCGCACCCATGCCCCCGCTGTAGTGGGCTGCTTGATTTTGCTCCAGTCTCAGGCTTTGAGCCGCCCACATCTGGTGGTTGCCAACATCGCAAACATAATCCACCGGTCTGCCTGACATGGCCTTGTTGAGTAATCTGAACATCTCGCTTGGGCTAATTTCCCAATCGGTATATTCATCCGCGGTAAATCTTTCTCTCAGAACAAGCAATTGCGAAACCCAATCGGTACGCATGTTGCGAAAAGTTTGGCCATCAATCTTTACGTGCTTGAAAAAAGTTTCGATATCACAGCAGATCGACAGATCCGCCTGAATACGGTTGTTCAACTGCCCCGGGTCGATATCAATTGTACAATTTTGGCATTGCGCCCAAAGTCGGCGGTATCAGACCCGGTTTGCCGCACATCCAATCTTGCCCCAACGACAATTAGCAGGTCGCAGTTCTGCACGGCCCAATTTGCCTCCCGGTTACCGTAGCTACCGATCAAATTAAAATAGTTGTTTCCGGCGACAATCCGTTCATGCCCCATCAGCGTTGATACATAAGGAATGCCGTTCATTTCCAAACAGTCAATCCATCCTTGCAACGAAGGCGCCCAACGCGCGCCCCCTCCGAAATAGATCAATGGTCGCTCCGCAGAACAGCAAAGCCCTATCAATGTACTAAATTTAGTTTCATCGACATGAGGCTGTTCAGATAATTGCAAGGGTTTATCCAGCCATTCCTCGACGACCGCATCCGGTATTTCTCCGCGTTGAACGTTGTTCGGGAGGTCAAGCAACACCGGGCCTTGCCTGCCAGAAAGAGCGGCAGATAGAGCTGCATGCAACTCCGGCAGAAGTTTGAGCGAGTCGGTCACTTGTACGGCATATTTAGTAATTGGTGCTACCATCGGGATAATGTCTAATTCCTGGAAGCCTTGCTGCCTAATTGCACGATTGGCCTTCAACTCATTCGTATTTACCTGGCCGGTTATGAACAGGCATGGCACGGAATCGAACCAGCAACTCCCGATACCGGTGATCAGATTTGTCGCGCCCGGGCCGCTAGTACCCATGCGACGGCAATTTCCTTGCCCATCGTTTGTCTGGCGACGCCTTCTGCCGCGAAAGCTGCGGATTGTTCATGGTGCATAGAGATGATGCTGAAGCGACCATCCTGCGCAAGACTGTCCAGAAGATGTGTGATCATCCCCCCGACCAGTTCAAAACAATGGCGAACATGATGAGTAGCGAGAAATTTAGTAACCGCGTCGGAAGCTTTCATAATAAGTATTCGAATGAATATTGATAAGAGACAAGCTTTATTCGCTGAGTTTCCAGCAAACCCGTCTGTGCATTTCCTGGACTTGTGATGAAACGCAGTGCGGCATTCAAACTGAATTTATTAGAATTGATTACCAGTGATTCGGAAAGGCTCACGATTTCCCCTCCAACTCAAGAATCAAGCTTGTGTGAGCTTTGCTATGCAGGAAGCAATAGTTCGTCTCGACAGTCTGTTCCGTGATTTCATCGGTCCGTCGCGCTCCCGAGGAACCGACCGCAAAGCACAGGTAGCCTAATTCGACGAAATAACCAATCAGGTCATTAGGGTGGTACCCGAATGGCTTTGACCATTTACGCAATAGTTCCGTAAATACCACGGGTCTATATTTCGCTAAAGTACTACGACCACCGCGGAAAACCAGCAATTCGGCACCTTCTACGTCACATTTGATGAAATCTGGCGCCACATTCTGATTACGACCCATTGATCAAGCGTAAGAGTCAGAGCTGCCACGGCCACAGCATCCGACTCCCCCGCAACATTTTTAAGTGATGCGTTTGTACCGTTGGTCAGGGGCACAAAAAACTCGACCACACCACTGCTATCTGACAGTCCATAGTTGAAAGTGAAGACTTGGGTTCCAACATCGTTTATGGCGACATTGCGTTGTAAATACTTGTAACTGGAGGGCATTGGTTCGAAAGAAAATATCTTTGCTTCGGGTAAACGTTTCGCAAACCGTACCGAATACCAACCGATATTCGCACCTATATCGAGAATATGGCGAGCATTTCGGAAAGAATATCGATCACGCGGGTCTCTTGAGGTTCATATTTGTCGAAATTCATCACCTCTAGAGGGACTACCCGTGACTCGTTGGGGGACAGAAAAGACCGATCTCACCTTCCATGACGAATAAAACGCCATCGTCTGATATGCAAATTTCCTTGACGTCAGTGGTGCGTACAATTTCTAAATAGTTGAAGAGTTCTCGATGGCAATCAAGAGCTTTACTGATAAATTCAGGTTTGGTAATTTTGCCTTTCTTGAACTTCGTCTTAAGCTGGGTAATACTCATGATTTATACGCCTTGATCATTCTTTTGAAGCCTTGAGCCGGCCCTACATCTGCGCGCCATCCTAAAGACTCAAGACGAGTAACATCTGGGATCAGTCTGCTGTAGGTGCTTGGCATATAGTCCTTTCCATTGCTATTAATATGTTGCTCCACGATTAGTCCTTTTTCAGGAAACAAGCCAACTAACATCTGAGCAAGTTCCATCACCGATAATTCACCGGCTGGATTTGCAACGTTATAGGGGACAATCGCAGAACCTTTAAGAAGTACATAAAACAATCCAGCCACCGCATCGGTTACGTAGCAGAATGCACGGCGAGCCATACCGTCACTTTTCATTGCAATATTTTCGTCTCTTACAATATTAAAAGCAAAGTCGGCAAAGACTCGACCATCCTCTGGCTGCAGACCAGGCCCATAAGTATGAAAGGGCCGCACAATGAAAGTGGGGATAGCATACTGTTCATGCCATGCGACGCACATTGCCTCGCCGATCCGCTTGCTCTCCGAATAACAGGCCCGCACTGTCGCAGGGTCAACCACACCATACTGGGTTTCTGACAGGGATAAATCAGCGGTTACTGCACCATAAATTTCACTGCTGCTGACAAACAGCAGACCACGATGATCTTCCGTACGTCGTAACGCTTCGAGAAGTGCTGCAGTTCCTACTGCATTTGGTAACAAAGTCCCCACGGGATCGCTACCGTAGAAGCGGGGGCTTGCATGGCTCGCAGCATGAATAATGTAATTTACTTGACCAATATCGGGGATCCCGATGGTGTTTAAATCCCATTCCAGAAGTTCGAAGTCGTGGTTTTCCATCAGGTCCGGAAACAGTTCGCTTGCTCGGCCGAGGTTGCGAACCATCGCGATTACTTTGACCGGGATCGACACCCTGCCGAGCCGGTGCAGCGCTAGCAATGTGCGAGTCAGGTAACCCCCAAGAAAACCACCCGAACCAGTGACAAGGACTCGGCAACCTTTTAAATGCTCCCAGGGAAGATCTCGATCAATTATCGTCTCAACATCCTCATTTAGAACATTGAGAACCTTTTCCAGCATGGCTTATGCCCCTAAGGAGTTTTAGCAAAAAAACCTTTGATTTTGCTTGCTGAGAATTCCAGCATTTCTTTGGTCAGAGCTGGCTGTACCCCGATCCAGAAGGTACTGTTCATCACGATATCAGTATTAGTCAGGTCACCAATCACGCGGTGATTGCGTCCGATCATGTAGGGCTGGCGGGTAAGGTTGCCACCGAACAACAGCCGGGTGCCGACCTTGCTCTTATCTAGATATTGCAGCAATTCGACACGTTTGATCCCGGTAATTTTTTTGATGGTGATGGGGAAACCGAACCAGGATGGATCACTGTTGGATGTTGCTTCCGGGAGAATCAGTTGCTTCTCCAGGGAAGCCAGTGCCTCTTTCAGGAAAGAGAAGTTTTTTTTGCGGGCCTCGATGAATCCCTTGAGGCGATCCATTTGGGCAAGTCCTGCGGCTGCCTGCATGTCGCTAATCTTCAGGTTGTAGCCGAGGTGCGAGTATATGTATTTATGGTCGTATCCTTCTGGCAAATCGCCCAACTTCTTACTGAAACGTTTGCCGCAGGTGTTATCATGTCCTGGCGGGCAGGAGCAATCACGGCCCCAATCGCGAATAGACTCCAAAATCATCTTCAGGTCGTCGCTATTGGTGAAAACCGCACCGCCTTCCCCCATGGTGATATGATGTGCCGGATAGAAGCTGAGTGTGCCGATATCGCCCCAAGTGCCGACCATCTTGCCATCATAAGTAGAACCCAGCGCATCGCAGCAATCTTCTATAAGCCATAGGTTGTATTTCCGGGCGATCTCCTTGACTCTTGCGAGGTCGAACGGGTTCCCCAATGTGTGGGCAATCATGATGGCTTTGGTCTTGTCGGAGATGGCTTCTTCAAGCTTGTCCGGGTCAATATTGTAGGTGGGGATCTGCACATCGACGAACACCGGCACGCAGCCATGCTGAATAATGGGATTGACCGTAGTCGGGAATCCTGCTGCTACCGCGATCACTTCATCGCCGGGTTTCAAGGCACGTTTCCCTAGTTTGGGGGAGGTAAGCGCCGAAAATGCTACCAGATTGGCCGATGATCCGGAATTTACCGTCAGGGTGTGTTTGACCCCGAGAAATTTTTCCAGGCTCTTCTCGAAGGCATCATTGAAACGCCCGGTCGTCAGCCAGCCATCGAGTGAAGCTTCAACCATGTTCTGCAATTCTTTCGAACCGATTACCTTGCCGGAGGCCGGTACAGGAGTTTTGCCCGGTTCAAATGCGGCTGGCTGAATATACAAATCGCTATATTGCTCGACCAACGCCAAGATCTGCGATCTCAATTCGCCCTTGTTCATTCTTTCCTCATCGGTTTGGTATATACATCGATCTGCTGCAGACACGACTTTTTTGAGTCGGCGTTATGCATGTGCGACTGGTGCCAATCGATGATTTTATCGAGGGCTATTTCCAGTGGCCATTTCGGCCACCAGTTGAGGCGGGTATGTGCCTTGGAGCAATCGAGTTTTAAATAATGGGCTTCATGGGGGTGGTCGCCTTCATCAATTTTCCATGTGGCATTTTCGCCCCACAGATTCGCCATCTGTTCCACGATCCATTGAACCGGCTTGGCATCTTCTTCCAAGGGCCCGAAATTCCATGGTTCGGCAAATTCCACGCCATCTGTATAAAGTCGTTGCGCCAGATTCAGGTAACCGCACAGGGGTTCAAGTACATGCTGCCAGGGGCGGATGGCATGGGGGGTTCTGATGTGGACGGTCGCACCTTTCTGGAAGGCCCGAATGATGTCGGGAATCAGCCGGTCTTCGGCCCAATCTCCGCCGCCGATCACGTTTCCTGCACGGGCCGAAGCAACGGCAGTGCGATGTCTCTATAACGTGCCGGCGGGAGAAAGGAGTTGCGGTAGGAGGCGATGAGCAGTTCCGCCGCGCCCTTGCTGCTGCTGTATGGATCGAAGCCACCCATGGCTTCGTTTTCTCGATAGCCCCAGTCCCATTCCCTGTTTTCATAGCACTTATCAGTGGTGATCATGACCGCGGCGCGGATCGTGCCAACGCTGCGCATTGCTTCGAGTACATGAAGCGTCCCCATAACATTGGTTTCATAGGTCTCAACGGGCTCACGATAGGAGTAACGAACCAGCGACTGGGCAGCTAAGTGGAAGATGATTTCAGGTTGATGTTCGTGGAAAATGTTTTTAAGTGCCTGGCCATCCCGGATATCGGCTCGCAGGCTGACCATTTCTTCCGCAACCCGGGCCTGTTGATAGAGGTTGGGACTCGTTGGAGGATCCAGTGAAACTCCGACCACCTGCGAGCCAAGCCGTTGTAACCAAAGGGAAAGCCAACTCCCTTTGAAGCCGGTATGCCCCGTAACCAGAACCTTTTTGTCTTGCCAGAATCCGCTGGTCATTCCCACACCTTCCATGGGGCTTTGCCGGATGTCCACAACTCTTCCAAATGACGCTTATCTCGTAGGGTGTCCATGGGTTGCCAGAAACCCTCATGCTGGAAAGCAGAGATTTCGCCTTGCTGGGCCAGCTGTTTCCATTGGCTCTTGCTCCCAACTGGTTGCATCATTTTCGATGTAATCGAGCACCTTCGGGGAGAGTACGAAGAAGCCACCGTTGACCATTGCGCCATCGCCGCGCGGCTTTTCCTTGAATGTGTTGACTTTTCCGGCAGAAATATCCAGAGCACCGAACCGACCAGGTGGATATACGGCAGTGAGCGTCGCAAGTGTTTTTTGCTGCTTGTGGTATTTGATCAGTCTGGTGATATTGACGTTGCTCACGCCATCGCCGTAAGTGAAGCAGAACTGCTCTTCATCCTGCACATAGGAAGCAACCCGGCGCAATCGCCCACCGGTTTGGGTCTCCCCCCCCGTATCCACCAAGGTCACTCGCCATGGTTCGGCATTATTCTGATGAACATCCATTCTGTTGTGCTGCATGTCGAAGGTGATATCTGACATGTGGAGGAAATAATTGGCGAAGTATTCCTTGATCATGTAGCCCTTGTAGCCGCAGCAGATCACGAAATCGTTGATTCCATGGGCGGAATAGATTTTCATGATGTGCCAGAGGATCGGCTTGCCGCCGACTCTCGATCATCGGTTTCGGCTTGGTTTCGGTTTCTTCGCTGATTCGGGTGCCAAGCCCGCCGGCAAGAATAACTGCTTTCATTTCGAACTCCTTGATATGTATTCCCTACCTATAACCTGGTCCATTTTGCCATTCCGAATGATTCAGCTGCCGTGGACAGGTGGTGACTCATGACAAATGAAACGGCATTCTCCATGCGGCAGAGAATGCGGGTGTTTGCCGGATAAAATATGACAATTGCCACGGTGTGTTTTCCATCTGCAAGATGTAAAGACGGGATATGGGCTGACAGGGAGACCTTCTCGGCATTGTTCTCCCAAGTGAATGTCTGATAGTCTTCTGAAACAATATCAATCACAGGTCTCTGGTCCGCGTTCCAGATCACCAACCTGATACCAAGTGTTTCGTAGCTTGAGTTAATTGACAGATCCACCCGAAGTTGCAGGCTGCCACCGAACTGAATGGTCGGTGTCATGTCTTCCGGTTGCCCGTTTAAAGATATCGACTTGATCCCAACTTCCTTGGTCCCAACGACTCTTCTTTCGCCGATGTCGAATTGTTGGTAATAAAAATCAATCCCCTCGGGAACCGGTCCTAAAGGATAGATGCTCATCCCTTGTTGCATGACCATGGCGTGGGTGCAAATGCGGGACACGAAAGGCATCGAGTGGCTGACGAATATAACGGCCGCATTTTCCAGCAATTCGTGGATGCGATTCAGGCACTTGACCCGGAAGCCGATATCGCCCACGGCAAGCACTTCATCGATAATCAGGACATCCGGCTCCATCTGTGCAGCCACGGCAAACCCGAGGCGCACCTTCATCCCCGAGCTGTAGTTCTGCACTGGCGCATCGATGGAGTCACCGATCTCTGCGAACGCGACAATGCTGTCGAATTTGCGGTCGATCTCCTCCTTGGTAAAGCCGAGCACAGCGCCGTTGACGTAGATATTCTCCCGCCCGGTCAGGATGGGATTGAACCCCGCTCCCAGTTCGATCAGCGCCCCGACCCGGCCACGGATGGAAATCCGCCCCCGATCCGGCTTGATCAAGCCGTTGAGCATTTTGAGCAGGGTGCTTTTGCCGGCGCCATTGGGTCCGATCAGCCCAAGACATTCGCCGCGCTTCAGTTCGAATGAGACGTCATTGACCGACCAGAATTCCTCTGGGCGCAACTTGTCTTTGGCATTTCCCACTTCCGGTAATTTCTGTGGCAATGTCCTTAACGCCGTACCACAGGGACTTTTTCAGGTCGCGGCAGAACTTTTTTGAAACGTTTTCTGCTTTTACCAAGATATCCGACATGATTTCACGATCCTATCCGTTCGATCAGGTGGGGCATGGCGAGGCGGTAGAAAATCCACCCGAACAGTGAGAGAAACAGGGTTGCCGTTGTTACCAACATGAAGGAGCCAAGCTGGGTTATTTCGCCGCCGGTGAGCAACTGGCGAGTCGTTACCAGAAGAGGAGTTACCGGATTAAGTTTAGTTACCAGCGCAGCCAAACCACCTTTTGGGGTTGGGTAGATGACCGGAGTCACAAAAAACCACAGCTGGGTAATCATTGGCAGAAATTTCTGGACGTCGCCGTAAAGTAGAGAAAGCGGTGTCAGAAGCAGGCCGATCATCATTCCGAAGCCGATCATCGCCAGGATGGCGAGTGGTGCTAACATGAGAGAGAGTTTCAGATCCAATCCGAACCAGAGGAAGACGGCAACCAACAGTATTAACCTGATGCCGAAGTTGACCAGTACTTGACCTAGACCCGCGAGCATGATCGCCTCATGGGGAAAGTGAATCTTGGTCAGCATTTGCTTCGAAGTCTGGAACTGCTGGATTGGTGATTGTAAAGCATCGGCGAACCCTTGCCATAGTAAGGTTCCGGTTAGTACGAAGGCGGGGTAGGGGATGTCGGTGGCCCCTACGTTGATTACTTTTTGGGCGTTGAGGAATACCCAAAGCAGAGTCTGGACAATGGGAATTAGAAGCAGCCAGAGGTACCCGAGAATAGTCTGGCGGTGCTGGGCCGAAATGTTGCGCACGAAGAGTCTCCAGGCCAGGAAACGACAAGCTTTGAGGTCCGCAAGCATGCCACTCAGTAATTTTCTTGGACTGAGCAGTTGTGACTCGGGTGTGTAAATAGTTACGTTAAGTTCCTGCTTCATTAAAATCAGATTTCCCTGTTATTCTCTTAAAGACTAGGCCTCAACTCCGTTTTTCCAGAGCAGCAGGAGGGGCTTCTTTTCAAATGCCTGCTCCATGGCTTTAAACTCCCCGGTCTCCATCGTTAACGTTCTTATTTTTCGCCCGATATATTTTTCGGCCTTGCGCACCAAATCGGTTAGATTTGCCTGGTCGATGTCGCCGACCAGAATCAGATCCATTATGCCGGAGTCCTTGCCCTCGGCATAATCTCCGACCAGATAGGCTGCGTCCAGATTGCCAAGCCGACTAAGAATAGACTCGAGAATATGGTCCATCCCCAGAGCCTTTCTGACCATGGAATTTAATTCGGAGAAAAGAGGGTGTTGCTGATTGGCGCAATAATGGATCTGCCGGCCATTCTTCTCGCTGGAGAGAAACCCGGCTTCGCTTAATTGCCGTAATTCCTCGCGAACCTGGCTGGGGGAGGCGCTGAATTCCTCAGAAAGTTCACGCAGATAGGCGTGTCTTTCTGGGTTGAGAAAGAGCCGCATCAAGATGTTGATGCGTGTTTTTGAGGTGATTAGGCCAGCAAATATAGAGTTCATAATGTTCTATTTTTCAGAACTAATTAGCAGTAGATACCACGAATAGTCAAGTTAAATAAATCCAGGGTTATCACCTGGCGCTGGTGAAGAGATAATACGACAAGTTCACGAGGGGAGCGGGATGGTGGCTATGATCTTAAATCCGCTACTCAGCCGAGGCCAGGCAGGATACGTAAAAAATAGGGGCTTGACTAGTCAAACCCCTTTCATATTTCCCTTGCGACACCAATGCCTTGAATTGCATCCCGATACACTTTCAAATATTGAGGTATCACCACTTCCGGCGACCATAAGCTCAATGCTCTTTCCCGTGCGGCTTTTGATAATGCCAAATGACGATCTTTATCTTCAAGTACCCAGCCGATACCTGCGGCCAAATCTGAATTTGAATAAGCTTCGGCTAA
This sequence comes from uncultured delta proteobacterium, assembly GCA_963807225.1. Classification (GTDB taxonomy): domain Bacteria; phylum Desulfobacterota; class Desulfobulbia; order Desulfobulbales; family JAGXFP01; genus JAGVGT01. The sequence continues at coordinate 48,286 of CAWEAD010000004.1, read as the reverse complement.
ATATCCTGTTTTCTTATGTGCCACAACATCTGGCATGCCAGTACAGTTAAAAGCCACCACTGGGCAACCACAGGCCTGGGCCTCGGTTCCAGTCTGTGGCAGGTTTTCTTGAAGAGAAGGAACCACCATTACGTCCACTGCGCTATAGATTAGCGACAGGGAGATATCGTCGTGGAGGTGTCCCATCCAATATATGGGCATCCCAATATCTAGTTTATGCTTAGGCTTACTTTGCCCGAAGGTGACACATGCGGTATTTGGAGCACTATCTGAAACCAGCCTTAATGCGGCCATCAGCTTATCGAAGCCTTTCCGTGGGTCGCTGCCACCACCGATGGCGCCGAAGGAGATCAACCGCAAGTCTTCAGGAAGGTTCAGGACCTTGCGGGCAAAAGATTTGGGGTATGGTTGATAGACTAGGGTATCGAGTGGATTGGGTATCACGGAAATCGGCCAGTCGCGCATAAGCATGCTGCGCCTCGCGCACTCTCCCAGCCATCGGCTCGGTGTTACGATATGCATAGGCTGGCGCCAGGCCTTGAGTTTTCTGTTCCATACCCAGCGATCCACATCCGGGCCAATATTGCCGATCGGGCGATTGGCACGGTTATATCCCAATTCGAATCTGGTTCCAGGAGAATCGTCAGAATAATGCTCCGCCCCACAGAACGGCCACATGTCATGCATGGTCCAGACAATCGGTTTGCGAATGCGTCCGATATCCTTAACAGACAGCATGTTCCCGCATACCCAATGCAGATTGACGACTTGCGAATCAGATATATTAATCGCTGTATCCAGGCCGGATGAAAAAAATAATCCCGCCGAATGCACCGTCAGGTTGTCGCTTTTCTGTTTCCGCATCACCCGGGCACTGAATGCTTTCATTCTTCTTTGCATGAAGTTTGGACGTTTCGATGAAATGACCCGCCAATCATCAGAATATTTCGATAGGACCCGTAGTTTACTGTTCTCGCCTGCAGCCACCAGCGCACGATGCAGCCGGAAGGCTGCTCGCATCGCTCCACCCTTTAAATCTGAATGACATACAAGTTCTATTTTCATGGCATGATTGTTTCCACGAACAAAGAGTAGGGCTTATATGCAAAGTCGATCTGCGATGGTCTTCCACTTCCCGCAGGCAAGATCCACTCGATCAATCATTAACGATTCTTTATTCTTGTCCCTAATGAAGTTTCTGATCTTGCCGCCCCCCGTATAATCAACCGCCATAAAAGGAACCCCCAGCGCATCGGCGAATAGTACTGAGTGAAATCTCATGCAGATGTTGAACCTGCTTCCGTTCATGGCGCCAAGAATATCATCCGGTGAATAGATTTTGTCCCCCAATTCGCAATCGAGATCCTTCAGATATGTTTTCACGAATCGCCGCATGAAATCTCTGTCGTCATTGCCAATAACAAAAGTGTGCATAGGCATGAACAACGGTTTGAGTCCGGTGTTTTGCATGAAATGCAGGACCATCTTCCCCAGTTCGTCCTCGAATTTCTTTTTAAACGCCATAAATTCGTCATGTTTCATCCCGTTGGCGTATTCGAAGGTTAATTCCCTCAAAAAACAGGCGAAGTGATTCTGTTTAGAGGCGTCAAGGTGTTTGGGATTACGGTTTTTCCAATCCTCGACGAAACCCACCGCGGGGTCGCCGGTACATACGGCATCGTTTCTTCCGGTCTCGCCAATTACCCACGCAAGGGAAGTTGTGTCGCGCACCCTGATCGCGGTGCTCAGCCGCAGGATCTCTTTGACGGCGGCAATATGCGCCTTCTGCGAAAGTGGGCCTATACCGCACCCTTCGACAACGGCCGGGATATTGAACTTTCTCGCCGTCAAGAAGGCTTCGAGTACAAAACCCAAAGGTTCCATGCCCATCAACGGTCCGCCGCCCATGATCACGACATCGGCATTTTCGCAGGCATGTAGATATTTTTCCGAATAGGTTTTAACTATCGCGGCGTCAATCCCAAGCTCAGACAAGGTCCTTTTGGTGACAAACGGAAATATGCTGGCGATGGTTATTTTCGTGTTTTTGTTGGCGGCCAGTAATCTGCTGGCAATATTCCCCAGTATCGCCTTGTCTCCGGCCGTCTCCGTTCCGTACCAACCGACAATCAATGGTGCATTGAAGTTTTCCCATGCAAGCTCTGCGAATTTAGCGCCCGGGATCTTCCGGGAGTCTTTCAGGGCACTCTTTACCGACATCAATGAGTTGTACTGTGTCTCTTCCCTGACTTCTTCCAGGTACTCTTCCGGGGGCGGGGCGTGATAATCGTGAATGCAGCCGGAGCAATGCTTGGCGATGATGTTTCGGCGGATATCGTTATTATTTATATACAGATCCAGGGCGGATTCCTCCAGGCAGGAACCAAGGACGGGTGACTTCGGTGAGCAGTATATCAAGTTGCCCCTGCTGTCGAGCCCAACAGCTGCAGACCTGTATGGGCACCCGCTTTCTCGTGGCATCTCCTCGAAGACCATTCTACGGATATTCCTGTAGGTGGCTTTAACATTCGGATCCTTCTCGTACCTGAGCTCCAATTTGCTGAAAAATAAGCCGACCTGGTATTTCTCGTCAGCGTCGAAGTTTCTGATTGAAGCAGTCAGGCATGCGTTATCGAGACGGTCGATAAATTCCGCTACCCGAAACCTGCCGGTAATTTTTTCCTCGATGCAAAAATCCAGCACCTCGTCTATATGCCAGACATTTTCTTTGACTACGGTGCAGCCAATCGTAAGAGGAATTTCAGTGTTGTGGCGGAAGTGGTGGATGACTTTGAGCGCGTTTTCAAAACCACCTTTCCGCCCTCTGACAGTGTCGTGGATTTTTCCGATTCCATCGAGCGAGACCATGAGGCTGAATGGCACATTCGCCTCTTTACTGACCCGGTAGCAGCTTTCGACTTGGTTGATAACCGTATCAGCCTGCAGCGCGTTGGTTATCAGGCTGACTCCCGCCAAGCCTTTCTTGCCGGTTATCACGCGGAATATTTCTGGCAGGTCTTTTCTGAGAGTCGGTTCGCCACCGCTAACGCCTACATGCGTCAACTTGTCAAACAGCGGATTTCCCAGGATCCGGGCAAGTTCGTCGGGGGTAAATTCATCTTCCCGCTTTTTCTTCCAGACATTGCACATTACGCAACGCGAGTTGCAGCGATTGGTAACCATCAGGTTTAGGGTTACCGGTAATGATGCCGTTCCATTTTCAGGAGAGTCAGTCACAGGCTGGCGGAATTGTAGTTTGCTGATCTTTTCAGATGCTTTCCGTTTCATTCCTGAGATAAAATTGAGTAGATGCATGTTCGTCTTTAGCAATTCATTTATTCACAGACCAAACTCTTAAATTGAGACCAATAGGTTCATTGGTAACCTAAAACATATAAAAGATCACCGGTGACCCTTGTGAAATGAGAGTAAATTGATTCATCGAAAAGTTCAATCCACTCTCCGGGTTGGCCTTTTCGGTAATGTGACTTAACATCTTCTGTCCCCTGATCACGACCTTTTGAATAAACTTTGAACTTATGTCTATTATACAAGTCATTAAATATATTCTCTGGCATCACGATATGTAGATAATCAAAGAGGTCCTTGAGAAATTTCTTATTGTTCAAGGCAAAATCTTCATATCGAAAAACCTTCACATCCTTTTCTGATTCAGGAACTTCCATCCATGATCTCTGGCCTAAGAACAGCCCGAAATCATTGATCCTGTCGATGCTATAAATCAATCCTTCGTTGAGGCTAAGGTTGTCCAGGTCATTCCGGAATTTAAGGATAGATTCCGATAGAGCGTGTGAATGTTTTGTAGAAAAATACCATGAAACAACAATGTCACGAGGATCCCGGAGAATGAAAAAGGCCCGGGAACTGGCAGGTTTGGGAATCTCTTTGTAGGTCTTATATCCTATGTAAAGGCTCGTTCCGACAGTCCGTTTAGGTAATGGAACCGTGATTTCATGTCCGGCGTAAAGTTGAGCTGAAAGCTCAAGCAGTGGAAGAGAGCTGTCAAAACAGCTCCCTATAAGCATTTTCCTCCACTCCGTATGGCTGCATAATCCAAGACCGGTATATGTATAAAAAGTGGGATCGGAAAAGACTGCTTTGAACCACTGGCTGGCAGTTTTTTGTGTGCAACAATGATAGATGTTGTCATATTCGCAACTTTGTACAGCTTTTATGCGATTGAATTTCTCAAAAAATTTCTTTTTTGCACTTAAGATAGTGCTTATCGGCATTTGCCATTCTCCTTTTAATATAAATCATGGAATTCTTTAGCTCTGTAAATATTCAGTTTCCCAAGAAAGATTAGGTGCTACAATACCAGGCCATTTTTTAAAAGATAACGAGGTATGATTAATAAACCTCTCTACATTGAAACTTATAAACTCCCAGCCATTAACCAAAACTTTAACACGTGGAATATTAGAATTTATCTTAACAAAATAGGTACCGGTATTGAGAAGCTCGCCAGGTACCGTGCAAACAGTAGTGTATTGGCCAGCTGACATTTCTTTTGCACGTTGCCCGAAATTAGTTGATGTAAAGACAATAATTCCTTCTGAATTTATGAGCTGAAGGCTTATTTCCATTCCAATGACAGTCTCAAAGAGTCTATAATTGATTTCAATCTTTAGCGGCTTCTCACCATTAAAACCTCCCATAACCATATTCATTTCATCCAGAAGCCTTATCGAGACAAGCCGCATTTCCTTGCCCCCCGGTGCATCCTTAGCTATAGGCCAGTGGACCTCTGCTTTGCCAATTCCTCCTACAGAAGTCGAGACAAAGTACTTATCAACTATCTGACCTACCTCGCCTTGAGCAACAAGCCTTCCTTCGGAAAGAATCACTGCCGAATTACATAAAGACTTTATCGCCCCCATATTGTGGCTAACAAATAATATGGTCCTGCCTTCTTTGCCAACTGCTTCCATTTTTCCAAGACACTTCTTCTGAAACTGGGCATCTCCTACTGCCAGTACCTCATCGACGATCAGGATCTCCGGTTCCAAGTGCGCCGCTACAGCGAAAGCTAGACGTACATACATCCCTGATGAATAGCGCTTGACAGGTGTGTCGAGAAACTTCTCAACCTCGGCGAAAGCGATGATCTCATCGAATTTCTTCTTGATCTCCTGCCTGCTCATGCCGAGGATGGCGCCGTTGAGGAAGATGTTCTCGCGGCCGGTCAGTTCCGGATGAAAACCGGTCCCTACTTCCAGGAGACTGGCCACCCGACCGGCAATCTTTACTTTCCCTGTCGTCGGTTCGGTAATCCGGGAAAGTATTTTCAGAATGGTCGATTTGCCGGCGCCGTTGCGGCCGATAATCCCTACCCGGTCGCCCTGTTTGATCTCAAAATTCACCTCTTTGAGGGCCCAGAATTCTTCAATATCCTTATGAGTATGGTATTGCGGGTTGCGTAAGCGGGCCCACCACTGCCTGGGTAGGTTGGTGAGAATATCGCGTAGAGTCGAATACGACTCTTTCTGTTGATGACCGATCATGTAGGATTTGCCTAAATTTTCGGCGGCGATAACAGTTTTGCTCATTGGTGACTCGTTATTAGTGATTCGTTAAACGTAAAATGTTTAAAATGAAACGTCAGACACGCAAATGTTTAGGGGTTGTTTTTTAGTGATCTGTCCAGACCGTAGAGCATTTTGGTCAGATCGGTAAGCTTTGTCGTCAGTTCATCGCGAAGTTTTGAATCGAGGTAGTCGACCATGGCCGCGAGTTCGAGTTGGGTGTCCAGTTCACTGGCAGAGCCTGGCGCAATGTTTATAAACTGTAAAAACTCTTTATTGCCTCGTCGCCCTGCGCCTTCTGCAATATTGCTGGGAATCGACACCGCCGCACGGCGCATCTGGGAGGTGAGGCCGAACCCTTCTGATTTGGGAAAATCATCAGTTACGACGTAGATCTCCTTGGCGAAAGCCATCGCCTTTTGCCGGACATCCAAATTTCTGTGCGGTCGGTTATTCATGAACTCCCCCAGAATTACGAATTACCTTTCCCGAATCACGTTTCTCGCTCAGATAATATCCGCGAAGGATCTTTCCATTTTTCTAAAGAATGAAATCCCGATAACCAAAAAAAGCACGGTAACGCTTAGCGATAAAAAAAAGCCCGGCCAGTAGATCACGGAGTTGCCGCCGAGGATCGCCCAGCGGAATCCATCAATTACCCCGACCATGGGGTTCAATGAATAGAGAAGACGATATCTTTCCGGGATAACACTGCTGCTGAAGCCTACCGGTGAAACATAGAGGCCGAACTGGACGATAAACGGGACGATATAACGGAAATCACGGTACTTGACGTTCAAGGAAGTCAGGAAAATACCAACCCCGAATGAGGTCAGAAAGGCGATCAGGAGAAAAACAGGCAACATCAGGAAACGCATGGTCGGCAGGAACTGGTAGTAAACCATCAGGACGCAGGAGGATGGCAAAAGAAATGAAAAAATCGACCAGGTTGGTGACAACCGTGCTGGCCGGAATGATCAATCGGGGGAAGTAGACCTTGGTAATCAGATTGGCATTACTGATCAGGCTGTTGCTGCTTTCCGAAAGAGAGGTGGCAAAGAACTGCCAAGGCAACATGGCGGCGTAAACCATGATCGCGTAAGGCGCACTACCTTCAGTCGGCAGTTTGGCCACCTTGCCGAAAATTACCGTGAAAACGATCATGGTCAGAATGGGACGAATTACGGCCCAGGCAATGCCGATCACGGTCTGTTTATATTTAACGGTGATATCCCGCCAACTCAGGACGAAGAAAAGCTCCCGATAACGCCAGATATCTTGCCAGTAATGGCGCTCCGCTCGACCGGCTTCGATGATGATTTGCAACTCGGGGTTATTCATGCCGATTTCGAAGAGGCTAGGCCTCGACTCCGTTTTTCCAGAGCAGCAGGAGGGGCTTCTTTTCGAATACCTGCCCCATGGTTTCAAATTCCCCGGTCTCCATCGTTAAGGTTCTGATTTTTCGACCGATATATTTTTCTGACTTGGCTACCAGATCGCTGAGATTTGCCTGGTCGATGTTGCCGACCAGAATCAGATCCATTATGCCGGAGTCCTTGCCCTCGGCATAATCTCCGACCAGATAGGCTGCGTCCAGATTGCCAAGCCGTCCAAGAATAGACTCGAGAATACGGTCCATCCCCAGGGCCTTCCTGACCATGGAATTTAATTCCGAAAAAAGAGGGTGTTGCCGGTTGGCGCAATAATGGATCTGCCGGCCATTCTTCTCGCTGGAGAGAAACCCGGCTTCGCTTAACTGCCGCAGTTCTTCGCGAACCTGGCTGGGAGATGCGTTGAATTCATCCGAAAGTTCGCGTAGATATGCATGTCTTTCAGGATTGAGAAAGAGTCGCATCAAGATGTTGATGCGTGTTTTTGAGGTGATTAGGCCAGTAAATATTGAGTTCATGTTGTTCTGTTTTTCAGAACTAATTAGCAGTAGATACCACGAATAGTCAAGTTAAATAATTCCAGGGTTATCACCTGGCGCTGGTGGAGAGAAAACGAAAAGTTCGCGAGGGGAGCGGGATGGTGGCTATGATCTTCAATCCGCTGCACAGCCCGGGGCCAGGCAGGATAGGTAAAAAATATTAATCGCAAAGTCTCCGTGCCGTCATTGCTGGGAGTCCTGCTCCGGGGGATAAACTCAGTGACGTGCCAATCATGTATCTGCAACCAGATAAGAACGGCAAGATCGAAGTCTGCGCTTGTCTGCTTCGCTTCACTCGCAGTGACGTGTTTGCAAATTTAACTGTTTTGCCACCGGAACCATTGTATGCTGCTGTTACTTTTTCTTGGCCTCCGGCACCGACGGCTCGGCCGCCGGCGAGTAGAATTCTTCGGCATCGGCAAAAAAACGCTGCCTCGCTTCGGTGTTGGTGTAAAACATATGCCCGCCATTATAGACCTTCAGGCTTAAATTTGGTGCTACCGCCGGAGCCAGCTCCATCTGCCTGGCCGCGATGACCGAGCCGAAATAGGGGGTAACCAGATCAAAAACTCCGTGGGCAATCAAGACCTTGAGTCCCTTGTTGGTGCTCATGCTGTTTTTGATGTTTCCGGTCACCCCGATAAACCCCTGCGACGAATCCAGACCTGACCGCCAATTCCAGCCCTTCGCCACGGCGCCGTTCAGAATTTCATAAGGGGTATCGGTCGCGAATTTAAGCTGTTCCCTGATGTAACTGTTAAAGGTTGCCGCCAGCAGGGAGTTGATCTGCACCAGCAGTTGATCGTTAGCCGGCGGAAAAGGGGAGGCCGGGTCCGGGTCGATCGCGGTTACGCTGGCGTCGTATTGGCTGACCAGCAGCCCGTCATCATGGAGCAGTTCCTTGGCGAACAGGCTGCGTGAGACCCGGCCACTGAGTTGCGCCAGCCGTGGTGCCGGTAAGCCGATGTATCCTCCGAGCCGTTCACCCAGCCCCGCCGTTTCTGCCAGGGCCAGGGCCGGCAGGTAATCCCGGACGGCAAAGTGTTCGACGTCTGCCAGGGATTTTCGAATATCCGTCTGGTCGACAGGTTGTTCGTCAGCCTTGTGGAAATGCCTGGCCGTGGCCGCGTAGGAAGGCAGTTCCGTCACCCATGGCAACAGGTTGAACTCGTCGCCATCGATCATTTCGAATTCCAACACCGGGGACACCAGAACAATGCCGTTCAGTGAAATGTCATAATCGGTCTGCAACAGATCGGAAAGAGCCGCCACCCTGAATCCCCCATAGCTTTCGCCAACCAGATATCTGGGGGACAGCCAGCGGTTATGGCGGGTCAGATAGAGGCGGATAAACTTTGCCAGAACAACCAGGTCTTCCTTGACGCCCCACGCCTTTGCCTCGGACTTTCCGGGTGCTTTCTTTTCCTGCTGGAGCTGGGTGCAGCGGCTGTAACCGGTGCCGACCGGGTCGACAAAAACGAGATCGGTAAAACGGAGCCAGGTCTGCATGTTGTCAACCAGCCTGGGGGGTGGCCCCGGCATGCTGCCATCATCGTGAAACAGGACCCTTTTCGGGCCAAGGGCACCCAGATGCAGATAGGCTGAAGATGCCCCGGGGCCACCATTGAATACAAAAGTCAGCGGCCTGGGAGTCTGGCCTTTGCCGGTCTCGGCGTGATAGCTGATGAAAAAAAGGCGGCATTCGGGACCATTCTCGTTGAGCTTTACCGGTAGAGTCCCTGCCGTTGCCTCATAAGGCAGTTGAAAATCCGCGAATTGCAACTTGGATTTTGTCGTGGCCATAAGGTCGGCCGGCAGCATCTCCTCCAACTCGGAAGGACAGGTCTTATCCTCAACCTTGTCCGCTTTTGCCCCATCGGTATCGGCAATAGCCGCGGGAAGCAACCCGGCCAGCAGCAGAAGGAAAAGCATGCCGGTCACCAGGCAGATCTGTTTACAGACGGTTACGCGCATGGCAGAGTTACCTCAATCATGAAGGTGGCTGTTTTGGCGGGAAGAAAATTTGGATGTCCGGTTCGGTTCTTTTCCGGCTTGTGGTGTATAAACAAAGCCCGGTCGGCATGACCGGGCTGCAGGATAACCAGGGTGGGGAGTAACGATCAACCCAGGGGATCGGAGGGCCAGACCAGGTCCTTGCTGATCCAGCCTTCGGTGCCGTCGGCATGGCGGACTTTAAGCCAGTCGCCTTTTTTCTCAATGGGGGTAAAGACCACGCCGTACTTGACGATGGCGATTACCCGGGTATCTTTATCGGTGTTGGGTTGATCGCGAAGGTTGACCTTGGCTTTTCGGACGATTACCGACTTGTCGGGAGAAAGCAGCGAAGAATAAATCCAGCCGGTGTCACCCTCGAAATCGGTGACCTGAGCCCAATCTCCCTGACGTTTCACGACCTCCAGAGGGAAGTTCTTGAATACTTCCCAACGCACTTCGTCGTTGGTGGAGGGACCGGAGCGGACATTGACCCCGTCCTTCTGGACACTGACGTATTCGGCCGCCAGGGCCATGGTAGAGAAGAACAGAGTCAGGCAGATTACAAATCCCGTCAGGATGGTGCGACGGGTTCCGTGGAGCTGGTTATTCATGGTTATCCTCTGACAGTAATGTGCTTAAGCGTTTTTTTCGGTCGAGTGCTTTATTTGATTCCGGCGAAGGGCGCGGACGACCATATCCGACGGCATTTACGATAGCATTTACCATCGGTGAAGTCAACTTGCCGGGCGCCGCTCCCGACTTGGAAAAGCGAGCCGAATCAGCGAACCGCGGTGGCCTGGTCGGGGCCTTCCACCCAAATAGCACCGTAGCAGGCCGAGGCCTTTTCGCCGGTATTGTCGGTATCGGTCATGATGGCGATGGCGCCTACCTTGGGCGGCTCGTAGCCGAAGTAGCGGCGGAAGTCTTCATGGATGTTGCGGCGGTAGGTGCGCCACTGGCCCAGATGGGCCGGGCCGCTCTCCACCGCCACCATCATGGCGTTAGAGGTGAAGCTGTTGGGGATGGCCTGTCCCAATGGCAACCGGTTGGCCCAGACATAGTTCAGGGCTCTGGTCCTCCAGAAGAGCAGGGAGGGGAAGACCACATAGATCCTGGCCGGATAGTCGTCGCCGGCCTTGGTCCGGGCGTCGCCCTTGCTTACCAGGTTGTCGACGATCCAGCTCCAGGAGAGAATCGGTTCGGCGGCGGGGTCGTACTCGATCTTGTAGAAAAGCCCCGAGGCGGAGTTGTCGGCCACGGCTTTCAGGCAGGGAACGTTGTCGACCACGGCCGGGAAATAACGGGTTTCGCCCTGGAATGACTTGCTTTCCCAGCCGGGTCCGAGGCCGTTATGGAAATCGTCGATCAACCGGCTGGCGCCAAGGCTTTCCAAGGGCAAGAAGATGAGAAGGGCGAGGATTATCGAGATTGCTTTCATCGTGGTTCGTGGGCAGAATTTCTTTTGCACTGGTTGTCGTCTAGTGTTCTATTTTAGATCAGCCGGGTTAAATTGCCAACCGGTATCATAGTCGCGTGGGGGAGGAGACGATGAATTCCAGTCTGATCGAGCAATGGTTGCAAAAGTCCCCTTTGTTAGGAGGGTTGGACCAGGAGGCGCAAGATGAGATCCGGAACTTTGCTGAAAGCCAGGTAGATCGGATCAAGGAACTGGTCAAGATCGGTATGGCGCTGTCGGCCGAGAAGAACCTGGACCGGCTGCTGGAGATGATCGTCAGCGAGGCCCGGCGCTTCACCAACGCCGACGGCGGCACCCTGTACATCAAGAACGAACTGAACGAACTGGAGTTCATGATCGTCCAGAACGATTCCCTGAAGATCAAGCTGGGCGGCACCGGTTCGCAGTCCAAGATCAGCTGGCCGGCCGTGTCCCTGTGTTGTGAGGACGGTACCGACAATCATCGCAATGTCTCGGCCCATTGCGCCCTGATAGGCGAGGCGGTCAATATCGCCGATGTCTACAGCGTCGATTTCGATTTTCAGGGCACCCGCGATTTTGACATCCGCTCCGGTTACCGCTCCAAATCCATGCTGCTGGTGCCGATGCGCGGCCATGAAAACGAGGTGATCGGGGTGTTGCAGCTTTTGAACGCCCAGGATCGCAAGAGCGGCGAGGTGATCTGCTTCAACGACCACGAGATCGCCGATATCACCAGCCTGGCCTCCCAGGCGGCCATTGCCGTTACCAATGTTCGGCTGGTCGGTGAATTGGAACACCTTCTGGATGCCTTCCTGCGCGCCATTGCTGCCGCCATCGACGAGAAGTCACCTTACACCGGCGGCCACATCGCCAATGTAGCCGAGTTGACCGGACGCCTTGCCGAGACCGTCAACCGTACCACCAAGGGGCCTCTGGCCGACTGCAGCTTTTCCGAGGAGGAATTGGCTGAACTGAAGATGGCCGCCTGGATGCACGATATCGGCAAGGTCACTACTCCGGAATATGTGGTCGATAAAAGCACCAAACTACAGACCATCTGCGACCGGATCGAACTGATCAAGACCAGACTTGAGATTATCGGGCGGGATGGAGAAATCGCCCGGCTCAAAGGCGAGAAATGCCAGGTCGGGCCTGAAGAATTGGCCGGGATTGCCGCCTTCCTCGAAGAGGTCAATATCGGCGGCGAGTTTCTGAGCGACGAGAAAATCGAGAGAATCAAGCGGCTCGCCGGACTGGAATTTACCATGAACGGGCGGAGGTTGCCGCTCCTGACCGAAGACGAGGTGGAGAACCTGACCATTCGCAAGGGCACCCTGACTTCCGGGGAGCGGGCGGTGATCAACAATCATGTATCCTTGTCCATCCGGATGCTGGAAAGACTGCCCTTTCCCGGCAAACTGCGGCGGGTGCCGGAGTTCGCCGGCATGCACCACGAGAGACTGGACGGCACCGGTTATCCCCATGGCCTGGCCTCCGAGAATATCCCCCTGCAGGCCAGGATCCTGGCGGTGGCCGATGTCTTCGAAGCCCTGACCGCCGCCGACCGGCCTTATTGCCACGGCCGGAAACTCTCGGAGGCCATGCGGATCCTCGACCTCATGGTCAAACAAAGTCATTTGGACGGTGATATCTGCGATCTGCTGGCCGATCCGGAACTGCTGGCCGAATACAGTAGCGGTCGGCTCAAGGAACAACAGCGGGACGGTTACGAATGGCGGGGCCGGAAGGTTAATCTGACCGAAATCGACCGGGAATGACCACCTGAGTCATTTCCTGACTTCATGGCGAACCCGGTGGTAGTTAAAGTGGCCGGAGCGGGGGAACTTTCTACCACCAGCTGAGGCCGAATTCTTATTGACAGTTTTCCCTGATTAGCCAAGTATAAGACATGGCTTACAGTTACGAAATAGACAGCGGTCAAAATTTGGCGATCTTTTCCTGCACCGAGGAACTGGAGTTCGTCGAACTGTGCGACGGCTTGGAGAAGCTCACCAGCCACCCGGGATTCGCCGGGATCAAAAAAGTGATAGTCGATCTGACCTATGAAAGCTGCCGGGATACCTCCAACGAGGAGGTCGAAAGGAATGCCGCCGTTACCTTGGCAGCCTTGCAGAACAAGCCCTTCAAGATCGCTATTGTCGCCCCGCATGACTTGACTTTCGGGCTGTGCCGGATGTTCATCTCCTACGCCGATACCTGCGAAATCGAGGTATTTCGGAACCATCGGGAAGCCTGCGCCTGGTTGCAGGTCGTGGATCGTTTGGTCGAGAACTCTTCCCAGACCCTATAGCGTCGGTTATCTTCACCATCCCTCAATTTCATTCCTATTCAGCCCATTAGGCTCAGCGAAAAATTGCCCTGAGCTGCGCTTATGGGCTTTGACCGTGATTGCGAATATCAATCGGCTGTTTACGGTTTGTCCGGCAATGAGTATCGGTCGACCATGGAAGCGTATCGGCGGCTGAAATTGCCATCGGCGCGAACAATCATTTCTGGGGGAATGCCCTACTGATTACTGGAGCCGCCTGATTTTTTCCGCCATCCCCGCATTGTCTTCAGTTCTTAGATCTGCGACTTTTAAGTATGGAATATAGTTGTCTCATTAACAGCAGCCAGGGGTTAGCCGTACTTAATTGTTCAGGGGCGGTTGAGTTCGCCGAACTGAATAACGGGCTGGGGTTGCTTTCCTGGCATCCTGAATTTATGGGGGTCAAGAAGGTGTTGACCGATCTGGCTCAAGGTCCCAGCTTGCAGCCTTCCAATGCGGAAATTAAAAGTTGCGCCAGGATTACCGCGCTCGCCTTGGAAAAGAACCCTCTCCAAATTGCCATTGTTGCTCAAGATGATCTGACCTTCGGGCTCTTACGGATGTTCGCCGCCTATGTCGAGGATGAGAAGGTCAATGTCTTCCGGACCAAACAAGAGGCCTGTGGCTGGCTCCAGGTCCAGTTTCAGGTCGGTTGAGAGCGGCGTCTACCGGCGACCGTTTAATGCGGTTCCCCTTTACCCAACCTGCGAAAAAAATATTCGCTGGCTTTATCCGCCGGGACCGCTCCTTGCAAGGTCCCATCAATCCATGGTGCGGCGATATCTGGTCATGCCGATGGTCAGGGCGATAGCCAGAAAGAGGGCGATGGGCCAGATATTGGGCAGGATCTGATGCAGGCCGTTGCCTTTCAAAAGGATGCCCCGGACGATCCGCAGGAAGTGGGTGAGCGGCAGGGTTTCGCCGACGACCTGGGCCCAGACCGGCATGCCCCGGAAGGGAAACATGAAGCCTGAGAGCAGGATCGAAGGCAGAAAGAAGAAGAAAGCCATCTGCACCGCCTGGAGCTGATTGCGGGCCAGGGTGGAAAAGGTCAATCCAACCCCCAGGTTGGCGGCGATGAACAGCAGTGACACCGCCAGCAGCAGGGTCAGACTGCCGATCATCGGCACCCGGAAGAGAAAGCGGCCGGCCAGGATAATCACCCCCATCTGTACGTAACCCACGAAGATATAGGGAATAATCTTACCCAGCATTACCTCGACGGGTTTGACCGGGGTGGCCAGCAGGTTCTCCATGGTGCCGCGTTCCCGCTCCCTGGTGATGGCGAGCCCGGTGATGATCACCAGGGTCATGGTCAGCACCACCCCCATCAGGCCGGGGACGATGTTGTACTGGGTGATCGCCTCCGGGTTGTAGCTGGGATGCAGGATCAGGTCGAGCGGCGGCGGGCCCCGGCGCAGATGGTTCAAGGGGCCGGCCAGATCGCGGGCCAGGGCGGCCTCGGCGGTCAGGCGGATGGCGGAGAGGGCGTTGCTGGTGGCGGCCGGATCGGTGGCGTCGGCGGTCAAGAGCAGGCTGGGGGCTTCGCCCCTTACCAGCTTGCGGCTGAACTCCGCGGGAATGGTCAGAACGAACTGGACCTCGCCCTCCTCGATCATCAGTTGCGCCTCCTCTTCACTCGTCACGTTTTTGACGATCCGGAAGTAGCCGCTGTTCTGCAGGGCGCAGACCAGGGTGCGGCTGAAGGCGGAGTGGTCGGCGGAGCGAATGGCGGTGGGCAGGTGCTTGGGATCGGAGTTGATGGCGTAGCCGAAGACCACCATCTGGACAATGGGGATGCCGATCATGATGGCGAAGGTCACCCGGTCGCGGCGCATCTGCACGAATTCCTTGGCGACGATGGCCAGAAAGCGGCGTAGTGAAAAGAAAGAGCCTGGTCTCATGATGGACGTCCCTCCCGCCCCTTCATCAGGCTGATAAAAACGTCTTCCAGGCTGACCTCGCTGGGCTTGCTGCGATACTTTTGCGAATCGAGGTCGGCCACGGCGTCTTTGAGCTGTTCAGGGTCGCGGCCGCTGACATGCAGGGTGGTGCCGAAGGGGGCCACCTGCTCAACTCCGGGTTTGCTCCGGAGCGAATCGGCCAGGAGGTGGGCGTTTTCGCCGGTAACCGTCCAGGTGTGGAGACCAGAGGCGGCTACCACTTCGGCGGCGGTGCCGGAGGCCAAAAGATCGCCATAGGCCAGATAGGCCAAACGGTGGCAACGTTCGGCCTCGTCCATATAATGGGTGGAGATCAGCGCCGTCACCCCCTGGCCCGAAAGGCGGTAGATCTCGTCCCAGAAATCGCGACGGGCCTTGGGGTCGACTCCGGCGGTGGGCTCGTCCAACAGCAGGAGTCGAGGTTGGTGGAGCAGGCAGGCGGCCAGGGCCAGCCGCTGTTTCCAGCCGCCGGAGAGAGTGCCTGCCAGTTGCCCGGCGAAACGAGCCAATCCAAGCCGTTCCAGGTTTTCCTCGACCAGGGCGGCGGCGTGGGGCAGGCCGTAGATTCGGGCCATAAAACGCAGGTTTTCCCGCACGCTCAGATCCTCATAAAGGCTGAAACGCTGGGCCAGATAGCCGATCTGCGGTTTGATCAGGTCACTTTCCCGGAAGAGGTCGTAGCCCAGACAGGTACCGTGGCCGCCATCGGGGCGTAACAGGCCGCAGAGCATGCGGATGAAAGTGGTCTTGCCGCTGCCGTTAGGGCCGAGAAAGCCGTAGATCTCACCCGCTTCGACCCGGAGCGACAACCGATTGACTGCGGTATTGGCCCCGAAGGACTTGCTCAGGTCGTTGACTTCGATGACCGGGGCCGCTTCGCTCACTGGCCGGGCTCCAGGCGGACGTCCACCGGTTGACCGGGATGCAGGGTAGCCGCCTCGGCCGGTTCGGGACGGGCCTCGACCAGGAAGACCAGTTGGCTCCTGGTCTCCCGGCTGTAAATCACCGGTGGCGTATATTCGGCCCGGGGGGAGATATAGGAGATAGTGGCGTCGTGATTGCGATTGTCGCCGTCGAAGGTGTAGTTGATGCGGCCGCCGGGCTTCAGCGTGCCGACCACGGTTTCCGGCACGAAGAAGCGCAGTTTAACCTGGCCCGGCGGCAGCAGGCTGACCACCGGATAACCGGCAGGGACGAACTCGCCTTCGGTATAAAAGGTATCGAAAACCAGCCCACCTTGCGGGGCGCTTTGGCTCTTCTGCTCCAACTGCCAGCGCGTCTGGGCCACCTGCTGGCGAGCCGCCTTCACCCCGGCCCGGGCCGCGTCGATGGCGTCGGAGCGAGCCCCGAGCCCGGCGGTTTCCAACTCGGCACTGAGTTCATCGATTCGGCCGCCGCTTTCTTTCAAGGCGGCTTCGGCCCGGTCGAAGGATTCGCGGCTCACCGCCTGGCTGGAGACCAGGTTCTGCAGGCGCTCATAATCCTTCTGCGCCAGTTCGTGATTGGCCCTGGCCTGGGTCAGCCGGGCCCGGATGGCGGCGATCTCGGTGGGGCGCCTGCCCTTGGTCAGATCGGCCAACTGGCTGGCGGCCCGGGCCAGCTCCTCCTCGGCCTCGGCAACCGCGGCGCGCTCCCGGTCATGTTCCAGGGTGAAGAGCGGCGTCCCGGACACCACCGTCATGCCCCGGTTTACCGCCAGGCTGGTGAGCTGGCCGGCCAGGGGGGCGGCGACCTGCAAAAATTCGCCCTCGACGTAGCCTTGGTAATAGTCCTGAGAAGGCTTAGAACAGCAGGTGACGGAGGCCAGGAAGAACAGCAGGGCGCATATTTGCCAGGGTTTGAACATTTGTTGTGTTCCCGGTAGTGAAGGACGGCCGGCAAGGATTGCCGGGGTTTCAGCCATTCTAAAAAAATGTCGGATCAAGTAGCCAGTTAAATCTGCCCGAGTGGGTTTGGGCCGGGGAATCGACCCTGGCACCCCTGCTGCCGGATTGCCCCTATCCAGTCAAGCTTGCCGGAGATCTTCAGGATCAATCCGGAATGAGTCGGCTCAGGATTGCCGCTTTTATCCAGCACCGTGGAATAAACCCACCATGATTTTAGTTCCGGCTTTCCGCGGGGTTGCTTTCGATTTTAAAATTTTCTCAACGGCGCAATAATATCCTACTCCTTTCGCAGTTCGTCGCTCAGATCGGGTAACACCTCTCCGCAATCACTTTTATTCGCCGTCCCTTGGAGGCTTCCGGTTTTGGATGCAGTCGTCTTCTTTTCCGGCTTGTACCAGAGCACCGGCTGTGAAAATTGGCGCCAGCTCCATTTGACCAACCCGATCAGGGTGAAGGAGAGCCAGAGCGCCCAGGCCAGCATGGCCAGACGGTAATAGTACATGGGGATCGACAGTAGCCAGGCCCGGGGCAGTTTTTCCGGACTGGAATCCTGATACCAACGCAGGAGGGTACTGTTGGAGCCGTTGCCGACGATATTCATGTCGGGATGGCCCAGGAGCCCGCGGCTGACGGCGCCGACCAGGGCGGCCAGGGCCAGCAGGGTCAAGAGCGCCAGGCCACTTTGCATGGCGTTGAAATGGTCGTGATTCATTTCCGCTTTCACCTGACCGCGGCGATCCATCACGATCAGCCAGGCTACCACCAGGAGGGCCCCGAAGATGTTACTTTGGCTCATGCCGATGCCCAGGAGCAGCCATTGGTGAAAATTCAGCGGGGTAAGTCCGGTGCGGGCCAAGCCGAAGGCGGCCAGAATCATGATCAACAGTACCGACCAGAAGAGTATTGCCGGTCCCATCCTGGGTCCGCCCACCAGGAGTGGCCAGCGGCTGGTCGGCAGGGTCAGGTCGAGATGGGTGTTGACGCTGGGGGCACCGAGATCGACTTCGGGGGTTTTCTGCAGAGTGGCGATACCGGCCGGCTGCCGCCATTTGAGGAAGATTTCCTGGGGGCCTGGAGTGATGGGCAACGGCAGGTTCCGTCCTTCCTGGCGGATGGGCTGGAGTTGCCCCTGGATCCGCACTTCCTGGAGTTCGGCGGTGGCCGGCAGAATGATGGTATGCTGGCCGCCCTGGCTGCTGCGCAGGTCCAGGGTCAGCGTGGTGTCGCTGGCCCGGCGGCCCGGACTGAAGGAGAGAGTCGCCTTGTCGATGGTCAGGGTTCGGCCCGGAACCCCGGCCGGCCGGCTGATGGCCAGCTTGACTTCTTCGCCGGGCCAGGGATGCCAGGTGGGATACCAGCGATCCCCCTGCTGATGGAGAATCACCGGGATGCCCTCATACTCCAGGTGAAAGATCGGACTGACGTCGACCCGCCAGATCTCGGTCCACTGTTCCGTTTCGGCATGATGCAGGACCAGTTCCCCGCCGGGCTCCAGATATGATTCCCAGGTCAAGGTGTTCTGGCCGGCGCCCAGGTTGAGCTGGACCTTGCCGTCCCGGTGGCGGATACCTTCGGTGATTACCGACTCGCCGGGCAGCAGGGGCAGATCCAGAACCACCGCCGCCCCTGGTGGACTGAGCCGGCTCACCCTGGTCTCGACTTTCCAGACCAAGCCCAGGAGCAGAGTGCGCTCGACCAGCAGAAAGGGTGGCAGAACTCCGGTCTCCAGGGCAGGTTTGCCCTGCAGATCGGTTTCATCCCGTATCCGCGTGAGCTGGAGTTGTTTCTCGGCGCTGCCGTCCGGCCGGATTCCCGCCACCGCCCAACCTTGAGCGGAGACTTTAAGGTGTTGGGGCGGCAGGGGTAAGGGCAGTTGCACCGTGGCCTGATCGGCCAGTCGCCCAGTCAGCTTAATCCGGTGGCGACCGGCTGGAACCTGAAGCCACAAAGTGTTGCCGGTTCGCAATAAGGCCGAAGCCGGCTGGTCATCGATCAGGATCGTTGCCGGCAGCCAGAATCTGGCATCGCCGGGTAAGGGAACGGCCGTATCGATCCGGGCCGAGACGGTCAGGTCGAGAATCAGACGGGTCGGGGCCAGATCCAGGTCCAGTCGTTCGAGCCCGGCACAATCCGGGAAACACGTATCCTTTTCGAGCAGTCGGCTTTGCAGCTCGGCCAGCAATTCCGGCGACGGAAAAGCAGCGGCCCGGGCCGGGGCGGGCAGGGCGATAAGAAGTGCCAGGAGGCTAAACAGAAAAAGTTGCCGGGCCGGTCTGAGTTGCCAGCCCGAGCCCTTGCGGTAGCCGATCCCTAACAGCCCCATGGCCAGGCCAATGAGCAGCAGGATCCGGGCCACGGCCAGGCCCAGATTGGCTCCGGGACCAAGAAGCAAGAGCGAGATCCGCTGCCCGGCCCGGACCGGTCCGGACCAGCTCAGGGCGATGGAATTCCACTGCCAGATCGGCAAGCCCGGCCCGGTCTGGAGCTGCATCTTCGGATCGTACTGGGCGACCTGGCTGGAGTTGTAAGCATTGGATCTTGCTTCTCCGCTCAGGCTGGACAGAGCCCGGGAGGCCATCTCCGACTTCGTTGCCGTAACTTTATCGCGTCTGGCAAAGGACTCAATGTCAGCCGCACCCTCTGCTTCAAGACCGGAAGTAGCGGCCGGTATTGCAGCGCTTGGTGTCCCGGGTTGGCCGGTCAAGCGAGCCATCGACTGCCAGGGTTTT
This sequence comes from uncultured delta proteobacterium, assembly GCA_963807225.1. GTDB lineage: Bacteria > Desulfobacterota > Desulfobulbia > Desulfobulbales > JAGXFP01 > JAGVGT01. The sequence continues at coordinate 28,490 of CAWEAD010000004.1, read as the reverse complement.
TCCAGCTGCGGATAGATTCCGACCCGGATCTGACTGATCCCAAAGGGGATGGCGATGATCAGGAGAACCAGCAGGGCCAGAATCTGCCCGGCTTTAACTGCCTTCAGGAAATTCCCGGCCGGCAGATGTTTAATCAGGGCGAAGCCGGCGAGTAATACCGGCCAGATCCAGTGTGGGGCCTGGGGTTCGTGCCAGGTCAGGACCAGGGTCAGCAGGGCGATAAAAGCCAGAGTCCGGGTATAGAGATGGGCCACTGCCAGAGTAAAGATCAGGACCACGAATAGATCGAGCAGGGTCCAGCGGTTGAGCCAGGTGCCGGGGGCGTTGTCGATGCCGGTGGCATGGATCAGGCGCCAGCCCGGCGGCAGCATCAGATTGGCCCGGACCTGCTGGAAGTCATGATCCCAGCCGACGGCGGGGAGCGTGCCGATCGGCCCCTGATAAGTGCTGTCGGCCGTCAGCCGCAGGTTGCCTTCCCGAAGTTCAACCCCGGTTTTAGCTGAATCGTCCCGGCGGGTGATGAACTGTTCCCGGCCGTCGACCATCACCCGGCCAAGGGTCAGGGGGGGATTCATTTCCAGTCGCCAGCCGGTGCTCTTGCGGCCGGTGACCTGATCCTGGATGGTATAGCCGGAGCCGTCGAAGCGCAGCCAGAGGTTACGGGAAAGATTCAGTTGGTCCGGAGCCGGTTGCGGATCGCCGCGTTTGATTTCCTTGAACAGCATACTCTCGCCGGCGGTCAGCCGGTAGGCCGGATACTGTCGCCACTCACCGGGCAGGTTGGTCTGCTGCGGATCGATGGCGGTAACCCCTTCAATTTCAACAATGCGCAGGTTGGTTCGGGCCACGAAGGCCCAGACCTCTGCGGCCGGCCAGAAACCGTCGTCGGGTTGGATAAAGGAGAGTTCGGCTACCGGACCATTATGGCGGATAGTGACAGTCAGATGCCAACGACCCGGCCGCACCTGGAGGCGGAGGCGACCGTCGGTTTCGAGCCGGGCCGGCACCTGGCTCTGCAGGGCCAACGGGCTGAAAGCGGCCGGGGAAAAGAAGGGCCCCAGGGTGATCTCCCTGGCGTTGCCGGTCACGTCCAGATCCAGATAAATCGTGATCCGAGTCGGGATCTGGTCGTCGATCAGCCGGAAGGATTCCAGCTTCAGGCGGTTTTCCTCCTGTACGTCACCGGCGGCGGTATTTTTGAACCAGAGGCGACCCTGGTCGTCGAGATTGGGTGCGGCAACCGTTCGACCGTTGAGTTGCAGATCGACCAGACCGGTATGGGCGGGCACCGCCAGATTGACTCGGCAGGGCGGGCCAGTTGAAATTACCGGTAATAACATGCCGGCCGGGTTTGACCCAGACGGCCGGCTGCCCATCTCGGCCCAGGAGAGGTGCCGGCTGTCCGTCAATCTTTACCTCCGCCGGCCAGTGTGGATCTCCGCCGGGCAATTGCAGCCAGCGCCCGTTGGCCACTTGCCATTCCTGCCGGAAGGTGCCGCCTTTTTCGGAGAGTTCGAGTCTCAGGCGGCTGGGCCAGTCGCAGTTCAGGGTGGCGCTGTCGTTGTAATTCGGAGTGCAGAGCAGCTCTTCCTCATGGCCGTGCAGGACCCAGTCGGTCCAGGGTTTCAAAGGCTCGGGGATCTTGGCTGGTTGCGCGGCCTGGGCCGCGCCGGGAGTAAGAGCGAGGAAAACGAAGATGAAAGCGAGCAAGTTGATTTTTCCCATGACCTCTCCCTGGTTGTTGACGGTACGGGCGTGAACAGGAAACCTGACGCGATTGTCTAAACCTAACACGATTTTTCCTATCCGACGATGCAATTGTCCCTTGCGATCCTGAGAAGAAACGCTTTTTTCTCCGGGGGTTGGTGGGTGAAAAAAATGGATTTACACCGGCGGCCGAATTCTGCCAAAATCTTACTGCCGCAGTAACCGGAGATTAATTCCCGGCTGCGCTCTGATTCGGCCACGAGGGCGTGGCTGTTTTCAATTAACTACTGAGGAGAAAAGGTATGAAGGGTGAATTCGGGCGGCAAGCGGTTCTGTCTGTTGCGGTTCTTTTGCTATTCCTTGTGCTGGTCGGCCAGCTTCGGGCTGAAGAAACCAGGACCGGTGTGGTGCTCGAAAGCGGCTATTCCGGCGTAGTACTCCAATCCCCGGATGACCCTAACGGGATCAAATACAACACCGGCCGGGAAACCAGTTACAGCCCGGCGGATTATCGACCTGTGAAGGGCGACATTATCACGTTGGCCTATTATCAGAAACAACTGCCGAACGGTCAGGATGTCCTGGCTGTTTCCTCACTGAAACTGGTTAAGATGGATCCCAATCGCAAGGAGCTGACCAGTCCGGCCGAGGGTTCAATTATTGAGATTGGCCGTAAAAGTATCCGCATCGACTTTCCTGAAAATGGCCAGAATATCTCGATGGATCGGAAGCGGGGCATGCAGGTGGTCCCCGGTGGTTGGGAGCCGGTGATGGGGGACAAGGTCAGGGTCGATTACGAAAAAGTCAAGTCACGCTTCACCGGAGGGATCGTCTTTGTCATAAGCCGGATAGAGAAAATCAACTGACCCGGCCAAAAACTTAAGCAGCCAGATAAACAAAACGCCGCTCCGGGCTTTGTCCGGACGCGGCGTTTTGTTTATCTGGCAAAAAGCGCGGTCGGGGTTGCCGGCCGCGCTTTAATGGAACTTCCTTATTAAGGCTGCTGCTTATTTTTTCTTTTTGGTCGGGGCTTTCTTGGCTGCTGCCTTGGGCGCCGGTCCCTTTTTGACCGCGGTTTTTGCGGAGCCGCAACCACACCCGCAGCCGCTCATCGCAGGTGCTGCCGGTCCCTTCTTGCTTGTCTCGGTACAGGCATCGGTAGCGGCTTCCAGGGCTTGGAAACGGCCTTCCAGGAAGCGCCAGCCCTTCTCTACGTCCTTCTGGGACATGGCCATCAGCTCATCCGCGTGGGCCGGATTCATCATCTTCAGCATCCGGTAGCGGTTCTCGTTCATGGCGTATTCGGCAAAGGGGATGGCCGGGGCCTTGGAGTCGATGTGCAGGGGGTTCTTGCCCTCATCTTCGAGGGTCGGGGTTATAGCGATACAGCGGCCAGTGGCCGCATTCGACCGCTTTCCTCTGCTGCTCAAAACCTTTGGCCATGTTGATGCCGTGGTTGATGCAGTGCGAGTAGGCAATGATGAGCGAAGGGCCGTCATAGGCCTCGGCTTCGGCGAAGGCCTTGGCCACCTGCATCGGGTTGGCGCCCATGGCGACTTTTGCCACGTAGACGTTGCCGTAGGTGGAGAAGATCATGCCGATATCCTTCTTGGGCATCTTCTTGCCGCCGGCGGCGAACTGGGCGGTGGCGGCGCGGGGGGTCGACTTCGACATCTGGCCGCCGGTGTTGGAGTAAACCTCGGTGTCGAGGATCAGGACGTTGACGTTCTCGCCGGAGGCCAGGACGTGGTCCAGACCGCCGTAACCGATGTCATAGGCCCAGCCGTCGCCGCCGATGATCCACACCGACTTTTTGACCAGGTAGTCGGCCACCGGCACCAACCGTGAGGCGATCACCGACTTGCTTTTGGCCAGGGTCTTCTTGAGCTTGGCGACCCGGTCGCGCTGGGCCTCGATCTCGTCCTGGCTCTTCTGGGTGGCCTTGGTCAGCTCGTCGGCCACTTTCTTGGTGATCAGCTTTTCGGCCACGGCCTTCTGCAGCAGCTCGGCGGCCTGGGCGGCCAGTTTATTGACCGAGTAACGCATGCCCAGACCGAACTCGGCGTTATCCTCAAAGAGTGAGTTGGACCAGGAAGGACCACGGCCGTCAGCTCTTTTGGTGTAAGGGGTAGTGGGCAGGTTGCCGCCGTAGATCGAGGAGCAGCCGGTGGCGTTGGCGATCATCATCCGGTCGCCGAACATCTGGGTGGCCAGCTTGATGTATGGGGTCTCGCCGCAGCCGGCACAGGCGCCGGAGAACTCCATCAGGGGCTGCTTGAGCTGGCTGCCTTTGACGGTGGAGGGGTCGATGTCGCTGTTCGGCACTTCCGGCAGGTTGAGGAAGTACTTGACGTTGGCGGCTTCCTGAACTCGCAGGGCTCTCGGTATTGTCGATCATCTTCAGGGCCTTGGTCTTGGCCGGGCAGGTATCGACACAGAGGGTACAGCCGCAGCAGTCCTCGGTGAAGACCTGGATCGTGGTCTTGCGGCCCTTGAATTGGGCGCCCACCGCGTTGACGGTCTTGAAGGATCTTGGGCGCCTTCTTCAGGTCGGCCGGTTTGACGATCTTCATGCGGATCGAGGCGTGGGGGCAGACCAGCGAACAACGGCCGCACTGGATGCAGTTCTCCGGCAGCCATTCCGGTACATGCACGGCGATGTTGCGCTTCTCGTACTGGGTGGTGCCGGTGGGCCAGGTGCCGTCGTCCGGCATCTGGGAGACCTTGATCTGGTCGCCCTTGCCCTCGATCATCTTGGCGGTAACCGTCCTTGACGAAGGCTGGGGCATCGGCTGGGACTACCGGGCGGTTTGGCATGGCCGCCGGCGGTCTTGGGCATCTTGACCTCGACGATATTGTTAACCGCCGCGTCAACGGCGCTGTAGTTCATCTTGACGACCTTATCGCCCTTCTTGCCGTAAGTCTTCTTGATCGCGTCCTTGATGGCCTTGATCGCCTCCTTCTTGGTAGAGGATGCCGGAGATCAGGAAGAAGGCGGTCTGCATGATCATGTTGATGCGGGCGCCCAGGCCGAGTGGCCTCGGCCAGGTGGATGGCGTCGATGATATAAAACTTGGCCTTCTTGGCGATCAGGTCCTTCTGGACCGCGGCCGGCAGTTGTTTCCAGACCTGGTCCTTATTGAAGGTGGTGGTCAGGAGGAAGATGCCGCCTTCCTCAAGGTTGCCGACGCATGTCGTACTTGTCCAGGAAGGTGAAGTTATGGCAGGCGATGAAGTTGGCCTTGCTGATCAGGTAGGGGGCAACGATCTTATTTTTGCCGAAGCGCAGATGGCTGGTGGTGATCGAGCCGGACTTCTTGGAGTCGTAGACGAAGTAGCCCTGGGCGCTGATTGGGGGTTTCGGTGCCGATGATCTTGATGGTGTTCTTATTGGCGCCGACGGTGCCGTCCGCGCCCAGGCCGTAGAACATGGCCCGGACCACGTCCTTGCCTTCGATGTTGAAGGACCGGATCGTACTTCAGGCTGGTGCGGGTGACGTCGTCGTCAGGCCCGACGCAGAAGTGGTTCTTGGCTTTCTTGGCCGCCATGTTGTCGAACACGGCCTTGACCATGGCCGGGGTGAACTCGGCGGAACCCAGGCCGTAGCGGCCGCTGAGGATCATCGGCGCTTTCTTCATAGTGCCGGACTGCAACTGCTTCGTTGATGCGCGGTGATGACATCCTGGTAGAGGGGCTCGCCGGCGCTGCCCGGTTCCTTGGTGCGGTCGAGAACGGTGATCCTCTTGACGTTCTTGGGCAGGGCTTTGACCATGGCGGCGGAGTCGAAGGGCCGGAATAAGCGGACGATAACCAGGCCGACCTTTTTCTTTTTCTTGATCAGGTGCTCGACGGTTGCAGCCACGGTTTCGGCGCCGGAACCCATCATTACGACGATCTCCTCGGCGTCCGGGGCACCGAAATAATCAAACAAGTGGTACTGGCGGCCGGTCAGCTTGGCGAATTTGTCCATGGTCTTCTGGAACGATGGCCGGACAGGCATTGTAGTACTTGTTAACCGTCTCGCGGCCGGTAAAGTAAACGTCGGGGTTCTGGGCGGTGCCGCGCATCATCGGGTGGTCCGGCGAGAGGCCGCGCTCGCGGTGAGCAATCACCAGCTTCTCATCGATCATCTTGGCCATGTCCTCGATAGGTAAGCTGCTCAATCTTCTGGATCTCGTGGGAGGTCCGGAAACCGTCGAAGAAGTGCATGCAGGGAATACGGCTCTGCAGGGCGGCCTGGGTGGAGATCAGGGCCATATCCTGGCATTCCTGAACATTCTGGGAGCAGAGCATGGACCAGCCGGTCTGGCGGGCGGCCATGACGTCGCCGTGGTCGCCGAAGATCGATAGTCCCTGGCAGGCCAGGGAACGGGCGGTGATATGGAAGACGGTCGGGGTCAGCTCGCCGGCGAACTTGTACATATTGGGCAGCATCAGCAGCAGCCCCTGGGAGGCGGTAAAGGTGGTGCACAGGGCACCGGTGGTCAGCGACCCGTGCAGGGAGCCGGCCACGCCGCCTTCGGACTGCATCTGGGTGACCACCGGGATCGAGCCCCAGATGTTCTCCTGCATGGCGGTGGCCTTGGTGTCGGCCTCGGCCGCCATCGGCGAAGAGGGGGTGATCGGATAGATGGTGATGACCTCGCTGGTGGCGTATGCCACGTGGGTACAGGCCTGGTTACCGTCGATGGTTACCATTTTTCGGGACATTGATTTCTCCTTTCGTGCTGGTTGTGCAGTTAATGTATCAATACCTTTCAGTTTTTTAACTGGTGTCAACAGGGTCCGGAAGAGTGGCGCCGCAGTGACGGCGCCAGATCCAGCCGGGATTCCGACCGGAAGAAAAAGGAAGATTAATCCAAACAATTCAGAATATCAATAAAATCTGGGCGTAATTCCGAGGAAAAATCAATGGAGGACTTATTGACTCACCCGGCCGGAATGGTCGAGCCGGTTCGCTCAGGAAAGCAAAAAGTCACGAAGAGCTTCATCGGTAAGGAACAATCCGGTGAGCAACTTGCCTTCCCGGCACACGGCGGGTAGCATCCGCACCCCATCCTGCCAGGCCCTGAGCGGATCGCGGGATACTTCCACGGTTTCGATCTCCAGCTCCGGGTATTCCCGGCGAAGCCGAACCAGGGCCCGACCGGTCAGGAAGCAGCGGGGACAAATAAAAGTTTTGTAGAAGACGATTTTCATGCTCTCATCACTCCTTTCAATCGGGGGCATTCCTCACTGCCTCGGCCAACCGCACGGCCTGGACAGTGGCGGCCACATCGTGGACTCGGAGCAGGGCTGCGCCTTTCATGGTACAGAGGCCGGAAAGTATAGCGGTGCCGAAGTCACGCTCGTTGACCTCGCAGTCCAGAAGCTTGCCGATAAAAGACTTACGTGAATGACCGATCAGCACCGGACAGCCCAGAGAAGCGAAGCGGTCGAAGTGTTTGAGAATGGTGAGATTATGGGTGACGGTTTTGCCGAAGCCGAGCCCGGGATCGACGATTATTCTTTCCCGTGGAATTCCCTGGCTTTCGGCCCAGGCGATGCGTTCGGCCAGAAAAGAGGTGATTTCGCCGATCACGTCGGTGTAAGTCGGATTTTGCTGCATGTTGCCGGGGGTGCCCTGCATGTGCATGATCACTACCGGCACCCGGCGTTCCCGGAGTAACTGGACCATGGCCGGATCGAAGCGCAGGCCACTGATGTCGTTGATCAGATCGGCACCCTCATCCAGGGCCAGGCGTGCCACTTCGGCCTTGGTGGTATCGACGGAAATGGGGATGGTGTGCCGACGGCGGATGGAGCGGACGGCGCCAACCACCCGGTCGATCTCATCGGCCAGGAGCACTGGTTGAGCACCGGGGCGGGTTGATTCACCGCCGATATCGAGCAGATCAGCTCCGGCCGAAATCATTATTTCGGCCTGGGCGAGGATGGCCGCTTCACTGGTGAAGCGGCCGCCATCGGAAAAGGAATCAGGGGTGATGTTCAGGATCCCCATGACCAAAGGCGGTCCGGTGCGGTTACCGAGCTGCCGTTGAAGCACCGTGTGCATGGTCCGTGGATTTACTCTTCCACCGGAGAGTCCGGAGCGGCGGAATCCTTCTTATCTACGGTAAATACCGGTGGAGCGATGACGCCCCCTTCTGTTACGGAGGCCCCTGGTTCGGCCAGGGCCTTGTCGAGTCGTTTGCGATTTGTCGGGGGAATCTGGCAGCCGGTGGTTTTGAGAACTTCGTTGATATCATACTGGTTGATGGTTTCTTTCTCCAGCAAGGTGCGGGCCAGAAGTTTCAGGGTTTCCAGATTGTCCGACATCACCTTTCTGGCGGTATCGTTGGCGGAGACTACCAGCTTTCTGACCTCGGCGTCGATGCTGATCGCGGTCTGTTCACTGAAATCGCGGTGCTGGGCGATTTCCCGGCCCAGGAAGATCTGCTCCTCCTTTTTGCCGAAAGTAAGCGGCCCCATCGCGGCACTCATGCCCCATTCGCAGACCATCTTGCGGGCGATGGTGGTGGCCCGTTCCAGGTCGTTGCCGGCCCCGGTGGTGATCTCCTCGAAAATCAGTTCCTCGGCCAAGCGTCCGCCCAGCAGGCAACTGAGCAGGTTGGTCAGATAGGTTCTCGACTGGGTATGCTTCTCTTCGGTGGGTAGATACTGGGTTACGCCCAAGGCCCGGCCGCGCGGGATGATGGAGACCTTATGCACCGGGTCGGTACCGTCCAGCAGCAGGGCCACCAGGGTGTGGCCGGCCTCGTGGTAGGCGGTGATTTCCTTTTCGTCCTCGGTGATGATCATGCTGCGCCGCTCGGTGCCCATCAGCACTTTGTCCTTGGCCTTTTCGATATGCTGCATGGTCACCTTATCGGCGCCTTCGCGGGCGGCCAGCAGGGCGGCCTCGTTGACCATGTTTTCCAGATCGGCGCCGGAAAAGCCGGGGGTGCCACGGGCGATCACCGCCCAGTCGACGTTCTCGGCCATCGGTATCTTGCGGCTATGGACCTTGAGGATCATTTCCCTGCCCTTGACGTCGGGGCTGGGCACCACCACCTGGCGGTCGAAGCGGCCGGGCCGCAGCAACGCCGGGTCAAGCACGTCGGGACGGTTAGTGGCGGCGACAATGATCACTCCTTCATTGGCCTCGAAGCCGTCCATCTCGACCAACAGCTGGTTCAGGGTCTGTTCGCGCTCGTCATGACCGCCGCCCAGGCCGGCGCCGCGATGGCGGCCGACGGCGTCGATTTCGTCGATGAAGATGATGCAGGGGGCATTCTTCTTGCCCTGGATGAAGAGATCGCGTACCCGGGAGGCGCCGACGCCGACGAACATCTCGACGAAGTCCGAGCCGCTGATCGAAAAGAAGGGCACCTCAGCTTCGCCGGCGATGGCCTTGGCCAACAAGGTTTTGCCGGTACCGGGCGAGCCCATCAGCAGTACGCCCTTGGGAATCCTGCCGCCTAGGCGGGTGAATTTCTTGGGATCCTTCAGGAAGTCGATGATCTCGGAAAGTTCCTCCTTGGCCTCGTCAATGCCGGCCACATCTGCAAAGGTGATCTTGCTGGTTTCCTTGTTCATCAGGCGGGCTCGGCTCTTGCCGAAGGACATGGCCTTGCCGCCGCCCACCTGCATCTGGCGCATGAAGAAGATCCAGACCCCGATCAGGAGCAGCATCGGGAACCAGGAGACCAGCAGGGTCAGATACCAGGGGGTTTCTTCCTTGGGACGGACCTTGATGTTGACCTCATTTTTGCGCAGCATGGGCAGCAACTCGGAATCGGAGGCCGGGATGATGGTCTTGAAATGTTCTCCGCCGCGATTGGTGCCGGTAATGACGTCGTTGTCGATGGAGACATCGGCAACCTTGCCCCCCTCGACGTTGGTGATGAATTCGCTGTAGCTGATCTCCTGCGAGGTAGGCTGCTGCTGATTGAAAAGATTGAACAGCAGGATCATGGTCAGTCCGATGACCAGCCACATCGACAGGTTTTTGTAAAATGTATTCAAGGATGTCCTCCCGGGGAGTGCGATGGATAGTTCAAGGCGCCTGGGACGCCTTCTTCAATTCGGCTGCAGGCGGGGTTTCGGGCGCCGAGCAGCATTACAATTATTAAGTGCTGCGGCCGGGAATGTCCAGAGGCATTCCAAAAAATATTGCCGCTTCCCCCCCAAAGCGCCGGTTAAAAATAGTCCTGCACCGCCTTGACCTTGAGGTCGGTGTTGATGGCGGCGCTGATGGCTTGGACCATGGCGTTGGCCCCGGCCACTGTAGTGGTATAGGGTAAATGGAAATTCAGGGCGGCCCGCCGGATGATATAGGAGTCTTCGGTGGTCCGGGTGCCCATGGAGGTGTTAATGATCCATTGTACACCCTTGTCCTGGATCTTGTCATGGATATGCGGCCGTCCCTCGGAGATTTTGTTGATCGGGGTACAGGCCAGCCCTTGCTCGCTCAGATGCTTGGCGGTGCCGTGAGTGGCCAGGATATTGAAGCCCAGTTCGACCAGTTTGCGGGCGATCGGAACAATGGCCGGTTTATCCGGGTGCTTGACGCTGATGAAGACGTTGCCGCTGGTGGGGATTTTCTGGCCGGCGGCGAGCTGGGACTTGGCGAAAGCAATGCCGAACGAGTCGTCCAAGCCCATGACCTCGCCGGTGGATTTCATTTCCGGACCCAGCAGGGTGTCGACATTTTCAAAGCGGTCGAAGGGAAAGACCGCCTCCTTGACTGCATGATGGGAGACCTTGACCTCGGTGGTCAAGCCCAGTTCGCCCAGGGTCATGCCCAGCATCACCTTGGTGGCCAATTTGGCCAGCGGCACCCCGGTGGCCTTGCTGACGAAGGGTACCGTTCGCGAGGCGCGGGGGTTTACCTCCAGCACGTAAAGGGTCTTGTCCTTGATGGCGAACTGCACGTTCATCAGCCCCTTGACCTTCAACTCCAGGGCCATGGCTCGACTGGCCTTCTTGATTTCCTCGATCATCTCCGCCGACAAGGTGTGGGGCGGCAGGACGCAGGCCGAATCACCGGAATGAATTCCGGCCTCCTCGATGTGCTCCATGATCCCGCCGATGATGGTGGTTTCGCCGTCGCAGATGGCGTCGACATCGATCTCCACCGCATCTTTCAGGAACTTATCGATCAGGATCGGATGCTCCGGCGAGACATTGATCGCCGTGGTCATATAACTGTTGAGGTCGCGATCATTGTAAACGATGCGCATGGCCCGGCCGCCCAGGACATAGGAGGGCCGCACCACTACCGGGTAGCCGATGCGGGCGGCTATTTCCAGGGATTCGGCGGCCGAGCGGGCGGTGCCGTTTTCGGGCTGCAGCAGGTTCAGCTTCTGCAGGAACTGCTGGAAGCGCTGGCGGTCTTCGGCCCGGTCGATGGAGTCGGGCGAGGTGCCGAGGATCGGCACCCCGGCCTCGGCCAGCGTTACGGCCAGATTCAGCGGGGTCTGGCCGCCGAACTGGACGATGACCCCTTCCGGTTTCTCGGTTTCGATGATGCTGAGCACATCCTCCCGGGTCAGCGGTTCGAAATAGAGCTTATCCGAGGTGTCGTAATCGGTGGAGACCGTCTCCGGGTTGGAGTTGACCATAATCGACTCGATGCCCATCTCTTCCAGGGCAAAGGAGGCATGCACGCAGCAGTAGTCGAACTCGATGCCCTGGCCGATCCGGTTGGGTCCGCCGCCCAGAATCATTACCTTGCGCCGGTCGCTGGGCCGGGCCTCGTTCTCGGTCTCGTAAGTCGAGTAAAAGTAGGGGGTGTAGGCCTCGAATTCGGCGGCGCAGGTATCGACCAGCTTGTAGACGGCCTTGACGCCGGTCTTATCCCGCAATTCCTTGATGTCGTTCTCGTTGGTGCCGGTGAGATAGGCGAGCTGCCGGTCGGAAAAACCGTACTGTTTAGCCTCGTACAGGTTATCCCGGTCAAGTCCGGCGAAGCCCCCGATCTTCAGCACTTCCTCCCGCTCGACGATCTGCTTCAAGTTGTTCAGGAACCAGGGATCGATGGCGGTCAGCCGGTAGATTTCCTCGACGGTCGTGCCGCGCCGCAGTCCTTCGTAGAGATGGAAGATCCGCTGGGAGCTGGGAGTGCGCAGCAGGTTTTCCAGATCGAGCTGTTCGAGTGCGTGATGGTTGAATTTGGGATCACCGCCGAAGCCGGAAATGCCGATCTCCAGCGAGCGCAAGCCCTTCTGGAAGGCCTCCTTGAAGGTTCGGCCGATGGCCATGGTTTCGCCCACCGATTTCATGGCGGTGGAGAGGATGTCCTTGGCCTCGGGGAATTTCTCGAAAGTCCAGCGGGGGATCTTGACCACGCAGTAGTCGATGGTCGGCTCGAAGGAGGCGTAGGTTTCCCGGGTGATGTCGTTCTTGATCTCATCCAGGGTGTAACCCACCGCCAGTTTGGCGGCGATCTTGGCGATCGGGAAGCCGGTGGCCTTGGAGGCCAGGGCTGAACTGCGCGAGACCCGGGGATTCATCTCGATGATCATCAGTTCGCCGTCGACCGGGTTAACGGCAAACTGAACGTTGGAGCCGCCGGTCTCCACGCCGATTTCTCGCATGATGGCGATGGCGGCGTCGCGCATCTCCTGGTATTCCCGATCGGAAAGAGTCTGGGCCGGGGCGACGGTGATGGAGTCACCGGTATGGACCCCCATGGCGTCGAAGTTTTCGATGGAGCAGATGATCACCACATTGTCGTTCTTGTCGCGCATGACCTCCAGTTCGTATTCTTTCCAGCCCAGCAGACTGCGCTCCAGCATCACCTCGTTGTTCAGGGAGAGGTCGAGTCCGGCACCGCAGAGGTGTTCCAGTTCCTGGCTGTTGTAGGCTACACCGCCGCCGGTACCGCCCAGGGTAAAGCTGGGGCGGACGATAATCGGGAAACCGATGGATTCGGTGGCGGCCCGGGCCTCATCCAAGGTGTGGACGATGGCGCTTTCCGGGACCTTGAGGCCGATCTTGCGCATGGCGGCCCGAAAGGACTCGCGGCCCTCGGCCTTGCGGATCACCTCGATGTTGGCGGCCAGGAGTTCGACGCCGAACTTTTCCAGTACACCCATCTCGGCCACCTTGATCGCGGTGTTGAGTCCGGTCTGGCCGCCCAGGGTAGGCAGGAGGGCATCAGGTCTTTCCTGTTCGATGATCTTAGCGACCATCTCCGGGGTGATCGGCTCGATGTAGGTGCGATCGGCGATCTCCGGGTCGGTCATGATGGTGGCCGGGTTGGAGTTGATCAGCACCACTTCGTAGCCCTCTTCCTTCAGGGCCTTGACCGCCTGAGTGCCGGAGTAGTCGAACTCGCAGGCCTGGCTGATGATGATGGGGCCGGAGCCGATGATCAGGATCTTCTTGATGTCGGTACGTTTCGGCATTTTGTTTCGCAGTCCGTAATATTATTTGAATGGGATAAATTTGTTCGGCGGTGGTCGGCTATTTCAGCATCTCGATGAAGCGGTCGAAAAGATATTCTGAGTCGTGCGGGCCGGGGGCGTTTTCCGGATGGTACTGGACCGAGAAGGCCGGGTATTTCCGATGGCGCATGCCCTCGCAACTGTTATCGTTCAGGTTGATGTGGGTCAGTTCCACCTCGTCGGTATTAAGGGTTTCCAGGTCGACGCAGAAGCCGTGGTTCTGTGAGGTTATTTCGATCTTGCCGGTCAGCAGATCCTTGACCGGCTGGTTGGCGCCGCGGTGGCCGAATTTAAGCTTGTAGGTCCGGCCGCCGTAAGCCAACCCCAGAATCTGGTGGCCCAGGCAGATGCCGAAGATCGGTTTTTGCCCGAGCAGGGCGCGGATATTCTCCACCACACCTTCGATTGCGGCCGGGTCGCCGGGGCCGTTGGAGAGGAAGATGCCGTCCGGTTCCATGGCCAGAACCTCGGCGGCACTGGTGGTCGCCGGGACGATCTGCACCCGGCAGCCTCTTTCGGCCAGGAGCCGGGCCTGGTTGAACTTGAGGCCGTAGTCGAAGACCACCACCTTATAGCGTCCGGGCCCGGCGGAGGTGAAGTTGGTGCCGGGCACCGGTCGGTTGTCGGCCCAGCCATATGGCGCCGCGCAAGTTACCTCGCGGACCAGATCGCGGCCCAGCAAGCCCGGAGAAGCTTGAGCTTTGGCTACCAGAGAGGCGGGGTCGAGATCGATGGTGGAGATCACTCCTTTCATAGCCCCGGCGGTACGCAGATGCTTGGTCAAGGCCCGGGTATCAACTCCTTCGATACCGATGATGCCGTATTCGGCCAGGAAGTCGGCCAGGGTGGCGGTGGCTCGGAAGTTGCTCGGGATAGCATTGTATTCCTTGACGATAAAAGCGTCAGGGTGAATTCGGTGTGATTCCATGTCCTCTTGGTTGACACCGTAGTTACCGATCAGGGGATAGGTCATGGTAACGATCTGGCCCCGGTAAGAAGGATCGGTCAGGACCTCCTGATAGCCGGACATGCTGGTGTTGAAAACCATTTCACCGCTGACTTCACCGTTGCCGGTGAAGGTTTTACCTTCGAAAATCCTGCCGTCTTCCAGGGCAATAAGTGCTTTCATTGACTGTTTTTCCTGTTTTTCTATTAGGCTTGCCCGGGATTGGTCCCGGTTTCGTTGCCTTTTTTGGCGTCAAGCCGGCGAATGACGGCAAGTACCGGCTGTAGTTGTAAGACGGCCGCGCCCCTCTGGCTCAGCGCGGTTTTGCCGGCTCCAATCGCGGCTCGCCGGTAGAAAGCCGGGTCACCGGCCAGTTGCTTGATGCGGGTAAGCAATTCGGCCGCGTCCGCCACCTGGAAGCCGCCGCCGCCTGCCTCCAGTAGTGTTTTGGCATCGGCAAAATCCTTCATGCTGGGGCCGTATAATACCGGCCGGCCCCAGGAAGCCGCCTCCATGATATTGTGCCCACCCCGGTCTACCAGGCTGCCGCCGCAGAAGATGAAGGTGGCGACTGAGTAAAGCGAGGCCAGGTCACCCATGGTGTCGACCAGAATAAGATCGTGCCGTCTGCCTTTCTCCTTGACCCGGCTGAGCAGGTCAAATTCGGCCCCGGCTGCTGTCAGTTCGGCGCCGACCGCATCCAGACGTCCGAGATGCCGGGGGGCCTGAATCAATACCAGTCCCGGCAGACTTTGCTTGAGGGCCCGGCAGACTTCCAGTAGCAACAGTTCTTCGCCACCGTGGGTGCTGCCTGCCACCAGTACCGGGGTGTCGGCGGTCAGTCCCAGTCGCCTTTGCCAGTCCCGGCGGATCTTCTCCTGATCCGGTAACGGTTCCAAGTCGTACTTGACATTGCCGCAGACCCGTATTTTCTCCGGCGCCACTTTCAGGGCGCTTAGTCGTGCGGCATCGGCGGCGCTGATCGCGGCAATGCTCGAGAATCCGTCCAGTACTTGGCTGGTAAAGCTCTGCAGAAGCCGATAGCGACGGAAAGATTTATCGCTTAACCGGGCGTTTAGCAGGAAGCAGGGAATGTCGCGCTTCCGCAGGGCGGCCAGCATATTCGGCCACAACTCGGTCTCCAGGCACAGATATAAATCCGGCTGCAGGTAGTGAATTGCCCTGGTGACGGCTCCGGGCAGATCCAGAGGGGCAAGCAGACAATCGATCTGCCGCTTGAGCTGGTGTCTGGCTATCTGCAAACCCTGCTCGGTCATGGTGGTCAACACCAGAACCGCCTGAGGGGTCTCGGATCGAAGCCGGTCGACCAGGATCTCGGCCGCCTTTATTTCGCCAACCGAGGCAGCGTGCAGCCAGATTACCGGACCGCCGCCGGATGATAAATTCCTTTTTTCCCGGTAGTAACCGAGTCGTTGCCCCAAACCTTTCCAGTGTTTGCCGGTCAGCAGGGCATAGAACAGAAAACCGGGAAACACCAGGATAAAGGAGAGTCGAGTCAGTAGTCGATATATTCCGTAAAACAATGAGATGGTTTATCCAATGCGTGCTGATCGGGAGGCCGGCAAAAATCGCGGTATTAAACCCTGAAACGGCTTGGCAGTCAATAATAAAAAGGTTGACGGACCACGAGTCGGCCCGCCAACCGGTGAGACTGGAGGGGATTTTTACAGCGGGAGAGCACGCGTCTAAGTGAAGACTCCGGGGATTTTAGCTCCGCATGAGGTGCAGGTGTCACCGGACAGACCAGCTTTTCTGGTCCAAAAGCCGGTGCGGGCGATCAGGGTTTCTCCGCAGCCGGGACAGAAAGTGTTTTCACCATCGTCGCCGGGCAGATTTCCGGTATAAACGAATTTTAGGCCGGCGGCGAGGCCGATTTCCCGAGCTTTCTTCAGGGTCGCCGAGGGGGTGACCGCTCGGTCGGTCATCTTGTAAGTCGGGTGAAAGCGGCTGACATGCCAGGGCATCCCGGGATCGATGGCCCGGATGAAGTTGGCGATCTCCTCCAGTTCACTGTCGGAATCGTTCCAACCGGGAATCACCAGGGTGGTGACCTCAACCCAGACTCCCAGTTCTTTCATGAGCCTGATGGTTTCCAGGACCGGTCGCAGTCGGGCGCCGCAGACCTCCTGGTAGAAACGATCGGTAAAGGCCTTCAGATCGATGTTGTTGGCAGTGAGCAGGGGGGCGATTTCCCGGGTGGCCTCCGGGCCGGTGTAACCATTGCTGACAAAGACGTTTTTCAAACCCTGCTCGTGGGCCAGCCGGGCGGTGTCCAGGGCGAATTCGTAAAATATTGTGGGCTCCACATAGGTGTAGCTGATGCTGGCGCATTGCAGCGGTTTTGGCGGCCAGTACCACTTCGGCCGGAGTCCTTTCCGGTCCGGGTATCTCGCCGGCGTGCAGGCCGGGGTATTGTGAAATCCCGTAGTTCTGGCAATGGCGGCAGCGGAAGTTGCAGCCCACCGTCGAGATCGAGTAGGAGAGGGAGCCCGGCAGCAGGTGGAAAATCGGCTTCTTTTCGATGGGGTCGACGTTTTCGCTTACCAGGCGGCCGTATACCAGGGAATAGAGGATGCCGCCTTGGTTTTCCCGGACCTGGCAGAGTCCGCGCCGTCCTTCTTTGATTCGGCAGTGATGGGCACAGAGCAGGCAACGTACCGTTCCTTCTTCTTCCCGGCTTTGACGGTAGTGCAAGGCCTCGTGCATAAGTCATCCTCCCAGGCGCGTGGCATTTTAAATCTGTATTTATAAACTATATATATAGATAGCTTATGCCATGCCGTGGGCTCACCGCAATCAAAAATAAAATCAGCCTAAATCAGGCGCTTATGGCTATTGAGGACATGGCTGGGTAAATTCCTTAAACAATCTGTTGACAAAAAACCTGGGGGCTTTATATTGGCCGCTCTCCGCCGGACGCAGGAGCCGATCAGTGAGGCACCGAAAGGTGTTGACAAGTGAGGCGAAAGCGGTTAAAAATGGCGGTTTCCAAGAGGGCCGGTTCGGCCTACCTGAAGAATCTCTTCGGGGCATCGATCTTTGAAAACTGAATAGCGAAGAAGTAAACGGGCCGAAACAATTTTAAGTTTTAAGATTAGATGATCTAGTTAGAGACCTGGTTTTCGGATCGGGAATCGATAAAATTAACTGGAGAGTTTGATCCTGGCTCAGAACGAACGCTTGCGGCGTGCTTAACACATGCAAGTCGAACGAGAAAGGGACTTCGGTCCTGAGTAAAGTGGCGCACGGGTGAGTAACGCGTAGGTAATCTACCCTCGTGTTCGGGACAACATCGGGAAACTGGTGCTAATACCGGATACGTTTCACATTTAGCGATAAGAGTGAAGGAAAGATGGGGACCCTTCGGGGCCTATTGCACGGGGATGAGCCTGCGTACCATTAGCTAGTTGGTGGGGTAATGGCCTACCAAGGCGACGATGGTTAGCGGGTCTGAGAGGATGATCCGCCACACTGGCACTGGAACACGGGCCAGACTCCTACGGGAGGCAGCAGTGAGGAATTTTGCACAATGGGGGAAACCCTGATGCAGCGACGCCGCGTGAGTGATGAAGGCCTTCGGGTCGTAAAGCTCTGTCAGTAGGGAAGAAATGTGCGATGGCGAATACCCATTGTATTTGACGGTACCTACAAAGGAAGCACCGGCTAACTCCGTGCCAGCAGCCGCGGTAATACGGAGGGTGCGAGCGTTGTTCGGATTTACTGGGCGTAAAGGGCGCGTAGGCGGCCTATCAAGTCAGGTGTGAAAGCCCACGGCTCAACCGTGGAAGTGCATCTGAAACTGGCAGGCTTGAGTACTGGAGGGGAGTGTGGAATTCCCGGTGTAGAGGTGAAATTCGTAGATATCGGGAGGAATACCGGTGGCGAAGGCGACACTCTGGACAGATACTGACGCTGAGGCGCGAAAGCGTGGGGAGCAAACAGGATTAGATACCCTGGTAGTCCACAGCTGTAAACGATGTGCACTAGGTGTGGGGGGTCGTTGACCCTTTCCGTGCCGTAGCTAACGCATTAAGTGCACCGCCTGGGGAGTACGGTCGCAAGATTAAAACTCAAAGGAATTGACGGGGGCCCGCACAAGCGGTGGAGTATGTGGTTTAATTCGACGCAACGCGCAGAACCTTACCTGGTCTTGACATCCCGGGAATCTCCTGGAAACAGGAGAGTGCCTCTTTACGGAGGAACCTGGAGACAGGTGCTGCATGGCTGTCGTCAGCTCGTGTCGTGAGATGTTGGGTTAAGTCCCGCAACGAGCGCAACCCTCGCCTTTAGTTGCCATCAGGTTAAGCTGGGCACTCTAGAGGGACTGCCGGTGTTAAACCGGAGGAAGGCGGGGATGACGTCAAGTCCTCATGGCCTTTATGACCAGGGCTACACACGTACTACAATGGCCGGTACAAAGAGCGGCAAGTCAGCGATGACAAGCTAATCTCGAAAAGCCGGTCTCAGTCCGGATTGGAGTCTGCAACTCGACTCCATGAAGTTGGAATCGCTAGTAATCGTGGATCAGCATGCCACGGTGAATACGTTCCCGGGCCTTGTACACACCGCCCGTCACACCACGAGAGTTGGTTGTTCCAGAAGCGGTTGAGCTAACTAGCAATAGAGGCAGGCTGCCAAGGAATGGCCGGTAATTGGGGTGAAGTCGTAACAAGGTAGCCGTAGGGGAACCTGCGGCTGGATCACCTCCTTTAAAAGGATGCTTATTCTCTGGTAACAGGGATGCATGCCTGGTCAACACCCGTTTATAAATCGCTATTCAGTTTTGAGAGATCGGTGTAGTGATCTTTTGATGCAGAACTATAGGGAGCGGGCCTATAGCTCAGTTTGGTTAGAGCGCACGCCTGATAAGCGTGAGGTCGGTGGTTCAAGTCCACCTAGGCCCACCACGCTTATCAAATGTAGAATGCAGAATGTAGAAGGCAGAATGTAAAACATTCATAATTCTACATTCATAATTCTTAATTTGTCCTGGGGGTGTAGCTCAGCTGGGAGAGCGCCTGCCTTGCACGCAGGAGGTCATCGGTTCGAACCCGTTCACCTCCACCAGAGTTGAAAGGTGGAAATCGTCGTTAAGATGGTTTCCAGCTTTGAGCTTTGGGCTTATAAGTACATGATCTTTGACAATAGAAGACGAGAATTATTAGTTGTACCGCAGTAGCTGAGAAAAGATATCTCAAGTTTTTGGTCAAGCTACTAAGGGCAGACGGTGGATGCCTAGGTACCGGGAGGCGAAGAAGGACGTGGCAAGCTGCGATAAGCCTCGGGGAGCCGCTAACAGGCTTTGATCCGGGGGATTCCGAATGGGGAAACCCGGCCAGGTTCAAACCTGGTCATCATGCACTGAATACATAGGTGTATGAGGCGAACGCGGGGAACTGAAACATCTAAGTACCCGCAGGAGAAGAAATCAAAAGAGATTCCCGTAGTAGCGGCGAGCGAACTGGGAATAGCCCAAACCGCAGTATTTATATTGCGGGGTTGTGGGGCCCCGATATGGGATTGTGGATGGATAGTGGAACGGCATGGAAAGGCCGGCCATAGTGGGTGAAAGCCCCGTACATTAAATCCTGAAGCACCCTAGGGTGACCCCGAGTACCACGAGACACGTGAAACCTTGTGGGAATCAGGGAGGACCATCTTCCAAGGCTAAATACTACCCGGTGACCGATAGTGAACCAGTACCGTGAGGGAAAGGTGAAAAGAACGGGGGGACCCGAGTGAAATAGATCCTGAAACCGTCTGCTTACAAGCAGTGGAAGCACGATGTCGCAAGACCGTGTAACCGCGTGCCTTTTGCATAATGAGTCAACGACTTACCCTATGCAGCGAGGTTAAGCCGAGAGGTGGAGCCGTAGCGAAAGCGAGTCTTAACTGGGCGAAATAGTTGCATGGGGTAGACCCGAAGCCGGGTGATCTATCCATGGCCAGGGTGAAGCGAAGGTAATACTTCGTGGAGGCCCGAACCGGTGTAGGTTGAAAACTGCTCGGATGAGCTGTGGATAGGAGTGAAAGGCTAATCAAACTCGGTGATAGCTGGTTTTCCTCGAAATATATTTAGGTATAGCCTCGTATGATGACTGACGGAGGTAGAGCACTGAATGGGCTAGGGGCCTCACCAGGTTACCAAACCCAACCAAACTCCGAATGCCGTCAAGCTCAAGTACGGGAGTCAGATGACGGGAGATAAGTCCCGCTGTCGAAAGGGAAAGAACCCAGACCGCCGGTTAAGGTCCCAAAATGTATGCTAAGTGGAAAAGGATGTGGAACTGCACAGACAGCCAGGAGGTTGGCTTAGAAGCAGCAACCCTTTAAAGAAAGCGTAATAGCTCACTGGTCGAGTGGGGCTGCGCCGAAAATTCATCGGGGCTCAAGCATACTACCGAAACCGCGGAATTCGTAAGTCTTCGGACTTATGGGTTGGTAGAGGAACATTGCAGCAACCATTGAAGGTGTACCGTAAGGAGCGCTGGAGGAACTGCAAGAGCTTATGTTGACACGAGTAGCGAAAAAGAGGGTGAAAAACCCTCTCGCCGAAAGCCTAAGGTTTCCTGTAGTCAAGTTAATCTGCTCAGGGTTAGTCGGCCCCTAAGCCGAGGCCGAGAGGCGTAGGTGATGGGAAACGGGTTAATATTCCCGTACTGTTTTACTGTCGTTTGAGCGAAGGGGGGACGCAGAAGGGTAGGCCATCCGGGCGTTGGTTGTCCCGGTTTAAGCGTGTAGGCGGAGGACTTAGGCAAATCCGGGTCCTCATTCAACGCCGAGGCGTGATGACGAAGAGGCGCAAGCCTCGTAAAGTGGTTGATCCCATGCTGCCAGGAAAAGCCTCGTAGCGAGACAGTAAGATAACCGTACCGTAAACCGACACAGGTAGGCAGGGAGAGAATCCCAAGGCGCTTGAGAGAACTCTGGTTAAGGAACTCGGCAAATTAACACCGTAACTTCGGGAGAAGGTGTGCCCTCATTAGGTGAAGAAATTAGCATTTGGAGCCGAAGGGGGTTGCAGAGAAACGGGGGGAGCGACTGTTTACTAAAAACACAGGACTATGCGAAGTCGAAAGACGCAGTATATGGTCTGACGCCTGCCCGGTGCTGGAAGGTTAAGGGGATCTGTCAGGGCAACCGAAGCAGAGAACCGAAGCCCCAGTAAACGGCGGCCGTAACTATAACGGTCCTAAGGTAGCGAAATTCCTTGTCGGGTAAGTTCCGACCTGCACGAATGGCGTAACGATTTCCCCACTGTCTCAACCAGAGACTCAGCGAAACTGTAACACCGGTGAAGATGCCGGTTACCCGCAACTAGACAGAAAGACCCCGTGCACCTTTACTATAGCTTGGCATTGATGCTTGGGCTAGTTTGTGTAGGATAGGTGGGAGACTGTGAAGCGGCGACGCTAGTCGTCGTGGAGTCAACCTTGAAATACCACCCTGATTATCTTAGGCCTCTAACCTCGAGCCGTAATCCGGCTCAGGAACAGTGTCTGGTGGGTAGTTTGACTGGGGCGGTCGCCTCCCAAATTGTAACGGAGGCGCGCGATGGTTCCCTCAGGCTGATTGGAAACCAGCCGTAGAGTGTAAAGGCATAAGGGAGCTTGACTGCGAGAGAGACATCTCGAGCAGGTACGAAAGTAGGTCTTAGTGATCCGGCGGTCCCGCGTGGAAGGGCCGTCGCTCAACGGATAAAAGGTACGCCGGGGATAACAGGCTTATCTCCCCCAAGAGTCCATATCGACGGGGAGGTTTGGCACCTCGATGTCGGCTCATCGCATCCTGGGGCTGGAGCAGGTCCCAAGGGTTTGGCTGTTCGCCAATTAAAGCGGTACGTGAGCTGGGTTTAAAACGTCGTGAGACAGTTTGGTCCTTATCTGTTGCGGGCGTAGGATATTTGCGGAGATCTGTTCCTAGTACGAGAGGACCGGAATGGACGAACCTATGGTGTTCCTGTTGTCGCGCCAGCGGCATGGCAGGGTAGCTAAGTTCGGAAGGGATAACCGCTGAAAGCATCTAAGCGGGAAGCCCACTCCCAGATAAGATATCCCGTGGCTTGTGCCACCTGAAGGCTCGTTGAAGACTACAACGTTGATAGGCCAGGTGTGGAAGTGTGGCAACACATGGAGCTTACTGGTACTAATAAGCCGTGCGGCTTGGCCATTTTACTTTCTTGTTATATCTCTTTAAAGTTGCTGCGGTTCAACTGATATGTTCTTAGACCGGATAGCGTACTGCCGGCTCGTTCGCGAGAGCGGTCCGCTTATGGTCTTGCTTAAACAACTCGTCTTCCATTGTCTGATTTTTGATAGACAGTTTTGAAACAGCTATACAATTTTAGGTGGCAATAGCGAGAGGGTCACACCCGTTCCCATTCCGAACACGGAAGTTAAGCCTCTCAGCGCCGATGGTACTGCCAGGGTGACTTGGTGGGAGAGTAGGTCGCCGCCTAATTCTTCTTCTTAAATCCCTTCCCAGGGTTTTCCCGGAGAAGGGATTTTTTTTGCCCTTCGCGCGACAATCGGTCCGACCTGTCTGACGCGCCGAACCGGATTTGCTGGATTTTATCCCATCCCGCAGCTATTCCTGTAAACCACTGCCGATAATAACGTTGTGTAAAGGTTGTAAAGATGGCCGGGTAAAGGTAAGCAGAAGATAGGTCAACCACATAAAAATGCAATAGGTCAAAACAATCAAAGACTTCCATAACACCAGCTCTAATAACCATGCCAATCACCGGCCCACTAACTCCTGAAATCCTCGGCAGGCTCAGTGCCGCAGAAGCGGTCGAGACTTTCCGGGAGCTGCTCTATTGCGAAGCCCGACATGCCCGCATCAGGCCGGATGCGATCACCATCACGACCAGGCTCAACGACCCCGACGGCGGCATCGACGCCCAGTTCGATTGGCCCGGAGAATTACCCACCGATACCTTTCTCCGCTCCGGCCGCATCGGTTTCCAGATCAAGACCGGCACCTCGTTCAAACCCTGGCAACCGCAGGCAATGCGAAACGAGCTGCTGACCTCCGCCAACGAACTGGAGTCAGAGGTCCGCAGGACCCTCGACAGAAGGCGGCACGTATTGTCTACTTTGCTTCGGTCATGACTTCAGCGCCAAAGAGCGCAACAATAGCCGTAAATATATCGTCGACACCTTGACACAATTCGGTTTCGACAACATCTCCTCGCGGGTCGAGGTTTTCGGTCAGGCCCAAATCGCCGGCTATATCCAGCGTTACCCCTCTTTACGCCTGGCCCTGCTCGGCGGCAGTGACGACGGCTTCCTCACCGTCGAAGCCTGGTCGCACCACGCGCATATGCAAAACGAGTTCCTGCCCTCCGAGGAGCAGACCAAACTCCTGGAACAGTTGCGGGAGCATCTGCGGGGCAACGCCAAGCACCTGCGTATCCTTGGCGAACCGGGTATCGGCAAGACTCGCCTGGTGCTCGAAACCCTCAAGGCGGAGGACCTTGCCGCCAGCACCATCTACATCCCGCATGGCGAGAGCTTCTCCAAGTCCGGCCTGTTCAATGAGATCCTGCGTTCCGGCATCGACTATCCGCTGTTCGTCGTTCTGGACGAACTCCCTTCCCGCGAGTTGGCGGATATCTGGGGACACCTCAAACAGCGCTGCGGTGTCCTGAAGCTGATCAGTATCGACCACGGTCCGGATCGCAGCCGCGATTCGGAGATCGAGGTCTTCAATGCCCCAAGCCTGCCGGACCAGACCATCCGCGCTATCCTGGCCAGCCATGTGGGCGAGCGTCATGAGCTTTCCCGCTGGGTCGAGATCTGCGAAGGCTCCCCGCGCGTGGCCCAGGCGGTTGGAGAAAACCTGGCCGCCAACCCGGAGGATATCCTCAAATCACCCGCCACGGTGCCACTCTGGACCGCTTCCTCTTCGGTTACAGCCGTCACGAAAACACCGAAACCAAACAAATCGCCCGGGTGATGCGCCATCTCGCCCTCTTTGCCCGCTTCGGCTTCGAAGACCCTGTTGGCAACGAAGCCGCATATATCGCCAAACTGGTGGAACGGGCCGATCCCGCCATCACTTGGCCGATCTTCCAGGAGATCGTCCAGGCCATGCGCGACCGCCGGGTCCTGCAGGGCAGCCGCACCCTGTTCATCGTCCCCAAGGCATTGCACATCTATCTGTGGCGCGAGTTCTGGCGCTGGTATGGTCGGGGCTTCGACTTTGTCGCCGTCTTCAGCGAAATGCCGGAATCGCTCCACGGTTGGTTCATGGGGATGTTCCGCTATGCCCATAATTCCGAGGCCTCCCGAGTCATCGAGGATATCCTCCGCCCGGACGGGATCTATTCGGACCGCTCTTTCCTGGGCTCCGCCAAAGGCGCCTCCCTCCTCGACGCCCTCGCCGAAGCCGACCCGGCCGCTGTGCTCAATCTGCTGGAACGCACTCTCGGCACCTGGACACAAGAAGAGTTGGCGTCCATCAGCAGCATTCATCAGAACTTTGTCTGGGTCTTGGGAAAACTTGCGGTCTGGCGCCCCACGGTGCTCGGCGCCCTCAGGTTGCTGGCCAAGTTGGCCCTGGTCGAAAAAAGCAATTTCAGCAACAATGCCGCCGGCACTCTCTGCTTCACTGTTCATGATCGGTCACGAATGGGCGGCAACCGAAGCCAGCCCGGAGGAAAGGCTCCCCGCCCTTTTGGAAATGCTCCGCTCACCGGATGACGAGATGAGACGCCTGGGTCTCAAGGTTGCGGTATCGGCCCTGAAGACCTACGGCGGCTCTCGCATTGTCGGCCCCGAATACCAGGGCATCAAGGAACGTGCCAACCTCTGGAAGCCTACAAGCCTATGGCGATTGGCTACGATGGCTATCGGCTCTATTGGAACTGCCTGATTGCCGAAACCCGCCACTGGCCGGACAATCTTCGGCAGGAAGCGAACTCCGCCATCCTCGAAGCCGCCGAAGAACAACTCCGGGTGAACCCCAGGTGGAAGCGTCTTGACGATTGTCGAACAGCTTGCCGAAGACCCGGCCACCGACCGGCGGCGACTGAACCGTTTCATCATTCGACCGCCTTGGCCGCTTCCGGGATAAGGAAGATCAAGAATCTTACCACCGACTGCGCCGCCTCAACGGCAAACTTGCCCGGCAAAGCCTTGAGAGCCGCTTCCAACGCTATGTCATGGACACTACCTGGGATGAATGGGGCGATTTCGATTCCGAACCAGGGAAGAAATTCCAAGGCCAGCAAACTTTTCCGGGCATTGGCCGGCCGGGTCGCCAGAGACGATCAGGCGTTCGAAGAGCCTTTTGAAGCCAATTGTCACCAGTATTACCGATACCGGAGCCCTCTTTGCCTTTGGCAAAACACTATGCGATGCAGACAAAGACTTCCGTCGCTTGCAGCCCCTTCTGGCCAACTGGG
Organism: uncultured delta proteobacterium; assembly: GCA_963807225.1. Classification (GTDB taxonomy): domain Bacteria; phylum Desulfobacterota; class Desulfobulbia; order Desulfobulbales; family JAGXFP01; genus JAGVGT01. The sequence continues at coordinate 2,973 of CAWEAD010000004.1, read as the reverse complement.
AGAATCCGGATCACCCCCAAGCCTTACAAGGCTACTTCAACATCTCTCGAAGCCGAAATCCACAGACCTGGCAAGACCATATGCTCAAATTGCTGAGCCGCAGAAACCGCCATCCATGGCGCCCAACTGGTCTGGGGGTCCGGATTCGACGATATCGTCTTCGACGCTTATTTACAGAGCTTCGAAAAAGGCTGGATTAAGCATATTATTTGAGAAATCTCACTTTCGGCAAGGCTTGGCAGGATGTGGCCCCGGAAAAACTTACCCACCTTTTGGAACTTTTATCGAAGCATAACGACCGGGAAGCGGCCGGGATTATGGTCGAATTACTGGACCGCATTTTATCGGACAATAACCTGGCCGGCTGACTCTGACCTGCTTTTCCGGATCGTCACTGCCCCGGCCCATTTCCAGGAACGGCTGGACAATATGCACAGCTACCATTGGCGCAACGTCTGCGACAAACTGATAACCCTTGATCCGCCTAAAGCCATGCCGTTGCTGGATGTGTTGCTTCAGCAAATGGGGAACAACTACCGTTTGAGCTACGACCACTATGTAGAGCCGATGATGACCAATCTCTGCCGCATTGATCCGAGCAAGCCTGGGACATTGTGACCAAGCATCTGCTCAGCGCCGCCCCGAAATGGCGAAGTGACGTGATGGATTGGCTGAAAGGCGGATTGGGATTTTTCGGCGAAAAGGAAACCGCATCACCGCTTATAGCGTTTCCGGCTGAGAAGATATTCGCCTGGATTGAAGAAGATCCTGAATTCAGGGCCCCGATGATGGCTCACGCCGTGCCAGGAAATCTTGAAGACGAAAGAGGCGGCGCTATTACCCGCCATCTCCTGGAAAACTATTCAAACCTTGATGGAGTCCTCGTCGGCATCAGCGCAACTTTCCACTCGGGTGGTTGGATGGGGCCAGCAAGCCAGTATCAACGACGAAAGCGCACGTTACTCCGAGATTGGCTAAGCAGGGGTTTTGAACCAGGGGTTATTGCCTGGATCGAGCATGAAATCGGCATTGCCGATAAGGAAATTGATCGTGAGGAAATTTCCGAAGAAAGGGAGAGATGGCGTAGGCCTTACATAGTGGAATATCAAATTGTCAAGCCTGACCCCTTCGCTTGACATCGCCTAATTGATTTTCTGAATTATCTTCCGAACTGAGACTCCCTTCCAGCGGCTAATACGATCTGGCCTACTGTCACAGAAGATAACTGATTATAAGCTATACATACTTTATTTTTCCTATTGTCATTAAGATGTGGTGATTTAACATATATTTTATAAGGGCAATCAGGATTATCCATTAAAGGGAGCTTCCTTTCCCTAATATCAACAATCATATATTTATCCTGAAATGTTCTGCCTAAAAAACATGTCGCGATTGATGGGATTGAGTACGACAAACTATAATACGCTACCACATATGAAATAACCACAACACATAATACAGATAATACTTTATTAAACAACTTAGTCTTGTCATCGATCCCAATAAATAAAATTACCCCCCAAAACGTAGAAAATAATACTCCGCAAATTCTCGCAATCCATAGAACATTTCTGTTCGGTATGAAATTTGTCCAGATTGAATATATCCACCCAAAAACAAAAACAAAGAACACCATCGACATTACATTAATAAATATCGGGTTACCATCTTTATTCATAATTACAACTTATAATATAATTTAGACAAAAACCTAAGATATATCTCTATACTCTATAATCAATATATATTTGCAAATATTTGGTTTTTGCAAATAAAACAAATTTGCCATCATATATGATATAAAATACATATTCGCCATATTTAGCAGGCAACATCATCTTTACAAGCCAAGAAATCGCAACTCCACAGAGGGGAACAGCCAAAGTCCCCAATGGGGGAGGAATTATAATAGGCAAAAGCACATTAACCAAGACAAACATTGATAATACCATAGTGGTTAATAAGATTTTCTCTTGTCTATCGAGATCGCCGGTAGAGAATACATAATAAAGCTTCACGCCTAAGCTGAATCCCTTTACAACATTACCAAATATTTTTGGCATCTCTGATGAAAAATATTTATCAAGATATATTCCAAGATTAACATCATTGTCTGGGTAAAACAACGAGATGATATTTAACGTAGTATTAAAATAACTCAAAAGGACCGCAAAGGCTCCATTAAGCCCGCCGCTTATCTTATATGCCCCACCTCCGTGAACTGGATCAAATATGATATACCCACACCCGACCCATCCGTGAAAATCAATATTATATTGCGATATTACAACTTCATTACCAGACGAAACAGCATTTATTATATCATCCTTAACATCTCCATCAACTTGTATCTGAGATATTACAGTACTTATATTGTTTTTATTGACACTGTATAACGGAACCCCTCGAGAAATATGCAATCCGCAATGCTTTAACTGCGCTGATTGCTTCTGCGTGATTTTCCTGTCCTGAGAACAACTGTTCTGGGACAGCGTGTTCAAGGAAAGAGGAAACAACACCAGAATTGTACATAAAATTGATCATTTTCCCATGATTACCTCCTGAATCACGGGCAACAACAGTGTTAAAATCAACATCCATGTACAATCCTCCAGTTGTGGCGGGAGTGGCGTGCCCGTGAACAAAGACCTGCTTATCTTCAAATCATTCAAAAACATGGATTCTGACGGCACTCTTTGGAAGTCCACTCGCGTAGATCGGCTTGTCACATAATCCATAATGTCGTCTTCCCATAGTAAGTTAGTGCCGTGGCTGAAAGAAGATCACCAACCAAATCGTCTTTCCCAAATCCTGCAAAATCTTTAGTCTCTAGCTTTGCATTGGACTCTTCTAGTTTTGTTTGCAATGCCATCATTTGTTCTTGAGAAATCCTACCCAGATCCAAAGCAATTGCAGCATAATCACCAGCATCAATTAAATTTTGAATCAAAGTGGTACCTTTGCCTGGGA
>CAWEAD010000003.1:0-13837 GCA_963807225.1 uncultured delta proteobacterium | reverse complement strand
ATGTATTGCTTGGCAGGAAACGAGTGGACCGGCCTGCGGGCGCCGGAAGCGGATATCATCGCCTCCGCCCTACACCGCCTGCAGCGACTGCTGGCGGAAGGGGACTGATTGTCCTGAGGGCTGTAGCCGCAAAACGAAATCAAGACAAAGAGATTGACAGGAAAAGCCGGCCCGATAAAGTGAGCACAGGAGGTCCGGCAAGGTTAGATTTCCTTGACGATCAACCGCCGCAACCGGTCGATTACCTTGGTGACATTGGCCGAACCATTGCGAACCTCTCCGTCATGGTCGGTGAACTTCACTTCGAACCTCTTCCTGCCTGGCAGAAGCCGGGAACGATAAAGATCGACCCTGAACTTTCGCCCTGATTTAAACCGCAAGGAAATAGTGCAAACAGGCCGGTTTTTTGGCATCAGATATTTTATTACTCAACAAATAACGTGAAAACAAACAGTGGCTCAACCATAAATTTATTCTAACAAACAAAAAGCGTTATTGGAACTTAAAATACCGGGAACAATGGGAATTCAACGAAATAGCGGATTCTAAATTAATTTAGTGCTCATTAATATGCGGAATCCGCCTATAACCGAATTAACCTAATCCCGTAAAGAAAGACTGTTCGCCTGAATAAATAATGAGCAAAATCTGGGGGACTCATGATTAGTTTAATTATTAATCACATTTTTGAAATCATTAATACAGTAATTCTTGTCATATTATTCTTTTACCAAAGAAATAAGAACAAAGTTCTGATAGATAGAATTAACAATCAAAATACATTATTAGATGAACAATCTACAGCAATTGAAAACCAGAGCAAAGTGGTTGACTCAGCAATTAAATTATTTAATGCAGTTAACCCTGAAAAAATAGAAAATATTATTAAAAGAGAAGCATCACTTGAACACTCAGAAAAAGCAAAAAAATTTATTGACGAAATTTCAGATTTAAAAAAAGGGATGAACGATAACGATGCAAAAAAAGATAAGATTATTGCAAATATGTCAAACTATTTGGTAGAGCTTGCAATACATTACTCAATACTTCTTTCTGTACAAGACCAAGGATTGAGGGAAGCGTCCTTGCAAAGGTATAAAAAATCATAGTTTGCGAGAAGCAATGACTGAGGTAGCCTTAGGCGTAGAAAACCATGTTGAAACACCTAAATTACAAGGTCCGCCTACTGTTAAATGACAACACAACAAAGTGTTTCACTGGAAAACCAGGCCTTCGGCCAGTTTTCCAGTGACCACCGCCGTTAAGTTTCAATGCGATTAATAATGAAAGTAATCAATATAATTTTCTTAATGATATTTGTAGTTGTTTTAGCTGCATGCAATAAGCCAGAGCCAGCAGCAAACAATTATGATGATTGCATTCTGACCAATATAGCGAAAGCAAAGACGCCTGATGCGGTGAAAGAAGTAAGGCTTGCGTGCAAAAGAAAATTCCCAAAAATTTATAATTTTGAACAAATGGCAAAAGAAAATGGTTTCAAAAGCTGGCGGGAAGTGATGGCAGACAAAGAATTTTCCAGTCTCTCTGAAGTCGAAAAATCAAAGGCCCGAGATCAATATTTTAAGGAAATGATATTGCCAAATGTACACCCTGATTTCATACCTGAGGCAATGGATCAATTTTTTAAATATGAGTGGTCTATCAAGCCCAGTTTAGAATCAAACAAAAAATAGATGATTAGAGTATAGAAACAGCAACTTAACAAAGTGGTTAAGCATAAAAACATATTTTATGTTACTCAATGAACAAGCAGCAGAGCTTTTGAAAAGATGTGAAAAAATACTCGGCACTGAACTTTCACAAATTAGAGGAAACTTAAGCAAAGCTGAAGGAAGAGCGCCTGCTGTTTGGGAAATGTTAGTTTTGGAAGCCACATCAAAGTTAGGAAAAATTGAATACGAACCACACCCTGGAAGAAGCCCAGATATTAAATTGCATTTACCAGAATCTCGACCTGTTTGGATAGAAGTCGCCTTTCTTTATCCAAGATTTTGGAAAGAAGAGCGTAAATCAAGGGAGGTAACAAATTGGATATTTATGGAAGCAGAGCGCCTGCGTATACCTGCCTGTAAAATTTACCCTAGACTTGATGGTATACAACAAAATGGCGCTGGTCCGGTACGTAAATTACCTGAATTAAATGAGCGGAAGAAATTTCTATCCGCTAAAAAAATTCGAGAATTTTTTGACGGAATCATCAAAGAACCGAATGTAAAGCGTCATTTTGATTCAGACAAATACACTATTTCAATAACTTATTCCCCAAATGCAACAGGAAGACTTAAAATGAGCGGTGGACTTTCCCAAGAGGCACCAACATCTGTAGAGGAACATGCATTATATAGAGTATTAAAAGAGAAAGCAAAACAACACACTGTAAACGGTCCCCGTATAATTTGCATAGGTAGTGACCAAAGCCCTGCACTATCAAGATTGCATGCCCCGATGCAAGTGAGGCTTGAAGATGCGATTAGCAAAATATTCTTGAAAAATAAATCTCTCTCAGCTGTTATCACAGTCTTAATAGAAAATTCCTATGCTGTTTTTGGAGGTACTGAAAAGGTCGCAAGAGGAAATATATTTATTAACCAACATTGCAAAACACCATTAACTACAAATGAGATTCAACTAATAGAAAAATTAAATTTCAATTCATGGAAATACTCATTCCCTTTGGCAAATTGGAAGCCAGATGGACGAGAATATTTCCCAAAAGTATCCGGAAGATTAACTTGGAGACCAGACTCATTGGGTTGGGAAGTCGAAATACCAGCAAATGTTGTAGTGGCAGCTCTGGCGGGGAAGACGACTCTCGCGAAAGAATTTAATCTGAAAAATGATGAGCGAATAAGTCAAGTCTTTAGTGAAGGATGGGACGTCGAGGGATGTTTCTACAAAGATGGAAACATAGAATTAGGAGAAGCTCCAAAAATAATACTTCGGCTTTCTCCTCCATTCAGGATTTACGATAAAGACAAAGAGGATGCTTAACAAAACAATTCACCGAAAAACTTGGCCTGCGGCCAATTTCCCGATGATCGCAGTCGTTATCCAGAGAAATGAATAATCAAAAACCGTTAAGTTATGAGTACACAACTGACACTTACGGGCAAGTAAGAGCAATTCCCATATTGTTAGCAAATGAGTTGAATTCAAAACTGGAGCGATGGTTTCAAAATTGCAAATACGCCTACTTGGCAATATCTAATTTGGGGGAGAGTGATTATCAAAAACATTTACAATTGGAATACACTTACTCTCTTAGGGTGTTGCCAATAAGGAAATTTACAGAAATCAAAGCAGACGTCTTAACTGAGATAGATTTACTGAATTACCATCAGTTAAATAAAATAATTCATGAATATATAGAGAAAGCGCATTGCGTATATTTAGCATTAAAAGAGCCAAGGCATGGTGACAATGTTATTCATTTTGAAAAGTATATAGAAAAATTATGTAAGAAATTTCACCGAAAGAAATTCCCTGAAAAAATCCAGAGTATTGCTCTGAACCTTAATCTTGTCAATCCTCTAGAAATGCTTAATCAAGTAAACAGAGTAAGGAATTGTTTGGAGCACAGATCAGGTATTGTTTCTCAAAGTGATTGCGACCTGGGAAAAAATTACATGTCCATTAAATGGCGGTATCCAAAATCACTTCTGCCGATGGTGACCTCACGCCAATTTCCGACATAAAGGGTAGGTTAAAAACTGAGATAATATTTTCTACTGAGCAAAAAAAGTTTCGCAAAACCGAAAGAGTTAAATTTGATTTTTACGAATTAATTCAAAATGCATATTTACACATTAACATGTGTTTTAAAGAAATTATTGACGGAATATATAAGATTTTTGGAGTTGACCAAGAAGCATCGCAAATAATTCTAAGAGATTTTAAGTAAAAACAAGACAATGGATAACAAAGTCATACCTTTAGGCAAAGATAGTCAAGGTTCTCCTTTCATAAAATAAAAGTGCAGTGGTGCCGAAGTTTCGGTGCAGTAATCCTGCGCATCAGGGAATCGAAGCAGCTCCCTGCGAATTTCGATAGGCAACTCCTTCAAATCCGGTTCATCCGTTCACCGACTGGCAATCCTACCAAGTTTCGGTCCTGGCCCAATGAGGGGGCGGGACAAACGTACTTTTTCGGCCATGTCGGGAACTCCCGACCCGAGTGACGAGTGTTAACCTGATGATTCCGTAAAGGATCACGATGCGATTGCGGTCATCTTCGGGCCGGGGGTTACCGGACTTTTGATTCTATATTCTTAAAATCAATCGTTTACGCAGCCTTGGCCATCTTTTCATACCTGCTTTTACAGACAAAAAACCGTTTCTCATCAAAGGCTTTTCCGGACCTGAGAAGTGGCCTCGTTTGTTTAGACCTTCGCCCTGAACAGCCCGGCAAGCTTCCCGAGCAGCCCCGACCGCCGAGGTTGCGCCTCTGCGGCAACGGCGGCGAGCCGCACCGAGATCGTCATGGCGTCACCCCAGGGCCACCAGGCCGCTACTAATAGCAGGCGGTCGGCGGCGGGGTCGGAAGTAAAGAGCAACTGCCCTCCCCTGAGGTCGCCGAAGACCCCCACCCGGTTTCTCAGGTACCCTGGGGCCCGCCGGATGCTCTGCCGGTCCCAGCAGTGACCGAAGCGGGAGTCCAGAACCGCCCGGATCGCTGTCACTTTCTCCACCTGGAACTCAGCCAGGAGGGCGCCGAAGCGGTCGTCCCACTTCCAGCTCAATACCCCCTCTAAATCCTGGCGCAGGCCGGCACTGGCAATTTCCAGATCGTCTTGTTCGAGTTGCATTGCTTCCTCCTGTCCGGCTTGACAATCCCCACGAATCTTCTTGATCGGGTCAGGCATGTACCTTCAACCGCCTTCCCCAATCCAACCAGCGCTCATTCTTCACTTGCACAGGAGCCATCCATGACCAGGGCGCTGCCCTCGACCAGGGCCTGGGCCACCTTCTTGCGGGCCGAGGCCAGCAACCGCTGCACGGTGCCCCGCGACACTCCCATCTTCTCTCCGGCCTGATCCTGAATCAACCCGTCATAGTCGCAGAGTTTCAAGGCCTCCAGTTCGTCCGGGGCCATGGCGATCTTCCGGAGCTCACCCATGGGCGTGCCGGTGGGCTTGAAGGCCCGGCCGGCCATGCGGCAGCCGCACTGTCTTGGTTTCTTGGGTCTGGGCATCCGGTTTACCTCGGGATTTTTTCAGAAGTTTTGCCGGGTCGGCTTGACAGGCCGGACCAGGCTATCTATTATGAGCATATGCACAGAATAGCCGCTGATCATGATTCAGTCACCTTGTGAAAATAAATAACCGTTATTAACCAAAAGGAGAACCAGAATGACCACCAGAAAAATCGCCATCCCTTCCAATGCCCCGGGCGGCCTGGAAGGCCAACGCTCCGAACATTTCGGCCATTGCGACCTGTTCACCATCGTCACCCTGCAGGGTCAGGAAGTCACCGCGGTCGACACCCTGCAGCCCCCGCCCCACGGAGCCGGAGGTTGCCTGACCCCCATCGGGGTATTACGCGATCAACAGGTAGATGCAATCGTCGTCTCCGGCATGGGCAAACGGCCGCTGGCCGGCTTCCAGGAGGCCGGCATCGAGGTCTTCTGGGCTCCCCAGGAAAGCTCGGCCACCGTTAGCGCGGTGATCGCGGGGCTGCTGGAAAACCGTTTCCAGGTCATGGCCCCGGTCCAGGCCTGCACCGGGCATAACTGCCACGCCCACTGATCCCCACCTTTAAAACAGCCGCCTGAACCGTTAAGACAAAAGGGCCGGACAGAATCTATCTGTTCGGCCCTTTTCATTTCAGCTTACGCGATGCCGCAACCGACACTCAAAATAGAACGACAAGAGCTTGCCGGAGCTTGCCGCCCGGGGCAATAAGCCCCTGGGCAGGTGCAAGCCAGGGGCCGCGAGGTCCGGCAATTACTGAACACTACTTCCCAAACGGGACACTAGCCCAGCAATTTGCCGACCTGCTCGGCAACATCTCGGGAGAGGCCGGAGGTTTTTTTGATCCGTTCCAGCTCAACCTTCATCAACTCCCGGTTTTTTTCAGGAAAGCGGCGCCAGCGGTTGAAACAGACCACCATCCGGGCGGCGATCTGGGGATTGATCCGATCCAGCTCCAGAACCCGCTCGGCCATGAAGGTGTAACCCCGGCCGCCCTCCTGATGGAAGGCCACCGGGTTGCCCTGGGAAAAGGATCCGAGCAGAGCCCGAACCCGATTGGGATTCTTGAGTTTGAAAGCCGGGTGGCCCATCAACCTTTCGACCTCGACCACGGTTCCCGCTAAAGGCGCCGTGGCCTGGATGCCCAACCACTTGTCCATGACCAGCGGGTCGTGACTCCACTTCCTCTCGAACCTGGCCAGCGCCTCATCGGCGCTGGCCGCGCCACAGTGGACCAGGATCCGCAGGGCGCTGATCTCGTCACTCATATTGTCGGCCGACTGGAACTGTTTGAAGCATAGCTCCTCGTAGTTGGGCCGCTTCAGGCAAAGCAGATAGGAGAGGCAGAGGTTCTTGAACTGGCGGCGACCGGCCAGGATCGGATCGTAACGATAGGGCTCGTGGTTGAGATTATCCTCGTAACCGGCCCGCAGCTCCTGCTCCCGTCCGGCCGCGAGAGCCCAGCGCACCTTTTCCCGGGCGGCGTGGATGGCCGCAACCTCGATGACCTCTTCCAGCTCGGCCAGGTAATCCTCGGTCGGCAGGGTCAAAAGCAGGCTCAGATAGGACGCCTCGGTCTTCTGGCGCTCAGCCAGAATCTGACCGTAGATCTCGACCAGAGCCGGGCCCACCGTCAGCTCCCGCCCCTGGCGGTAATCTTCGATCAAGCCCCGGAGCACCCTTACCGCCAGAAGCTGGCCGGCCTCCCAGCGGCTGAAGGGATCGGTGTCGTGGGCCATCAGAATTCGCAGATCGTCGTCCGAGTAATCGTACTCCAGCCGAACCGGGGCGGAAAAATCACGCAACAGCGAAATTACCGGGGCTTGATCCAGGCCGCCGAAACGGAAGATTTCCGCCTCCTTGCGCAGTTCCAGCAGTCCGTGGTTTGGCCCGGTCTTTTCGTTGGGGCCGCAAACGGGGTGCAGTTCCAATTCCTGTCCCTGGCGGTCCAGCAGGCCGATACGTACCGGAATATGGAAGGGATCCTTGCAGCTCTGGTCCGGGGTAGCTGGGCAGTTCTGGCGCAGAGCGACCACCAGGGTGGAGGTAATTGGATCGTGCAGGGTCGAGACTTTGAGTATCGGCGTGCCGGCCTGGCTGTACCAGCGCAGAAACTGCTGCAGGACCCGGCCGCCGGCCAGGCCCATGGCCTCGACAAAATCCTCAACCGTGGCGGCCTGGCCGTCAAATCTCTCCAGGTAGCGGTGCAACCCTTCACGGAAGGCCGGGCGACCGATCAAGGTCTGCAGCATCCGCACCAGTTCCGCCCCTTTTTCGTAAACCGTGACCGTGTAAAAATTGTTGATCTCGATATAAGAGTCCGGCCGGACCGGATGGGCCAGGGGACCGCTGTCCTCCGGAAACTGCCGGGAGCGCAGGGCCATGACATCGTGAATTCGCTTGACCCCGCGAGAAGTCAGATCGGCGCTGAACTCCTGATCGCGGAAGACGGTGAGCCCCTCCTTGAGAGAAAGCTGGAACCAGTCGCGGCAGGTGACCCGATTGCCGGTCCAGTTGTGGAAGTACTCGTGGCCGATCACCGCCTCGATGTTCTCGTAATCCTGATCCGTGGCGGTCTCCGGGCTGGCCAGAACATAGCGGGAGTTGAAGACGTTCAACCCCTTGTTTTCCATGGCCCCCATGTTGAAGTCATCAGCGGCCACCACCATGTACTGGTCCAGATCGTACTCCAGGCCGAAGCGCTCCTCGTCCCAGGCCATGGCCTTCTTCAGCGCCGCCAGGGCGTGATCGCATTTGTCGCGATTGTGGGCCTCGACGAAAAACTGCAGCTTGACCGGCCGGCCCGAAACGGTGACGAATTGATCGCTGACCTCCACCAGGACGCCGGCCACCAGAGCGAAGAGATAGCTGGGCTTGGGGAAGGGATCGACCCAGCGCACCCTCCGCCGCCCGTCGCCCATCTCGGTCTGTTCAACCAGATTGCCGTTGGCCAGCATCACCGGATAGCGGACCGGGTCGCCGATGATGGTCACCTCGTAGCGGGCCAGCACGTCCGGCCGGTCGAGAAACCAGGTGATGGCCCGAAAGCCTTCGGCCTCGCACTGGGTGCAGAGCATGGACCCCGAGCGATAGAGCCCTTCGAGCCTGGTGTTCCGGTCCGGCTGCACCATGGTCTCGAGCTCCAGAACCATCTCGGCCGGGGGCTGGTGGATGGTCAACCGCTGATCGTCCAACTTGTACTCATCGGCGGCGAGAGCGCGGCCGTTCAGCAGGATCTTAGCCAGCGGCAAGCTCCGGCCGTCCAGCCGCAAGGGCCGGACTCCCCGCGCCCGATTGTAGTTGGCGCGGACGACCAGGCGCGAGGCAACCCGGGTCTCGTGGTCGTCCAGTTCGAAAGTCAGGGCAATGGAGTCGATCAGATAATTAGGCTGCCGATAGTCGGCCAACCGGATGGTTCGATGTTGTGATTCGCTCACGGACGTAATCCCCTCAGGTTATGGGCGCGGAAGGCAAAGCTGGGTTGAGAGCCACGCCGTAATTATAACAGATCGCCTGTTTTACGAACGAATAATCTCCCCGGTTCGATTAATGCCTTTAGTTGCCCAGGGCCTGGCTAATCTGATAACCCTTTGCTTTTTCCTTGACCACCTGTCCCAACCGGGAAAAATAATTGCGGTCAGACCCGGTGGAAATTCTTACCTTATAGCGCCATGAGCAAAACAACCCTTATCACTATTTTGACCCTGAGCTGCCTTGCCCTGTTTTTCTGGCATCGTCCCGGCGGAACGAAAATCGTCAACTCCAAGCCGAGCGGGGTGAAGATCATCTGCTTCGGCGACAGCCTGACCGCCGGCGTCGGCGCCGGACCCGGCCAGGACTACCCGTCCCAACTGGCCGGGATGCTCGGCCGGGAGGTGATCAACCTGGGTGTGTCCGGCGACACCACCGCCTCGGCCCTGGACCGTCTGGACCAGGTACTCTCCCGCCAACCCCGGATCGTCCTGCTGACCTTGGGCGGTAACGATATCCGCCAAGGGATTAATCAGGCTGCAGCCTTTGCCAATCTGGAAGAGATCATCCGCCGGATTCAGGCCAAGGGCGCCCTGGTGGTAATTGGCGGCATCGACATCCCCTTCTTCAGCAGGGGGTTCGGAGCCGGCTACCGGGATCTGGCCCGGCGGACCGGTTCGGTCCTGATCCCTGACGTGTTCGCCGGGATCTGGGGACAACCGGAGTTGATGAGCGACCAAGTCCATCCCAATCCGGCCGGCTACCGGCTGATGGCCGAGCATTTTCGCCAGGCCCTCGAACCCTATCTTTAGAAAAATCCCCGGCATCCTTCCCGGCGCCATTCTTGACAGGAACCGCCACCACTCTTGTCAAGAATGATTGTCATTTATTCTTGCGCAAATACCACAATGTGGCTATGATCCGGGGTCGGTTCGGCCCGGATAACCGCAGCCGCCTCTGATCCAGCCTCAAATCCCGTTCAGGAGCTACATCATGAACATCAAGAACCATTCCGTTTGCCTGTTCCTCGTCCTGCTTCTGGCTCTGCCCTCCGGCTGCGCCACCCTTACCCGCGGCACCTCCGAGGCTTACCAGGTGATCAGCGACCCCCCCGGCGCCGACGTAACCCTCTCCTCAGGCGAAACCTGCACCACTCCCTGCACTCTGGAAAAAAAACGGGGCGAGAAGTTTACGGTCAAGATCGAGAAGGATGGCTACGAACCTTCCGAGATCATGGTCAACTCCGGGAGCTGTGAGATCGGGCAAATGGCCCTGGCCGGCAACCTGCTGTTGATCGGCAGTGTGATCTGGGCCTCGATCGATAGCCTGAATGGTGCCACCCAGGAGTTGACACCCAATCCCTGCCAGGTAAAACTGGTGCCGACCACGGCGAATCCCGGCGGCTGACCGGGGGCTCTTCGCCGCCCACCAGCTAATTCGATCCTTGCCGGGGTTTGGTGGGACCAGCCTGCGAACCATGCCGCGCCGCCCCGGACCCCGCCTTTAGAAAACCGCTATATCAAGCGACACCGGACCTCCTTGAGACATCAAATTGTCTAGGCAATTTGCATTTTCCGGCCAAATCATTTATTGTCAGTCACTTAAAAATACATATCCCGCCTTCCTCTGTAGCAGTTAATCCTGTGCAGTCCGGTTATCATCAAGCATTTTTGTCGTCGCTTCACTTCTGGCAATTATCGTTTAACTTTGCCCGGGTCTGCCAATACGCAAGGTAACCCATGTTGTATACCGAAGAACATTCCGCCGATTTTTCCGTCCTCACTACCTCGACCACCCCGAAGATATCCCGCAATGACTGGGAGGACTGGCGCTGGCAGCTGCGTCATTCGATCAGGGATATCGAAACCATCGAAAAGTTGCTGGAGATTAAATTCTCTTCCAGTAAAAGGGAGAAACTGGCAGCGACCGTGGCCAAATTTCCGGTTTCGATCACCCCCTATTACTTCAGCCTGATCGACCGGGATAATTTCGAAAACGATCCGGTCTTTCTGCAGTCGGTTCCGGATCCGGCCGAGTTGATAATTTCCAAGCACGATCTGGTCGATCCGCTGGCCGAAGACAAAGACAGTCCGGTGCCCGGCCTCACCCACCGTTATCCCGACCGGGTTCTCTTCCATGTCTCCAATATCTGTTCCATGTACTGCCGTCACTGCACCAGAAAACGCAAGGTAGGAGAAGTTGAATCCATCCCTCACCGGAAGGCCCTGCTGGCCGGCATTGATTACATCAGAAAGACCCCGGTCATCCGCGATGTCCTGCTTTCCGGCGGCGATCCTTTCCTGCTCTCGGATGAAATGCTGGACTGGCTGCTCGGAGAATTACGGGCCATCGAGCATGTGGAAGTAATTAGAATCGGCACCAGAACCCCGGTGGTTCTGCCGCAGCGCATCACCGACAATCTCGTCGAAGTCATTGCCAAACATCACCCGGTCTGGATCAACACCCACTTCAATCATCCCCGGGAGGTCACCCGCCGCTCATCCGCGGCCCTGGCCAAACTGGCCAACGCCGGCATTCCTTTGGGCAACCAGTCGGTCCTGCTGGCCGGGGTCAACGACTGTCCCCGGATCTACAAGAATCTGGTCCACAAGCTGGTCCGCAACCGGGTCCGGCCCTATTACCTCTACCAGTGTGATCTGTCGGAAGGATTGAGTCATTTCCGCACCCCGGTCGGCAAGGGTATCGAGATTATCGAGAACCTGATCGGCCACACCAGCGGCTTTGCCATTCCGACCTACGTCATCGATGCCCCCGGCGGCGGCGGCAAGATCCCGGTGATGCCCAATTATCTGATCTCCTGGTCGACCAACAAGGTGATCCTGCGTAATTACGAAGGGGTGATCACTACCTACAAGGAACCGGATTCCTACCAGCCCTTTTTCTGTGACCGCAACTGCGAGGATTGTCATTTGACCTTGTCGATGGACAGCGAATGCGACGAAGGGAGGACCGTCGGCATCTCCCGTCTCCTGGACGATTGCCATAAAACGACCACCCTGACCCCGAAAGACAATTACCGGTTCAAAAGGCGTGAAGATGTCTGATCAGATCACCAGTATCGGCCACTCCACCATTCAGCACGGCAAGGAAAACGACCGGGTCTACCTGATGAAGCTGGCCGACGAAGATATGCCGGAACTGCTGGAGAAAATCGACCGGTTGGCCCGTGATCACGACTACGGCAAGATTTTCGCCAAGGTCCCGGCCCGCTGGCTCTCCCGCTTCGACGGGGCCGGCTACAACTCCGAAGCGCTGGTTCCCCGTTTTTTTGACGGCCGGGAGGATTGCCACTTCATGGCCAGATATTACGACCGGCAGCGGGGGATCGAACCGGCCCAGCAGGAGATCGCCAAGGTGATCTCCCTGGCCCGGGAAGTCAACCCGGCCAAGCGGCCCAATCCGTCCCGGCACTACACCATTAAACGGTGCCGGCCGAAGGACTGCCGGGAGATGGCCGAGCTCTTCGGCACGGTATTCGAGACCTATCCCTTTCCGGTCGAAGATCCTGAATATATTGACCAGACCATGGCTAGCGACGTCATCTATTTCGGGGTCAAGGACCAGAATGAGCAACTGGTCTCGCTGGCCTCGGCCGAACTGGATCCGCAAGCCGCCAACGTCGAGATGACCGATTTCGCCACCGTGCCCTCACACCGGCGGCAAGGTTTGGCCCGGCACCTGTTGCGGGTCATGGAGGAAAAAATGCGGGAAAAGGAGATGGCCGTGGCCTACACCATCGCCAGGGCCAAATCGATCGGCATGAACAAGACCTTTGCCTATGCCGGCTACAAGTTTGGCGGCACCCTGATCCGCAACACCCAGATCTGCGGCAAACTGGAAAGCATGAACGTCTGGTATAAACAGCTGAGCGAGCAATGACGGCGTCGCAAATAGGTCCGCCCTACAACGTCGTAACGCAGTTCGGCATACCGTTGGTATGGCCTGCTCTCACAAAGACGATCCTCCTGGTATATCGAACTTTTCGCTTTGCCATACCATGACTTTTACGAGCTCAACAAAACCCCGGCGCATCATCCTTCTGCCCGTGCATCTTCAGCCCGAAAAGATTATTCTGAATTTTTCTTAACTTTTCAGGCGCGACCATGCTCTATACCCCCATCCTCGGCACCCTTGGTTTCGTCATCTCTCCCGACCGCCAGCATACCCTGCTGGTCCACCGCAACGCCCGGCCGGACGACGACCATTACGGCAAGTACAACGGCCTGGGCGGAAAAATGCTGCCGGGCGAGGATGTCGTCACCTGCATCAAGCGGGAGATCATGGAGGAGGCGGGAATTGTCTGCGAAGAGCTAAGGCTGCGCGGCACCATCAACTGGACCGGTTTCGGCCCGTCCGGCGAGGACTGGCTCGGCTTCATCTTCAGGATTGACCACTTCAGCGGCACCCCGTTCAAGGAAAATTCTGAAGGGGTTCTGTCCTGGCAGAGAATCGACCGGTTGCCGGAGCTGCCCATGTGGGAAGGCGACCGGTTTTTCCTGCCTCTGGTCTTCGACGACGACCCTCGCGCCTTCCATGGTTACATGCCTTATCACAACCACCACCCGGTGGGCTGGAGCTACCAGCGGATCTGAAAAAAATGGCGGTCTCGGTATTAATTTCTCCCGAGACCGCCATTGATTGCGGAAATTCTTTTTTCTGTCGGCTCCCCGACCGGGGAGCAAAGGGCAACTTATCAGCCGCAGTCTTCTGCGTCGTTGGCATCGTAAGTATTGGCGGCGTTGCGATACAGGTAGTCGTTGAGCTTCTGGATCTGATCCTCGCTAAGGCTCGCCCACTCGCCGTTCTTGGCGCACTGCGGGTAGCGTTCGAAAAAGACCCGGTTCCAACCCTTCATGCTCTTGGACTCTGAATAGAGGAAAGTGGCGCCCTTATCGTTGCCCCGGTGATGGCAATTCTTGCAGGATTCCTGGAAGATATTGCTGCCCTCGCTCGCCCAGCCGCTGTTGTAGAAGTCGAGAATCCTACAGACCTGGGTCCTATCGTCCAGTCTCTTTCGAGGGCTGGCCTCGGCCGTGGCCAGACCGAGAAGAATTGTCGCCGCCAGCGTTGCCGCCAGAACCGTAGTCAATCTCATAGCCGTTCTCCCTGGTGCAGGTATTGGCCCGGCCGATACAA
>CAWEAD010000002.1:0-6043 GCA_963807225.1 uncultured delta proteobacterium | reverse complement strand
TAGCCAAAACATTCTCCGCCTCTTTCTTGTCGCCTCGGGCGGTCAGGAACTCAAATCGCTCAATCAATTGGCGATTAAATTCCGGAGTCGGCCCCAAGCGCTGCCAAAGGAGAGAAAAATCCGCGAGAGTGGTCCTGAGGTCGGCCGCCTTATACGCCCGATCACAGAATTTGAACTTCCTGTCAGCGGGAATCTTGTCCAAGTATGCAAGGCTGGCGTTCACTGCTTCCGCGAGACCGGCACCGGCCAGATCGTCGGGGCGGAGAACCTGATCTCCCGCCACCGCCACTGATCGACAGGAATCGGTCGCCAGAACCTCCCCGCTAAACGGGGAGAGAACCAAAGAAATGCCGATGAGAAGTCGAAGGATATTCATCATGCTTATGACGGCCATCGGGTTGCGAAGCGAATCAAGGCAGACGATGACCAGATTGCTTCACAGTTTTCGGCCACCCGGTTTGCGCAGTAACGGGAAAATGAGTTTTCCAAGAGACGTTTCATGAGTACTTCAGCTTACTCCAAGACCGGAGATTAGGCTAGATCTGGACGCTACCGGCAAAGATTGAATTCAACCGAACTTGTCGGATGATACTCGCCTCCGCCGGTAACCGTCAGTCAAAAAAATGGGGCACCCGCTCCAGCGGGTGCCCCGTTTGAATCCGAAACATCCGGTTGTCAGTGGCTCTGAGCCTTGGCGGCTCCAGCCGGAATCCGAATATCCTCGACCATGGCCCGGATGTGATCAGGAACCGGCTTGGTCATGCTGGAGATGGTAAGGGCCACGGCGAAGTTGATCGCCGCGCCGACTGCCCCGAAGGACTGGGGAGAGATCCCATACAGCCAGTTGGCGGCGGTGTCGGGCAACATGTTGGTGCCCGGGATGAAAAACCAGCCCTTGAACCAGAAGATGTAGACCAGGGTGGTGCCAAGGCCGGCCAGCATACCGCAAATGGCCCCGGTGTTGTTGACCCGGCGGGAGAAGATCCCCATCATCAAGGCCGGGAAGATCGAGGAGGCGGCCAGGCCGAAGGCCAGGGCCACCACCTGGGCCGCGAAACCGGGGGGATTGAGGCCCAGATAGCCGGCCACCAGGATGGCGCCGCCCATGGCGACCCGGCTGGCCATCAGCTCGGTCTTTTCATCGATATTAGGCATGAAAATGCCCTTCAAGAGGTCATGGGAGATGGACGAGGAGATGGCCAGCAGGAGACCGGCGGCAGTCGACAGAGCCGCGGCGATACCACCGGCGGCAACCAGGGCGATAACCCAGTTCGGTAAACCGGCGATCTCCGGGTTGGCCAGCACCATGATGTCATTATCGACCTTCACCATCTCGTTGCCCTTCCAGCCGTAATCGGCCTCGGCCTTGGCGGCGAAATCCTTGTTCTTATCATTGTAGTACTGGATGCGACCGTCGCCGTTTTTGTCCTCATACTTCAGCAGACCGGTTTCCTCCCATTTCTTGAACCAATTAGGCCGCGCACTGTACTCGAGGTTAGCGGTGGCAGCGCCTACCGGACCAGCCTGAACGGTATTCATCATGTTCAGGTAGGCCATGGCCCCGACCGCCGGGGCGGTGGTGTAAAGAATGGCGATGAAGACCAGCGCCCAGCCGGCCGAGGAGCGGGCATCCTTGACCTTGGGCACCGTGAAGAAGCGAGCGATGACGTGAGGCAGACCGGCGGTGCCGATCATCAAGGAAAGGGTCAAAAGAAAGATATCCAGGGTGCTCATTTTTTGCGCGGTAAAGGCGGCGAATCCGAGATCATTACAAATCAGGTCGAGTTTATCCAGCAGATACGTGCCGCTGCCGTCGGCCAGGGTGGAACCCAACCCCAGCTGCGGGATGGGGTTGCCGGTAAGATGCAGGGAGATGAAAATGGCCGGCACCGTATAGGCGAAAATCAACACGCAATACTGGGCGATCTGGGTATATGTAATACCCTTCATGCCGCCAAGCACGGCGTAGATGAAGACGATGGCCATACCGGCGACCAGACCCACCGCATAGTGGACTTCCATGAAACGGGAGAAGGCCACGCCGATACCCTTCATCTGCCCGATAACATAGGTCAGTGAAGCTACAATCAGGCAGAGGATGGCGACCAGACGGGCCGCTTTTGAATAATAGCGGTCACCGATAAACTCCGGCACCGTGTATTTGCCGTATTTACGCAGATAGGGAGCCAACAGCATGGCCAGGAGTACGTAGCCGCCGGTCCAGCCCATTAAATAGACCGAGGCGTCATAGCCCTTGAAGGCGATCAGGCCGGCCATGGAGATGAAGGACGCGGCGCTCATCCAGTCGGCGCCGGTAGCCATACCGTTCAGGACCGGATGGACGCCGGTGCCGGCCACGTAGAATTCCGAAGTGCTACGAGCCCGTGAACGGATGGCTATATAGATATAGAGGGCGAAAGTAGCCCCCACCACCAACCAAGTCAAAGCTTTGAGTGACATATATCTTTCTCCTTAATATTTAAGCGAAATTGGTCTTATTCTTCATGCACGTCGTGTTTACGATCAAGCGTGTCCATCTTCTTGGCATAGAAGAAGATCAAGGCCACAAAGATATATATCGAACCCTGTTGGGCGAACCAGAATCCCAGCTTGTAACCCCCAAGTCTAATGGAATTCATGGAATCGACCATCAGTATCCCGAAGCCGTAGGAAACCACGAACCAGATCACCAGACAGATGATGATCAGGCGCAGGTTTGCCTGCCAGTACTTCTTACCATCTCTCATACTTTGCCCTCCTTGCGGTTAGCGGAAATTTACAATTTCCTTGGTTGGAACTTCGAGAAAACCCCTGCTGAAAAATCGCCTGCACAATAAATCAACCCGCCAAAAACCCATAATTTGGGAGAATTTAACGTATTCACCGGGGACTGTCAAATCCAAAACTACCACAATGTGGCAACAAGAAGAAGATGATTTTCAGGAGATAATCGCCTACAAACAATAAGTTACCAATTTCCCCCGAAACTCCCGAAACCTATTCGGGGTATATTAGCCCATAATTATCAATTACATCAAGCGCAAAAGACGTCCGGCCTGGTAAAGGTCTTTAAGAGTCCGAACTTTGCTGGCGGTCAATTTCCGCACTAAATACAAAAACAGATAAGCGGACTGCAAGGCGTCCTCAAGGGCGTCATGAGGTTTGAAGCGTGGCAGCTGGAATTCCTCGCTCAGGGCATCCAGGCTGTAGTTAAAGGACTGGTCGTGATGACCGTAGCCTTTATCCGGGCTGGCCTCTTTGAAGGCCCGGGCCAAACGCATGGTGTCAATCCCGGGATTGGAGAGGGATCCGCCCAGCACCTTTTGGGCCGAGCGATTCAGGAAGCTCATGTCGATATCAAGGAAATGCCCGACCAGCAAGGCATCGCCGCAAAATTCGACAAAGGCCGGCAGGACCTCCTCGATGGGCGGCGCCTGCCGGAGCTGCTCTGGAGTGATCTGGTGAATGAAGGTGGCCTGGTTATGGTCGAGGTTATGGGGGCAGACGTATTGGTGGTAGGTGGCCCCAAGATCAATCTGCAGGTTGGCGATACGGACCGCGCCGATGGAGATGATCTCGTCGCGGCGCCGGTTCAAGCCGGTCAGTTCGGTATCCAGGACCACGAAAGAGTACTCGTTCAACGGCCGGGACTGGTCGAAATCGTCGAACAATTCCTGGTTCCGGAGGAGCAGAGGATGGGGCTTGCGAAACCACTCGCTCGGTTTGAACAATGAGCACATGGATCAGGAATCCGGGAAAATGCTGGCCAGAACCGAATGCAGCCGGTCAATTACGGCGAAGGAGCCACGCAGCATCCGCTTGTCCAGTTCGCTCAGGCTGGCCGGATCGATGTGATTGTCCGGGGTCAGATCATTTTCCAGCTGTTGCAGTTGATGGATCAGACGCAGGTGCATCTGCATCTCGTAGGCGCTACTGGCCGCAGACCAGAGGTCTTGCGAGAGATGCCCCTGGTCGGCCAGAACCTGGAGCCGGGAAAGGGTGCCGGTCTCCTTGACCCCGTATTTCAAGGCCATAATCCGGGCGAAACTGACGAAGGGCTGCAGCCCCTGTTTTTTGATGTCGAGCTTATTCTGGTGCTCCCCGTTTTTCTCGACGATGAAATTTTTGAAGAAGGAAAGCGGCGCTCGATGCCCGCGGCAATCGCGCGCCATGTGCAACAAGTAGATCTCGCTGCGCCTGGTCAAGCGCTGCAGATGGTTGCGCAGGTCATCGGCCAGGGTACTGTCGCCATATCCGGCCCGGAAATCGAAAAAGATCGAGGCATTGAGCAGTTCCTGGGGATCCGGGGCCGATATCCACTTCTCGAAATATCCTTCCCAGACAGCCTTGGGCTGACACCACAGGGGATTACTGGCCATCATCTCGCCAGGGCAGAGCGGATAGCCGCACTTGACCAGATGTACGATGGCCCGGAGGGCAAATTCGCGAAAATATTCTTCCGCCTTGCCGCGTTGCTCCTCACCTTCGGGATCGGCGTAGATAATGGCGTTGTCCTGATCGGTCTTGAAGGTCTGTTCGCGCCGTCCCTCGCTGCCCATCAAGATCCAGCAGTAGCGCACCGGAGGCGGCCCCAGTTCCTGCTCCAACAGGGTCAGGAGCCGATCCAGGATATGGTCGTTCAGAATCGAAATCATCCGGGTGATGTTGCCGGCCTTGCCACCCTCGCGGATCAGGTTGCGTACCACCTCGGGGATTTTTTTCGACAGGGGGTAGAGCCCGGCGATCTCCTGCTGGGCGATGATTTCCTTGAACAGATAGTAAGGTGAATGGCCCTGGAGCAGCATGATGTCATGCGAGGTGATCACTCCCACCACCCGGCCCCCCCTTTCCACCGCCAAATGATGGATACCGGTGGCCATCATCTGCAACAGCACGTCGAAACAGATGTCCTGGGCCAGTACTTTCTTGACCGGCTCGCTCATGACCCGGGTCACCGCTTCACTGTACGCCAGACCGGCCGCCACCACTTTGATGCGCAGATCGCGGTCGGTGACGATGCCGATGATCTGCTCGGGGTCGGCCTCGGTATGGATCAAAAGCGACCCGACCCGGTGGCGGCTCATCTCCACTGCCGCCTCCTGGATCGTAACCCCGGCCGACACCTTGCGGGGCTTGCCCTTGATGATATCGCCGGCGGTAACGGTAAACAGGTAGAGCTCCTCGCTGGAACTCCGGGCCATGCGATGGTGGCGCAGCTCGCTGTAAGCTGTGCGTACTATCTTTTCAGAGAAACTTTTCAGGTAGTACTGGGCTACGCCGGGCTGTTTGGCGATCAGTTCGAGAAAAATCCGCCGCGGCAGGAGGAAGCAGAAAGTGTCCTCAACGGTTTCCACGTTGAGATTGGCATGGGTGCCCCGGATGATGCCCAACGCTCCGATATATGAGCCCTCGCCACGATAATCCTTGAGCGATACCTCTCCTTCGTCGTCGGTGAGGAAGGATTTCACCCCGCCGCGCTGGATCAGATAGAGATAAGGCAGCTCAGATTCCCCGGCGGTCAGCAGCCTCGTACCCTTGGGGTAGAAATCGACCCGGCAGTTGCGGGCGAGGTTTCGGATCGATTCATCATCCAGTTCGTTGAAAGGCATGGAGCTCTTCAAAAAGGCAACCACCACCTCTGGAGCAACTTCCCGGCCGGTCTGGGGCTTGGTAAAAATCATTTTACCCTTGGCAGCATAAGT
This sequence comes from uncultured delta proteobacterium, assembly GCA_963807225.1. Classification (GTDB taxonomy): domain Bacteria; phylum Desulfobacterota; class Desulfobulbia; order Desulfobulbales; family JAGXFP01; genus JAGVGT01. Next base: position 341 of record CAWEAD010000002.1, on the reverse strand, counting down.
TTTAACGGCGGGATAACCGGCGACACCCGGATAACCTGAACACGACCGGTCAACATTCCAAATGTTATAACTTCCCGCTCTGGCGACTGTCAACCGGCGCCGGACGGATCAGGAATTATTATTTTTTCTTGACCTGCCCAGCGTGACCTTGGTATCAAAGTGTTCGAGCAATATTCCCCGATGCCGCCCATAGCTGGCCCGGACTTCGGTTGTACCACTTTGTGGTAATAACTTTCCCCGATTCCAGGAGGTGCCATGAGTAACGACGAAAGAATCACCAGTCTATCCAAGGAAGAACGGATCTTCGAACCGCCGATGGCCGGGCGCGAGCAGGCTTGCGT
>CAWEAD010000001.1:0-24704 GCA_963807225.1 uncultured delta proteobacterium | reverse complement strand
TAGGCTTGACTAACTTCACCTAAAGGTATGCTCGATTGTCGGGTGCGCACAATGACAGGGAAAATACTTATTTAATAAGCGTTTAAAGGTCCTGCAGGATTTTGGCGCCGAGGGTGGAGAAGGCTTTTCGGAGGGCGCTGTCGTCACTACGGAAGGGGAGGCGGCCGAAGACTTTCACCTGGCCGGTTTCGGCGATGGTTTTCAGGTTGTCGGCGGCGATGGTCTCGTCCTCGGCCGGGCTGTCGGTAAACAGTACCCCGAGCACCGGGATTTGGCGTCTGCGCAAGGCTTCGAGCGAGAGCAGGCTGTGGTTCAGGGTGCCCAGCCCGGTGCGGGCCACCAGCAGGGTGGGGAGCTTCAGTTCGGCCAGGAGGTCGGCCAGCAGCAGGGTCCGGGTCAGGGGCACCAGAACCCCGCCTACCCCTTCAACCAGCAGCACTTCGTATGTGGCCCGGAGTTGTTCGTAAGCCGCTGCGATCACGCCCGGCTCGATTTCCCGGCTGGCCAGTTCACCGGCCAGGTGGGGCGAGGCGGGGTAGGGCAACCGGTAGGGCACCACCTGATCGAGCTGTTCGGGGAACGGGCCGACCAGGCCGGCCAGTTCCCTGACCCGGTCCAGGTCCTCCACCGAATCCTTGAACCCGGTGGCCGCCCATTTCTGGTAGCCGGCCCTGATTCCCTTTCTCAGCAAATAGTCCAGGAGGAGTCCGCTGACCAGGGTCTTGCCCACCCCGGTGTCGGTGGCGGTTATGAAGAGTTGGCGGGTGTTCGTCATGATCAGGGACTAACCTAAGGTTTTCCGGTCCCCTGTACCAGGAAAATCTGGTAGGTCAGGCGGTATTCGCCGATTTCCTGGCTGAACCAGCGGTCCAGAGCAGCGAATCGGGGCCGGTCGAGCAGCGGGGTCCGGCGGTCGGGGCCGGTGGCGCCGGTGCGGCGGATGTGGCGGAGAAGTTGGGCCAGATCCTTGTAGGTCCGCCGGTTCAGCCACTCCTCGACCGCGACCGAGGTGAAGTGTTGGGCCAGGCTCGCTTCAAGGCGTTCCTGTTGAAGAAAATCATCAACCGGCAGGTGGACCTTTTCGTCGGGATTGACGAAGGTCAGCCCTTCCCGTAACTCCCGCAGGCTTGCAGGCCCGAAAATGCTGGCGGCAAAAACTCCGCCGGATTTCAGGCAGCGGGCGATCCGGCCGAGGGCCTGTTCCGGATCGTCGAACCATTGCAGGGTAGCGTTGGCTACAATCAGGTCGAAACTCTGGCGGCAGGTCTCCAGATAGATTTCGGCGTCCCGGCAGAGGAACCTGGCGCGGTCAGCCGGGACCTTGTCGCGGGCTATGGCCAGCATGGTCTCGGAAAAGTCGAGAGCGTTGATTTGGGCGTCCGGGTAGCGGGCGGCCAGGAGACGGGTAAGGTTGCCGGTACCGCAGCCCAGTTCCAGGATATTTTCGGGACCGGCGGCCGGCAAGCGCTTGGCCAGGCGGATGGCTGCTTCTTTCTGGCTGGTGGCGTAATCGTCATAGGTGGCGGCGGCCCGGCTGAACTTGTGGCGGATGGCGACCTTGCGCAAGTGCCTTTCCGGGTTGAAGCCGTTTTCCAGAAAGAGCGGATGCCCGCCGTGGGGGAAGAACTGGTTGAAGGCGGCAGGATGGGTCGCGACCTGGTCCGGCGGGGCGATCACGTCGCGGCCGCCCTGGATCAGGTAGGTTGGCAGATCGGTGGCCAAGAGCTTGGCCAGCTTGTCTGTCAACCGCCCTTGTCCCAGATATCCAAGCCCTTCCATAAGCGTATCGGTAGAAACTTCCTCCAGGTAAGAGGTTTCGAGCTTGACTTGAAACTCTCGATAATCGGCACGATAGCCGAGGAAGCACTTGCGGTAAAAAGTTCGCAGAAACGCCTGGGGGTCGGGCGAGAGTTCGTCTCCTATTGCGGCCAGTTCCTCGTCCGGCCAGAAGTCGCGGGGGGCCAGCAGGTAGAGGGCGCTGACCTTCTCAGGATGAGCCAGGGCAAAGTCCAGGGCCAGTCTGGCCCCCAGAGACCAACCGGTGATGGCCACCGATTCCAGGTTCAGGCGTTTCATGGCCTCGGCCAGTCCGGCAAGAATCTCGGCCGGCCCGGCCGGCCGGGTGGTGGTCAGCCAGGGACGGGCAGGTACGGCCAGGGATGTCACTCGGCCGTCGAAGCCCCAGCCCGGCAAGAAGACCTGGCAGTCACGGCTGGGGGGGATATCGGCTCCGGTGTAGGTGAAGAGGGCAGGCTGCATTGAGTCCGGCTGGTTTCATGGGTATGAGGCTAAGTGGAAAGCCGTGTTTTAAAGTTAGTTAATCTCTTAATCTTCGACCAGCTCGGGATGATCGGAATAACTTTTGTCTTGTCATGTAACAGTAAATTCCGTTCACCCTGATAATGAGCCTGTCGAACTATCGAAGGAGGCAGGGAGTGAATCTCGGCTTTAAAGGATATTGAGCCTGATTAAATTATTCCACCGTGACGCTCTTGGCCAGATTCCGGGGCTGATCCACGTCGCAGCCGCGCCGGTTGGCGATGTGATAAGCGAGGAGCTGCAGGGGCACGGCGTAGAGGATCGGGGTCAGGTCTTCGTGCACTTCCGGCAACAGAATCAGCTCCCGAGTCAGGCGGGCGAGGTTGGAATCGCCCATGGTGCCGACCACGATCATTCGGCCGTGCCGGGCCTTGACCTCTTCAATATTGGAGATCACCTTTTCGTAAACCCCGTCTTTCGGGGCCAGGGCCAGGATCGGCATATCCCGGTCGATCAGGGCGATGGGACCGTGCTTCAGTTCGCCGGCCGGGTAACCCTCGGCGTGGATATAGGAGATCTCCTTGAGCTTCAGGGCGCCCTCCAGGGCGATGGGAAAGTTGTGGCCCCGTCCCAGGTAGAGGAAGTCGCGGCTCTTGACGAACTCCTCGGCCAGCTTCTCGGTCTCGCGGTCCAGCCGGGGTAGTTCCTGTTCCAGCAGGTTGGGCAGCTCGACCAGGGCCTGGCTCAGCTGCAGCGACTGCTCCGGGGTGATGGTGCCGCGGGTCTGGCCGATCAGCAGGGTCAGCAGGAAGAGGGCGGTCAGCTGGCTGGTGAAGGCCTTGGTCGAGGCCACCCCGATTTCCGGGCCGGCATGGGTGTAAATGGTGCCGTGCGCCTCGCGGGTCATGGTGCTGCCCACCACGTTGCAGATGGTGGCGATGCGGCTGCCCATCTCCATGGCCCGCCGCATACCGGCCAGGGTATCGGCCGTTTCTCCGGATTGGGAGATGGGCACCACCAGCACCGAGTTGTCCAGCAGCAGCCGCCGATAGCGGAACTCCGAGGCGATATCGACTTCGACCGGAATCCCGGTCCACTTCTCCAGCCAGTATTTGGCCACCAGGGCGGCATGCCAGGAAGTACCACAGGCCACCAGGACAATGCGTTTCAGCGACCGGAGATATTCCGGTTCCAGGTTGGCTTCGGGCAGCGATACTTCGCCGGTTTCCGGATCCAGCCGGCCGCGGATGGTGTTGGTAATCGACTGGGGCTGTTCGAAAATCTCCTTGAGCATGAAGTGCTTATAACCGGCCTTCTCGGCCATGGCGGCGTTCCAGTCGATGGTATGGACCTGCTTGGCGATGGGAGTGCCGTCGGTCAGGCTGACCACCTGCCAGTCGGACTCGGTGATGATCGCCATCTCCCGGTCGTCCAGGAAGACCACCTCACGGGTGTAAGGCAATAGGGCCGGGATGTCCGAGGCCAGAAAACCGCCGCCTCCCTCCTGGATACCCATGACCAGCGGGCTCTGGTTGCGGGCCGCCACCAGCCGGTCGGGCTGACCGGTCCACATCACCCCCAGGGCGTAAGAGCCTTCGACCCGTTTCAGGGCCTGTCTTACCGCCGCGGCCAGGTCGTCCTGCAGATATTCCTCGATCAGGTGGGCCAGAACCTCGGTATCGGTCTCCGAGAGGAACTCATGGCCGCGGGCGGTCAGTTCCTCGCGCAGGGAGTGAAAGTTCTCGATGATGCCGTTGTGGACCACCACCAGATTGCCGCTGCAGTCCCGGTGCGGATGGGCGTTGGCCTCGGTGGGCGAGCCGTGGGTGGCCCACCGGGTGTGGCCCAGACCGATGCGGCTGGCCACGTTGAACTCCTCCATGTGGGCTTCCAGGTTGGCCAGCTTGCCCTCGCAGCGATGGCAGCGCAGGGAGTTGGTCTTCGTCCAGATAAACCAGGCCGGCCGAGTCGTAGCCCCGGTATTCCAAGCGTTTCAAGCCTTCGAGCAGGATGGGCACCACTCGCCGCACCCCGATATATCCGACAATTCCGCACATAATATTTTCCTTGGGATTTTACCGCTATAAATACAGTGACTCCCTGACCCAGATCCTCTACCCGAGGGAAAGGAATTTACCCTCTTTGCCCTCCCGGGAAAAGAGTTGAGATAGTGGGGAGGTGATTTTTCCTGTGACTAACAAGGATGTGTGGTCATTGATTTAACTATTTTTTTCAGGCCCTAGGCCGCGAAATTTCCGCCGGCCTTGGCGACGATACCGGGCAGTATTTCCAGGAACCTTTCCACCTCCTCAAGGGTGGAGTAACGGCTCAGGCTGATCCGCAGGGAGCCGTGCAGGTGGGTTTCCGCCACTCCCATGGCTGCCAGTACCGGCGAGGGGTCCAGGTCGCCGCTATGGCAGGCCGAATGGCCCGAAACCGAGATACCCCGCAGGTCGAACTCCTGAATCAGGCCGGCCGAGGAACAGTGCTTGAAGCAGACGTTCACGGTATTGGCCAGGCGGTGCTGGCCGCGTCCGATGATCAGGGCCTCGGGTGTCGCCGCCGCAATCTCCTCCTCCAGCAGGTCACGAAGTCCGGCAACCCGTAAGCGGTAATCGGCCAGGTGCTGACCGGCCAGCTCGCAGGCCCGGCCGAAACCGACTAGGCCCGAGGTGTTTTCGGTCCCCGGCCGGTGGCCGCTTTCCTGGCCGGCCCCGCGCAGAAACGGGGTGACCGGGGCCTTGCGGGAGACGTACAGAGCGCCGACCCCTTTGGGCCCGTGGAGTTTGTGGGCGCCCATGCTGAGGTAGTCAACCGGCAGGTCGGCCGCGTCGAGGGGTTCCTTGCCCAGCATCTGCACCACGTCGCTGTGGAAGAGCACCCCGCGTTGCCGGCAGATGCTGCCGATTTCGGCCAGAGGCCAGAGCACGCCGGTCTCGTTATTGGCCCCCATCAGACTGACCAGTCCGGTAGTGGGCCGGATGGCCTGGCGCAGACGGTCGAGATCGAGGGAGCCGTCCCCGTTAACCTCCAGCAGTTCGACTTCGTAACCGTGGCCGGCCAGGAACTTCAGGGGGGCCAGAACCGAGGGATGCTCAACCCGGGAAGAGATCAAGTGGCGTTTTTGCGGGTCGGCCGCCGCCGCGCTGAAAATGGCCAGGTTGTTGGCCTCGGTGCCGCCGGAGGTGAAGATAATCCGGGCGGGACTGGTATTGAGCAGGGTGGCCACCCGGGCGCGGGCCTGATCCACCTCGGCCCGGGCCTGTTCGCCTTCGCGATGGGCACTGGAAGGATTGCCGAAAATCTCGCCCAGGAGCGGCAGCATCGCCTCCCGCACCTCCGGGGTCACCGGGGTGGTGGCATTGTTGTCGAAATAGATCCGTTTCATATGGTCAGCATCCGGTTCAGGGAAAGTTTGGCCTTCTCGGCGATGTCCCGGGGGACCGTGATCCGGTTGACCGGATGCCCGGCAACGATGCTGTCCAGGACCCAGAGCAGGTAGGCCGGCTTGATCCGGTACATGGTCGAGCACAGGCACTGGAAGGGGGAGAGCGAATGGATCTCCTTGTCCGGGAACTCCAGATGCAGCCGGTTGACCAGATTGATCTCGGTGCCGACCGCCCACTTGGAACCGGCCGGAGATTCGCGGATGGTGCGGATGATCGCCTCGGTGGAACCGTAGTGATCGGCGATACTCACCACTTCGTGCCGACATTCGGGATGGACGATGATCTTGATCTCCGGCTCCCGCTTACGCCACATCTCGACCTGCTCGGGGGTGAACTGCATATGCACCGTGCAGTAGCCGTTCCAGAGGATGACCCGCGCTTTCCGCAACTGCTCAATGGTGTTGCCGCCCAGGGGTTTATCCCGCTCCCAGAGAACTACTTCGTCCCGGGGGATGCCCAGGGCGTAAGCCGAGTTGCGTCCCAGGTGTTCGTCCGGAAAGAAAAAGACCTTGTCGCCCCGCGAAAGGGCCCAGGTCAGGATCTTTTCAGCGTTGGAAGAGGTGCAGACCGAGCCGCCCCGTTCGCCGACCAGGGCCTTGATCCGGGCGGTGGAATTGACATAGGTGATCGGCACGATGGTGGCCTTGCCCACCGCTTCCTGCAGATCGTCCCAGGCGTACTCCACCTCGTCGATGGCGGCCATGTCGGCCATCGGGCATCCGGCCCGGAGATCGGGCAGGATCACGGTCTGCTCGGGGGCGGTGAGGATGTCGGCGGTCTCGGCCATGAAGTGGACGCCGCAGAAGACGATGAAGGGGCTCTTCTCCTGGGAGGCGGCCCGGGCCAGCTTCAGCGAGTCGCCGGTAAGATCGGCGAAGCGATAGACCGACTCCTGCTGATAATGATGGCAGAGGATTAAAAGAGTATCGCCCAGCTCTTTCTTGCGCTGGGCGATCTTTTCGATGATTTCCGTTTCCGGTTGTTCCAGGTAGACCGGGTCGAGGTCCACCTGTTTAAGAATTGGCATGCTGTCTATCCGGTTTCAGTCGGGTTGCTCCCTTCTTACTTGTGCAGTTTTACCCAGCTGGCGCTGGGTCCCTTTTCGCCCTCGCCCTCACCGAAGGTTACGGCGGTGCCTTCGTCAAGTTTGTCGATGGCGACATCTTTCAAGGCGTTTTCATGGAAATAGAATTCGCGGCCGTCGCTGGTGACGATGAAGCCGAAGGATTCGAGTGGTGAAACCGTCTTGATCGTGCCGCTTGAGCTCCCGCTTCCGAGAACCTCCTGGCCCTTGACGGTCTGTCTCTTCTTCCGTTGCAGTTCCTTGAGTTGCATCCCCAGGTTATCGAAGGCCTTGACCAGGGCCGGCTTTACCGCTTCCCCTTTGCGTTTGACGATGATGGTATCGCTGGGAACAGTGGCCACCAGCCTGACTTCGTAGCCGCCCTCGCTATGTCCTGAGGTGGATTCGACCGCCACCCGCAGATTGTGGACCAATCCGGGATGGTGCCGATTCAAGCGGTCCTTTTCGAGTTCGATTTTGTCCTGCCATGATTTGCGGATTTCTACATGACGTCCTTCAATCTGAAGTTCCATGCAATTCCTCCATCTGGTGTTTTTGAGCGCCACCGTATGCGGCGAGCTCTTCATTCATAACTCTTTTCTAAATTTATCGTAACATAAAAAAGGGCAGTAAAATACAGTACAATAGAGATATTTTCAAGCAAGGTAAGGGCGATAAAACTCAAGCCTTCCGGTGCATTCGGGGGTGCCGGGGTGAAGGCGGCAGAGGGGTGCGGCCGGAGATTTAAGCTTGAATTCCCGGCCTGTAGCTATTAGGAACGATTGTCGGTTAAGGCCTGAATATAAATTTCTGATTAGCATCGAATTCCAACCGGCGACCCTTCGACAAGCTCAGGGTGAACGGAATTACTGTTATACCGCTCAGCCTGAGCCTGTCGAAGGATGGTCCAAACGCATTTGGTCTTCTCTTCGCACTGATTTAAACATGTTTTCATGCACTTAAGTAAAACACAATGATTGGTCCCGGAATGTGGCGGAATTGAGGGGTAATCAGATAAAAATTTGAGAATATGCAACCGACCATGATAAAGGGTTATGTATTCGCTGTAAGACTTTTCCCCGCACGGGATCACAAAAGTCGCGTGTATATCTGAGTCGTTTCAATGGGTGGTCTCTGGGTTGAATTCCGGGTTTTCCGGAGATCATCGAAGTTGCCGGGAGTGAGGACGCATGGGCAAGAAAAACGAGGGCAAAAACAAGGGCAGGCAAGAGGACGAGAAGAAATGCAAGGAAGTTTGCTGTGAAAAATACCTGAAGAAAGGCAAGCACTGCAAAGACTGCCCCCTGGCCGGCGAATGCCGCCTGCCGGGTTGAGCCGGGCGGCAACGAAGATTTATCTGGTGGTTGCCCGGGGGAGTCTGTTTAAAATGTAGTTCGAATCTCGCGGTCTAGCCCAGAACCTTACAAGGTGGTCTAAAATGAAATGGACTTCAATATTCAAGCCGGTTAAAAGCCTGAGCCCCGAAGAGGCCAGGGAATTCATGGCGGCGCGCCGAGCCGAAGATTACCAGCTCCTGGATGTTCGCCAACCCTCGGAATACGAACGGGGCCATATTTCCGGCGCGCAGTTGATCCCGGTAAAGCAGCTGCCCGAGAGAGTGGGCGAGTTGAATCCGGATAAGCCGGTCCTGGCTTACTGTGCCGTGGGTGGGCGCAGCCGGGCTGCGGCTCAGTTCCTCAACGGTCAGGGGTTTGGCGAGGTCTACAATATGAGCGGCGGGATCAAGGCCTGGGAAGGGCGCCAGGCGGTCGGACCGGAAGTCGCGGGGCTGGATCTGATTGGCCCGGAGACCGATTACGCCAGCAATTTGGCCATGGGTTACGCCCTGGAAGATGGCCTCCAGCAGTTCTATCTCCAGCTCGGGGAAAAGGTCGGCGCGGCCGAAGAGAAGAAGCTGCTTGCCCGGCTGGCCGGCTTTGAAGACAAGCACAAGGCCTGGCTGGCCGAGGAGTATGAGGTGGTCCGCCGGGACGACTCCGAACTGCCGCCCCTGGCCGACGGAAAAAGCGAATTGATGGAGGGCGGCAGGTTGGTCTCGGAGTACCTGGCCCGGGTGCGGCCCGAACTCCTTGGCCTGGAAGCGATCTTCGACCTGGCCATGATGTTCGAGACCCAGGCCCTGGATCTTTACGGGCGCCTGGCCCGGAAGGCCCTGCGCCCGGATGTCCGGGAACTTTTCCTGAAGCTGGTCGACGAAGAGAAGCAACATCTGAGCTATCTGGAGAAAGAGATGGAGCGGTTGCTGGGGTCTAAATAGAAAAAATGAATATCGGGATGGTCTGATCGGCTCGGATGGGGATAAGCAGGTCAAGGCGGCCGCAACGCCGCGATCATCGGGGGGCGGTCCGGAATCGCACCGAGGTCAAGGCCGGGAAACCTGGTCGCGAAGCGGTGCGGTAGAACATTTTCTGGTCTGGTCGGTCGCCGGTTCCCCGGTTGTCCGAGATCAAAATTCAGGGCGCATCATTATGGTACAAACCGGGCCGGAGCGCAGGTGTTACCGCCAGGACCGGGCCGACTCAGCCGCGCCGCCGTCTGTCGGGCCTGGGCAATCTCCGCCGGATTCAGGTGCCAGCCATAGGTTTTGGAAGCCATCAGGTTGTCGCTGTCGCTCTGGTCATGGTGCAGCCCCAGGGCATGGCCGAGTTCGTGGGCGGCGGTACGGGCCGCGCTATCCCTGGCCGGATGCGGAGCCGGGGCCAGGACCGGATGGTCCTTCATCAGGATGATCTCGCCGTCGTAAGAACCGTTCAGGCCGCCGATTGTGGGGCGAAACCACATGTTCAGCCCCTGGTCCGATTCTTCGCTTTTCCTTACCGCTTTGATCTCGAAGCAAATCCCCGCCTGGCTCAGCCAGATGTGGTTGATTTCCGCGAAGATGGGCGGGAATTCCCCCGGCTGTCGGGCACTTTGCGACAGGTGCACCACTAAGGGGATATGATAGACCGGTTCCGGCTGGCTGTGGTCGGGCCCCGCCACGCTGCCGGCCGGAGCCCAGCCCGCCAGCAATAGTGCGAGCAGCAGCCGGGAACAAAGGGGTCTCAAGGGTCTTCTCCCGGGAATTTTTTCACCTCCGGCGCCGCAGGTTCCGGGCTATTTGCTCAGCAGCTTGGAGGCCAGCCAGTCGGAGATCAGTTTCTCCACTCCCGGGACCTTGCCGAACATGTAGGTGCCGTGGATCTCCTGCTGATTGAAGATCTCCAGTTCGGCGCCCCGAGTCTGCAAGGTCTTGTAGATTTCCCGGGCTCCGAGATCCGCCTCCTCGGCGCTGCTGAGGATCAGCAGGGGGAGGTCCGGCCACTTTTCGATCTGCTTCATGGTCGGGATGCCCAGATATTCCCGACCCGGAGTCATGACCACCACCGCCCGGACCGGCACCTTCCGCCGGGTAGTGACGTCGATGGCGATACTGCTGCCGACACTGGCCCCGACCAGGCCGATTCGTTCGGGATCCACCCCTTGAGAGATCAGGTAACGGACTCCGGTTTCACCGTCCTTGTACATATCTCGAAATAATCTGTGGTCTCGCGCCACGACCTGGAGGGAGAGGTCCTCTCCGGTGGAAGAAAAGCGACTGCCGCCATGACCGCGGAGATCCATGGCCAGACAGGTGAAGCCTCTGCCGGTCAATTCTTTCAGCAGAGGTTCCCACGATTCCTTGCCCTGTTGGTACATATGGAACAGGACCACTCCGGCATGGTTATTCGCTTCGCCACGGGCCAGGATAACCCTTAAGGCGACGCCGTCTTCGGTGGTGACCTCCATCAGTTTGGATTCCATGGCGGGGGCCGCGACCGGCCAGGCAAAGAGAGGCCCGAACAGGGCCAGGGCCAGAAGCAGACCGTAGCGGACGAGATTTCGTAGCTCATCGAACTTCAAGACAAAGCTGGTCATGATTTCACCTCCGGGTTGTTAACGCCATTCCATGGTTTTTTCGACCTCCCGATTAACGTCGTTACCGGTGGATCTTCCCGGTAGTTGGGAGCCACTGGCGGAACGAGTATCGGCGAGCCGCTATTCGGCTCGCCCTCAGTTCTTCGGAAAGTTATATGAAAAGGCTAAGCTTTCCGGATATTCCCGTCAATGTTTGAGATTAGCGCCGGCTTTATCTGCGGATTTTTGCATGGTGCATAAGCACGGGACTTGCGTTAAGGATTGCAGTTGTCTAAGATTTTTCAGGAGGCGGGCATGGAAGAACAGTTAAGGAAGGGAAATGCAACAGCCGCGGCTGATCCTTCCTGCGCCTGGGGTGGACAAAGAGTATCTCCGGCTCTGCTGGTAATCTTCGGGGCCACCGGCGATCTCGCCGCTCGCAAATTGATTCCGGCCCTCTTCAATCTTTTCCTCAACGACATCTTCCCTGAACCCGGCGCCATTATCGGCTGCGGGCGGACCGAACTGGACAGCGATTCCTTCCGGAACCTGCTGAGGCGGGATTGCCCGGCCGCCACCGGTAACCATCAACGCTGGCCGGAATTCGCCGCCCGCCTGCATTACCGGGTGGTGCGCTACGACGACCAGGCTGCCTATCGGGATCTGGCCGCCTATCTCGCCGAACTTAACGAACGGTTGGGCGCCGGAGGCAATCTGCTCTTCGACCTGGCCGTGCCCCCCGAACTCTACCCGGTGATCGGGGCCGAACTGATCGAGGCCGGTCTCTCCCGGGAGGGTGGCGAGGGACGCGGCTGGGTCCGGCTGGTGGTGGAAAAGCCCTTCGGCCACGATCTGGAAAGCGCCCGGGAACTGGACCGGGTCCTGCGCCGCGGCTTCCGGGAGGAGCAGATCTTCCGGATTGACCACTATCTGGCCAAGGAAACGGTGCAGAACACCATCATGCTGCGTTTCGCCAATACCATCTTTGAACCCCTCTGGAACCGCAACTTCATCGAGCATGTCGGGATTGTCGCCGCCGAGGAACTGGGGGTGGAGGGCAGGGCCGGCTACTATGAAAAGGCCGGGGTGCTGCGCGACATGTTCCAAAACCATATGCTGCAGCTCCTGGCCCTGATCGGCATGGAGCCGCCGACCCTGTTCTCGGCCGAGCGGGTCCGGGACGAGCAGGTCAAGGTCTTCCGCAGTCTGCGGTCCTTTACCGAGGGTGGGGCCGGTGATATCCCGATCCTGGGTCAGTACGGCCCGGGCCGGATCGGCGAGAGGGCGGTGCCCGGCTATCGGCAGGAGAAAGGTGTCTCCGTTGGGTCGCTTACCCCCACCTTCGCCATGTTGAGGGTCTTCATCGATAACTGGCGCTGGCAGGGGGTGCCTTTTTATCTGATCTCCGGCAAGAGGTTGCCGCGGAAGGATACGCGCCTGGTTATTCAGTTCAAGCAGGTTCCCCATTCGATGTTCGCCGGAATACTGGGCGACACCATCAGCGCCAACCGCCTCACCCTGAGCATCTTTCCGGAGGAGGAGATCCAGCTTTCATTCCAGGCCAAGGTTCCGGGGCACCAGGTCTGCCTGCGGAACGTCGATCTCGATTTTAGCTACTATGACGATTATCGGGGCAGGGTTCTGGACGCCTATGAGAAAGTCCTGCTTGACTGTATCAACGGCGAACAGATTTTTTTCTGGCGCCAGGACGGAGTGGAGGAAGCCTGGCAGTTTCTGGCCCCGCTGATCGATGTCTGCGAGAACTGCACCGATCGGGCCAATAAACTGCTGCCTTATGAAGCCGGGAGCTGGGGGCCGGAACCGGCCGCCGAATGGCTCCGCAGATTACTGGCGGGAGGTGGAAATTGACCACAGAGGTTTTCCAGCTTGATGGCCGGGAGGAGTTTTGCCGGTGCGCGGCCGAGCTGCTGGGCGCGGCCGGGGCCGAAGCCGTGGCCGCTCGGGGCCGCTTTCTCCTGGTCCTGACCGGGGGGCGCACCGTGCAGCCCATCTATCGTCACCTGGCGAGCGGGGTCGGGAGCGACCTGTATAATATCCTGACTTCGAAAACTTTCTTCTTCTGGGGCGACGAACGTTGGGTGCCAGCGACCCACCCGGACAGCAACCAGGGGCTGGCCCGGCGTCTCTTGCTGGACAGTCTGGCGGTGCCCGAAAAGCGCTTGCGGCCGGTGGCTACCGGCCTGTCCGATCCGGTAGCCGGAGCCCGGGCTTACGAGCAGAGTCTGCAGGGATTTTTCGCCGGCGACCTCTCCCCCGAAGGCTGGCCGGTTTTCGATCTGATCTTATTGGGTTTGGGCCCGGACGGCCATGTGGCCTCGCTTTTCCCAAACTCGACGGCCCTGGCCGAGCCGCGGCACTGGGTGAGCAAAGTATCGATGCCGGAACTAAACCCCAGGGTGGCCCGGGTGACCCTGACTATGCCGGTGCTTAATCAGGCCCGACTGGTTGTGGTTTTGGCGGCGGGAGGCGAGAGAATGCAATTGGCCCGGCGGATAATCGACGGAGAACCGGATAAACGCACCTTTCCGGCGGCCGGCCTGCAACCGGCCGGACGCCTGGTCTGGCTCCTGGCCGAGGGTAACTGAAAGACGACCCCGTCGGCCCAGGGTTCGGCGCGCGGCTCTGCAATGCATCGGTCTGCAGAAATGAAAGCAAGCATCCCCATAAGATACTGTGCGGTGGTTCTGTCCATCTGGTTAACGGCAGCCGGTTCGGTCCGGGCCGAAGACCAGTGCACCGTACTGATCAATTCGGTCTGTCTGGGTTGTCACGACCGGGACAGGTTCTGTGCGCGGTTGGGATCCACCGAAAAACAGTGGCAGGCGCTGATTAAGTGGATGATCGCCAACGGGGCCGACTTGAAAGAAGACCAGGCGAAACAACTGGCCGGCTGTCTGAGCGAACCGACCGAGGAGGCGCGGAAAGCCTGCGGCAAGTAAGGTTTAGTGCAATCAGTTCTTAGTTTGCGAGGTTTGAGCGAGGCGATCCGGCAGGGTCGCTTTTTTTTGTCCGGAGCTTGTATCGGAGTAATTATTTATGCAAAAATGGAAATGATTATTTCACAAGATGTTGCAAAGTGAAAGCAAATATGACATCCTGTTTTAGTTTTTAATTACCTGCTTAATTTGCTGACGGAATCCGTTTACCGCACCCCCTTCATTGAGGAGAGGAAAGATGAGCGAAACCGCTTCAAGTCCATTACTGGCCGAGCTTTTCCGCTTTCTGGCCCGTTCCCTGGAATTTCCTCGGGCTGCCTGGCTGGATCGCGATTATCTGGTCGGTCTCGCCACCCTCTTGGAAGATCTGGATTGGCCGGAAGCACTGGCCGAAGTCCGGGCCATGCCCACCGACCCCGCCGAGTTGTTGGAAACCCTGCAGATCGAACACACAGGCCTCTTCGTCAATGCTGTTCCGGCGGCGGTGGCCCCGCCGTATGGTTCCGTGTATTGGCGCGGTGAGGGCATGCTTAACGGCGCTTCCACTGCCAAGACCCGGGATTTTTATCGGCATCAGGGCTTCGACCTGACCGGTGGTGACGGGTTGGCGGATTATCTTCCCCTGGAATTGGAATTTATGGCTCTGCTGTTGGAGTCCGATCGGGAAAGTGAGGCTGAGGAGTTTCTGGCCGCTCATTTCCGCCCCTGGTTCGGTTCGTTCCGCGACCGGGTGCGGCAAGGCGCACAACTGCCTTTCTACCGGATTCTCATCGAGTTGATCGATTTTTTTACCAAAGAGGAGGAATAGCATGGCAATTAAGGTAAGCAGACGTAAATTCCTACAGACCGCCTCACTGGCGGCGGCCTCTGTACCCCTGGCCCGTCTGGCCCGGGCCGAAGGTGGCTTGGCCAAAAAACCGGTGGCGGCGCCCGGCAGTTTTGCCAACACGGAAACCCGCTCCGGCGGGGTTTGCGAGATGTGCTTCTGGCGCTGTCAGCTGGTCGGCAAGGTGCGCGACGGCCGACTGGTCAAGCTGGAGGGCAACCCCAAGAGCATCGAGAACGGCAAGTCCATCTGCGCCCGGGGCAATGCCGGGATCCAGCTGCTGTATGACCCGGACCGGCTCAAATATCCCCTGAAGAACGTCGGCGAACGGGGTAATCCCAAGTGGAAGCGGATCAGTTGGGAGGAGGCCCTGGATGAGACGGCCACCCGCCTCAAGGCGATCCAGAAAAAGTATGGACCCCATGCCGTGGCCCTCTTTCCCCACGGCGCCTCGGCCTTTTACCCCCTGCAGTATTTCGAGTTCACCGGCACCCCCAATATCAGTGAGGCCTCGTTTTATCAATGTAGAGGCGTGCGCGACATGGCCTACCTGTCGACCTTCGGTTTCGCCCCCGGCGAGAACGTCGATATGGCCAATGCCAAGGTGATCCTCTTGATCGGCACCCATCTGGGCGAGAATGTCCATGTCTCCCATCTCAAGCAGTATCTGAAGGGGCTGGAGAACGGCGCCAAGTTGATTGTTCTCGATCCGCGCTTCTCGGCGGCGGCCAGCAAGGCCGACGTCTGGGTACCGATCAAACCCGGCACCGACACCGCCTTCCTGCAGGCGGTGATGAAGCGGCTGATCGACACCGGTCACTATGACAAGGAATTCGTCGAGAAGAGCTGCACCGGCTTCGACGAACTCAAAGAGTCCCTGGCCGAGTCCACCCCGGAGTGGGCGGCCAAAACCTGCGACGTCCCCAAGGAACAGATCATCCAAGTGGCCGACCTGCTGGGTGCCAACCTGCCCAACGTCTCTATCCATCCCGGTCGGCACACCACCTGGTATGGCAACGACTTCCAGCGACTCCGGGCCCAGGCCTGCCTCACTGCCATCCTGGGAGCCTACGGGGTGCCGGGCGGTTTGATTCAGCCCAAGGGGGTCAAGCTGGGTAAGACTCCTTGGGGGCACGGGGTTTTTGCCGAGGACTGCGATCTCTCCACCTTCTGGCCCTTCCATCCGCCGGGCACCCCCACCGAGGCGATCCGCGAGACTACCCTGACTGAAAAGCCTTATCCGATCAAGGCCTGGATCGCCTGGGGCCAGAACCCGATCCAGACCATTCCCAACCAACCGGAAACCATCGCCGCCCTGAAGAAGGTCGACTTCGTCATGGTCACCGACATCATGCCCATGGATATCACCATGTACGCCGATATCCTGCTGCCGGAGAAGAGCTACCTGGAACGCTACGATTACGTCAAGACCGGCATGCAGTGGAACCCGGCCGATAAGCCCCAGCAGTTTGTCGCCGCCCGGATGCCCCTGGTCGAGCCGATGTTCGAGCGTAAGGACTCGGTCTGGATCGTCAACGAACTGGCCAAGCGCATGGGCTACGGCGACAAGATTCCGGTGGCCTCCATCGAGGAGCATGTCGAAAAAAGGTTGGAACCGGTCGGTCTCTCCATCGCCAAACTGAAGGCCATGGATGGCATCTACCTGCAGGACGGTAAATCACCCTATGCTCCAGCCGGTAAGCGGGAGTTTGAATTTTCCACTGACAGCGGCAAGGTCGAACTCTACTCGGAACAGATCGAGGACAACGAGTTCTCCCCCGTCCCATCCTATATTCCCACCGCCGAAGTGCCGGCCGGCTATGCCCGCCTGGTTTACGGGCGTTCGCCGGTGCACAGCTTTTCCCGGACTCAGAACAATATCTGGCTGCACCACGAGATGCCGGAAAACCCGGTCTGGCTCAACGACAAGGTGGCGGCCAAGCTGGGGCTGAAGGATGGCGATCGGGTCACCCTGACCAACCAGGACGGGGTTAAATCCCGGAACAGCTCGGTGCTCAAGGTCACGCCCGGCATCCGGGCCGATACCGTCTATCTGGCCCACGGCTATGGATCGATGAACCCGGAACTGACGGTGGGCAAGGGCCAGGGTATCGATGATCAGGGTCTGATCACCAAATTCGGCATCGACCCGGAAACCGGGGCCACCGGCATGCGGACCAACTTCGTCAAAGTGATCAAAGCCTGATGGCGTCGTCAAAAGTCCGATCTCCCGCGTCGCAACGGGTTCGCGCAATGCTCGACATACCTGAGTATGTCTGCGCTGGCGCGACGCCGCTGCTCCTTGGATATCGAACTTTTGGCTTAGCCATCACCATTGGCGGCATTGAGATTTGCGAGAGACAAATAAGTGGTCATTGTGAGCGACCGGAGAGAGCGCGGCAATCTGGACTAGGTTGCTTCGTCGACTTTGGCCTCCCGGCAATGACGAGCATAATGAACAAATCAAGGAGGAAAAGACCTTGGCACAATATGGGATGATTATCGATTTGGAGAAATGCATCGGCTGCCACGCCTGCGCCGTGGCCTGCAAGGCGGAGTGGGACGTACCGACCGAGAATGGCCGCAACTGGGTGAAAAGACTGGGGCCGAGCCTGACCCCGGATGGCCTGGCCTCCACCTATTACCCCGGCCTCTGCAACCACTGCGACGCGCCGGCCTGCGTCGATGCCTGCCCGGCCGACCAGGTACGGATGGAGTTCAAGGATCGCAAGAGCGGCGCGGTTAAGGTCATGGAGGTGGCCGCCACCTGGAAGGATCCCTTCGACGGCACGGTGCAGATCGACAAGGAACGCTGCCTGGGCTGCGGGGCCTGCGCCGAGGCCTGTCCCTACGGAGCCCGCTACGTCAACCCCGATCTGGGCGATGAGGGCAAGGCCGACAAGTGCTCTTTCTGCGTGGAGCGGACCGCGGTAGGGTTGGAGCCGGCCTGCGTCCAGACCTGCCTGGCCGGAGCCCGGATTTTCGGGGATCTGAACGATCCCAAAGCCGAGGTGGCCAAGTACGTCAAGAAGGGCGCGATCCGGCTGGATTCCGACGCAGTCAAGATCGGTCCCAACGTCCGCTATTATGGCAAAAAACGGGATCTGGCCCTGCTGGTCGAAAACTGCGCGCCCAAGACCATGCCGGAGGCCTCGTTGCGGCGGGTGCTGTTGGCCCGGCTGGCGAAACAGCTGGTAAGGGGGGCGAAGAACAACTCCTTTCTGGACCTGTTCGGCTGAATTTGACTCAACGAAGTAAATGATAAAATAAATGAAAAAGCCCGGCGGCGGAGAAATTCGCCCCCGGGCTTTTTTTATTCCGGCAGACAGGAAAAGCTTATTCTTCCCAGGGTAGTTCTTTTGGGGTCGCCGCCCACCACTCTTCGACAATTATCCGGGCCCGGTCCAGGTCCTCCGGGGCGACCAGCAGCACTCCCCAGCCTTTCTGGTTCTGGAAGATGCCGTCGAAGGCGGTGTCGTGATAAGAGCGGAGCATGGCCGGAATGCCGTGCTCGGCCAGTAACTTTTGCAGGGCCAGGGCCTCGAGTTCGTTGGCCGGGATAAGCAGTTTTTGCATGGCTTGGGTCGGCATGATTTCAGTATACCTCAGCCGGGGTTCGCGGGGGCGACAATTCCCGGCGCCGCCTTCTTTCTAAGCGCGCCGGTCAAATCGGCACCAGGAGCAGCAGCCTGGTGGTTCGATCTTGGACCCGGGCCGCCACGCTGTTGGCCCAGAAGGCCCGGGTTCCGGCCTTGCCGTGGGTGGCCAGGATGATCAGTTCGGCCTCGGCGGCCGCCGCCGCCTCGACAATCTCGTCCGCCACATCGCCTTGCCGCAGTTCGATCCCGGCCTCGATCCCCAGCGCCGCGGCCCGTTCCCGTACTCCGGCCAGATATTCGCTCAGATTGGCCGCCGCCAGGTTCTGCATGGTGCGGGTGGTTCCCGGCAGAAACCTGGCCAGGGTTGCATCGGGGCCGGCCAGTACCGAAAAAGACGGGATCACGGCCACCAGCTGCAGGCGGCAGCTGATGGCCGCGGCCAGAGCCAGGGCCGGGGCCAGCCCGCCTTCGTGACGGCTGGTGCCGTCCAGGGGCACCAGCAGGCGGGAGAGTGAAAAGTCTTGGTCCAGGTGCGCTTCCGGCCTCACCAGGAGCAAGGGTGTGCGGCCCAGAGCCACTACCCGCTGGGCCAGGCTGCCCCGCAGCAACCGCTCCATGCGGCCGGGACCGTGAGTGCTCATCAGGATCAGGTCCGGGCGCAGTTCCTCTTCATGGGCGACGATGCCGCCGGCGACATCGGCGGCGCCGGGGGCATGGACATGGCAGTCCCACTCCTCGCCGACGGTGGCGAAGCGGTTGCGCAGCCCCTCCAGATACTTCTGTGCCTCGGTCGCTTCGTGCAGATGCGGTTCGCCGTGGACCTCCTCCGGGGCGTCCTTCTCGACCACGTGAATCAGGGTAATCCGGGCGGCGAGCACCCGGGCCAGGTAGGCCGCGACCGGCAGAGCCGCTTCGGCCAGGGTCGAGCCGTCCAGTGGTACCAGGATGTGTTTGAACATGGCTTACATACCTCGAAAGGTCTGATAGAGCAGATAAAGGTTCAAGGCGACGATCAGGGCCGCCACCAGCCAGGCCAGAATGGTGGTCCAGCGCCGGTTGACCAGTTCACCCATCACCTGCCGGCGGCTGGTGAAAATCACCAGCGGCACCACCGCGAAAGGCAACCCGAAACTCAAAACCACCTGGCTCAGCACCAGGGTGCGGGTGGGGTCGAAACCCATACCGATAACCGCCAAAGAGGGCAGGATGGTGACCAGGCGGCGCACCCAGACCGGGATGTGCCGTTCCAGGAAGCCCTGCATGATCACCTGGCCGGCCATGGTCCCGACCGTGGTGGAGGCGAGGCCGGCGGCCAGCAACGAGATGGCGAAGACCCAGCCCGCCGCCGGGCCCAGCAGCGGCTCCAGGGTGCGGTGGGCGTCCTCGATACTGGCGATATCGGCGTGTCCCGTGTGGTGAAAGGTGGCGGCGGCCATCATCAGCATGGCGGCGTTGACGAAGCCGGCCACGCCCATGGCGATGCTGACGTCGGCCACTTCGAAGAAGAAGAGGCGCCGCTTCTGGACCGGATTGGCGGTGACGATTCGCCCCTGGGTCAGCGAGGAGTGGAGGAAAATCACGTGCGGCATGATGGTGGCCCCGAGGATGCCGGTGGCCAGCAGGATTGACTCGCTGCCGGAGAAACGGGGCACCACGGCATGGAAGGCCACCAGGCCCCAGTCGGGCTTGTCCAGCACCGTCTCCACCACATAGCAGAGGGCGATTACCCCGAGCAGGGCGGTGATCACCGCCTCCAGCGGCCGGAAGCCTCGGGACTGCAAAGCCAGAATCAAAAAGGTCACCACGGCGGTCAACAGCCCGGCGCTGAACAGGTCCATGCCGAAGAGCAGATTGAAGCCCACCGCCGCCCCGACGAATTCGGCCAGGTCGGTGGCGATGGCCACCAGTTCCATGGCCACCCACATCGACCAGACCAGGGGGCGGGGGAAGTGGTCGCGGCAGAGTTCGGCCAGATTGCGGCCGGTGGCAATGCCCAGCTTGGCAGCCAGGATCTGAATCAGCATGGCCATCAGGTTGCTGGCCACCACCACCCAGAGCAGGGTATAGCCGAACTTGGCGCCGCCCTCGATATTGGTGGCGAAGTTGCCGGGATCGACGTAGGCGATGCTGGCGATGAAGGCCGGGCCCAGGAAGGGCAGGAGTTTAGCCAGCCCGCGCCGCGAATCCCCGCCGTCCAGGACCTGACCGGCGGCGGCCAGGGTCCTGGCGTCGCCGCGCCCTTGTTTGTCGGAAGTATCCATGAATTTAGTTTTCCAGGTTCGGGCCGGTAAACAGACTGCCGGGGCGGTTCAGTTCAGGTTAAGGGAAAACTGTCGCGGATGCCACTCCAACCTCGATTTCAGTGCTTTTTCCCGGGTGGTCATTCCTGTTCCTCTTCCTCTTGCCACTGTTCGGCGATGGTCCAGAAGGCGCGGATTATCGGGTTGGCCAGGTTTTTTGCCGGAGTGCAGACCCCGACCGAGAAGGGCTTCAGCTCCGGGGTTACCCGCAGGATGCGAATCTGTTCCAGCAGGGGGCTCTTCTCCAGGACCAGACGGGGCACCACTCCCACCCCGCAGCCCAGGCTGACCATGGCGATGATCGCCTCGTTGCCGGCCACCTGGGCGTAGATGTTGGGCTCGACCTGGCGGGCGGCCAGCCAGCGATCCAACCTTTCCCGGCTCAAGCCCCGCTCGGCCATGATCAGCGGGGTGCGCTGCCAGTCGATCTCCCTGTCCTGATAAATTACCGCTGCCGGGAAGCGGGCCGAGCCGATGAAGACCAGCGGGGTCTCGATCAGCGGCAGGAATTCCAGTCCGGCCGGGCGGGTTTCCGGCAGGGCGGCGATGGCCACCTCGGCCTCGTCATTGCGCAGCTTGACCAGGGCCCGGGCGGCATCGCCGGTCTGCAGATTGAGGTGGACCCGGGGGTATTTCTCCCGGAAGCGGCCCAGTAAATTGGGCAGGATACCGTAAACGGCGGTGACCGAGCAGTAGAGACTGAGTTGACCGCCCGGGACTTCCCCGGCCGCCAGGCGGTTGGTCAATTCCTGCCAGCGCTGCAGGGCGTCTTCGGCGTATTCCCGGAAAATCTCACCGGCCGGGGTCAGGGCCACCGAACGGTTGTCGCGGATAAAGAGGGGCTGGCCCAGTTCCTCCTCCAGTCTCTGGATGGTCCGGGTCAGGGCCGAGGGGGTCAGATTGCAGGCCCGGCTGGTCCTGCCGAAGTGCAGGGAAGCGGCCAGGTGGCGGAAGAGTTTGAGTTCCTGGAGGTTCATGGGTGGAGAAATTATAAATGTAGAATTATCAGTTGTGGAATTTTTGGCGATCAGATTCCCCCGGGCCCGTTATTGCGGGAGAGCTTTAGCGACCAGGCAAGCGCAATGATCTGTCGCGAGTGTTGCGTCACACGCAATACAATATCGCCAATAATGCACTTGACGCAACCATAAAAAAGGTGGCAGAATCGCCTATTATTAAAAATTCGTCAGAACAATAACTAAAGAAGGAGAACCAGATGTCCGGCAACTATTTCAATACCCTGCCGCTGCGGCTGCAGTTGGAAGAGCTCGGCCAGTGCCGTTTCATGGATGCCTCGGAGTTTGATGGGGTCAAGGCCCTGAAGGGCAAGAAGATCGTCATCGTCGGCTGCGGCGCCCAGGGCTTGCACCAGGGCCTGAACCTGCGGGACAGCGGTCTCGACGTCTCCTACACCTTGCGGCCGGAGGCGATCAAGGAGAAGCGCCAGTCCTGGAAGAACGCCACTTCCAACAAATTCACGGTCGGCACCTACAAGGAGCTGATCCCCAAGGCCGACCTGGTCATCAACCTGACCCCGGACAAGCAGCACACCTCGGTGGTCAAGGCCATCATGCCGCTGATGAAGAAGGGCGCCTGCCTCTCTTACTCGCACGGCTTCAACATCGTCGAAGAGGGTATGGAGATCCGGAAGGACTTGACCGTGATCATGGTCGCCCCCAAGTCCCCCGGCACCGAGGTGCGCGAGGAGTTCAAACGCGGCTTCGGCGTCCCCACCCTGATCGCGGTCCATCGCCTGAACGATCCCAAGGGCGAGGGCTGGGAGCTGGCCAAGGCCTACGCCTGCGGCACCGGCGGCGACCGGGCCGGAGTACTGCAGTCTTCCTTCGTGGCCGAGGTCAAATCCGACCTGATGGGCGAGCAGACCATCCTCTGCGGGGTCCTCCAGGCCGGCTCGCTGCTCTGCTACGACAAGATGATCGAGCTGGGCGTCGACAGCGGTTATGCCTCCAAGCTGGTCCAGTACGGCTGGGAGACCATCACCGAGGCGCTGAAGCACGGCGGCATCACCAACATGATGGATCGCCTCAGTAATCCGGCCAAACTCAAGGCATTCTATCTGGCCGAGGAGTTGAAAGAGATCATGACGCCGCTCTTCGAGCAGCACATGGATAACATCATGTCCGGCGATTTTTCCAAGACCATGATGGCGGACTGGGCCAAGGACGACAAGGACCTGCTGAAATGGCGGACCGCCACCGGCAAGACCGCCTTCGAGAAGTCCACCTCTACCAAGAAGAAGATCTCCGAGCAGGAATACTTCGACCACGGCATCCTGATGGTCGCCCTGGTCAAGGCCGGCGTCGAACTGGCCTTCGACACCATGGTCTCGGCCGGAATCAAAGAGGAGTCGGCCTACTATGAGTCGCTGCACGAGCTGCCGCTGATCGCCAACCTGGTCGCCCGTAAGAAACTCTACGAGATGAACGTGGTAATCTCCGACACCGCCGAGTACGGCTGCTACCTCTTCGCCCACGCCGCCGTGCCGCTCCTGTCCAAGTTCATGAAGAAGATCGACACCGACGTGATCGGCAAGGGACTCGGTACCAAGGACAACGGGGTCAAGAACGTTGAGCTGGTCCAGGTCAACGAGGCGATCCGCTACACCGCCATCGAGATGATCGGCGCCGACCTGCGGGCGCATATGGGGGCGATGAAGGCGATTATCTGATACTTGACTCCGCCCTCTGGTACTTCTCCGGGGGGAGGTTCAGGCTCGGAATATTTACGATCGGAAGGCGGCCCCTGACCCGGGCCGCCTTTTTTTATGCCATTCTCCTGTAAACTCATGCTTGATACGGTTGCTATTCCGGTCTCCCAGGCATTATAAAAAGAGGAGGCGTGAGGTTGGCGCCGTTAATTCGAGCCGGAGGCAGGGCAGGGCATGGACAGTGTGATAAAGAGTGAACCGGACACCCGACGGCGGACCAAGATCGTCGCCACTCTGGGGCCGGCCACCGAGACCGCCGAGCGGATCGAGCAGCTGATCCGTCTGGGGGTCAACGTCTTCCGCCTGAACTTCTCCCATGCCGATCACGAATACCACGGCCGCCTGATTGGCAGGGTGCGTCATTGCGCCGAAAAGCTTGGCGCGGTGATCGCCATCCTGCAGGATATTTCCGGCCCGAAGATCCGGGTCGAGACCATGGAACCCAGGTTGCTGCATCAGGGCGAGAAGCTGCTGATCCACCGGGGCCCGGTGCCGGAAGGCGCGGACGGGATCGCCCTCAACTATCCCGAGGCCCTGGACTCTTTGTCGGAGGGCGATCAGATCTTCTTCGCCGACGGCAGTATCCGGGCTTCAGTGGCGCAAATCAGTTCCGAGGGTGTATTGGTTCGGGTGCTGCAGGGCGGCAATCTCAGCACCCGCAAGGGCGTCAACCTGCCGGTCAAGGGGCTCAATCTTTCAGCCCTGACCGCCAAGGATCGGGACGATCTGGTCTTCGGGGTCGAGAACGGGGTCGACCTGGTGGCGGTATCCTTCGTCCGTACCGCCGAAGATCTCAAACAGGCGCGGCAGGTGATCCGTGAGGCCGGGGGCGATTGCCCCCTTTTCGCCAAGATCGAGAAGGCGGAGGCCCTGGACAACCTGGCGGAAATCATCGAGGAGGCGGATGGCATTCTCATCGCCCGGGGCGATCTGGGAGTAGAGATCGGCGTCCACCGGGTGCCGGTGGTCCAGAAGCAGATCCTCCACCTGGCCAGCGGTAAGGGCATGCCGGTGATTGTCGCCACCCAGATGCTTACCTCCATGGTCACCTCCCCCTATCCGACCCGGGCCGAGGTCTCCGACGTGGCCAACGCCGTGCTGGATGGGGCCGATGCGGTAATGCTCTCCGAAGAGACCACCGTGGGCAGCTATCCCGCCGAGGCGGTGTCCATGCTCGACCTGACCATCCGGGAAACGGAAACCTGCTATCCCTGGTTCCGCGAGTTCCAGGAACAGCGCGGTCAGCGGCGGGCCTTCGCGGCGGCGGCGGTCACCCTGCAGCGCACCACCGGGGCGACAGGTATCGTTTCCTTCTCCGAAAGCGGCCTCACCGCCCTGATGGTGGCCCAGCAGCGGCCCAGGGCCCGGCTCCTGGCCGCCACCAGCAATCCCCGCACCCTGCGGCGGCTGGCTGTGGTCTGGGGCATCGAGCCGATCTGGATGCCGGTTTCCTATGTCAACAGCGACGAGGCCATCTACCATTTCTTCCTGCAGGCCGGGGAGCAGGTCAAAATCGACCCCGTCCATTTCTACATCGCCACCATCGGCCGCCATTCCGACCGCAGCGGCTCCACCAACCTTCTGGTGATGGTCGACCGGGACTGCTTCGAGCAACTGGCCGAAACCTTC